>CAVUUX010000001.1:0-407086 GCA_963744705.1 Ilumatobacteraceae bacterium
AGCAGACGTCGGCGCTGTTCGTCGAGCCGGTCGGCGGGCCAACCCAGCTTGGCGACGTTGTACCCGTCGACGACGACAGCAGCATCCGTTCTGAGCAGGAACTCTGCTGCTGATCGCGACGAGGCGATCACCCCACCCGGCAGCCGCAGAGGACGTCGGCGTTCCGTGACACGCTCGGTTTGCACATCCGATGATGCGGTCGCCGGGCTCATGGAAGCCACCAACGCCTCGACGCGGTCGCCGAGGTCGCCCGAGCAGCCTCGCGCGATCTCATCGAGTTCGGCGATGTCGACACGGGACGGGAGCAGCTGAGGAACGGTACCGGTACCCACCGGAGCGGCATCTAGCTGAGGTGGTACGCGCGGCCTCGAGTTTCGCCCGAAGCGCCGCCTCGGGGTCGCGGGCGTGTCGAGCCTCGTTGCGCACGTCGACGAGTTCGGTGCGCAACTCGCCGAGGGCCTCCTCGGCCTCGCGAGGTCGCCGCGAGCCTCGTCAGGTGGTTCCGCAGCGAGTCGAGGCGTCGCCTGCTGCTCGACGATCGTGGCCTGCGAACGGATCGCCACCTGTTCGGCGGCACCCGTCGCTTCTCCGCCCGCTTCAGTGCGGTCCGCAGGTCGGCGTCGCGCTCTTCGGCCGCTCGGACAGCGAGCAGTCTCGGACCCGATCCTCCCAGCCCGGCCGGACGCTGCAACCACAGGATCCCGATCGGATCGACGAGTTCGGGCACGGCGCCGACCGCAATGCGCGCACGGAACGTGTCGTCGGCTTCGATGACCCGGCGAAGTCGGCCCAAGCGCGCCCGTCGGGATTCGAGCGACACCGAACTGCGCCCGGAGTTCCTTGGGGAACGGAAGCGATCGCTTGCCCTTGTTGGCCTCCTCGGCGACCAGCACGGCGAACTCGATCGCCGAGCGCAGGTCACGGTGCTCGATGTCGAGCGGCTCGGACATACCCGGAGAATACTGCACGAACGCACGTTCTTGACAGCGTACGTCATGTTCGTGCTCTCATGCTCCGGATGTCATCACGTTCGATCGCCGAGTTGCCCAGCAGCGGAGCTTCGACGACCTCGGCACACCCCTCCACGAGGTCATGTTCTGCGTGATCGACCTCGAGACCACGGGCGGCAACCGCAACGACGACCAGATCACCGAGGTCGGTGCCGTGAAGGTGCAGGGCGGCCGAGTGTCTCGGCACCTTCCAGACGCTCGTGAACCCGGGCCGGGCGATCCCACCGCAGATCACCGTGCTCACCGGACTCACCGACGTGCTGGTGTCGGCTGCGCCGCGCATCGGCGCGGTGCTGCCGTCGCTCATCGAGTTCGTCGGCGACGCCGTGATCGTGGGCCACAACGTCGGCTTCGACGTCGGGTTCCTCGACGCCGCCTGCGAGCGCCACGGCCGTCCACCGCTGTCGGGCACCGTGGTCGACACCGTCGCCCTCGCCCGCCGACTGGTCCGCGACGAGGTCCCCGACTGCAAGCTCGGCACGCTCGCCTCGCGATTCCGGCTCGACCACCGGCCGAGCCACCGCGCCCTCGACGACGCGCTGGCGACCGCCGACCTCCTCCACCTGCTGATCGAGCGGGCGTCGGGCCTCGGCGTGCTCGGGCTCGACGACCTGCTGGCGCTCGCCAAGCTCGCCGGGCACCCGCAGGCCGCCAAGCTGAAGATGACCGCCGACCTGCCCCGCACGCCAGGGGTGTACATGTTCCGCGGCCAGCGCGACGACGTGCTGTACGTCGGCAAGGCCACGAACCTGCGCCAACGGGTCCGCTCGTACTTCGGCAGCGAGGATCGCCGCAAGGTCGGCCCGATGCTGCGCGAGACCCAGTCGGTCACCCATCTCGACCTGCCCGACGCGCTCACTGCGGAGGTGATCGAGAGCCGGCTGATCGCCCGACTCCTCCCCCGCTACAACCGTGCCGGCACACGCGTCGACCGCTACTGCTACGTCCGCCTCGACGTCGACACGCCGTGGCCACGCCTCTCGGTCGTGAAGAACCCGTCCGCCACCGGCCTGCACCTCGGACCGCTGCCGTCGCGGACGATGGCGAACCTGGTGATCGAGGCGATCCAGAGCGCCGTCCCGCTGCGGCGCTGTTCGGCCCGTCTCGGGCGGAACTTCACGCCGGACCCCGACGCCACCGCGTGCAGCGCTGCGCAACTCGGCGTGGCTCACTGCCCGTGCGCCGGCACCGCCGACGCAGCGGAGTACGCCCGAGCGGTCGAACACGCGGCGGCCGCACTCAGCGGACATCCCCATCGCGTGGTCGAGTTGCTCCACGACAAGATGATGCAACTGGCACACCAGCAGCGCTTCGAGGAGGCCGCCAGTGTCGCGCGACCGCGTCACGGCGCTCGTCGGTGCGGCGAAGCGTTTCCATCTCGTCGAGGCACTCCGCAGTGCCGGGCGAGCCGAGGTCACCTACGGCGAGTCGACGTGGACGATCGAGCAGGCGCAACTCGTCGATGCGGTGAAGTCGGCGAGCGTGTCGCGGGCACTGCCCGTCGCCGCCGCGGAGACGTCCGGCACCGGCGTGTTGTCACGCCACCAGATCGACGAGGCACTGTGTCTGGCCCGGTTCTGCGACAAGCGCGCCGCGCAGCTCACCGTGCGCTGCAGTGGCGAATGGACGTTCCCGATCAGCGATCGGCTGCCAGAGCTGCCTGGGTTTGCGACACCCTGATCAACGCGTCGAGGCTGGCCTGTGCGTGACCCTCGTCGATCGCGGCTGCCGCCATCTCGATCCCGGCGCCGACGTCGTCGACACGTCCGGCCACGACCAGGCCGGCGCCCGCGTTGAGCACCACGATGTCGCGGTGCGGCCCCTTCTCGCCCGCCAACACCCGCCTGACGGCCAGGGCATTCTCCTCGGGAGCGCCGCCACGGAGGTCGTCGGCGGTTGCCGGGGCGAGTCCGTAGTCGGCGGGGTCGATCGAGAACTCCGTGATGGTCCCCTCGGAGAGCGCGAGCACCCGTGATGGTCCCGTGGTGGTGAGCTCGTCCATGCCGTTGCCGTGCACCACCCACGCGTCGGTCAGACCTTGCCGTTCGAGGGTCTCGATCATCGGCTCGGCGAACCGGGGGTCGGCGACGCCGATCAGTTGGCGCTTCACTCGACCCGGGTTCGCCATCGGGCCGAGCAGGTTGAACGTGGTGGGGATGCCGAGCTCCCGCCGGGGCGGGCCGGTGAACCGGAACGCCGGGTGGAACATCGGTGCAAAACAGAATCCGATGCCCGCTTCGCGGACGCACGCTGCGACACCATCGGCGTGCAACTCGATGGCGACGCCGAGCAGTTCGAGGACGTCGGCGCTGCCGCACTTCGACGAAGCCGATCGGTTGCCGTGCTTGCAGATGGGGGCTCCGGCGCCGGCGGCGACCAGTGCTGCCATCATCGACACGTTGACCGAGTGCGATCCGTCACCCCCGGTGCCCACGATGTCGAGGCAGTTCGAACGTTCGTCGTCGGTGAGCGGCACGAACGTCGCCTCGTGCAACGTCGCCTCCAGCAGCCCGGCGAGTTCATCGACGCTCTCTCCCTTCGCCCGCAGGGCGACGAGGAAGCCCCCGATCTGAGCGGCCGTGGCATCACCGCGCGAGGATCGTCGTCATCACGGATCCCGCCGTCGCCGCGTCGAGATCGCCACCGGCGACGAGCGTCGACATCACGGTTGGCCAGTCGTGGAACGGTTCGCGGCTCGACATGGGCCGCAGCGTACGTGCCGCGTCCAGCCGCGGTGAAGCGGGTTCAGGAGACGCGGCGGCGTTGACGGATCATCCGCCGCCGGTCACGCTCGGTGGCCCCACCCCACACGCCGGCCTTCTCCCGGAACGACAGGGCGTGTTCCAGGCAGGAGACTCGCACCTGACAGCCCTCGCACACGGCCTTGGCGATCTCGGCGCTCTCGTCGTCGTCGGGATAGAACATCGACGCGTCGAGCCCCCGACACGCTCCGAGATCCCACCATTTCAATTCCTGTAGCGACACAGCGACTCGATTCCCCACGACGGTTGTCGAGGCCGGAATCTAGAACGCCGCCGACGCCCGCGCCAGTGAAATTCCTGTTTCCGGCCTGATCGGCGACCGCGTGTCAGGGCTCCAGGTCGCGGAGCAGTTCGGCGTGGGTCGTGTCGCTCAGTTCGACGGCCTCGAGGTACTCGGGGTGCGTGATCTCGATGCGGACGGGGCCGGCGGCGAACGCCTCGACCTGCTCCGGGGTGAACTCGAACCGGATGTAGTGCACGGCGGCGGTGATCTCGTCACGGGTGAGCTGGCCGGCGTGGGCCTCCTCGGTGATCGATGCGCACGCGCTCGCCGTTCGGCGAGCACGATCACGAACGACTGTCTCGATGCCGACGAGCTTGGGCAGCCACTCGCGCATCTGGTCGTCGCTCGTGAGTTCGAGGAAGACGGTGGCGCACAGTTGACCCGGCTCGGGGATCATCGGGTTGTAGGTGTCGAGCTCGACCTGGATGTCGGCGTCGCTGACGAGCTTCTCGACCCGGGCCATCTCCTGGATCTGGAGGCGCATCGTGTCGCGGTTCTCGAACACCATCGTGATGATCGTGCCGAACGAGATGCGCCGGCGGCGCTTGAGCTCGATGACGGCGGCACGGAACTCGTCGCGTTCGCGCTCGTAGGCGCGCACGTCGGCGATGTCGGCGAGCGTGAGCTTGCGAGTCATGGTGGCGGGGCTCCTCATGGTCGTGCGGATCACTCTTCGGGAATGCCGTAGGCCCGGGCGATGATCTGCAGCGGATGCCCGGCCTCACGGCCGGTCTGTTCGACGATGGCCGTGTTGGCGAGGTGGCAGTCGCCGGCGACGGCGTCGCCGCCGGCCTTGGTGATCTGCTCGCCGAGCTTCTTGGCGATCGGGACGGAGATGTCGTCGTTCTCGGCGCGGAAGCCCCACATGCCGTCGATGCCCGAGCACTGCTGGACCAGCTTGACCTTGGCGCCCGTGAGCTTCATCAGGTCGCGGCTCTTGAAGCCGATGTTCTGGGCCCGCAGGTGACACGGCGTGTGGTACGTGATCTCGCCGGGTACCTCACCGGTGAAGTCGGTGTCGAGTGCCGTGTCGTCGCCCTTGTGCACGTTCATCAGGTACTCGGCAGCGTCGTAGGTGTGCTCGGCGACGAGCTGCTGCGTCGCGGCGCTCGTCCGACGTAGTCGAGATAGTCCTTCTTGAGGATGTAGCTGCACGTGGGCTGCGGCACGACGATGTCGGTGCCGGCGCGTACCTCGGCGGCCAGGGCCTTGACGTTCTTCTCCGCGACCTTCGTGAACTCCTTGACGTTGCCCGAGTGCAGCCAGGGGCGCCGCAGCAGCCGGCCGTCGGTGATGCTTGCACTCGATGCCGTTGCGCTCGTAGACCTTGACGAGGTCTTTGCCGATGCCGGGCTCCTGGTACTCGACGAGGCAGGTCGGGAACACCGTCACCTTGCCCTGAGCGCTTGGTGATGCGCAACTTCGGGCGCTTCTTGAACCAGGTCGAGAAGCGCTGTCTGGCGTACGGCGGAAGCAGGCGCACCGACGACACGCCGGTGACCTTCTCGACGGCTTTGCGCACGCCTGAGCCGGGTTCGGCATTGATGACCTTGTTGGCGACGGGGCGGTCGAGGTCGCGAGCTTGCCGAGCAGGTCGGTGCGCCCCATCATCGCGTGGTCGCGCTTGTCACGCGACGACTTGATGCCGTTGGCGTACTGCATGGCGTCGGCGCGCAGCATCAGCCGGGGGAAGTCGAGGTTCCACTCGTGCAGCTCGGGGATGTACGGGCAGTTGACGTAGCAGAGCTTGCACTGGAAGCACTCGTCGACGACCTGGTCCTGCTCGGCCGGGGTGAGCCGACCGGCGTCCTGGTCCTCGTGCTTGTCGATCATCTCGAACAGCGTCGGGAACGACGTGCAGAACTTGAAGCACAGACGGCACCCGTGGCACAGGTCGTAGACACGCGTCAGCTCTTCGCGGACGTCGGCCTCATCGAAGTACACCGGATCCTTGGGGTCGTACGTGGTCGTCATGTGCCAATTCTTCTCGCGACTGGCACCCGCGCGAAACGGGTGGGGCTGGGCTTGCCGGGAGGGGGCCGCGGGGCGACCCCCTCCCGCATTCAGCGGGCCCGCTTCCGGGCTCACTCGTGGTGTCAGCTGATGGACTCGAGGCCCTGCGTGAAGCGACCGGCGTGGCTCTTCTCGGCGCGAGCGAGCGTCTCGAACCAGTCGGCGATCTCGTCGAAGCCCTCCTCGCGGGCGGTCTTGGCGAAGCCCGGGTACATCTGGGTGTACTCGTAGGTCTCGCCGGCGATCGACGCCTTGAAGTTCTGCTCGGTGTCGCCGATGGGCTCGCCCGAGGCGGGGTCGCCGACTTCGGCGAGGTACTCGAGGTGGCCGTGGGCGTGGCCGGTTTCGCCTTCGGCGACCGAGCGGAACAGCGCGGCGGAGTCGGGGTAGCCCTCGATGTCGGCCTTCTGGGCGAACCACAGGTAGCGGCGGTTGGCCTGGCTCTCGCCGGCGAACGCCTCCTTCAGGTTCTCGTGGGTCTTGGTGCCGTTGAGGTCAGCCATGGGGTTGTCTCCTTGATGTTGGTTTGGGGATGTTGGTTGGAAAGATCGGATGTGGAGGTTGATGTTGCCGGGTGATCTAGACGGCGCCGGCGCAGGTGGCACAGGTGCCGTGGAACACGATCGTGGTGGACGTGGTGCTGAACCCGTCGAGGCCGTCGGCCACCAGCTGGTCTGTTCCGTCGACGTAGAGGTCGGTCAACGAACCACACGTGCCACACACGCCGTGGTGGTGGTCGTCGATGTTGGGGTCGAATCGTGTGGCACCCGATCCGATCGCCACCGCCTGGAGCTCACCCATGTCGGTGAGGTCGGTGAGCGTGGTGTAGACGGTGCGCAGCGAGATGCCGGGCATCAGCTCACTCGCTCGGGCGTAGAGACCTTCGGCGGTCGGGTGACTGGTGTTGCCGTCGAGCAGCGTGAACAGCAACTGACGTTGCGGCGTGACCTTCAATCCCTTCGCCCGGAAGGCCTCGGCGAGCTCGGTCGGCGATTTCACGTCGGTCATTCTACAACGCACGAGTTGTTAGTTTACAACTGATGCAGATTGGGACCTTCGCCTCTGTGATCCGGACCTCGTAGCATCCCGCTCATGTCACCGCCGCTGCGACCCTTCGAACGGCGCGCCATGCTCGATGCATTGCGAGCCGCCGGCCGACCCGATGGTGAACCGTTCGACGTGCTCGTCATCGGAGGTGGGATCACGGGTGTGGGCGTTGCGCTCGACGCCGCGGCACGCGGTCTGCGTACCGCGCTCGTCGAGCGCGACGACTTCGCCAGCGGCACGTCGTCGAAGAGCTCGAAGATGATCCACGGCGGCCTGCGCTACCTGCAGAACGGTGACGTTCGCCTGGTCTACGAGGCGCTGCGTGAACGACGACGGCTGATGCGCAATGCGCCCCACCTCGTGGAGGTCCTGCCGTTCATGATCCCGATCCTCACCAAGGACGGTGTGGTGTCGAAGAAGGTGGCCAAGGCGCTCGGCTCCGCGATGTGGATGTACGACCTGACCGGCGGATGGCGGATCGGCAAACTGCACAAGCGCGTGTCGGGCGACGAGGCGGGACGCCACTTCCCCACCACACATCTCGACAAGCTCAGTGCCGGTTACCTCTACTACGACGCAGGCGCCGACGACGCCCGACTCACGCTGACCGTCGCCCGTACCGCAGCGCAACGCGGCGCCGTGATCGTGAATCGCTGCGGTGTCGTCGACATCACCACCGACCCGGACGGTCGAGCCAACGGCGCGACCGTCCGCGCCGACGACGAGCTCATCCACGTGCCCGCCCGATGCGTCGTCAACGCCGCGGGCGTGTGGGCCGACGAGGTGCGCGCTCTCGACGAGGGCAGCGATCCCCACTCGATCCGGCCGGCCAAGGGCGTGCACGTGACGATCCCGTGGGAGAAGGTACGCAACGACATCGCCGTCATCATCCCGGTCCGCAGCGACAAGCGCAGTCTGTTCCTGGTGCCGTGGGGCGAGCAGCCCGACGGAACGTTCCGCCACGTCTACGTCGGCACCACCGACACCGACACCGACGAGCCGCTCGACGACCCGCAGTGCACGAGCGACGACATCGACTACGTACTGACCGCACTCAACGAGGCCCTCACGGAGACCGTCACGCGCGACGACATCACCGGCGTGTGGGCCGGGATGCGCCCGCTCGTGAAGTCGGCGTCGGCCGAGGGCGACAGCGCCAAGACTGCTGACCTGTCTCGTCGGCACCAGGTGGCGATCAGCGAGTCGGGGGTCGTGCGGGTCAACGGCGGCAAGCTGACGACCTACCGCGAGATGGCCGAGGACACCGTCGACGTGGTCGTGCGACAACTCGATGCGCCGAGACGCACTCGTCGTTCGGCCACCCGGCGACTGTCGCTCTTCGGTGCGACACGACGTTCCCGTGACGGTCGAGCCCGGACGGTCGAGGAAGTACGACGGCACACCTGGCACGCCGGTTCGGGACGCAGGCCGACGAGGTCCGCGCCCTCGTCGCGTTCGACCCGACTCTCGGTGAACCCCTCGTTCCCGGCCAGCCCTACCTGCGCGCCGAGGCCGTGTACGCAGCACGCCATGAGATGGCGACCACGCTCGACGACGTCCTCGTCCGCCGGACCCGTGCCCACCTGTTCGATCGAGCCGCCACGCTCGCCGTCGCCGCCGACGTTGCCGAACTGCTCGCCCCTGAACTCGGCTGGGACGTCGCCGAGACCCAACGCCAGGTCGCCCGCTATCGAGCGCTGTGCGACGCCGAGGACGCAGCGGCCCGAGCGTCAGGCGCACCCGACCGCAGCGCACCGCCTCAGGTCACACCGCATCCGGTCACACCGCAGACAGTCGCACCAGAGATCGCAGGAACCCACGATGACCAGCTCGCCAACGCCGCCGATTGAACTGCTCGGAGCAGGTTCCCGCTTCGAGGGCCCCGGCGTCGAGGTTCCCGAGGACGCACTTCGCGCACTCGAGTCGATCTGCGAGGTCGTCACCGAAGGGCCCGGCGTCGCCGAGGCAAGCCGCGACTGGTGGCCGCTCGCACTGCACTGGGCACTCGCGGGCAACGTGCCACAGCTCGCCGACGTCGTCGTGCGGCCGGCGTCGACCGACGAGGTCGTTCGCGTCACGCAGGTGTGCAACAACGCTCGCCTGCCGCTCACCGTCGCGGGCGGCCGGAGCGGCGTGTGCGGTGCCGCCGCACCCGTTTTCGGCGGTGTGGTCCTCGATGCCACGGCGCTCGCAGGTGTGGTCGGGATCGACGAGATCTCCGGCGTCGTCGAGGTCCTCCCCGGCACGTTCGGACCCGACCTCGAAGACGTGCTCAGAGCGGCTGGACTGTCGGTCGGCCACTTCCCGCAGAGTTTCGACCTGGCGACGGTCGGCGGATGGATCGGCTCACGAGGAGCCGGCCAGTACTCGACGCGCTACGGCAAGATCGAGGACATGGTGGTCGGCCTCGAGGTCGTTCTCGCCGATGGCACGGTCGTGCGCACGGGCGGCGCGCCGGCGGCCGCTGCGGGTCCGGACCTCACGCAACTGTTCGTAGGGTCCGAGGGAACGCTCGGTGTGATCACCGACGTGTGGTTGCGCACGCACCCCGTCCCCGAGCACGAGCAACGTGCGGCGTACTCGTTCGCGTCGTTCCGCGACGGTGTCGAAGCCTGCCGGCAGATCCTGCGCGCCGGCGCCACGCCCGCGGTGTTGCGTCTCTACGACGCGGCCGAGTCGCAGCGAGGTCAAGGCGGTGACGGCACCGAGTGCATCCTGCTCGTCCTCGACGAGGGCGACGTCTGCGATCGTCGATGCCACCATGACGATCGTCGAACACAGCTGTGAGGCCGCACACGCCGAGCCGGCCGACGTCGGCCTGGTCGAGGCGTGGCTCGGGCACCGCAACGACACCTCGGCGCTGCAGGGGCTCACCCGCAAGGGGTTCGTCGTCGACACGATGGAGATCGCGGCCCCGTGGTCGAAGATCGACTCGCTGTTCGACGACGTACGCGCCGCGATGATGGCCGTGCCGAATGCGCGGGCGGCGACGTGTCACCTCTCGCACAGCTACGCCGACGGCGCGTGTCTGTACTTCACGTTCGCCGCGACGCCCCCGCCCGACGAGATCGAGTCGACGTACGTGGCACTGTGGGACGCCGGGCAGCGAGCGGTGCTCGCCGGTGGCGGCAACCTGTCACATCACCACGGGGTGGGCCTCAACCGCGGTCGCTTCATGGCCGAGGCCCTCGGGTCCGGCCACGCCGTGCTCGCCGCGATCAAGGCGACGCTCGACCCGAACGGGATCATGAACCCGGGCAAGCTCGGCCTCCCCACTCCGTTCGGCGAGGTCCCGTGGCCCTGAACGATCTCGCCCGGCGATGGGACCTCGCTGCGGTGCGCGGCGGGAATCGGCGTGTGTCTGATCCTGGCGATTCCCCTCACCCTGATTGCAGCATTCGTCGACTCCAGCGACGCGGGGCTCAACGCGATCTTCTTCTTCGGCGCGATGTTCGGGTTCGTGCTCGGTGCCGGGTGTGCCGCGTGGATCCAGCGCCGTGGCACCCCACTGAGCCACGGCATCGTCACGGCCATGGTCGCCTATCTCGGCGCTCAGGCGGTCTTCATCACGATCCGGCTGATCGGCGGCAACAGCGTCAACTGGTTCAGTGTGTTCTTCACGTTGTCGCTGGTGATGCTCGCCGGCATGTTCGGCGGTCTGCTCGGAAGCCTGCTGCAGGCTCGTGGTGTCGTACCGTCGAGCCGCAGATCGCAGTCGTGACGCACATGGGGAGGACGTACACGTGACCAACATCCTGGTGATCGACGTCGGGACCACCGGCCTGCGCGCTGCCGTCGTCGACGACGCACTGAGTGTGCGCACGTTCGAATACCGAGACTGCCATCCGACGAACCCTGCACCCGGGTTGGTCGAGTTCGACGGCGTCGAGATGGCCGCGAAGCTGCTCGACGCCGCCCGCACGGCAATCGCCTCCGTCGGCGAACCGATCTCCGCGGTCGGCATCACCAACCAGCGCGCCAGCGTGCTCATGTGGGACCGCACCACCGGTGAACCGGTCGGCCCCGGCCTCGGTTGGCAGGACCTGCGCACTGTCGGCGACTGCATCATGGCCAAGATCGAGCACGGATGGGCGCTCGCTCCGAACCAATCGGCGACCAAGGCGTCATGGCTGCTGGCGAACACCCCCGACCTCGACGGACGTGACCTCTGCATCGGCACGATCGACTCGTGGGTGGCTTGGACCTTGTCGCAGGGTGCGCTCCACGTGAGCGACCACACGAACGCATCTGCGACGACGAACGGATTGCGACTCGTCGACGGTTCCGGTTGGAACCAGACCGTGTGTGATGCGCTCGGCGTGCCCGTGTCGATGCTCGCCACCGTCGTCGATTCGGTCGGCGTGTGTGGTGAGGCAACCGCACTCCCCGGGGCACCGCCCATCGCCGCACTGCTCGGCGACCAGCAGGCGTCGCTGATCGGTCAGGGTTGTGTCCGGCCCGGTCGGGCGAAGATCACCTTCGGCAGCGGCGGCATGCTCGACGTGTGCACCGACGGGCCAACCCCCGATGGCGCCCATCGCCACGAGGCCGGGACCTATCCCCTGCCGCTCTGGTCGATCGACGGACGCCTCACCTGGGGTGTGGAGGGCATCATGCTGTCGGCAGGGACCAACGTCGAATGGCTCTGCGACGACCTCGGCCTGATCGACCATCCGGCGCAGAGCCATGACGTCGCCAGCCGATGCGCCGACACCGACGGGGTCGTGTACGTCCCCGCTCTGATGGGTCTGGGTACGCCGCGCTGGGACTACGGCGCCCGCGGCACCCTGCTCGGATTGACGCGAGGCTCGGGTCGCGAACACGTCGTGCGTGCGGTGCTCGAAGGCGTCGCCCATCGTGGGGCGGATCTGCTCGATGCCGCCACCGCCGACACGGGGATCGACATCCACACGGTCCGCATCGACGGCGGCATGAGCCGGAACCCGACGTTCGTGCAAGCGCTCGCCGACGCAGCCGACCGACCCGTCGAGGTCGCACCGGTCGCCGAATCGACGACCATCGGTGCGGCGTTCATGGCGGGCCTCGGTGTCGGCGTCTGGAACGACATCCACGAACTCGATGGCCTGTGGCAACCCTCGCACGTCGTCGATCCACGTCCCGACAACGACCACGCCCACCGGCGCGAGCGATGGTCCCGGGCGCTCGACCGCGCCGCCGGCTGGTACGGCGAACTCTCGGCCCTCGACTTCTGAACGATCACGAGATGACGAGCCCCAGAACCCTAGAATTGCTCGAATGCCCTCCCAGCGGGAAGGCTGTAGGACGCATGACCCCGAAAGGACACTCCCCCGTGGACCTCGAATCCGCTCAGACCGCCACGTCGCGGCGCAGCCTGATGGGCGCGCTCGGCGTTGCCGGCCTCGCCAGTGCCGTTGCGCTCGCCGTTGCCCGGCCGGTCTCGGCCGCCCCGTACTCTCCGACCGCCGAGGATTCTGCCGTACTCGAGCAGGCCCTCCAGATCGAGTTGGCCGCCAAGCGCCTGTACGGCGACGCACTCGCGGCCGGTTTGACGGATGTCGCCGCGCAGGTTGCCGAGACTTTCGGCGCCAACCACGAGGCCTACGCCGATCAGTTCGCGGGCATCACCGGCATCTCGGCCGACACCTTCGACGAGGCGTTCTACGACGAGTACAAGGACGTGTTCGCCACGAGCGACGTCGCCGAGTTCGCTCAGGCCGCGTGGGAGTTGGAGAACAACCTGGCCGCCACGTACACGAAGCTGTTCACCTCCCTCGAGTCCGTCGGGTCGCAGACCGTCGTGGCCTCGATCGTGGTGATCAACGGGCGCATGGCCACGGTGCTCGCCGACCTCGCCGGCGTGTCGAGCGACCTCGACCTCGTGTTCGATCCACCAGCGGAAATCATCACACTCC
Organism: Ilumatobacteraceae bacterium; assembly: GCA_963744705.1. GTDB lineage: Bacteria > Actinomycetota > Acidimicrobiia > Acidimicrobiales > Ilumatobacteraceae > Sva-07. The sequence continues at coordinate 13,010 of CAVUUX010000001.1, forward strand.
CGGAGTCGCAGCAGTCATGAACGTGTTCGCGTCGAAATCCGATTCGCAGGTCACCCGACGTCAGGCGTTGAAGATCGGTGGACTCACCGTGTCGCTGGCCGCGCTCGTCGCGGCGTGCGGCGACGACATCCAGGGCGACACCTCACCCGGCCGCGTCGGCTATGCGCCGCCGATCACCGACCCGCCCGAGTACGCCGTCGACGACGCGGTGCTGTTGCGTACCGCGTCATCCCTCGAGTACACCGCGATCTCCGTCTACGAGCAGGTCCTGGAGGTCGGTGGACTCGACAGTTCGGGTCAGGCCCTCGTCGAGACCCTGATCGCCAACCACCAGGCGGTGGCCGACGAGATGGGCGCTCTCACCGAGGCCGAAGGCGGCGTCGCCTGGGAGTGTTCGAACCCGTGGCTCGACGATCGCCTGATCGCACCTGTGCTCGACGCGATCGAGACGAGCGACGACCCGACCCGCGATGTCCTCAACCTGGCCGTCGCACTCGAGAACCTCGCAGCGTCGACCCACCAGGTCTTTTCGGTCGAGTTGTCGGCGCCGGAGTCCAAGACCGCCACCCTCGAGGCCGCCACACTCGCATCGCGGCAGTCGGCAGAGATCGTCGTGCTCACTCGCGGGGCCGACGGCTACATCAGCCCCGAGGTCGTCGGCGAGGGCGTCCCCACCGACCCGAGCGGTGTTCCCTATTCCTATGCGATCACCAGCCGATTCGGTTCGGTCGGACAGGCCGAACTGATCGTCGGCGCGCCGGACGAGAACGGGGTACGTGAATCGTTCACCCTGCAGACGCCCGCTGCGAACTCGTACATCTACAACGAGCTCGAACCGACCTGCTGACCGGGCACGCTCTGCGGGTACCCGTCGTACACTGCCTCGCGCAATGGTGAGGTGGCCGGGTGACCGCGGCGGTGCGTGCTGCACCGTCGAGGAAAGTCGGGACTCCGAAGGGCAGGGTGCTGGCGAGAGCCAGGTCGGGGCGACCTGACGGACAAGTGCAACAGAGAGAGACCGCCGATGGGCCGGCCCGTTTCGACGGGAAGGTCACAGGTGAGGGTGAAACGGTGCGGTAAGAGCGCACCAGCGGCGACGGTGACGTCGTCGGCTCGGTAAACCCCACCCGGAGCAAGGCCGAGCAGAGGGGCGAACGGCCCGTTCGTCCGTGACGTCGCAAGGCGCCACGGGCACCCTCGGGTAGGCCGCACAGATGGATGGTCACCGGGCGATCAGGGCAACCGGATCGCCCACAGAATCCCGCTTACAGGCCACCTCACCATTGCCACCACGCCTGAGCAGCGGTGAACCGTCAGCCGATGACGGCTCCTGCGACGCACCGGTACGGCCCGGGAGTGAATGCCTGCCTGACACCGTTGCCCGGATCAGAGACCACGAAGATGGAGAAGTCACTGGCCTTGGTGATGTCGGCGACGTCGTCGGTCCACTCGCCGCCGGCCGAGAGGGTGATCCCGGGTGTCGCGGCGAACGTCGTCAGCTCACCGCCCGCGGGAAGCCGACGGCCCTCGGCCGCGGCAGATGGCCGCCGCAGTGGGTTGGACTGCGGCGGCTCGGGCGGTCGTCTCGATACAGACCCCGGTTGACAGTGCGGTCCCCTCCGGGCAGACCAGTTCGGGAGTCGACGCGCTCGGTGTAGCCGACGACGTCGATGAGGATGTCGGTGGTCGGCCCCGTGGTTCCGTAGGCGTCGTAGGTGATGTCGATCTGACCGCCGTTCGTGCCCGTGGTGGGTAGCGCGACGAGCACGGCGTTGGAGACGACCTGGCCTGCGTTGACGTTCAGCGACGACGTCGACGGCAACCCCGTCGCGTCACCGGGCCGGATCGAGATGAACCCGCTCGCCGTCGGGTTCACCGCCGTCACGTTCAGCAGAACACCCGTCGCCCCCGTCGGCACCACCGTCTTGGTACCGGTCGTGGTCGGGATCGACCCCGTGACCTGCAACTTCTGCGACACCCGCGACGCGAACGGACCCGCCAAGCCCACATCGAGCGGATTCCGCGAGTCCAACACACGCACCGGATCGGTCAACACCGTGGTCGAGTCGACTCCACCGGCAGCGTTCACCGCGACCAGACCACCAGCACCAAACGTGACGGCGACCGCAGCACCGATCGCTGCCCACCTCGAGCGCCAGAGGTGCCCCCTGCCTTCCACAGAACCCATGACGACTCCCACTCTCGACGAGGTCGCCCCGATGAGCGCACTGCGAACCGAAGTATCACACACCCAGACGCCCTCGGCGGGCGGACGACAGCCACCGCGACTCCTGGTCACTTGCACCTCACCATCGTCCGCCACACCAGATCGGGCATTTGACTCTCACCAGTTGGGGCCCTTCGGCCCGGGACGGGGCGCAACGTGATCGGTTACCGTGACATCGGCAGGACGCGCAGTCATCGAACTGGTGACGAAGGGGTGATGGCGATGAACGATCTCGGCGAGGTACGAGTGCGACGAGAGGTGCTGCTCAGGTCTGTCGCCTCGCTCGAGGCAGCGTTGGCCGCTCCCGGCGCCGACGCCCGGTGGCCCGAGGGCGTGGGGAGCGCACTGTCGAGCCTGCGCACGACGTTCGAGGAACACGTGGCTGCGACAGAGGCACCCGACGGCATCTTCGATCAGGTGCGCGACCGGGCGCCCCGACTGTCCAACCAGATCGACCGGCTCCTGCACGACCACGTCACGATCGCCGCCGACACGGAACGTCTGATCGACCGGCTCGACCATGCTCCGACGGAACGGACCGCAGACGAGACCGCGGCAATCCGGGAGCAGGCGCTCGAACTTCTCGCAGCGATCGTGCGTCATCGGCACCTGGGTGCCGATCTCCTCTACGAGGCCTACGACGTGGACATCGGCGGCCCCGACTGAGTCCCAGAGCCGGGACGGAACGGCGCGCTACGACCGATTCGTGCGTGTGGATCCCCAGGTGTCCCAGTAGGTCAGATCGGCGGCCGGGAGGCGATGAGCCGGCTTGAAGTCGTCGCCGGTGTAGTAGGCGACCGGGAGCAGCGCCGCTTGGGTCCAGTCCTTCGGGATACCCAGGAGTTCGCTGACCTCGTCGTGGAAGAACAGGTGGATCGTGGTCCACGCCGATCCGAGTCCGCGGGCTCGAGCCGCCAGCATGAAACTCCAGGCTGCCGGAAGGATCGAGCCGTAGGTCGATGCCTGCGCGACGATCATCGGGACCTGCTCCACGCGTCCCTGCACGCAGGGGATCACGAACACCGGCACGTCCTGCAGGCACTCGCTGAGGTACGACGCCGAATCCATGACCCGCTCGGTGGCGGCGATTCGGGGATCGCCGTCGGGCAGTGGCGGTGGGTAGCCCGAGCCCGCCATCATCTCGCCGGCCCGACGGTAGAAGTCGGCGATCGCGGCACGCTTGTCGGCGTCGGTCACCACGACGAACGACCAGTTCTGTTGATTCGTCCCGGTCGGCGACTGCATCGCGATCTCGATGCACTCCAGAATCAGCTCGGGTTCGACCGGGCGGGTGAGATCGAGGCGCTTGCGCACGGAACGAGTGGTGGTCAGCAGCTTGTCGGCGGCGGCACGATCAATGGTCATCGGGTCAACGTAACGAGGCCTGATCCACCACGACGACGCCGAAGCCGATCGCGGTCGACGCTCACTCAGAGTTCACTGCTGCGAAATCGGCCCGCAACAACCGATGCGTACGGTCGGCGACATGGCAACGCTTCCGACAACCATCTCGTTCGATCGCCCACCCATGAAGGCCACGCCGGCCAAGTCGACACCGGTCAAGCCGACGCCTCCACGCCAGACCCCGATCAAGCCCGCCCGATACTGACGCTCGAAGGCCGACCGTTCGGGAGAAAGCGTCGGTCCGCTGGGGCCGGGTGAAACGGTCTAGCTTCTGGCGATGAGCTCGACCCCTCGCACGCTGGACGATGTCACCGCAACGTGGATGGCCGAAGCACTCGGGGTCGGAATCGACTCGATCGATGTGCAGCAGATCGCCGCCGGCGAGGGGTTCATGGGACAGCTCGCACGCGTCCGCATCGAGTCCACCGACCCGCTCGCGCCGACGTCGGTGATCGTCAAGCTCCCGACCTCCGACCCTGGTGGACGCATGATCGGAGAGATGTCGCGGGTCTGGGAACGCGAGCACCGTTTCTACGCCGAGCTCGCACCGCTGATGCAGACCCGAGTGCCCGCCGCTCTCGTGAACATCGCCGATCCACCGTGTCTCGTCCTCGAGGACCTCTCCCCTGCCGTGGCCGGCGACCACGTCGCCGGCGCGACGATCGATCAGGCCGAACGCGCCATCGACACGCTGGCCCAGTTCCACGCCGCGTGGTACGAACAGCCTCTCCTGCATGAACTGTCGTGGATGCCCGGGCTCGACGATCCGCAGGTTCTCGCCATCGGTCCGATGTTCGAGATCGGGTGGCCGATCTTCCTCGACCGGTACGGCGACGCCCTCCCCGAGCGGTGCCTGCGCTGGTGCGAGCAGTTCGTCCGGGAGATTCCGGAGTGGATCGAGCGACACTTCGACGTGCCCATCACCTTGGTCCACGGCGACTACCGCCTCGACAACCTGTTCTTCGGCGACGACGGTTCGGTCGCCGTGATCGACTGGCAGCTCTCCATGCGCGCGCCCGGCCAGACCGACGTCGTGTACTTCTGCGCGAACAACCTGACCGTGCCGATGCGCCGCCAGCACGATCGGGTACTGATCGAACGCTACGTGGACGCGCTCCATCGCCTCGGAGTCTCGAGCGATGCAGTGACGGTCGATTCGGTCTGGCAGGGTTACCGCGAAGGCCTCATGTTCTATGCCGCGTCGTTCGGTGCCAGCCTGCTGACGATCGACCCGGCGAACGATCGTGGCGTCGCCCTGTTCGAGGCGCTCGTGCACCGCACCTTCACCGCCCTCGACGACCTCGACGTCGGCGTCGATTTCGGATATGCCGACTCGACATCCTGAGCCGACGTCGGTGATCAGACGAGAGCGGCGGTGTCGAAATAGTCCGCGGCGTACGTGAGCCAGCCGTCGGCGAACCGCCGGACGCTCGTGCCCCTCAGCGTTCCCTGAATCCATTCCTGCACGGCCGTCGTCCCGTCGAACAGCAACGGCCCGACCGGCTCGACACCTCGACCACCGAGCCGGGGCGCAACCCCGGCCAGTCCCGAACGGATCGATGCCTGACCGTCGAGCTCTCCGACGAGCGGATCGAAGTACTGCGACTCCGTCGGATGGAACAGCGACGTGATCCGCTCCACGTCGGCAGCAGTCGACGCGTTCGTGAGCAGTGCGAGCATCTCGTCGTGGTCGAGCCCGCTCGGACGGTCGGTGACGTACCCCTCGACGGCACCCGACGCCCAGTCGTTCGCCCGCGCGCTCAGTGCGAGCGCGATCGCACCCTCGTGGACGCGCCAGTCGACCTGCGGACAGCCCGGGAGTGGCGCCGCCTCGATCTCCATCTCGGGTGGCGGCGGTTGACGGAATGCCGCGGTGTCGTAGACGTCGCAGGCCCAGGTGATCCAACCGTCGCGGTGCCGCCGGACGCTGACACCTCGCGACAGCGGGATCCTCTCGTCTCCCATGTTCGCGACCATCTGCCACTCGTCGAGCGACGATTCCCCTTCGCCGTCGTCGAAGTAGACGGATCCGGCCATCGGCACGAAGTCGATGAACTCGATCTCGGCCATGGCCGGAACGAGCCAAGCCCGGATCGCGGCCTGACCGTGGTACGCACCGAAGATCGCGTCGAAGTAGATCGATCCGTCGGGCGCCATGAAGTCGGCCAGCATCGGGATACCGAGTCGGCCGAGCCTCGGATCGCTGATCGCCGTCACCATGCCGGCGGCATCGAGACCACACGGCTCCAGTACGAGTCGGGAGACATCCGTCGCCGCGCCGGGCGCCGCTGCGGCGACCTCCGCCAGATAGGTGTCGACGAACGACTCAGGTGTCACCTGCACGAGATCTCCCTCAACGCTCCGGGTTGCTCGACCGTCCAACTCTCGATGGGCGATCTGCTGTCTGTCAGACTCTGACGATGACAGATCTCGACACCGATCCTCGAACCGACGAAACGCCGTTCTTCCTCACCGGGAATTTCGCGCCGGTCATGGACGAGCTCACCGACGTGAACCTCCGGGTCACGGGTTCGATCCCGCCGTCGCTGTCGGGCCGCTACTTCCGCAACGGATCGAACCCGCGATCGGGCACGGCCGGACACTGGTTCTTCGGTGACGGGATGGTGCACGGCGTCCGCCTCGACGGCGGCAAGGCCGAGTGGTACCGCAACCGCTTCGTCCAGACCACCAAGCTCGCCAAAGGACTCGAGGCAACCGACCCCGAAGCGATGTTCGACCCAACGGCGAGCGCGGCGAACACGCACGTGCTCGCCCATGCCGGGCGCATCTGGGCCCTCGAGGAGGGGCACCTCCCGTACGAGCTGAGCCCCGAACTCGACACCCTCGGCTGCGACGACTTCGGCGGCAAGCTCACCACCGCGTTCACGGCGCATCCGAAGCTGTGCCCCGAGACGGGTGAGCTGCACTTCTTCGGCTACTCCCCCCTGCCGCCGTTCCTCACGTACCACGTCCTCGATGCCAACGGCGCGCTCGTCCACTCCGCGCCGATCGAGGTCCCCCAGGGCACGATGATGCACGACTTCATGATCACCCGCGACCATGCGATCTTCATGGACCTGCCGGTGGTGTTCAACCTGTCGAACCCTGAGGCTCCGCTCGGGTGGGACGACAACTACGGCGCCCGTATCGGCATCGTGCCCCGCATGGGCACCAACGCCGACATCCGTTGGTTCGAGGTCGACCCCTGCTACGTGTTCCACCCCTTGAACGCCTACGTCGACGGCGACAAGGTCATCTGCGACGTCGGGCGACACGAGACGATGTGGAAGGGTTCCATGGAGCAGGGAACCCCGTCGTTCCTGCATCGGTGGACGTTCGACATGGCCTCCGGTGCGGTCAGCGAGCAGCAGCTCGACGAGATCCCGCACGGCTTCCCGCGTGTCGACGACCGCGTGGTCGGGTTGCAGCACCGCTACGGCTGGGGAGTCGCACCACGCGACGGCGAGGGCACGCTGATCGATGCCGGCGTCGTCGTCAAGTGGGATCTCACCACCGGCTCGCAGGCCAGCTACGACCTCGGGCCGGAGTCGTTCCCGGGCGAGTTCGTCTTCGTCCAGGACGACGACGCTGCCGGCGAGGACGAAGGCTGGGCGATCGGTTTCGTCTACGACGCCGCCGAGGACTCGTCCGACCTCGTCATCCTCGACGCCTCTGCGCCGGGTTCCGATCCGGTCGCGAGGATCCATCTGCCCCAGCGCGTGCCGTTCGGCTTCCACGGCAGCTGGGTCGACGACTCCGTCCTGCCCACCTGACCCGTCACACGGTGCCGGGCCAAACGTGACGACGGCGCAATCGACGCGCGCTCCGATCCCTCGCCGGTCGATGGTGTCCAGCTAGGTTGCGCAGGGACATGGGGGTGTCCTTCAGCGGCTGGGGAGCCGCGAACTTCAAACGCTCGGCGGGACAGTTCGCGCCGGCGATTGGGCTCGTGGCCGTGCAACTCGTCTTCTTCGGCATGCCTGCGGGCGCGTGGATTCGCGGCGTCGTCCTCGGGCTGCTGATCGCACTCCTCGCCGTCGGCATGGCGCTCGTCTACCGCGCCAACCGCGTGATCAACTTCGCGCAGGCCGACCTCGGCTTCGTCCCGACGTCGCTCGCCGTCGGGCTCATCGTGTTCTCGGGGCTGCCGTACCTGTTCGGCTTCGGTGTCGGCCTCGTGGCGGCCGTGGCGCTCGGAGCGATCGTCGAGCTGGCGTTCGTGCGTCGATTCGCACGGGCATCTCGACTCGTGCTCACCGTGGCCACCATCGGCATCACGCAGCTCCTCGCGGCCTTCGCGCTGCTCGTTCCGAGGATGTGGGATCAGAGCGCCGCATCACAACGGATCCCACCACCGGTCGACTGGAAGGTCACCGTCGGCTCCTTCATCCTGTCGGCCAATGACCTCATCGCGCTGATCGTTGCGCCGCTCGCCATGATCGGCGTCGCCGTGTTCCTCGGATCGACGCGGATCGGCACAGCGATCCGCGGGTCGGCGGAGCGCAGCGAACGAGCGTTGATGCTCGGCATTCCGGTCGCCTGGCTGTCGACGCTCGTGTGGGCGATCGCGGCGGGCCTGTCGTTCCTTGCGTTGTTCCTCCGCGCCGGCATCCTCGGTGTGCCCCTCGGCGCGGCGCTCAGCCTGACCGCGCTGGTGCAAGCCCTCGCGGCTCTCGTCATCGGGCGCCTCAGGCACCTGCCGACGGTCGCCACCTCGGCGGTCGCGCTCGGCATCCTCGAGTACGGCGTCGCGTGGAACGCGAGCACACCGCTGTTGGTGATGCCGATCATCGGCGCCGCCGTCCTCGTTGCCCTGCTGCTCCAGCGCCGCCAGTACGGCCGGGCCGATCGCGACGAGGCAGCCGGCTGGCGCCTCGCCGACGAGGTCCGTCCACTCGAGCCCGCCGTGGCGAGGCTTCCCCTGGTCCGCCTGATGCGCTGGGGAACGGCAACGCTGATCGTGATCGGCCTCGCGGCCATCCCGATCATGCTGCGCACCGATCAGATCATCAAGGCGACCGCCGTGGCCGTCTTCGCCGTCATCGGACTCTCGTTGGTGGTGCTCTCGGGCTGGGCCGGGCAGATCTCGCTCGGTCAGATGGCCTTCGTCGCCATCGGCGCAGCGGTCAGCGCGAAGTGCACGATCACCTGGAATGTCGACATCAGCCTCGCGCTGCTCGCCGGGGGCGCAGCCGGTGCTGCGGCCGCCTTCGTGGTGGGCCTTCCCGCGCTGCGGCTCCGAGGGCTCTACCTGGCCGTGACCACGTTGGTCTTCGCGCTCGCCGTGAACTCGTGGTTCCTCAATCGCCAGTTCTTCGGCTGGATCCCCCAGGAGCGCGTCGAGCGGCTTCCACTGTTCGGCCGCATCGACATCTCCACCCCGACGCGGTTCTACGTGTTCACGCTCGTCGTGCTCGCACTGGTCTTCGTGGCCCTTCGCGGTGTCCGCCACAGCCGCGCCGGTCGCGCAATCGTCGCGCTGCGCGAGAACGAACTCGCCGCCCAGGCGTTCTCGGTGTCGCCCGTGCCGGTCAAGCTCACCGCGTTCACGCTCTCGGGGGCAGTGGCCGGAGTGGCCGGCGGGCTGTTCGTCCACCTCAGCCAGAGCTTCGACCTCACCAGCTACACCGCCCAGGAGAGCCTCAACGTGTTCACCGCAGCAGTGGTCGGCGGGCTCGGGTCGCTGTTCGGCGGGGTGCTCGGCGCGGTCTTCCTGCGAGGCAGCGAGTGGTTCATCACGTCACCCGAGTGGCGCCTGCTGTCATCGGCGATCGGGGTGCTGGTCGTGCTGCTGATCATTCCCGGCGGTCTGGCGAGCCTCGTCATCAAGATCCGCGACCGCCTGGTGACGCTGATCCTCCGACGCAACGCTGCGTCGCCGGCCGACACGACCACCGTCGTGCCCGTGACCGCCACAGGCCCGATCAACGGTGTCAAACATCCTGGCGCTGCGGAACACAGCGACGACCTCGAGGATCGAGCCCCCGTATGAGTGCGCCGACCATGATGCAGAGCTTCTGGTTCGGCGTTCGCCACCCCATGAAGTGGTTGCGCGACCTCTGCGGCGGCGAGGCCGCGTTCCCGTTGGTCGTGTTGTTCGGCCTGAACGCCGTCGACGAACTGGACCGCACGGCGTTCGGCATCCTCCTGCCCGAGATCCGCGACGCCTTCGGTCTCGACATCCAGACCGCGCTCGGCATCGTCGCTCTGTCGTCGGTCGCCGCACTCGCCCTCCAGGTGCCGATCGCCCAGTACGCCGACAGGACCAACAGGATCCCGCTCGTCGTGTTCGGAGCCCTCGCCTGGGGTTTCTTCTCGGGCATGACTGGTCTCGCGACCGGGCTCATCCTGCTCACGGTCGCCCGCTCGGGATCGTCACTCGGCAAAGCCGTGATCGACCCGACGCACAACTCGCTGATCGCCGACTACTACCCCGTCGAGACGCGGTCGCGGGTGTACAGCTTCCATCGCGCGGCCAATGCCGTCGGCGCGTTCGTCGGCCCGCTGAGCGCCGGTCTGCTCGCCTACTACTTCGACTGGCGGGTTCCGTTCCTGGTCTTCGTGATCCCGACCGTCATCTTCGCCGTCATGGCCACACGGCTGCGCGAACCGACCCGGGGCCGATGGGAGCGACATGCCACCGGCGCCTCGCAGGAAATCATCGACACCGAGGAGGAGCCGCCCTCGTTCGCCGAGAGCTGGCGTACTGCCCACAAGGTGAAGTCGCTTCAGCGGATCTGGTGGAGCCTCCCCTTCCTCGCCACCTCGTTGATCGGTTTCGTCACGCTCGCCTCGTTGCTCTACGACCAGAAGTTCGGTCTCAACGAACGGGGTCGAGGCGTCGCCGCCGCCGTCTCCGAACCGTTCGCCCTCGTCGGACTCGTCGTCGGCGCGAGGATCGCCACGCGGCGGTTCATCGGCAACGTCAGGGGCCTCATCCGCTTCGTCGCATCGATCGCGATCCTGACCTCGGTCGCGTCCGCGGGATTCGCGTTCGCGCCGAACATCTACATCGCTGTGGCGCTCAACTGCGTGATCTCGGCCGCCCTGGCGATCATCGGCCCCGGGGTGCTCGCTGCGCTCTCGCTCGCGATCCCACCGAGAGCTCGGGCGACCGGCTTCGCGATCGGATCGCTGTGGGTGATCCCCGGTCTCGCCGTGCTCCCGATGATCGGGTGGGTGGCGGACAACTGGAGCATCGAGGTCGGGATGCTCATCCTGATTCCCATGTTCGTGATCGGGAGCTTCATCCTGCGCAGCGTCGCCGACGTCATCGACGACGACATCGTCCAGGTGTGGCAGTCCACGGCTGCACGATCCGAAGTGCTCTACGACCGCCGGCAGGGCAACACCAACCTCCTGCTCCTCCGCGGTGTCGAGGCCGGCTACGACAACCGCACCGTGCTCCACGGCATCGACCTGCACCTCGACGAAGGCGAAGTCGTCGCGCTGCTCGGCACGAACGGGGCCGGCAAATCCACCCTGCTCAAGTCGATCAGCGGCATCGTCGAGGCCGACCGCGGCGCCATCGTCCTCGACGGACGAGACATCACGCACGCCCCACCGAACGAGATCGCTGCACTCGGCATCGTCCAGATGCCGGGTGGTCAGGGCGTGTTCGGATCGTTGAGCGTCCGGGAGAACCTCGAACTCGCCGGATGGACCAACCGACGCGACCCCGCCGGGGTCGAGGCGGCCACGGCCGAGGTGCTGGAGATGTTCCCGGTGCTCGCCACTCGACTCGACTCTCCCGCCGCGAACATGTCGGGCGGTCAGCAGCAGATGCTCGCGCTCGCGATGAGCTTCGTGATGCGCCCCAAGGTGCTGCTGATCGACGAGCTGTCGCTGGGTCTGGCACCGGTGGTCGTCGGCCAGTTGCTCCCGATCGTGCGGCGGATGGCCGACGACGGTGTGACCGTCGTGCTCGTCGAACAGAGCGTCAACGTCGCACTCACCGTTGCCGAGCGTGCGTACTTCATGGAGCGCGGCACGATCATGTTCGACGGCCCGACGCAGGAACTGCTCGAACGTCCCGACCTGCTGCGTTCGGTCTTCCTCTCCGCTGCGGCGCCGTCGGCACACGTCGTCGACGAACCCGTACGCGAGGCGCCGGATCGCACCGCACAGCCGATCCTGTCGGTCCGCGAGCTCTCGGTGAGCTTCGGCGGGATCCGCGCCGTCGACAAGACCACCTTCGACGTCTGGCCGAACGAGATCGTCGGGGTGATCGGGCCGAACGGTGCCGGCAAGACGACCGTGTTCGACCTCATCTCCGGCTTCACGCCCTGCAACGCCGGAACGATCACGCTGAACGGACGCGACATCACCACGATGAGTGCAGCCGGTCGTGCGGAACTCGGCCTCGGGCGTTCGTTCCAGGACGCCCGTCTGTTCCCGGAACTCACCGTCGAGGAGACACTGGCGATCGCCCAGGAGCGGTTCGTCGGCAGTCGCAGCCTTTTCGTGGCTGCACTCCACCTGCCGATGGCCGTCGACTCCGAGCAGCAGGTGGCGCTGCGGACCCACGAGCTGATCGAGCTGATGGGCCTCGGCGACCACCGCCACAAGTTCGTGCGGGAGCTGTCCACCGGCACCCGTCGTGTCGTCGATCTGGCGTGCCTCGTGGCGCACCGGCCGGCGGTGATCCTGTTGGACGAACCCACCTCGGGGATCGCGCAGCGGGAAGTGGAGGCGCTGTCGCCGGTCGTTCGGCGGTTGCGTGACGAGATGGGCGCGAGCCTGGTCATCGTCGAACACGACATTCCGTTCGTGTCCGAGGTGTCCGACCGGCTCCTCGCGCTCGAACAGGGTCGGGTCATCGCGACCGGTCCGCCAGCCGACGTCCTGGAACACCCGGACGTCATCGAGTCATACCTCGGCACCTCCGGTGCCGCGATCGCCCGCTCAGGGGGAACGGAGTAGACCATGCAACCAGCACAGGCAGAGGGCGCCGGATCGTCGTCCAGCAGTTTGAAGAAGTGGGGGCCGATCGCCGCAATCGGGCTCGTCGTCGCTGCGATCGTCGGGCTCGTCGTCGTCTCGGGGGGAGACGACGACGACGCAACGCCGGTCGACACCACCACCGCAGCCACCGAGCCGGCCTCCACCGAGGCACCGGCCGACACGACGCCGGCCGAGACCACCCCCGAGGGCACCGAGCCACCCGCGGATGGCGACGGTGGCGCGATCGTCTACCCGTTGTCGTTCAGCCAGGCCGAGGAGCAGGGCATCGACGTCGCCTGGGACGAACGCTGCGACACCACGACGGGCCAGCTCGCCATCCAGTGGTTCTTCGCTCCTGAGTGCTTCGCACCGTTCGAGGGGGACAACGGCGGCGAGACGTCGCGAGGCGTCACTGCCGACACGATCAAGGTCGTTCAGTACTTCGGGCCCGACGACGACCCGATCATCAACTACCTGTCTGACGCGGTGGCCGTTGACGACACCAACGCCGAGTCGGAGCAGACGGCGCGTGACATGCTCGGCATGTTCGACCAGTTCTACGAGACCTACGGCCGCAAGATCGAACTCGAGACCTACGTGAGCACCGGGCTCGCCAACGACGAGGTCACCGCCCGCGCCGACGCCGTCAGGATCGCCGAGGACTTCGAGCCGTTCGTCGTGCTCGGAGGCCCCGCACTCACGAATGCGTTCGCGGACGAACTCGCCGCCCGCGAGGTGATGTGCATCGGGTGCACCCCCGGTCAGCCACCCGAGTGGTACGCCGAACGCGACCCGTACGTGTGGGGTCTCGGAATCAGTGCCGGCCAGGCTCGGACACACGATCGTGAGTTCATCGCCAAGCAGTTGATCGGCGGCAATGCCGAACACGCCGGCGACGAGGCGTTCACCACCCAGCCGCGCAAGTTCGGCCATGTCTACATCTCCTCGAGCCCCGAGTCGCAGGTGATCGCGGACGAGTTCGTCGCCGGGATGACCGAGGACGGTGCCGACGTCGCCGAGGTGCTGCCGTACACGCTGGATCCCGGGACGATTCAGTCCCAGGCGTCGCAGATCATCGCCAAACTCAAGGCATCCGGTGTCACGACCGTGGTCCTCGCGAGCGATGGCATCGCACCGCGCGACCTCACCAACGAGGCCACGGCCCAGGAGTACTACCCGGAGTGGGTCATCGTGGCCCCGGCCCTGTCCGACCTCACGGCGTTCGGTCGTACCTACGACCAGACGCAATGGGCGCACGCCTTCGGTGTCACCCACGGCGCCGCCCCGGTCACGCCCGAGACCGCAGGGTTCTACGGGCTGTACCAGTGGTTCATGGGCAAGGAGGCGCCGGCGAAGGACACGATCGGTCTGTTGATGCCGAACTACACGCTGCTCGCCGCGACGCTGCAGGGAACAGGACCGGATCTGACACCCCAGACCTGGCGCGACGCACTGTTCGCCGCGCCGGGAACGACCCAGGCGATCAGCCAGCCCTACCTCACCTACGGTGACAAGGGGTACTGGCCCGAGGTCGACTACAACGGTGTCGACGACGCCACCATCATCTGGTGGGATCCGGCGGCGACCGGGCCCGACGAGATCCGCAAGGAGGGCACCGGCATGTACACCTTCGTCGACGGAGGCAAGCGATACCTGCCGGGCGAATGGCCCACGGAGTCGAAGCTGTTCGACCCCGAGGGCGCGGTGACGCTGTACGCCGAACCGCCGGCAGGCGAAGCACCCCCGTCGTACCCCAGCCCGGCCGGCTGACTCATCTTCTCGTGAACAAGTGCGCGAACTGATCGCGCACTTGTTCACGGGTTCTGCGATGACGGCGGTTTCGTTGAAGGTCTGCAGGATGGGGCGACCCCCGCGGACGGCGATCCGACAGACCGACGCGTGATCGAGATGGCAGTTGAACGAGATGTCGATGCCGACGCCGAGCGCCCACGCAACTGCGGACTTCATCGGCGAGACATGGCTCACCACCACGATGTTCGCGGCGTCCGCCCGTTGGAGCAGATCCTCACAGGCGCTGCGGACCCTGACGTCGAGGGTCGCCAGCGACTCCCCTCCTTCCGGCGTGAAGTCCGGATCATCACGCCACCGAGACCAGATCTCGGACGGGACGTCCGCGTGCGGGGTCCCCTCGTACTCGCCGTACGACAGTTCCAGCCACCGATCGTCGATCTCGACGGGGCGGCCGAACTCCGCCGCCGTCTGACGGGCCCGCTTGAGCGGGCTCGACACCACGAAGTCGACCTCACAACGATCCTGGACGAAGGCGGCGACCGCCAGGGCCTGTCGCTGCCCGTGCTCGTCGAGATCCTGATCGAGACGCCCCTGCAGGCGACCTTCGAGATTGGCCTGGGTGCGGCCATGACGAACGAGGATCAACACGCCCAGCAGTGTTCCACAGTGGCCCCGACCCTCGTCACCTCAGCCGAACCGCTCCGGGACCGCGTCGAGCCGACCGTCGTGGAGGAACGTCGCTCGCCGCTCCCGATCGCCGAGGCCATTGTGGCGCCACAGCCACACGCACAACCCGATCCCGATCGACTCCAGCACAGACCCCACCAACCACGGTCGACCACCGGGAGCGGCGACCCGCCGAACGACCAGCCGAAGAACGGCCACCAGAAGACCTCGGTGTTGTTCCAGGCGCCGTCGAACACGAGGTGCAGGATCATCCCGATCGGCAGTCCGAGCAGCATCTTGCGAATCGGTTTGCGACCCGAGGTGGCCAGCATCAGCACCGCGAGAAGCAGCACACTCACCGTGAGGCTGTGCAGTGCACGCGCGCCTCCGAACAGACCGTCACCGATCGGAACGACGGAGCCGACGATCAACAAGCGGTAGTCGAAGCGGGGGTCGCGGAACACGAGGCCGACCGTCATGATCGCGGTGCCGATGAACCAGAAGAACACGGTCAGACGATCAGGAGTCGCCCGCACTCGGGACAATCGGTGACCCCGGTGGCCGCCGCTTCGTCCCTGACCGTGTCGATCTCGGCTGCCGACAACTCGAGGTGGCATCCCTGACACTGCCTTCCCACCAACGGCGCGACCGCGACACCGAGCGCGGCCCGCTTGCGGTCGTAGGTGGCCAGCAGTGAGTCGGCGATCGACGCGCGCACGTCGATGCGCGCCGCCGCGAGCCGCTCGAGTTCGGTGTCGATGTCGGCCACCTCGACGGCGAGGGCCTCGTCGGCGAGCCGAAGTGCCTCGCTCACCGCCTCCTCTTGCCGGAGGTGCTCGGCGAGCTGGTCGTCGAGCGCTGCCTGCTGCTCCAGTGCCTCGAGTTCGACGACGTCGAGTTCGTCGCGTTGTGCCTCGATCGCGTCGATCTCGTGCATCAGTGCCTCGGCTTCGCGCGGGGCGATGACGGTCTTCAACTGCCGGTCGAGCCGCTGGCGGTGCGACAGCAACTCGGCGCCCCGGGTCTCCGCTGCCTCGATCGATTCGCCGAGCGCTGCGATCTGCGCAGCGAGGTCCGCCCGTTCTCGCTCCCAGCGCCTCGCCTGCTTCGTCGCTTCGGTGAAGTCGTCACGCAACGGAGAATTCGCCCGACGGTGGGCGAGCTGATCGGCGGAGGTGTCGATCGTCTGGAGTTCGAGGAGCAGTTGCGGGACGGTCATCGCCGCCCAGTGTTGCAGGTCAGCGGCAGGGACCGACATTGTCGGTCAACGGCACCGACGGCAACGGTGCGTTCGGATCGAGCAGGTCGGCTGGAATCGTGGTGCCGACCTCGATGACCTCCGCGATGGGGGGAAGCGTGGTCGTGGTCGTCGCGTCTGGCGCCACGGTCGTGGGGGGCGCGTTCGGATCCACGGGCACGGCTACGACGGGGGCGAACACCAGGATGCACTCGTTGCCGGGCAGCACGAGGCGGGCATTCGGCCGCTCGGGCGGCGGCGGCCGATCCCAGTCGAGCACCGGCACTCCGACGTGTGCCGGTTCCATGAAGGCCTTCCAGATCACCGCCGGGTAGTGACCACCCTGGACATTGGGGCCGTAGTCGGTCAACCCGGCGACCCTCTGCATGGGCGTGTACGCCTTGGGATCACCGACCCAGACCGCAGTCGACAGCTGCCTCGTGCCACCCACGAACCACGCGTTGCTGTTGTCCTCCTGCGTGCCCGTCTTGCCGAACGCCGGACGGCGATCGTCGAACGCCGCACGGCGACCGGTACCTCCGCCGTAGACCGGGCCCTTCAGGATCTGCACGGTCTCGAGCGCAGCATCGCGGTCGAGAACCTGGGTGCCGGGGTCGAGGTGGGTGTAGATGCGTTCTCCGGCCGCGTTGTCGATGAAGTCGACGTAGTACGGGTCGTGATGGACGCCTTCGTTGGCAAGAGTCTGCACCCCGGCTGCCATGTCGAGCGGCGACAGCTCGTTGGCGCCGGTGGCAAAACTGATGAACGGCTCGATCGGGAGTCGCTCCGACTTCGGCTGATCCTTGTAGAGGTAGGCCGACGCGAGCCATCCGATAGGTGGTGTCGACGACCCGATTGAGTCCCACGATCTGCGAGAGCCTGCACGAAGGCACAGTTGATCGACTTCGTCGTCTGCGACTGCAGCGTGTTGAGACCGTTGTCGACGGCGTCGACCTCGAACTGTTCCTGACCCGGTACGTCGAAACGGCAGGGATCGGTCCCGTCGATCAGGTCGTTCGCCTGGGCACCCGCCTGGACCGCCGCGGCGAGGATGAACAACTTGATGCTCGAGCCGGTCTGACGCGGCGACAGCGCCATGTTGACCTCGCGTTCGGTGGGGACGAATCCGCGTCCTCCCACCATCACCCGGACAGCACCCGACGTCGAATCGAGCGACACGATCGAAGCGTCGAACCCCTCCACCGTCTCCGGGAGCACACTGCGTGCCTGCTCTGCGAGCGACTGGAGATTGGCGTCGATCGTCGTGTGGATACGCAGGCCCCCACGAAACAGCTGGTTGTACCGCTCCTGGTAGGTGTCGCCGAGCACGTCGCTGCGATTGAGCAGATAGTCGCGCAGGGCCTCGGTGAAGTAGGTCCGTTCGAACGCTCGGTCCGGCAGTGTCTTCACACGTGACGGCAGGACGAAGTCCTGCAGTGCGAGCGCCTCGTACGGGGTGACCTTCCCCTCGTCCTCCAGCCGGGCCACCACCTGGAGCCAGCGGGCACGGCTGCGCTCGGGTTCGTTGATCGGATCGAATCCGGACGGCGAGCGAACGAGACCGGCCAGGAACGCCGACTCGGTGAAGGTGAGTTCCAGTGCCGTCTTGCCGAAGTACGTCTCGGCGGCAGCCGCGATGCCGTACGCGTTGTTGCCGAAGAAGACGGTGTTGAGGTAGCGCTCGAGGATCTGCTCCTTCGTCAACGTCTTCTCGAGCATCCGGGCGTAGTGGATCTGGAGCACCTTGTAGCGACCGTCACGCTCGAGGCCGGCGAGGAAGTCGTTCTTGACGACCTGCATCGTGATCGTCGAGGCACCCTGCTGCGGTGCCTCGGAGGCGAAGTTCGACAGCGTGGCGCGCACGAGACTGCGCACGTTGATGCCGTCGTGTCCGAAGAACTCCTTGTCCTCGACCGTCAGGAACGCATCGATCACCTCGGGAGGGATGTCCGCGAAGTCGATGGGCTGGGAGTTCTCGAGTTCGTAGAACCCGATCTCCTGTCCGTTCACGTCGTAGACGTACGTGCGTTGGGCAAGCGCCTCGAAGTCCGGCAACTCGACGGGGAGCTCCTCGTGGGCGTTCATCGACGACCAGACGCGCGGCGCCACACCGACCACGGTGGCCGTGATCAGCAGCGCACCGGCTGCGACGATCAGCAGCAGCCGTGGGATGAGCCCGAGAAGACGCACAGTGACCCCGACGATACTGGGCGTCGTCCGATGGTGACCGGCAGGCCATGATCACCGCCGCGGATGTCGTGTACGTTCGCCACCGATGCCCATGTCGCCGATTCCCGTCAGACCGGTCCGCCTCGCCGAACTCGCCGGGATCTAGGCGCGACGTTCGTGCAACGACGACCCGACGTCGTGCTGTGGGGGGCGGGCATGGTCGCGAGCGTCCATGCGGCCGCGTGCCAGTCGCTCGGCTGGCCGGTCCGAGCGGTGGCTTCCCGGAACGGGCGACGGGCGACCGAACTGGCCCGCGCAGCCGGTGCTCGCCTGTGCACGTTCGACGACGTCGTCGCCGAGCGCCTCGGCGACATCGTCATCGTCGCCACGCCACCGGCGTCGCACGTCGACGACGCGATCCGGCTGCTCGAGGCCGGTTACCACGTGGTCGTCGAGGCGCCGATCGCGTGCTCGCTCGCCGACGCCGACCGCTTGATCGACGCCGAGCAGCGCGTCGGCAGGCAAGTGCTCTACTCGGAACATCTGGTTGCCTCGCCGGTCATCGACGGGCTGCTGGCCGACGTCGCCGGCATCGGGGCGCTGACGCATCTCTCGGCTCGCGCGATCCAGGCGCCGCCGACGTGGCGCACGGCGTCGGGGCAGGAGTGGGGTGGCGGAGCCCTGTTCGACCTCGGGGTCCATCCGGTCGGCGTGGCGCTGCGCACGGCCATGGAGGCCGACGCCGGCCCGCCCGAACTGTTGACGGCCGTGATCACCGATGCCTCGACCGATCGGGAGCATGCAACAGTGCGGCTGCACTTCGCCGGCGGACTCGTCGCCACCATCGTGGTGGGTTGGCAGCCGAGCGCACCGCCTGACTGGGATGTGCAAGCGTCGAGCGCCAGTGCCGTCCTGCGCGCCGAGCTGTATCCGCAGCCGTCCCTCGAACGCAACGGTGAGCCGGTCGGTACCGGCGTCCGACCCCTCGGACCGTCACTCGTCGACGACTACGGCTACGCCCCGCAGCTCAAGCGATTCTGGACCAACATCAGAACCGGACGCCCGGTTCCGGCGACGTCGCAGCTCGGCCGCCAGGTCCTCGACGTGATCTCCGCAGCCCACTGGTCCGCAGGCCACAACGCGATCGAGGTGCCACTCCCCTTCGCCGGCCCCCGGGACCGGACCCCCCGCCAACTCCTCGACGCCACGCCCTGACGTCAGCGACGTCAGCGACGTCAGCGACGTCAGCGTGGGCGAGGTTACGGCCCTTCTCGATCACCACGACGCCTTCGTCGCTGACGGTGAACCGTTCGCGATCGGCATCGAGTTCGAGACCGATACGGGTCCACTCGGGCACCACCACGTTCTTGTCGACGATGCACCGGTGCAGCCGCACGCCCGGCCCGATCGTGACATCAGGGAAGATGATCGAGTCGGTGATGTGCGCGTCGTGGTCGATGAACGTGCCGGGCCCGATGATCGAACGCTCGACGTGCGACCCGGAGATGATGGATCCCTGACACAGCAGGCTGCCGTCGACGAAGGACGGCTCACCACCTCGGCCCCGCGACACCTTGGCGGGCGGCAGTGCCCTGCGCGACGTGTACACCGGCCACTTCTGGTTGTAGAGATTGAAGATCGGCACCGGCGCGATCAGGTCCATGTTGGCGTGGAAGAGCGAGTCGATCGTGCCGACGTCACGCCAGTAGCCCTTCTCGCGCTCGTCCTGGCCGGGGACGACGTTCTTCGAGAAGTCGTAGGCCCGAGCCACACCGGCGTCCGTGAGCGCGGGGATCACGTGGCTGCCGAGATCGGTGTAGGAGTTCTCACGCGGTGTGACGACGTCGATGAGCGTCTGCGTGTCGAACACGTAGTTGCCCATGCTCGCCAGGCACATCTGGTCGTTGCCGGGCATGGTCGGCGGCGACGCCACCTTCTCGTGGAACGCGAGGATCCGACCGTCGTCGGCGACCTCGATCACCCCGAACTCGGTGGCCTCGTGCTTCGGGACGGGAATCGCGGCAACGGTCACGCCGGCGCCGGACTCGACGTGCTCGGCGACCATCTGGCGGGGATCCATCCGGTAGATGTGATCGGCGCCGAAGACGCAGACGATGTCGGGCGACTCGTCGGAGATCAGGTTGAGGTTCTGGTAGATCGCGTCGGCAGACCCCTGGAACCAGTACGGACCGCGCCGCATCTGGGCGGGCACGGGCGTCACGTAGTTGTCGAGCATCGCCGAGAATCGCCACGTCTGGGAGATGTGCCGGTCGAGGCTGTGGCTCTTGTACTGCGTGAGCACGACGATCTTGAGGTACCCGGCGTTCGCGAAGTTCGACAGGGCGAAGTCGATCAGGCGATACGTGCCGGCGAACGGAACCGCCGGCTTGGCCCGGTCGTTCGTGAGCGGCTGGAGGCGTTTGCCCTCGCCTCCGGCGAGCACGATCACGAGCACGGTCGGTTCAGACTTCATCACTCTCCAACGTACACATCGTCACCCGGATCGCTCCGATAGTTCGGCGTACAGCGCTCGATATTCACCGGCGGGCGACTTCCACGACCAGTCGATGTTCATGATCCGGCGTTGCAGCGCCTCGTGCCGACGGCGATCGCGGATGCGGCGAGCCGCTCGGAACATCGCGGCCAACAGGTCTTCGGACGCGACGCGTCCGGCGACGAATCCTGTTCCTCGTCGGTCGATGTCGGCGTCGAGCACGGTGTCGACCAGGCCGCCGACCGCCGTGACGATCGGGATCGCCCCGTATCGCATCGCCTGCATCTGGGTGAGTCCGCAGGGCTCGAATCGACTCGGCACGAGGTAGGCGTCGGCCCCGGCGAACATGAGGTGCGACAGCGATTCGTCGTACCCCTCGACGAAGGCGAACGAGGCGGAATGCTCGCCCGCGAGGTAATGGAGATGGGCGGCCAGCCCGGCGTCGCCGGAGCCGAGAACGGCCAACCGCATCGGGATCTGTTCGAGCAGCGCCACGAGCGGCGCCAACAGGTCGATGCCCTTCTGGTGGGTCAGCCTGGTCACGACAGTGGCGAGGGGAACCCCGTCGACGGCGAAACCGAACCGGTCGTGCAGTGCCCGACGATTGACGTCACGACGCGCCAGTGTTGCCGGATCGAAAGTGGATTCGATGAGCGTGTCGGTCGCCGGGTTCCACACGTCGGTGTCGATGCCGTTCAGGATGCCCACGACGTCGGCGCCGCGATTCCTCAGCTGCTGATCCAGCCCGAATCCGCCTTCACGAGTCACGATCTCGGTCGCGTAGTGCGGTGAGACAGCGACGATTCGGTCGGCGAGCGCCAACGCGCCCGAGAGCGGATTCGTGTCGCCCCACCACTCGAAGTGCGCCGATCGCGGGCCGATCAGGTCGAGCCACGATCGGTCCGTGACGCCTTGGTACGCCAGGTTGTGGAGCGACAGCACCGTGGGCGGCGGGTCGGCGAGCGCAGCGAGCACGGGCCCGGTGTGCCAGTCGTTCAGATGGACGACGTCGGGTCGATCGAGTTCGATGTACGCCGCAACCGCACGCGCGAACCGGAAGAACCGCTCGCTGTTGTCGGACCAGCCCTCGCCGCTGGGCTGCAGGTAGGGATGCGGACGCTCCATCCCCGGCACCGACACGAGGTGGAGGCGACCCACGACGGGATGCATTCCGATGCGGATGCTGGCGGGCCCGACCCACGACGGGACGTCGAGTTCGACGACTGACTCGCCGCCGAGTTCGACCCCGCCGTAGTCGGGCATGACGAACTCGACGTCGACACCCTGGCGCCGCAACTCGATGCCGAGACCCGCCGCCGCGGAAGCGAGACCGCCCACTGTTGCGACGGGCGCAAGTTCGGCGGTGGCGAACACGACTCTCACAGGTTCCAGTCTGGCCTACCGTGCGCTCGACCGGATGGATGTCGGAACCCTGGATCACCGACTGCGAGCCCATGGCCCTGTACTCGTAACATCGCGCGCCATGGCGATCTCGATCAGGGCCCGGGCCGCGCGCAGACTTCTCGCTCGCGTGTCGAACGGTCCCGAACTCACCGTCGACGAGGCCCGCAGACGCATGGATCAGCTCGATCGACTCCCCCGACCGCGCCACGTCGACTACATCGACACGCTCGTCGGCGGTGTGCCGGCGATCGTTGCGACACCCACCGCCGTCGAGCCTGATCGGCACCTGCTGTTCATCCACGGTGGCGCCTACGTGCTGGGATCACCCAAGAGCCACATCGCGATGGTCGCCAACCTGGCGAGGCGAGCGTCGGCCACGGCCACCGTGATCGAGTACCGGCTCGCACCCGAACACGTGTATCCGGCAGCGATCGACGACTGTGTGGCGGCGTACCGTGCGCTGATCGCCGACGTCGATCCGGCGGTCGTGACGATCGCCGGCGACTCGGCCGGCGGCGGTGCGGCGTTGTCGACCCTCGTGGCGCTCCGCGAGGCCGGCGACCCGTTGCCGGCGGCGGCGTACCTGATGTCGCCGTGGACCGACCTCACCGGCTCGGGCGAGTCCGTGATCACCCGGGCCGCTGCCGATCCGATGATCGACGGCGCCAAGATCGCCGAGGCCGGACGCGTCTACGCCGGCGATGTTCCGCTCGACCACCCGGGCGTGTCTCCGCTCTTCGCCGACCTCGCCGGCTTGCCGCCGATGCTGATCCAGACCGGGATGGACGAAGTGCTGCTGTCGGACTCGACCCGACTCGCCGACCGGGCCCGTGAGGCCGGCGTCGACGTGACCCTCGACCTCGCCGACGGCATGTGGCACGTGTACCAGTCGTTCGCGCGGATGATGCCCGAGGCGACCGACGCACTCGTGCGCGCTGCGGTCTTCATGCGCTCACGCACCCCAGCGGCGCTGGCCGTATGACCGCGACACCTCGCTTTCCCGAGCTCGGCTTCTACACGCTCGCGGGAGGGGCGCAGAACCCACGCGACCTGATCACCGAGTGCGCGCGTGCCGAGGAACTCGGCCTCGGGGCGGTGTTCATCAGCGAGCGCTTCAATGTCAAGGAGGCAGTGACCCTGTCGGGTGCGGCCGCCGTGGCCTCGACGAACCTGAAGATCATCACCGGGGCCACCAACCACAACACACGCCATCCGATGGTGACCGCCTCGGCTGCCACCACCATGCACCGTCTCACCGGTGGCCGATTCGTGCTGGGGATCGGACGCGGCATCGCGCCACTGTTCGATGCCTACGGGATCCCCCGGATCACCACCGCCCAGATGGAGGACTTCGCCGGGTTGATGCGACGCCTCTGGCACGGCGAGACGATCATCGGCCACGACGGGCCCGCCGGCCGCTACCCCGTGTTGCGACTCGATCCGACCTTCGACGAGGACATCGAACTGGGACTCGTGGCGTTCGGACCGAACTCACTGGAACTCGGCGGGAGGACGTTCGACCATGTCATCCTCCACACGTTCTTCACCGACGAGACGCTGCAGCGTTGTGTGTCCACCGTGAAGCGGGCCGCCGAGCGCGCCGGGCGCGACCCCGACGCCGTGACCGTGTGGTCGTGCTTCGCGACGATCGGTGACCACCTGCCCGAGCCGACGCGGTTGAAGAAGACCGTCGGTCGGCTGGCCACGTATCTCCAGGGCTACGGCGATCTGATGGTGGAGACGAACCGGTGGGATCCGGCGGTGCTCGCCAGGTTCAGAGCCGACGAGATGGTTGCCGGATTCCGCAGTGCGATCGACGTCGACGCGAGCACCGAGCAGCTCGAACACATCGCCACGCTGATCCCCGACGAGTGGTTGGCCCCGTCGGCGACCGGCACCGCGGCCGAGTGCGCCGCCGCGGTTCGCGGCCAGTTCGCTCTCGGGGCCGATGCAGTCATCATGCACGGCGCGTCACCCGACGAACTCGCCCCCATCGTCGGCGCCTACGCCACCTGAAGCGCTACGCGGCCTGACGAGCTGCGCTGCTCAACCGCTGCCGCCGACGAGGCGCTCGAGGATCTCGACCGCGCTCGCCGGAGGCGGCATCGCTGCCATCTGTGCTGACGCGGCTGCGACGGTGGCCCGGATCGCCTCGTCGGCGAGCAGTGCCTCGATCGAGTCGACGAGGCGCGACGCGCCGACCTCGTGAGGCTCGAGGATCGCTCCGATGCCCCGCTCGACGATCAGGTCGGCGTTCTCGAAGTGATCGGCGCCGAGCGGGAGCACGAGGTGCGCGAGCCCCGCATCCACAGCGCCGATCATCGCTCCGGAGCCACCGTGGGAGATGACGAGGTCGCTCGTCGCCATCGCCTCGCGCTGCGGTACCCAGCGTTCGACGCGCACGCCGGTCGGCAGCGGCCCCAGCGTCTCGGGGTCGACGAGCTCCCCGACGGTCAGGAGTGCGTCGACGTCGAGGCTGCCGAGTACATCGACGATGCTCGACCACGGAGCGACGGGTCCGAACTCGGTCCCGAAGGTGACGTACACCGAAGGACGACCACGAGACGATGCGGCCGCATCGGCCTCGCCACCGCTCCCCGTCGGCCGAACGAGGTGGACGGGCCGACGCGGGTCGACCGGTTCGAGGCTGTGCGGGAGCGGGTGCAGATACGCGAAGTCGTACGTCCCGAGGTCGTCCGGCACGGCGCTGTCCGCAGCAGCCCAGAGTTCCACGAGGCGGTCGGCTGCGAGACGCAGGAGTTCGTCGGGAACCATCCGGCCGAATCCGACAACGGCGTGCGGTACACCGAGCAACCGGGCGAGCGGCGCCGCAGCGAGTTCGCACGGTTCGTGCACGATCAGATCGACGTCGCGGTGGGCGACCAGCGCACGCAGGTCCGCGAACATCGCCTCGGCCGACAGTGTCGCGAACAGGGTGGGGAACACCACCCTGCGTCGTTGTCTCGGCGGGAGGTCGGCCACCTCCGGCCAATCTTGGCGCAATCGCCGATTTCGACCGGCCTGATCGGGCCCGGCCGGGGCCGGGTCGATCCCCGCGTTGCGAACCAGTTCCTGCGCGTCCGGTCCTGTCGCCCACGTCACCTCGTGGCCGGCTGCCCGCAGCGCCCTGGCAACCGGCACGAGGGGAAGCACGTGGCCGACACCGGGCGTCGACGTGATCAGGACCCTCATTCCGGGGCCGCTTCGAGTTCGTTCACCACCAGCGCGGCGACTCGCCGGAGCGTGTCGAGTTGGTCGTCGTCGAGATACCGCGGCCGGTAATCGGCGACGCAGAGCGTGCCGACACTGCTGCCGTCGGCGAGCGTCAATGGCATGCCTGCATAGAAGCGGACACGCGGCTCGTCGACCACGAAGGGATTCTCGGCGAACCGGGGATCTGCGAGCGTGTCGGGTACGTGGAGAACGTCGGGTTCGAGAATGGCGTGGGCGCACAGTGACATGTCACGCGGGGTCTCGCTCACGTCGAGTCCGTGCCGTGACTTGAACCACTGCCGGTCGATGTCGACGAGGCTGACCAAGGCGATGGGAACGTCGAGTTCGGCACTGATCTCCGCTGTGTACCGGTCGAATCGATCCTCCGGCTCGGTGTCGAGGATGTCGAGCGCGTGGAGCGCGGCGATCCGGCTCGCTTCGTCGACGGGCATCGGAGCGTTCTCCCAGCGAGCGACGCGGCGCAGCAACCACGCCCGCACCTTGGTCCGGAGGTAGAACTCGCTCGCCGGCCACACGAGCCACTCGGTGATGCTCGTCTCCTCGGCATCGGGGCGCCAGCGAGCGCTGGCCGCGCCGACCGCGATCACCGGGACGTCGGTGCCGTACGGCGCCTCCAGGCCACGGATGGCTGCCACGAGATCGAATCCGGCATCATCGTCGATCGCCTCGACCAGCACGATGCCGGGCCGACGTGAGCGCACTGCCTCGAACGCGCTGTGCAGGTCGTCGGTGATGACCAGGTCGAGATGCTCGGATCCGGCCGCCGCACCGAGCGCATGGGCGATCTCGGGCGAACGGGCGAAGACGACCACGGATGTCGAGTGCGGAGCGAGTGCCGACGTGGCGGCGGGCTGCGCCGGTCGGTCCGAGCGCCCCGCATCGCTTCGCAACTCGATGCTCATGCCCTCCTCGGCGGCGAAGATCTCTCCGCCGTATCCCGACGCAGCAGCGTGAGCACGAGCACGAGCGACGAGGTCGTCGACCTCGTCGTCGGTGCGATTCGGATCGTGGTGGTACAGAGCGACACGGGCGACATCGGCACGCCGCGCGATGTCGATGACGTACTCGACGGTGCTGTGCCCCCAGCCCACGTGGTCGTCGTACTCCGACGCCAGGTACTGCGCATCGTGGATGAGGAGGTCGGCGCCGGCGACGAATCGGGCATGGGCGTCGTCGTGGCGGTTGAGCGACACGTCACCACCGAGAGCGAGGACGTGGTCGTGCGGTTCGTGGTCGGATGCGTACACGACCGTCGCCCCGTCCACCTCGAGCCGGTAGCCGAGGGTGAGTGCCGGGTGGTTCAGATAGTGGGTCTCGACGCGCACGTCATCGATGTCGAACGCGCCCTCGACGAGGTCGTGGTGGTCGACGTCGGCCGACAGTTGATCGATGGCGACCGGGAAGTAGCGGTACTCCATCTGGCCGGCGAGGATCTCACTGAGGGAACCACCCAGCCCGCTCGGACCGTAGAGCTCCCACCGATTACCCGCTCGGAACAGCGGCGCGAAGAACGGCAGCCCCTGGATGTGGTCCCAATGGGTGTGGCTGATGAGGATGTGCCCGTCGACGGGAGCGCCGTCCGCCTCAGCGACCAGTCGCTGGCCGAGGCCGTGGGCGCCGGTGCCGCAGTCGATGACGATCATCGTGTCGGCGTCGGAGCGGACCGACACACATGACGTGTTGCCACCGAATCGGAGCGTGGAGGCACCGGCCTTCGCGATCGAACCCCTCGTACCCCAGAACGTCACCTGCATCGACCGGTCCTCCGATCACGACCTTACGGGATGACGGGACCGTCGACTCACGTGACGGTGGGCTCACGCCGTTCCGGTGATGACCGTGACCGGCAGTTCGACCTTGCGCTCGATCCGGTGCGGAAGATCCTGGTGCAGCCAGCGCGAAATCGTCGTCGGGAGCGTCGACACGATGATCTCGTCGACCCGCTCGGTCTGCGCGATTCGGGCCACCGCGGCGGCCGTGTCGCAGTCGGTCGACAGTTCCCCGGTCGCCGTGGCACCGAGCGACGCCAACCACTCGAGGCCGTACGCCAACCGATCGCGAGCTATCCGACGCTCGTCGCTGACCTCGAGTGACGCCGTCGGCGACATGTTCGCGGCATCGCCGACGGCCGCGCCGATGGCGACAGCCGACGACACCGGGCTGGCCACGGGGACGAGCAGGTGGAACTCGCATCCCCCGGCAGCGACGCGCCGGCGGACCTCGGCGGCGAGTTCGTCACCGCCGACGGTCCGGTTCGCAACAATCAATGCCGTGTGCATCCCAACCCCCTGATCACCCCTGATCGTCATGGTGCTGGGATCCTATGTCACCGCCCGCGATCGCCCGTCGACGGTGGGAGCCCGAACTACGCTCGCCCGGGTGGCAGCACGACTCGCCGATGCGGTGGCGGTGGTCGTCGGCGCCGGGCAGACCCCGGGCGAGACGATCGGCAACGGACGGGCGATCGCCACGACCTTCGCCCGAGAGGGCGCGCTCGTGCTGTGCGTGGACCGAGTCGGGTCACGCGCCCAGGAGACCGTGGAGTCGATCCGGGCCGACGGCGGCACGGCGGAGCCGTTCGTCGCCGACATCACCGACGGCGACCAGTGCGACGCCCTCGTCCGAGCGGTGCTCGAACGGTGGGGGCGCATCGAGGTGCTGGTCAACAACGTCGGCATCGGAGGGCGAGGCGACGGCCCTGCCCACTCCGCGACCGACGAGGGATTCGATCGGATTCTCGACGTCAATCTCCGCGCCATGTGGCGAACGTGTCGCGCGGTGCTTCCGACGATGCGTGCGCAGCAACGCGGCTCGATCGTCAACGTCTCCTCGGCGGCGTCGGTCGCCGGCGGATTCCAGGTCGCGTACGAGGTGTCGAAGGCGGCGGTCAACCGACTGACCACGTCGATCGCCCAGTCGAACGCGTCGCGCGGCGTGCGGTGCAACGCCATCGCGCTCGGGCTCGTCGACACACCCATGGCCGTCGGCGGAATCGCGGCGGCCCGCGACGTTCCACTCGAGGTCGTGCGCGAGGAACGCAACGCTCGTGTTCCTCTGAAGGGCGGCATGGGCACGGCGTGGGACGCTGCCCACGCGGCACTGTTCCTCGCCTCCGACGAGGCCCGATTCATCACCGGAGTCGTGCTCCCGGTCGACGGCGGCACCTCGATCCGCATCGGCTGACACGGTTCGGGCGCGTCCCCGTCAACCGCAGACGGTCCGGATGAGATCGACGGCGTTGCCGCCGAGCACCTTGTCGATCTCGCCGGCGTCGAGCCCGCGCGCCGTCAATCCGGCGTCGAGGTCGTCGAACTGGCGGTACTCGGTGAGCACCGGGCGGAAGTTGGCGTCGAGGTCGGTGCCGATCGCCACGTGTTCGACGCCGACGACGTCGACGAGCCGAACGATCTCGTCGATGAAGTCGTCCAGCGTCTCCGACACCACGCCCGACGGCCAGGCTCCGATGAGCCCGCCCGCCTCGGCCACCATGAGGGCGTGGTCGTCGGTGACCAGTCGCGGATGATCGCTGTGCGGCCCGGCGAGGTGCGTGTGCGAGATCATCACCGGATGGCGCGAGAGCGCCACGGCGTCCGCGGTGGTCTCGAGTGACGCGTGTGCGAGGTCGACGATCATGCCCAGGTCGTTCATCCTCGCCACCAACTCGCGACCAGCCGCGGACAACCCGTGATGCAGCGCCGGCTCGGTCTGGAGGTCGCCGTAGCGGTTCTGCCGATAGTGCACGACCGTGATCGAGCGGGCGCCCGATTCGTACGCCTCGTCGACCCGACCGAAGGCATCGGCGTCGGGGCCGTCCTCGACGAAGTCGGCGCCCTCGCACGTGACGAACACACCGGTGCGACCGTCGGCACGAGCCCGCTCGATGTCGTGCGCACACCGGATGATCGGCGAGTCGGCCTCGCGTGCGACCTCGATGATCGCTTCGAGCTGGCGGCGATGGTCGGCAATGGCTTCGCCTGCCTCGAACGGGCGGCCGGCCGTGAACCCGCCGGCACCCATCCGCAGCACTCGGAGGTCGGCGACCGTGGCCAGACTGACCGCTCCCATCTCGGCGTCCGACGCGCTCCGCAGCGCCTCGACGGCATGGTCGCCACCGAGCACCGAGAGGAGTGCGTCGTCCGGGGCGATGCCGGCCAGGAAGCATCGACCCGGGTGCGCGTGCACATCGATGCGTGGCGATCGCGACCGACTCATCCGATGATCACCTCACACTCGATCTCGACGGGGATCGAGAAAGGGAGTTCGGCGAGGCCCACGGCGCTTCGTGCGTGAGCACCGACACCGTGTCCGAACACCTCCAGGATCAGATCCGAGAACCCGTTGACGACACCCGGGAGTGCGGTGAATCCTGGTGCCGCGTTGACCATCCCGAACACCCGGGCGAAGCCGGTGATGCGATCGAGGTCGCCGAGCGACCGTTCGAGACTCCCGAGGATCGCCAGGCCGGCGAGACGCGCGGAATCGTATGCCTGCTCTGCGGTCACATCGGCGCCGACCTTGCCGAACGGTCCGGCCAACGAGCCGTCGACGTGCTGCGGGCCGTGGCCCGACACGATTCCTCGCTCGCCGCGGATCACGACAGGACTGAACGGGAGCAAGGCCCCGGGGGGCGGCGTGAGCGGCCCCGGAAGCTCGAGTCCCATGGCGGCGAGCCGGTCGGCGATCCGGCTCACGATGCGGTTGTCCTCTTCAGCTGCACCCGCAGAGGCTACGCGCCGTGACGGGTGCGTCGACGCAGGGGCCAGGTTGCGACTTCAGCTGTTCGCGCACGGATCGGTAGTTTTGCCACGTGGGGGAAAGCTTGAGTGACACGATCAGGGCGGCGGTGCGTTCTGCGCTCGCCGACCCCAGCCCAGCGGTGATCGCCGCCACGCTGACGTCGATCAGACCCGAAGACCTCGCCGAGTTCTTCCACGCGAGCCTGAGCACTGCCGACGACGTCGAGCCGATCGGCAGCGGCCTGCCCGCATCGCCCGGCGCGGCGAGCGGCCGCATCGTGCTCTCCGCGGACGCCGCGCTCGAGGCGTCCGAGAACGGCCAGTCGGTCATTCTCGTGAGGTCGGAGACGTCGCCCGACGACGTGCTCGGTATGCAGGCATCACGAGGCATCCTCACCCAGCGCGGTGGTCTCGTCAGCCATGCCGCCGTCGTCGCACGGGGGTGGGGCGTTCCCGCCGTCGTCGGCGCGTCGGAGATCCACATCGACGCCGAATCGGTCACGATCGGCGACACCGTTCTGCGAGCCGGTGACGAGATCACGATCGACGGATCGACGGGCAACATCTATCTCGGCTCGATGGACACATTCGGCTCCGATGCACCACCCGAACTCGACACGCTGCTCGCCTGGGCCGACGATGTCGCCGCCGGACACGTCGGGGTTCGGGCGAACGCCGACACCGAGGCCGATGCCACACGCGGCCGGGAGCTCGGAGCGCAGGGCATCGGCCTGTGTCGCACCGAGCACATGTTCCTCGCCGCGGACCGCCTGCCGATCATGCGGCGGCTCATCCTCAGTCACGACCCCGCCACCGAGGCCGAGGCCCTCGCCGAACTCGAGGTCGTCCAGACCTCCGATTTCGAGTCGGTGCTCGAAGCGATGGACGACCTTCCCGTCACGGTGCGCCTCCTCGACCCGCCGCTCCACGAGTTCCTCCCCGATCTCCTCGACCTGGTCGCCTGCGAGGCACGGGGCGAGTTGGACGACAAGGGTCTGGTCGAGCTGGCCGCCGTGCGCCGACTGCACGAGTCCAACCCGATGATCGGAACACGCGGGGTCCGCCTCGGGGTGGTTCGCAGCGGCTTGTACGAGATGCAGGTCCGTGCCCTGTGTGCCGCAGCGGCGAACCTCTTCGAACGAGGGCTGCACCCCCACGTCGAGATCATGATCCCGCTCGTCGTCGACGCCGAGGAGCTGCGCATCGCACGCAGCTGGGTGACCGGCGTGCTCGACGAGATCGGTCATCCGGAGTTGGCGTCCGACGTGGTCACCGTCGGCGCGATGATCGAAACGCCCCGAGCCGCCCTGACCGCCGGGGCACTCGCGGAGCACGCCGACTTCTTCTCGTTCGGAACCAACGACCTCACCCAGATGACGTTCGCGTTCAGCCGCGACGACGTCGAGGCCAAGCTCCTGCCCGCCTACCAGGCGCTCGGCATCCTGCCCGCGAACCCGTTCGCCGAACTCGACCAGGAGGGCGTCGGCGCGCTCGATCAGCATCGCGTGCGAGCAGGCCCGATCGACCAAGCCCACGATCAAGCTCGGTGCGTGCGGCGAACACACCGGTCATCCCGCGTCGGCCGACTTCCTCGTACGCCAGGGTGTCGATTCGGTGAGCTGTTCGCCGTTCCGTGTACCGATGGCGCGTCTCGCCATCGCCCAGGCGCTGTTGGCGTGCGGTCGAGTCGATCTCGACACCGTCGAGTTCCACCACGTCGAGCCGGTCGAGACAGATGAGCCGGCCGACGAGCGTGAACCCCTGCGTGACGTCGCGGCCGTGCCCACGGTGGGCCCGACCGGCGAGGTGGGCCCGACGGCTGGGCCCGATCGACGAGGCGGTGGTCCTCCACGTCCTGCGGATCCGAGGGTTCGCGACACCTGACGGTCTGACGGCCAGCCTCGGGGAGTTCCCGTCGGACATCGTCGGCGGTCTGGTCGACGCGGGCCTCGTGCGCTACATCGAACCGCGCCAGATGTACGGGCTACTGCCCGACGGCAAGGTTCGTCACGAGGCGCTGCTCGAGGCGCTCGCAGACCCCTCGGTCCGAGCCGAACTCGCCGAGCCCTACGAACGATTCCTGGTCCTCAACGATTCGTTCAAGGCCCTGTGCACGACGTGGCAGATGTGCGGTGACCAGCCCAACGACCACTCCGACGCCGAGTACGACCGAGCCTGCATCGAGCGAGCTCGGACAGCTCTGCAGCGACGTGCAACCGCTGATCACTGATCTGGCCCGACGCGGTCCTGCGCCTCGCACGGTACGGACCACGACTCTCGACGGCCTCGGCCAACGTGGCCACGGGTGACCACCGGCAGTTCACCGGCGTGATGTGCGAGTCGTTCCACGACGTGTGGATGGAACTGCACGAAGACCTCGTCGTCCTGCAGCGGATCGACCGGACAGCCGAAGGCAGCTTCTGAATCCGCGGTCCGGCCCTCTCGTCGTCGAGGACCAGGTTTCTCTACGATGCACCCGTGACTGACAATCGAGCCATCTGGCAGCAGGCCGCCGACGCCTCGGCATCCCGCGGCGTGCCGTTCACCACCATGTCGGGGATCCCACTCGACGGCGTGTACGGGCCCGACGACGGAGAGTTTCCCGGGCAGTACCCGTACACGCGCGGGCCGTACGCGTCGATGTACCGCTCGAAGCTCTGGACGATGCGGATGTTCGCCGGATTCGGAACGGCCGAGGACACGAATTGGCGCTTCAAGGAGATCATCAAGGCCGGGGGCGACGGGCTCTCCACGGCGTTCGACATGCCGACCCTGCTCGGTCTGGATTCCGACGATCCGATGTCGCTCGGCGAAGTCGGCCGCTGCGGCGTGGCCATCGACTCGCTGGCCGACATGGAGGATCTCTACGCCGGGATCGACCTGGGCGAGATCACCACGTCGATGACGATCAACAGCCCGGCGGCACCGATCTTCGCCATGTTCGTCGCCCAGGCCGAGTCGGCCGGCGTGCACCGTTCGCGTCTCGGCGGCACCCTGCAGAACGACATCCTGAAGGAGTACCAGGCGCAGAAGGAGTTCGTGTTCCCGCCGCGCCAGTCCATGCGACTCGTGCGCGACACGATCCAGTTCACGGCGGCCGAGATGCCGCGGTGGCATTCGATCTCGATCTCGGGCTACCACATCCGTGAGGCCGGGTCGACTGCCGTCGAGGAACTGGCATTCACCCTGGCGAACGGTTTCGCCTACGTCGAGCTCGCCATGCAGGCCGGTCTCCCGATCGACTCGTTCGCCCCGCGTCTGTCGTTCTTCTTCAATGCCCACATCGACTTCTTCGAGGAGATCGGCAAGTACCGCGCGGCCCGGCGGATCTGGGCGCGCTGGATGCGCGAACGCTACGGCGCCCAGCTGGAGCGGTCGTTGCAGCTGCGGTTCCACACCCAGACCGCAGGCGTCTCGCTGACGGCTCAGCAGCCCGAATTGAACATCGTGCGCACCGCCATCGAGGCGCTCGCGGGGGTGTTGGGGGGCACGCAGAGCCTGCACACCAACTCGATGGACGAGGCGCTCGCCCTGCCCACCGAGAAGACCGCCCGGATCGCCCTGCGTACCCAGCAGGTGATCGCCCACGAGACCAACGTGGCTCACGTGGCCGATCCGCTCGGCGGGTCCTACTTCGTCGAGTCCCTCACCGACGAGATCGAGCGCCAGGCAGAGGAGATCTTCGCCCACCTCGACCAACTCGGTGGCGGTTCGATGCTCGAAGGCGTCATCGCGGCCATCGACGACAACTGGTTCCAGCGCCGAATCGGCGACTCCGCGTACGACCTCGAACGTTCCTTCAACAGCGGCGAACGGATCATCGTCGGCGTGAACGCCTACACCGAGGGCAACGACGACGAGCTCGAGCTGTTGCGCATCACCAACGAGGACGAGACCCGTCAGCGCAAGCGCCTCGACGCTGTCCGCCAGAACCGCAGCCAAGCGGCCGTCGACGAAGTTCTCACCCGACTGCGCACCGAGGCCGCCGATCCCGAGATCAACCTGATGCCCACATTGATCGACGCATCACGGGCGTACGCGACGCTCGGCGAGATGATGGGTGCCATGGCCGACGTCTTCGGACGCCACGTCGAGGTCCCGGTCTTCTGATCGCGATTGGGGTCTGACCCCGATCGCGATCCCAAGAGCGATCAGGTGCGACGGCCGTAGGCGGCGGGTGAGCGACCGTGCTCGTCGACGATGCCGAACTCCGCTCCGAGATCCTCCACCCATTGGATGGATCCCGAGCGGTCCATGAGGTCATCCGCCGACGCCAACGCCGCGATGCACCGGCCGACCACGAGCGGAGTCTGAGCCCCCTCCATGTCGGTGTCGCGCTTGCCGGACCACTCGACGATGAACTCCGTCGACACCGTGCCGGGATAGATCGTCACACAGGCGATCCCCTTGGGTTGCAGTTCGATCGCCATGTCGGCACCGAGCCGATCGAGGCCGGCCTTGCCCGCGCCGTACGACGAACTGAAGTGATAGCTCTGACCGCCCGGTGACGACACGTTGCAGATCAGGCCACCGGGGCCCGCGGCGAACAACAGCGGCGCCGCATACCACGACGCGACGTAGTGGGCTCGCAGCCCGATGCCGACCTGATCGTCCCAGATCGAGATCGGGTGGTCCCAGAACCCACCGCCCCAGGCCGGCGGGTCGGGGATCTTGTAGACGTTGTTGACGAGGATGTCGAGCTTGCCGTGATCGGACCGCACCCGCTCGAACAACGCCGCGATCTGGGCGTCGTCGCCGTGATCGGTCTGCACCGCCACTCCCCGACCGCCTGCGGCCTCGACCAACTCGACCGTGCGATCGATGGTCAGTTCGCCGTCCCCGGTGCTCCGCCCCGTGACGTACACCGTGGCACCCTGCTCGCCGAGCGCGACCGCAGTCCCCCGGCCGATCCCGCGGCTCGAACCGGTGACGACGGCAATCTTGCCTGCCAGCTGCTTGGTCATGATCCGACCGCCGGAACGACGTCGATGTCGAGTCGTGTCAGCCCGCGCAGCAGGAAGCTCGGGAAGTACCCGAACTCGTTGCCGTCGGACAGCGTGAAGCTGTCGAGGCGTCGAGCCAGCTCTTCGAGCGCGACCTTGCCTTCGAGCCTCGACAGCGCGGCGCCGAGACAGAAGTGGATGCCCTTGCCGAAGGCGAGGTGGTCACGCAGATTGTCGCGGTCGGGGTCGAACGCATCAGGGTCGTCGTACAGGGCTTCGTCGCGGTTCGCCGATGCGAACACGATGACCAACCGCGCCCCCTTCGGGATGTGCACACCTTCGAGTTCGTGGTCACGCGTGGCGATCCGGAACATCCCCTGGGTCGGCGTCGACAACCGCAACGCCTCCTCGATCACCGCCGGAGCACGGTCGGGGTGCTCCTTGAGCGCCGCCCATTGATCGGGGTTCTCGGCGAGCAGCCGCATCGTCTCGGTGAGGAGCTTCGTGGTGGTTTCGTTGCCGGCCACCAGCAGCTGCTGCACGATGCTCAGCATCTCGGGCATGTCGAGCGGCCGTTTGTCGGGAACCTCGGGGTCGTCGTCGTCGATGCGGGCCTGCAGCAGTGCGGTCAGCAGGTCGTCCTGCGGCTCGGTCTTGCGGCGCTCGAACTCGGCGGCGAAGTAGTGCTGGTACTCGTTGACACCGCGTTCGGCTTCGAGCCGCTGCTCCAACGAGATGTTCGTGCCGATGCCGGCGATGGAGTCGTCGGACCACCGCTTGAAGTCGGCCATGCGCGACTCGGGCACGTTGAGTGCATGTGCGATGACCTCGACGGGGAGTGGCACCGCGAACTGCTCGACGAACTCGATCGAACCCGTGTCGATCCACGAGTCGATCAGCTTGGTCGTGATCGCCCTGATCACGGGTTCGAGTTCGGCGATCACCTTGGGCGTGAAGGCCTTCGACACCAAGCGGCGGTAGCGAGTGTGGTCGGGCATGTCGGCGGTGAGCATCGTGGGCACACGCGGGTATCCCTCGGCCATCACCTCGATCATCTTCTCGCGGGCGTCCGACGGCAGCGGCATGCTCGCACCCCCGAACATCGACGAATAGGTCTCGGCGTCGCGGAGGATCGCCATCACGAGGTCGTGCCGGGTCACGAGGTACATCCCGACGGACTCGATGTGCAGCACGGGCTGTTCCGCCGCGCATCTGCGCGTAGTGCGGGAACGGGCACTGGAGCGTGTCCGGATCGAACGGATTGAAGGTGGCGAGATCGTTGGTCATCGGTGCTCCTGGTGGATGGCGAGAGGGGTACTGATCACAGATCGGCGAGCATCTGCTTGAGATGGGGAAGTTCCATGCCGCGCGCCATGATCTCGTCCATACCGCCCACCACGCCGGTGATGTTGGCGAGCACGATGTGTTCGAGGCCATTGCGGGCGTAGCCCTCGAACTGGCCGGTGAGTTCCTCGGTGTTCCCGATGAACAGCACCTCCTGGACCATCTCGAAGGGGATCGTGTGGGCGATGTCGCGGAGTTCATCGGGGTCGAGATCGTGGATGATGACGTCGACGAACCCCTTCGAGTCGTTGCCGAGTGGGTGCTCGAGCCCGTGCGCTTCCCACATGTGACCCATCGCGAACAGTCCGAACAGCTTGCCGAGCGGCTCTCGTTCGAACATGTCGTGCGCAGCTTCGATGCTCTCGGAGAAGAGCACGAACGGCAGCAGGGAGCACACCGGTGCCGGGCGACCCGCGGCGGCCGCGTGTTCGGCGATGATCTTGCGCTTCTCGCCGTACTCCTCCGGCCTCATCCACCATGCAGGGATCCAGCCGTCGCCGTACTCGCCGGTCAGTCGAAGCATGCGCGGGCCGTGGCCCGCCACCCACACCGGCGGCTTGCCGCGACCCTCGGCCTCCAGCGGCAGGCCCATCCGGCCGACGCCGCCATCGGCCATCCGGCCGGTGTCGAGCAGTGAGCGGAGGTCACGAAGGACGTCTTCGAGCACCGAGACCGGCTTGTCGAACGGATAGCCGAACGGCACGAGGCTCTCGGCCTCGCCCGATCCGATCCCGAGGATGAACCCGCCCGGATTCAGATCGTTCAAGGTCAGTGCCGTTCGTGCCAGGTCGGCTGCACCGCGACGTGTGGCGTCGGTGACGCAGATGCCGAACGGTCGGTCGGTCATCGTGCCGACCACGGCGCCGTAACAGAACGGGTCGTAGAACGCATCGGGGTCGGCTGCGAGATCGGACAACGGGATCTCACTCCACAGCCCCGGATGGAACACGCCGAGGATGTGGTCCGGCGACCAGTAGGAGTCGAATCCCACCTGTTCGTAGACCTCCAACATCTGCGCGGTGCTCCCGAACGGGAACTGGGAGGGGAGGTTGATGCCGACTTTCATGTAGGTCCTTCGGTCTCGCTTGACGTGGGTGGGTTCAGGGGTTCAGGTTCCGGCGAGCCGCTCGACGATCGGGGCGACAGCGTCGACCATCCGACCGGCGAACGTCACGTACGAGATCCCGTAGGTCTCGCGGCGCTCGACCAGTTGGTCACAGATCGAGTCGACCGAGCCGACGAGCGCGTGCGGGTGCTCGGCGAAGACCTCGGGTTCGAGGCCGAACATCGGCGCCATCTTGGCCAGCGTGCCGTCGCGGTCGTCGGTGACCACCGTGAAGTATCCCGCGATCTCGAGCTCCAGGTCGTCGAACCGGTCGCCGGCGCCGGCGCGGATCCATTCGATCTTCTGCGCGGTGAGTTCGGCGGTACTGCTGCCCACACCGGCAGGACCGATCTTGCCGGAGCTGTTGTCGAAGTTGAGGCTGACGATGTCGGCCTCGCGCCCGGCGATGCCGAGCACGCGCGGGGCTCCCCACCGATCATGATCGGCGGCAGGCCCGTCGGCACCTTGGGGACACCTTCGAAGCCGACGGCGTGCACGTGAGCACCGTCGACGTCGATCTCACCGTCGGCGAAGTGCGCCCGGATCAGCGAGATGGTCTCCTCCATCCGGTCGATGCGCACGCCGGCGGGGTCCCACGGCACGCCCATCGCCTCGTACTCGCCCTGCAGCCAGCCGGCACCGATGCCGATCTCGAGGCGACCCTCGGCGAAGTACGCGAGCGTCGCCAGTTCCTTCGCGAACATGACGGGTTGGCGGTAGTCGGTGCAGAACACCCGCGATCCGATGTTGATCGTGCTGGTCGCCTCGATCGCCACCGCCATCGCGGGGATCGCGGCGATGTCCTGAACCGGATGGTTCGTGGCGGCCAGCGCCGGCCCGGGGCCGATCACATGATCGGCGACACTGAACGTACTGAAGCCGAGATCCTCGGCATGCCGGGCCTGATCACGCCAGTCCTGTGGACTGGTCGCATTGAAGCTCTGCAGCCCGAAACGGAAGGCCCGCGTCATGCTCGTTCGTCCCGACGATGTCCCATGCCTGTCCCCCGTGTCCGGTCCGGTTCCGCGACGTCGCGGAACACCTGTCCTCTGCTGCGTTGCGAAACTAGCCGAACAGTTAGTTTACGAACGTACGGAAACGACCGGAGGCATCCCGCATGGAACAAGCATCCACGATCACGCAGGCCGAACCGCAGACGAAGATGACGTTCTGTCGGGTCTGCCACGCGAGCTGCCCCATGGAGGTCGACGTCGTCGACAACCGGGTGATCGCGGTGCGCGGTGTCGTGGACGACCCGCTCTTCGAGGGGTACACGTGCATCAAGGGACGTCAACTCCCCGACCAGATGGCCGACCCGAACCGCCTTCGCGGCCCGTTGCGCCGCCGTCCCGACGGCACCTTCGAGTCGGTCGGCAGCGCCGAGGCCCTCGACGAGATCGCTGCCCAACTGCGGCACATCATCGACACCTACGGCCCGCGTGCGGTGGCGTCGTACACCGGAACCGGCGGCTACCAGAACTCGGTGGCGGTGCCGGTGGCACGAGCGTTCCACCAGGGTCTCGACTCCGTGTCGTTCTACACGTCGGTCACCATCGACCAACCGGCCAAGGGTCTCGCCGGCCTGCGACTCGGCGGATGGGAAGCGGGCTACCACAACTTCACCGACTCCGATGTCCACATGGCGATCGGATACAACTCGATGGTGTCGTCGTACGCGCCGATCGGCGGACTCCAGGGCACCAACCCGTTCGTGGTGATGCGTCGTCGCAAGGCCGAGGGCATGAAGTTGATCGTGATCGACCCGCGCCGGACCGAACTCGCCGGCTTCGCCGACATCCACCTCCAGATCCGCCCGGGAGAAGACCCCACCCTGCTCGCCGGGATGATCCGGATCGTGCTCGAAGAGGGCCTGCAGGACCACGAGTTCTGCGAACGCTGGGTCGACCAGATGGACGAACTCGCGGCGGCGGTCGAGGGGTTCACGCTCGACGTGGTCGCCGAGCGCTGCCAGCTCGACGCCGACGACATCGTGGCCGCGGCACGGATGTTCGCGGCGGGTCCGCGTGGCACCGCCGGCACCGGCACCGGCCCGAACATGGCGTCACGCTCGAGCCTGACCGAACACCTGGTGGTCGTTCTCAACACCATCCTCGGACGCGTCAACCGCGAGGGCGACCTCCTGGAGAACGGCCTCCTGCTCTACCCCGACACGCCGCACCGGGCTCAGGTCACCCCGCCGCGGGCTCCCGCCAACGGCCCACCGTCGCGCATCCGCGACCTGCGCGGCTACCGCGGCGAGATGCCGACTGCCGCACTCGCCGAGGAGATCCTCACACCGGGCGAAGGTCGCATCCGAGCGCTCATCGTCAGCGGCGGCAATCCGGCCGTCGCGTTCCCCGACCAGGAACTGACGCTCCAGGCCCTGGCCGACCTCGAACTGCTCGTGGTGATCGACCACCGGATGACCCCCACCGCCGAGTTCGCCCACTACGTCATCGCTCCCACCCTGTCGCTCGAGCGTGCCGACGTGCCCCACCTGATGGACCGTTGGTTCCGCGAGCCGTACACCAACTACACCGAAGCGGTGGTCGAGCGTGACGGCGACGTGCTCAACGAGTGGGAGGTGTTCTGGGAACTGGCGTCACGGCTCGGGA
Source organism: Ilumatobacteraceae bacterium (assembly GCA_963744705.1). GTDB lineage: Bacteria > Actinomycetota > Acidimicrobiia > Acidimicrobiales > Ilumatobacteraceae > Sva-07. The sequence goes on from CAVUUX010000001.1 coordinate 53,283, forward strand.
GCACACTTCCGTTGCCGGGCGGCTCGCCCGACATGTCGACACGCCCCGACACCGACGAGATCATCGACCGCTCCTACGCCGGGTCGCGCATGCCGCTCGACGAGGTCCGCGCCCACCCGCGCCAGGTGCATCCGCACCTGCGTCCGGTCGTGCAGCCCGCCGACGAGGGCGCCACGGCGAAGTTCACTCCGGCGCCCGACGACCTCATGGCGGAACTGGCAACGGTGCTCACCGAACCGCCATCGGTGTTCGCCGGCGCCGACCCGGCCGAGTTCCCGTTCCGCCTCGTCAGCCGCCGGTTGAAGCACGTGCTCAACTCGACCGGCACCGAACTGCCGGGGCTCGCCAGGAAGGGCACGACGAACCCGGCGTACATGCACCCCGACGACCTCGCCGAGCTCGGACTCGGCTCCGGTGACCTCGTGGAGATCCGATCACCCCGAGCTGCGTTGATCGGCGTCGCCGAGGCCGCCGACGACGTCAAGCGAGGCGTGATCTCGATGGCCCACTCGTGGGGGGGACGATCGCTGACCGACGAGAAGGTCCGCGACATCGGTACCCCGACGAGCCGGCTCGTCTCCGCCGACGCCGGTCACGATCCCGTCACCGGCATGGTCGTCTCCAGTGCCATCCCGGTCGCCGTCAGAAAGGCAGAGGTTCCGGCATGACCACCGACGAACTCCACGACCAGCACCAGGCGAGCGCGGACACTGCGCCGTCGTACGGTCGGTTCCCACAGCCGACCGAGCACGACCACAGGGGAACCACCTGGGTGAACGACTGGCACCAGGTCGCCGGGCGCCTGCTGACCCACCTCGACGAGGACACGACCGACTCCCTCGACGACACCTTCACCGTGTCGGTCGACGACTACCTGGACCCCTGGCGTTGGGAGCGTGAGGTCGAGGTCCTGTTCCGCAAGGGGCCGGTCGTCGCCGCGCTGAGCGCGCATCTCCCCGAGACCGGCTCGTACCGATCGATCGAGATCGCCGGCGTCCCGGTGCTCACCGTGCGTCAGGCCGACGGTGGAGTCAAGGCATTCGTCAACGCCTGTCGGCATCGAGGTGCACTGGTCGTCGGCGACGGCTGCGGACAGACCCGTCGATTCACGTGTCCCTACCATGCCTGGAGCTACAACACCGAGGGTGCTCTGGTCGGGATCTCCGGACGCCAGAAGTTCGGCGAGGTCGACACCGAGACGCACGGCCTCACCGAACTGCCGTGCGAGGAACGCGGCGGCATGGTGTTCGCCGTGCTCCATCCCGACGCCACCCTCGACCTCGACGCCTGGCTCGGCGGCTACGACGCCGTCCTCGACGCGCTCGGACTCGCCGACATGGAACTGTTGGTCGAGCGCACCCTCGTCGGGCCGAACTGGAAGATCGCGTTCGACGGGTACGTCGACGGCTACCACCTCGACATCCTCCATCGCGACACGTTGGGCGTCGACGTGATGGGCAACGTCATGACCTGGGATGCGTGGGGTCCGCACCAACGCGTCGCCTTCGCTCGCCGGGTCACCCCGGAGCTGCGTGACATCCCGCCGGCCGAGTGGACGCCCGCGAAACATGTCGGGTTCGTGCACACCGTGTTCCCGCACGTGTCCGTGGCCGGCAACGGCGGGCGCGGCGCCATGGTCAGCCAGCTCATCCCGGGGCCGACTCCCGACCGGTCGCGCACCATCCAGACCCACGTCATCGCCAAGGACGCGTCGGAGAAGGAACGGGCCGCGACGCTCGAACGCGCCGACTTCCTCGAATGGGTCGTCAACGAGGAGGACTACAAGACCGGCCTCGGCATCCAGTCGGCGCTGGCCTCGGGCGCCAACACCGAGTTCGTCTTCGGGCGCAACGAACCGGGCAACCAGATGTTCCACCGCTGGGTCGACGAGCTGATCGGCAGCACGCCGGTCGCCGACCCGAAGAAGAGGGAGACCTGATGGCCCGTATCGACGTTCCCGACGGCGAGGGCCTCGAAGCGAAACGGATCTGGCAGCTGGCCCCCTATCTCGGCGCGGCGATGGGTGCGATGGGTGAGGCGGTCTACGTGCAGTCGAGCCTGCCGGTACGCGAACGCGAGGTCGCCCGCATGCGCATCGCCCAGCTCAACGAATGTCACGTTTGACTGAACACGCGAGCTGCATCGGCGATGCAGCAGGGATTGACCGACGAGCTCTACCAGCACGTCCACCAGTACTACGACCACCCCGACTTCACGCCCCGCGAGCGACTCGCAGCCGAGTTCGCCGAGCAGTTCGCGATCGACCATCGCGGCATCGACGACGCCATGTGGGCCCGGATGAGCGAACACTTCAGTGAGATCGAGTTGCTCGAGCTGACGATCACCTGCGGGTTCTGTGTGGGGATGGGCCGCGCCTATCAGGTGCTCGACATCGCCGTGGACTTCGACGTCCTCTGGAGCCGCGAACCGCCCACCGACCGCTGACCCCGGTCTTTCCGGACCCGACCCCGAAAGACCGAGCCGGTCTTTCCGGACCCGACCCCGAAAGACCGGGACCGCAGAGGCGTGCGGCGCCGCTGTCGATCACTGACCGACGGCGTGCCACCAATCGGCGATCACGGCTGCGAACCGATCGGTGTACTCGACGGTGAGCGCGTCGGCATCGGGCGGCGCCGACTGCATCACGGTCGGAGGCAGGGCGCTGGCCCCGGGCACCGGGTCGACCCATTCGAGTCGCAGGCTCTCGATCATCCGTCCGAGTTCGGGCGACGCCGTCTCGTGATGATCGCTCGTCTGGTGCGCGATGAAGGCGCGGTGGTCGTCGAACGACAGCAGCGTGTAATACGTCCGTGGCGCTGCTCCGCGCCAGTACTCGTAGTGGCGCACGCCGGTCTCGGTCGCATGGGTCCGTTCGTACAGGGTGCGAGCGAGAGCTTCGAAGTCGGCCTCGGTCCCCGGCCGAACGGTGATGTGGGCCAGGATCGTCGCCATGGGCCGATGGTAGCGAGCGCACCCCGACCGTCGAGAACGTGGACCGTTCAGTCCCGTTCCGGGTAGGCGCCCTTGGGCAGGGCGCTGATCGGGCCCTGCAGGATCATGCCACCGTCGACGTAGAGGCACGCGCCGGTGATGTACGCCGCGGCCGGTGACGCCAGGAACACCGCCGCATTCGCAACGTCGCTGGGACGACCGGGGTACGGCAGCGGGACCCCCGCCATGTCGTTGCCCACCCCTTCGTCGTAGGTGGCCTCCCACCCCTCGGTGCGGAACGCGCCGGGCGCAACACAGTTCACGCGCACCTTCGGACCCCACTCGAACGCCAACGTCCGGCTCAACTCGACGACGCCGGCTCGTGCCGCTGAACTGTGGGCGATGCCGGGCATGCCTCGGCCGACGAGTGCGACGATCTGCACGATGTTGCCGCCGTCGGCGTCGAGCATCTGGTTGCCGAACACCTGGGTCATCGTCCACGTACCGTTGAGGTTGAGATCGATGACGCTGCGCCAACCGTTCGGGCTGTAGTCACGCGCCTTCTGCGGGAACTGCCCGCCGGCGTTGTTGACCAGGATGTCGATCCGATGCCGACCGGCCAGTGCCTCGACCGTCTCGCGGTCGCGGATGTCCACCACGTCGGCTTCCACCGGGTTGCCGGTCTGCGCACCGATCTCGGCTGCCGCGACGTCGAGGCGGTCCCGGTTTCGGGCCGCGATGACAACGGACGCTCCGGCCGATGACAGACCCTCGGCGATCGCTCGCCCGAGCCCGGTGCCCCCTCCGGTGACGAGCGCGGTGCGCCCGGCGAGGAGGTCAGAAGCGAACGGGCTCGTCACACTTCGTCCAGCACGGCCTCACCGAGGTAGCTGGCTTCGAGCACGTGGCGGTTCGCGGACAGTTCGGCGGCGGAGCCCTGCAGCACCATCTCCCCGTGGTTCAAGACGTAGCCACGGTCGGCGACTTCGAGCGCCATGTGGACGTGCTGCTCGACGATGAGCACACCGCATCCGGTCTGATCCGCGATGTCGCGCACGATCGGGAGCAGCCGCTCGACGATGATCGGGGCGAGACCGAGACTCATCTCGTCGACGAGCATGCACTTGGGTGACGACACCAGCGCCCGTGCCATCGCCAGCATCTGCTGCTCACCACCCGAGAGCAGACCGGCCTGACGGCGACCGAGCGGCTTGAGCGCCGGGAGCAGGTCCATCGCCCGATCATGGGCCTCTTTGCGTTCGTGCCGGTTGCCCTTCAGACCGAGACGGATGTTCTCCTCGACGGTCAGGTCGAAGAAGAGCGACCGATCCTCCGGAACGTGGGCAAGGCCTCGCCGGGCGACCGCGTACGCCTTGTGCCCGGTGACCGGTTCGCCGAGCACCTCGACGCTGCCTTCGAGCGGTGCCAGCAGCCCGGAGATCGTGAGCAGCGTCGTGGTCTTGCCGGCGCCGTTGGGCCCGAGCAGGGCCACCACCTCGCCGGGTCCGACGTTCAGGTTGATGTCGCGAAGCACCGGGATGCCGCCGTAGCCGGCGTGCAGCCCTTGCACATCGATCAGGAGTTCTTCACTCATTGCCGGCCTCCGATGCCACGTTTGCTGATGTCACGGGTTCTGCCACGGCGTCGGCCGACCGATTCACGGCGGCACCCGCCTCGGCCTGCGCTTCGCCGGCCGATTCGCCGAGGTAGGCGGCGATGACCGCCGGGTCCGCTCGAACCTGGGCCGGTGTGCCGTGCGCGATCACCCGACCGAAGTCGAGGACGTAGATGTAGTCGCACACGTTGAGCACCAACCCCATGTCGTGGTCGATCAGGAACAGGCTGACACCGAGGTCGAGGAAGCTGCGAAGGTGCGCACCCAGCAACTGGCTCTCCTGTGTGTCGAGACCGGCGGCCGGCTCGTCGAGCAGGAGCAGTTTCGGTTTGGCCGCGAGTGCCCGAGCGACGCCGACCAGCTTGCGCTGACCATGGCTGAGGTCACTCGGGTGCTTGTCGGCCAGATCACGCAGCCCCATGGCATCGAGGGCGACATCGATCTGCTCCAGGGCAGCTCCCCTACCTCGACTCGGCATCACGATGTCGGTCAGGAACGAGTACCACGTCGGCCGGTCGGCGGCGACGAGCAGGTTGTCACGAACGGTCAGATCTTCGAAGAGCTCCAGCGACTGGAAGGTCCTGACCAGGCCCAGCTTGGCGCGCGGCATCGGGCCGTTGGCCCGCGAGGTCGACACCGTCGAAGCTCACGAACCCGCGCGTGATCGGGGTGAATCCCGTGATCGCGTCGATGAAGGTGGTCTTGCCCGCACCGTTGGGCCCGATGAGTCCGACCAGCTTGCCGGCCTCGCACTCGAGATCGATCTCGTCGTTGGCGTTGAGACCGCCGTAGGTGACCGTCAGGCCCTTGGCTTCGAGTAGTGCCATGTCAGTTCACCTCTGCGGGAGTCGGGATGGTCGCGGCGATCTTCGGGGAATCTGGCGGTGGTTCCGGGGTGGTCGCTTGGTGCCCGCCCCGAATCTGCAAGTAGACGTTTCGAACCATCAGCGCGAGCAATGCTCCCAGTATCGGCATCCAGAACATCGAGTAGGTGTCGACCCGAAGAGGCCAGATGATCCAGCCCAGAACGTACCCGACGAGCGCGGTCGGACCGAACCGTTGAGCAGCGCTCGCCCAGACATGCCCAGCTTCGGGGAATGTCGGGGAGATCGGGCCGACCACACGGGCGAAGCCCAACACCACGAGGTACAGCAGCACCATGCTGATGAACACCCACCACTCGACCGATTCGACGAACTTGGCGTTGTACAGCCACAGCGCGGTACCGACCACGAGGATCGCCAGCCCGGACTTCACGAGCACCTGCTTGGGACCTCGATAGTTCGACCGCAGCGTCTCGGCGCCCGGGATCGCGCTCACCATCCAGTTCCCGAGGTGTCTGACCCCCTCGGTGAAGAAGGGAGCAACACCTTCGGGGTGCACGATCGCCGTGACGATGATGCCGATGCCGCTCAGCAGGCCGACGTAGTTGTCGATGTTCGTGCCGGCGAAGAAGTAGTTGGACGTCGTCGGCACGAGCGCCTGCAGCAGCATGCCGGCGACGATCGCCCCGCTGATCGACGAGATGCCGGCAAGGTAGGCGAACGCCAGGACCGACAGGCTGGCGCCGTAGGCGAAGTTCGCCGACGAGACCTCGACCTGCTTGAAGCCCAACATGAGTCCGCCGACGCCGGCGATGGCCGCGCTGATCGCGAAGGCGAGCAACTTGGTCCGGGTGACGTTGATGCCCGCCGCGGCAGCGGCACGTTCGTTGGCGCGCACGGCGAGGAAGCGCCGGCCCACGCCTCCTCGTCGCATGTTGGCCACGGCGATCGCACAGAGCGCGAGAACGATGGCGCCGAAGATCACGAACGCCGGGTTCTCGTTCTGCTCTCGTGCACTGCGGGCGCCGACGTCGATCCCGAAGATCGTCGGGTCCTTCACGAACGCCGGGACGCCGGCACGGAGTTGCGTGATCACCTCGTTCTCGAAGTACATGCCCTGGAGCGCGACCGCAGCGGCGATGGTGACGACCGCGAGTTGCACGCCGCGGATTCGCACCGCGGGCAATCCGACGACGACGCCGATGACCACCGCCGCCGCGATCCCGATGGCACCGGCGATCGGCCAGGCGAGCCCGGGACCCTCGACGGGGACGAGGTTGGATCCCCTTCCGATGCCGTCGGCCATCATGCGCGCCATGACGAAGGCGGCGATGCCGGCGAACGACATCTGCGCCAGGGAGATCTGCCCGGTGTACCCCGTGATGAGCACGATCGACAGCATCACGATCGAGACCACCAAGCCGGTCTGCATCGAGTTGGCGAAGCGCGTCCGGCCACCCGCGTCTTCGAAGACGAACGCCATCAGGGTGAGCACGACGATCCAGAAGAAGGCGTGCTCCCAGATCCGCCGAGGATCGGGAGCGATCGGAAGCCGCTTCTCCTCCACGGCGCCGCGGATCGGGAGCGACTTGCCCCGCAGATACAGCACCGCGATGATCACGATCAGCGGCAGGAAGTTGCGGACGCCCGTTTGCATCCATTCGAGGTCGCCGGTGAACCAGGTGCCCTTCTTGACGTCGAGCAGCGTTTGGACCGCACCGAGCGCCAATCCACCGGCGACGGCGATCGGGATCGAGCGCAGACCACCGATCAGCGCGGCCGCGAGCGCGGGCACGATCAGGGCGGTCAGGCCGACCGGGGTGATCGTGCCGGCGATCGGGCCGACGATGATCACCGAGAGCGTGGCGAGTACCGAGGCGATCACCCAGTTGATGGCCGCGAGTGTCTGCGGCGAGAAGCCGAGAAGCACCGCGCCCTTTTCGTTGCCGGCCGCAGCGCGTGTGGCGAGGCCGAAGCGGAGATACCGGTACGCGGCCCAGAGGACGAATCCCATCAGCACGGCGAAGGCGACGACGTACAGGTTGCTGCCCGGGTACGGCTTGCCGAGACCGAGGAAGTTCTCGATCGTTTCTTCGGGGACGACGTTCTCGGGTTGCGGGAACGAGTTGCCGAAGTTGATCAGGGCGACACCCTGGAGGTACAGCGCGAGTCCGAGCGAGGCCACGACCTTGCCCAGCGGGGCGGCATGGCGCAGAGGGCGGAAGACGAGGAAGTGCGCCCCGAGGCCGAGCCCCACCGCCATCAGGAGCGCCAGGACGAGCGAAGCGGCCATCGGCCAGGTTCCGCTCTCCGACAGGGTGATCTCGACCGGGATGTTCAACCCCTTCGTCGGCAGGAAGTCGACCCACGGGAGGAAGAGCTGACCCCGGTGCCACGCCGTGTCGAAGGTGAAGAGGCCGTACATGGCCATGGCGCCGTAGCCGAAGTTGATGACGCCCGAGCCCTTGTAGGACACGACGAGTCCGGCGCCGAGCATTGCGTACAGCGCACCGAGGCCGAGCCCGATGAGCAGAATGAAGATGATGTCGTTCAACGCGGAGCCCCCGGTCACGTCACGTGATGATCAGAACGCACGGGTCGGGGCCGATCCTGGGACCGACCCCGACCCGAACTGGTGTTCAGTGTGTGGTGTTCAGTGTGTTGTGTTCAGAACGGCTCACCCTTCGGCGGTGGGCCGCAGTTCGGTGCCGGCAACGAGGTCGAGACCGGTGAACGAGGGAATCACGTTCGTGATCGACTTGGTTGCTGCGTCCCACTGGTCCATGGCGATCTCGGAGCTGCAGACCGCGATGTACGGAGCGGGTGCGCCGGCACAGTTCAGCGGCGGGCCACCGAAGGTGGGCACGGTGCCGTCGGTTGCCGCGATCACGTCTGCGATGGCCTGTCCGGTCACGTCACCTTCGACGGCCCTCGAGGCCTCCCAGATGTTCATGATGGCCGAGAAGCCCTGCGTGGCGAAGCCCTTGAAGAGATCGTCCTCGGTCATGCCGTACTCCAGACCCTTCGTCTGGTAGGTCGTGGCCTGTTCCAGGTGGTCACCCTCGAGACCTTCGAGCGGCGCCAGCAGTCCGTTCACCGAGCCGGTGATGTAGATGCCGTCGGCGAGATCGCCGGCGGCTTCCATCGCCGTGAAGTCGGTGCACGAACCCGACAGCACCAGTGGAATCTCCTGCGGGGTCCAGCCGAGGCGCCCGAGCGCATCGACGAAGTTCCAGCAGTCCGCTCCCTGCGCCGAGAAGATGATCACGCTGGGATCGAAGTCGAGGATCTCGGTCGCCTGCGGGGTCGCATCCGGCGTGGCCGGGGCGATCGGGACACCGATGTGGGTCATGTCGGGCATGGAGCCCGCCCGCTCGGCATCGCCGGGTGTCGTGCCGTTGAGCACGTCGAGCGGCTTCGCCTCGAGGTCGTTGTAGCACACGACACCGGGAGGGGTGTCGGCCCACGGAACACCGACTCGTTCGATCGTGATGTCCTCGAACTGGGTGATCTGGTCGGTCGCGAACTGCACGAGACCGGTGTGGACACCGAGACAGCCGCCGCCCGCACCGATGGCGTAGACGCCTTCGGACGTGAAGTCGGCGATCGTGATCGGGGTCACCACGAGCACCGGGATGTCGGAGCCCTGGTAGATCGAGAAGTGGTTGCCGAAGAAGTTGATGGTCGAGATGGCCATCTCGACCTCGTCGGCGGCCAACTCGTTGGCGCATCGCTGCGAGTCGTCAGGTGACACGATGGACTTGCAGACCACGAGTTCGATCGGTCGGCCACCGAGGCCGCCGAGTTCTGTGTTCACGTAATTGGCTGCCGCTTCCATCGCGACGGAGAACTCCGGGAACGAACCGTTGGGGTCACCCTCGAGGTTCTGTACGCCGATCTTGATCGGTTCGCCGGTCGCTTCGCCGAGCGCCTCGTCCTCGGCATCCGTGGTGTCGGGCGCTTCTGTGCCCTCGGTTGCGTCGGTTGCCTCAGGTGCTTCCGTGGCTGCCGTCGTCTCCTCCGACGCGGCCTCGGTCGATTCGCTTCCCGTATCCTCGTCGCTGCCGCACGCGGCCAGCACCAGCGCGAGGCTGGTGGCGACTCCGAGCAGGACGCGTGACCGCTTCCGTGATCGTGATGTCATGTGGTGATCCCCCATCTCATGTAACCGTTGCCCCACCCCCGGGGCCAGGGTCGGGCCGAACAGACGACCCGATCTCGAGAAACTAACCGATCGGTTGGTTACGCGACGTACCGGACGGAACCGTCCGGCGAGCGGTCATGCATCCGGCGTGTAGTGGATGCCCGGAATCCCTTCCTTCATCACCTCGTACCAGTCGGGCCTCGGCTGGATCCCCTCGTAGCCCGAGCCGACCCGCGGTGCGGTGTCGGCGTTCCACTCCTGATGGATGGGAGGGATCTGGTAGTAGCCGTTGGCGGCATTCGTCCCGCCGTCGACGTTCAGGTCGTGGCCGGTGATGTAGCTCGCGTCATCCGACGCGAGGAACAGCACCGGGGCAACGATCTCATCGAGTTCGCCGATGCGTCGCATGGGAGTGCGGCTCGCGATCCATCGATCCATGCCCATTCCCTCGAGTGCGGGACGCACCATCTCGGTCACGATGAAGCCAGGCGACACCGAGTTCACCCTGACGCCGCGGTCGGCCCATTCACAGCCGAGCTGCAGCGTGAGATTCCGCAGCGCGCCCTTGGCCGCGGTGTAGGCGATCACGTTCAGTTCGTTCGCACCGTTGCCCATGATCGAACAGATGTTGACGATCGAACCGCCGCCGGATTCGAGCATGTGACGACCGACGTCGCGCAGATACATGAAGGCACCGTTGAGGTCGATCGACATGATCCAGTTCCACGTCGCCATGTCGAAGGACTCGGGTGCGACACCGCGCATGTCACTGACACCCGCATTGTTGATCAGGACGTCGATCCGACCGTGCGCCTCGATTCCTCTCGCCACGACATTCGCGACGTCCTCCTCCACGGACACGTCACCGGGGACGACCGTGACGGTGCTCCCCTTGGAGCGACACACCGCCGCGACTCCATCCAGGAGGTCAGCCGAGCGAGCGGTCAGCACGAGGTCGGCCCCCGCGTCGGCGAAGGCGTGTGCGAACCCTTCGCCGAGCCCCATCGACGCGCCGGTGATCAGCACGGTCTTGCCGGTGAAATCGAACATCATTGTCCTCCTACTTCTGGCTACTTCTGGCCGGTCGGATCGACCAGCACCTTGATCTGTCGGCTGGTGCCACTGGCCAGGTCGGCGAGTGTCGCCTCGAGTTCGTCGAGGCCGACCGTCGCGGTGTGCAACGGCTCGACCACGACTCGGCCGTCGGCGATCATGCCCATCGACATCTCGAACTCCTCGTGCAGGTAGGCGAGCGACGACGTCACCGAGATCTCCTTGACCAACCATGCACCGGGAGAGATCGGGGCATCGCCCTCGGCGAGGCCGATCAGGCACATCGACCCGCCCCGCCGGGCGAGGTCGACCGCGGACTGCACGGCGAACGGCCGGCCCACGCACTCGTAGACGATGTCCGCGCCGAGACCGTGGGTGAGTTCCTTGATCAGCTGGTTCGCCTCGTCGCCCGGCGCAGCTGCGTGATGGGCGCCGAGGGAGAGAGCGAGTTCGCGACGCTCCTCACTCGGCTCGATGACGACGACACGTCCGGCTCCGGCCGCGCGCACCCACTGCATCGCGCCGAGCCCGATCGGGCCTGCGCCCTGGATCACCGCGATGTCGCCGAGCCTCAGGTTGCTGTTGCGAACGGCGTGGAACGCCACGGTGGTCGGTTCGACCTGGGCCGCCTGTTCGTCGGTCAGGCCCGGATCGGTCTTGACGACCCGGCTCGCCGCGACGGCGATCCGCGGTGCGAATCCACCGTGCGGGGGCGCCAGCGGATCGCGACCGAGCGCTGACAGGAACGTCACCTCGCAGCGATCGGCCTGACCGCGTCGACAGGCGGTACACCGGCCACACGACGGAGCGACGGCCACGACGACGCGGTCGCCCTCGCTCAGCGACTTCACCTCCGCGCCGACCGCCGACACCGTGCCCGCCCACTCGTGCCCGCAGATCGCAGGGTTGTAGGGCCGACCGGATTGGTACGCGTGGATGTCGGTGCCGCAGATCCCACAGAAGGCGATGTCCACGACGACCCCGGCGGCATCCGGCGTGGGGTCGGGGAAGTCCACCAACTCGACGCGCTGTTCACCGGTGATCAACGCGGCGTACATGTCACGTCTCCTGCGCTCCGCTCCTGATGCTGCTGTGTCACGTTGCCATACTGACCACGCCCGGTCGGTGCGGACGAACCGTCCGCACCGAACCAACACCCCCACGAGGAGCACCACATGAGCTTGATCGCCGTCGAAGCCGCCATCACCATCGCCGACCCATCTACCCGTCAGGAGCTGATCGAGCGCTCGGCGCCGATCCAGAAAGCGACGCGCGACGACGAGCCCGGGTGCCTCGTCTACTGCTTCGCTGCGGACCCCTGTCAGGACGACCTGATCCAGGTGTACGAACTCTGGGAGTCGGCGGAGGCCCTCGAGGCCCACTTCGAGCACCCGAACTACTTCGCGATGCGCACCATGCTCGGCGAGGGAGGCCTCGTCAGCGCGGTGAGCCGCAAACATCGCATCGACGCGACTGCTCCGGTGTACGGCCCGGACCACAAGGCAAGCGCTTCGTTCGAGTGATCTCGCCGATCAGAGCCGTCGTGTTCGACTTCGGCGGGGTGCTGATCACGACGATCGCGAACCAGATCGCCGAGATCGCCGGCCCGCGGTATCGAGCCGTCGGTGTTGCACGAGGTGCTGCTCGGACCTCGCGAGAGCGGACCCGACCACCCGTGGCACCGAGCCGAACGCGGTGAGATCGCGACCGACGCCATCCAGGGGTTGCTGTCTCCGTGGGCGGATGAACTCGGCGTCCGGCTGCGCGGCGACGAGATCGAACGGCTGCTCGCACCGGGCGGCTACACGGTGGTCGACGAGATGATCGATCGTGTCCGGTCACTGCGCGCCGAGGGCTACCTCACCGGTCTCCTGACCAACACCTTCGCGGAGTTCCGCCCGACCATGCAGCGCGACATCGACTTCGGTCTCTTCGACGTGATCGTGGAGTCGTTCGCCGTCGGCGCGCGCAAACCGGAGTTCGCGATCTACGAGACGACCGCCGAGCGACTCGGAGTCGACCATGCAGCGATCGTCTACCTCGACGACTTCGACCAGAACCTCGAACCGCCCGCCGCGCTGGGATGGACCACTGTCCAGGTCGGTGACCCCCACGATGCACTCCGGGAGCTGGACCGGCTGCTCGGCGCGTGAACCTCCGGTACCACGGGAACTCACCACGTGGTCAATAATGGTGACATGACCGCGACCGACTCGTCCGAAACCGCTGTGGGGGCCCGCTCACCCGGGCTCACCTTCCAGGATCTGCTCGATGCCGACACCCACCCCGTGCCCGACGTGCTGCGGCTGGAATCACCGCGCTACTTCGGCAGTGACGACATTCCGATCGAGCGGTACACGTCACGTGAGTGGCATCGCCGCGAGGTCGATCAGCTGTGGTCGCGTGTGTGGCAGTTCGCCTGCCGCGAGGAGCACATCCCCGAGCCCGGTGACTACATCGTCTACGACATCGCCGAGCTCTCCTTCCTGGTCGTACGCCAGAGCGACGGATCGATCAAGGCGTATCCCAACGCCTGTCTGCATCGCGGTCGCCAGCTGAAGGAGTACGACGGTCACTGCTCCGAGATCCGCTGTGCCTTCCACGGTTTCGCGTGGGACCTCGCCGGGAACCTCGCCGACGTACCCGCCGCCTGGGACTTCCCGCACGTCGACCAGCGGCCCGACGACTTCACGCTGCCCGAGTGCGCGGTGGGCACCTGGGCCGGCTTCGTGTTCATCAATCCCGACCCCGACGCGGCGCCGCTCGCCGACCACCTCGGTGAGATCGTCGAGCAGTTCGAGGTCTGGGACCTCGGCAACCGCTACGTCGAGGCTCACGTCTCCCGCATCATCAACGCCAACTGGAAGATCGCCCAGGAGGCGTTCTGCGAGGCGTACCACGTCAACGCCACCCACCCGCAGATCCTCACCTACCTCGGCGACGTCAACAGCCAGGTCGACGTGTGGGACCGCTGTGCCCGTGTGATCACGCCGGGCGGCACACCGAGCCCACTCCTCGACGCGGACGTGACCGAACAGGACATGCTGCGCGGGATGCTCGACGTGCGCGTCGACCAGGACGCGCCCCTCACACTCGAGGAGGGCCAGACGGCGCGTGCGGTGCTCGCCGAGATGTCACGGGATCGCTGGCGCCCCGTCGCCGGCGACATGGTCGACCAGATGAGCGACGCCGAGATGATGGACTCGATCGACTACACCGTGTTCCCGAACATGCATCCATGGGGTGCGTTCAATCGGATCACGTACCGGTTCCGGCCGAACGGCGACGATCACCGGTCGTCGATCATGGAGGTGTTCTTCCTCTCGCCGTTCAAGGGCGAGCGACCACCGCCGGCGGCGGAGCACAAACTCGGGGTCGACGACCCGTGGACCGATGCAACCGAACTCGGGATGCTGGCCAAGGTGTTCGAACAGGACGTGTTCAACATGGCCAAGGTCCAAAAGGGCCTCGAGACCACCCGTAAGCCGGGCGCCACGTTCTCGAACTACCAGGAGTCGAAGATCCGCTGGCTCCATGCCCTGCTGGGCGAGATGGTCGACAGTTCTGCCGGAACCCCCGTGAGCGTGGGGACACGGTCATGAGGGGCATCGTGCACCCGTTCACCGGCGCACTGCACGAGCAGGACGGCGAGGGCAACATCCGCGTGACCCTCGACGGCAAGAGCGGCATCTTCGGAACGGACGGTCACTGGATCTCGGGCGAACTGCGCGAGTGCGACCCCCAGCTCTGCGGCTGGGTCGGCGGCCCGATCATTGCCAACCATCGCGTCACACCCCAGACCGCCAACGGCTGACTCGGGGCGTCACCACCTCTCCGACGGTTGTGTCAGGCTTGGTTTCCAAGCCCACTTCCGAACGGAGACCACCATGAAGGATCAGCTCCAGGACATCGCCGACGTGCGAGCCGTGATCGACCTCTACATCGAGGGGGCGAGCGGCGATGCCGGCAAGCTCAGAGATGCATTCCACCCCGACGCCCGCATGTTCGGACACATCGGCGACATGGAGACCTATGTCCCCATCGGCGACTTCATCGGCATGGTGGAGAGCAGCCCCAGCATGGCCGGGCCGGACTACACCGCCGACGTGCGCATGGTCGACGTCTCCGGTGATGCCGGCGTGGCCGTGCTGGTGGAGCACGACTATCTCGGGTGCGACTTCGTCGACTACTTCACCGTGGCGCGCGTCGATGGTCGTTGGTGGATCACCAACAAGACCTACGCGCACACCGGTGGCGCACCGCCTGCCCACTGAGCGCCCGGTGCGGGTGCTCGTGAGCGGCGGTGGTAGGCGACGCAACACGCGACGGTGACGACGATCACCCCGGCTCCGGGCACGATCCAGGGAGGAAAGATCACGCTGATCAGCGCAGCACCGGCAGCGACGCGACCACTGACGTGTCCGCCCCGGCACAGGGCCGCGGTGAGCGCGATGGCGGCAACGACCCGAGCCATGGAGCGAGGTTGGCGAGATCGTGCGCTGAGTCGAGCGTGGCGCCCACGACCAGGTCGGACGTCGGGGGGTCGTCACCCGGACAGACGAACACGACCGGCGCGCGGGTGACGACTCTCGCGGCGCAGGACTACCATCGCGTCGTGGCACGGCTGAGCGCAGCCGATCGGGCCGCGTTGCCCGACCGAGCGTTTGCATACGTCGACGCGCAGGGGCACCGGAGGCTTCCGATCATGGACGCCGCTCACGTCCGCAATGCCCTGGCACGGTTCGATCAGGTCGACTTCGAGAGCGAAGCTGCCCGTGAGCGCGCCCGGCTGCAACTGCTCCGTGCCGCCAAACGATTTCGGATCGTGCCGATCGGATTCATCAGCAACCAGCTTCGATCGGAACGAGAACTGGGTCAGACACCTCCCGATCTGCCCACCGGATTCGTCACCATGCTGATGACCGACATCGAACAGTCGACCGGTCACCTGGATCGTCTCGGCGATGGCTACGAGCAACTGCTCGAGGTGGTCCGCTCGGTCCAGCGCAGTTCCACCGAACGGGCGGGCGGTTGTGTCGTCGAGACTCGCGCCGACGAGTTCTTCGCGGCGTTCGACAGCCCTGCCGGCGGACTCGACGCGGCCATCACCGCCCAGCGGTCATTGGCCGAGCATCGCTGGCCCGACGGCATCGCGGTCCGGATCCGCTCGGGAATCCATGCGGGGTACCCGACCGTGTCGGCCGGCAACTACATCGGCATGGCAGTTCACACGACTGCGCGCATCTGTTCCCTCGCCCGCGGCGGGCAGATCGTCGTGTCGGGCGACATGCGCACGGCACTGAGCGACATGATGCCGCCCGGCGTTCGGCTCCGCGGCCTCGGTACCCATCGGCTGCGTGGTATCCGCGAGCCGACGACGTTGTACCAGGTGTTGGCCGACGGTCTCCCGACCCGCTTCGCACCGATACGTACGACAACGTGACGACCAGCAATGTGACGACGCGCCGACGACGCGCCCGCACGACACCACCGATCGACGACATCACTCGACTCCGGTGAACTGCGGCGGGCGGCGTTCGGCCATGGCCCGGGTTCCTTCGACGAAGTCGGCCGTTCGGCGCAGGCGCTCCTGCTCGGCCAGCTCGCGATCGGTCGCCGCGGCGACACGGTCGGCGAGGTCGCCGCGGAGTGTCGCCCGGATCGACTGCACGGCGAGCGGCGCCGAGCCGGCGATCTCCGCGGCGAGGTCGTGGGCAGCCGTGCGCAGTCCGGCAAGCGGTACGACCCGGTCGACGAGCCCGATCGCCGCGGCATCGTCGCCGGTGATGCGGCGACCGGTGTAGAGCAGCTCGGCGGCGTGCTGCCCACCGACGACAGCGGGCAGCGTGACGCTCAACCCGAAGCCGTGATGGAACCCGAGGCGGGCGAAGTTGGCGCTGAACCTCGCCTCGGGCGCGGCGACGCGGAAGTCGGCGGCCATCGCCACACCGAGCCCGCCACCGATCGCCGCGCCCTGGACAGCGGCGATGATCGGCTTGCGGGTGCGGAACAGTCGCACCGCGGCGCGGTACAGATCACCGGTCGAGTCCGCCGGGCCGGCCGACGCGAAGTCGGCGCCGGCACAGAAGTGCTTGCCCTCCGCCGCCAGCACGATCGCTCGGCACGACAGATCCTCGTCCAGCACCTCGAGCGCGTCCGCGAGTTCGGCGATCATCGCAGCGGAGAAGAAGTTGTTCGGCGGTCGACACAGCGTGACGGTCGCGACGTGGTCATCGGATAAGGACAGCGCAACGAACGGCCCGACCATCCGACCTCGGCATCCAACATGCCCCGAGACCGTAGCCAGCCTGTCTTTCCGGACCCGACCCCGAAAGACAGGCTGGGTACGGTCGGGTTCGTGACCGAGACACAACCCAACGAGGCGGAGCTCCGGACCGAGGTGCAACGGTGGCTGCACGCGAACTGGGACCCCGAACGCCACCTCGTGGAGTGGCGGCGACTGCTCGCCGACGCCGGCTGGGCCGTACCGTCGTGGCCGGTCGAGTGGCACGGCCGTGGGCTTCCGGCGTGGGCCGACAAGATCGTTGCCGACGAAATCCGCCGCTTCGGCGCGCGTCGGGACACCGCTCGGCGTCGGGCATGTCGCTCGCCGCGCCGACGATCGTCACGCACGGTTCCGACGAGCTGCGCTCGCGGCATCCTGCGTCCGATGATCACCGGCGAGGACACGTGGTGCCAGCTGTTCAGCGAGCCCGGCGCCGGCTCCGACCTCGCCGGGCTGACGACCACGACCGCGTCCGCGACGGCGACGAGTGGATCGTCAACGGCCAGAAGGTGTGGAACACGAGCGCCCACCACGCCGACTACGGCATGCTGCTCGCCCGCACCGACTGGGACGTCCCCAAGCACCAGGGCATCACGCTACTTCGTCCTGCCGATGCACCAGCCGGGCGTCGAGGTGCGCCCGCTGCGGCAGATGAACCGCCACGCGTCGTTCAACGAGGTGTTCCTCACCGATGCTCGCATCCCAGCCGCCAATCTGGTGGGCGACCCCGGCGACGGCTGGCGCGTCGCCCGCACGACCCTGATGCACGAGCGGACCTTCGCCACCATGCGCCGGCCGTCATTCGTGGAGCGGCGTGAGCGGCCGCACGCTCGACGAGGCCGTCGCCGAGGCCGCCGATCACTTCGCCATCTACGCGTGGTACCCACAGCGAGCGGGTCGCGCCGACCTCGTCGCCGAGCGCGCGCGGCACT
This sequence comes from Ilumatobacteraceae bacterium, assembly GCA_963744705.1. Classification (GTDB taxonomy): domain Bacteria; phylum Actinomycetota; class Acidimicrobiia; order Acidimicrobiales; family Ilumatobacteraceae; genus Sva-07. Next base: position 71,068 of record CAVUUX010000001.1, read on the forward strand.
TCGGACGCACCGAGGATCCACTGGTCCGACAGGCAATCGCCGAGCTGATGTCCTTCCAGCGCGCCAACGAGTGGACCGCCGAGCGGGCCACGCGCAGGCCGGGAGCTGGGACGGGCGCCGGGGCCGGAGGGTTCGCTCGGCAAGCTCGCCGCGAGCGGGGTCGCCCGACGATCCGCCCGGCGTTCACAACCTCATCGCCGGCGCGTCGGCCATGCTCACCACCGGAGCCGACGAACTCGACGCCGTGATCGCCGAGGTGCTCGTCTCCACTCCTGCTCAGTCCATCGCCGGCGGGACCGACGAGATCCAGCACAACATCATCGGGGAGAACATCCTCGGGCTCCCGCGGGAGCCGAGCACCGATCGTGACATCGCCTTCCGCGACGTGCCTCGCTGACGGCTACGACCACTCGTTCCAGCGGATGAACTCCTCGGCGGGCGGCCGCTTCGCGGGCTTGAAGTCGGTGCCGATCGTGTACGCCACCGGGAACAGACCGGCCTGGCTGTAGTCGTCGTACGGGATCCCGAGCAGCTCGGAGATCTCTCGTTCGTTCTGCAGGCTCAGAGAGGTCCAGGCCGAGCCGAGGCCCCGTTCGCGGAAGGCGAGCATGAAGCTCCACACCGCCGGCAGGATGCCGCCCCAGCGCGACGCCTGACGCCATGACGGCGTGCCTTCGTCCATACGGTCGGCGAGCAACGGAATCACGAGCACCGGCACCTCGTGGAGGTGCTCGGCGAGGTGCCGCGCCGACTGGTTCACTCGGTCGGCCTGCGAGCCGGGCGGGGGCTCGGGCGCACCTGCGTATGCGGCGGCGAAGTTGGTGCGGTAGATGTCGGCGATCACCTGCTTCTTGGCGAGGTCCTCGATGATCATCCACCGCCACCGCTGCGAGTTGGAGCCGGTGGGCGACTGGTGCGCGATGTCGATGCATTCGACCAGCACCTCGCGTGGCACGGGGCGCGTGAGGTCGAGACGCTTGCGCACGGACCGGGTCGTCGTGAGTACCTCATCGGCGCTCAGGCCGAGGTGCTCGGTCACGAGGACGCTTCCTTCTGGGCCTTCATCCATTCAGCCGTCGCCTTGCCCATCTTCCCGCCGTCGTAGCCGATGCGCTGGGTCGGCTCGACCTCGAGGATGACGCGCCGCGGCGAGTCGAGGAACTTCTCGAAGATCTTCGCTCCCTCGACGTCGTCACCCCGGATCGCCTTGGCAAGCGCCGGGTAGAACCAGTCCTTGGTCTCCTGGTCGTCACGGATCGTGCACATCCCCTTGTAGGTGACGGTCTTGTTGCGCGCCATCTTCGAGCCGGTCGAAGTGACGACGATGCAGACCCTCGGATCACGACGCACGGCACTGATACGGGCCCGCTGACTGGATGCGGTCAGCCAGAACTTCCCATCGACGAACACGTACGACATGATCACGCCGACGGGCCACCCCTCCTTGTTCGACCAGATGAAGGTGCACTCGTTCTGGGCATCGAGCATTTCGGCTTCGACGTCGTCGTCGAGTCCGAACACGGTGACGTCTTCGTAGTTCTCGGGATGTTCGCTCATGAGGGCACCGTACGGCGCGGCGTCAGGCGGGTTCGAAGCGCAGCGGGAGTTCCTTCATCGGGAACAGGATGAAGCTCGGTTCGTGCACCGGTGCGACGAGAGGTCGCGCGAGTTCGATCGACGACGTGCGTTCGAGCCACTGGGTGAACGCGCTCACCAGCTCCTGGCGGGCCAACGCCGCGCCGACGCAGAAGTGCGGGCCGACGCCGAACGCGAGGTGCTGCGGTGTGCGGGGACGGTCGATGTCGAACTCGTCGGCATGCTCGAACACGGTGGCGTCGCGGTTGGCGGCGGCGTAGCGCACCATCACCATCGCTCCCTCGGGGATCACGACACCGCCGACCTCGACATCCCGGGTGGCCCGACGGGTGAGACCCTGCACCGGGCTCTCGAAACGCAGGACCTCCTCGATGAACCGCGGAACCAGCGACAGGTCGTGCCGGATCCGCTCCTGCACGTCGGGGTAGCGGGTGAGCAACCACATCCCGTGATTCAACGCGGCTGGTGGTGGTCTCGAATCCCCCGGTGACGAGTTGGTGCATCAGGTTCTGCAGCTCGGCGACGCTCAGGGGCTCGACGCCCTCTTCGTCCTCGTGGGCGTGGACGAGCGCCGAGATGAGATCGTCGGTCGGTTCGGCTCGCCGGGCCTCGAACACCTCGGCGAGATGATGCTGGGCTTCGAGTTCGATCTCGACGGTCTCCAGCACCTCGTCGTCGGTCAAGGGACGCATCGCCAGTGCCAGCATGGCGCCGGCCCAGCGGTTGAAGCGGTGGATCTCGGAGCTGTCGAGACCGAGCTCCTCGGCGATGATGATCCCGGGCAGCGGCATCGCGAAGTCGAGGTTGAACTCACACTCGCCGCGCTCCATCAACCCGTCGATCAGCCCTCTGGTGACATCGTCGATGTGGCCGGCCATGTCGGCGATCCGACGCGGCAGGAACGCTTTGGCGACCAGCCGGCGGTAGCCGGTGTGAATGGGAGGATCGGTGCGCTGCAACGTCTCCACGTGGCCCCAGCCGCGTTCGCGGAGAATCTCCTGGTAGCGGCGGGCATTGTCGACCTGCAGGCCCTTCTTCGTGCCTCCGCCGCGTCCGCTGCTCGAGAACAGTTCGGGGTTGGAGAGCACGAACCGCACGTCGTCGTACCGGGTGACCATGACGGCACCGATCCCGGGCATCGGGAAGACGGGACACTGTTCGTGGAGTTGCTGGTAGAAGTCCCACGGGTCGTCCTGGATCACGGGATCGAGCATGGTGTGATCGACCGGACACGCCAGTGCGCCGATCCGGTCCTCCAGCCTGACATCTGCCATGACCGCCATCATTCCAGGCGACCGTCGTCGGACTCCGAGCGGACGTCCGAGCCGGACACGCTCTGATCGCCGAATGCGATCGCGCTGGACCGCGTGATCTGCGTCACAGATGGGAATGCACGGCGGGGGCCGTACGTTGTCCCGACTGCCGTGCTCAGCGGACGTCCCCTCCCCCCAACGAGAACCAGGAACGACATGTTCACCACCAAGACCCACATTCATCCCGACCTCCTCGCCAGCGACCTCGGTGCCGCTGTTCCCACTGCCGAGCTCGAAACCCTGGATCGCCTGGCGACCACCATCCAGATCCACGCCGGCGAGCAGATCGTGCAGGAGAACCGATTCGGCCGCGAGTGCTTCGTCGTCATTGACGGCGAGTTCAAGGTCGAGCGAGGCGACATGACGATCATGCTCGGCGCCGGCAGCGTCATCGGCGAGATGGCCCTCCTGACACTCCAGCCGCGGACCGCAACGGTCACCGCGACCACCGACTCCAGCGTGTACGTCCTCACGCGTGCAGAGTTCGCGACAGTGCTCGACACGTGCCCGAACATCGCCCGGTACGTGCTCGACGGCGCCGCGCGCCGCGCCGCCGCCTGATCGGCCGTGGGCTGACGGAGGCGATCAAGCGGGGCAAGCCCTGCTACGTCCACGAGGGCCGGAACATCGCCATCTTGTAGGAGATGAAGGAGTTCCTCGCCCTGATGTGCTTCAAGGGTGCCCTGTTGGCGGATGCCGCCGGTGTGCTCGAAGAGCAGGGACCGAATTCCCGGTCGGCAGCGGGAGTACAGCCTGATCATCGCCGACGCGAAGCAGGCGTCGACCCGAGCAGCGCGAGTCGACAAGTACGCCCCGAGGATCCTCGACGGCAAGGGTCTGCGCGACCGATGACCTCAGCCTGACGACACGGCGTCACGCCCTCGTCAGGATGGACAGCGTGACGAATTGTTGGACCCAAGCCAAGTTGAAGGGCCGTCAGCCGAAGCTCTCTCCGAGACAGCAGCGCGAGCTGAAAAGGATGTGCCAAACCGGCGAGTACACGATCTCAGGTCTCGGCGAGCTGTTCTCGATGTCGCGACCGACGGTGTACCGCACCATCAGCCGAACAAACCCATGGATCAGATGCCGAGGACGGCTCGAAGGCCGTCGTCGATGTCGTCAATCAATACGTCGGGCAGCCTGCCGGCCTGTCTTCCGAGGAGTGACCGGTCGATCAACTCGAGCCCGAGCGGAACAGCGACTGAGTCTTTCGGCAGCCCGCTTGCTTTGCTGGGAAGCAACACGTTGCCGGCGATGCCCGCTCGACCGACATTCGAAGTGATTGGCACGACGTGGGTTTGCCAGACATCCACACTGAGCACATCGTCGGAGGACACCACCACACACGGCCGGCGTTCGTCGAGGTCGATCCAGTACACCCCGCCCCTCGCTACCACGGTGCGGAACGCTCCATCCGCTCCAGCGCTGCCAACGACTCCCCCACTGTTGGAGGTTCGGCGTTCGCAAGCTCGGCGTCAGCCAGCAGCTGCTGGGCGAAACCCAACGCGGAGTGGGTAGCGGCGTAACGCCGGAGCTGATCGGCAACCCAGGTGGAGAACGGGACACCGAGCCCGTCAATGATCGGCACCACGTCCTCCGGAACGCTGATCGTCTTGTTCGGCATGTACGTATCATACATACATACATGCCGAGCGGGTCAGCTCGATGGATGCCTCCGATGGCTCACCTCTCACTGCAGATTGCTGTCTCTGAAGACGGTCCTCTGCCGGACACTTCAGGTGTAGATGAACCGGCGGTTGGGGACAGTTTTCGATCAGCTCGCGTCGATGAGGGCGCCGTATCGCTGTTGGGCTGCTTGGGCTGACGTGCCGAGGAGGCTTCCGATTTTCTGCCACGAGGCGCCCGATGCTCGTGCGGCGATCACGGCGTCTGCGACCTGTCGCTCGCTGCGCGCCCGGGCGAGGGCAGCGCGTTCGAGCATGTACTCCTCGACCGGCCGTTCATCGTTTGCGTTGGGTTCGTAGTTCTCGAACCGCTGTGCCAGTTCTTCTGCCTGGTCGAGGATTTCTTGGATTGAGCGGGGCATGGAGATCACCTCAGGAACTTGTCGCGGGCGGGCATGGCGTGCACGATGAATTCGATCCCCTCGGCGTCGGTGACACCGATCTCGAGGAGTCGACCATCGGTCGCAGCTCCGATGAGCATCGTCAGGTCGTCGAGGTCGAAGACGCGGGTCGGATTGCGGTAAGCGTGGAGCATGTCGTGGTCGTGGACTTCGTGCTTGCGCGCACTCTGCAAGATGACCGGATCCACGGCCATCAACTTAGCTTGATACAGCTCGTCTCGCCGAGACATCAGCATCGCCAACATCGTCGAGCGGGCGTGGGCGTTCAGCCACTGGCGACGAAGGCGACGACGACGTAGGCGGCGTGGCGGTCGAAGTTCTGGCGGCGTCGGTCGTAGATCGTGGTGGTGCGAGGGTCGGCGTGGCGGGCGGCGATCTGCACGTCGCGCAGCGGGACGCCGGCGTCGAGGGCGGCCATGATGAACGCGGCGCGCAGCATGTGCGGGTAGACGTGGCCGAGGCCGGCGCGTTTGCCGATCGCCTTGACCCAGCGGTGGGCGGTGCGTCGGTCGAGGCGTTGGCCGTCGCGGCGTCGCAGGATCGGGCCTTCGCAGCGTTCGCCGACGGCGAGGTCGATGGTGCGTGCCGTGCGTGGGACGAGCGGGATGGTGGCGGGCTTGTTGCCCTTGCCGAGGATCTTGAGGGTGCGGTGCCCGCGCTCGAAGCCCAGGTCCTCGATGTTGGTCTCGCACGCCTCGGTGACGCGCAGCCCGTTGAGGCCGAGCAGCACGGCGAGCGCGGCGTGGTCGCGGTCGAAGCGCTCGGCGGTGAACAGGAACACGCCGAACTCGCGTGCGGTCCAGTCCCGTGCGCCGTCGGTCGGGTGGACTTGTGGTCGGCGGACGTACTGGGCGGGGTTCGAGGAGATGGTCCCGTCGATGTGCGCGAACCGGTAGAAGCCGCACACCGTCGAAAGCCGACGGTCGATCGTCGAGGCGGCGAGCCCGCGCTGTTCCATCGACACTCGGTACAGCTCGATGTGCGGCCGCGTCGGCCGCAGCACCTCGAGGTCGATGATCGTGGGCCCACTGGAAGAACCCGCGCAGATCGTGCGATAGGCGTCGAGCGTCCGGCCGCTGTAGCGCGCGAGGAACGACGCTGCAGCCAGCTGCTCCTCGTCGAACGGCTCGCCGGATGGCTGCTGCAAGACCAGCGTTGTCGTGTCGAGTGTTGTCATGACGGACCTCCGTGTAGTTGTGGAGTTCCAGCAGAACCATGCCTGTCAATCCGGTCCAGGCTCGTCGACGAGACGAGTGCACTCGGCCGGCGTTCGGGGACATCGTGGAGTGCGTCTCAAGTGCCGGTCCTCAACCGGACGGTGCCGGTCGATTACGAGGTGGACCGTCCGGTGATACCTCCAAACACAGCTCGCATGTCATGCAGCGGGGTCCGGGATGTTCCGCGACGTCGTCGCTGACCATCACAAGCCGGATGAAACCGCTCCCGACAGGCGTGCACTCGCGGATCGAAGCTGACACGTTCGCTAATGTCGTCAGCACCGTCAGCAGTGCACGATAATGCTGCGCCCAGGCTTCGCCAAGGGAAGGAAACACAAGGAGCTGGCATCATGAGCACAGACACAAGCGCAGGCAGGCGAGGGTCGTTGTGGAGGTCGCGTTGGGCGGCGATCGGGCCGCGTCGCGGTCACGTTGGGTGGCGGCGGGATTTTCGTCGTGCAGGCAGCGTCGAGTCCGGCGTCGTCGGTGGTGACGATCGACCCGGTGCGCATCTTGGACACACGCACCGATGTCGGGTTGCCGGGTCCGTTCGTGTCGGCGGTGTCGCAGAAGTTGCAGGTCACGGGCGCGGCTGTTCCGGTGGCTGCGACCGGTGTGTTGTTGAACGTGACCGTCGTGAATCCGAAGGCGAATGGGTTCTTGTCGGTTCGTCCCGGTGACGCGACGGGAGCACCGACGACGTCGTCTTTGAACTTCAACGCCGGGGACATCATCCCGAACTCGGTACAGGTCGGCTCCCCACTCGGGGAGAACGCCGGCAAGATCGACATCACCTATGACGCGTTCGGCGCAGCTGGGCCGACGACGGAGGTGTTGATCGACGTCGTGGGCTACATGACGGCTGGTGGTGGTGCAACCAGCCCTGCCGGTCCCACCGGACCACAAGGCCCTGAGGGGCCGCAAGGCCCCACCGGACCGCAAGGCCCCACCGGACCGCAAGGTCCTGAAGGCCCGGATGGCCCTACCGGACCACAAGGCCCTGAGGGGTCCCATCCGACCGGACGGGCCGGCCGGTGCGTCCGGGCCGCAGTTCGGTCGCCAGGTCGTCACCCTCACTCAGCTCGTCACGGCCGGCGACGTCGGATACTCCAACTCGGCGACGGTAGGAGCCAACGGCAACCCGGTCATCGCCTACTCCGATGACACCACTGGGTTCCTCGGGGTGGCGGTGTCCGCGGACGCTGCCTGCACATCGGCGACGACGAGGACGGTGGACAGCACCGGTCAGGTCGGCTCCGACAACTCGATCACTCTCGGTTCCGACGGCCGGCCGGTGATCTCGTACCTCGACTTCACGAACAAGGACCTGAAGGTGGCGAAGTGCAACGACCCGGCCTGCACCACGGCGACGGTCGCCACGGTGGATGCCACCGGTGACGTCGGCTTTCACACGTCGATCACCATCGGAGTGGACGGCAATCCCGTGATCTCCTATCAGGATTTCACCAATGGTGACCTCAAGGTGGCGATCTGCAGCGATCCCGCATCCACGTCGTCTACAACGGTCACTCTCGACACGACGGGGACCGTCGGGTTGTTCACCTCGATCACAATCGGGGTCGACGGCAAGCCGATCATCTCCTACTACGACTCGGACTTGTCGGATCTGAAGGTCGCCGCATGTGATGACGTGGCGTGCACGACATCGACGAACACCACGGTGGACAGTTCGGGGATCGTTGGACTCTACACATCGATCGCCATCGGGGTCGACGGCAGATCCGTGATCTCGTACAGCAAGGCGAGCACGGCCGACCTGAGGCTGGCTCGATGCTTGGATACGGCATGCACATCCTCGGTGCTCACGTCTCCCGATACAGGGCTCAGCGTGGGCTCCTACACCTCGATTGCGATCGGTCCCGATGGCAGTCCTGTCGTGTCGTACCTCGATGCGGTGAACGGTGCTCTGAAGCTGCTGGTGTGCGCCAATCCGACGTGTACGTCGTCGAGCAAGTTCACGCTCGACGCCGAGGTCGGACTCGCCGTCCAGACGAGCTCGATCGTGATCGGGGTCGATGGCAGCCCGATCATCTCGTACTTCGACAACACTGACCGTGACCTACGAGTCGCCGATCTGTCCCACACTGGGTGGGCGCCGAACGTCTGGGGACGATGATCCGTCGAGGGGTGTCCGGGCTCGCCTCCGTCGACGGGTGGGCGATGATCGGGGTGAAGTGGGCCCGATGGGATCAACCCACCATCTGAACCGAGACAGCAGGGACGAGGAAATTCGCTCTGGTACTCCGGAGATCGTGGTGGTATCCAGTTAGCGGCCCATCCAGCCATCGGGGCTCACGGCCAGAACTGGGGGTCGAGACCGATGAAGACGAGAATGGCAGCTTTGACTGCCACACCGCTCGCGGTAGAGTGGCGCCACAGCGCAGGTGGTACGCAGAGATTCTCGATGAAGGCTGGCTATTCGTTACACGGTCGGTCCTGCCGTAGGTGTCCCCGAGGTGCCGTTGGGGGACAGGTCTTGAGCCCGGAACATGATCTCTGAGGGGCGTCCGATAGGGGACGACGATCGGACGAATCGCTGGTTCGTAGCCCGACGGGAGGTTCGGCGAGATCCGTCTCACATGACGTGCGGCTTTCGGACGCTCGCCGATGGATCACGGCGACCGGGTGCGGCACGGTTCTTGGATGGATGAAACACTGATTGGATACGCCCGATGCTCGACTGACGAGCAAGACCTCACGGCCCAACGCCAAGCGCTTCACGCGCTCGGCGTTCCGCCCGACCGCGTCTACATCGACCACGGCATCAGCGGCACCAAACGCGAGCGTCCCGGCCTCGATCAAGCACTGGCAGCGGTGCGCACGGGTGACACGCTCGTCGTTCCGAAGCTCGACCGTCTTGCTCGATCTGTTCCCGATGCTCGAGACATCGGTGACACTCTCGCCAAGCGTGGGGTGTCGTTGTCGCTCGGTGGTCAGATCTACGACCCGGACGACCCGATGGGGAAGTTGTTCTTCAACATTCTCGCTACGTTCGCCGAGTTCGAGGTGGACCTGATTCGGATGCGCACCCGTGAAGGGATGGCCGTCGCCAGGGCCCAAGGCAAGTTGAAGGGCCGTCAGCCGAAGCTGTCTGCGATGCAGCAACGGGAACTGAAGCGGATGCATCAAACCGGCGAGTACACGATCTCCGATCTCGGCGAGCTGTTCTCGGTGTCGCGGCCGACGGTCTACCGCACCCTCAGCCGAACAAACCCATAGGAAATCAGTCCGCTGAACTGAACGGCGTCTCCGACAGGGCCCTCAGTTGTGATCGCCGAGCGGCCTTCTTCTCCTCTCGTCAGGTGAGACCAGAGGAGCGTCCTGGGGCGTCGTAGGTTGGTCGGGTGCCTCGGCTGAGTGAGTTCTACGGGATAGCGATCTACATGTACTTCGCTGATCACAACCCGCCTCACTTTCATGCGATCTACGCCGAGCACGAAGCACTGATCCGTATCGACGATGGCGGCACGATCAGAGGTGACCTTCCCAGGACCGCAGCGCGCCTGGTTGAGCAGTGGCGAGCACTGCACCACGACGAACTTCTTGCGAACTGGCTGTTGGCCCAAGAGCCGGCAGCCCTGTCGGGGATCGAGCCGCTCCAGTAGCGTGTCCTCATGACCGTTCTCGCCCGCGTCGCAGCCGTCGAGCATCTCGGCGCGCGTCTCTTGCGCATCACGTTCTCCGATGGCCTCGTGCGCGAACTCGACTTTGCCGACGCACTTCCTGGCGTGCTCGCAACGATCGACGATGACGACGTTTTCGCTGGAGTCGCGGTCGATTCGGTTGCTGGCACGATCTCCTGGCCGAACGGCATCGACCTGGACCCCGACGTCCTGCACGGCGACGACGCGTCAGCGTCGGTCGTTCAGCCGCGGGTCGTGCGTGAGTACCGGTTGCAGCAGACGAGCTGAAAGCGCCCCATTCGATCGCGCCCACGTACGAAGTCGTGGGCGTCGCTGACTCGAACGCCGGCCGTTGATCACGTCTCATCTGACGGTCCTCAACCGGACAGATTCCTAGCTCGGCGCGATATCGACGACGGGGGCGTGGTCGGATCGATGGATGCGTTGCCACGAGGTACGGTCAACCCGATGAACTTCGTCCTGTGCGTGCGACTCTTGCCTCGGACATGATGGTTCGCCGGACTGACTCTGGAGAGGCGAGCCTGAGCGGTCGGACGGGCCATCCGTTCCTCGCTGCGATAGATGACGAACTCGTCGGTCGATTCATCTCGAACCCGCCTCCGCTCTACGACGGTGACGACATCACCTTCTTCGAGGCTGTGCGTCGTGCCGCCGGGCTCGATCCGGAGTTGGGTCTCATCGCGTGGAAGAACCACGAAGACCTGAGACAGGCACTGGATCTCCTGTACCAACGGCTGGACTGGGCTCTCGTCAACAGGTTGGGTGGAAAGGGCCGAGCGGAGCCCTGGGCGCTCGCCGCTGACCGAACGGAGCAGGAGGTCATTGGGCTCTTGGAGGCGGCGAACGATCCAACGTGTCCCGTAGTCGCAATCACAATCCCTGTTCCGGAGAGGCGCCTACTCCCACCGGGTGTCAGTGGAGTAGGGAAGTACCGGGGGGCGATTGTTGCTCAGCTTGGGTGGTTGAGGACGTTCCAGGGCGAGTACGGCGTGATCATCGATCGGATGCTTTCGCAGAGCAAGGGCCAGACCGACCGAGAACTACTGAGATGGGCCGAGGGCTGGCCTGCTGGTGCGGTGGTCGACCAAGGTCCACTCCCAGCGAGGCTGTCCAAGGTCGCCGGGACGTGGCTCGGCCGACACTCAGGAGGAACCATGGCCAGGTTCTTCAGGGCCGTTTCCGACGATTGGTCTTCGTGCTCCGACGCTCAGGCGATTGATCTCTTGGAGACCTTCGATCCGTCAGTTGGCATGTCCTCATCACCATGGCCGGAGCCATCAGCTACTCCGCTCTGAGCGATGCGCGTTCACGCCGGTAGGCCCTTCCACATTCGGGCCATGACATGAGTCCACCTCCAGCTGCGGGCCAGTGCTTCCGGCTACGGTCGGACTCGTGGGTGGGCTGGACATTGGACTCGACCGCAGTCGAAAGCGCATGGCTCCGCTTCCAGCGACCGCAACCGAGGCAGACTTCGTCACAATCGACTTCGAGACAGCCAACAGCTCACGATCGAGCGCATGTGCCGTCGGACTTGCAGTCGTCCGCGGCGGTCAAGTTGTTGAGCATGGCTCCACTCTCATCAACCCAGAGGCTGACTTCGATGGGTACAACATCGCCATCACGGGCATCGGCCCTGAAGATGTCGTCGATGCCCCGACGTTCGAGGAGGTGTGGCCGCATCTGTCCGAACTGCTATCCGGGCAGGTCGTGGCTGCGCATGTCGCGACGTTCGACCTCGGCGTCCTTCGCCAGTCCGTAGCGAGGTATGAGCTTCCGGGCATCGACGCCCGTGCAGCGTGTAGCTGGCGACTGGCTCGAAGAGTCTGGACCGAGTACCCGTCGTTCGGCCTCGCCTACCTGAGTGCCGTACTTGGACTCGACCTGGACCATCACGAAGCGGGCTCCGACGCCGCAGCCTGCGCTGGAGTCGTCCTTTCGGCGATCCGAGCATCCGAGTGCCAGCAGCCTGGACGACATGTGCGAACGGACCGGCTTTGTGCTGGGGTCGCTCGATCCGTCGTCGTTCATCGGACTCAACAGCACCGCCTTGTCCGGCCTCCGAAATCTGGAAGGTGCCAGGGACGCAAACCCCGACCATCCGCTCTTTGGACGCCAGATCTGCTTCACCGGAGCCATGTACTCGATGACTCGGCGGGAAGCGGCCGCTCGCATCGTGGAGTTCGGAGCTGACTTCAAGAGCAACGTATCGACGAAGGTCGACATGCTCGTAATCGGGGACGCTGACTTTGTGCAGTTCGCCGATGGCATGCAGACCGGGAAGATGAAGAAGGCCGCAGAACTCAAGGCAGACGGCCACGACATCGAGGTCATGGCCGAGCGGGACTTCCTCTCGATGCTGCGCAGCTGAGACCTTGATCATCTGTGCGGCAATTCTCCGTAGGCGGTCCTCGACCGGACGCTTCCGGTTGACAGGATCACTCGGTGGGCGTTGGCCTCGAGAAGGTGACTGACTCCACCGGTACTCCATTGCGACGCGGAGCGTTCTGGGGCGTGATTGTCTCGTGGGTCCAACGAGCCGTGCGGCCAATCAGAAATGCCACTTGCGAGTGAGTCACTTTGTGCTCGTGACCCCGCTGTTCTCGGCGGCTCGAACTCGGCGCGCGTCCGGCCGGCGCGCCATGACCCAAACATCGGGTCCACCGCCTTGGATTGCAAGATGACCCTCGACTTCGAATCCAAGCCGACGGTAGAAGCTCACGTTGGACTCCGATGACGTCTCAAGCCACACTTCGATCTCGGCGTCGTCGCTTACCTGGATGAGCGGCGCCAGCGTCTTGGTTGCAAGGCCACACCCCTGCATCGTCCGAGTCGTGCCAACGGTGCCCAGGTAAAGATGATGCTTCTGCGGGCGCAGCCCTTCGACCTGACGATCCGCGACCTTCGATGCATCGTGCCTGCTGCCTTCGAGTTCTGCGACTTGCGTTTGAATCGCTACGTCGACGTTGCCGGCCGACACTGCCGCGCTGTCACTCCAGGCCGCAACCGATCGGATCTCGCCGGCCACGGTACTGACTGAGATTGCTCCGAATGGCAGGGCGAAATGCTCAAGAGCGATTCGTTGCAGAGCGATGACTCGTCGCTGGTGTTCCGAACGATCCACGGTCCACCGTGTCCATGGGTAGTCGGCGAATGCGTCACCCAGGACCTCGGCCGCTCGATCAAGATCGCTCGCATCCGCAAGCCGAGTGATTACCTCCACACGATCCATGATGTCATCGCAAGCCCGGACGAACCCGTCCGATATCCGCGTCGGACGCGACCGGTGACCCAATGAGGGAAGCGGTGCGAGCTATCTCAGGAGGCGGTCGTCAACCGGACACGACGACGAGACCACTGCCGTGGCGTGATCCCACAACCAACCCGTCCGTGGTCCGGGGGTCACTCCACTTTGTGTCGCCCGGTAGGCGGTGGACGTTACGTCCCACCCGTCTGACCGCCCCGATCGTTCCGGGAAGCTCGCTCTGGATGTCTTCTGTCAGGATGGTGGTATGACAGATCTCGACATCGACCCCCGTACGGACCCAGGTCATACTCCGTGGTACCTCGAAGGGAACTTCGGGCCCGTCTTCGACGAGGTCACTGACGTCAACCTGCGAGTCACGGGTTCCATCCCGCCGTCGCTGTCGGGCCGCTACGTGCGCACGGGATCCAATCCGCCGTCGGGGATGTCGAGCCACTGGTTCGCCGGTGACGGGATGGTGCACGGCGTCCGCCTCGACGCCGGCAACGCGGTCTGGTATCGCAACCGGTACGTACAGACCACCAAGTTCGTGAGGGGATTGGATGCAACCGACCCGGACGTGTTCGCCGACCCGACGGCCGGCTCGGGGAACACGAGTGTGCTGGCCCATGCCGGACGGATCTGGGCGCTGGAGGAGCTCCACCTTCCGTACGAGCTGAGCCCCGAACTCGACACGATCGGCTGTGACGACTTCGGCGGCAAGCTGACGACGGCGTTCACTGCGCACCCGAAGCTGTGCCCCGAAACCGGAGAGCTGCACTTCTTCGGCTACTCCCCGTTGCCGCCCTTCCTGACCTACCACGTGCTCGATGCCGGCGGAGCGCTCGTCCATTCCGCCGAGATCGCCGTGCCGAAGGGCACGATGATGCACGACTTCATGATCACCCGCGACCACGCCATCTTCATGGACCTCCCGATCGTGTTCGATCTGTCGAACCTGGAGTCGCCGATCGGGTGGGATGACACCTACGGCGCCCGCATCGGCATCATGCCTCGCATGGGCACGAACGCGGACATCCGCTGGTTCGAGATCGACCCGTGCTACGTGTTTCACCCCCTCAACGCATACGTGGACGGCAGCGTGGTGGTCTGCGATGTCGGTCGTCACGCGTCGATGTCGATGGAACCGGAGGTCTATACCCCACCAGCATTTCTGCACCGGTGGACGTTCGACTTGGCATCGGGTGCCGTCAACGAAGAGCAGATCGACGAGAGGACGCACGCCTTCTCGCGCGTCGATGACCGGGTCGTCGGCCTTGCGCACCGGTACGGCTGGGGTGTGAGCCACCGCGACGGCAGCGAGACCACCCTTCGTGAACCCGGAGTCGTCGTCAAGTGGGATGTCGTCACCGGCACGCAAGCCACCTACGACCTCGGGCCTGACGCATTCCCGAGTGAGTTCGTCTTCGTGCAGGACGACGATGCTGCTGGCGAAGACGAAGGCTGGGCGATCGGTTTCGTGTACAACGCGTCCGAAGACTCCTCCGACCTCGTCATCCTCGATGCATCGGCGCCCGGCAGCGATCCGGTCGCTCGGATCCATCTCCCACAACGTGTGCCCTTCGGCTTCCACGGCAGCTGGGTCGACGACTCGGTCCTCCCCGCCTGACGAGCACGATCTGAGCGCTCGACTCGCACGAGGAATTTACTCCCGGTACCTTCTGGCGATGATCACATACAGGACCGCTTCCAGGGGTCACCGAGCCGCAGCTACTTTGCCCGTCTCGTACGGCGGTAGCCGGTGAGCGATCAGGCCGCCAACACCCGTGTCGTTCTGGTCTCGCGGCCCGATGGAGATCCCACTCCCGACAACTTCGGACTCGAGTCGGTTCCTGTCGTCTCCCCGGAGCCAGGCCAGGTCCTGGTTGCCGTGGACATGCTGTCGATCGACGCGTTCATTCGCACGACTCTCGACGACCGCGACGACAGCCTTCACGGCTCGACACCGATCGGCTCGACGATCGGAGCACTCGGCGTCGGCACCGTGATCGAGAGCGGCGACGACCGCTTCCAGCCCGGCGATGCCGTCGCAGGAGGCCTCGGCGCGCAGACGCACGCAACGGTCTCAGCGGTGTTCCTCGAGAAGGTCGACACCTCCCGCTTCGGGCCGGCCACGCAGCTCGGGGCGATGGGGCTCACGACCGGGCTCACTGCGTACGTCGGCATGAAGTTCGTCGGACGAGTCACGGAATCGGACACCGTCGTCGTATCCGGTGCCGCCGGCGCCGTCGGCACGTTCGCCGGCCAGATCGCGAGGCTGCTCGGCGCCAAGCGCGTGATCGGAATCGCCGGAGGCCCCGAGAAAGGCCGCTACCTCGTCGACGAACTCGGCTACGACGCGTCGGTCGACTACCGCGCCGACAACGTCGATGCCCGACTCAAAGAACTCGCCCCCGACGGCATCGACGTCTTCTTCGACAACGTCGGCGGAGACATCCTCGACTCGGTATTGCTACAGATCCACGAGCGATCGCGCATCGTGATCTGCGGGGCCATCTCGCAGTACGGTGACATGCACAACGTCACGGGACCGCGCAACTACCTCAAGCTCGCCGAACGCCACGCCAGCATGGAGGGATTCACCGTGCTGCACTTCGCCGATCGATTCGCGGAGGCGCGCGCCGACATTGGCGTCTGGCTCGCCGATGGGTCGCTTGTGGAGCACAACCACGTCGAACGTGGTATCGAGAAGTTCCCGCACGCACTCGACCTGCTCCTGACCGGCGGCCATCGAGGCAAGCTGCTCGTCGACGTCTCCGGCAACGCCTGACTGGACGCAAGCCAGCTCGCGGTGAGGGGCGGTGACCGAGGAGGCAAGTCTGGGCATACCCGGCTCCAGCAGTCCCCCGGCAAAGTCGCCGTCTGCTCGACTTGAGCACCGCGCTTCAGCACCAGACAGGAGAAGTCATGACCAACGCCCTTGGTGATCCGGTCTCACTTGTCGGTCCTCAACCGGACATCGGCAGCGGTTGGTCGGTTGGGTTGGGGGTACGGTTGGTCGATGGATGGTGGCGGGGGGATCGTGGCGGCACCGTCGGGCACGGTGACGTTCCTGTTCACCGACATCGACGGGTCGACGCCGTTGTGGGATTCGTTTCCTGATGCGATGGGTGCGGCGTTGGCTCGTCATGACGAGATCGTCCGGGGCGCGATCGACGCGAATGGCGGCCACGTGTTCTCGACCGCCGGCGACGGTGTCGCCGCGGTGTTTAGTCGGGCGGCGAATGCGATCGCCGCAGGGTTGGCCGCGCAGCGGGACTTGTGCGCCGAGGCGTGGAGCGGTGGTCCGGTGTTGCGGGTACGGATGGGGGTTCACACCGGTGAGGCCGAGGAACGCGACGGTGACTTCTTCGGGCCGGCGGTGAACGGGCGGCGCGGATCATGGGTGTCGCGAACGGTGGTCAGGTGCTGGTGTCGGATCTCACGGCGGGGCTCGTGGAGCATATGGCCGATGTGAAACTGGTCGATCTGGGTTCGGTCGAGTTGAAGGGCGTGGTCGAGCCGGTGCGCGTCTATGGCGTGGCCGGTGACGGTCACGACTGGCTCGACGTCCCGTTGCTGACCGGTCAGGTGACGCGCGGGAATCTGCCTCGACTCCAGACTGAGTCGGTTGGTGACCTTGCGAGCCTGCAGCGGCGCGTTGCGGATCTGGCCGAGGTGAGTGTGGTCACGTTGACCGGCTCGGGTGGGGTCGGCAAGACGCGTGCCGCGATCGAGATTGGCTGGCTGGTCGTGGACGAGTTCGTCGACGGGGTGTGGTTGGTGGAGCTGGCACCGGTGGCCGATCCGGATCTGGTCGTCACCACGATTGGCAGTGCGCTCGGCGCGAGTCTGCAACCGGGTTCGACGATGATCGAGTCCATCGTCGATTGGTGTCTGAGTCGGCGGATGTTGTTGATCATCGACAACTGTGAGCACGTGCTCGACTCGGTGATCGAGGTCGTGCACGCGGTTGTTGCCAGCTGTCCGACGGTGACGATCATCGCCACGAGCCGCGAACCGCTCGGTGTCGCTGGTGAGACCGTGACGCGTATCGCATCGCTCGACGAGCGGTACGCCACCGAGTTGTTCATCCTGCGGGCCCGATCGGCCGACGCCGGCTTCGAGCCGAGTGACGCCGACGGCGAGGCGATCGCGCGGATCTGTCGACGCCTCGACGGGATCCCGTTGGCGATCGAGCTGGCCGCAGCCCGGATCCGTTCGCTGGGCCCTGCTGAGCTGTTGGAGCGTCTCGACGACCGGTTCCGGCTGCTGCGCAGCGGTGGTCGCGGCGGGCTCGAGCGGCATCAGACGTTGCGGGCTACGGTTGCCTGGTCGTATCAGCTGCTGGCTGCCGATGCGCAGCTGCTGTTCGACCGGTTGTCGGTGTTCGCTGGCAGTTTCGATCTCGGCGCTGCTGAAGCGGTGTGCGCCGGCGACGACCTCGACTCCTATGACATCGTCGATCTGCTCGGTGATCTCGTCGACAAGTCGATGGTCGTCGCGTCCCGCAGCGACCGGGGCACCCGTTACCGGCTGCTCGAGACGCTGCGCCAATACGGCGAGGAACGCCTCGACGATCGCGTCGAAACCATGCTGCTGCGCGATGTCCATCTCCGCCATTTCGTCGAGGTCGCGCAACGCCTCAATCAGCGTTGGCAAAGTCCCGATCAGGCCGTCGCCGGCGCCCGGTTCGACGACGACTGGGAGAACATCGGCGCCGCGCACGCCTGGGCCATCACGACCGGCGACATCGACCACGCCCACCACCTCATCGAAGCAACGCTCGACTTCGGGTTCATGCGGGTTCGACGCGATCACCAGGAGTGGGTCATCCGCACGATGGCGCTGGCGGAAACGACCGCACGACACAACGCATTCACGATCATTTCCGAGAGTTGGTGGGCGACCTATGGCGGCGACCCCGACCGAGGCGTCGCACTCGCCGAACTCGCCACCGCCGCCGCCACCACCCCCAGCACCGCCGCCGCCGCACGTGCGACCATGCTCTTCGGGCACATGGTGGCCGGCCGCTCCGAGGAGGCGATCGAGATCGCCACGGAGCTCCGCTCGACACTGCCCGCCGTTGTCGATCCCATCTATCGGTGCTGGGCGACGGTCGCGATCCTTCAGACCCAGACTCCGACCACCATCGCGGCCGACGCCGATGCTGCGCTCGCCGCTGCGCGCGCGGTCGGCGCCCCGAGCTTCATGGCCGATGCTCTGCGCACCGCGGCTGCCCGGTGGTACGTCGCCGAGCCACCCGACTTCGACCGACTGTTCATAGAAATCGATGAGGTGATGCGGCTCGAGGAGTCGGTTGGAATATCGACGACCTGGTCTTGGGTGATCTCGGCCTGGGCCAGGACCATTGCCGGCGACGATCTCGCGCTCGAAACGCTGGCCCACACTGTCCGCCAGGCCTTCGACGAACGACTGTGGGCTGGGCTCGACGCCGCGCTGGAAGTCGCACCCCTTTTGCTCGCTCGGCAGGATCCCATGGTCGCCGCCACGATTTACGGGCACCTGGAGGGTTCGTCACCGCCATTCGGCCGGAGTGGCCTCGACATTCGAGGCCTCAGTACCGAAGTCATCGAGGCGCTACGCGACGCCGACGTTCACCGCTCTCGCGGTGCCACGATGAACCGCCACGAGATCGTCGCGCTCACACTCCCAGCCCTCGACAACAACTGAAATCCGACCGCTCACGGCCCACCCCACCCAGATTCGCGGGCGCGCACAACGCCACTCGACAGGAGATCGTGCCGATCACCGGGCGACCGGGTCTCAGATGCCGGTCCCCATCCGGACGGAACGTTTCTTGAGGGGCGATGCCGTCCCGAGCAAACGGGCGGCCAGTCCGAGGATCCGCTCGGGGTGGTCTACCATCGCATTCTCAATATCGAGAGGGGATCGAGATGGGGATTCGACGGGTGGTCACCGGCCACGACAGCAACGGCAAAGCGGTGTTTGCGAGCGATGAACAGGTCGAGGCGATCACGCTCGACCTGTTGCCGCAGGCCGAGTTCTACCGACTGTGGGGAGCCGACGGACCGGTCCGTCTTCCCGACGACGGATCGCAACCTGCCGGCCATGCCTACTTCCCGCCGGTCGGTGGATTCCGTGTCGGTTTGTTCACGGTCGCCCCGGACTCGGTGTCGATGCCCGAGAACCTCGACATCGAGGCTGCGCTCACCGAGATGGAGACACAGCTTCCGGGACTCGCGTCGCACTTGGAGCCCGGTCATACGGGGATGCACACCACGGCGACCGTGGACTTCGAGTACGTCGTATCGGGCCGCTGCGTGCTCGAACTCGACAACGGTGCGACCCGGGATCTGGCGGCGGGCGACACCGTGGTGCAGAACGGCACTCGTCATGCCTGGCGGAACCCGTACGACCAACCGTGCGTGATGGTCGTCATGAATGTGGGTGCCCCTCACGACCACGTCGCCTGATAACAGCGAACATGCTCCCCACCGGGAGAAGCCGGACAGGTCGTTGATGCCTTCCGCCAAATGTCCCGTTGACGATCCTCAATCGGACAGACCGAGCTATGAGGTCGTGTCCGCAACACCGATCACACTTAGCAAGCCGAGGTCCTGCACCGATTCCGAACGTACGACGACGAACCCGCAATTCGAGCTGGATTTCTATGTCATTGGGACGAAGAGAGATCGCCCCCGATGTAGATCCACGACTCCGCGACCAGACCGTCGCGGAGGTAGATCATCGACAGGCTCGGAAGTTCGATCAACCGGCCATCGGTCGTGGAACCGCGAAAGGTCGAACGACAGACCGCCCGGTCATCGGTACCGAAGATGTCATGCGTGATGCGCTGCACGACCTGGAACCATCTCGTAGAAGGCGAAGTCGGCGGCACGGCTCGCCTCCTTTCCGTCAGCAGCCAACGCCCCGTTGACGTATTGCCGATGGTCGGCGTGCATCAGGTCGTAGATGGCGTCGTACTCGCCAGCATTCAATCGCTCGTTGATCTCGGTGAACAGCTCTACTGCAATGAACATCGGCCCTCCCGCGACTCGAATGCGGCAACATAGCACCTGCACCAGATCCCAGATTCCGGAGTCGCTAGGGGTCGCTGCCTTCCGGCACGATGGTTCACCAGAACCGCCGCTCGAATCGCTATCGCCGGTCAAACCGCTACTTCCTCTTCGGAAGACTGCGCCGCCCTCACTGACTATGTTCGATTGAGGGTCCTCAACCGGACGGAATCGCGAGTCGAACGTGCTGTGAGCTCCCTGGTGTTACCGAGCGGGCCACTATCAAGGTAAGTTGATGGTTGTGGATCCGGTGATCTTGGAGAGCGCACGCAAGCACGGGGTCCACGACGACGACATCCTCCACGCCTACCGCAACCCGACACGCGTCTTCGATCTCGACGGCCTGACAATGCTCATCGCAGCAGCAACCGATGGCCACCTGCTCGAGATCGGCGTCGTCGAAGGCGACGGAATCGACTTCATCGTGCACGCCATGACCGCCCGCAACAAGTTCCTGAGGTGACTCCCATGCCCCGTTCAATCCAAGAGATCCTCGACCAAGCCGACGAACTCGCCAAACGATTCGAAGACTACGAACCCGAGGCCGACGATGAACGCCCGGTCGAGGAGTACCTGCTCGAACGAGCTGCGCTCGCTCGCGCACGCAGCGAACGCCAGGTCGCCGACGCAGTCATCGCCGCCCGTGGCGCCGGTGCCTCGTGGCAGAAGATCGGCAGCCTGCTCGGCACATCAGCACAAGCGGCACAGCAGCGCTACGGCGCGCTCGTCGAGGCGGGCTGATCGTCGAAGTCGTGATCGTCGAAGTCCGTGCTACTTGCCCTGGAAGTGGCCGTACAACGTCGGGTTGAACGGAGCGATCGCCTCAGCGAGTTCGGCGGAAGGACTTCCGAATCCCTCGGGCTCGAGCCCGCCACCAAGCTCGACCAGTCGTCCGAGAAGATCACCCACGTTCCCGAGATGAGCCAACATCGCGTCTGAATCGGCGTAGATCTCTCGAACCACACACTTGGTCTCGTCCTCGGAGAAGAACCAGTCGTAGTGCAAGGTTCCTGGCTCGGGAATCGTGAGCTCAAGCGCTTCCGCGGCTACCCGTTTGAACTCTGTCAAATCGCCGGGCGCGATGTTGGGGAATACAGCTGAGACCTGGATCTTCTCCACGATGGCTCCTCACTCGGCCCGCGGCCGTCGAAGCGACCGTACATCATCCTGGGGTACCTCCCGGACGGAGCGCCCACACATAGGTCCGCAGATTCACACCAGTGGGTCGGACCCCGAGCGGTCGCCCATGCACGCCTCATCTGACGGTCCTCAACCGGACGCTTCCGGTGTCCATGAACCGGCGGCTGGGGCACTTGACGAAGCCCGCCGGGCTAGCGATCACTCGACGGCTGTTACGGTCGTTGTGGTGGAGACGTCGCAGCTGGACCTCGTTGCCGTCTCGCTCGAAGTTCACCGATATGCGTCCTCTGGGCGTCTGGTGTGCATGTTGCCCGGCCTCGGAGGAGGGATCCGGCAGTTCGCCGACCTCGGAAAGCGTCTCGCCACCGCTGGTTTCCAGCCTGTGGCCGTCAACCCTCGTGGTGCGGGCAGCAGCACCGGCTCGCTCGAGAATCTCCGGATGCAGGATCTCGCTGACGACGTCGCCGCCGTGATTGAGCACCTCGGTGCACCGGCGATCGTCATCGGCAACGCATTCGGCAATCGAGTGGCCCGGTTCGTCGCCTCCAGTCGACCGGATCTGGTGACCGCAGTGGTTCTGGTGTGCGCCGGCGGTGAGGTTGCCCCGGAGCCCGACGCGGCCACTGCGATGGCCGAATACGCCGATAGATCTCTCAGCCTGACCGAACGGCTACAGGCTGCCCGCCGAGCCTTCTTCGCACCGGGGAGCCACGTCGACGCGAGCTTCATCGATCCCGGTAGCACCACCGCTGCGAGATCGGCGCAGGTGGCGGCGGCGCTTGCTGAGTCTTCCAGTGACTGGCTTGCCGGCGGGTCGGCACCGATGCTCGTCGTGCAGGGTGCCAACGACCGGATCGCCCCGCCCGAGAACGGCCACCGGCTCAAGGCCCGCTGGCCCGACCGGGTTGAGGTGATCGATGTTGCGCACGCAGGTCACGCCGTCCTCATGGAGCAGCCAGAGCTGGTCGCCGAAGCGATCTGCGATTTCATCTCTCGGCACAACTGACCCACCGACCACGCATCTGCCCGCCAGGAGCGCACCGCACACCTCGTCGCCGTGATGCAGAACGTCAGAAAGTGGAACCCTGATCGTGCACGCCGGACACCTGCCCGGGCTCAAGGATCGAATGAGACCTGGGAACTGGTTCCTCAGCCCACGCTCCCAGCAGCCCTCGAAAGCCGATGATCCCGTCTCAGTCAGGTCCCCATCCGGACAGGGTCGCGAGTCGAGTTCTCCCGCTATCAGTGAGCATGCGGTAGCCCGTCGGGCCGAAGAGGCGACTGACCTCGCCGGTACGCGAGCGGGCAGCCGATGGAATCAGTTGAGCGAAGTGTGCGCCTGATCCGTCGAACTCGATGGCCGGCTACGCCGAGATCTTGGCGGCGTACTTGCGCTGGGCGGCTTGTTTGGACACGCCGAGCATCGCCCCGATCTCAGACCAGGAACGGTCCAGCGTTGCGCGCATCGCGGATGGCATCGAGCAACGCCGTGTCGACGTCGTCTCGCTGCTCCACGAGTTCTGCAATGGTCCGAAGCGCTGCCGTGTTGGCCTCGACCAGATCGTCGGCGTCGACGTCGTCGGCCCAGCGCTCGAGGGCGTCGGCGCGCTGCGTACGTGTCGTCATGGTGTCCACCATCCTTTCAGGAACTTGGATCGGGCCGGCATCGCATGGATGATCGCAACGCCGTCGGCATCATCGACAACACCAACCTCCAGCGGTCCACCGTTCGCAGACGGTCCGATGAACATCGTGACGTCGGGGTCGTCGGTTTCGAAGCCTCGCCAGTGGTGTCGCAGTGCGTGGAGCATGTCGTCATCGGAGACACCGTGCTTGCGGGCGCTCGCCTCGATGTCCACTTGCTCAGGCTACGCACCGGAGCGCGCATCGTCAACATCTGTTGACGATGCGCGGGGTGTTGCGATGGGCCTGCACATCGCGCCGGCGGTGCAGCGCGCCGGGCGCTGCACGACGCCGGCGTCACCGGGCGGCGCCAGGAACAGAACCGGGGTCACCTTGCACGCTCACCCCCGGGCGGTGGGAGTGCCGGGCGATCGGTGCCCAGGCAGGCCCGCCCTGCACGTTGGCTTGGTTGCTCGAATCACATGCCGGGACGTTCGGCCCTGACGCCGAGGACCTGGGGGGCGCAGGGTCAGAGCAGGTCTCTGGGACCGAACCGTCGGCGGGTTCTACGAGACGACCGCTGGGGCTACATCATTTCCGCTCGACACCGCGCCACGAGACGCCAAGGAGCAGCCATGAAAGCCATCGTGTACCACGGTCCCGGCCAGAAGGCCTGGGAGGAAGTCCCCGATCCGGTCATCATCGATGACACCGACGCGATCGTACGGGTCGATGCCGTCACCATCTGCGGCACCGACCTTCACATCCTCAAAGGTGACGTACCGGCTGTGACCGAGGGCCGAATCCTCGGCCACGAGGCCGTGGGCACCGTCGAGTCCGTCGGTGCTGGCGTCAAGAACGTCCAGGTCGGCGATCGCGTCCTGGTCTCCTGCATCACCGCGTGCGGCTCCTGTCGCTACTGCCGTGAGGGCAGCTACGGCCAGTGCCTCGGCGGCGGCGGGTGGATTCTCGGCCACAAGATCGACGGCACCCAGGCCGAGAAGGTGCGCGTGCCGTTCGCCGACACGTCCACCTATCCGATCCCCGACGGCGTGTCCGACGACCAGATCCTGATGCTCGCCGACATCCTTCCCACGGGCTACGAGGTGGGTGTGCTCAACGGCCACGTGCAACCCGGCGACGTCGTCGCCGTGGTCGGCGCGGGACCGATCGGCCTGTCGGCGATCATGGGCTCCAAGCTGTTCAGCCCGAGCCACATCATCGCCATCGACCTGGCCGACACTCGGCTTGCGGCCGCCAAGGAGTTCGGTGCCGACATCGTCATCAACAACAGCCACGTCGACGCCGTCGCTGAGGTCATGGCGATGACCGGTGGACTCGGAGCCGACGTCGCCATCGAAGCCGTCGGTGTCCCCGCAACCTTCGAGTTGGCCACCAGGCTCGCCCGGCCGGGCGGCCACATCGCCAACATCGGTGTCCACGGCGAGCCAGCCACCCTCCACCTCGAGGATCTCTGGATTCGGAACGTGACCATCACGACCGGCCTCGTCGATACCTACTCGACGCCAACACTGCTGCGGCTCGCACAGGGCCACCAGATGAACGTCGACCAGTTCGTCACCCACCACTTCACCCTCGACCAGTTCGACGATGCCTACGACGTGTTCTCCCGCGCCGCGGACACCGGCGCACTGAAGGTCGTCCTCACTCGAGCCTGACATCCGGGTTGATCGAGCGGCTGAAGGGTTTGTGAGCCGGCTCAGGTGCGGGGAGGCGCTGGCGACACCGGCGGGATGACGAGCTCGATTGCTGCGAGCAGGGCGTGCTCTGGGGGAGACGACCGATGTAGCGCGACGTCTACGGTCTCTAAGCGACGCTTCGAGGCCTTCGAAAGACAGCACACTTCGACACGCACAATCACCGTGTCCGCCGGATGGCTCGGGCCACAGATTGGCCCGAGCCGCACACTGCCTCATCTCGACGACCGTCGCCGAACCAACGACGGGCAGTGGTCGCGTTACGGGCGTCAGGTCGACGCCACTGACCTGACCAAGTGCGCCGGTTCTGCTGCAAGTACGTCCCGGCGAGGCAGAGGAGTTGTCATGGAAAACAAGGATCAGGTCAAGGGCAAAGTGAAGCAGGCCGTGGGTGATCTCACGGGCAATGAGGATCTGCGGAAGGAAGGCAAGGCCGACGAGAAGGCGGGCGACGTCAAGGAGTTTGTCGAGGGTGTCAAGGACAAGGCCGACGATCTGGTCGACACGGTCAAGGACAAGATCACCAAACACTGACTATGAGAACGACGATTGCAGTGGCCCGCATCTGATCGCAGCATCGACCTGCTCGGCCCCGTCGCTCCGCTGTGACGGTTCGGCGGGTTGTCGCCACAACTGCCGCGCGGATGCGTCCTGACAGCGCCAGATGTCTGCACTCATAATCCCGGGCGACTCGGCGACCGAGGTGTGCGACTGCGGCCCAAGCGTGACGCCACACTCTGACCGGCACGTTGATGCCCGAGGAGCGTGCTGCCGTACCACGAGGACATCACTTTGCCGTGACGCCGGTTGGCCATGGATGACAGCTACGTGTCGTCTCGGCCGTGCGGCCGGCGCGCCCATCGCATCGTGAAGGTCAGTGTGGCAATCGCGTAGAGGACGGGAACCACCACAACCCAGCCCAATGTCATCGTCGCCTCCAGCCGGTGCTGTACATCGATCGAATCGACCGAGTTTCCAAGCAAGTGGCATTCGAACGATGGCCACCAGAGCTCCCTGGACATCTGGTAGGCGCCGTACCCGATGCGATCGTCGGAATCGGCGAGACAGATCGATTCGGCTCGGTTGGCAAGGCCCTTGAGACCGCCAACCCAGGCGGCGAGGCCGACGAGCGCAGCGCCGACCACGATCGCTGCGGCGGTCAACCATCGCACGATCATCGCCGGAGGCTAGCCAGCCGCGGCGTTAGCCCTTACGCACCCCAATATCGGCACACGGTAAACCGGCCCCTCCTCGTCGTGACAACGCCGCACTGCGGCCTGATGCGGCGCCGCAGAGTCCCGGATGCGGCGTGCGTGGAGCGTCGTGGGTGGCACAGTGTTCGTTGTGCGTGAAACTGAACCGACACCAGGCGCAGCCCACGCGGAGGGCACGTTCGTGGCGTTGCGCATTGCGGTGGGCGTGACGGTCGCTGTCATCTGGGCGGGATACATGCTCGCACTGCTCGCTCTTGGCAGCTGTGACGCGTTCGGTGGCCGGTGCGATGGAACGAGCCCGCCATTCTTCGAAGATGACGTCGCTGGTGGAGCGTTCATCGGTACGGCGGCCGCGGTCTGGATCTTGTGGTGGCTTCGTCACCCGTCGAAACGTCAGGCAGCAGTCGGTGTCAGTGTCTCGATCGCTGTGGCCGTCGTCGTCGTTTTCCTTCCGCGTGGCATCGCACACGGCTGAACCTCCAAGCGCCGTTCGACTCGTGATCTCGTGGACATCCGAGCGTGCTCACCGCTCCAGCGGATCGACCGGTGACGCTGTCACCACACGTAGCGGTCGGGCACTCGATATCGCCGCGCATATTCTCGGTGATCCAGCCGTTCGAGGTGTGCGGGTTCGGCCCTACTGCGGCGCCACACTTTCACAGGCATATTCGCCATAATCGAGCGCTCGGTCAGCGTCCGATAGACGGACCCCAGCCGGACGCGGTATTGAAGCGTGGCGCTGGGTCACCTGGCCTGACCTGGGAAGTCTCACTTGGGTGGTAGGAATCCATTCTCATTGAAGGCCCGCTATTCGTTGCACCGAGCCGGTTGACGGATCCGCGGCTGTCTCGTGAGCGACCACCACGACCATCGCACCGCCGGAGCGGCGTTCTATCGTGACGATGTGGGGACCACTGGACGATTGCTCTCGCTCGCGGCCGGTGTGTGCCCGGAGACCGGGCCGGCCGACTTCGTCACCGCCTGCGCTACTGCGGGTTGGGACGCGTGCGGGATCTGGTTCGACCACACGACGTGGGATGACGCAGTGGCCCGAGAGGTTCGGCGACGACTCGACGACACCGGGCTGATCGCTCTCGACATGGAGCCGATCTTCGTCACCCCGACCGGCGACCACGGCGAGGCGATGATCGAAGCAGCCGCCGCCGTCGGCGCGCGCAACCTCCTCGTCGTGTCACGAGGCGTCGACGACGACCGGTTCGCCGAACGCTTCGGCGAGCTGTGCGACCTCGCCGCCACCCACGGCATCGGCTGCAGCCTCGAGTTCATGCGCTTCATGTCGGTTCGCGATCTCCCACAGGCGCTCGCCGTGCTCGATCGCGTCGACCGACCGAACGCAGGCGTCCTGATCGACAACCTCCACCTGGCCCGCAGCGGCGGCACGGTCGCGGACGTCGCCGCGATCTCCGCTGACCGACTCCCCTACCTCCAGCTCTGCGATGCGCCGGCACGCTCGCCCGGGGGCGCACCCGACGAGTTGGTCGTCGAGGCGCTCGACGGTCGGCTCCTGCTCGGCGAGGGTCACCTCCCCGTCCTCGAACTCGTCGAGGTGCTCCCACCGCAGACTGCACTGTCGATGGAGGTCCGCTCCGCCGCGCTGCGATCGGCGTTCCCCGATCCCACCGACCGCGCCCGCACGGTCCTGACGACCACCCTCCACCACCTCCGGCCATGAGCGAAACGACCGCATAGCGGTACTCTCGCTCATCGCTCGCGGCCACTCGTCCAGCACGATGAGCGAAACGACCCGCAGTCGGGCCGTTCCCTCATCGCTGATCGGTTACGACCGGCGGACGGACCAGCGGATCGGCAGGGTGGTGAGGCCGCGCAGCACGAACGGCTCGTTCACCTCGACGTCACCCGTGCGTTCCACCGTGTCGAACCGGTCGACCATGAGCCGCAGCGCCACCGCACCCTCCCGCCGAGCGAGGGCCGCCCCGATGCAGTGATGCACTCCCCACCCGAAGGCCAGGTGCGACCGTGAGCCGGGCCCGAAACGGTCGAGTCGGATCGAGTCAGGGTCGTCGAACACCTCGGGATCACGGTTCGCCGATGCGAACAACACCTGCATCCGAGCGCCCGCCGGAAGGATCTCGTCGCGGACCACGCTCGGCTCCGGGTTCGTGCGGAACAGACCCTGCACCGGCGAGTCGAACCGCAGGAACTCCTCCACCGCAGAGGGGATCAACTCCGGGTTCGCCCGGAGTTGATCCACCAGCTCGGGTTGCTCGATCAGCCGGTACAGCATCAGCGAGATGAGGCTCGCCGTCGTCTCGTGCCCGGCGACGAGGAGCTGCTGGCTCAGCCGGCGAACCTCGTGATGGGTCAGCCCACCGTCGATCTCGGCGAGCGCCATCACGGACAGGACGTCGTCGGGCAACGCGTCGCCACGTTCGTGCGCCACGATGCGATCGGCCACGAGTTCGTCGACGAGTGCGAAGATCTCGCGGTTCGCAGCCTCGGCCTTCTCGTGATCGCCGCCGCCGAGGAAGTTGACGATGTCATCGGACCACCGCCCGAAGTCGTCACGTCGATCCCGTGGAACACCGAGCAGGGCGGCGATCACGATCGCCGGGAACGGGAAGGCGAACAGTGGCACGAAGTCACCTTCGCCGTCCTCCCCGAACGCCCGGGTCCACAGATCGTCGGCGATCTCCTGGACATCGTCGTCGAGCCGGGCGAGCGCCGCCGGGCGGAACGTGTCCTGCAGGATCCGGCGATGACGCCGGTGGTCGGGGTCATCGGCCGTGCCCAGCACCCCGGCCGGCGACGGGTCGATGCCGACGCCGTTGCCGTTGCGCCACTCACTCGGCCGCATGAGGACGTCGAAGACGTCCGCGTGGCGGCTCAGGACGAAGAACGGCGGGTCGTACGATTCCTCGACGTGCAGCGGGCAACGTTCGCGTAGGTGCCGATGACCGGCGGACGGTTCGACGTCGTTCGCGTGGGCCAGGTGTGAATAGGCCTCGGTCATCGCCACCACATCGTCAGCAGGCATCGTCAGTAGGCATCGTCAGTACGGCATCGTCCCGCCGTCGACGGGGAACATGCAGCCGGTGATGTTCCTCGCGGCGTCCGACGCGAGCAGTACGGCGACGGCAGCGACCTCTTCGACCGTGTTCGGTCGCTTGATCGCCGACTCCGAGCTGAACATCGAGATGAGGGCGTCGTAGTTCTCGAGCCCCATGGCAACCGCCGAGTCGGGGCCGGTGGCGCGAACGATGTCGGTCTCGATGAGTCCGGGCAGGATCGCGTTGACCGTGATGCCCAGCGTGCCGACCTCGTACGCCGCAGCCTTGACCAGGCCGTTGACGGCGTGCTTGGTGGCGGCGTAGCCGGGGATCCCCGGCTTGCCGAGTTTGCCTTCGGTCGAGGACGTCACGATGACCCGGCCGGACTCGCGCGGAATCATGTGTTGCAGCGCCCGCCGCATCCCCCAGAACACGTGGTTCAGGTTCCAGTCGACCTCGAGCTGCCACTCCTCGTCGGACATCTGGAACACCGGCGCGGTCATCAGCACGCCGCCCGAGTTGAGACAGCAGATGTCGAGTTGGCCGTAGCGCTCGATCGTGAAGTCGATCAGCCCCTCCACTGCATCCTGCTTGGAGACGTCACCGGCGAAGAAGGCCGCGTTGTCACCGGCGCCCATCTCGTCCAGACACGTCTGCCCCTTGGCCTCGTCGCGTCCGTTGACGACCACCTTGGCGCCCTCGGCGAGGAAGGCGTCCGCCATCCCACGACCGATGCTGCGCGTGCCACCCGTGATGCAGGCGACCTTTCCATCGAGCTTCCCCATGACAGTTCCTTTCCAGTTCTTCGTCGTCGGGCGCGGGCTCAGTAGGGAGCCGTGCCGCCGTCGATCGAGATGAGTGATCCGGTGATACCGGCCCCGGCTTCCGATGCCAGCAGCGTCGCAACTGCGGCGACGTCTTCGACCTCGTTGAGGCGCTTGATCGCAGACTCCTGGGCGAACATGTCGAGCAGGCCCTCGTAGTCGAGCCCCATCGACGCGGCCGCTGCCGGGCCTTCCGCCATCATGATGTCGGTCTCGATCGCACCCGGGCACAGCGCGTTCACCGTGATACCGAGCGTTCCGACCTCGTGCGCCGCGGACTTCGTGAGCCCGTTGATGGCGTGCTTCGCCGTGACGTAGATGGAGATGCCCGGCTTGCCGACCTTCCCTTCGAGCGAACTGACGCTCATGACACGCCCGTACCCCTGCGGAATCATGTAGTGGAAGGCTCGGCGCATCGTCCAGAACGTGTGCCAGAAGTTCCAGACGAGCGAATCCTGCATCGCCTCATCGGTCAGATCGACGATCGGGGCATGACCCGACGCCCCGCCCGCGTTGGCGACGAGGATGTCGATGCGTCCGAAGTGATCGACCGTGCCGTCGACGATCGCCTCGCACGTCTCGCGCTGCTTCACGTCGCCGGCGATGAAGTGGGCGCGATCACCGGCGCCGAGCGCGGCGAGCGTCTGCTCGGCCTTGGCCGGGTCGCGGCCGTTGACCACGACCATCGCGCCCTCGTCGAGGAACCCCTTCGCGATGCCGAGGCCGATCCCTCGCGTTCCACCCGTGATACAGGCAACGCGCCCGTCGAGTACTCCCATGACAACTCCCCTCCTGCGGTTCGGTCTGGCACCGTACAACGTCGACGTCCCTGCGCCGGAGCCCGACGTGCGGTCACTCCTGCAACGGCGTGAGCAGGTCGCCTCGCAGCACCATCTGAATCGAGGTGATCGCACGCTGATGGCGCTCGGAATCGTCGGAGACTCCGTCGGTCAGGCCGATGAGAACGATCGAGACGAACTCCACCGTGAACTCACGGTTGCGCTCCTCGATCTCGCCGGCCTCCACGCCTGCGTCGATGAGTCGCAGGAAGAAGTCGTCGCGCCGCTCCGAATGTCCCGACAGCGACGCCGCGATCTCCGGGTGGCGGCGCATGTCGGATCGCGTCGCCCCGATGAATGCGGCAAACGTCGGATCGCTCTCGTTCAATTCGTGGGCGACGTCGAGGATCGCATCGAACTTGCGGAGGAACCCCTCGGCGCTGTCGGCGGCTTCGTTGAACCTGCCGTACACGCGGTGCTGCACGTCCTCGTGCACGGCGAGGTACAGATCGAGCTTGGACGGGTAGTAGTAGTACAACGCTCCGGCGGTGATGCCGACCTGGGTGGCGAGGTCACGGTTGGTCGACGCGTCGTATCCCCCACTGGCGAAGGCCACGCGAGCCACGTCGAGGATGCGCCGGCGCGTCGCTGCCGAGTCGGTGTTCTTCGGACGTCCCAGCGGCCGACCGACTCGCGTGGCCCTCGCCATCGGTTCAGGCTTCCACCGGGCGGTACTGGTGCGTGCGGTGGGTTCGTCCACCGGCGACCAGGATCAACTGGCCGGTCACCCATGACGCCGCATCCGAGACGAGGAACAGCACCGCTCCCGCGATGTCGTCGGGTCGGCCGATCCGGCCGAGTGGAATCCCGGCAGCGATCGCCTCGTGGTGGCCGTCGGTGCCGAGCACCTCCGAGAAGGCCTCGGTGGCGACCGGGCCGGGGGCGACTGCGTTGACCCGGATGTCGGGCGCCAGCTCGAGCGCGAGCGTTTCGGTGAGGTTGTTCATCCCGGCCTTGGCAGCGGCATACGGGCCGGTGAACGGTGAACCGCGCATGCCGGCACCCGAGCTGATGTTCACGATCGAGCCGCCCGGACCCATGCGCTTGGCGGCCGCCTTGCAGCCCTGGAACGCGGACGTCAGATTGAGCTCCAACTGCGAGCGGAAGATCTCGTCGGGCGTGTCGATCAGCGTTCTCGTCGTCTTCTCGTCCGATCCGCCGACGTTGTTGACCCAGATGTCGAGACGACCGAACCGCTCCATCGTGCGGTCGGCCAACGACTCGGACAGGTCGCGGATGTCGCCGGCGACGATGAGCGCCTGTCGACCACGTTCCTCGACACCGGCGGCCGTGATCTCGAGGTCCGACATCCGGCGGGCGTTCAGCACGACATCGCAGCCGGCGTCCGCGAGACCCCAGGCGATCGCCCGACCGATGCCCTGGCCGGAGCCGGTGACGACGGCAACCCGATCGGAGAGGTCGAATCGGTCCAGCAGGCTCATGCGTTCAACGATCGCACAAACACGTCAGTCATCGACGGCCCGGGGCAGGAACTGCCCGGTGTTGGCCGTGATCCCCCCGTCCACGGGGACGACCGCCCCGTTGACGAACGATGCGTCGGCAGATGCCAGGAACTCGATGACCGCGGCGATCTCGTCGGCCTGCCCCCAGCGTTGCAGCGGAATCCGACGGCGCAGCTCGTCGTACACCGTCGACGACTGCAGGCGTGCGGTCATCGCCGTCTCGGTCGGGCCGGGACACACGGCGTTGACCGTGATCCCGTCGGCGCCGAGGTCGATCGCCGCGGCGCGCACGAGGTTGATCACCGCGCCCTTCGCGGTGTTGTAGGCCCACATGTTGGGATCACCGGCGATCCCCGACGTGGACGCCGTCACCACGATGCGACCACCACCGCTCGCACGCAATGCGGGTGCGACGGAGCGGATACCGAGCGCGACCGCCCGCACGTTCACGGCGATGGCCCGGTCGAAGTCCTCCATCGGGAGGTCGAGGAGACCTCCACCCATCGACACCCCCGCATTGAAGACCGCCGCGTCGAGCCGCCCGAACCGTTCGGCGGCACCGGCGACCGCGGCCGCGTTGGTGTCGTCAGCGGTCACGTCTCCGACGACGATGTGGATGTTCTCCGCGTGCTCGGAGTCGGCGCGTCCACGCGAGCGCGTCGGCAAGACGGTCGACCGCAACCACGAACTCGCCGTGTGCGACCATCCGTTCGACGGTGGCGCGCCCGATGCCCGATGCCGCACCGGTGACGATCACGACCCGACCGCTCATGGGTTCATGTAGTCCTTGTAGTAGGTGAGCCGACCGTCTCGCACACGGTACACACCGACGCCCTGGCGGATCCCCTTGTCGGTCGTGGCCTCCCACTGGGCCCACGCAACCGTGTCGTCACCGGCCAACTCCACCAGGCGGAACGAGGCGCCGGCCTTGGCCATCTCGGTGTTCATCATCGAGAAGAACCCGGCGATCGCGTCGCCGCCGACGAACGTGCCGTAGACGGGATCGACCACCTCGGCGTCGTCAGCGAACAGCGGCGCCAACGCGGCGTAGTCACCCTCGTCCTGGATCTCCCAGAATCTCTTGATCGTGTCGTATGCGTCTCCGGCCATGACGCACGGTACGGACCGCGACCGCCGACTGTCGATACTGAACGACCATTCGGTTATGTTCGGCGGACACACCACTGCTCACCGCACTGCGACAACAGGAGACAACCATGGATCTCGGACTCACCGGCAAGAAGGCACTCATCACGGGAGCGACGAAGGGAATCGGCCGGGCGACCGCCGAGACGCTGCTCGCCGAAGGCGCCTCCGTGGCCATCTGCGCTCGTACCGCCGAGGGCGTGGACGCTGCCGTTGCCGAGCTGTCGCAGCTCGGCACGGTCGTCGGCGGCGTCGTCGACGTCGCCGACAGCGACGCGCTCGTCGCGTGGGTCAACTCATCGGTCGAGCAACTCGGCGGTCTCGACATCTACGTGCACAACACCTCCGGCAAGCCGGCACGCTCCACCGAGGGCTGGATCAACAACTTCAACATCGATCTCATGTCGCTGATCTACGGTGCCGGCGCCGCCGCCGAGGCACTCGCGGACGGCGGTGGATCACTGATCAGCATCGGCACGACGGCGACGGCCGAGCACTTCGCGTCAGGGTCCGGGAGCTACAGCGCACTCAAGTCCGCCGTCACCAACTGGACGCTCGGGCAAGCTCAGGTGCTCGGCGCGCAGGGCATCCGCTGCAACGTGGTCTCACCCGGCCCGATCTTCATCGAGGGCGGCGACTGGAACATGATCAAGGACCACATGGCCGACTTCTACGCCGCCACCGCGAAGGCCCACCCGGGCGGCGAACTGGGAACCGCCCAGGACGTCGCCGACGTCATCGCGTTCCTCGCCAGCGACCGAGCCCGCCACGTGAACGGTGTCAACGTCACCGTCGACGGAGGGTTCCTCAAGCGCGTCGACTTCTGAGATGAGCGCGCAGGACGACACCATCGGGAGCCGGATCGACGTCACGCTCGTCGCCGGCGGGATGTACCACGACATCGACTTCGCTCGGTTGGAGTTGTTGAAGTTGCTGGGCGAGCACGAGGAGTTCCGCGTCAGGGTCCAGCCCGACTACGAAGACGCCGAAGCGATCGCGGCCGGCTCGATCCTCGTCAGCTACACGTGCAACGTGCGACCCAGCGTGCGAGCACAGGAACGGATCCGCCAGTGGGTCGAAGACGGCGGTCGGTGGGTGGCGCTCCACGGCACCAACTCGGCGCTCGACGTCGGCACACCCCAGGGCGTCGACTCGCCACGGGTCTTCCCCGTGTGGGCCGAGACACTCGGGTCGCAGTTCGTCGCCCATCCGCCGATCGCGCCGTACCTCGTGGAACCGTCGAACCCCGACCACTGGCTGGTGGCCGGCATCGAGCCCTTCGAGACCGACGACGAGCTCTACCTGTCGGAGTACGCAGATCGCGACGCCTGGAGCCGCTGCTCCACACGGTCTGGTCGGGGACGCCGCGGGTTCGTCGAGGCCGACTGGACGACCGGGAACGACCACCACCTCGTGATGTACCTGCGTCGACTCGGCGCCGGGGCCGTGCTCTACAACACCCTCGGTCACTGCCGCGGGCACTACGACATGGTGCCCGTCGTCGACTACTACCCGACGATCGAGCGCGGTTCGTGGGATCAGCCGGCCTACGTCGAACTGCTGCGCCGATCCGTTCGCTGGGCACGCGGCGCCACGGCGTGAACGAACCGAGCGGAGCGAAACCCGGCCGGATCGGTCGCCCGCCGAAGATCGACGAGCACGGCACGCCCACTCGCGAGCGGCTCCTGCGCGCCGCGGTGGAGGCGTGCGTCGAGTTCGGTTACGACGGTGCCACCCTGGCCGACATCGCCCGCCGGGCCGGCGTCTCGACACCGGCGGTGTACAGCCACTTCAGCGGCAAGGCCGCGTTGCTCGTCGAGGCGAGCAAGCACGAACTCGATGCCATCGCCACGACCCGTCTGCCCGGAGAGCCGGGCGTGCGTGAGATCGCGAGGCGTTGGCTGCAGCCCGAGTTCGCGGCCACCCGCATCCTGGTCGCGGAACTGCACTGCGCGGCGATCCGCCAGCCCGAGGTCGCCGAACTGCTCGTTCACTGGCAGCGGGAGAACGGCGAACGACTCGAGCGACTCGCCGGCCTCAGCGCCGGTCAGGTCCGGATGTACTACCTGCTGCTGGTCGGGCTGTCGCACGCCGACCAGGTCGATTCGCTGGACGTCGCACATGATGACTTCGAACGCCAGATCGGCGCGTTGATCGACCAGTGGTTCGTTCGCGACACTGACTGAACGACCCGTCGATGCCGATGACCTTCACTGGGGATCGGTCGGGGTCGCACTGCTACTGTCGTTGCTTAACAATCATTCAGTTAGCTCCGCGCTCGGACTGGCGCGACGGCACTTCGAAGGAGACCAATGACCACCACGGTCGCTGTCGCCGATGGCATCTTCACCATCGACAACGGGCAGCCCAAGCTGCTCGGGAGCCGCTGCACGAACTGCGGTAACCACATGTTCCCACGCCAGAGCGGATGCCCGACGCTGCATGTTCAACACCCAAGAAGATGTCGAACTCGCCACCACGGGCACACTGTGGACCTGGACCGTGCAGGCCTTTCCGCCGAAGTCACCGCCGTACCTCGGCCCGACCGGTGACGACTTCGTGCCCTACGGCGTCGGCTACGTCGAACTCGACGGCCAGCTGCGCGTCGAGGCCCGCCTCACCGAGTCCGACCCGAACAAGCTGCTCATCGGCATGGAGATGGAGCTCGTCCTCGATCCACTGTGCATCGACGACGACGGCAACCAGGTCGTCACGTACGCATTCGCACCCGTGTCCTCCCCCGAGACCACTTCCGAAGGAGACCCCTCATGAGCAACGTCGCGATCGTCGGCATCGGAATGCACGAGTTCGGCCGCAACGAAGGCATCTCGGGCATGGACCAAGGGGCGGTCGCCGTCCGTCGAGCCCTCGCCGACTGCGGTCAGCAGTGGTCCGACATGCAGTTCGCCGTCGGCGGATCCATGGACGGCGGCGCCGCCGACACCATGGTCAGCCGTGTCGGCCTGACCGGCCTGCCGTTCACCAACGTCGTGAACGGCTGCGCGACCGGTGGTACCGCGCTCGCCCAAGCGGTGAACACGATCGAGTCCGGCGCAGCCGACATCGGCATGGCCATCGGGTTCGACAAGCACGAGCCCGGTGCGTTCCGCATCAAGGGCCCACGCGGCAAGGACTGGTACGGCGGCTCGGGGCTCGCGCTCACGACGCAGTTCTTCGGGATGAAGATCACCCGCTACATGCACGAGTACGGCATCACGCAGGCGTCGCTCGCCAAGGTCGCCTCCAAGGCGTTCCGCAACGGCTCGCTGAACCCGATGGCCTGGCGCCGCAAGCCGCTCAGCGAGCAGGAGGTCCTCGATTCGCTGATGCTCTCGTACCCGCTCACGCAGTACATGTTCTGCTCGCCCGGCGAAGGCGGCGTCGCGATGGTCCTGTGCCGCGCCGACAAGGCCAAGCAGTACACCGATCGCCCCATCTACCTGCAGGCCGCCGCCGTGCGCACCCGCAAGTTCGGCTCGTTCGAGGTGCTCGCGCCGTCGATCGCGCTCGAACACGACCCGGGTCCCACGTCTGCAGCGTCGAAGGCGGCGTTCGAGATGGCCGGAATCGGCCCGGAGGACATCGACCTCGCGCAGCTCCAGGACACCGAGGCCGGTGCCGAGATCATGCACATGGCCGAGAACGGATTCTGCGAGCACGGCGAGCAGGAGCAGATGCTGGCCAACGGCGAGACCGAGATCAACGGTCGCCTGCCCGTCAACACCGACGGCGGCTGCCTGGCCAACGGCGAACCGATCGGCGCGTCGGGCCTGCGCCAGGTCTACGAGAACGTCCTGCAGTTGCGCGGCGACGCCGGCGAACGGCAGGTGCCGAACGACCCCAAGGTCGCCTACACCCACGTCTACGGCGCGCCCGGTATCAGCGGCGTCACGATCCTGAGCCGCTGATGGAACTCTCGACCGAGTTGCAGATGGACATGCACCGACGGATGGTGCGCATCCGACTGTTCGAGGAAGCGGCAGGGAGGCTCGCCGAAGCGGCGAAGCTCCCGGGCTTCCTCCACCTCTACGTCGGCCAGGAGGCAGTCGCCGCAGGCGTGTGCACCGCGCTCGACCGACGACGACCAGATCACCTCGACGCACCGTGGGCACGGCCATCTCGTCGCCAAGGGCGGCCAGTTCAACGAGATGATGGCCGAACTCATGGGCAAGTCGACCGGGTACTGCAAGGGCAAGGGCGGTTCGATGCACATCTCGAACCTCGACGTCGGCATGCTCGGCGCCAACGGCATCGTCGGAGCCGGCACACCGATCGCTGTCGGGGCCGGTTTCGCCAACAAGTACAAGGGCAACGGAAACGTGGCGGTCCCGTTCTTCGGCGATGGTTCCACCAACATCGGCGCATTTCACGAAGCCGCCAACATGGCCTGCGCGCTCAAACTCCCGGTGGTCTTCGTCTGCGAGAACAACGAATACGGCGAGTTCACCGCTCGTGACAAGACGATGGCGATCACCGACATCGTCGACCGTGCCGCCGGTTACGGCATGCCCGGCGTGATCGTCGACGGCATGGACGTCGTGGCCGTCCACGAAGCGGCCACCGAAGCCGTCAACCGCGCCCGCCGCGGTGACGGGCCATCGCTGATCGAGGCCAAGACGTACCGCTACTACAACCATCACGGCATCCAGAACCTGGGGCTCAAGTACCGCACCGACGACGAGGTCGAAGCCTGGCGAGCGCGTGATCCGATCTTCACGTTCGAAGCACGACTCATCGAGATGGGCACCGCGACCCGCGACGACATCGATGGCGTGTGGGCCGAACTGCGAGCCGACATCGACACCGCGATCGAGTTCGCCGAGAACAGCCCGGTACCGACACCCGAGCAGTTGCTGGTGGACGTGTACACCCTTCAAGACGCCCCGACGGCGGTATCGGCATGACCCGCAAGCTCACCTACGGCCAAGCCTTCAACGAGGCGGTCCGCCAGGAGATGGCGGCCAACGACGACGTCTTCTGCGCCGGTGAGGACATCGGCGCCTTCGGCGGCGTGTTCCAGACCTACGCCGGACTCCAAGCCGAGTTCGGCGAACGACGAGTCGTCGACACCCCCATCAGCGAGCAGGCGATCATCGGCCTCGGGGTCGGCGCGGCGGTCACCGGGCTGCGGCCGATCGTCGACATCATGTTCATGGACTTCCTGTGCGTGGCGTTCGACCAGATCGTCAACCAGGCCGCCAAGCTGAAGTACATGTTCGGCGGGGCGGCCACGATCCCCCTCACGATCACCACCGGTGGTGGCGCCGGGCTCTCCGCGGCTGCGCAGCACAGCCAGTCGCTCGAGGCGCTCTTCTGCCACATCCCCGGTCTCAAGGTCGTGCACCCGTCGAACCCGTACGACATGAAGGGGCTGATGACCGCCTGCATCCGCGAGAACAACCCGACGCTCATGATCAAGCACAAGCGTCTGCTCGGCATGTCGGCCGAGGTACCCGAGGAGGCGTACGTGATTCCGCTCGGCCAGGCGAACGTCGCCCGCGTGGGCAGTGACGTCACCGTGGTGGCCTGGGGACGCATGGCGAACGAAGCGCTCGATGCGGCCGAGAGGCTCGCCGCCGACGGTATCGACGTCGAGGTGATCGACCCCCGCACGTTGCAGCCGCTCGACACGGCGACGATCGTCGAGTCGGTCCGCAAGACCAACCGGGTGATCGTGGTCCACGAGGCGGTCCGTTTCGGTGGTCTCGGCGCCGAGGTCGCGGCCCAGATCCAGGAAGAGGCGTTCGACCACCTCGACGCGCCGGTCGCGCGCATCGCCGCTCCGTTCTCACCCGTGCCGTTCACGCCGACGCTCGAGTCGATCTACCTGCCGTCGACGAACGACATCGAAGCGGGGATCCGCGCCATCGTTGCCCGACCCGGGGCCTGACCACGTGTCGTCGGCGGCGGTGTCATCGGCCGGGCTGTGCTCGGTCGGCATCATCGTCAACCCCAACGCGGGCAAGGACATCCGGCGGCTGACCTCCGCGTCCGGTCAGACCTCGGACGCGGTGAAGATCGGGATCATGCGGCGCGCGGCCGCCGGTGCCCTCGAGATGGGCGCCGAACGGATCGTGTTCAGCAGCGACACCCACCACCTGGCCGAACGGGCCGTCGAGGGACTCGACGGTGTGATCGAGTTCTTGGACAACCCCCTCAGCGGCTCGCACCTCGACACCGTGGCGGCGGCCCGAACGATGTGCAAGGAACAGGTCGGCGCGGTCATCGCCCTGGGTGGTGACGGTACCTGCCGCGACGTCGCCACCGGCTGGCCCGACGTCCCCCTCATCGCGATCTCGACGGGCACGAACAACGTGTTCCCGTCGTCGGTCGACGGCACGACTGCCGGCGTGGCCGCTGCGCTGGTGGCGACCGGCGCGGTACCCGTCGACGCGGTCAGCCGTCGGGCCAAGCGGGTCGCGCTGCGCATCGACAGCCCCGCGGCCGCTTCGGTCGTGCACGAACACGCCCTCGTCGAGGCCGCACTCATCGACACTGCGTTCGTCGGCGCCAGGGCAGTCAATGATCCTGCATCGATCCGATGGGTCGTCGCCTGCATCGCCAATCCGGCGAGTACCGGCCTGGCCAGCATCGCCGGGAGGGTTCACCCGGTCGATCGCAACGAACCCGGCGGGGTGTTCATCCGGCTCGGCTCCGGTGGACGTCAGGTGCGGGTCCCGCTGGCTCCCGGCACGTTCACCACCCTCGACGTCGAGACGGTCGAGCCGCTCGATCCGTCGATGTCGATCGATCTGCCGGGTGGCGGCATCCTCGCCTTCGACGGCGAACGGACGACCCCGGTGGCAGCAGACTCCACGATCACCGTGTCGATCGAGATGTCAGGACCTCGACTCCTCGACGTCGACACCACCCTCTCGATGGCCGCCGACGATCGACGCTTCGACGTCGTTCTCGAACAACGGCACTCCACGACGAAAGGACATCCATGGCGACTGAGTTCATCATGCCCAAGCTCGGGCTCACGATGGAGGAGGGAACCATCACCGAATGGTTCGCCGACGACGGCGACGAAGTGACCGCAGGTACTGCGGTACTGCGCATCGAAACCGACAAGACCGAGACCGATGTGGAAGCAGCCGGATCAGGGCGGCTCCACCGAATCGGCCAGGTCGGCGAGAGGTTTGCCTGCGGTGAGCGGATCGGCTGGTTTCTCGCCGAGGGCGAGGAGGCTCCTGCCGCCGGTCCGGCCGCGGCCGTCGCTGCCGCGGTCGTCCCGACGGCGGCGTCTGCCGCGACGCCGGTGACGGCAACGGCGGCTCCCACGACGGGACGCATCATCGCGTCACCGATGGCGAAACGGCTCGCCGCCGAACGCAACCTCGACCTGCGTACGATCCGCGGCACCGGGCCGGGCGGGCGCATCGTGTCGGAGGATCTCGACGGCGTCACCGCCGCCGCCTGCTGCTGCGATCGTGACGCGGTCCGTGCCACTCATGGCCGCGGGCGTCGGCGTTCCGGCAACTGCTGCCGCGCGTCAGTTGGCCGACCTGTTGGGCATCGACCTGGCCCAGGTCGCACCCGATCAGTTCGAACAGCGGGTGACCAGGGACGCCGTGGCGCTCCACGTCCGCGGGCTGCTCAGCCGGCCGACCGAGCCCACACCTCCGCCCGCCGCCCAGGCCGGCGCCCCGGCCACGGCACTGCTCCCCGCGATGCAGGAGCCGACGTCCGTGGTACGGATGACCGGCGTGCGCGGCACCATCGCCCGCCGGATGCACGAGTCGCTCGCCCAGATGGCACAGCTGACGCTGTTCATGGACGCCGATCTCGACGCGGTGGTCGCCGACCGGGAACAGCGCAAGGCGACCGGTGCAGCTCCCAGCTACACCGACTACATCATCGCGGCCACCGCCCGAGCACTGCGCGAGCACCCGCTCGTGAACAGCCAGATCACCGAAGACGGAGTGGCGCTCCTCCCCCACGTGCACGTCGGCATGGCCGTGGCGCTCGACAACGGCCTGATCGTTCCCGTCATCCGCGACACCGCGACGCTCGATCTGGCGACGCTCAGCGCCGAGTCGACCCGCCTCGCCGAGGCCGCACGCGCCGGATCGTTGGGGCTCACCGACCTCGAGGGCGGCACGTTCTCGGTGAGCACCCTCGGCATGTTCGGCGTCGACGGGTTCACACCGGTGATCAACCCGCCGAACACCGCGATCCTCGGGGTCGGGCGGCTCCGCGACGACGTCGTCCTCGACGCCGACGGTCGGGTCGCGGCGAGGAAGCGGCTCACCCTCAGCCTGACCTGGGACCACCGGGCATTCGACGGCGCGCCGGCGGCATCGTTCTGCCGCTCGATCGTCGACCTCCTCGGCCGGCCGGATGCGCTCGACGCATGAACCACTCGATGCAGGAGCAACGATGATCGACTACCAGGACGTCTTCCACGTCGGTGTCCGAGTGCCCGACCTCGAACTCGCGATGGACGAACTCGGAAGCTCCCTGGGCGTCACGTGGTCCGAGACCCGCGAGAATCCGACGCAGTCGTTGTGGACCCCGACCGAGGGTCTGCAGGAGATCCACCTGCGCTACACCTACTCGGCGGAGGGACCCCAGCACATCGAGCTGCTCCAGGGGACCGCAGGATCGTTCTGGGACGGCAACGACCGCGCCGGAGCGCATCACATGGGGGTCTGGGTCGACGACGTCGACGGCGAGACGGACCAACTCATCGCTGCCGGTTGGACGCTCGTCGGTGCCCAGAACGACCCCGCCGCCGATGCCGGATACGGCATGTTCACCTATCTCCAGCCGCCGAGCGGACTGATCGTCGAACTCGTCAACCGCGCCGCACTGTCGTTCTTCGAGCAGTGGTGGGGCGCGGCGCTCAGCTGATCGCTGCCTGCTCGCTGCGCCCACCGGTAGTCGGCCTTGCCGTTCGGGGCGCGGTAGACCTCGTCGACGAACACGACTCGTCGTGGCGCCTTGTAGTCGGCGATCGACTCCTTGATGGTCGAGATGATGTCGTCGGCCGACGTCGGCTCCGACACCGAACACACGAGCACGACCGTCTCGCCGAACCGTTCGTGCGGCACGCCCACGACGTTTGCGTCGATCACCGCCGGATGCTTGCGGGCGGCGACCTCGACCTCTTCGGGATAGATCTTCTCACCGCCCGAGTTGATGCACACCGAGCCCCGCCCGAGCAGGGTCACCGTGCCGTCCTCGGCGATCGTCGCGAAGTCCCCGGGCACCGTGTACCTCACGCCGTCGACGACCCGAAAGGTCTGTGCCGTCTTCTCCTCGTCGTTCCAGTAGCCGGTCGGCATGGGCCCGGCGGCGGCCAGCATGCCCGGTTCGACACTCCCACGAGGAAGCACCCGACCGGTGAGCGGGTCGATCGTGACGACGTTCGGCGGCGCGGTGAAGATCGCCGTCTCGGGCGGCTCCTGGCCGGGCATCGTCATCGACATCGCGTACGGCCCGCCCTCGGACGCACCGATCATGTCGAGGATGACGGCATTGGGCAGTCGTCGCTGGAAGGCGCGCTTCTGTTCGGCCGACAGCGTCGCCCCCGTCGACACGATCCGCGTGACGGACGAGAGATCGGGCAGCGTGCCGTCGCGTTCGGCTGCATCGAGGGCATCGTTGATCGGTCGGGCGAAGGCGTCACCGACGAGCGAGATCTGGGTGACCCGATGGCGCTCGAACCAGCTCCCACAGTTCCTCGGCGTCGAACGAACGGCCGCCGAGCAGTACGACCGACCCACCCATCACGAACGCTCCGATCGCGAGGAACAACGCGGTGCCGTGCATGAGCGGCGGCGCGCAGAGCATGACCGGGCTGCGGCCCTCGGCCTGCAATTCGGCCGCTATCCGCCCGACGTCGGCCGGGGTGGTCGGTACCTCGATACCCGCCGATGCATAGGCAGTGAACGCGAGTGCACCGAACAGATCGACATGACGCCACACGACCCCTTTCGGGTTTCCGGTGGTCCCGCCGGTGTACAGCATCAGCGCGTCCTCGCCCGAGCGCGAGATGCGTGCCGCGGGCCCTGCCGCGTCCACCAGCTCGTGGTACCACTGCGCCCCGCTCACGAGCGGCGAGCCGTCGTCGACCTGGAGCAGCGTGCGGACCGTCGGCATCGACGCGACCGCCTCCGCGACCCGCTCGCCGAGCGAGCCGTGGAAGACGAGGACGTCGGCGCCGGCGTTGTCGCAGATGTACGCGATCTCCGGTGCCTTGTAGCGGTAGTTCACGTTCACCGGGGTGGCGCGCAGCTTGAACGCGGCGTACGTGGACTCCAGGTACTCCGGACAGTTGAACATGAGCTGGGCGACCCGCGTCCCCTCGCCGACGCCGCGCGAACCCAACACCGAGGCAAGCCTCGCGGCCCGGTCGTCGAGCTGGCTCCAGGTGAGGGTCTGCTCACCCACGACGACTGCCACCTGCTCGGGTTGGGCGTCGGCGAACGCCTCCCACAACGTCGCCCAGTTCTCGCTCAGCATGATTCCCCCATGTTCGTGTACGACCGGATGGTCACAGTAGTTGGCTGCGTCCGCTCAGGAACGTTGGTGTCAGCTCGAAACTCGCCCAGGTTCGCCCGGCCGTCAGCGCCTGATCGATCTTGACCAGGAAGTCCGCCGCCCGCTCACCGAGGTAGTGGTGGGCGGCGGCACCGATGTCAGCATCGAGATCGAACTCGACCTCACGCACCGGGCCCTCGAGGGTGACGTACCGGGCGACCGGAAGGGGTTGCTCGTGGACGCAGAGGCTGGCGCGCCCCGTGGCACGCAGAGCCCGCGTCTTCGCCGAGGTGGTCGGGCTCTGGAACCGGGCGACCCCGTTCACCCACAGGAACCAGATCGGCGTGCCCATCGCCCTGCCGGACGGCAGGACGACACTCAGCACCGCATCCAGTGGTTGTGCGAGCAGGCGCTCGATCTCGTCGGGATCCATCTTCCCGTCAGCCGCCAGACTGCGTCGATGGAACGGAGATGATCGTGACCGTGCCGGTCGAGCCGTCGATCTCGATGACGGCGCCGTC
Source organism: Ilumatobacteraceae bacterium (assembly GCA_963744705.1). Lineage (GTDB taxonomy): Bacteria > Actinomycetota > Acidimicrobiia > Acidimicrobiales > Ilumatobacteraceae > Sva-07. The sequence goes on from CAVUUX010000001.1 coordinate 115,252, forward strand.
GGGGATGCGCTCGGTGGCGTCGATCACCGACACCGCACACGGCAGACCCAACTCACGGCACATGATCGCGGCATGACTGGCGACGGCGCCGACGTTCACGACGACGCCCTCGGCCGACAGGAACAGCGGCACCCACGACGGGTCGGTGGTCGGCGCCACCATGATGTCGCCGGGTCCGATCGCGCCCGCATCCGACGGGTCGAGCACGATCCGGGCGATGCCGGTGACCACGCCCGGGCGAGCCCATGGCACCCTGGAGCACGTCGCCCACCGACGCCAGCAGCCGCACCGTGCCCACCCCGAACGGGCCAGCGTGGAGATCGGCGGCACACCGTCTTCGAGCTTGACGATGTAGGGCGGCTCCACCGTCTGCAGATAGTGGAACGCCACGTCGCGATCGCGGATGGTCGCCGACATCGACGCCGGGTCGGCGAGGAAGCCGTCGAGTTCGTCGTCGAGCAGCATGAAGATCTGCTGGGGATCGTCGATCACGCCGTCGGCGACCATCCGTCGGCCGAGTTCCATCAGGGCGAGCTTGGCCTCGTGGATCAGCCGGATGCACGCGTTCTTGCCCATCTCGCGCATGCTCGAGAAGAACGCGGCCGACGTGATCCCCGCCGCGAGCGTGCCGTGGGCCTCGGCGTCACCTTCGAGCAGCCCGAGCAGCTCGGCGGTGAGCGCTTCGCGCTCGGCTGCTCCACGCGCCTGCGCTTCGACGGGCGACTTGCTGTCGTCCTGGAACCGCATGCGCTCGAGCATCCCGAGCGGCATCGACGGCCGCGTGGTCCACGAGTGTGCCCGCAGGTCCCACTCGTTCGGGCCCCGGTGGCCGTGGCGTGGCGATGAGGTCGTCCCACTGGGCGTCAGGAAGGTCGCTCGCGGCGGGATCGTCGAGCTCGGACGATGCGCTCGAGGAGCCCGTCGACGCCGGCGTCGAACGCCGCGGTGAGCGCCGGGCGAGTTCCGGACCGTTCGCGACATCTCCCACATCTGCGATCGGGGCGTCGGCCGACTCGATGCTGCCGACCGCGGTCAGCAGCTTCACGGCATCGCCCTCACCGACCGATCGCCGCGCAGATCGCCTGCACGGCGCCCGGGCCGAGCGACGCGGCCGAGCGCCGACTGGCAGTACTCGGTCCAGGCCGCTTCGAGCGCCGGGCCGGCCAGCTCGCGCGCCCGGGCGACGAGTGCCTCGTTCGACAGCGACGGCGAGGTCGGGACGGTTCGTGACGTACTCCATCGCGGTCACCGACGACCTGCTCCTGGGCCGGGTAGCTCGTCGTGCTCATCGCCCAGCCCATCGTCTCGGCGAGCTTGAGCGCTCTGCGCCTCGTCTTCGTCGTCGGGATTCGGGATGTACTTCGGGACACCCGGATGGTCGCCGAAGTAGGCCATGTCGATCGCTTCGGGACTGGCGCCCGGCATGCGGACACCCATGATCCGTGGCAACGACAGTTGGTTGTAGAAGTAGCCGCCCCAGTTGCCGAACACCTCCGGTGGGTCGACGGCGAACTCGTCACGGCGCACCACACCGAAGCGGACGAATCCCTCGGCGACGCCGGGGATGCAGCCCTTCATCCAGGCCAGGCTCCATCCGAGTGGGCTGAACGGCTCCGGACCGACCTCGTCCGGCGTTGGCCCGCGTGTAGTACGGAAAGCGCGTGCTGATCTCCGTGTCGGTGATCCACGTCTCCATCTCGGTCGGTGATCCGGCCATGGTTGTTCCCCTTCGTTGCAGTTGTACCCCAGCGACGAAACTTAGTCCGGTGGACCAGTCCGAGAGCCGTCAGCGACGAGCGACTACACCGACAGCTACGAGGACGTGTCGATGTTCACGCTGTCGGGCGACCGTGAACAGACGCTGCTCGACAAGCAGACCGAGTGCACGTTCATGTGGACGACCAAGGACGGTGATCCCGTCGGCGTGATCATGAACTTCGTGTTCCACGACGGGGCGTTCTGGCTGACCTGCACGCGCCGTCGCAAGCGCGTCCCGGCCATCGAGGCACGCCCGCGGGTCGCCGTCGCCGTCACGAGCCGCGGCACCGACATCGGGATCAGCCAGGCGGTCACCTACAAGGGCAACGCCGAAGTGCTCGACGACCCCGCGACCCTTGCGTGGTTCTATCCGGTGCTCGCCGCAAAGGTCCGACCCGGCAACGAAACTGCGCAGGCAGCATTCGCCGCCCATCTCGACAGCCCCGGTCGCGTCGTGATCCGCATCGAGCCCGACGGCCGTATCGGGTTCGACTCCGAAGCGATGTTCGCGAACTCCCCCGCCGGCGCCACCGCGACGAAGGTCTGAGGCACGCGACATGGATGAACGACTCATCGAGCGGATCAAGGCGGACATGCGCTACGAGTTCGCTCGGACCGCCCCACCCGAGGGCTTCCCCGCCTTCCACGACATCCCCACGGGCCGCCACACGAGCGACGATTTCTGGGAGCTCGAACAGGATCACCTCTGGACCGACACGTGGGTCATCGCCGGGCGGGTCGAAGACGTCGCGAACCCCGGCGACTACTTCACGTTCTCCGACCTCGGCGTTCCACTGCTGATCGTCCGCGGCACCGACGGCGGAGATCCGCTGCTTCTACAACACCTGCCAGCACCGCGGCGCCCCGGTGGTCCGCGAGACCCACGGGTCGGCTCGGCGGCTGCGCTGCCAGTACCACTCGTGGACCTACGAGGTCGACGGCGGCGACGCTCGTGAGCGTCCCCGACGAACGCGACTTCGTCGACCTCGACTGGGAACAGCGTTGCCTCCCACGTGCGAGCTGCGACACGTTCGCCGGCTTCGTCTTCGTCAACCGCAATCTCCAGGCGCAACCACTGCGCGAATGGATCGGACCAGCGGCGGAGATGTTCGAGCCCTTCCAGGGCGAGACACTGCGGGAGGTGTATCGGGAATCACGGATCATTCCGTGCAACTGGAAGGTGACCGCCGAGGCGTTCCTCGAGGTGTACCACTTCCGCCACATCCACTCCCACGACGGCGTCAGCGTGCTCGACAACCGCGGCGCAGCGATGGGTCTCTACCCCAACGGCCACAGCCGCATGATCACGCCGTTCTCCCGGCAGAACCATCGAGCGCGTCGGCATGGCCGACTGGGACGACTGGAAGCAACTCGACCAGGGTCCGTTCCGCAGGATCGACAACGTCCCGGCGATGGTCGACTGTACGAGCACCGCCGTGAGCCTGTTCCCGAACGCGATCATCCCGCTCGGCGCGATCGGATTCCCGATCAACCTGTTCTGGCCGATCGATCGGCACACCACCCGGCTCGACTGGATCTACTACGCCCCACCGCTCGAGGGCACCGATCGGTTCGACCCCGACAGACCTTCCCGAACCGTGGGCCCGAGCGTCGACAGGTCTACAACCAGATCATGGCCGAGGACGAGATGAACATGGCCCCGATCCAGGCGTCGATGGAATCACCGGCGCTCACCGGCATCCCCATCAACTACCAGGAACGTCGGATCTGGCACCTCCACGAGGAGATCGACCGGGTCATCGGCGCCGAGCGCATCCCGCCCGAACTCAGGCTGGAACAGGTACTGGCTCCGTACGTCGAGCAGCGGTAGCGACGCGTCGGGCCGCCACCTGGGCCCGGATGCCACCGGCGATGCCCTCCGGGTTGAGGATCGCAGTGAGGATCAGGAACAGGCCACCGATGAACACTTCCCAATGGCCGAAGGCCCCCGTGACGGTACTGAGGAGGTAGAACGACACCCCCGCGGCGGCGGTGATGCCCGACGTGACCGCGCCGCTCACGCAGGTGATCCCGCCGAGATAGGCAACGGCCAAGGCGGTGAGCGACGCCACCGCCCCGAACGACGCATCCGACACGCTCCCGAATCGGTAGGCGATCATGCAGCCGCCGACGCCCGCGATGAACGCCGACGCGGCGAACACCTCCAGCTTCACCCTGGCGATGTTGACCCCACTGGCGTTGGCGGCTCGCTCGTTCGATCGGGTGGCCAACATCCGACGGCCCGACGCGCTCTTGCGGATGTTGGCCACGGCGATCGCCAACGCAAGCGCGACGGCGACGAGCAAGATGCCGAAGACCGGCCGTGAGGAGTCGTTCGCCGAGAATCAGGCCGAGGTCCCAGTCCCCCAGCTTCGGATTGGGAACCTTGGCGCCACCCGTCGACGCGTCACCGACGAACCTGGGGTCCTTGAAGATGAACTCGCTGATCGCCACGGCTCCCGCGAGCGTGATGATCGCGAGATTCGTCCCGCGGACGCGGAGTGCCGGGATGCCGACGATGACGCCGAAGACCATCGCCACCAGCGACGCGAGAATCGGTGCGAGCGGGAAGGGGATGTCCCATTGCATCGCCAACTTGGACAGCGAGAAGCCGGCGACGCCCGCGAAGGCCATCTGTGCGAGCGACGGTTGACCACCGAAACCTGAGAGCAGTACCAGCGACAAGGCGAGGACCGTGAAGACCGTCGTGGTCATGATCGCACCGCGCCAGAGCGGGCCCAGCACGAGGAGGCCGACGACGGCCGCCACCACGGGGATCAGCACGGCCAGTGGTGTGACCTTGGCAGGGGGAATCGCCGGCATCTTGAACTGCGCGACCGATCCCCGATCCGGAAGTCGCTCGCCGAGGAACACCATCGCCACGATGATCACGATGAACGGCAGCCCCTCACGGGCCCCGTACTGCGGGAACCAGCTGAAGTCGGTCTGCATCTTGGTGAAGCTCGACTGCACGAGGCCGATTGCGAGACCCGTGAGCACCGTCGGCCACACCTTCGTGAAGGCGCCGATGAGCGCCGCTCCGAGGGCTGGGATGAGGTACCCGAACGTGAACACGCCCGACGACAGCTGGATCATCGGCGACGCCAGGATCACGACGACCGCCCCGATGAGCGACGCCAACACGAAGCTCGACTGCGCCAATCGCTGCGGGCGAATAGCCGAGCAGGATCGCACCCTTCTCGTTCCCGGCCGCCGCTTTCGTGGCGAGGCCGAGCCTCGTGTACCGCGACGCCGCCCAGACCCCAGCCGTCATCAGCAACACGATGAACACCAGCCAGAGCCCGTCGCGCGGCACCGTCACGCCGTCCATGATCGTGACCGGCTCCCGCGGGAGGATCGCGTCGACCCGCAGATCGGAGTTGTCCTCGAATCGTCGTTCGATCAACGATGTGAAGACGATGACGAGCCCGATGCTGGCGACGACCTTGGCCAGCGCCGGCGCCCGGTACAGCGGCCGGAACACCAGTGTGGTACACGAGCAATCCCATGAGAGCCGCCGTCAGCAACGCCAGCCCGAAGGCCCACCAGATCCCGACATCGTCTCCGAAGTGATACCGGTCCGGGAGGCCCGGAACGGGGAACGGATAGGACCCCTGGCGCAGGTCGGCGTAGACGTAGGCCGACCAGGTGGCCATCGCCCCGTAGCCGAAGTTCACCAGACCGGACCCCTGATAGGTCACCACGAGACCGAGGCCGAACGCCGCGATGATGGCGGCGGCCCCGGTTCCGAGGAGGATGAAGAACAGGTAGTCAGTCATCGAGGCGTCGTGTGGACGACGTCACAGCAAATCGAGGGTGTCGAGTGCCTCGTAGCCCGGGACGGTCTCGACGGTGCCCTCGCCGACGTACGTCGCCGACCGGGAAGCTGAAGTTGCAGACGTTCGGGATGCTCGCCGCCGCGCCACAGGCCAACGGGTTGCCGTCCGGCCACGTTGACCAAGTCATCCGACGTGCCGAGGCGTTCGTAGATCGAGGCGCCGGTGACGTCCTCGCCTCCCTCGGTCATCGTGTTGGCGATCTGTGCCAGTGCCAGCATCTGCTGGAGCCACAGGACGCCCGAGCCCGAGCTCTGCGGCCTCGGTGGCGCCGGCCAGCTCCACGATCGCATCGAGGTCAGCACGCTCCGGCGTGCCAGTCTCCTCGGTCTGGCCCCCGATGAAGTACCAACCAAGAGCGTCGTCGCCGACCTGGCTGAGCACCTCGTCTGCCGCGCAGATGTCGTCGTGATCACGGGCTGTCTCGATCCCGAGGGAGGCTCGTCCCCGCATCGTGCCGATACAGCCGGCGTCTGCGTACAGCGAGAACAGCACGTCGGGATCGTCGGCCGTGGCCTGGCTCATCAGACCCTGGTACCCGGCGTCGGTCTCGTTGTCGCCGCCCTTCACCGAGGTGTACGTGATACCGACCTGGTCGAGATGCCGCCTTGAGGGCTGCTTCGGTGCCGTTGGCACCGACATTGTCGGCGCTGATGATGCCGGCGGTCTTCGCGTCGAATTCGTCGACGGCGAACTTGGCCATCGCCGCCGTCGTGGTCGCATTGCCACCGGTCATGTACAGGGCATTCGCGGCGTAGTCAGCCGGGAAGGATCGGCAGCACGCCGATCACCGGGATGCTCGCAGCAGTGAAGGTGTCGAAGCCTGCGAAGAGATCGAGACCGAGGTAGATCAGTTCGACCCCCTTGCCGGCCAACTCCTGGGCACACGCCTGCGAGGTCTCGGGCGTGCCGCCCCCCTCGCAGATCTCCAGTTCGATCGGTCGGCCACCGAGACCACCGTGTTCATTCAGGTAGTCCACCGTCGCCTGCGTCGCCGTCGCGATCTCGGGGAAGTCGAGCCCGGGGACTCCGACCGTGTTGACCATGCCGACGACGATCGGCTCACCGTCGGGTGGCGGCAGGGCACCGAATCCCTCCCCGCCGGCTGGAGCCTCCGTGTCGGTCGGCTCGGTGCCTTCCGGTGCGGTGTCCGCCGGGTCGGTGTCCGCCGGGGCGGTGGTCTCCTCGACCGCTGCCTCGGTGTCGGCCGGTGCCGCGCTGTCGGACGTGGTGTCCGAGTCGCTTCCACACGATGCCGCCACGAGTGCGATGACTGTCAGGCCCGCGAGTGCGCGTGCGTGATGCTTCCGATTCACAGTGTTCCCCCTCATTGGTTGTTCCCCGGTTTGTGTTCGACTGAGTGTTCAGTTCAATTTGCCGTCAGGCACCCAGCTCCCGTGCGCACCATAGGGCACGCGACGGGGCAGATGGATAGTCGCAACGGGCGGCGCCGAGAAATTCTGGGCGTCGATGATCACGAGACATGACTCGTCGGTCCTCGTGTCGTGCTTCAGGCTGATGACCCAGCCCTCGTCCTCGCCGGAATCCTCGCCGGCCGGAGCGAACACCGGCTCGGCTCCGCGAACGCCGTCACCGAGATGATGCTCGGTGCAGGCTCCCGTCCGCAGGTCGTACTTCCACAGCGACGAGCCGTAGACCGGCTCCTCGCTGTTGCCCTCGCCGTCGAGCGACATCAGGTAGCCGTACTGCGCGTCGAGCCCGACGAGGCGATCGTTGACCCGGCCGAAGTCGCCGGGGCGATCGTCGATCTGCTCCTCGGTGACGGTGCCGGCGTCGAGGTCGATCGTCCAGCGCCAGAGTCGACCGACCTCGGCGTAGTCGTCGTTGCTCGATCCGAAGGCTTCCGGCTGGCGCGACACGTGCAGCACGAGCGTGTTGCCGACCTCGTGGGCGTTCACGGGATGGAACACGTAGCACGGGTCGATCTCGAACCAGCGGACGTCGGCGTTGGTGCCGTTGCGTGGCATCACGCCGAGGCGGGCGCCGGCGTCACGGTTGAACTGGAACGGCATGCCCGTGTCGAGAGCGCCCAGGTTGAAGCACACCGGCAGGTCCATGAACACGACGTAGTTCCGGGTGACGTTGAAGTCGTGCATCATCACCATGTTGGGGATGTCGATGCCTTCGAGCTGCTGGAGCACGCCGTCAGCGCTGATGCGGATGTAGTGCAGGTACGGCGGCTCCGGGCTCATGTAGCTGAACGCGATGAGTTCGCCCGTGACCGGGCACACCTTGGGATGTGCCGTCATCGAGGTGGTGAGTGCGCCGCCGAAGTTCTCGTAGCCGAGCGTGTTGAGTTCACCGTCGACGGCCCACGGCCAGTGGCCCTCTTCGAGACACAGCAACTTGTTGTTGTGCGGCATGATGTGGGTGTTGGCGGTGCCGCGGGTGAGGTCGCCCATGTCGGCCATCATGTCGCCGGACGGGTCGGTCACGTTCGGGGTCTGGACGAACCGGTTGCGGTACCACTCGGCCTTGCCGCCGGCGATCCGCACGCCGTGCACCATGCCGTCGCCGAAGAACCAGTGGTCGGACTTGCCCGAGACCGGGTTCGGTCCGGTGCGGACGTAGGTGCCCTGCAGCTCGGGCGGGATGATGCCGTCGACGCGCAGGTCGAAGTCGGTGCGCTCGTCGAGCACCGGCGCCCAGTTGCCCCGCAGATGCCACGGAAGAGGGGTGCGAAGATCGGTGCGAACGGTCTCGTCGATGCTCATGTGACGAACGTAACACGTCGATCCCGCTCGAATTTACCCGGAGTACGAAAAGTCTTCGACAGCGCGACTGACCCAACTTCGGCTTGCTACGTTCATGTCATGACGTCCAGCACGGCTGCCGCCCTCCCGCCCCGGCGCGGGCCCGGTCGGCCCCGTGCCGGCGAAGCGGTGACCGACCGCGAACAACTGCTCGCCGCCGCACTGCGGGTGATCCGCGCCGACGGACCCGACGTGACGATGGACGACATCGCCGCGGCGGCAGGCGTGAGCAAGCCCATCGTGTACCGCAACATCGGTGACAAGGACGCGCTCGTGGCGGCGCTCGCGACGATGTTCGTCGATCGGCTCAACGAGGCGGTCGAACGATCCACCGCGAGCGGCACCGGCGGACGCGCGACCTTCGCCGCGTCGATCCGCGCCACGCTCGAGGTCATCGACGAGGACCGGAACCTGTTCCTGTTCGTCACGGCCGGAGGTCCGGGAACCGAATCGGTCCGCCTCCTGGTCGATCGATCCTCCAGCAGGATGATCGAGCAGTTCAGCGCGCTGCGAACCGCCGCCGGGCTCGATCCACGCCCGGCGCGCACGTGGGCCTATGCGACGGTCGGCGCGATCCAGGTCGCCGCGACGATGTGGCTCCGCGACGGCTACGCCGATCGTGACGAGGTCGCCGACCACCTCACCCAGTTGATGTGGCCCGGCCTCACCGGCAACCGACAACCCGTAGGCGGCCGCCAGGTCGTTCGGTCAGCGGGGGATCGAGCTCCACGGGCCGGTGTCGGCGCGCGGTTCGCGGGGCAGGCCGAGGACACGTTCGCCGAGGATGTTGCGCTGCACCTCGTCGGAGCCGCCGGCGATGCGATACCCCGGGCGCTCCCAGCAGATGCTCGTTCCAGGCGTAGGTGCCCCACTCCCCCGTGTCGGCGAGCAACCGGGCACCGAGGATGTCACCGATCACCGAGCTCACCTCGGTCATGCCCTCGGTCCACAGCAGCTTGCCGAGCGATCCCTCCGGGCCCGGCGTGCCCGAGCGGGCAAGGTCCGCGGCGCGGCGGTTCGTGAACGACTCGATCCGTCCGTGGATGTACACCTTGGTGAGCTTGTCGCGCATCACCGGATCGTCGGTCACTCCCGCCATCCGAGCGGTCGCCAGCAACTGCTTGAACGAACCGCCCGAGGCGCCGCCGCTCCCACCCGACTCGGAGTGGTCGCGCTCGAAGCTGAGCGTCGTGGTCGCGACCTTCCATCCGTCGCCGACATCACCGATGCGGAGGCCGTCGGGGATCCGCACGTCGTTGAAGAACACCTCGCAGAACGACGACCCGCCGCTCATCTGCTTGATCGGTCGCACCTCGACCCCGGGCGCGTCGAGCGGGAGCATGAACGCCGTGAGGCCCTGGTGCTTGATGACGTCCGGGTCGGTGCGGGCGATGAGTTCGCCCCACTGGCTGAACTGGGCGCCGGAACTCCACACCTTCTGGCCGTTGACGACCCACTCGTCGCCGTCGCGAACTGCACGGCACGCCAACCCCGCGAGGTCGGAGCCCGCGCCGGGCTCGCTGAACAACTGGCACGCGAGGATCTCGGCGGCGAGCAACGACTTGACGAACCGGGTCTTCAGTTCGTCGCTCCCGAGGACACGGAGGGTGGATGCGATCAACCCGACGGTCACGCCGATCAGCTCGTGGCCCCCGGGCGACTCGTACTCGCGCTCGACGCGTCCCAGTGCCCGGGCATGCGCGCGGCTGAGACCGAGTCCGCCGTACTCGACCGGCCAGTCGACCGCGTGGTAGCCGCGCGTCGCCTTGGTCTGGATCCACTCCGCGATCCGCAGGATGTGATCACGTTCGTCCTCGAACGACATGTCGCTGAACACCGACACGTCGAACTCGCCCTCGCCCCATCCGAGCTCGGCCTCGCTGGTGGGTCGGCGTGTCGGCGTGCTCGTCGAACCATACCCGCGCCTGTGCGACGAAGTCGTCGACGGAGATGTCCGGATCGACCGGGGCGCCTTCGACGTCGAGCGTTCCTGGGTGTCGGTCATGGGGTGCCTTTCAGGGGGTGTCGGTCGTCGATGGGTTCAACTCGTCGAGGTCGCCCTCGAGCCATGCGTCGCGCAGGCGTCGCTTGTTGATCTTGCCCATCGTCGTGCGCTGCAGATCGCGCACCACGTGGTACTCACGCGGACATTTGTAGTGGCTCAGTCGTTCCCGGAGCCACGCGGACAGCTCGGCCGGATCGGGTGGCGAGCTCTCGTCGGTCGGCGATGACGAGTGCGACCAGCATCTCGCCCATCTCCGGATGGGGGACACCGATGCAGCCCACGTCGGCGACGGCCGGATGGTGGATCAGCAGCTGCTCGGCCTCGGCCGGATAGATGTTCACCCCGCCGGACACGACCATGTCGCTGAATCGATCGGTGATGAACACGTACCCGTCGTCGTCGATGTACCCGATCTCGCCGAGCGTGAACAGGCCGGGCTCCGGATTCGAGGCGGCGGTCTTCGCCGCGTCGTTCGGGTAGACGATGCCCCGACCGGTGGCGTCACGGAAGTACAGCCGGCCTTCGGTGTTGGCCGGCAACTCCTTCAGATCCTCGTCGAGGATCACCGCGGTGAACGGCGGCACCGACCTGCCGACCGACCCCTTGTGGTCGAGCCACTCCTCACTCGTGATCGTGCAGACCGTGCCGACCTCGGTCGCCCCGTAGGCGTCACGGAAGACCGGTCCGAACCATTCGATCATCGCCGCCTTCACGTCGATCGGGCACTTGGCTCCCGTGTGGGCGATCAGCTTCATCGAGCTGACGTCGTACTTGGCCTTGACCTCGTCGGGCAGTGCGAGCAGCCGTACGAAGTGGGTGGGGACCATCACGCTGGTCTCGGTCCGGTAGGTGTCGATCGCCGCGAGCGTCGCCTCGGCGTCGAACTTCGGAAGGATGACCGAGGGGACACCGGCGCACAACAGGCGCATGCCCGACAGTGGGCCTGTGTGGTACATCGGCCCGACCACGAGGTGGGTACCGAAGCCGGAGAACCCACCGAGGGCCAGCTGTTCCAGGTGTTCGGCCATGTTGGTCCCGCCGGCGAACATCGTCGGGGGGAGCTCGGTGCCCTTGGGTAGCCCGGTCGTGCCCGAGGTGTACAGCAGGTTCGGGCGCGGCACGACCTCGTCGGGAGGATCATCCGTGGCGCCGCCGGCGAGCCAGGTGTCCCAATCGGCGACACCGTCGACGCCTGCGCACCTCCACCCGATGACCTCCGTGATCCCCGCGGCGCGCGCCGCTTCGACGCCACGCTCGGCGGTCTCGGGCCCGACGAACACGATCCGGGTGTTCGAATCCTCGAGGATGTAGGCGGCCTCGGCGGCCGTGAGGTGGAAGTTGACGGGCACCGACGAGGCCCCGGCAAGCAGCCCACCGAGGTGCGCGAGAGCGGTCTCCGAGGCGTTCTCGGCGAAGACGGCGATCCGATGATCCGGCCCGAGGTCGCCGGCTCGATCGGCCGCCAGCAGCAGGTTCGCGCAGCGATTCGAGCGCGTCGTCGACCTCGGCCCAGGTCATCTCCCGGTGACCGTCGACGAGGGCGAATCCGGTCGGGTCGAGTGCGGCGCACTCCTTCGCGAAACGTGGCATCAGGGTCCGATCGGTCGGCCGTTGGCTGGCCGGTCGAATCCGGCCTGACGGAATTTGGAGGCGTCGATCCCCATCGAGTCGGGGACGAGCTCGGTGGAGTCGAAGTGGTGGACGCAGACGCGGTGCATGATGCGCCATTCGTCGCCGCGTCGTTCGTACGTGTCGAGGTAGCGGCCGTACCAGGTGGACAGCTTGCGCTCGTCGGCGTGCGACAGGTAGGCGATGTTCAGTGCCTCGCCGCGGGCGTGCTCACCATCGGGTTCGATCTCGACGCGATGGTTGAAGATCGTGTGCATCGTCCACTCCCACACGCCGTGGCTCGACACGACCCGGTCGCAGAACTCCCAGGCGTTGCCCACGAATACGCCGTGGTCGTCGGTGCCGTCGGGCCAGTAGGCCGACTTCATGACGTCACCGTCGAGGCGGTCGACGCCGTACGAGTAGCGGCGGGCCGCCTCGCGGCAGGCTTCGATCGCCAGCAGCTGTTCGATGGTCGGGGTTGGATTGGTGATGTCGCTCATGTGGCTCGTGTCGCTCGTGACGATGGTGCGAGTCGGGACATTACCGAACGATCATTAAGGTTCTCGCACCATGGACTTCGATCTCGCACAAACCGACCATCTCCTGACCACGACCCGGGCCGTGCGCAAGCGTCTCGATCTCGAACGGCCGGTGCCCAGGGAGCTGATCCTCGACTGCGTCCGCATCTCGACGCAGGGCCCCGCCGGAGGCAACCACCAGCGTTGGCGCTGGGTGATGGTCGACGACCCCGACCTCAAGGCCGTCGTCGCCGACGCCTACCGGCGCTCGTACGCTCCGTACATCGCAGCCCAGCAGGAGGCCGTCGCGAAGGCCGGCAACGCGTCGGCCAAGAATGCGATCATCGACTCGAGCCTGCACCTGGCCGACGTACTCCACGAGGTCCCGGTGCTGGCGATCCCCTGCGCGCTCGGCGCGCCACCGCGCGACAACGGCAACGGTGAAGCGCAGGGCTGGTGGGGCTCACTCATCCCGACCGTGTGGAGCTACTGCCTGGCCGCCCGCTCGCGCGGCCTCGGAACCGTCTGGACGACACTGCACCTGGGATACGGCGACGAGGTGGCCGACGCCTTGGGCATTCCCGACACCGTGACGCAACTGGCCTGCATCCCGACGGCGTTCTACACGGGCGACGACTTCAAGCCGGCCAGCCGCAGGCCCGCCGAGGAGGTCACCTACTGGAACGGCTGGAAGAATCAGCTGTGAGTTCGGCGTCGGCGAGCGGACCGCGCCCGAACACCACTGCGGCGACGGCAACCGCAGCGACGACGCACCCGACCACGATCCACATGGCGGTGAACGATCGCCACCAGTCCGAGCCCGGCAGTGTCCGCAGGGCCACGGCGCGAGCCGACCCTCGTCGCGGGGACGGCTGCTCTGTGACGGATCGACACCGACGGGTAGCTGGAGGAGCGTCCAGGTGGCCATTCCGACGAGGACGGCGGCGGGCAGGATGCGCGGTGCGACCCGATCGAAACCGACGACGAACAGGGTCGCCAACGAGGCGAGCACCGGGAACACGTAGCGCGGGTGGAGGTAACCGCCGCCGCTGATGTGCTCGGCGATGTACCAGACGATCACACCGACACCGACGACGAGCAGCAGGATCGAGCGCCTTGCGATGACATAGCGGTTGCCCGACCGGTCACGATCGCCAGTTCGTCGGGTGACGACGACCGCGACGAGGCCGGCGAGGGCGATCGCGGCAAACACCAACATTCCCGTCGGACGGGTGCCGCCGTAGGTGAACGGGCTCATCGATCGCGTGTACAGCGACCGCCAGAGGCCGTCTCGCAGCAGCGTCTCGACGACGCTGCCGTTCGGTTCGCGATCGAATCGCTCGAGCAGGTAGCTCGACGCACCGATGTCGCCGTAGAGCACGATGTTGCGGGCATAGAACCAACCGAAGAGCAACACAGCCGGAAGGACCCCGACGAGGCCCACCCGAAGCGCCGCCCTCCTGCGATCCGTCGTCTCGGTGACAGGCTTCGCGAACTCGAACGCGGCGACCGTGGCCACCACCGAGAACGCCACGAGCATCGTCGCCGCCCGGGTGCCGGTCGCCACCGCCGTCGTCAGCGCGAGCAGCCAGAGGTTGCGAGAGGTCGATCCACGCTGCAGACATCGCAGGCCCGCCCAGGTGACCGCGGCGCCCGCCGCGAACGTCATCCCGTCGCTCATCCCGAGCGACAGCGACGCGTACAGCTGGGTGGCCATCGCTGCGACACCGGTCGACACGAGTGCGATCCGTGGTGACTTCGTGAGCTCGCGTGCGATCGCGTAGGTGAACACGAGACCGACGGCGCCCCATGCGATGTTGGCCAGGCGCATGAGGAGGAGGCCGCCATCAGGGCGCTGCGTCAACTCGGAGTACCAGATCAACGGAGCGACCGACACGTAGTACAGCGGCGGATGGTTGGCGACCCAGATCGTTCGGTTGGCGTAGTTCGTCGTGTAGATCGTCTCGCTCATCCACTGGCGGGCCCAGATCGGGACCGGCAGCTGTTGATCGATCGTCGGGAGCGAGCCGTCGGCCACGACATGGGCATAACCGAGATGCGCCTTCTCGTCGGCGCCGACGAACGGCGGCTGCTCGAGGGCGAACAGCGACCCGATGGCCAGGTACATGATGATGATGCCGACGACACCGATGATCGACGCGCGACCGATCGTCGAGATCCTCCGGCTGTCGACAGGCGCGAAGAACTCGTCGGACACATCCGACGTCATCACGCTGTACTGGTTCACACTGCTGTTGTCGTTCACGCTGCTCGCAACCTCGAGGTCGCGAAATTCTACGGCCGACGAGCGGCCTTCTCCTCGGGTCAGCGGTACGTGAGGTCGAGTTCGAGGTGCTCGAGCCCGCGCAGGATGAAGCTGCTCCCGTAGCGGAGTGCATCGTGATCGACGACCGAGATCGTGTCGATGTTCGCAGCCAGGACCCGCAGCGCGGTGACGGCTTCGAGGCGTGCGAGCGCAGCACCGAGACAGAAGTGGATGCCGTGCCCGAAGGCGATGTGGTTGCTCAGCCCGGCCCGGTCCGGGCGGAACTCCTCCGGCTCGTCGAAGAGCCGGTCGTCATGGTCGGCCGAGCCGTACATGACCCACAGCGTGGACCCTGCAGGGATCGGGGTGCCGGCGATCTCGGTGTCGGCGGTGACGATCCGGAAGAGGCCCTGGTTGGGGCTGGCCCACCGGAGACCCTCCTCGACGACGGCAGTCGCATACGAGGGGTCGGCCTTCAGTCGCTCCCATTCGTCGGGATGGTCGGCGAGGAGCACCATCAGGTCGGCCATCAGGCTGGCGGTGGTCTCACTGCCGGCCACCTGGATCTGGCGGATGATCGAGAGCATCTCGGCCATGTCGAGCGGGCCCCCCTCGACACCGTCGTCGGGGGTCAACTCGGCAGTGAGGAGGTCGGTCAGGAAGTCGTCGCGAGGTTCGACACGGCGAGCCTCGAGTTCGCTCGCGAAGTACTGCTGCTGCTCGACGATGTCGAGTTCGGCGGCGACACGCTCGTCGTCGCTGATGGTGCGACCGATCGCCGCGACCGACGAGTCGGCCCAGCGTTTGAAGTCGGCCTGGCGTGTCTCGGGAACCTCCAGGATCACCGCGACCGCCCGCACCGGCAAGGGCACGGCGAACTTGGTGAGGAAGTCGACGCGCGGCGCACGTGCGAATCCCTCGACGAGGTCCTCGCAGATGGTCTCGATGGCAGGTGCCAGCAGATTGACCCGCTTCGGCGTGAACGCCATCGAGACGAGGCGGCGGTACCGGGTGTGTGCGGGCGGGTCCACCGTCAGCATCGTCGGCACGTTCGGCCAGCCGTCGGCGATCACCGATCTCAGCCGAGCCAGCAGCTCGGGCGACGGCTTCGCCGCCGGCGATCCGAACCGCGACGAGAACGTGGTCGGGTCGTGCAGGATCCGCTTGACGTCGGCGTGGCGTGACACGGCGAAGATCCGCTCGCCGGGCCGACCGAACGGCGCACCGTCGAGTTCGAGAACGGGCGCGCGATCGCGCATCTCGCGGTAGTGCGGGTACGGGCACTGGACGACGGCGTCGTCGGTGGCGTCGAACGTGACGGCTGTCAGTCACGTGCGATCCACTCGTCGAGGAGCGCATGGAAGTGGCGCGGCTTGGTCTCCTGGTAGTCGGCGAACATCACGCCCGGTCTGGTCATCGCCTCGAGCCCCAACTGCACCTGCGGCACGTTGTACACGTCCTGGTTGAACACCCGGCCCAGCATGCCCAACTCGGTGGCGACCGTCCAATCGTCGTCGTCGTCCAGCCAGTGGATCGGTGCCGCCGGTGGCCGTTCGTCGCCCGGGAACGGCGAGAGGAACATGCACTCCATGATCGAACGTCGATGGTCGTTGCCGTAGGGCCGGAAGCGGTAGACGATCCGGTTGTACGCGCCCCACGGATGGAAGTTCGGGAACACCGTGTAGTAGATGCTCTCGGTCAGCTCGGCGTCACAGAGTTCGTCGGCACGGTCGCCGATGGCCGGCCGCAGCGACTCCCGAGCCGCTTCCGCGCCGAGGTGGCGGGCCGTCTCGCCGTCGGGCACGATCTGCTTCGGCTCTTCGTCGAGGTTGCGGTCACTCATCGCATCGAAGATGTCCTGCTGCGGTCGGCACCCAGGTGACGTGCGGGCTGGGCACACCGTTCGGGGTGATCGCCCGGCTGAAGTTGCCGAACACGTCGTACTGCGAGATGGCGTCACCGAGACTCGGGAGGAGTTGGGGGTGCGTGGCGACGACGTGGAACGCCTCCATGAAGGCCTCCTGGGCCACCTTCCAGTTGCAGTCCATCACCTTGGCGACGTGCGCCTCCTTGTACCGCTCCTCCAGCGGCCAGCGGTCGAAGTGCCGGCTCAGGTCGCCGAGGTGCGATTCGAGGGTGTCGCAGTCGGGGTCCATGTTGATGAACACGAAGCCGCCCCACGTGCCGACCGCACTTCGGGCAGCGCCCACTCGTCGGGTTCGAGCCGAGGGAAGTCCCACTGACAGGGAACCTGCTTGAGGCAGCCGTTCAGCTCCCAGGCGAAGCCGTGGAACGCGCATCGCAGCTCGGTGTCGCGGCCCGGCGTCTCCTTGAGACGCCGACCACGGTGCGGGCACACGTTGTGGAACGCCTGGATCTCGTCGGGGGCCGATCGCACGACGAGGATCGAGCGACCGACGATGTCGTACGTGATGTGGTCGCCGACCTCGGGAATGTCCTCCTCGCGGCAGGCCATCTGCCAGACCTTGGTCCACATCTTGTCGACCTCGAGTTGGTGGAACTCGGCGCTGGTGTACCGCTCGACGGGGACGTCGGCCTCGCTGGGCGGCATCGGCGAGAACCACCGCAGCACCTCGGGGACCTCGTGGCTGTCGGTGTCGAGCAGCTGCTGGTACGTCAGCGACGGTGGCTGGGTGTAGTCGATGGCGGTCATGAGGCGCCCTCCGTCTGACGGAATCGCGGGAGCACCGCGAGTCGGGGCGGGAGTTGCGGTCCGGCGAGCCAGCCGCACAGGTGCGGGTCGGCGTGGCGGAGTTCGCCCTCGATCCAGTCGCCGTCGGGCGTGAAGACACCGGTTTCGCCGTCACGTGACGTGACCTCGACGTTGCCGTCGTCACGGACGTCGTAGATCGCGCCGCTGAGCGCATGTTTGCGTTGACGCATTGGTCCCCCTGTCTGGAATCGTCGGTGGCAGACACGATCACACTGCCGCCCTCCCCACGATCAGGGCCAAAGGTCCTCAAATTGACTGAGTGGCCGATTAACCGATCGGCCGATGATGGATCAGCCGCCGCGGGCGACGGCGAGGTTGCCCTCGGTCCACATCACCACGAGGGTGCGATGCGCGATGCGCCAACCGCCATCGGTGCGGACGAGGCGGTCCTCGTAGCGTCCGGCGACGATGTAGTTGGGGCCACCGGTCGCGGCGCGGCGCACGTGCTGCGCCTGGAGGTAGCACCGATGCGTTGCGGTGTCGCCGTCGACGGCGACTTCGTGGTTGCCCACGAGGTGCTGGCTGTCGTCGAGATGTTCCAGCGCGGTCCGGATACGCGTCCGTATCTCCTCGATGCCGACGAGGTCGGCCGGGCTCGCAAGATCGGCGGTGGCATCGGGAAGGAACACGTCGTCGAGGGCCGACCAGTTCTTCGTGTCGAGGGCCCGGCAGTAACGCAGGGCGACCTGGTGATCTCGCGCTCGTCGAGCAGGGTCTGCAGGTTCGGATCCGTTGCAGTCATACGATCGTCCATCCTCCGTCGACGACGAGATTGTGGCCCGTCACGTAACTCGATGCGTCACTCACCAGGAACAGCACCGCCCGGGCGATGTCGTCCGGCGTGCCCTTCCGGCCGAGCGGGACATTCGACGATCGACTCGTCGTGATCGGCCCCATCAGCCCGCTCGTCGATGGTTCCTTCGGCCAGAAGTGCTCGATCTCACCGGCATGCATCCGAGCGAGCGTCGCCACGGGCACGACCCCGGGGCTCACCGCGTTCACCCGGATCCGATGGGGAGCGAGATCGAGCGCGAGGCTCTTGGAGAAGTGGATGGCTCCGGCCTTGGCCGCGTCGTAGCCCGTGCCGAGGCATGGCACCAGCCCGTCGACCGATGCGATGTTGACGATCGCTCCGCCACTCCCCTGCGCGACCATCCGTTCGGCAACGGGTTTGGAGCAGTTGAAGAGGCCACCGAGGTTGACGTCGATCGCCCGGTTCCACGACTCGACGCTCTGGTCGAGGATGCTGCCCGCGTCGTGGTACGACCCGGCGTTGTTGACGAGGATGTCGATCCGATCACCGATCGAGCCGAGCGCGGCCGCACACCGTTCGGCGTCGGTGACGTCGAGATCGACGAAGTCGCCACCGATCTCGGACGCGACTCGCCGGCCCCCCACGGTGTCGATGTCGGCCACGACCACCGATGCGCCGGCAGCGGCGAGCGTCGCGGCGATCGCCTCGCCGATGCCGGTCGCCGCGCCCGTGACGACAGCGGTCCGTCCCGAAAGGTCGAACAGCGCCACGATCTCCTCGTTCATCAGCGGCTCCCGCCGTTGACGACGAGCGTGTGCCCGGTGATCCACGATGCCGCCGGCGAGGCGAGGAAGACCACCGCGTTGCCGACATCGTCGGGCGTGCCGAGGCGCCCCAGCGGGACGCCGAGCTTGGCGGCCAACTGCGGGAGATCGTCGTCGCCGGCACCGAAGAACTCCATGAAGACCTCGGTCGGCACGGGTCCGGGAGCGACTCCGTTCACTCGGATCGCCCGCGGGGCGAGCTCGATCGACAGCGTCTTGGTCAGGCTGTCGACTCCCGCCTTGGCGACGGCGTACGGACCGTTGTTGGGTGATGCCTTGAGCGCGGCGGTCGACGAGATGTTGATGATCGAGCCGCCATCGTCCATGACCCGCGCCGCCGCACGAGCGCCCGTGAAGACCGCTCGCAGGTTGACGTCGAGCTGGTAGTCCCACTGCCGGTCGGGCATGTCGGCGAGGTGCCGCGGCGTCCGATCGTCGGCGCCACCGGCGTTGCTGACCCACAGCGTGAGTCCCCCGAGCTCCGCTGCCGCCCGATCGGCCAGTTCGTCGACGAACGCGCCGTCGGTGATGTCGCCCGCGATCGCAACCGCACGCCGACCCAGCGCACGTACCCGCTCGGCGACCGCTTCGATCTCGTGTTCACGTCGAGCGGTGAGTACGACGTCACAACCTGCCTCGGCGAGAGCGATCGCGATGCCTTCGCCGATCCCGCGGCCGGCGCCGGTGACCACCGCCCGCCCACCGCTCGAGCGCGAATCGATCGAGCACCGTGTCCGTCATGTGTCTCCCTCTCGTGTCGATCGCTCTCGTGTCGATCGCGATCGTGTCGGTCGGAGGCGACCATACCGATTCGACCCACAACGGAACGACGCAGCCGAACTACCTTCGTGGAGGTGTTCGGGGGACCCGTCCAGATCGCCTATGCGGTCGATGATGTCAGAGCAGCTGCGCAGCAGTGGGGCGCTCGCGGCGCGGGACCGTTCTTCGTCGACGAGCACATCGACGTGCACAACGTGCGTGTCAGCGGCCGCAGCGAGCACGTTCGATCACTCCTCGGCCTACGCCCAGTGGGGGGCAGTGATGGTCGAGCTGATCCGCCAGCACGATGCGGCGGCGACCGGATCCGTTGTCGGACACCAGCGGGATCCATCACGTCGCGTTCTTCGTCGACACTTCGACCGACGCGGCAGCGGCGCTGCGCGGCGGGCGGGCGCCAGGAGGTGCTGTACGCCGAGACGGCGACGGGCATGCCGTTCGCGTTCCACGATGCTCGTGCCGAGCAGGGTCACCTCATCGAGATCTACGAGCACACACCGACCGCTCGGCGCTTCTACGAATGGTGCGTGACGCGTCGATCGGGTGGGACGGCACCGACCCGGTCCGGATGCTGGGTGACCGGTCCGGATCAGGTGGTGCGGCCGGCTTCGTGGATCTGCCTGCTGGAGCCGATGTTGAAGCGGTTCGGGCGTCATCCCCGCCGTCGTCTGTCCGGCATCGACCACCAGGGTGTGGCCGGAGACGTACCGGGCCTCGTCGCTCGCCAGGTACACGGCCGCAGCAGCGATGTCGTCGGGAACACCGGCGTAGCCGAGTGGCGACATCGACGCGATGCGCTCGTTCGTCGCGTCGAGGGCGTCGGGGTCGCCGGTCGTGACCGATGCGGTCATTGCCGTCACCGTGTTGCCCGGCGCAGATCGCATTGACCCGGATGCCGTTCGGTGCGAGTTCGTTGGCGACCGACTTCGTCAGCCCGATCACACCGTGCTTCGCAGCCGTGTAGGCGTGCGGACCGAGACCGCCGAGAATGCCCGCCGTGCTCGCCGTGTTGATGATCACACCCGAGTTCTGGGGCAACATCACGCGGGCGGCGTGCTTCGTGCCGAGAAACACGCCGCGCAGCAGGATGGCGATCGTGTTGTCCCACGCCTCCGCCGACATCTCCGAGATCCGGCCGACGGCGCCGACGATGCCGGCATTGTTGAACATCACGTCGAGACGTCCGAACTCCGACACCGCCATGTCGACGGCGGCAGCGACGTCGGCTTCGTTCGTGACGTCCGTGTCGATGCGAATCGGGCGCTGATCGCCGAGCTCCGCGACCAGCGCCCGGCCGGCCTCGTCCTGCATGTCGGCAACGATCACCATCGGGCACCCTCCGCCACGAACATCCTCGCCGTTCCGGCGCCGATGCCACTCGCCGCCCCCGTGATCACGGCGACCTTGCCGTCGAGCCGGCCGGTCATGATCCGAACCCGTGGTCGAGCAGGGCGTTCTGTGCTCGTTCGATCACGGCGGTCCACAGCGTGACCGCTCGTTCACTCGTGAAGTCGAGGCTGCCGACCGCGAGCACCGGGATCATCCATCCGCAGGCGATCCCGACCCGGTAGTCGGCCACGAGCTGGTCGTAGGTGTAGTCGGACACACCGTTGGCGACGAGCGCGTCGTGGTAGGCGCGCGAGCAGCGTCGGGTTCGTGTTCTCGTCGATCCTCGGTACTCAGGTTCTGCGACAGGAAGTAACCGACGTCGGCGACACCGCCTCCCTGGCTGATCGCCTGCCAGTCGATCACGACGATCGATCCGTCGGGATCGAAGAAGAGGTTGTCGGCTCGGAAGTCGAAGTGCACGAGCGTGTGCGGCATGGCCGCCAGGTCGTCGAGGATCTGCGGCCGCATGGCCGCGTAGTTCGTCGACGAAGTCGGCGAGTTCCGGTCGGATCACCTCACCGAAGGCCGCCATGAACCCGGGCAGCGATGACTCGTAGATCGCCGATCCAGCCTGGTTCAGCGGACCGTTGATCACCGGGATGAAGTCGGCATCCTCCAGGCCGACCCCGTTCCAGAACTCGGCATGGTGGGCCGCCAGGCCGACGAGTGCGGCACGCGCCTGCTCGGGGGTCACGCCTGCAACCTGATCACCGAGTTGCAGGCCGGCGAGATCCTCGAGCAGGAGCATGTAGCGCTCGTCGGAGGCCTCGGTCGCGGTTGCGCACGTGACGTGGTGGATGTACGGGGTACGAATGGGCGACTGGTCGGCCAGCTCGCTGTAGAAGCGGTGCTCGCGTTCGTAGATGCGCGTCGGCTGCATCATGGCGCGGATGTCGGGTGACTGTGTCGGGAACTTGGCGACGATCGTCGCCGGCGCGTCGCCGGCATCACCGCTGTAGACGAGGCCCACGACGGCGACCTCACCCATGAAACCGACTCCGACTGCTCCGGCATCGACGAGTACCTCGGCGACCGTGACGTCGGGTCCGATCGTGCCGGACTCGCGTAACGCTTCGGTCATCCACTCGGCTGTGATCTCGCTGGACGTGGTGGGCAGGACTGCAGGCATGCGCAGAAGATAGCGATCGGCGTCGCGCCGACTCCGACCCGACCGCCTGGCAACGTGGTCAGCGAGTGTGCATCCGGCTGCCGTCGGCCACCGGGCCGTCGTCGCCACGGCTGCGGGCACGGATGACGACAACGGCGACGCCCTCGGTCTCGACGACCTCGTGGGCCGCCACGCCCTCCCACGCCGGCGGGCCGGAATGGGATCCGTCGCGCACGTCGAACGAGGCACCGTGCAACGGGCAGGTGAGACCGAAGCCGCGCAGTCGTCCCTCGCTCAACGGGGTGTCGGCGTGTGAGCAGTTGTCGTCGAGGGCGTACAGCTTCCCGGCGACGCGGCACACGACGACACCGTCACGACCGATGTGTTCGAAGCATCGCAACTCGCCGTCGGCGAGATCGCTCAGATCGCCCAGTTCGAAGGTGTCCGGCTCGACGGTGTTCGAGTCGGAGGTCTCAGCCATCCAGCGGCCCCATCGCGAGGTGGCGGTCGATGTTGTCGTGGAAGAACCGGATGCGCCGCTCCTGCCAGGGCATGTACTCACCCCGGAAGCCGCGCGACCGCAGGCCCTGCTGCTGGGTGTTCCAGATCGCGACGTCCTGGTCGATGCCAGGACCACACGAGACCTCCCCGGCGAGCCCGGTCTGGTGTTCGACCTGGTGGTCGACCGACACCCAGTCACGCATCGAGTTCGACCAGTACTCCTTGGAACCTTCCGGGAACAGGGTGAGGTACCACATGTCGAAGTAGCACTTCTGCGGGTCGGACGGATGCGGAGTTGCACGCAGCCAGATGCACCCGTCGGGCTTCATGCTGAACGAGATGTTCGGGAACACGGTGTAGTGGTAGTTGTCGGTCAGCTGCTCGTCGGAGTAGCTGGAGAAGTCGTAGCCCTTCGACGCGCCGAGCTCGCGTTTGCGCTGCTGCAGCGCGACGCGGATCCCGCTCGGGTCGTCGAGGAACGGCGCCGGGTCGAGCTCCCAGAACTCCAGGTCCGGCCCGAGGCTCTTGATGGTGCGCTCCGGCTTGCCGCTGTACTGCGGGCCAGGTCCGCCGCCGGGCATCAACATGCGCGCGTGGCCCGACTCGTACAGGTCGAACTGGCAACCACTGTGGTGTTCGTTCATCGACGCGAGGGTCTGCGGGTGCACGTAGGGCAGGTGGTAGCTCTCGTTGAAGTTGTCCTGCACGCACTTCCAGTTGAACTCGCCGACGACCGTGACCCAGTGGGTGCGCTTCATGTTCTCCATGCGGTACGCGTCGAGATGATCGGCGACCGGGTCGAGCCACTCGCGCAGCGGCGCAGCGTTCTGGTCCATGTTGAACCAGATGAACCCGGCCCACGTGTCGGAAGGCATCTCGACGAGGTTGCGCACCCCGCACGGACTTCCCTGCGGGAAGTCGTCCTCGTCGGGGACCCAGTTCAGCCGTCCGTCGACGCCGAACCGCCACCCGTGGTAGGCGCACTGGAACTCACCGGTGAGCAGTGTGCCGACCTCGGCCGTGACGAGTCGGTTGCCTCGGTGCTGGCAGACGTTGTAGAACACGCGCACCGCGGCGTCGAGTCCGCGGACGGCGATCACCGAGTCACGTCCGATCTCGTAGGTGACGTAGTCGCCGGGTTCGGGGATCTGGTCGACCCGCCCGGCAACCTGCCACACGCGCGGCCACAACGCCTCCTCCTCGAGGCGCGCGAACTCCGGCGACCAGTAGCGCTCGCCCCGGATCGTGTTGGAACTCAGCGCCGGCTCGGGCGCCTTCGTGCGCGGCGTTCCCCTCACGGCAACCGGCTGGTCGATGATGTCGGTCATGTCGTCCCCTTCTTCGTCCCGTACCCCACACGACTAACCTAATGGACGTTCGGCAAGTCAGGCGGCTCGTACCGCCCACGGAGGGGAAGGGGGCGAGCGGGAATGATCCGAGGCGTCCATCACGTGGCGATCTCCACACCCGACATCGACCGACTCGCCGCGTTCTACGTCGACGTGGTCGGCTTCCAGCCGGTGATGTCGACGAGTTGGAGCGACCGCCCCATCATCGACCGCATCATCGGCCTTCCCGGTTCGGCTGCCCGGCAGTTGATGTTGCAGGCCGGCAACGCGTACCTCGAACTGTTCCAGTACGAGTCGCCCGCAGCAACGCCTGCCGACCCTGACCGTTCACCGGCGGATCACGGCTACACCCACTTCTGCCTCGACGTCACCGACATCGACGCGGAGTACGAACGGCTCTCGCGCGCCGGCATGACCTTCCATGCGCCGCCACCGACCATCGAGGAACTCGGCAACGGTCGTCTCCGCGCGATCTACGGTCGCGATCCCGACGGCAACATCGTCGAACTCCAGGAGATCCTCGATCCCGTCGTGCCCTTCGCCCTCGAACACACCTCGATGATCAGGAGCACTGCCCCATGAGCGACACCGTCACCCCTGTCTCGCTGCGACCAGGCGAGGCACGCTGCCCCGGCCCGAGCACCCGTGACCTCATCCTCGGCGACTCGACACCGCCGCCCGCGCCACTGCTCCAGGAGTCATACGAGTTCGAGGGCGACAGCCGACGTCCCGTACGAGGAGTTCACGTCACCGGAGTACGCCGCGTCGGAACACGAACACATGTGGTCGCGCACATGGCAGTGGGCCTGCCGTGAGGAGCACATCCCCGAGCCGGGCGACTACTACGTCTACGACATCGGCGATCGGTCGGCCGTCGTGGTGCGCGGGCCGGACGGCACGGTCAGGGCGTTCCACAACGCATGCCTCCACCGGGGCACCCAGCTGAAGCCGCCGGCCACCGCCGGCTACAGCCCCAAGTTGCGCTGCCCGTTCCACGGATGGACGTGGAACCTCGACGGCGAGCTCATCGACCTGCCGTGCGAATGGGACTTCCCGCACGTCGACGCCGAGGAGTTCCGCCTGCCGCAGGTTCGCACCGGGCAGTGGGGTGGGTTCATCTTCGTGAACTTCGACGATGCACGCCGAGCTGATGGCTCCGCCCTGGAGGAGTACCTCGGTGTGCTCCCGGAGCACTTCGCCAACTGGAACCTCGCCGACCGCTACGTCGAAGTGCACATCCGCAAGCGCCTGCCTGCCAACTGGAAGGCGTCGGCCGAGGCATTCCTCGAGGCGTACCACATCCTCGAAACGCACTCGCAGTCCATCTACACCGCCGGCGACGCCAACGCCCAGTACGACGTGTTCGGCGACAACGTGTCGCGGTTCGTCCACACGATCGGCACCACGAGCCCGCACGTCCCCGAGGCGAAGCGGCCCGACGAGCAGGGCATCTTGAACATGCTCATGTCCCGCAAGAACCCGGGCCAGGACGTGCCGTCGATCCCCGAGGGCCAACGCGCCCGTGACGTGTACGCCCGCCACATGCAAGCAAGTGCTGGGCGAGCAGTACGACAACGACTTCAGCCACCTGTCGGTGACCGAGACGATCGACTCGATCGAGTACTTCCTGTTCCCGAACGCGTTCTTCTTCCCCGGGCTGCAGATCCCGTTGTGCTACCGGTTCCGACCGGACGGCCCCGACCCCGATCGGTGCCTGTACGAGGTGCTGTACCTGCGACCCAAGCCGCGGTCGGGGAAGGTGCCGTTGCCCGCCGAGCCGTTCGACCTCGATGTGAACGACAGCTACACCACGGTTCCCGGCCTGCCGACGTCGCTCGGCGCGGTGCTCGATCAGGACACCGCCAACCTGGCCGCGCAGACCCGCGGTTTCAAGTCCAGCAAGAAGCGCGGCCAGACCCTCGGCAACTACCAGGAAGTGCGCGCCCGCCACTTCCAGTCGATGGTCCGGCGCTACGTCAACGAAGGAGCCTCCCGCACGTGAGCAGAGATGCGATCAACGACCTGGTCCACCGCTACGCCGACGCCGTCGTGCACCGCGATCCCGAGCAGTGGTCGTCCACCTGGGCGACCGACGCGATGTGGGAGCTCGGCAAGGGCCGGCGGGTCGAGGGCCGCGACGCGATCCTCGCGCTGTGGAACTCGGCGATGGACGGCTTCAAGGCCGTGATCCAGAACGTCGTCAACGGCACCGCCGACCTCGACGATGCAGCGGGCACCGGTTCTGGTCGTTGCTACATCATGGAGCACTGGGCCCGCACCGACGACTCGCGCGGGATCCTGCTCGCTCACTACGACGACACCTACGTCCGCATCGACGGCGAGTGGCTGTTCGCGAGCCGAGAGTTGGCGATCCACTACGGCGGTCCCGCCGATCTGTCGGCACCGTTCCAGAACGCCTGGAGCTGACCATGGCCGTGCTGACTGCCTCATTCGCCGCGTCCCGAGGCGGAGAGCTCGCGCTCGCCGACGACACCGGGACGCTGACCTGGGCCGAACTCGACGAGCGCGTCAATCGACTGATCAACAGTCTGCGCTCCGCAGGGATCGGCAGCGGCGACACGATCGCCGTCGTCGCCGGCAACTGCAACGAATGGTTCGAGATCGCCTTCGCGTGCGCGAACGGCGGCATCACCTACGTCCCGGTCAACTGGCACTTCGTCGGGCCGGAGATCGCGTACGTGCTCGGTGACTCCGGGGCCAAGGCGCTCATCTGCGGGCACCAGTTCCTCGATCAGGCGACCAAGGCCCTGGCCGATCCACGAGCCGCCGGCGTCGAGCGCGCCCTCGTCATCGGGGCTCCGACGACCGGACGCTTCGAGAACTTCGACGACTTCGTGTCGGCCGGGTCACCCGACGAACCGGCGGATCAGAGCTTCGGCGGGCCGATGTTCTACACGAGCGGCACGACCGGCAACCCCAAGGGCGTACGCGGCACGCTGTCGAGCATGCCGGCGGGCTCCGACCCGGCGATCTGGCAGCTGATCGGCGCCGGATTCTCCAATCTCGTGGAAGGGCAGGGCACCACGGTGCTGTGCGGGCCGTTCTACCACTCGGCGCAGTGGGCGTACTCGTTCCTGCCGATGATCGTCGGCTCGGCGACGGTGATGCAGCACAAGTACGACAGCGCCGGTGTGTTGCGCCTGATCGACGAGTACCAGGCGACGAACATCCATCTCGTCCCGACGCAGATGAAGCGCCTGGTGGACCTGCCCGACGACGTGAAGTCGACGTTCGACGGCTCGTCGCTGCAACTCGTGCTCCACGGCGCCGCGCCGTGTCCGCCTCTGGTCAAGCAGGCCCTCATCGACTGGTGGGGTCCGGTCATCAGCGAGTACTACGGCTCGACGGAAGGATCGGTCATCACGATGATCGACTCCGAGCAGTGGATGGCCAAGGGCGGCAGCGTCGGGCCGCCGCTGCCGGGCATGGAGATCATCGTCGTCGGCGAGGACGGCACCCGTCTCGGCCCGAACGAGCCGGGCACGCTCTACTTCCGCAGCGCCATGGGCATGGACTTCGAGTACCACAACGCACCGGAGAAGACCGCCGACGTGCACCTCGAACCGGGCGTGTTCACGACCGGCGACGTCGGATACCTCGACGACGACGGATACCTCTGGTTGAGCGACCGCAAGATCGACATGATCATCTCCGGCGGCGTCAACATCTACCCCGCCGAGATCGAAGGGGTGCTGGGCGGCCACGATCGCGTCGCCGAGGTGGCGGTGATCGGGGTGCCCAACGACGAGTTCGGCGAAGAGGTGAAGGCGATCGTCGCGCGTCGTCGACGGTGTCGATCCCGACGACGCACTCGCCGACGACGCTGCGGGCGTACTGCCGCGAGCAGCTCGCCGGCTACAAGGTGCCCCGATCGATCGACTTCGTCGACGAGCTCCCCACCACCGGCACCGGCAAGATCCAGAAGGCGAAGCTGCGCGAGCCCTACTGGGTCGGCCAGGAACGCCGCATCTGACGCCTGCGATGAGCCGAACGCCCGGACTGTTCGCTCATCGCTCGCGGGTGGTGGCCGGATCGGCGGCCCAGCGGATGGCGTTCGCGACGATCCGGCGGTAGTTGGGATCGGCGTAGGTGCCGGGCCGTCGCCGAACTGGACGTAGGCGATCGGTGACGCGCCGACCGTCTTGGTCCAGGCCACGAGGTTGCTGCCGGGCGGGTGGTGCCAGCCGGTGCGGTCGTTGCGACTGCCGCGGATGGCCAGGTCCGCCGAGTAGAAGTTGGCGTCGACGAAGTCGTACGAGCTGCGCATCAGCGGCTCGCACCCGATCCTCGAGCACCGGGAACAGGTAGACCTCGTCGGTGATGGTGAACGGTCGGATCGATCCCGGCGCAGATCGGGTGCGTCGGGTCGAGCACCTCGACGGTGTGGGTGACGTCGTGGCGGTATCCGGAATCGGGATAGTCGATGCCATCGAGGGTGGCCGGCTGATAGTGGAAGCGTCCACCGACGATCTCGGCGTATCCCTCCCAGGCGGGCCACCCTGCGATTGCGTGGTGGAGGAAGACCATCCCCTTGCCCTCGTCGAGCAACCGCCGGAACGCCTCGGGATATCCCGGCGGCGGTGTCGGGGAACTCGGCGGGCGGGTCGGCGCGGGTGAAGGTGATGCCCGGCATGTCGTACATGACGAAGACATCGAACTCGGCAGCCCTGGCGGGCTCGACGAGGCCGAGCGCATCGGGATGCTCGACGTGGGTCCACTCGATTCCGTCGATCGAATCGAACACCGCGAAGAACGCCGGCGCGTCGAACGGGTGGCCCTTGGTCACGACGGCGACACGGCAACTCCCCGCTTCGGTCACGACAGCGACGTTAGTTCCCGGCCCGTTCACGGATCGGACCCGCACATTGCGGCGCGTGGCTATGGTTGCCGTGTTCTGGAACACCGACGAGGGGGCCTCCGTTGACCACTGCACACACCGCGACACACACCGGCGACGACAACGCATGGATCGGGGACTCGACGCTCGGTGAGCGCTTCCCCGCCTGGACGCGAGGCAACGCCGCCGACGTGTTCCCCGAGCCGTTCAGCCCGCTCGGCAAGAGCATGGTGCTGCAGGAGGCGTTGTCACCAGGGCTCCGCGACGCCTACATCGATCTCGGCGCGCTGAGCTACGACGAGTTCGAGAACCCCGATGCGCCCGACCTGTTCAAGATGTTCGGCGGCTACGTCTACAACCCGCTGACGTTGACGCGCATCCTCGGCGCCCGCATGCCCGGCGCGTCACCGGAGATGATCGACAAGGCGTTCTTCGACGAACGTGACGAGGTCCCGCCCTACGAGGAGCAGCCCTGGCACGTCTCGGAGATCCACGAAGCTCGCCTCGGCGAATCGATGGCGTGGGCGATGTCGACGCAGTCCCTCCCCGAGTTGGACGCCGACCGGGCACTCGCCCGTTCGCTGCGTGAGCACCGCCCCGATCTCGGATCGCTCACCGATTCGGCGCTCCTCGCCCGCGCCCGTGCGATGATCCCCTACCTCCAGCAGACGATGGAGAACGCCATGCGGGTGTCGTCGGTGGGCTCGCTCGGACCCGGTGCACTCGGCGCGATCTGCGAGGGCCTCGGCGACCCGACCCTGTCGATCCGGTTGCTCGCGGGCATCGACGTCGACTCGGCCGCGCCATCACACGCGATGTGGGAACTCGGTCGAGTGGCCGCGGCGTCCGACGTGATCGCGGCCGCGTTCGATGCCGGCCCCGACGAGGTCCTCGACCGGCTCCGGGCGTCGGACTCGGCCGATGCCAAGGACTTCCTCGACCGTTTCGACCAGTTCCTGTTCGACCACGGTGCACGTGGGCAGAACGAGTACGACGTCTACGCCATCTCGTGGGAGGTCAAGCCGCGCATCGCGCTGGCAGCGATCGACCTCATGCGCCGTTCCGATGCATCACAGGCACCGACCAACCGCAACACCGCGGCGATCGCCGAGCGCGATCGGATCGCTGCAGACATCCGCGCGCGGATCGCCGACGATCCCGAGACCGCCGGACTGTTCGAAGCGGCAATGGGCCTCGGCGCGACTCTTCCTGAGCGGACGCGAGCGCGCCAAGACCAACGTCGTGACCGTCATCAACGAGATCCGCGTTGCGCTTCGAGAGTTCGGACGCCGACTCGTCGAGCGAGGCGTGATCGACGAGATCGCCCAGGTCTTCATGGTCACCGACGCCGAGCTCAACCGGCTGCGTCACGAGCCCGAATCCATGGCCGGAGTGATCCGCGATCGTTGGGCCACCTTCCAGTCGCTCTTCGACTACGAGCCGGTGTTCGTCGTCAATGGTGTGGTCCCGGCACTCTCCGACATGCGTCGACGCGGCGGCGAGACGCACGACAACCGCGGTCGTGGGCACCGTCCTGACCGGCGCGGCCGGTTCAGGCGGTGTGGCCACCGGGCGGGCACGCGTGATCCTCGACGCCGCCGACCCCGAAGGGCTCGAGCCCGGCGACATCCTGGTTGCGCCGCAGACGGATCCGTCCTGGGTGCCGTTGTTCGTGCCCGCCTCGGCCGTGGTGGTCAACGTCGGCGCCATGGGGAGCCACGCGATGATCGTGTCGCGCGAACTCGGCGTTCCCTGTGTCGCCTCGGTCGCCGATGCGACACTCATCATTCCCGACGGCGCGATCATCACCGTCGACGGCAACGCCGGGACGGTCACGATCGACGCGCTCGGGTGATCCCTCTTGGACGGCCCTCACCCGCAGCGGTACCGTCACGCCACCCCCTGCGACTGGAGATCCGCCCATGCTTCGTTCTCGTCTTTTCGCTGTAGCCCTGACGTTCGGCATCGGTGTCGCAGCTCTGGCCGGCTCGGCATCTGCGATCACCGAGGGCAACATCGACGGTGAGGCACATCCGAACGTCGGGATGCTGCTCTTCTACACCGCCGAGGGGCGATTCCGGTGTTCCGGCACGCTCGTCTCGTCCACGGTCGTGCTCACTGCTGCCCACTGCACGGATGGCACCGTGGGCAAGACGATGGTCACCTTCGACACCACGATCGCACTGACTCCGCCCAGCGGTCTGCCGGAAGCGAAGAATCCGGCCGTCGGCTATGTCGGCAACGAGAAGGCGCCGAGTCGCATCACGACGTACTACGGCACCGCATTCACCTCGCCCGACTACTCCGACTTCACGGATACTGCCAACTGGAACGACTTCGGCGTCGTCGTCCTCGAGAGGGCCATCAGAGGTATCGAGCCGGCCGAGCTCGCACCCCTCGGCTACCTCGACCGATTCACCTCCGACCAACTCAACTCCACCCTCTTCACGCTGGTCGGATACGGAACCGAAGTTCGAAAGGCCGACGAGGGGCCACAGAAGCCGACCCCGTTCAGCTATCCGATCATTCGACGCTACGCCGAGGAGCCCGGTCAGAAGTTGACGCCGCAGATCCTGCAGGTGAACGGCAACGGCAACGACACGAGGGGAACGGGAGGAACCTGCTTCGGTGACTCCGGCGGGCCGGCGTTCCAGGGCGGTTACGTCGTCACGGTGACGAGCTACGGCTACACGTCGAACTGCCGGTACGTCGATGGACTCCAGCGGGTCGACATCCCTACCGCTCAACAGTGGCTTGCCGGATTCGACGTCACTCCTGCCGCACCCTGACCACTTCGCAGTCGCATCGGGTCGGTTGGCCGAGGTCGGCCCCCTGACGAGTCGCTGCTCGTCAGGGGGCCGACCGTCAGCACCAGGTAACTGATTGCATGCTCAGTGATTCGGCTATCACGCGGGTCGGCTTGACTCAAGACTCCGTCAGTCCGCAACGAGCATGCCCGATCGGATCTGCGTCGGTTCGCCGGCAGTTCACGACTCGAGCGACGCCTTGATCCGCGCCAGGGTCTTCTCCATGCCCTTCACCATGCTTCGCTCGCGGCGCATCAGCGTCGAGTAGACGAACCGCTGCCATCCCTCGTACGGCGGAAAGCTGAACGACTCGGTGACCGACGTGGTGCCGTCGTTCTCGGTCATCTCGTAACGCCAGGTCGTGTATCCCTCGGCGACGAACTCGAACACCGCGCCGGGTTCACAGGCCGTCACCCTCGACGTCGTCGTCCACTTCTTCAGTGTCACGGGGCCGAGGGCGGCGACATTGTCGCCCTCGAAGACGGCATCGACCGCGGGTCCCGTTGCCGGCGGAACCCACCTGCCGGCAACGCATTCCGGGCTCCACTCCCCCATTCGGGTGACGTCCGAGATGGCCGCGAACACCTCGGCGGCGGGCCGCTCGATGACGGTGCTGGCAACTCCACGGACTGCAGTGTCTTGGCTCATCATGAAGGTCTAGCGCGTGCGGCGTGTACGTCCGCACCGACACCAGGTCGCCGGGTGGCGTCGAAGTCGTGCGATTCTCTGCAACGATGTGGGCGTGCCTCGGGATGTCGCCTCCCATGCCGCTGACGATTTCCTGGATGCGATCCGGGACGGCGACCGCCACGCGTTCGATGCGCAGGTCGAGCAGTGGGTCCACCGGATCTACGACGTCGCGCTCGGCATCCTCGGTTCGACCGCCGCTGCTGCGGAGGTCGGTCGCGAGACGATCGAGTCGCTCTGGGATCGGCATCACGACCTCTCGGTCGACGACCTGACACGGGACTCGCTCCTCATCGCCACGCGCTGGCGGGCACTCGAACGCCTGGAGCGTGACGGCCGGCAGGAGATCTCGACCACCAACGAGCACGTCGTACTGGCTCGCGCGGCAGCCGTCGTCCTGGGCGTCGAGGAGGTCAGCTACCTCGACCTCTACCTGCGCCATGGCGTCGACGCGGAGGCGCTCGGTCCGGTCCTGGGCATTCCGAGCAACGCTGTCCCCCACCGGTTCGCGCTGACACGCGCCGATCTGGGCGAGACGATGGCGGCGGTCACCTTGTGGAACGAGGGCCGACCGACCTGCGTCGAACTCGCGGCCACTCTCGGCGACACCACCGAGTTCGACACGACCGTCGCCGAGTCGATCGAGCGCCATCGTGCGGCGTGTCCGGAGTGTGCTCGACGCCATCGGTCGATCGTGAACCCGGAGCGCCTGTTCATCGCTGCACCGATCGTGGCAGTCTCACCGGCGATCCGCGAACAAATCATGGCGACGGCTGTCGCCCCCACCGAGCCGACCAGCGTGGGCGGCACCCCACCCAAGGTGAATCTCGCCGCGGACCCGGACGACGACGATCCGTGGGCGGCCGCCACGAATCGGTCGACAGCGGCGGCATCGACGGCGGCAACGTTCGCGCCGGCTGGTCGATCCGCTCGACCCTGGGCGACAGTTCTCGCAGCTGCGGTGGTTGGCCTCCTCGTCGTCGGCGGCCTCGCCGCACTGGCCACCAGGGGATCCGGCGGCGGCACGCCAGAGGTGAGCGATGCCTCGGTTCCCGCGAATCGACTCGGGTCCGCCGATCCGATCGAACAGGAAACGACCACCACCGAGCGAGCTCCCACCAGGACGACCCCGAGCTCCACGGTGTCCACGACGTCGACGTCGACCACGTCGCCGGAGACAACGACGACCACCCCGGCCGACGTGGTCCTCGTCGGGCCGCCGCTCCCCTCGACCACCGTGGCATCCACCAGCTCACGAACGGCCACGACGAGTTCCGTCTCGCCGACGTCGCCCTCGACCACGCTCTCATCACCCGTTCCCGTGACGACGACGGCAACGACCACGAGCATGCCGGCGACGACAGACGCACCCACGACCACCATGACGACGACGATCCCGGCAACAACGCCGACCACACAGGCAACGACGACAACACAGGCAACCACCACGACCGAGGCAACCACGACCACCGAGGCAACGACGACAACAACGGTGCCGTGACCCGCGGGCCCACGTCCACATCGCCACGACCGCCACCCACCCGTACTTCCACCTCGAGAGATCGGCACAACACCTGATGACACTGACGAACACCCGCGTGACCCTCGCCCACCGGCCGGTCGGCGAAGCAACACCCGACTGTTTCGCTCTCGAAGTCGAGCAACTCGGCGAACTCGACGACGGCCAGGTGCGCGTTGCGGTCGAGTACGTCTCGGTCGACGCCGGCACGCGGACCATGTTGCGAGGTGAAGGCTTCCACCGCCAGGTGGGTCTCGGCGAGACGATTCTGGCGGGCGCTGTCGGACGCATCGTGGAATCGAGAGCCGACGGCTGGGAGGTCGGCCAGGCCGTACGAGGCGGCCTCGGCGTCCAGACCTTCGCGACCCTCCGGCCCGACCACCTGGAGCGGATCGATGATTCACTCGGCCCGCTGAGCGCCCATCTCGGAGCGCTCGGCAGCTCGACCGGCGTGACCGCGTGGATCGGCGTCCGCCGCGTCGCCGAACCGAAACCGGGAGACACCTTCGTCGTGTCGGCCGCCGCCGGCGCCGTCGGGTCGATCGCGGGACAGATCGCCAAGCGCGACGGGGCACGAGTGATCGGTATCGCCGGCGGCCCGGCCAAGGTCCAGTACCTCACCGCGCAGCTGGGGTTCGATGCCGCGATCGACTACAAGAACGAGGACGTGAACTCGCGGCTGCGTGAGCTCGCTCCCGACGGGGTCGACGTGTTCTTCGACAACGTCGGCGGCCCGATTCTGGATGCCGTACTCGACAATCTGGCGATGCGGGCCAAGGTCGTCATCTGCGGAGCGATCTCCCAGTACGACGACATGGACAACGTGACGGGCCCGTCGATGTACCTGCGCCTCGCGGAGCGACAGTCGTCGATGGAGGGCTTCGCCTACTTCCACTTCCCGGAGAGCATCGCGCCGGCCACCGCCGAGCTGGCCGAATGGCTCGCCGACGGCTCACTCCAGTGCGCCGAGGAGATCCTCGACGGCATCGAGCGCTACCCCGAGGCGCTGCAGTTCATGTTCAGCGGCGGCAACACCGGCAAGCTGCTCGTCAAGGTCAGCTGACGACCGCCGGGTCGCGAACTCGTAGAGTCCGCGACATGAGCGACAGCACGCGCCGCGTCACCGCAGCTGTACTCCGAACCGGCAACGGCCCCTTCACGATCGAGGAGCTCACGCTCGCCGAACCTCGACCCGACGAGGTCGTCGTGCGGATGGTTGCCGCCGGCATGTGCCACACCGACCTGCTCTCGCGGGAACTGCCGCCGGAGTACTTCGCAGGGCCGACGGTCTACGGCCACGAGGGTGCCGGCGTCGTCGAGGCAGTCGGCGACGCCGTCACGAGCGTGGCTGTCGGCGATCACGTCGTGCTCAGCTTCAACTCCTGCGGTGACTGCCCGGCATGTGATCAGGGCCGGCTCCCGTACTGCTTCAACCTCAACCAGTACAACATGTCGGGTGGGCGTCCCGACGGCACGGCGTCGTTCGCCGACGCCGACGGCGCCAGGGTCAACTCGCACTTCTTCGGGCAGTCCTCGTTCGCTTCGCAGTCCGTCGTCGCCGAAACGTCATGCGTGAAGGTCGACCCGTCGTACGACCTCCGCAAGCTCGGGCCGTTGGGCTGCGGGATCCAGACCGGGGCGGGCGCGATTCTGAACACCCTTCGTGTCGAGGCGGGCTCGAGTGTCGTCATCGCCGGAGCCGGCGCCCTCGGCCTGAGCGCCGTGATGGCCGCCAAGGTCGCCGGTGCCGGAACGATCGTCGCCATCGATCGTCACGCGGAACCGGCTCGAGCTCGCGGAACGCTACGGAGCGACGGCGACGATCTCGACCTCGCCCGATCGACTCGCCGCGGCGATCCACGCAGCCACCGGCGGCGGATCCGACTACGCGTTCGACACCACCGGCAACGCCGGAGTGGTACGTGGCCTCTACGAAGGTCTCAACAACATCGGCACACTGGGAATGGCCGGAGTCGGGTTCGGTGAGGTCACACTCGACTTCCTGTCGATGATCGGCGGCCGCACGATCACCGGCGTGATGGAGGGCGACTCGACTCCTCGCGAATTCATTCCCCGGCTCGCTCAGCTCAACGCCGACGGCAACTTCCCCTACGACGAACTGATCGTCGAGTTCCCACTCGCCGACATCAACGCGGCCGAAGCCGCCAGCGGGCGGCGCGGTCATCAAACCCGTCCTGATCTTCTAGATCGGATGCGTGCTGTGAGCCACCCGAAGTGGACCACTGACGACATCGTCGACCTGACAGGACGCGTCGCCGCCGTGACGGGAGCGACCACTGGGCTCGGGCTGGCTCGATGCAGACGAGGTGCGGTGCGCTCGTCGCACCCGCGAACTCGCTGATTCACGCCGCGAAGGTGGCCGATCGCAACAGCGTGTGCGACCAGCTCGACTCGTTCGAGGACGCGCTGGTCGACGGGAGGATCTCCGCCGACCACCTCGACGGTGTCGCTGCCGCTGGTGGTGGAAACACAAGGGTCGAACCGACGGCGTCGTCGCCCACCACGGCTCCTCCATCAACCGCGACACCGGCGTCACGCAGCACCGACGCCGCCGAGCATCAGGCTGAACCCGCATTCGAGGACGGGTGGACTCGACCTGGCGATCACCGGTGGGATCACGCTGGGCCATCGCGCTGGACCATCCGGGTAGAACGACCCTGGTGCGTCGGGTCGGCGTCGGACATCGTGTGGTCATGCAAGAGCAGCAGCCGGCCCCACCCCGCGGAGCGAGTGTCTGGGAGCGACAGATGTTCGAGCATCTGACCGACCACACCCGTCGAGAAGGCGCGATGCTCAGCGAATACGCGGCAATCGCGGAGACCACCGAGTCGAAGGCATTGCAGTACGTCATCAACCTGCTGCTCGAGGACGAACGGCGCCATCACCGCTACTTCAATGAGCTGGCGTCGTCGTTGAAGTCCGAATCCGAACTGTCCGGAGAGGATCCGGTCGTTCCCCGGCTCGATCTGGATCGTGTCGACCGTGCGGAACTGCGCGAAACGACCGATCGCCTGCTCGAACACGAGAAGTCCGACGCCAAGGAACTCGAACGCCTCCGCAAGGAGCTCCATGACGTGAAGGACACGACCCTGTGGGGACTGCTCGTCGACATCATGGTGCGCGATACGGAGAAGCACATCGCAATTCTCCGATTCGTCCAGCAGCACACACCACCGAAGCGAGCCGCCCGCTGAACCACTCCGGCAGAGTCAGGTAGACCGGCGTGGCCGGCACGGCCGGCTCACGTCGAGATCACTGCCACCAGGAAGTCGGACTCGGGCTCGAACGGCCGGAGATCCCACGTCGACAACAACACGTCGGCCACCAGACCCATCTGGTCGAGGTCGTCGAAGAATTCGTCGAAGGGATACTCACGCCCGCGCCGAACCCGATCACGAGGCGGCCGCCAGGGCGCAGGTGGGCTGCCAGACGACCCAGCACGGGACGTCTGGTCTCCGGAGCGAGGAACGTCATCACGTTGCCGGCACACACCACCACGTCGAAGCCGTCCTCGATGCCCATCGCGGGCAGGTCGAGTTCGGCAAGGTCGGCTACCAGCCACGTCGGTCCCGGATGATCCTCCTCGGCAGCCGAGATGAGCACGGGATCGAAGTCGACCCCGACGACGTCGTGACCCATTCGAGCGAGATGCCCTCCGACCCGACCCGGCCCACACCCGGCGTCGAGAACCCGAGATCGGCGAGCCAACATGGCATCCACGAAGCGCGCTTCCCCGTCGAGGTCGTCGCCTGCTGAGGCCATCGATCGGAACCGCTCGACGTACCACGACGAGTGCTCCGGATTCTCCTCGATCAGCTCGACCCAACGATTCGACGCCATCGCAGCCGACGCTACCTGGTCGGCAGTCGACGAGATTGGCGACCCGATCCGCGTCAAGGGTCGGGGCGCAGGAGCCGTCTCGATGTCATCGATGGACGACTGCTGCTCGGCCATGAGTTCGCGGAGGCGGTCGACCTGCGCCTGAGCGGCATCGATGTCGGCGGTCGCCTCGCGCTTCGACTTCTTCGGGGCGAGGAAGAGATTGGCCAGGTAGCCCGTGAACGTTCCGAAGATGCCGACGCCGATCACGATGATCAACGTGCCGACGAGGCGACCATCGTTGGTCACCGGGAAGCGGTCGCCGTAGCCGACGGTCGAGATGGTGACCATGACGTACCACAGCGCGTCGGACGCCGTCGTGATGTTCGCGCCTTCCTGGTACTGCTCGATGTGCAGGATTCCGAGGCTCCCGAACTCCAGGACGAGGATGCCCATCATCACGAGGGTGAGCAACGCGCTCCCGGCGCGGTCCTCGAGCAGCGTTCGCAGGATCCTCCTCACGCCGTTCATGCGGAGCAGTCGGACCACTCGTATCAGGCGGAAGAGGCGGAGCACCTTGACCTGGGGGAAGGGCAGGCTCGCCAGGAGGTCTGCCCAACCGAACTGGCGGACGAAGTAGCCGGACTTCGAGTCGGCGGTCAGGAGCCGGTAGGCGAAGTCGCCGAGGAAGATGCCGCTGAGCAGGCCGTTCATCGCCAAGATCACCGTGTCGAGGTTGTCGTCGTCCACCGCGTACATGAGCACGATGTTCACGATCGACAGCACCGAGAGGATTGCGATGAAGATCTCGTAGCCGGTGTTCTTGAGTTCGTTGCGGCGCTCCGCGATCATGATCGGCTGATCCTCCCCGGTCGTGGGCCGTCATCCGTTCATGCGTCGGCGCCGATGACGGGCGACACCACACACGACCGTAGATCTCTCGACCATCGACCGCGCGTCTTGCCGGACCGCCGTTGTGGAGGATCACCCGTTGTGTACGACGGGACGGAAACTCACCGGCAATACCGTGCGCACGGAGTGGACTGTCCACTCCATGAACTCCAGGAGTGACCATGAATCGATATCTGATGGTTGGCGTGACCGGTGTACTCAGCCTCGGTGCGCTGTCCGCATGCGGGAGCGACGAAACGAGCACGGTCGACGAGGTTCGCGAGGCCAATTCGTCGTTCTGCACCGATCTCGCCGAGTACGCGAGTTCGATCGAGGCCTTCGTCGCCCTCGACCCGGCCGTTGCCACGAAGAGCGACGTCGAGTCAGCTGCCGACGCCGTCGAGTCAGCTCGAGCGGATCTGTCATCCAGCGCCGCTGATCTCGCCGAGGCCGAGTGGGACAACCTCGAGGCCCAGGCCGAGGAGCTGAAGGATTCGTTGGACGACGCGGCTGACGACGAGACCGTTGCCGAGATCGTCGCCGACGCGCAGACGAAGGCGGCCGAGGTCAGGGCCAGCGTCGCGACGCTCGACACCGCCGTGTGCACCTCGGACGCCACGACCGCCACCACCGGCGGCTGACCCACCCCAGAAACCCCGGTCTCCCCGGGGCTCGGTCCCGACGTTCAGTCGCCGTGGTAACGAGCGGCCGGCGTTCCGGGCGGGTTGACGCGCCCGGGTATCGCATCCGGATTCGCGACACAGACCTCGAGTTCCAGCCCCTCCGGATCGCGGAAGAACACACTGAGCACGTGACCGAAATCGGTGACGAACCCGTCACTGCACCCACGTCGCATCAGTTCGTCCCGGATCTCGTCGAACTGGGTGAGCGACACCGCTCGGAACGCGAAGTGATCCAGCCGACCGCGCCCGAAGATCGGCGTCTGATTGAAGGCCTCGACGTTTCCGTCGATCTGGAACACGTTGATCTCCGACGTTGGCCCGATACGCAGCACCACCATCTCGAGGCCGTCCTCGCTGAGCCCTCCCTCGACCTCGGCGCCGAAGACATCCTCGTAGAACTGGACGAACCGTCGCAGATCAGCGGTCAACACGGCGACGTGGTCGAATCCGGCCAGCACGTCAAGCTCCTTCGTAGAAGATCGACAACTGCACGCCGTCGGGGTCGGCGAAGTTGAGAATGGCTCCGATCGCGATGTCGATCCGGCCCGAGTGCTCGACGCCGGCGGCCTCGAGACGCTCTGCCCACGCGTCGACATCGTCGCGGGTCCGCACCGAGAACGCGACGTGATCGAGTCCGGTGCGATCCGGCCGGAACGCGGACCCGTCGTTGCTGCGGTGCTCGGTCAGGCCCAGCATCACCCCCGTGTTCCGCAGGCGGTAGACCCTCGCTCGCCGGTCGTCTCCCGGCTCGTCCATCACGGGGTCGAGATCGAAGAGCCCCTCGTACCACGAGGCACTCGCGTCGAGGTCGCGAACCGTCAGTGACAGGTGATGGAACCCGGTCAACGCTCCGTCGGCCATTGCCGCAAGTTACTCCCGCCCGCCATCTCCGTCGGTGTCGATGGATCACCGTGCTGGCCGGCGAGGAGCCGGCGCAGTGCGTGCGCCATCTTCGCGGCCCGCGCTTTCGCCATCTCGGCGGTGGGTCCACGGAAGTGCTCGTCGACCGTGCCTGCGAACAGTTCGAGCCACCGCTCGAAGTGAGCGTCGGCGAATGGTGTCCGCTCATGGATCGGCTCGTGGGCTCGGAGTGGGTTGCCCACGTACCCTCGCTCACCGAGCAGCTGCCATGCCCAGAACTCTGTGAGGGTGTCGATGTGGGACGGCCAGTCGACGTGTGCGGCACTGAAGATCGGGCCCAGGAGTTCGTCCATCGCCGCGTACCGGTAGAACGACCGCACGAGGAGCTCGATGTCGGTCCGGTCGGTCAGATCAGCGCGTTTCGCCAGGTCGGCCTCAGTCAGTGGACGAACGATCATGACATCGCGCTGAGTTCGTTCACGGGATCGGGTACTTCCGTCGGCACACACCCGACTCTACCGACGCGATGATCTTTATTCTAGCATCTGCTAGAATAAAGACCGAAAGTCGACACCCCGAGAGCTCCGAGCAGAGGGATGCACATGGCCGACCAGGGAAAGATCACGCACACCCCGTCAGAGCCCGAGGCGACCCAGGTCCGCGGTGTCGGCGATGCCCCCACTCGGCCCGCGGCGTCCCGCGCTCATCGAGCCACTCCGCGAGACTCTGACCTCGGTGGTGAATCGCCCTGCTTGGCGCACCTCCTCGGCTGCGACCACGACCTCCCGCTTCCGCTCACTCCGGACCCTGCAATCAGACCACCGGGTCGGGGAGCACCGGGGGCTGATCCGGGTCCGGCGGCTCGTCGGGCCTCGGCTCGGGAGTGATGGGCCTCGGCACCGGATCCGGGTCAGGAAGGACGGGGGGCGGTCCGTCGGGATACGGCGGGTTGGGCACCACCGTCATGGTTGAGTGCGTCGCCACGTTCCGAAGGTCGACGTCGTCTGCCGATCGGTCGGCGGCATCGAGTTCGTCCGGCATCGGATCGGATGATCAGCTCGATGACGGTGCTGCGACGAGATCCGCGACGTTCGACGTCGCGTGGTCGACCACGTCGTTGACTCGGCCCGTTGCCGCGTCGGCGATGTCGCCGATGCCAGCTCCGACGGTGCCGACCACGGCACCGGCTCGGCCGGCGCGCACACGGCGACCGAGTGCGCGCACCTTCCGGCGTTGTTCGGCGCTGACGTTGTCAGCGATCACGAACCCGGCGACCATCCCGGTGACGAATATCCACAACTTCATGGCTTCTCCTGACTCGCGAGTACGCGTGCGATCATCAGCGGAGTTCTCCGCAGGCGAGATGACATCCCGTCCACGGGACGAGTACCCGCCGAGGCGGTTCGTCAAACCTCCGGCGCCCGGCGGGGCACCATCGAGAACAACTGATCAGACTCGCGTCGGCACGTTCGCGCGTGCTGTCGTCCGGTCCACGAGATTGAGCGAGCGACGCGCTGGGTAGAGCCACCTCCATGGCAACCAGCCCTGCATCGACGATCGGCGACATGCCCGACACAGCGCGGCAGCATCGACCTCTTGGATCACTCTGAACACATACACACTGACCGCAGTCTTCGTCGGCATCGTGGTGCTCCTCGCTGCCTGGCTACCGGTGTATCTGCGTGACCGCCCGCTGTCGCTGCCAATGGTGTTGATCGCCATCGGAGCCACCACATTCGGCATCGTCCCCGGACTGGGCGATGTCGATCCTCGACAACACCTGGAGGTGACCGAGCACGTCACCGAACTCGCCGTCCTGATCTCGTTGCTGGGCGCCGGCCTGGCCCTGGACCGCGTG
The DNA here is from genome assembly GCA_963744705.1 of Ilumatobacteraceae bacterium. GTDB lineage: Bacteria > Actinomycetota > Acidimicrobiia > Acidimicrobiales > Ilumatobacteraceae > Sva-07. The sequence continues at coordinate 157,460 of CAVUUX010000001.1, forward strand.
CCGGGTTGGCGGACGTGGGCCAGCGCGTGGCGTCTGCTCGGCGTGGCAATGCCGGTCACGATCGGGGCGATGTTCATCGCGGGTTGGGCGGCCGGTCTCGCTCCCGCCACTGCACTGCTCTTCGGTGCGGTGGTCGCACCGACCGATCCGGTGCTCGCCGCCGACGTCCACGTCGGTGAGCCGACCGTCGAGGGCGACAGTGTCGAGCGCGAGGACGAGGTCAGGTTCTCCCTGACGAGTGAGGCCGGGCTGAACGACGGACTTGCCTACCCATTCGTTCTCGCTGCCATCGCCATCGCGGCCGGTGGGCCGAACGTGGGTGGGTTCGCGCATTGGGTGTGGTCCGATCTGGTGCTGCGCGTTCTCATCGGGGCGATTGCCGGCTGGTCGGCCGGCAGGATCCTCGCACGCGTCATGTTCGACCCACCCGGGCGGTTGGTCGGCCTGGCCCAGGCGACGCAGGGATTCGTCGCAGTCGGAGCGATCCTCTTCACCTACGGGATCACCGAGATCGCACACGGTTACGGCTTCCTGGCGGTGTTCATCGCCGCGGTCACACTCCGACACCGTCGGCGCGACGATTCGTACCACGCCGTCATGCACGACTTCACAGCGCAACTCGAACAGCTCCTCAGCGTCGCACTCCTGGTGCTGCTCGGCGGCGCACTGGTGACGGGGTTGCTCAGCGATCTCACCTGGCGCGGTGTGGTCGGCGGGCTACTGCTCATCTTCGTGGTTCGGCCGTTGGCCGGTCGACTCGCCCTCGTCGGTTCGGCGACGTCGCGCGGCGAGCGCCGGGCGATCGCGTTCTTCGGGATCCGCGGCATCGGTTCGATCTACTACCTCGCGGTCGCAGTGCAGGCAGCCCAGTTCGTCGGCGAGGACGAAGTGTGGTCGGCCACGGCATTCACGATCCTTGCCTCGGTGTTCGTCCACGGGATCACCGCCACGCCGGTGATGCGTGCGCTCGACCGACGCCGTGTCCGCCGAGGTCGAGTCGTTGCCAGTGATCTGGTGTCCCACGAGCCCTCGAGGAGAGCGCGTCAGCGATGACGGCCGTCTCCGGGAGGCCGCCGACGTCAGTCGTCGGTGCCGCCCCGACCCAGTTCGTTCCCATCGGCATCACGCACGGGCACGACGAGCCAGAGCCACGTCATGGACAAGACGACGACCGCCGCCACCACTGCAGCGCTCCCGACGCCCGAGACGAATCGCAGCACGAATGTGACGCTGACGAGCATCGATGCGCCGAACAAGAGGATTCCTCCGCGCTGTGTGCGGATTGCCCAGACCAGCCGCGAACTGCGTCGGCGCCGGTCCCCGACACGGTGAAACACGATCGGGGTCATCAGGCACACGATCGCGACGCAGCCGGTCGTCAACGCCGTGGCCCACATGACTTCGCCGACCTGATCCAGTTCGACGAAACGACCGTTGAAGGGCACGGTCACCAGGAACGCGACCAGGATCTGCACCCCTGGCAGCAGCACCCTGTTCTCCTGGAGCAGTGCGTAGTAGCGGGTTCGCAGTTCTTCCCTGTCGCTCTGATCGTCGAGCACCTCGGCTCCGGCGTCTGCGGGTGTACTGCTCGATGACGGTGACACATCTTGTGATCTACCCCGCTGCGCGTCGCCGAAACTCTCGAGCCCCATCTCGCGACGATGCTTCCGCCAACGCCCGTATGCGCTCGAACGACTGACGCAGGAGACGAGGGGTCAGGCGGGTGGTCGAGGGTCCATCCCGAACATGCCGGCCAGGCCGGTGATCTCGAGCAGACGCAACACGGAGTTCGATGGATTGGCGAGCGCCACCGTTCGACCAGCCTCACCTGCACGTTCGACGAGCGAAATCAGCACTCGAAGTCCGCTCGAATCAATGAATGACACTTCTTGCAGGTCCAGCACGACGGCGCCATCGTGTTCGGGCAGCCGCTCGAACGCGTCCACGAGGCGAGGGACGGTACTGGCGTCGATCTCTCCGGAAATCGACCAGCCCTCGGCAGTAGCCGCCACGGCGAAGCGTTGATTGTCGAGTTCCAGGTCGTTCATGCCGTCACAACGTAGCCCTCGATCGGAACGTCGCGGCCTCCCACGACCGAGGCGCGATGCCGAGTCGGCGGGTACCCGATCGCCCCGTGACGCAATCGCCGCGTCGAGGTCGCCGGTGGGTGTCGGCGCGGCCGCGTCAGTTGGCCAAGCGCATGCAGCGCATTGCGAACGCTGTGGCTGTCTCGATCACTTCCAGCGTGTCGACCAGCGACCTCACCACGAACAGCCCTCGCCCGGTCAGGGACGTCGCCGGAGGGAGTGAGACATCGTCGAGCAGAGAAGTGTCCTCGACGTCAGCGACTTCGATGACCCAGGCGGTACGGGTTCGTTCGATGGCGACGGTGATGGTGCTCGACGACGTGTGCTCGATCACGTTGGTGGCCAACTCACTGACCACCAGCTCGAGATCATCGGCGATGCCAGAATCGCCGCCGGCGTTCTCGATGTACGCGCGGACCACCGAGCGGATGCCAGCCAGTTCCGCCGGTCGTGCCGGCACACGGATCATCATCGGTGCGGCACCATCGTGGTCGTCGTTTCCGCCATCTTCACCCGTGCCCTCAGCGGGTCGTCGTCGCCGCACCGAACTGTATGGCCGCCAGGTCACCTCCCCGACACCGTGCCCATCACGCTGGCTGATCCTCACTCATGTCATTGGAGTACCCCCCGGTGGCGCACCGAAACTCGAGGGGCGAGCACCTCGTGCTCGAGGCAAGTGGCGAACCTCCATGGCGACCGATTCGAGCAGATCGCGCGCGGGAGGCGATCAGAACGACCGTCGGAAGAAACAGTTCTGCTAGACCTGACGCGAGTGGCGTGGAGCCGTTCGAGGGGGGACCACACGGGCATGGCGTCGTATCCGAAGCACATCAACCACGAGCTCGAGCCCGATGGCGTGTCCCGTCGGACCTCGACACCGTCGACCTGTTCGGCGATGGCGCGCAGGAGCACTGGTACGAGACGTACGAGATCCTGCACCGCGACGCCCCGGTCCTGCGCATCGAGGGCGGCGGGCTGGCACCCGGGACCGATGCGTTCGTGCTCACCAAGCACGCCGACATCGCCCTGGTGGTCAAGGATCCCGAGCGGTTCCCGAGCCTGGGGCAGGCGCGCCTCGGGGACCTGGCGAACCAGGGCATGTCACCCGAGCAGCACTTCGCCACCTACCACAACCTGATGCAGGCAGCGATGGTGTCGCTGCGGCCGACGCAGGAGCTGTACATCCGGCACCGCAAGGAGCTCACCGACCCGTGGGTCGGCCCGGGGGCGCTGCGCCACCGGGACATGATCACCCGCCACGCCAACGACCTGCTCGACGAGTGGATCGACGACGGCGCGGTCGAGTTCATCAGCCGTTTCGCGCGGCCACTCCCCCAGCGTGTGATGGCCAGCCTGCTCGGGTTCCCGCTCGCGGACATCCCCCAGCTCGCCGAATGGGGCGACGCCGTCGTCACGGCGTTCGTGCACGGCAACGGTCTCACGCACACACTCACCGCCGAGCAGACGCAGGAGATGCTCGCCCGGCTGATGGATTCCAGGACTACATCTACGAACACGTCCGCGCGAAGCGCCTGGACCCCCAGGACGACATGGTCAGCTTCCTGTGCGACGTCCACTACGAGGCGCTCGACCGCAAGCTCACCGATCTGGAGATCGCCGGGATCGTCCACGCCATGATCATCGGCGGGCTGGAGACGACGCAGTACGCGCTGGAGGAGCAGGCCCAGCTGCTGTGCGAGCACCCCGGCCTGTTCGAGCAGTTGCGCCACGATCGGGGCAGGGTGCGGGCGTTCACCGAAGAAGGATTGCGGATGCGCTCGCCCACCCACGGGCTGTCGACCCGCGCCACCTCCCGGGACGAGGTGTTCCAGGGGGTCGAAGTGCCGGCGGGCTCGCTGCTGCACCTGCGGTTCGGCGCCGCGAACGTCGACGCCGAGGAGTTCGACTGCCCGTTCGATCTCGACCTCGACCGCGAGGGACTCACCCGTCACGTGGCGTTCTCCACGGGCCCACGGGTGTGTCCCGGGGCCAACCTGTCGCGTGTGGAGCAGCAGATCGCCTGGGGTGTGCTGCTGGACCGGCTCGAATCGATCGAGTACGGCGACGGCAACGACTGGCTGCACCAGCCGGGGATCATGCTCGGCACCCTGAAACTGAACCTCCGGTTCACCAAGGCCGAGACGCCGCTGGCGCTCGGCACGGGCCGGACGACCAGCGCCTCCTGACCGGTCGAGTTCGACCACCACCGGCCGGGCCGGTACCGTGCGGCTGTGCAGCTGACCGCCGACGATCGGCTCGACATCACCGAACTCCCAGCCCGCTACGCCGATGCGCTCGACCGCCTCCAGCCCGACCGCTTGCGCGAGGTGTTCACCACCGACGCCGTGTGGGAGATGGTCGGCGGCATCCGCCTCGCCGGTCTCGACGAGATCATGGCGTTCATGGGCCGCCCCGACGTGCACCCCGGGGCCCACCTCATGACCAACATCTACATCGAGTCGGTCTCCGACGACCCGCGAGACGGTCGGGCTCTCGTCCACCTGTGCTCACGCGGCATCTATCCGGTCGGCGCATCGGATCCGCGCAATCCGACCAGCGTGTTCTACGGACGTTACGACGACGATGTCGTGCAGACCGATGCCGGCTGGCGCATCCGCCATCGGCGATACCAGCACGGCTCGTAGCCCCACGGACCCGAGCCGCCGCAGCGTTCACATCTCCGGTCGGTACACCGGCTCGTCGGCTCCGTCGAGCGCCGCAGCGAGTTCGTCGTCGGTCCAGGAGCCCTGACGGCGCACCCAGGTCTCGCGGGGGTGCTGCCACAGTGCGAGCTTCGAGCCGTTGAAGGTGACCAGCTGACTGCGCAGGTGATCGGCCCGCTCGCTGCACAGGTAGACGACCACCCGAGCGATCTCTGCGGGGTCCCCGAATCCCATGTCGCTCGGTGACGGCGCCGCGGTGCCCTTCGACTCGGCTCGCTGTCGCACCCCGTCGAACACCACCTGGGTCATGTCGGTCTCGGCGACCGGCCAGAGCGCGTTGGTGCGGATCCCCAAGCGCTTCAGCTCCAGATCCCATGCGTACAGCATCCCCATCACCCCGGCCTTCGATGCGGCGTAATTGGTCTGCCCGACCGATCCGACGAACGCAGAACCGGAGATGACCTGCAACAGCAGACCGTGGCCCTGGTCGCGCATCGCGCGTGCAGCATGGCGGCTCACCGACCAGGTGCCGCGCAGGTTGACCGCGATGACCTCGTCGAACTCGTCGGGGGTCATGTTGAGGAGAGTCCGGTCGCGGACGATGCCGGCATTGTTGACGACAGCGTCGATACCCCCGAACTGCTCGACCGCGGTGGCGATCAGCCGTTCGGCGATCGCGTCGTCGGCGACCGAACCCGGGCACGCCGCTGCCGTGCCGCCCGCTGCGGTGATGCCGGCGACGACCTCGTCCACCAGATCGCCGTTCGTCCCGTTCACCACGACCCGGGCGCCGGCGGCTGCCAGCGCCTCGGCGAAGGCCCGGCCGAGCCCACGCGTCGAACCGGTCACCACGATTCGTCGACCGTTCAGCTGTCCCATCGGCGCGAGCTGTGGTGGCCGGTCAGTCAGGCTCATCGAACGTCACCGCAACCGCAGCACCGATCGCCGCCCACCTCGGACGCCACGAGCGCCCCCCATCCACCGAACCCATGACGCCTCCCACCGGCGACGAGGCACTCCCGGTGAGCGCTCGGTGGTTGGCAGTGTTGCACAGTCCCAGGTCGGCTCGCCGAATGGGGTGACGCCGTCGTCACGGCCTTCGTGCACGGCAACGGTCTCACGCACACACCCACCGCCGAGCAGACGCAGGAGATGCTCGCCCGGCAGGCTCGAGACGACCGCCACCGGGACGAACGACCCTAGGACCCCGCCCGAACGGCAGCGCACGCTGAGGGTGGAGGTACGGCACCATGGCCACATCGACCGACAGCGGCTCCACGGTCTCCCGCTTCTCGGGATGACCGCATGAAGCGCGTGGTCATCGCTGGGGCCGGCGGACGCGACTTCCACACGTTCAACGTCGTGTTCCGTGACGATCCCGGTGTGGACGTCGTTGCCTTCACCGCGGCGCAGATCCCGAACATCGACCGCCGCACCTACCCACCCGATCTGGCGGGCGACCGCTACCCCGCCGGCATCCCGATCGTGCCGCAGGCCGAGCTGGATCAGTTGATCCGGACGTACGGCGTGGACGAAGTGGTGTTCGCGTACTCCGACATCGCCGACACGGACGTGATGCACCTCGCGGCGCGGGTGATCGCGACCGGCGCCGACTTCCGCCTGGTCGGCCAGCGCATCGCAACGCTTCGGAGCCGGAAGCCCGTCGTCGCGGTGTGCGCCACCCGCAGTGGTGCCGGCAAGAGCCAGACCAGCCGGGCCATCGCGCACGTGCTGCAGGCGCACGGTCTCGTCGTGGCACTGATCCGCCACCCCATGCCCTACGGCAACCTGCACGACATGCGGGTGCAGCGATTCCGCACGCTCGACGACATCGACGCCAGCCACCCGACGATCGAGGAGCGCGAGGAGTACGAGTTGCCCGTCCGGCAGGGCATCCCCGTCTACGCCGGTGTCGACTACGCCGACGTGGTCGCGCTGGCCGAGCAGGATGCCGACGTCCTGCTGTGGGACGGCGGCAACAACGACCTGCCGTTCCTCCAGCCCGACGTGATGATCGTCGTCGCAGATGCCCTGCGGCCCGGGCACGAACTCGCGTTCCACCCCGGCGAGGCCAACGTGCTGCTCGCAGACGTACTCGTCGTGAACAAGATCGACAGCGTCCCCGACGGCGAGCGGCCCGCCGTGGTGGACGGAGTGGTGAACGGGCTTCGGCGACTGAACCCACGCGCGGACATCGTGCTCGCCAGCAGTCCGGTCACCCTCGACGCCGGGCCATCGCATCCGGGGCAAGCGGGTGCTCGTGATCGAGGACGGCCCCACGGTCACTCACGGGGGCATGCCGTTCGGCGCGGCCTCGGTCGCTGCCCGGGCCCACGGCGCCCGACCCGTCGATCCTCGTCCCTTTGCGGTCGGCTCCCTGCGCGGGGTGTACGAGACGTACCCGCATCTCGGCCCGGTGCTGCCCGCCATGGGCTACAGCGAGCAGCAGATCGCCGACCTGGCGGCAACCATCGCCGCCACACCCTGCGACGCGGTGCTGGCGGGCACGCCGATCGACCTGGGCTCGGCCCTCCGGCGGCATGATCTCGGCGGCCGCGTCGTGCGCCACGTCGCGTATGACCTCGACACCGGCACCAAGGAACGGCTCGCAGAACTGCTGGCACCCTGGATCACGCGCTGGACCAACAGCGAGGAACGCGATGCATGAGTCGCCGATGCACGGGTTCGGCCCCGAGAGCGAGCGCCTGGCCCGGCTGATCCTCGACTACGTGATCGACCGGCTCCGCCAGACCCCGCCGCCGCTCGATGGACCCCGGACACCGGAGGAGCTGAGCGACGCCACCGGGCAGATGATCACCGAGCAGGGGCTCGGGCCCGACGCCGCGCTGGCCCTTTTCCGTGACGTGCTCGCACCGGCCTGCATCTCGAGCGACCATCCCCGCTATGTCGCGTTCGTCCCGACGGCACCCACGGAAGCCGCCAGCTTCTTCGACCTCGTCGTGTCGGCCGCCAACATCTACGGGGACTGGTGGCTGGAGGGTGCCGGCGCCATCTACGCCGAGATGCAGACGCTGCGGTGGCTGGCCGACCTGGCGGGGTTCCCGTCGGACGCGGGCGGCGTGTTCCTGAGCGGCGGCACCGCCGGCAATCTCACCGCGCTCACCGTGGCCCGACAGACCTGGCGGCGCCGACACGACACCACCCGCCCTGCGGCGGTCGCCGTCGCCCCGAGCGCCCACTCCTCGGTGCGATTGTCGGCAATGGTCACGGACGTTCCGGTGTTCGTGGTCCCCGGCGACGAACACGGGCGACTCACCGGCACCCTCCTGCGCGAAGCGCTCGACCACGCCGACCAGGAGGTCTTCGCCGTCGTGGCCACGGGGGGCGCCACCAACACCGGCCTCATCGACGACCTGGCCGGCGTCGCCGAGGTCTGCGAGGACCGTGGGCTGTGGTTGCACGTCGACGCGGCCTACGGCGGCGCCGCCATGGCATCGTCGCTCGCCCGCCCCTGGTTCGACGGGATCGAGCGGGCCGACTCGTTCGTCGTCGATCCCCACAAGTGGCTGTTCGCGCCGTTCGACTGCGCGGCCCTCGTCTACCGCGACCCGAACCTGGCCCGCGCGGCACTCACTCAGCATGCGGGCTACCTGGAGACGCTGGCGCCGACTGCCCCGTTGAACCCGAGCGACCTGGGCATCCACATGACCAGGCGCGTACGGGGGCTGCCGCTGTGGTTCTCGCTGACGTCGCACGGCACGGCCGCCTACGACGCGGCGGTCACCCGCGGGATCGAGCTGGCCCGTGCGACCGCCGACCGGGTACGGCAGGCCGAACACCTCGAACTCGTGATGGATCCGCAGCTGAGTGTGGTGCTGTTCCGGCGGACCGGTTGGGACGCTGACCGATGCCAAGCGTGGAGCGACGAGGCGTTGGCGTCCGGGCTGGGGCTGCTCGTGCCGACGGTGCATGACGGCGAGACCGTGTTCCGATGCTGTTTCGTGAACCCGACCACGACGCTCGACGACGTGGATGCGCTGCTCGACGCCATGCGGTGACGCAGTGCGCTCGCTCGGTCAGGCGACCACGCGGGTGCCCGCCCTGCCCTCGAGCACGGCCACCGCCTCCGTGAGCGCCCCGATCGCAGCGACACCGCCGGTGCGCTCGGTGAAGCGGCACGCCGCCTCGACCTTGGGGCCCATCGAGCCCGCCGGGAAGCCCTGGGTGCGCAGCTCGGTCGTCGTCGCCGACCGGATCGGCCGCGAGTCGGGCGAACCGAACGCGGTCTCGACGGCTGCCACGTCGGTGAGGAGCAACAGGGCGTCGGCGCCGAGTGTCTCGGCCAGCAGTGCTGCGGTGAGGTCCTTGTCGATCACGGCCTCGACACCGGCCAGCTTGCCCTCGGCCCCTCGCACGACCGGCACCCCGCCGCCCCCCGCGCACACCACCAGCACCCCGGCCTCGACCAACCGGCGGATCGACGGCGCCTCCACGATCTCGCAGGGCTCGGGCGAGGGCACGACCCGGCGCCACACAGCGCCGTCGGGTGCAACGGACCAGTCCCGCTCGTCGGCCAGCGCCCGGGCGGTGGGCTCGTCGTAGGAGGGTCCCACGAACTTGGTCGGCCGGGTGAAGGCGGGATCGGCAGGATCGACGACGCACTGGGTCAGCACCGCCACCACTTCACGTCCCGGCAGGGCGTTGTGCAGACCCTGCACCAACCAGTACCCGATCAGGCCCTGGGTCTCGGCGCCGAGCGGGTCGAGCGGGAATGGCTGCGACAACATCGGATCGGCGGCCGATTCCATGGCCAACACCCCGACCTGGGGCCCGTTGCCGTGCGTGACGATGACCTCGTGATGCTGTGCGAGCGGCGCGAGCGCGTCAGCCGCCCACAGCACGTTGCGCCGCTGTGGCTCGGCGTCGGGCCGCTCGCCGCGCCGCAGCAGGGCGTTGCCACCGAGGGCCACCACGATCCGCATGTCACCCAGTGTGTCGGCTGGCGCATCCGTCACCGGCGATACCAGCACGGCTCGTCGCCTGCACAGAGGTCAGTCGGGGATCATGAACCCGACGGCCCGTAACGGCGGATCGGAACGGCGAAGGATCGGCAGGCGACTTCGTCGACTCAGGGTTCGCTCTCGAGTCGGTGGCGCAACTCCCGCTTGAGGACCTTGCCGTAGTTGTTGGTCGGCAGGCTCTCGACGAAGCGGTAGTCCTTCGGCCGCTTGTAGCGAGCGATGTGGTCGAGGCACGAGCTGGTCGAGTTCCTCGACCGTCGGCGCCATCGCAGGGTCGGCAGGCGACCACGAACGCGACCACGGCTTCACCCCATTCCGGGTCGGGCCGGCCGACGACCGACACGGCGGCGACGCCGTCGTGTCGCAGCAACGTCTCCTCCACCTCGCGGGGGTAGATGTTCATGCCGCCACTGATGATCAGGTCCTTGGACCGGTCGCGCAGGGTGAGGTAGCCGTCGGCGTCGAAGCTGCCGACGTCGCCGGTGTGCAGCCAGCCGTCGCGGATCGTCTCGGCGGTCGCGTCGGGCTGTTCCCAGTAGCCCGACATGACGACGTCGCCGCGCACGACGATCTCGCCGATCTCGCCGATCGGGCAGTGCGGCCTCGTCCTCGTCGACGACGCGCACCTCGACGTCGGTGCGGGCCACGCCGACGCTCTGCAGGCGCTCGCTACGCCGCGGGTGATCTCGATCGGCGTGGTCGGCCTTCGACAGCGCCGTGATCGTCATCGGCGTCTCGCCCTGACCGTAGATCTGGGCGAGGCGAGGGCCGAAGACCTCGAGCGCCTCCTCGAGATCGGCGAGGTACATCGGCGCGCCGCCGTAGATGATCGTCTTCAGACCCGGTGAGGTCCGCGCCGAGCGATGGCTGGGTCGGTGGCGAGTCGCTTCACCATCGTGGGCGCAGCGAAGAACGACATCCCCGACCACCGTCGGAGCAGTGCGGCGATCTCGTTGCCGTCGACACCACCCGACGCCGGGATCACGCTGACTGCGCCGCGGGCCACGTGCGGGCAGGCCGTACAGGCCCGAGCCGTGCGAGATCGGCGCGGCGTGGAGCACGGCGTCGTCGGGACCGATCGGAGTCGATGTCGGCGAAGTAGCTGAGCGACATCATGAGCAGGTTGCGATGCGAGAGCGTGGCACCCTTCGGCCGCCCGGTCGTGCCGCTCGTGTAGAACAGCCAGGCGGCATCGATCGGGCCGGCGATCGACGAGCGGCACCGGAGACGCTGCGACCAACTCGGTCCCACTCGGTCGCCTGGTGCGACGACACAGGCACGGCAGCGATCTCGACGGAGTCGACCAGCGACGCGACGTCGTCGGCGTGCTCGTCGTCGGCAATGACCACGCTCGACCCGCTGTGTTCGAGGATGAAGGCGATCTCGTCGCGGTGAAGACGTGCGTTGACCGGCACGGCGACCAGCCCGGCGTGCCAGATCGCGAACAGCGCCTCGAGGTACTCCGGCCGGTTGCGCATCACGATGGCGACCCGGTCACCGGCCGGCAGGCCGAACCGGTCTCGCAGCCCGCCGGCGATGGCCGCCACTCGGGCGGCGAACGTCGCCCAGTCGGCGTGGACGTCCTCGCCGTCGGCCAGCGCCGGGCGGTCGGGCCAGCGCCGCCCGTTGCGCTCGACCCACGTCGCCGAGATTCACGAGTCGACCCCTGACGCGATCGATGACCCAGCGGCTCCGTGTCCGCCGTACGATCGGGCGACCGGCTCTCGTCGCGTGCGGGCACCGTCTCCGGTCGCCATCGAACTTCCTGGTTGTCATGAGATGAACCTCTCCTCCGAACAGTCGCACCAGCGCCTCGCTGCCCACGAACACGGCATCCTGGCGACGCTGCACGCCACCCGTGGAGCCGATCTCGTGCCTGTCGTCTACACCGTGGTGGACGGGCACGTCGGCGTGCCCGTCGATCTCGTCAAGCCGAAGGCTTCGACACGGCTCCAACGAGTACGCAACCTCGACGCGGACCCCAGGGCGACGTTGCTGATCGAGCACTGGGACCGAGACGACTGGTCGGCGCTGTGGTGGATCCGGGCCCGACTGCACTGGCTCGGCGACGGCACGCCCGAACCGACTGCCGTGTCGATCTGGCCGGCCGCGATGGCCGACCGTCTGGCCGAACGCCACGCGCATACCGCGAGCTCCCGTTCGCCGTGAGCCGTGTTCCGCATCGATGCCGTGACCGGCTGGGCGCCAAGCCTGACGAGCCTGATCGCGACTGATCGATCACGCGGCGTTGACTGTCGGGCAGGATCTCGTCGTTGAGCACCCGCAGATCCTCCAGCGTCTTCGAGGTCGGCACGTCGGCGAAGGGCGGCCAGATGAGCGGCATGGTCAGACCGACCTGCTTGAGCTCGATCGAGGTTCTCCGTGACCTGCTCCTGGGTGCCGACGAGGAGGTTGGTGAGCTTGCCGTTGTCGGGTCTGGTCGGTCGGCTCGTCGGTGATGGCGAACCAGCACATGCTGCACAGCTCGAAGCTCGTCGAGCGATCGTGGCTTGCCGAGCTCGTCGAGCTCCTCGCTGGATCGCCGCCGCCACTAGCGCGAGCTCCTCGGGCGTGTCCTGGATGCCGATCCAGCCCGACAGGTCGTACTTGGCGATCCGCTTCGCCGAACGCTTCGGGTCGAGGAGGCCGCTGAAGAAGATCGGCGGGTGCGGGCTTCTGCAGCGGCTTGTGCGCCGAACCCGCAGCGGTCGAAGTCGGCGAACTCGCCGTGATACTCGAACAGGCTCGTTCGTCCAGATGCCCTGCAGATCTCGATCGTCTCACGGACGTGGGCGTGCCGCTCGGGAAGATGTGCGGTGGCGCTGGCCGCGGCGAACTCCTCGGGCATCCAGCCGGCGCCGAGGCCGACGTTGACCCGCCGCCCGACAGGTGGTCGATGGTGGCGATCTCGGCGGCGAACACGCCGGGCGAGCGGTACGGCGTGTCGGTGATGCTCATGCCGATCCGGCACTTCGACGTCTTGGCGGCGAGCCACGGAATGCAGCGGCCATCCCTGGAACCACTTGCCGCGCGACGAGACGGGCAGCTGCGAGTGGGAACTCCTTCATCATGCCGAACGGGTATTGCAACTCACCGCGGTCCGAGGCCTCGGGCACGATGATGCGGTCGAGCGTCCAGATCGAGTCGAACTCGAGTTCCTCGGCGAGCATCGGTGAGATCTTCGAGCTCCTGGACGGTGACGTGGTCACGGAAGTTCGGCAAGTAGAGCGCCAGCTTCATGTCGGTCATGTGAGCTTCCCCTCTGTTTCGGATCCGAGCCCCCATGACCCGGCGTGTCGCGCGAGCCCGAGGTCGCCACTGTCGATCCTAGGGACCGTGCGTCGGTGCGTCGAACAACGCGATCTCAACAGTTCATCAACGGCTCACGACCAGAACCTGCCGTCAGCCGCTGATCGGAGCGGCGAGCACCGGATACCGTCTGGCCGTGGACGTGCAACGCCGAGACGGCGCACGCCGAGTCCTGGTCGTCGACGACGACGAGGGCGTTCGCACGGGCGTGACGTGGGCGCTCGAGGCCGACGGCTTCGACGGTCGAAGCGGTGGAGCGACGGGTGTCCGTGCGATCGAAGTGATCGAGTCGTCGCCGCCGTCGCTGGTCGTGCTCGACCTGTGGCTCCCGGCATCGGCGGCCTCGACATCCTCGTCGAGTACGCGAACGCGAAGCAGCGCAACGGCGGCTACCGGCTGCCGATCATCGTGCTGTCGGGGCGCGATGGCGAGACCGACCGCATCGTCGGTCTCGATCTCGGCGCCGATGACTATCTCGTCAAGCCGTTCTCACCGGGCGAACTCGCCGCTCGCGCACGATCGGTACTGCGGCGATGCGGCGACTATGCCGGCCGACGCGTGGGATCGCGTTCGCTCCCAGGGTGTCGGCGTCGAGATCGACGCGCGAGTCGCGCGACGTCTGGGTGAACGGCGAACCGGTCGACCTCGCGGCGAAGGAATTCGAGCTGCTCGCCTACTTCGTCGACCACCCGCGTCGCGCCTGCACGCAGAGACGAACTGCTCGCTGCGGTGTGGTCGAGCAGCGAGGGCTGGCAGACCCGGCGACCGTGACCGAGCACGTCTACCGCCTGCGCTCAGAAGGTGGAGGACGATCCCTGGTCGACCGCAGCGTGCTGAGGACGGTGAGAGCAGTGGGGTACCGATGGGAGGGGCTGAGCGGTGCTCTCCGGCGACGAGGTAACCGCCGTGCTCGATCGACAGACGCTCGGTGATGGAGCAACTCGCCGCGGGCGCTCGGCTCGCCGAAAGTCCTCGAGCGCATCGTCGTCGCTCTCGAGGAGCTGATCCCCGGGAGCCGGTGTTCGGTACTGCTGCTCGATGATGATGGGGTGCTCCGGCACGGGTGCGGCACCGACGCTGCCGCGTGCGTATTCGGAGGCGATCGACGGACTGAAGCCCGGGTCCGCTCGCCGGCTCGTGTGGTACAGCGGTGCACACGGCAGGCAGATCGATCGCCGTCGATGTCTTGCACGGACCCTCGGTGGGAGCAGTTCCGCGACCTCGCCGCCGAGCACGACATCGCGAGCGTGCTGGTCGAGCCCGATCCGATCGCCACTCGCAGGATCGTCGGCACGTTCGCCGTCTACGACCGCCGGCCACACGAACCCGACGAGCGCGAGCGCGAGCTCGTGCGTCGGTTCACCCACCTCGCCTCGATCGCCGTCGCCCATCGACGGCGCCGTGCGCGAACGCGAAGCGCGCCATGCTGCGGACATGGCCCGACAGTCGGCCGAGCGGGCGAACCACGCGAAGTCGCAGTTCGTCACCTCGCTGAGCCACGAGCTCCGCACACCGCTCGCAGTCGATCACGGGCTTCACCGAGAGCCTCAAGACGCTCGACCTGTCACCCGACCGCCGGCAGCGGGCGCTCGACGGCATCTCGGACGCCGCTGCGCACATCCTCGCCGATCGTCGACGACGTCCTCGATCTGGCGCGAGTCGAGGCGGGAGCGATGCCGATCGCACTGGAACCGATCGACGCTGCGGCAGTTGCAGCGGCGACGGTCGAGCTCGATGCAGCCGCTCGCTGCCGAGCGGGGAATCGTCCGTGGAGTGCGTCGGAGGAATCGGCGGTCGTCACTGCGGACCGACGTCGACTGCGGCAGGTGCTGTTGAACCTCGTGTCGAACGCGCTCCGGTTCTCCCCCGCCGGGACGGTTGTCACGGTCCGAACCGAGGCGGCCGACGGCCGGAGCGCCGATCCCACCCGGATCCACGTGATCGACCAGGGAGCCGGCATCTCGGAGGACCTCCTCGCCCGGCTCTTCGTACCATTCGACCGTCTCGGCGCCGACGCCGGGCAGGGAAGGTGGTGCGGGACTGGGCCTCGTGCTGGCCAGGCGACTGACCGAGGCGATGGGTGGTTCGCTCGACCTCCACAGCACCGTCGGCGTCGGGACACACGTCACGATCACGCTCGAATCGCCAGCGTGAGGACGATTGCGACACGCCCGCAGCACGGCCTATCAGCGCAACCGGCTGCCCAACGATCTGCTCGCCGGCGGGATCGTCGCTGCGGGACTCGTGCTCGTCGTTGCCGGCATGTCGAGGATCTCGTGGCTCGCCGAGTTCCTGTCGAAACCGATCGTCACCGGATCGTGCTCGGGCTGACGCTCACCATCATCGTCGGTGAACTGGCGACGCTGCTCGTCCGCACGATGCAGAACCGGTCAGTGAGCGCGACGAGAAGTTCGGACAGGGCAGACCGTCACCTCGTGGCTCCGTCCGGTCGAGGAGCGGCATCCGAGAAATCCAGCAACGCCTCCGACCGCCGTCGATTCAAGCTGGGACGCTCGCCCATGGCGTTCTGATCGGCGGCCGCGGAGACATGTGGCGGGTTGCCACCCCCGAACCTCACGACTATTGTAGAGATGTAGCTACATGGAGGCGTGATGACGACGCAGATGAGCAGCCGAGAATTCAATCAAGACACCAGCGGCGCCAAGAAGGCTGCCGAGCACGGCCCGGTCTACATCACCGACCGGGGTCGACCGGCACACGTGCTGTTGACCTTCGACGCCTACGAGGAACTCGTCGGACCAC
Source organism: Ilumatobacteraceae bacterium (assembly GCA_963744705.1). Taxonomy (GTDB): domain Bacteria; phylum Actinomycetota; class Acidimicrobiia; order Acidimicrobiales; family Ilumatobacteraceae; genus Sva-07. Next base: position 173,264 of record CAVUUX010000001.1, read on the forward strand.
ACCGAGCACTCGACTTGCTCGCCGAGCCGGCAGGAGTCGCAGACATCGAGTTCGTGGCGCCCAAGAACGCCGACGTGGCGCAACCGGCAGCGTTCGAGTGATGTTCGTTCTGGACACGAACATCGTGTCCGAACTCCGCAAGGTTCGAAGCGGAAAGGCGAACCCCGGGGTTGCCTCGTGGGCCGAGCAAGTCCCGTCGGCCGAGCTGTTCATCTCCGCGATCACGATCCACGAACTCGAGCACGGAGTGTTGCTCATGGAGCGTTCCGATCCTGCGCAGGGAGCCGTGCTCCGTTCGTGGCTTGACCAGAGCGTCGCCGCAGCGTTCAAGGGTCGAGTGCTCCCGGTGGACGAGCGCGTGGCGCGTCGCGCTGCTGCCCTGCACGTACCGGATCCAGCGCCGTTCCGCGATGCCCTCATCGGCGCGACTGCCTTGGTCCACGACATGACCGTCGTGACCCGAGACCTGAAGGACTTCCAGCGTTTCGACGAACTGGACGTCATCAATCCCTGGAGTTGAGCAAGTCATCTCACCCGAACACCGTCGGCCGCGACACCGAGAACAACTCGCCAAGATCTCAGATCGTGTACTCACCGGACTGGTGCATTCTCTTCAGCTCTCATTGCTGTTTCGGGGACAGCTTGGGCTGACGGCCCTTCAACTGGCCTGCGCTCTGGCGACGGCACCTCAGAGCTTCCTCGCCAGAGCTGCGTCGCGACTGCGCCTTGAGCGTGGCTGCGCAGATCCAGTCTTCGAAGGTGGGGCAACGTCCAGTTGGGGACCGACAACCGAGACACCCTGCGAGCCGGCACTCGCGGTGCAAGCCAGAGGTCATCGATCCGGATCGCACCAAGTTGCAGGTCAGCTTCGCTCCGTCAGGACGATCGAGTTGCTCAGCAGGTCGAACCGTGCGTTGCCGTCGATGATGCAGCGCTGCAGATGCGTGCCCGCCCGTACCTCGCCACCGGCCAACACGAGGCACTGCTCGGCAGTCCCGTCGACCGTCGCCCCCGGCTCGACGACGGTTCTGCCTCCGCTCTCGACAAGATTCGCCGCCAACAGGTTGGCCGGCGTCCCAGCGTCGATTGCCAGACCCGTGAACGGTACGAGGCGGACCTCACCGTCAGCCAGTTGTCGCTTCCACAGGTCGCGATACAGATCCTCGGTATCGGGTCCGATTCGGGCAAGGGTGGCCGCGTCCATCGTCGAGAGTCCGACGAACCTCCACAGGCCGTCGAAGTCAGGCGAGGCACGGTCAAGCGTGACCAGAAGACGCGTCGGCGCCTGGTCACGCCTGCCGATGAAGTCGGCCACGTCGCCGAAGAGGACCGAGTCGGCGTTGAGCACCACCACGTCGCGGCCGCCGATCCACTCCCGCATGTTGTACAACCCGCCCGCCGTGCCGAGTGGCTCGGATCCCTCCTCGAACTTCTGAACACCGGGCGGCGCGTGCACGGCAAACCAGTCGGTGTGCCCGCTGACGTTCAACGCGATCTCGTCGACGAAAGGACGGAGCACATCCACCGCCCGATCGAGCAGGCTCCGCGACCCGACCGGAAACGACGCCTTCGGCCGTGCGTCGGAGAAGGGCGCCAACCGGGTTCCCCGCCCGGCCGAGAGAACCACGCCGCACACACCCACGCTGTTGACCCTAGCGAGCAGCCGCACGTCAGAATCGGAACCGTCCCACCGCCGCACCCCGGCTCGCGAATCTGCCCTACGTGCCATAGTGACGGGATGATCGATCTGGTGTTGACCATCATCGGACGCGACCGGGCAGGTGTTGTTGCATCGCTGGCCGACGTGATTCGCTTTCACGAGGGCAACTGGAAGCGCAGCGAGTTGGCAGAGATCGCCGGTACGTTCGCCGGCGTCGTGGTCGTGGAGGTCGGCGACGACCGGGTCGACGAACTGCTCACCAACCTGTTGGTCCTGCGTGAACAGGGTCTGCACGTGACGGCTCAACAGGTCGAGGAACCCGTCGTTGCGCCCGATGCCGACGAAGTGCGCCTGCGACTCACCGGTGACGACCGACCGGGCATTGTCCATGAGATCTCCACAGCGATCAGCGAAGCCGGAATCAGCATCTCGCGTCTGGGCACGGTCACCGACTTGCCAGGCGAGGATGGGGGCCGAGGATTCGAGATCACCGCTCAGTTGACCGTGCCGGTCGAGGTCGACCTCGACGCTGTGCTCGATTCGATCGGGGAAGTCGCCGTCCGCTTGGGTATCGCCTTGAACGTGGAAGACCTGACGGGCGACGACGCGGGCAAGTAGCCAGCACCGGCGACACGGCTATCTCGCCCGAGACCTCGGCGACGGTCAACCAGTGCGCTGGTTCGCCGAGTAGAACAGCGAGTCAGAGTTCCTTGCCCCGCCTAAAGTCCGAGTTGATGTCATCCACCTCCGGACCGCCGGGAGACCCGTTGTGGTCCTCGATGTCTCAGTCGTCCACGAATCGTGAGTCGGAGGTGTCGGGGGATCCGGCCTCACCGCCTTCGCCGAACAGGATGCCGGGTCGCAGTGCCGTTCTCGTAGCGGCTGGGGCGATGGCGGCGCTCGTGGTGACGGCCCTGGTCGTCGTGGTGGTGACGAGGGAAGACGAACCCCCAGCCCTGCAGCCGGTCATTCCCGTTGACGGATGGGCGCCGTACTGGGCCCTGGACGACAGCGCCGACGAGATTTCTCGGCGGGCCGGGTCGATGCGCGAGGTGTCGCCGTTCTGGTTCCGCGCCACCGGGGTGACTCAGATCGAGACCGACCCGAACGCATCGGGCGACTTGACCGAGGAGTTCCTCGACGACACCCGGGACGCGCTGGTGGTGCCATCCATCGTGGACGGGCTCGCTGCCGGAGAGATGGCGGCGATCCTCGCCGACCCGGAGACTCGCCGACAACACGTCGCAGCCATCGTCGAGTTCGCGCAGGACGGTGGCTACGACGGCATCGACTTGGACTACGAGCAGTTCGCGTTCGCCGACGGAAGCGACACCTGGGAAGCGACGCGCCCGAACTGGGTGTCGTTCGTGACCGAGCTCGCCGAAGAGTTGCATGGCGATGGACGCACGCTCACGGTGAGCATCCCGGCGGTGTATGACGCTGGGCGTACGCCCGACAGCGGGTACTGGGTGTACGACTACGGCGCGATCGTCGATCACGTCGATCACATCCGCATCATGGCCTACGACTTCTCGGTCGGTGAGCCCGGTCCCATCGCGCCGCTCTCGTTCGTTCAACGAGCGATCGACGGGGCGATCGAGGCGACGGGACAGCCGGAGAAATTGGTGCTCGGTCTGCCCGCGTATGGACGGAACTGGCCGGTGTCGGTGACCGGTGTGTGTCCCGAGCCCGACGAGGAGAACGGCATCGAGGTGCCAGGGATGACGACGGTCACCGCTCGCTCCGTGGACGACTTGATCGAGCGACGGGATGCGATCCCCGTGTACGACGCATCCACCGCGGAGTGGTCGTTCGAGTACAAGCTGGAGATCAGCGACGACATCACCACGTGCGTGCAGACCCGACAGGTGCAGTATGTCGACGCCGACGGTGTCCGAGCACGGATGGACCTCGCCATCAGCGCTGGGCTCGGCGGCGTGTCGCTGTGGGCGCTGGGCTTCGATGACGACGACGTCTGGGACGCCATCCTGGTCGACGCCACGCTGCCGGAGCCCGACGCGGAGGACGCGCCGTCTTGATCACCGGGCGTCACAGCCATCGCAAGAACTCCCGGTGAGCCGTTCTGAAGAACGAGGTCCAGGACCAATGCGAGCACGGCGCAGGTGCACGCGGCCGAGGGCGCCAACGACGCGACGCACGCCGAGGTCTTCCGTGTGGTTCCGGCCACGGCCCTCCACGGTCGTCCTGGCGAGAAGACGCTGACCGATCGGCCCGAGGCCTAGGGTTCAGCGCGGGGAGGCGCGTGCACCGGTGAGCGACACAGACACGACCACACCGCAGCGGTGGGAGCGGGTTGCCAGGTACGTGCCCGTGCTCCGTTGGCTCCCGGCCTATCAGCGCAACCGGCTGCGCAACGATCTGCTCGCCGGCGGGATCGTCGCTGCCTTGCTCATTCCGCAGTCACTCGGCTACGCCACCATCGCCGGCGTGCCCGTGCAGGTCGGGTTGTACGCGGTCCCGCTCGCTCTGCTCGCGTACGCCGTGCTCGGGTCCTCGCCGCAGCTGATCGTCGGGCCCGCCTCGACCGTCGCGATCGTGTCCGGCTCCCTGGTCGCCGACATCTCCCGCGACAACCCCCAGGACGCCGTGGCCATCACGTCAGCCCTCGCAGTCGCTGCGGGACTCGTGCTCGTCGTTGCCGGCATGTTGAGGATCTCGTGGCTCGCCGAGTTCCTGTCGAAACCGATCGTCACCGGATTCGTGCTCGGGCTGACGCTCACCATCATCGTCGGTGAACTGCCGACGCTGCTCGGCATCCCCAAGCCCTCGGGCGACCTCATCGGCGTCTTCGTCCGCACGATGCAGAACCTCGACGAGACCCACGTCCAGACGGCGTTGGTCGGAGGTGTCGCGCTCGTCGTGCTGTTCGGGGGACAACGCATCGCCCCGCGTGTCCCCTGGGGCCTCGTGACGCTCGTGCTGGGGGTCGTGGTGTCCGTCGCTCTCGATCTCGAGGCCGAGGGTGTCGCAATGATCGGCGAAGTCCCGTCTGGGCTCCCCCCGCTCGATCTGCCGTTCATCCCGCGTGACGACATCGGCGCAGTCGCGGTCGGCGGGATGTCACTCGGACTCGTCGCGCTCGCCGAAGGCCTCGCTGCCAGCCGACTCTTCGCGACTCGTGGGGGCTACCGAGTCGAGACGGATCGCGAACTCGTCGGGATGGGTGCCGCCAATGTCGCCGCCGGGCTCTCCGGCGGGCTCGCCGTGGCCGGGAGCCTCTCCAAGACGGCCACCGCGGACCAGGCCGGCAGCGCGAGCCAGGTCACCGGGATGGCAGCGTCGGTCGTCACGATGATCGTGCTCGTCGCGTTCACCTGGGTGTTCACCGACCTCCCCCAGGCCGTTCTGAGCGCGATCGTCGTCGCCGCCGTCTGGAGCCTGATCGACGTCCCCGCACTGCTGCGCTACCGCCGGGTTCGCCAGGCCGACTTCTTCGCCGCTGCGGTCGGGGTCGGCGCTGTCGTCCTCTTCGGACCGCTGCCAGGGCTCGGTATCGCGATCGCGACATCGCTGCTGGCGATCGTCTACCGGTCGTCGCGACCGCGCATGGACGTGCTGGGCAAGATCGAAGCCGAGAAGGCTGCCTGGGGCAGGCTGCGCGACCACCCCGACCGGCGCCCCGTGGACGGCGTCGTCGTCGTGCGGCTCGATGCGCCTCTGTTCTGGGCGAACGCGACGGCGTTCGAGGACCGATTGCTTGCCGAAGTCGACGACCAGCCCGGCACTCGAGCACTCGTGCTCGATCTCGAGGCGACGACACAACTCGACACGACGAGCGCCGACGTCCTGACGCATCTGGCCATCCAGCTGGAGAGGCGCGGGGTCAACCTGTACCTCGCGAGGGTTCTCCACGGCGTGAACAAGGTGTTGCAGCGGTCGGGCTTCGGCGAAGTCATCGGCCCCGACCGCTTCTGGCACAGCATCTCTCAGTGCGTGCGCGCCGCGCGCCGCGACACGGGGCTCAAGGGAAACGGCGGTGGCAAGAGCGCCAAGCCGGAACGGGCAGCGCCGACCGACAACGGCGAAGCCGAGGTGGAACAGGTCATCGAATGGGAGCAGGACGAGACGTCCGAAGGCAACCTCCCCTGACCGGCGGGAGGACACTCAGTAGCATCGCCACATGGGCCTGATCTACTTCGTCACCTGCGTGCCCGGATGTGGGAAGACCACGGTGAGCCGTGCGCTCCTCGACCGCTTTCCCAAGGGTGTGCACATCTCGGTGGACGGGTCTCACGGCTGCCGGCGCTGACCGGGCCGAGGATCGACTCCACCCCTCCCGACCACCGGAAAGGCCCCAGGTCGTTCTCGGGGAGTTCACGGGTTGGCGTGGCAACCTGTGACCCGTGACCGCACAACACCTCCTGATCGTCGACGACGAGGAGTGGGCGCAGAGTGGGCGCAGAGGGACTCGAACCCCCGACATCTTCCTTGTAAGGGAAGCGCTCTAGCCAACTGAGCTATGCGCCCTGGAAGGGTGGCGATGCTACCCGGGCAAGCGGCCCGCTGGCTGCTCACCGACTGCCTGCTCCACCACGGCACCCGTGGCGACGAGGAGTTCCTCGCCGCCGTGGGGTCCGATCAGCTGGAGGCTCGCCGGAAGCGGGCCACCGGCAATCGGAACGGGCAGAGCGAGAGCGGGCAGGCCGGTGACGTTGGCGAGCGGTGTGAATGCAGCCATCTGCATCGTCAGCTCGGTTGTCCCGACGCTCGGATCGTCGAGGCGGGGCGGGAGAATCGGAAGCGTCGGCATCGCCAGCACCTCGAACTGTTCGAAGAGTCGGCAGAACGAGATCGTGAGACGGTCGGCGTCCGCTCTGGCCGATGCCGCCAGTGGCGTGAACATCGGCCCGAGACCGAGGATCTCGATGGCCTCGACGCCCAGCCCCTGCGGCCGGGTGTCCAAGAGGTGATGGTCGGCATCCCATGCCTCCGCGAAGTAGAGCGTTGCGAACGCCTTCCCCATCGCCTCCCACTCAGCCGGCTCGATGGTCACGACCTCGAAGCCGGCGGCGAGCAGCGCTGCGTCGATCGCGGCGTTGATCGCCGGGTCGGCGACCGTCGCGATGCGGCCCACCTTGCCGGCGGCCGTCGACGACCGGACGAAACCAGGCTCGAGCAGCTGCATGCCCAACTCCACGCCGGCGATGTCACGGGCCATCGGGCCGATCGTGTCGAGCGTCTTCCCCAACGGCCACACCCCGCCGAGCGGCACCCGACCGAATGTCGTCTTCAGCCCGACTCCCCCACAGCAGGCCGCCGGGATTCGCACCGAGCCACCGGTGTCGGACCCGTAGGCGACATCGGCGTCACCGGCACCGACGGCGACCGCCGAGCCGCTCGACGAACCACCCGGCAGCCGCGCCGGGTCGAGCGGGTTGACCGGCGTACCGAACCACGGATTCGTGCCGATCGCGGTCATCGCGAGTTCGGTGAGATTGGTCTTTCCCACGATGCGCGCGTCGGCTGCTCGGGCACCGGCCATGCACTCGGCATCCTTCGTCGCCGGTTCGGCGGCGTCTGCGACTGCCCGGCAGCCGGCCGAGGTCGGAATGCCGGCGACGTCGATGAGATCCTTGACGGCCAGACGGGGGCCGGTTCCGGTGGAATCCATGCGGGTGATGAACGTCGACATGACCGAACAGTACTCACGTCTGGCGGACCCGCGACCCGCGTCGAAACCACCGAGAACCACTGCTCGTGACAGGCAAGGATGTGCCGATGTCCGCCGACCTCGAATTGATTCGTACCGCCGCCGACCACGCCATCACATACGCGGCGACCATCGACGACCGGCGGCCGACGCCGACCGCCGAGGCGCTGGCCGCGCTCACACGAGTTCGACGAGCCGCTGCCCGACAGGTCCGACCGATCCGGCCGCCACGATCGACCTGCTCCAGCGCGTCGGCGCCCCCGCCACCGATGGCCACGACGGGCCGGCACTACTTCGGGTTCGTCACCGGCGCCACATACCCGGTCGCGCTGGGCGGCGCGTGGCTGGCGAACGCGTGGGACCAGAACGCCGCCCTGCCCGTGATGTCGCCCGTGCGGCCGCGGCGATCGCACGACGTCGCCGGGCGTGGTGGTGGACGTGCTGCGGCTGCCCGCGGACAGCGAGGCTCGGCGTTCGTCACCGGCGCCACCGTGGCCAACGCCAGCCTGCCTCGCCGCGGCCCGCGACGCGCTGCTCGCCCGGCTCGGCTGGGACGCCCAGGCCGACGGCCTGTTCGGCGCTCCGCAGATCCCGGTGGTGATCGGCGAGCGGGCGCACAGCACGCTGGCCAAGTCGCTCGGGCTGGTCGGGCTGGGCCGCGAACGCGTCACGTCGTGCCCGAGCGACGACCAGGGCAGGCTGCGGGCCGACCTGCTGCCCGAGCGATCGGGCGGGTCCCGGTGCTCGTGTGCGCGCAGGCGGGCGAGGTGAACACCGGCGCGTTCGACCCGTTCGACGAGATCGCCGACTGGCTCGCCGAGCGCGGCGGCTGGCTGCACGTCGACGGTGCGTTCGGGCTGTGGGCGCTGGCCGACCCGACGCGGGCCCACCTCGTCGCCGGGCTGGAGCGGGCCGACTCGTGGGCGACCGACGGGCACAAGTGGCTCAACGTCAGCTACGACTGCGGCCTCGCCGTTCGTGCGCGAGCTCGGCGACCTGCGCCGCACGTTCACCGCCGCCGCGGGCTACCTCCCCGCCGAGCGCGGCAGTTCGAGGCGATGCACCACACCCCGCAGTCGTCGCAGCGGGCCCGCCAGATCGAGGTGTGGGCGGTGCTGCGCACGCTCGGCCGGGCCGGGGTGGCCGAGTTGGTGCAGCAGGCGTGCGCGGCGGCCCGGACGATCGCCGACGCGCTGGCCGCGGGCCGGGCTCACCGTGCTGAACGACGTGGTGCTCAACCAGGTGCTCGTCCGGCTCGACGACCGGCCCACCACCGAGGCGACTGTCGCCGCGGTCCAGGCCGACGGCCGGGTCTGGTGCGGCCCGACCCTGTGGGACGGGGCGACAGCGATGCGGATCAGCGTGTCGTCGTGGAAGACCGACCGTCGATGACGCGATGGCGGCCGCGCAGGTGATCGTGGAGTGCGCCGACCGCGTCGCCAGATGAGCAACCCGGGGATCATCGGGGTTCCGGACGGACCCAGTTCCCCTGCTCGTCGAAGCGCAGGTCGCTCAACTCGCCGGGCCTGATCCAGTTGTCGATCCCGAGGGCCACCGCCACCTTCTGCGCGTTCCACTTCATGACGTCGAGGGTGAGCTCGATCAGCTGCTCCGCGGTGAAGTGGCGATGCAGGTCGTCGACGTCGCGTCGCTGAGCGACGATGGCTGGGTCATCAGCGCGTCGGCCAACGCCAGCGCCGCGCGATGGTCGGCCGGAAGGTCGTCCAGTGGAGCCGGCGAACACGCCGCCGATCGTGTCCTCGTCGAGCCCTGCGTCCATGGCAACTGCCAGGCGGAGGGACAGTCAAGTGCCGCAGTCGTGATGGTGGGCGCAGCGCAGCCGCACGATCTCGGTGGTCACCGGATCGACGGTCGGGAGGCGCACCGTGGCGGCGGCGAAGCCACCGAGTGCCCTGCGCAGGTTCCGGTCGGTCGAGGTGCCGGGAGCGACTCGTGCGGATCGTTCCATGTCACGTGCCTCCGAACAGTCGGTCCCAGACGAGTCGCAGCCGGATGCGTTGCTCGACCACCAACAGGGCGTTCACGAAGTTCGCCACGCCCTCGTCGCCCAGGTGCTCACGCACCGCGGCGACGGTGTCGTCGTCGATCGAGGCGACGTCGATCACGTAGTGCTCGGTGAACGCGAGGCACGCCCGGTCGAGCGGATCGAAGCGGGGATCGGTCGGCCACGATCTGATCGCCGCGAGTACGTCGTCGGCCACTCCGCTGCCGGGAGTTCGCGCCTCGGCTTCCGCCGCGCATCCGAGCAGGATGGCGATCCGCACCCGGCACAGTTCGAGCAGCCGCGGCGACGTCGCTGCCCACGCCGCGTCGTTGGCCGCACGCAGTTGTCCGGAGACGCAGCGAGCCCGGAGTCGCGGCGTGGCGCGGCCTCTCGAGGATCTGCGTGATGACCTCCTCGGTCGACAGCTCGGCGAGTGATCCCACGGGCCGATGGTACGACGTCCGATTCGGCGGTCGTCACCACACGCCCAGGCCGTCCAATCCCTTGATGAGGAACCAGACACCGAACACCAGGCCGATCACGATCATCATCACGCGGTTGTGTCGGGCGAGCCAGTCCGAGGTCCGGTCGAGGAGCGCGTCGGACCGAGTCGGGGCGAACACAGTGACACCGATGAGCACGAGCTGAACGCCGACGGCCAGGACGGAGAACACGAGGAAGGTGGCGATCGCCGTCGGGCGACCGAGGTCGGCCTCGCCGATCGCCGCGATCGCGCTCAGCGTGAACACCCAGAACTTGGCGCCGATCGCCAGCAGACCCGCACCGAGCAGAAACGCCTTCCCGGGAGTCATCGACGCGGTCGCCGCCAGCCACTTGGGTGGCGCCGCGTCGGGGTCGTCGTCGGACAGCAGATGCCGCAGTGCTGTCACGAGGAACAGCACCGCCACGACGACGAGCAGGATCGACACGATGGCGGAGCTCCCCTGCGATGTCGTGGCCTCGGCCTCGCTGGACGACAGGATCAGCCCGAAGACGACGCCCTGCACGAGCCGGACCGATGTCATCCCCACCACGAAGGCAGTGGCCGTGCGCCTGCCGGAGCTGGACTGCAACAGCAGGACCGCGATGACGATCTGCATCGGCACCAGCGCGCTCCCGATGATCAACGGGACCAGGGTGCTCCACACGCTCGTCACTCTCGCAGCCTCGGGCCGGTCGCTCCGCCCCTGTCGACGCTCCAACCAACCGAGCCATGGACCGGCCCCGTCGTGAGCCGCCCGTCGAGGAGGTGGAGCACCCGTTCGACCCGAGCCAGGACACGGTCGTCGTGGGTGGCGACGAGCACTGCACCCCCGTGAGCCGTCGTTGTCGCCAACACATCCATCACCTGGTCGGCATGGCGCTCGTCCTGGTGCGCCGTCGGCTCGTCGGCCACCAGGAACCGCGGCGCGCAGATCACGGCACGAGCGACCGCGGTGCGTTGCTGCTCTCCGACGGACAGTTCCTCGGGCAGACGGTCAGCCAGCCCGACGAGATCGAGTGCGACGAACAGCTCGTCCACCGACCACCCCGAGCTGCGCCCCAACCTGGCCGCGAGCTCGACATTCTGGGCGGCAGTGAGTTCGGGCACCAGCCCGAGTTCCTGGGGAACCACGGCCACCGACGTCCACCCGCCGGCGAGGTCGACCCCTCGTTCGATCGTGCCCGCATCGGGCTGCTCCCACCCGACGATCAAGTTGAGCAACGTCGTCTTGCCGGAACCGGACGGACCCGCCAATCCAACGGTTTCTCCGGCCCGAATCTCGAGAGACACAGCGTCGACCGCCATCACGGGTCCAGCGGTCGCGCGGAAGCAACGCGACGCCGATCGCAAGGCGACCACGGGAACGTCGGTGGCACTCATGGCGGGGCGATCTCGATCGAGTTCGACTCGTCGCTCCAGCGCAGCCGAGCACGCCCGGATGCGAACCGCTCGAGCATGTCGGGCGGGAGTTGCAGTCGACCGGACCGGTCGATCACCGACAGGCGCCTCCCCGCCGTGCTGACCGCTGCCACGGCACCATCGCGGAGTTCGACGACGTTGCGCACACGGTCGAGCACTCGCCGGTCGTGAGTGGCGACGATGGTGGTCAGCCCCCGCTCGGCGAGCACGTCGATGGCATCGAGCACCGCTGCGGTGTTCGCGGAATCGAGTTGGGCCGTCGGCTCGTCGGCGAGGACGAGCCGATGCCCCGACACGGCCGCCCGCGCGAACGCCAACCGCTGGCGCTCGCCGCCCGACATCTGCGCCGGGCGCAGCGAGCGCTGTCGCTCCAGTCCGAGCGCCTCCAACCAGTGATCGACCACGTCGAACGGCTCGCCCGGTCGTACCAGCCGGGCGAGCTGCATCTCTGCGGTGAGGTGACCGAACAAGTTGTCACTCGGCCGTTGGTAGATGTGCGTGACGAGCCCCGCTCGTGCACGCGCTCGCCCCGCTCCGACAGCCTCCACAGATCGACGCCGCCGACCACGACGACGCCGGCGGTCGGACGGTCGAGACACGCGAGCATGCGCATCAGCGACGACTTCCCCGACCCGGATGGCCCGACCACCGCCGCAGTCACTCCGGCCTCGAAGTCGAGGTCGACGCCCCGAACCGCCTGCACCCGGCCGGTCGGAGTCTCGTAGAACTTCACGAGCTGCTCGCATCGCAACACGATGTCACCGGCCATCGCGCACCACCGCCCCCGCCGGACGTCGGCTGTCGATCCACTCCGACAGCCACACCAGTGCCGACACGATGACGACCCCGGCGACCGCGACCACGAGCAGCGGGACCCAGTCGACCACGACCGAGATCGCCGGTGGTCGCCCTGGGGCAGGGTCGAAACGCGGTGCGAGACGGCCGACCACGAGCGGAGCGGCGAGCAGTCCCGCGCCGACGGCCACGATGAGCACCGAGCCGAGTTCGATCGCCGAGATCGCGGCGGATCGAGCGGGCGACAGTCCCATCGAGCGGGTGATGACTCCGGTCAATGCACGGCTCCGGCGACGAGCCGACAGGAACAACGCCATGGAGACGATCGCCGCCGCCGATGCAGTCACACCGATGATGCCGAGGTACCCGAACGCGGTACGGGTCGCCACGATCGTCGGGCTCTGGCGGAGTTCCGCCTGCGACACGACGTCGCGGTATCGGACGTCGACGCGATCCAACCAGTCGGTGAGCTCGTCAGCGCCGGCCTGCGAGACGGCCGTCCGCTTGAACGACGCCGTGGCCGGCGCTGCACCCTCGTCGCTGGTGCGTGCCGCGTACTCGTTGATCGCATCAGCGGACGCGAGCACACTCACATCGCGGTTCCCGGCGGTCGGGAATCCGCGGACGGTGGCGACGACCCTGTACGGGTACGTCCGGGTCAACCCGAACGTGCCGACCGCGGGGACGGGCTCACCTTCGATCGCGACCACCGGTATCGACTCCTGCGTCGACGAACCCAGCGCCTCCAGGATCTCGTCGACGTCGGCGCCGAACTGATCGGACCATGTGACCCCGTCGGCGTAGGTCGCCGGGTCGATGGCGATGATCCGGGCCGGCACCGACCCCGGCAGGAGACGGGTGTCGGACTCACGGATGACCGTCGTCGCTGCCGGGCTCCCCGCGGAGCCCGGCAACTCGTCGAGCAGCGTCGCCGACGAGGTGCCGCCGACGCTGGTGGCCAACCTCACGTCGACCGCTCGGTCGAGCGTGGCGGTGATCGCCAGCGCAAACACGAGCAGGCCGATCCCGAGCCCCAGCGAGGCGATCACCATCCGGACGGCCACCGACCCGACGGCCACGCGACGTGCGGCAATGAACACCTCGATGGGAAGGCGGTCGATGTGCCGACCTGCGAGACGCGCCGCCCAGCCCAGCAGGGTGACCAGCACGAGGACGGCGACCGCGATCACGAGGACCGGGAGGGCGACCACCACCAGGTCGAGCGACGCCGAACCCGATGCGGTCGTGCGCTCCACCTGCGTCCATGCGATCACCGTTGCCGCGAGCAGGACCACGAACACCACACGCAGAACCGCACGCTTGGTCTCGGCCGACTGCGTCAGCAACGTGCGCGATCCGATGACGCCGGCGGTCACCGAGGCGACCACGAGCGAGGCGGCCAGCGTGGCAGCGATCGCCTGCCATGGGAGCGCGTCGATGTCGTAGGTGTCGCTCGGGCCGAACCAGCGGAGTCCGACGATCGCGGCAGCAGCTCCGACAACACCGCCGACGATCGCGGGGAGCAGCAGCTGTCCGGCCACCCGCATCGTCATCGTCGCCCACCGCTCTCCCTCACTCGCGAGCAGCCGGAACTCCGAGCGTCGACGCTCGACGAAGAACACGCCGAGCGCGAACACGGCGGTCAACCCGACGAGAGCGCCCAGTGCTCGAGCCGAACGAAGCGGCGCGACGAGCCGACCCACTGCCGCCTCGACGCCTGCGGTCGTCTCGAAGATGTCCGTGGTGAGCATCGGCCGCCGCTGCTCGGACGTGGCCAGCTCCCTCATCGAAGCCGCGAGTGCTCCGGGCGTGACGAGCGCACCTTCGAGTGCTCGCACCTCGTCGCGCAGCTCGCGCAACCCGTCGTAGTCCGTCGGGATCGAGGTCAGCGGCGCTCGCCATCGAACAAGCCCGGTGAGTCCGCTGTCGAGCAGCGTGGATTCGTCGGTCAGGACGAGTTCGAAGTTCGGCTGATCGAACGCCTCGACGTAGACCGGCACGAGCTCGGGCGGCGCCGCCGTCCAGTAGTCGTCGAGCTCGAACGCCGGATCGTCCGACCACAGCGGCTCGTAGAGGCCGACGACCCGGAACGCGGAGTCCCCTCCCCCACCCTGCGCGAGTTCGTTCCACTCCTCGTCGGTGACCGTTCCCGCATCGAACGCCAACGAGTCACCGAGTTCGACGCCGAGCCGGTCGGCGAACCACGTACTGATCCAGACGCCGTCGGACGTGTCGTCGAGTTGGGCCACGACGTCGACCGCTTCGATGGCACCCGCGCGGCTCACGACGCGGCTGACGGGGCCGACGTTGCGGAGTGGCGGCGGACCGGTCGTGAGCAGGCCGGTCAGCGTGTAGTCGCTGCGGTCCGCTGCGTCCAACCGCGGAACCGACGCGAACTCGGCAGCCACCTCCTGATCAGCGGCGGCGACCGTCTCGACGGCGAACTGCGACTCGACGGTCACGTCGACGCCGTTGCCGACGAGAGAGACATCGGCAACCGATCGCCGTGCCAGGTCGTCGGCAGCTGCGGCCTGCCACACGTCGACCGATCCGACGAGCAGGACCGGCGCGGCGAAGGCGATGACGAGTGCGCCGGCGAGCGTCCATTCGGACCACGGCACACCGAGCCAGCGCACGGCGGTGCGCACACGCAACTGCCGTCTCGCACCTGTCTGCACCACCACGTCAGCGCCGGTGGGCGACGAGCGCGTCCAGGAGCGACGGGTCGGTCGCCGCAACCGGCGTCCGGCGGGCGTCGTGATCGAGCACCGCGAGGTCGCGGCCGTGCGCATCGACGACCACGCCGCCGGCCTCGCTGACGACGAGTGTTGCGCCGATGTAGTCCCACACACCGTGTGCGTCCACGCTCATGTCGACGTACCCGTCGAAGGCTCCGCTCGCCACGGCACAGATGTCGAGTGCCGATGCACCCATCGCCCGGAACTGACGCCATCCGTAGTGGTGGTCGGGGAACCCGCTGATCGCCACCACCGCGTCGGCCAGCGCCACCGGTGCGCCCACGTCGAGGCGTTGGCCGTCGAGCCAGGCGCCGACGCCGCGCACCCCGGTGTAGCGATCACCTGTTGCCAGATTGGCGACCATCGACACGGTCGGCTCACCGTCGACCACCAGGCACAGCGACGTGGCGCACCACGGGAGCCCGAGGCTCGCGTTGGTCGACCCGTCGAGAGGATCGACCACCACCACACCGTGCGCGGGCAGTCCCCCCTCGGGGTGCTGGAGGCCGCTCTCCTCCGACAGCACGGAATAGCCGGCCGCCAGGAGTGGGGCGACACACACCTCGTCGACGTCGAGGTCGACGAGGTACTGCCCTGGCCGAACGCCCGACTCTCCCCAGTCCGTCGTACGACCCGACGACCTCGGCCGTCCGGTCACAGATCGAACCGAAGAGCGCGAGGACGTCGATTTCGTTGGGTTCGGTCACGGTCACAGACGGTAGTGTCCGATGCGCATGGCAGTGATCGACGTTGCAGGTTTCGTGGCCGACGTGAAGAGTCAGGCCATCGACCACGGCTTCCACGTCCACGACGAACGCCACTTCGTCGAGACGTATTCGCTGCGTCAGCTGTGGGAGGTCGACCTGCACCCCGAGGAGGCCTGCGCCGGCCCGATCGACCTGCACCTGTCACTCGACGTCGACCCGCGAGCGATGCTGGGGTTCGAAGACGAGGTGATGAAGCTCGACGAGATCGACGACCCGCCCCCGACCGGCTTCAGCTTCCCGTTGATCTTCACGTGGACGCTCCCGCCGCTGCCCCAGCCGCCCGACCTCCTCGTGCTGGCAACCGATCTCGCCGGGATCGGCGGCATCGATCTGCCACTCGAGGTCTCCGCGATCGACTCGTTCCCGAGCGTCACCGACGCACCCGAGCGCAGTCTGTCGATCGTCGCCAAGATGACGATCGACCTCGCCGACGTGTACATGAACGTCGACGATGCGATCGAAGCCGCGCTCGACCGCTGCAAACATGTCAGTCTGTACTTGCTCGAGCGGGCTCCGACCTGGCTCGACGAATACTGAGTTTCCGTCACGACGCACCGATCGGGAGAGCCATGCGAGTCCACGAATTGATCGACATCCTGAGCGACCAGCCCGCCGACGCCGAGGTCGAACTCGCCGTCATCGCACCCGTCGAGGACGGCTCCGACGACATCACCGTCGACCGCTACTTCGTCGATGGTGTGCTCCCCTGGGAGGACGACGAGGACGACGAGGATTCCGACGGCGAGATGACGATCTGGCTCGTCGGTGGCGAAGAAGCCGACGTCAACGCCTTCCTCGACGCCATCGAACAACCCGACACCTGAGGCCCGGGCCGCTCGTTCGGCCACTCCTCTGTTCCGAGAACGCGCAAACGCCCCGTTGCCGCTGGTTCCCACCAGCGCCAACGGGGCGTCGTGCGATTTCAGGTCACTGCCCCGAGATGAACGTCTCCGTGAAGTACGTGTCTGCACCGGGGGTTCCGTTGCCGAGATTTCCGCTCGGCATGGTCCAGTTGTTGATCCCGCGGATCGCCTCGTCGGCGGCGATCAGCGTCGCCGTGCCGCCCGAGTACCACACCGGTGCCTGCTCGTTGATCCGAACCATGATCTTCGAGTACAGCTCCTTGCGGGTCTCGAAGTCGTCGGTCTGGATCGCCTCGAGTGCCCACCCGTAGGCCTCGGGATCGAACCAGTTCGGGAAGTTCCCGACCGATGTGGCGGGGTCGGCGAGGAACGGATTGATCGCCGAGCTCGGGTCCGCCTGGGTCCCCCAGCGCCAGCAGTGCGCCTTGTGGGTGTCGCTGATGGCGTTGTTGATGTGCGTGGCCTGGTCGAACTGCGTCAACGTGACGTTGACGAGTTCGGTACCGGTCCACACCTGCTCGAGCACCTGCATCGCCGCGATGAGCGTCGGATCCGGAGGACACGACAGCTCGACGTCGATCTTCTCGCCCGGGGCCTTGCCATCGGAACGAGCGGGATCGTCGACGTACTCCTGCAGCAGGCCCTTGCCGATCTCGAAGTCGAACACCGGGTAGGCGTCGGCGGCTTCCTGCGTCCACCACGGGCTGTCGGCGGAGAACCACTGCGTCACCGGCAGCGAGATCCCTTCACCACCGAGTGCCGCGATCACAGTCTCCTGGTCGTTCAGGTGGTTCAGCCCCAGCCGGACACGGACGTCGTCGAACGGAGCGACGGCGGTGTTGAACATGCCGCCACCGGTGCTGTTGCCCTGGAACTCGTAGAGCGAGATGCCCGATTCCTCGCGGGCGTCCCGAATGGTTCCCTGGCGGCGCGTCTCCATGACGTTGACGGTGCGTGACAGCAGGGCGTCGAGTCGTGTGCCCTCGTCGGGAATCGGCCGGAACGAGATCGAGTCGAGGTACGGCAACTGGTCGCCGTTCGCAGCCGTGCGCCAGTAGTTCTCGTTGCGAACCACGACGGTCTCGTTGTCGATGTCACGCTTCTGGATCACGAACGGGCCGGTCCCGACCGGGGCAGTGCTGAAGCCGACCGGATCCGCTGCTGCGGCTGCCGGCTCGAACACGTAGCCGAGTTCGACCGCATTGAGGTTCGCCGGGAACGCCGAGTTCGGGGCGCTCAACGTGTACACCACGGTCAACTCGTCGACGGCTTCGACGCCGGTCAGCCCGGTCGTCGCGATGCGTCCCGACGAGATCGCGCCGGTCTGCTGGATGGCGTACATGTCGACGATGGTCTGCGCAGTGAGCGGCACGCCGTTGTGGAACGTGATGTCGGGACGCAGCTTCATGGTCCAGACCGTGAAGTCGTCGTTCGGCTTCGACCGACTCCGCGAGGAACCCCTCGTATTCGCCGTCGCCGTTCTGCTGGACCAGGACGTCGTAGATCGTCCTGGCGATGTTCACACACGGCTCGGCACAGCCGTCTTCCCAGGGCCGCAAGCCCGTTGCCTCGGCTTCGAGACCCATCGAGATCGAACCGCCGTACACGGGTGTCTCGGTCTCGGCGACGACGGTGGTGTCGACGTCGCCTTCCGCTTCGGCTGACGTCGTGTCCGTGACTGCCTCGCTGTCGGCGGTGTCCTCGGTGACGGCCTCCGTGCCGTCGCCGGCCGTGGTGTCGTCCGAGGAGCTGTCGTCGCTGCCGCACGAAGCGGCCACGAACGCGAAGACCAGTGGTACGGCCAACGCAGTGAGTACTCGTCGCTGTCGCATGTATCCCCCATTTTCAATGTCGAACGCCTCTGACCGGTGAATCGATCGGATGACGGTTTTCCCCACGGGCAGTACATCACATGAGACATCGGTCACACGACCTGAACGCAAAGTGCACGCTCTGCCGCCACCGCTGGGGCGGTCCGGCTCGTCGGTGACGCCTCCCGCCCTGTCACGCTGGCCGACGTGGCAATCGTGACATCGACCGAACGACCGGCGAACGCGCTGGCGTCGCGGCAGTTCCGATTCCTCTGGTTCAACAACGTCACGTTCTTCCTGGTCGCCAACGCCCAACGGTTCGTGTTCGGTTGGCTCGTGCTCGACGGGCTGCAGCTCGGCGAGGGCACCCAGGGACTCGTCGTGTTCACCCTCGGCCTCCCGGCGGCGCTGCTCGTACTCCAGGCAGGAGCGTGGGCCGACCGCTGGGATCGACGTCGGATGCTGATCGTGACGCAGTTGGCCGGTGGCGCGGCGATGATGGCGACGGCACTGCTGGTGGGTGCCGGCCGGATCAGCCTCGGCTGGATCATCGTGGCCACGCTCCTCGCAGGGTCGGCATCCGCGATCGGCTCCCCCGTGCGATCGGCACTCATCCCCGCACTCGTCGAGAAGGACCAGTTGTTCAGCGCGATCGCCGTGAATGCGATCGCCATGACCCTGTCGATGATCGTCGGCCCGGTCCTTGCGAAGACGGTCGGTGACCAGTTCGGGTTCGAGGGTGCGTTCTGGTTCCAGGCACTGCTGCTGTTCGTCGGCATCGCGTTCCTGTGGCGCCTGGACGTGCCCGCCCACGAAGAGGTGGGCGAACGCCGTTCAGTTGCCGCGGAGACCCGCCTGGCGGTGCGTCACGTCCTCGACGACCACAACATGGCGACCTTGTTCGGGCTGTTGCTCGTGGCGAGCCTCACCATCAACCCAGCGGTGATGGTGACGATGCAGGCCCATGTGAAGGGCGAACTCGGCCGCAGCGCGGGCGACGCTGCACTGCCCTTCGCGCTGATGGGCCTGGGCATCGCGATCTCGTCCGTGGTCGTGATGCGCAAGGGTGACATGAAGAACAAGGGGGCTGTCTTCCAGCGGGCGATGATGGTGGGCACATCGATCACGTTCCTGGTCGGACGGTCCAACAGCTTCGCTCAGGTGCTCGTCCTGTCGTTCGTGATGGGCCTGGCCGGTGGCTTCTTCATCAACATGAATCAGGGCTTGATCCAGGCCAACACACCACAACCGATGATGGGGCGCGTGATGGGCCTCTACACGCTCGTGACCGGCGGCCTGCTGCCCGTCGGGGCACTGATGCTCGGCATCCTGGCTGCGACGATCGGCGTCGGCAACGCGATCAGCCTGGCCGGGGCCGTGGGGTTCGCCGTGGTGGCGACCACCTACGTGCGCAACACCGAACTCCGCCGACTCTCCTGAGGCCATGCGACGCGATCTGCTCCTCGTTCGCCATGGCAAGTCTGCGTGGGACGACCCTTCGCTCGCCGACTTCGACCGGCCGCTCGCCCCGAGGGGCACGAAGGCCGTGCGACGCCTCCGTGACTACCTGATCCGATCCGGTCACAGGCCCGACGTCGTGCTGTGCTCGCCGGCGCGACGCACGGTGGAGACCGTCGAGGGCATCCGCGCCGCCCTGCCCAAGCACGTCGGGCTCGAGCTGGCCGACGAGCTGTACCTGGCAGACGCCGCCACCATGTTGACGCTGCTGCACACCCTCGACGACACGATCCGCTGCGCCATGCTCGTCGGGCACAATCCGGGCGTCGAGGATCTCGCCTCACTCCTGATGGGTTCGGGCGACGCCGAACTGCGCGCACAGCTCGCCGTCAAGTTCCCCACCGGTGCACTCGTGACACTCTCGTTCCACGGCCCGTGGGCGGACCTTGCCCCCGGTGCCGCTCGGGTCGACGCCCTGTTCATGCCCCGCCCGCCGCGGCCATGACAGCGGCGGGTCAGGAGCTGCTGCGGCTGGGGAGCAGGAACGGGTAGGACCGGCGCCGGACGTGGCGTTGCCAGGCACGGTCGACGCGTCGCACGGCCTGGAGTGCCGCCCATGTCCGGGCGTCGCTGCGCCGATCGGTACGCACCTCGTCCAGCGTCAGGGGTACCGCGACCCGGCCCTCGGCGGCGGCCAGTACGGCCGGCACCAGCTCGTCGAGACCCTCCTTGAGGAGGTTGGACGCCAGGTCGAGCGTGACCGTGCGCGGATCGTGATAGCGCTCGATGATGCCGGGGACGACGAAGCGCCGCACCGGTGGTCGCAGCGCCCACGGCATCGAGGTGAGGAACACCTCGGTGTCGAGTTCGGTCGTGCCGTCAGGACGGCGAAGCAGCGGGGTGGTGACGTCGAAGTAGGTGAGCCGGCCGTCGACGACCGCCCAGTTCGACAGCTGGGCATCGAGCCCCACGGTCGCGTCGACGGTCGACAACACCACCTCGACGATGTCAGCGAGCAGTGTCGGCGCACCGACGGGGTCGTCGCGTGCCACGTCGACGGCCTGGGTCCTCGGCGGCAGTACGGGCTGCACGCAGTACAGGACTGTCGTGTCGCGGCCGCCGATCGGGGCGCCGGCGATCCGACGCACGTCGGTGTCGAGGACGTTGACGCCCCGGCATCTCAGCTCACCGACGTACCGGTCGATCGTGGCGGCGTACCGCCCGGCCGCATCGCCGGCTGCGAACGGGGGCAGCCGCTTGCACGCCCACGCGCCCTTCGTCCCTCCGCGCAGTACAAGGGTGATCTCACCTTCACCGAGCAACGACAGCGCTGAGATGTCACCGCTGTGCAGTGCCCGTTCGACCGCGTGCTCGAGGTCGAACAGCTCGCCGTCGGTGATCATGCCGTCATCCCAGCGTGGCACGGAGGATGGAGATGATGTCGTCGGCCTCGTCGTCGCTGACCGTCAGCGGCGGCAGGAGTTGGAGCACCGACGTGTCGTTGTTGGCGAACACGGCGAAGACGCCGGCGCTCATCAGGTCGCGGGTGGCCACGAGGCCGTCGCCCTCCTCGGCGAACTTGAGGCCCATGAACAGGCCTCGCCGGCGGAGTTCGAGGTCGAGGCCGGCCAGCCCCGATTCGAACCGCTCGCCGAGCTCGCGCACGCGGTCGAGGAAGCCGGGTGCCTCGATGATGTCGAGCACGGCAAGCGCGGCGACACAGCCGAGCTCGGACCCACCGAACGTCGAAATGTGCACGAACGGGTGGCGGGCGAAGAACGCGTGGAGTTCGGCGGTCATGAGCGTGGCGGTGATCGGATAGACGCCCCCGCTCAACCCTTTGCCGGTGACGATGATGTCGGGTTCGAGCCCCTCCTGTTGGAAGTACCACATGGAGCCGGTGCGGCCGAGGCCGGTCTGCACCTCGTCGAGCACGAAGCACACGCCCCGGTCGCGGCAGAGTTGCTGCACCCCTCGGAGGTAGCCGGGGGCCGGGATGGGCATGCCGAGCGTGGCCGGGATCGATTCGAGGATCACGGCCGCGGTGGTGTCGTCGACTACCCGGTCGAGGGTGTCGAGATCGTTGAACGGCACCTGCACGAAGCCGGGGAGGTTCGGCCCGAACGGGTCGCGGTACTCGGGATCGCCTGCCGCCATTGCCAGCCCCGTGTGGCCGTGGTAGCCGCCGACCGCCGAGACGACGCCGGTGCGGCCGGTGTGGGCACGGGCCACCTTGAGCGCGAGGTCGACTGCCTCGCCACCGGCGACGCCGAACACCACTCCGGGCAGGAGGCCGCCGGTCGAGTCGGCGAGTCGCTCGGCCAGCAGGGCACGCCAGCCCGACACGAGGTGGTGGTTGCCGATGTCGAGGTGGTCCATCGCCTCGCGCACCGCAGCGACCACCGCAGGGTGACGGTGGCCGAGGTTGAAGACGCCGCCGTTGCAGTGGCAGTTGTAGAGCCATCGTCCGTCGTACGCGTCGCGGAACCGTGCCCCGCGACGCTCACCCATCACGAGGTCGAGGCCCAACGCCTCGTAGGCCGCCACCTTGCCGGGGTTCACATGGGTGGCGAACGTCTCGGAGGTCGCGCCCGAGGTCGGGTAGGGCTGTCTGCTCGGCGAATGGGTCGTCATGATGCATGCTCCTCGGATGTCTCGGCGGGTCCGTCCGGGAGTCCGGCGCGACGTCGTCGCGTCTCCCAGTAGCGGCGGGCCCAGATCGGTCGGGTGTCGGTCGACGGGCCTTCGCACACCGCAGCCGTCCAGCGCTCCAGCAGACGGTCGGCCTCGGCGAACGCGTCGGCCGGCTCGGGCGGGTCGGCCAGCCAGCGGGCCTCGACGTGGTCGCGCTCGTCGACGAAGAGCGCCAGCAGATGCTCGGGATCGGTCATGCAGCGGCGATGGAGCAGTTCGTGGCGCCACCAGAGGGATCGCGCATCGAAACGGTCGGTCGGTTCGGTGCCGAGGTCGAGTGGTTCGTCGACACGGACCGGCTTGAACAGACCGGTGCACGGCCCAGCCGTGGCGGTGCACCAGTGGGTCGTGCGTTGGGGCGAGAGTTCGGCCACCCACGATGCCGTCGTCTGTGACGCAGCGACCAACCCTCCTGCGTGCATGCACGGTGCCGACATCGCGCCGGTGACCGGCGAGTAGCGCGGTACCGGCCCTCCCGTGCCGTGGTCGCGCAGCACCGCCATCAGATCGGTCACGTTGGTGGCCCGGGCGGCGCCGGCCTGGGTGAGGGCGCGACGGACACGACAGCGGGAGAAGTGGGTGCGCAGGCGCTGTGATCGGCCATCGGTGAACTCGGCGATGGTGAGACCGTTGCTGATCGAGCGGGCGCCGGCCGTGACCTGCTCGACGGCCGACTCGCGCCCGGCCGTCTCGAGCACGAACGCCTCGCGCTGATCGGCAACGATGAAACTGTTGTCGTAGGTGAAGTCCGGGTGTTCGTGACCGCAGCCGCCACCCTGGCCGTGGCGCTCGAGAAGTTCGACGATCGTCGAGACGCCCTCGGCGGCTGTCGTCGCCCGCTCGAGCGCGAGCCGAAGCAGGTCCATGCCGGTCAGGCCGACCCGCTGCCGCGGTGCTCGCGTGAACACGGCCTCGTTGCCGATGACGACGCCGTGCTCGTTGGCGCCGATCTCGGCGCCGAACATCCAGAACGGACGGCTCAGGAGCACCGCGTGGGTCTCGGGCACCTGGTCGATGTCGATCCACGTACACCGCACGCGGGCACCGTCGGCGTTGGTGCGGCGTGGCTGCCAGTCGAGCAGTTGCGCCTCGTTCGGGTCGCGGTCGGAGTTCTTCGCGAAGAGCACCCGTCCCGCTTCGACCACCACCATCGTGTCGCACACACTGCTCACCGTACGCGGTGCGGGCTCACGGTTCGAGCGAGAGGGTCATCACTGCAACGTCATCGGAGAAACCATCGGAGCCGAACTCGACCAGGAGTGCGTCGAGGTCGAGCGACGGACGGTCTCGCAGATACTCGACGAGGTGTTCCTCTGTGGCCGTGGCCGGCTGCAATCGGTTCTCGATCAGGCCGTCGGTGTAGAGCAGCATCGCCGTGTCGCCCGGCAACGTGAACTCTGTGACCGCGACGTCGAGCTCGACGTCGCGAATCCCCAACGGACGTGCGACATGAGGCTGGATCACGGTCGGCTCGGGTCCGAGCAGGATCGGCCAGGGGTGACCGCACGACACGAACTGCACGAGACCGTCGACGCTGACGCGACCGGCGCACACGGTCGCGAACGTGTCGTGACGTGCATGGCTGAAGAACGCCAGGTCCATCACGCGCACCCAGGTCGGAGGTGACTCGACGGCGTGGGTTGCGATCGTCTTCCAGCCTGCGCGAAGTGCTGCGCCGAGCGCCGCCGCGTCGGGGCCGTGACCGCACACGTCTCCCACGATGAACCCGAGGGAACCGTCGGGCAGATTCAGCGCATCGAAGAAGTCGCCACCGAGCATCAGTCGCTCCTCGCCGGGCACGTAGCGGGTCTGAACGACGATGCCGGGCGGTGGCGATGGACGTGGGACGAGCGCTCGCTGGAACGTGTCCATCAACTCACCCGTATGGTCGGCCTCGCGCAGTGATCGCTCCCGATCACGGCGGATCCTCGCCACGGCGACCCCGGCGATTGCCGTTGCCGCGATGACGACGATCCTCGCCGCGAACGGGGCAGTTCCGAGGTGCGACATCGCTGCGCCCTCGACGAGCGCGACCAGGATCGCCAACCCGCCCACCACGCCCGCCTGTCGGGGCGTCGCGAGCGCGGCAACGATCAAGATCGGCAACACGAAGATCGCCAACGGGTGTTCGGCGCGGTTGGCGATCACCGGATAGATGACGGAGATGCATCCGAGCAGGATCAATCCGGACAGAAGGCCCCAGCTCGGGCCGTTCGATCGTCCCCTCTTGCCGATGGACACGCCCGCGAGTATTGCCTGGTCTCGGAGACGTGTCGGCACGTGGCAGCGCGTCAGCTCGATCAGTTCACTTCGACCTGGTGGCGTGTCACTTCATCTCGTCGCGGGCGTTCTTCGCGCGCGCGGCGCCGATCGCGGTCGTGACGTGCTTCTGCTCCTCGGGCGGAGGGAGCACGGCCGGCATGCCGAGCGCCTGTACCCACAACTCTCGAGTCCATCCGCTCGAGTGGTAGAGGTGTTCGTCCTCCTCGTCCTCGACTTCGGTGTAAGCGTCGGACAGGATCTTGGCGGTGGCCTTGTCGGCCTGCTCGGCTGCCATGCCGATCAGCTCCCAGTTGAGGTGGTCCTTGGTCTCGGCATGGACGACGCACTCACCCGCGACGAGTTCGGCTGCTTCGGGCGAGCCCGAGGCGAGAGCCATCTCCATCGCGGCGACCAGCGATTCGCCGATATGACGCACGACCTGCCGTCCGGGAGTCTCGGCCTCGGGGTCGATCTCGAGCTGGGTGAGCACATCCGTCATGATCTGCTCATGGCGGGTGGTCTGCTCGAGATACTCCTCCCACTCGGTGCGCAGATCGGGATTGACGACACACTTCAACGCGGTGGAATACACCCGGACGCCTCCGCGTTCGGTTTCGAGGCCCTGCAAGAGCAGTTCGTGGAGTTGGTCGTTCTTCATCGTCGTGTCCTTTCTCGGGGTTGCATTTCTGACGGTGTGCACTTGTTCGTGTCGGGACTGGAGTCCGCTCCGAACGCGTACCCCACGACGACTCGACCAAACATTCATGGGGACTGTCGCCGGAAGCTTCCACGTCCTCGCCCGGTTCGGTCGGCGCCGACGCCGGGTCGTGGAGTGGGGTGATCGCGCTCGGGGTACGTTCGCCGGATGAGCACGAATGAAGAGAGGCAGGACATCCAGGACGTCGTCGGTCCTGCGACACGGCTTGCCCGGGAGAACTTCCAGGTGTCGGGTCGCCCGGTACCGATGTCGCTCGTCCGGGCGCTCGTGACGATCAAGCGATCGATGGCGCGTGCGAACGCGCAGTTCACCGATCTCACCGGCGTCGACGTCGAGACGGCGGAGGCGATCGTTCTGGCGGCCGAGGAAGTGCTGCGGGGCGAGTGGGACGATCAGTTCTCCATCGACGTCTTCCAGACGGGATCGGGCACGTCGACGAACATGAACGTGAACGAGGTGCTTGCTGCACTCGCCGCGCGACACCTGGTCGGATCGAGCATCCACCCGAACGATCACGTCAACGCATCGCAATCGACCAACGACGTGTTCCCGACCGCCATACGCATCGCTGTTCTCATCGAGATCCGAGACGTGCTGATGCCCGGACTCGACGTGCTGCACGATGCGCTCGTCGACCGTGCCGATGAGTTCGCTGAGGTCGTCAAGGCCGGCCGGACCCATCTCATGGATGCCTCGCCGATCACCCTGGGCCAGGAGTTCGGCGGGTACGCGGCGCAGATCGCCGAAGCGCGGCAGCGGCTGTCGGACACCTGCGTGCGAGTCGCAGCCGTCCCGCTCGGAGGCACGGCAACTGGCAATGGTCTGAACGCGCCGGCCGGGGTCGCGGACGTCGCGATCGCCGACATCGCGCGATCGACGGGTCTCGCGTTGTCCGCGACGGCGAATCGGTTCGCTTCCCAGGCAAGTCCCGACGCCCTCGTCGAGCTGTCGGGGCAGCTCAGGGTCACCGCGACCGGAATGTTCAAGATTGCCAACGACATTCGCCTCCTCGCGAGCGGACCGCACACCGGTCTTGCGGAGATCCGGCTGCCGGAGCTGCAGCCCGGTTCGTCGATCATGCCGGGCAAGGTCAATCCGGTGCTGTGCGAAGTCGTCACGCAGGTCGCTGCACAAGTCGTCGGCCACGACGCGGCGGTCGGATTCGCCGGGAGCCAGGGCACGCTCGAGATGAACACCTATCTGCCCGTCATCGCCGACAACCTCCTGGCCTCCGTCTCGCTGCTCGGCCGCGCCGCTGCCGACTTCGGTGCGCGATGTGTGCTCGGGATCGAAGCGGACGAGGAACGCTGCCGAGCATTCGCCGAAGTCAGTCCCGCAGTCGCGGCTGCGCTGAATCCTCTGATCGGGTACGACGCCGCCACGCAACTGGTTCGGCGTGCAACCGCCGAACAACGGTCCCTTCGCGACGTCGTGATCGACAGTGGACTTCTCGACCAGGCCCAGGTTGACGCCGTGATGGATGTCGACGCACTCGCCCGGGGCAGCGGTGGAGACCGTGCGTCGGGTGCCGGCGGGGGCAGCCGATGATCGGGGGCAGCCGATGATGACGTCGACGGCGGTTCGCCCGACGTGGCGGCGATGCAGTGGCGCTCGCGAGCGCGGGCTGCGTCAGCCCGTGGCGTCGGGCTCCTCGTCGCCACTGCCGCCGAACCACGACCTGTCTGCGGGATCGCGGTCGTCGGCAGCCACCTCGGCCTGAATCGCGCCGAATGCGGCGGAGATGTCGGCATCGTTGTCGGAGGCGGATGGGCCGTACCCGAGCACGACCGTGCCCACCTTCGCGCACTGTGGACACCTCGCTGCAATGACCGTGACCATGTCGTCAGGATCCGAAGCTCCCTCGAGTCGGCGAGCCCCCTCGATCGCGAACGATGTGGCCGGAGATCGCGTCCCGCACCCGCCGCATTCGATGGCAGCGCCGTCCAGAGGAATCAGCTGCTCCGTGAACCCCCGCTGCTCGAACGCATTCAGGACGGCGGTGACCGTCGTGTTGTCGGACGGCGCTCCGCTGATCGGTGCCCCGGCCGTGAGCGCGGGCGAGATCTCCGTGGTCGGATTCGGTGGGCGCGTTGCTCATGGCCCTGCGCTACCCCGCTTCGACACGCCGGAAACCTCGACTCCTTCTTCCCGATGAGCAGCTTCCGAACTCGTGACGGCGACGTGGCGCCGTGAGGTCATCGGGTGAACGTGAGGTGGGTGACGCCGCTCGGCGTCGAGACCACCTCGACGTCGTACCCCTGCTCCAACGCCTCCAGGCCGTCCCACAGCCGAACACCCCGGCCGAGCACGATCGGCACGACGACGATGTGGAGGTGGTCGACGAGACCGGCCGCGAGGAACGACCGCATCATGGTCGGGCCTCCGCCGATGCGGACGTCCTGACCGGCGGCGGCGTCCAGCGCCACCTCGAGTGCCTCCTTCGGCGCAGCGTCGAGGAAGTGGAACGTCGTCCCACCCTCCATCTCCAGCGACGGGCGCGGACGGTGGGTCAGGACGTACGTCGGCGTGTGGAACGGCGGGTTGTCGCCCCACCACCCGCGCCACTCCGGGTCGTCCTGCCAGCCCGGAGGGCCGAACTTGCCCGCGCCCATGATCTCCGCACCGATCCCGGGTCCGTACCGGTCGGCCATCGCGTGATCGAACCCCTCGGTACCGCCCGACTCACCGAGCACGGTGCTGCGGGCGAACCGGGTCGCGAGCATCCACTCGTGGAGCCGGTGCCCGGCGTGGCCGAACGGCGCGTCGAGGGTCTGTCCCTCACCGGTGGCGAACCCGTCGAGCGAGATCGAGAAGTTGTGGACACGGACGCGCGACACGGCGGCTCCTTCGGCTGGTGGTGGTCGGTCGGACTGGTTGACCTCTCCGCGGCGAGATGTCATCGGCCATGGAATTCAGGCGACCCCGAGGTGGCGGGCGAGCTTCTGCAGCGTCTGCAGACCGAGCTCGACAGCGCCGAAGCCGATGCCTGCATCTCGCTGCTCGACGGTCGGGTGGAGCTGCCGCAGCGTCAACACCGTCTTGCCGTCGGCTTGCTCATCGAGGGTGATCGTCACTCGAAAGCGCGCCGGGTCATCGTCGACATCGGACCCGTGATCCAGCACCAACCTCTCGCCGGGAACGATGTCGAGGTAGTCGAAGCGGTTCGTGAACACGGTGCCGTCTCCGGAAACCATGTCGAAGCACGCTCGACCTCCCGGGCGCACGTCCATCTCTCGAACAGTGCAGGTGAACCCGTCAGGACCGAACCATCGGCAGAAGGCATCCGCATCGGTCCACGCGGCGAACACCGCGTCGCGCGTGGCGTCGAGAACTCGAACGAGGACGATCTCCCGATCGAGAGCCCACGTCGTCGGATCGGTGCTGGGTCGGGGTGCCGCTCATGGCTTCTCCGATGTCGGTGGGGATGCGGTTCGGTCAGACGTGCGCTGGAGGTGCGTATCGAGGCGGTCGAGACGATGCTCCCATGCAGCCCGTGTGTGCTCCGCCCATGCGGCGATCTCGACCAGCGGCTCCGGCCGCAGCCGGCATGGCCGCCGTTGTCCGTCTCGACCGCGACTGATCAGGCCCGCCTGCTCGAGGACCTTCAGATGACGGGAGATGGCCGGGAGACTGATCGGGAACGGCTCGGCCAACTCGAGCACGGTCGCCTCACCGTCGGCCAATCGACGCACGATCGAGCGACGCGTCGGGTCCGACAACGCGGCGAAGACGACGTCGAACCGATCGGGGGCCGCCACCGTCATCGTTGCCGTCGCTCCGGTAGATATTTCACAGATCAGTTATTTAACAGAATGACTACATACAGTCAAGGACGCGGGCGGATGCAAGCAGGAGTTCTCGCGCTTGGCGCCATCGCCAAAGGCTGCATCAGCTGTCTGGGCGCCGGACCTCGTGGATGTCGAAACGGTCTCCGTGCTTCGGCGGCGATGGTTGGCCGGCGATCTCTCCGACGAACGCCCCGATGACGACCTGCGCGACCGAAGTCCTTCAGCTCTGACGCAGCGCGCCGACGCCTCGTGATGTGCGTCGAAGTCGAGCGATCCGATCGCACACAACGCCGGTACTGCATCGGCGAAGTCCGTGTGATCGGCCGGGATCAATCGCCCGCCTCGATCTGTCCTGAGAGGGCATGTTGACAACAGTTGATAACGCAGGCAGGCTGGCGGAGTGAGCAGGACCACCATGAGCTTCGCTCTGCCAGACGAGCTGCGGCGCTACATCGATGACCGCGTCCGGTCCGGCGAGTACGGCAACACCAGCGAGTACTTGCGAGAGCTGATCCGACGCGACCAGCAGCACGTGGCCGAGCGGCGGCTGCGAGCGCTCATTGCCGACGGCCTCGCCTCAGGCGACCCGCGACCCGCGACCACCGACGTCATCGACGAGATCCGCCGACGCGCGTTTGCCGCTGACACGTGAGCGTCGCCCGGCTGCGACCGCTGGCCGAGGCCGATCTCGTCGAACGCACCCGGTGCTACAGCACCGAGGGCGGAAGCGACCTCGGCGAACGCCTCTTCAATACCGCTGTTGCGTCGCTGCGAGCCATCGAAGAGATGCCCAACGCCGGATCACCACGTGTCGGCGAGCTGTGCGACATTCCAGGGCTTCGAGTCCGACGAATCGAAGGCTTTCCAGTCGGCTGGTTCTACTTCGTGCGGCCGGATCACGCCGACGTCGTCCGCCTCCTGTCCGACGCCCGAGACCTGCCCGTCATTCTCGGCGATCTCGACCCCGACTGACCACCGCCCAACGGGCCGTCCGCCAGAAGTGTCGTCGGGCGATACGCCCGCACAGTTCACCGGGGGACAGTGGGCTCGCGGTGATGTGGCGTGTCCACCGGGGCAATCGTCGAGCGTCGCTCGCGATCCGGTGTGGCGGCCCTTGCCCACCACGACGATCAGCTCGGCGCGTCCCCGGCGCCGTTCGCAGGTTCCCCAAGGGGACAACGCACGCCGAGTTCCTGGATGTCTTCGACTTCTCGGATGAGGACCCTTGGAACCTTTCCGAGGATCCGAATCATCCCAGCCAGATGGTGGTGGGGCGGGTGGGGCTCGAACCCACGACCCACGGATTATGAGTCCGCTGCTCTAACCGACTGAGCTACCGCCCCGGAACCGGATGCGCCCCCAACATAGGGCACCGAGGCAACAAGGACGGCGTGCCTACTCGGGCAGGTTCGCCGACGACGAGCCGACGATGGCGCCGCCGTCGACGATGAACTCGTGGCCGGTCGAATAGGTCGCCTCCTGGAGGATGAACAGCAGCATCGCCGTCACCTCCTCGGGCTCACCGACTCGGGCGATCGGCTGTGCGGCGGCGATGTCCTCCGACAATCCCTCGAGCATCGCGGTGCGAATCGGGCCCGGATGGATCGAGTTGACCCGGATACCGAACGGACCGAGTTCGATGGCCGCCGTCTTCGTGAGCCCCCGCACTCCCCACTTGCTGGCGACGTACGCACCGAGATTGGCGTACCCCTGCAGGCCGGCAGTCGAGGAGATGTTCACGATCGCTCCCCCGCCCGCCCGCTTGATCGACGGCACCACCGTGTGCATGCCGAGCCACACGCCCGTCAGGTTGATGTCGATCGTGCGCTGCCAACTCTCGAGCGTCCAGGTTCTCGATCGATCCGAACATCACGATCCCGGCATTGTTCACCAGCACGCCGATCGGACCCCACGACGCCTCGGTCGACGCGACCACCTCGTCCCATGCCGCTGCATCGGTCACGTCGAGGTGTCGGTACACGACAGAGTCACCGAGCTCCGCGGCCAGCGCCTCGCCGAGATCGTCGAGCACGTCGGTCGCCACGACCCTGGCTCCCGCTCCCACGAGGCCGCGCACGTGCTGTGCCCCCATCCCCCGGGCGGCTCCTGTCACGATCGCCACCACTCCGTCCAACGACATGGTCATCTCGAGCCTCCTCGTGCATGGGCCACCATCATCGGTGACCACCTCGGCACACCCATACTGGCCGCTCGTGTCCGGTCGCGGACGAGGCGAAGGTTCCGTGGAAAACGACGATGGACCCCCGGTCGATCCGGAGGTCCATCATCTCGTGCTCCGGGAGCAGGGCTCGAACCTGCGACCCATTGATTAACAGTCAATTGCTCTGCCAGCTGAGCTATCCCGGAAGGTCGAACGGACACGATATCGCCCGGACCATCGCCATCACACGCCGGCGACCCATCGATCCTGCGTCACTCGACCTCGAGGAACTCGCGGAGGCGTTCGGAGCGCTGCGGGTGACGCAGCTTGGCGAGCGTCTTGGCCTCGATCTGGCGGATCCGCTCGCGGGTCACGCCGAACTCCTGGCCGACCTCCTCGAGCGTCTTGGCCCGGCCACCGTCGAGACCGAAGCGCAAGCGCACGATCTCCTGCTCCCGATCGGACAGCTCCCCGAGCACCTCGGTGACGGCGTCGTGCAACATCATCCGTGTCGCGGCGTCGGCCGGACTGTCGACCGAGCTGTCCTCGATGAAGTCGCCCAGGTTCGACTCGTCCTCCTCGCCCACCGGCGAGTCGAGCGACAGTGGGTCCTGTGAGATGCGCAACAGTTCGCGGACCCGATCGGGTTCGAGCTGCACCCGCTCGGCGAGTTCGTCGACCGTCGGTTCCCGCTCCAGTTCCTGGTGCATCTGACGCTTCGCCCGGGTGACCCGATTCATGTGCTCGACCATGTGCACCGGGATGCGGATCGTGCGCGCCTGATCGGCGATCGAGCGAGTGATCGCCTGACGGATCCACCACGTCGCATACGTCGAGAACTTGAAGCCCTTCGTGTAGTCGAACTTGTCGACCGCCCGCATGAGCCCGAGGTTGCCCTCCTGGATCAGGTCGAGCAGCTGCATGCCCCGACCCGAGTACCGCTTCGCGATACTCACGACGAGGCGCAGGTTGGCCTGTGTCAGCTCGCTCTTGGCACGCTCGCCCCGGCTGACCGCGCGCATGAGCATCCGCTCCTCGCCGGTGGTCAAGGTCTCGCCCTCGTCGTCGATGCGCTGCGCGGCGATCTTGCCTTCTTCGATCAGCTGCGCCAGACGACGCTCGTCCTCCGTGGTGAGCAGATCGACCTGACCGATCTCGCGCAGGTACATGCGCACGGCGTCCGCGGTGCCGCCGTCACCCTTCGGCGCCGCCTTGCGAGTCCGACGTGTCCGCCCTCGCTCGAGGAGCTTCTCGACCTCGTCGTCGGCCTGGTGTCCGACAACCACACGGCGGGTGATCGACGGCGGTGTGTCGTCGACGTGGTCCACCTCGACGTCGATCGTGATGCCGTGGCCGGCCATCGCCGACTGCACCTCGACGAGCACGTCGCTGGTCAACTCGACGTGGCGCAAGACGTGAGCGACGTCCTCGGCGTGGACGGCTCCACCCTCGCGTCCGCGACCGATCAACTCGTCCCACTCCCCGTGATCGACACCCACGAACGGGGCGCCAACCACCTCCGGAGCAGCCGAGCCGTCGTCGGGAGCCGGATCAGCTCCCATGGTGGCGTTCCTGCGATCGTCGATCCAGCCAACCTAGCAATGCGTCAGCGGCAGCAAGAGCGCGTTCGCGGTCGGTGTCGTTGAGCGCCTCGAGTTCCAGGCGCGCGTCACGGTCCTCCTCGATGGTCGCCGTGTCGGTCAAACGAGACCGGACCCGCAGCTCACGACGAACCGCCGCTGCGATCAACGTCCTCGCTTCGACGTCGGGCACCAGGTTCAGATCGGTGACTGCAGCGCGTTCGAGCACCTCTCGGGCATCGGGTGTCGCGATCTCGAGCGCACCCTGCAGATCGCCGTGGCTCTCGGCCAGCGCGGCGAACGCCATCCGGTTGGCATCGTCGTCGAAGAGCGCCTCGATCAGCCACGGTGCGATCTCGTCCCAGGCCTGCACGAGCAACACCAGCGCGGCGAACTCTGCGTTCTCCATCGGGCCCGTCGAACGCCTCGGCGCGACGTGGATCGCCGGATGCCTCGAGCCCCGCTCGGCGATCTGGACCAGGTCGCCGACCGGGAGCCCGACCCTCGTCGCGACCTCGCCGGCGTACAGCTTGCGGACGTTGGGGTTCGGGTGCTCGTTGACGACCGCCATTGCCTCCTCGGCCAGGCGGGCCCGGTGCTCGGGCGAGTCGACGGCACGCGAGTTCAACGTCCGCTGCAACCTGAATCCGAGGAAGGGGATCGCCGAGTCGACGGCGCGCTGCAGTGCCTCGGGATCGCTCTGGGCGAGGTCCCCCGGATCCTTCCCCTGCGGGAGTTTCGCGACCGACACCTCGACGGCGTGCTGCTGCTCCCATTCGTAGAAACGCGCGGCGGCACCCTGGCCCGCGGCGTCGGCGTCGAACGCGAGCACCACCTTGCTCGCGTACCGCTTGAGCAGGCGAACGTGCTCCTCGGTGAGCGCCGTGCCGCAGGTCGCCACCGCGCGGGCGACACCGGCACGATGGAAACCGATCACGTCCGTGTAGCCCTCGCACACCACCACCTGGTCGTGTTTCGCGATGTCGGCCTTGGCCCAGTTCAATCCGTACAGCACCTTCGACTTGGTGTAGATCGGCGTCTCCGAGGAGTTCTTGTACTTCGCCGGATCGTCCGAGCCGGGCAGGATCCGTCCGCCGAACGCCAGCGCCTCCCCCGACTCGGAGAAGATCGGGAACATCACACGGGCCCGGAACGAGTCCTGCATCTTGTTGCGCTTGTTGCGAAAGGCCAGCCCGACAGC
Source organism: Ilumatobacteraceae bacterium (assembly GCA_963744705.1). Lineage (GTDB taxonomy): Bacteria > Actinomycetota > Acidimicrobiia > Acidimicrobiales > Ilumatobacteraceae > Sva-07. The sequence goes on from CAVUUX010000001.1 coordinate 207,339, forward strand.
CTGCATGACGTCAGGCGACGCCCCGAGACCGCGCGACAACGCATCCCAGTCGTCGGGTGCCCACCCGAGCTTGAACTGGCGGGCGACATCACCGGCCAACCCGCGTCGACGCAGGTAGTCACGAGCGGCGCGCGCATCCGGGTCGGTCAACAGCCGTTGGTGATACCACTCGACGGCCGCGTCCATCGCTTCGACGAGCTGCTTGCGCCGAGCGCGTTCCTTGGACTGGCCGGTCGTGGTGTAGTTGAGCTGGATGCCGGCCTTCGCCGCGAGATGTTCGACCGCACCGGGGAAGTCGGTGTGCTCGATCTCCTGGATGAACGTGAACACGTCGCCACCCTTGTCGCAGCCGAAGCACTTGTAGCGCCCCGTCTCCTCACGGACGTTGAACGACCCGCTCTTCTCGGCATGGAACGGGCACAGCCCGACCCAGTTGCGCCCGACGCGCTTCAGCGCGACGTACTGCTGGATCGTGTCGACGATCGACACCGTCGACCGAAGCCGCTCGATGTCCTCGTCGACGATCCCCATCAGGGGACCAGACTAGACGTCGGACGACGAATGCTCCTCCGGGGGGCGAACCGGTGCGTCGGGATCCGCCCCTTCGAATGCACGGTGCACCAGTTCCTCCTCCTCCTCGCTGCGATCGACCTTCAACGAGATACCGATCGAAGCGGTCAGCACGATCGCGATCACCCCCAGCGACAGGGCGGTCGGGATGTGGTACCACTCCGCGATCAGCATCTTCATGCCGACAAAGGCCAGGATGATGGCGAGGCCCTCTTGGAGATAGCTGAACCGAGCGTGCATGTCGGCGAGCAGGAAGTACAGCGCGCGAAGGCCGAGGATGGCGAAGGCATTCGACGCGAACACGATGAACTGCTCGTGGCTGATGGCGAGGACGGCAGGCACCGAGTCGACCGCGAAGACGACGTCGGTCGCTTCGATCAACACCAGCACGGCGAACAGTGGTGTCGCCAGTCGTTTGCCGTTCTGCTTCGTGAAGAGCTTCTGGCCGTCGTACGTGTCGGTGGACGGCACGAGCCGGTTCACCAACTTCAAGAACCGTGACTCGCCCGGATCGATGCTGCTCTCCTTGCCGAACACCAGCTTCGCCGCCGTGTAGAGCAGGAACGCTCCGAACAGATAGAGGACCCAATCGAACTTCTCGATCAACGCAACCCCGGCGAAGATGAAGATCGCCCTCAGCACGAGCGCACCGAAGATGCCCCAGAACAGCACACGGTGCTGGTATTTCCGAGGCACCACGAAGTAGCCCATGATCAGCGCCCACACGAAGACGTTGTCGACGCTGAGCGATTTTTCGATCAGGTAGCCGGAGATGTACTCGCCGCTCGCCTGCGCACCGAACCACCACCAGATCACCCCGGTGAACGCCACACCGCACGACACCCACACCGCCGATTCGATCGCGGCTTCCCTCGTGCTGGCCACGTGCGCCTCGCGATGGAAGATCAGCAGGTCCACCAGCAGCATCGCCGCGATGAGCGCGAGCAGCACGCCCCACTGCCACAGGTGCACGTCGAGTTCGACGAAGTTCCCGTCGCCGCTGGCGGCGGAGATGATCGACGTGGGCGACACGATGCCGACGCCGATCAGTTGCCGGCGGCGATGATCGCCTGGGCGGCCGAGAGCCGAGCGATCGGCACCCGGAACGGCGAGCACGACACGTAGTCGAGACCGGCGTTGTAGAACAGGTCGATCGAGGCCGGATCGCCACCGTGCTCGCCACAGACCCCGAGCTTGAGGCCCGGCTTGGTCGCCCGGCCCCGCTCGGCTCCCAGCCGCACGAGTTCGCCGACTCCCGACTTGTCGATCGTGTCGAACGGATTGGCCTTCAAGAGCCCCTGCTCGAGGTACTGCGGCATCATCCGGCTCTCGACGTCGTCACGGCTGAAGCCGAAGGTCAGCTGTGTGAGGTCGTTGGTGCCGAAGCTGAAGAAGTCCGACACCTCGGCGATCTCGTCGGCGCGGATGGCAGCACGCGGCGTCTCGATCATCGTGCCGATCGTGATGGTCGGCTTGCGCTTCATACCTGTCAACGCCGCGTCGATCTCGGCCTGCACCCAACTGCGGGCGAGCGCCATCTCCTCTTTCGTCACCGTCAGCGGGATCATGATCTCGACGATCGGCTTCAAGCCGAAGTCACGCAGCTTGGCTGCGGCCGACAGGAGCGCGCGCACCTGCATCGCGTACAGGCCGGGCTTGATCACGCCGAGACGCACGCCGCGGGTGCCGATCATCGGGTTGTGTTCGGCCCAACTCTCCGCAGCGTGCAGCAGCTCCTGCTCCTTCTTGGTGAGCCCCTTGCCCGCTTCCTTCACCCGCAGCTCCTCCACCGACGGCAGGAACTCGTGGAGCGGCGGGTCGAGCAGACGCACCGTCACCGGCAGGCCGTCCATCGCCTCGAGAATCTCCATGAAGTCGGCCTCCTGGACGGCGCGCAGCTTCTCGAGGGCACGCTCCTCCTGAGCCGGCGTCGACGCGAGGATCATCTCGCGCACCACCGGGAGGCGGTCCGGGGCCAGGAACATGTGCTCGGTGCGACACAGCCCGATGCCCTCCGCTCCGAGCTCACGGGCGTTCTTCGCGTCCTCGCCGGTGTCGGCGTTGGCCCGCACCCCGAGCTTGCCGCTGCGGACCGCGTCGGCCCACTTCAGGATCGTGTCGAACTCGGGCGGCGGCTCTGCGGCACGCAGTTCCATCGCCCCCAGCACGACCTCGCCGGTCGTACCGTCGAGGGAGATGACATCGCCCTTGTGGACCTCGATGTCGCGAACGGTGAACTTGTCACCCTTGATCTTGATCTCCTCGGCGCCCACGATGGCCGGTGTACCCCAACCTCGTGCGACGACGGCGGCATGGCTCACGAGACCGCCGCGGGCGGTCAGGATGCCCTGCGACGCCATCATGCCGTGCACGTCCTCCGGGCTCGTCTCGTTGCGAACGAGGATGACCCGCTCGCCGCGCTCGTGCGCAGCAGCTGCCTCGTCGGCGGTGAAGTAGACGGCTCCGACCGCAGCGCCGGGTGATGCGCCGAGACCCTTGGCGAGCACCTTGCCCTTGGTCGCGAACTGCGGATGCAGCACCGCGTCGAGGTGGTCGGCGGACACACGCATCAGCGCCGTTTCGCGACTGATCTTCCACCGGTTCGGGCCCGAGCCGGTTCCCTTCGTCATGTCGACGGCCATCTTCAACGCGGCGGCACCCGTGCGCTTGCCGACACGGGTCTGGAGCATCCAGAGCGTGCCCTGCTCGATGGTGAACTCGGTGTCGCACATGTCGGTGTAGTGCCGCTCGAGCCGACGGAAGATCTCCATGAGGTCGCCGTGGATCACCGGGAAGTGCTTCTTCATGTGGTCGAGGTCCTCGGTGTTGCGGATGCCCGCCACCACGTCCTCGCCCTGCGCGTTGATCAGGAAGTCGCCGTACGGCTTGTTCTCCCCGGTCGCCGCGTTGCGGGTGAAGCCGACGCCGGTGCCCGAGTTGTCGTCACGGTTGCCGAACACCATGGTCTGCACGTTCACGGCAGTACCGAGTTCGTGATCGATCTTCTCGCGGACGCGGTACGCGATGGCACGCGCACCGTTCCAGCTCTTGAACACCGCCTCGACGGCACCGTCGAGCTGATCACGCGGCTTCTGCGGGAACGGTGACCCTGTCGCCTTCAACACGATGTCCTTGTAGTCCTCGCACAGCTCGCGCAGGGCCTCGGGCGAGATCTCGTTGTCGAACTTGACGCCGGCCTTCTCCTTGGCGGCTTCGAGGGCGTGGTCGAACGGTTCCCCGTCGACACCGAGCACGATCCTGCCGTACATGGCGATGAAGCGACGGTACGAGTCGAACGCGAATCGATCGTCGCTCGTGACGTGCGCGAGGCCTTCCACGCTCAGGTCGTTGAGACCGAGGTTGAGGACGGTGTCCATCATGCCCGGCATCGAGAACTTGGCTCCCGAGCGCACGCTGACGAGGAGCGGATCGAACGGATCGCCGAGCTTGCGCCCCATCGCCTTCTCGAGCTTGAAGACGTGCTTGGCGATCTCCTCGGAGAGCCCGTCGGGCCAGCCTCCATGCATGTAGTCACGACACGCATCGGTCGAGATCGTGAACCCCGGCGGGACCGGGAGCTTCAACACGCTCGTCATCTCGGCGAGGTTCGCCCCCTTTCCACCAAGCAGGTCCTTGTACTCCATCGGAGGGCGGCGGTGCTTGTGATCGAAGGCGTAGACGTAAGGCACGGTGGTCGAGTCTAGGCAGCCAACAGCCGACCGATCGTGGGCTCGTGCCGACACGGCCCGACAAATCGGTCGTAGTCTCGACAGGAATGTTCCGGTTGTTCGGGTTCCCCGTCCATGTGCGACCCGGATTCGTCATGATGATGGTGCTCATCGTGGTGCTCTACGGCGACGCATACGGTCTCTGGCTCGCCGGTGCACTCGCCGGGTTCACCCTGCTGCACGAACTCGGCCATGCCGTCGCCGCACGGCGCGCCGGCGCTCGCGCCGAGATCTCGCTCAACTTCCTCGCCGGCTACGCGTCCTACGCTCCGACACGGCCCATCTCTCGACTCGAACACATCGGCATCTCCTTCGCCGGACCCGGGATCCAGATCGTCACCAGCGTCGCGATCCTCTTCGCGATGGGCGCCGACGTGACCACACCGTCGTCGCTCGACGGCAACCCGGCGACGTGGGCGATCTTCTGGGCCGGACCCGTCATCGGGCTGTTCAACCTCGTGCCGATCCTGCCGCTCGACGGGGGCAACATCGTCACGACGGCCCTCGACCGGATCATCCCGGGTCGGGCCGAGCGCACCATGCTGTGGATCTCGCTCGGGCTCACCCTCGCGTTCTGTGCGGTGGCGTTCACCAACGATCGGTACCGGGGTTTCGTCATCGTCGTCGGGTTCATCCTCGTGACCCAGCTCCAGATGCTCGGTTCGACGAAGGAACCGGTGTCGCCGTGGCACGCCGCCGACGACGCACTGCGCGCCGGCAAACCGCAGAAGGCCCGTCGGATCCTCGTCAACGCGCTGAGCCATCACCGGCCCGACGAGCCGCCACCACCTGTCACGCTGCCCACCGCAGAGGTCGCCGCGTTGATCGACCTCCTGCCGGAGCCGTTCCCCTCGGGTGACCCCTGGAACGAGTACGTGCTCGCCAACCAGCTGATGCGCGTGGGCCGGTTCGAGGATGCCGCTCACTACGCGGCCGAGGGCTACGCCCGCCATCCGCACACGCTCGCCGCGGCAACGGTCGCCCGTGCTGCTGCCGCGTTGGGCGATCAGACGGTCGCGATCGGCTGGCTTCGAACCGCCGCCGACGCCGGCACGTCGCCGGCCGGGCTGGCGTCGATCATCGACGGATCCCCCGAGCTGATCGGCATCCGCCAGAATCCCGACGTCATGGCGATCCGCCGCACCCTCTCCCCCGCCCCCGCCGCCTGACCTGTCCCGATCCCCACCACCTCCGAAATTCTCCTCCAGGTGCGCGCTCGAGCGCGCACTCAGAGGAGAATTTCGGGGTCGGGGTCGGGGTCGGGGTCGGGGTGGGGGGCGGTTGCGGCGAGATGAGGGGGGAGGCGACCGATGTCGTGGCCACGTTTGACGTAGGCCAGCGCCAGGTCGCCATGCGGTGAGACGCTCGTGATCGTGCCGACGTCAGCACCGGCGGCATCGACGAGAGGATCCCCGACCTGCATGCCGTCGGCGGCCTCCACGATCCGCAGCGACCGTGGCGCGTCGGCGCCGCGGGAGTCCATTCGCTCGACCAACTCCTGGCCGGGATAGCAGCCCTTCGTGAAACTCACCGCCAGTGGCACGACACCCGTGACGGCAGGAATCGTCTCGCCCGGCTCGATCTCGACGCCCATCCGCGGCCATCCTGCGATCACCCGGGCCGCCTCGTGGGCCGCGGACGGCTCGGTCGACGCCGCCGGCAGCACGGAGACATCGGCCTGAACGCGAATCTTGAACCGGTTCAACCGAGCTGCGAGGGCATCGCCGAATCCGGCGTCGATGTCGAAATCGAAGCGCTCGTCGCCGGTACGAACGACCCGTGCCAACGAATCGATCTTCCCCGTCGGCTCCAACACCAACGTCCATCGCGACTCGCCGACAGCCAGATCGCGGATGTCCTGGGCGATCTGCGAGTGCAGGTACGTCATCGCGTCGGGCCCCTCGACGATCACATGGTCGCGGGCGTCGGTGTCGATGGCGGCGGGATCCGGGGTCACGTCTCCAGTCTGCCGTGGCACACTTCCATCGTCATGTCGCAGCAACGAGATCTCGCCCAACGCGCCGTCGACAGCTTCCTCACGCTCGTCCACCGGGGCACCCGGCTGGCTGCCGGAACGCTGGCGGTCGTGGTCCTCGTCTGTGTCGGCGGACTGATGCTCGGCCTCGCCGCACTCGAGGGTGGCGTCCGCACGGCGTGGATCCTGCTGGGTGGGATCGGCGCCATCGTCGCGATCGGCTGCGTGGTGCTCGCGATGTTCAGACTCTGGGCGATCACCAGCCTGAGCGTTGCGCTCGTCAACGACATCCGAGCGCTCATCTCCAGCGACCCCGGCGCCGAACGAATCGTGATCGAGACGGTCGAGTCCAGCGACGGGGTGCAGGACCAGAGCGCCGTGGTGATGTCGCGCCAGTTCTTCGCAATGAGCGACTCGGTCGGTGGGCGCGCGGGGCAGTTCGTGGCACTGTCGCTCGCCCTGAAGTCGGTGACGTCGTTCCCGCTCCTGATCCTGCTGGCGACGGCGATCACGATCGGATTCGCCGGCCTCAGCATGCTGTTCCTGCTCGGCCTGATCTTCTGATCGCGAGGCTCATCGCGACAGAACGTCACGTTTGGCCCGGCACCGTGTGACGGCCGGGGTCGGTCAGGCGGGGGTGTCGGCGGCGCGGCGGGCGGCGGTCATCCGGCGGGCGGCGGGGATGGCTGCGAGGAGGGCAGCGGCCTTGTTGCGGCACTCGAGATCCTCGTCGTCGGGCACCGAGTCGGCAACGATCCCCGCACCGGCCTGCAGGCTCGCCGTGCGACCGTCACCGGTGACGAACATCGTGCGGATGGCGATCGCCGTGTCGAGATTGCCCGACCAGTCGACGTAGCCGACGACCCCCGCGTAGGGGCCGCGCTTGACGGGCTCCAGCGAATCGATGATCTCCATCGCCCGAACCTTCGGCGCACCGGAGACCGTGCCGGCGGGGAGGGTCGCTCGCAACACGTCGATCGGACCGAGTCCCTCACGCAGCCGGCCCGACACCTGCGACGTCAGGTGCATCACATGGCTGTAGCGCTCGAGCGTCATGAGTTCGTCGACGTGCACCGAGCCGAACTCGGCGACCCGACCGACGTCGTTGCGCGCCAGATCGACGAGCATCACGTGCTCGGCGCGCTCCTTCGGATGCTCGATCAACTCCGCAGCCATGAGCCGATCGTGTTCGTCGGTACGGCCACGGCGACGGGTCCCGGCGATCGGGCGCGACACGACGGTACGACCCAGGAGCTGCACCATCGGTTCGGGAGACGACCCCACGATGGTCAACTCCGGATGGCGCACGAAGTACATGTACGGCGACGGATTGACCTGGCGCAGCACCCGGTACACGTCGAACGGATCCGCCTCCAGTTCGAGGTCGTACCGCTGGGCCAGCACCACCTGGAAGATGTCGCCGGCAACGATGTGATCCTTGGCGACCTCGACCGCACGCTGGTAGATCCCGCCGGGCATCGACGAGTGGAGTTCGGGCAGCTCGTCGTCGGCCGACGGCGGCTCGACGGGCGTGTAGGGCAGCGGTGACGCGAGATCGGTCACGGCCTGGAGCACCCGTTCGAGTGCGGCGTCGTAGGCGGCGTCGAGCCCGTCGGCGTCGAGCCCGAGGGTCGGCACGCTCTCGATCAGGTAGACCCGCTGACGCCAGTGGTCGAACGCCGCGAGCGAGCCGATCACCGACATCACCGCGTCCGGGTACCCGCGATCGTCGATCGGGGTGTCCGGCAGGTGCTCGACCTCACGGATCACGTCGTAGCCGAGGAAGCCCATGATGCCGCCGTGCAAGGGCGGGAGGTCGGGGAACGACGGGCTGGTGTAGCTCGCCAACATCGCTTCGAGTGCGGCGAGTATGCCCTGATCGGTCGGGATGCCCTCGGGCAGCGGGCCGTCGAGTTCGACGACACCGTCGCGCAGCAGCAGCGTCGCCGACGGATTCCGTCCGACGAACGAGAAGCGCGCCCACCGCTCGGCACCCTCGACCGATTCGAGCAGGAAACCGGGCCCGTCGCCGACGAGCTTCACATAGGCGGCGACGGGTGTCTCGAGGTCGGCGAGCAGTTCGGTCCAGACCGGCACGATCGTGTGCTCGGCAGCGTGGGCGTGGAATTCGGCGCGGGAAGGTTGGATCCTCATGAGCTGCGGTCTCAGCCGAAGGCCCGGAAGAAGCAGGTCCGAGCACCGGTGTGGCACGCGCCGGCGCCCTCCTGCTCGACCTTGAACAGCAGGGCGTCGGCGTCGCAGTCGTAGTACGCCTCGCGTACGAACTGACGGTCGCCGCTCGTGTCACCCTTGCGCCACAGCTCCTGTCGGCTGCGCGACCAGTAGACCATGCGTCCCTCGGCGAGTGTCATGGCCAGCGATTCGGCGTTCATCCACGCCAGCATGAGGACGTCGCCGGTTTCGACGTCCTGGGCGATGGCTGCGACGAGGCCGTGGTCGTCGTACTTCACACCGGCGAGCTGCTCCTCGGTGGCGGTGATCGTGATCCCTTCGGGCATCCGGCCAGCCTACGGGGCAGGTGTCGACGGGAGCCCGATGCGTTCGGTCAGGCCGTGCGTGTCCGCGTCAGAGGTACAGCCCCGTCGACGCCTCGATGCGTTCGGCAGCGACGGCGTGAAGTTCGCGCTCGCGCAGCATCACGTAGTCCTCACCCTGGACCTCGACCTCGTAGCGGTCCTCCGGGCTGAACAGCACCTTGTCGCCGACTTCGCACGAGCGCACGTTCTGGCCCTGGGCCACCACCGTCGCCCAGATGAGACGCTTGGCGACCTGCGCGGTCGCCGGGATGACGATGCCGCCCGACGACTTCCGTTCACCGGCCTTGTCGGAGATGCGCACGAGCACACGGTCGTTGAGCATCTTGATGGGGAGCTTGTCGTCGGCGGGAGCCATCGTGGGAAGGGTACCGTCGGCGACCGTGAGCGAATCTCCACCCGTCACCCGTCGCACTGCCGAGTTCGTCGCCTCCGACGGCACCCGACTGGTCGGCGATCTCGCCGTCCCCGCGAGTCCTCGGGCCGCCGCCATCATCTGCCATCCACATCCCCTGTACGGCGGCAACCGCTTCAACAACGTGGTGACGGCCGTGTTCGAGGCGCTGGCGGGCACGGGTGTGGCAGCGCTCCGCTTCGACTTCCGGTCGGAGTTCTCCGCCGGTGTGGGCGAGCGGCTCGACGCGCTGGCGGCGCTCGACCTGATCGCCGCCGAGGTGCCCGACGTGCCGCTGATCGCTGTCGGCTATTCGTTCGGCGCGCTCGTCGCCCTGAGCCTCGACGACGCCCGCGTCAGCGCGCTCGTGCTGATCGCTCCGCCGCTCGCGATGACCCCTGATGTCCCGGCACCGACGGTGCGCACGCTGCTGATCACACCGGCGCACGACCAGTTCAGCCCGCCGTCGGCATCGATCCCGATCGCCGCGACGTGGACCGCGGCCCCGGTCGACCATCGGACGATCGAGATGGCCGACCACTCACTCGTCGGTCACACCGCCACCGTCGCCGATGCCACTGCGGCCTGGATCTCGCGTCGACCCTGACTCCCCCGCCCGGCCGCTCCCCCATCCGAAATGTGCGGGGATCCGTGCACGCAGCGCGCACGACGGCACATTTTCGGGTCAGGAGGCGACGGCGGCTTCCATTTCTTCCTTCACCTCGTCGGTGACGAGGGGAATGACGTCGATGGTCTCGAAGTTCGAGACGACCTGGCTGACCTTCGAGGCGCCGGTGATCACGGTCGACACGTGCGGATTCTTCGTGCACCAGGCGAGCGCGAGCTGCGCCATGGTGCAGCCGAGACGGTCGGCGATCGGGCGGAGCTTCTCGACGCGGGCGATCGCCTCGGCATCGCTCAACCGACCGGCGAGCCAGCTGTAGCCCTCGAGCGCTGCACGCGAGTCGTCGGGGATGCCGTCCTTGTACTTGCCGGTCAGCAAGCCCGACGCGAGCGGGCTCCAGATGGTGTTGCCGTAGTTGAAGTCCGCGTTGATCCGGGCGTACTCGCGCTCGACCTTCTTGCGCTCGAGCAGGTTGTACTGGCTCTGCTCCGTCACCGGCTTGTGCAGGTGATGACGCTCGGCGATGTCGATCGCGGCACGGATCTCGTCGGCTGACCATTCGCTCGTGCCCCAGTACAGCGCCTTGCCGGCGGTGATGATGTCGCTCATCGCCCACACGGTCTCCTCGATCGGGGTGTCGGGGTCGGAGCGGTGGCAGTAGAGGACGTCGACGAAGTCCAGCCCGAAGCGCTCCAACGACGCGTCGATCGCCTGCATCAGGTACTTGCGGTTGAGCGTGTTGTTCATGTTGGGCGTGTTCTTGTGCAGCCCCCAGAAGACCTTCGTCGTCACCACGTACGACCAGCGTGGCCAGTCGAGTTCACGGAAGACCTGCCCCATGATCGTCTCGCTCTTGCCGCCGGCGTACGCCTCGGCGTTGTCGAAGAAGTTGCAGCCCGCGTCGCCGGCCGCGGCCATGCATTCGAGCGCGAGATTCGTGTCGAGCTGGGTGTCGAACGTGACCCAGCTGCCGAACGACAGCACGCTGACCTTGAGGCCGGTGTTGCCGAGCCGGCGGTATTCCATGTTGGGGTTCACGTTGGGGGTTGCCATGTCGGCGACCCTACCGAGCCGACGACCACCCCGTCACTCCGGGGCACGCAACGACGTGAATCGCGATTGGGGTCGGACCCCAATCGCGATTCAGAGGGGGCTGACGCCCGCGGCGCGGTCCGCGGCGATCTGCGTGGCCATCAGGTCGAGTGCCGGACCGCGCAGTTTGCGGATCGTGCGCCGGTAGGCCGACGCGTCGAGCGTCGACGCCAACTCGCCGGCAACCGTGACGGCTCGTTCGAGCACGTCGTCGGCGGGCACCACTTCGTCGATGTAGCCGACATCGACCGCGTCGCGCGGCGTGGTGATCCGGGCGTTGGCGAGCGCGCGTTGCACATGCCGATTGCTCAGTCGCTCGCCGGCGATCGTGAACGCCCAGTCGGGCAGCACCATCTTGATCGCCACCTCGTTCAGACCGACCTTCGCGTCGATGTCGGCGCCGATGCGGACGTCGCAGCCGAGCAGTACGAGGGCGCCCGCAGCGAGTGCGTGGCCCGTACAGGCAGCCACGACGGGGACCTGGCATCCGTACAGCCGGTGGACGAGCGCTCCGCCGTCGGCGACCAGGTTCACGATCGCCGACCTGTCGTCGCCGAACATCACCCCGAGGTCGAACCCGGCCGAGAAGCGTCCTGGTCGACCGTTGACGACGAGCGCGCCGATCGACTCGTCCTCCTCGGCCTCGTCGATCGCGGCCTGGACGGCGGCGATCACGTCGAACGACAGCGCATTGGCCTTGCCGTCGTCGAGATGGACGATGAGGACGCCCTCGCGTCGCTCCGTGGTGACTGCGGGGGTGCTCATCCGGCGAACGCTACGCGACGACGGGCCGAACGGTGATGCCCGCGGCAGCCATCTGTGCCTTGGCATCGGCGACGGTGTGCTCCCGGAAGTGGAAGATCGATGCCGCGAGCACGGCGTCGGCGCGCCCGACGGCCACACCCTCGACGAGGTGATCGATCGAGCCGACACCACCACTTGCGATCACCGGCACGGTCACCGCGTCGGCGATCGCCTGCGTCAGTTCGAGGTCGAACCCCTCGCGGGTGCCGTCACGATCCATCGAGGTGAGCAGGATCTCACCGGCGCCCCGACGGACCGCCTCGCGGGCCCACTCGACGGCGTCGATGCCGGTCGGTGTCCGACCGCCGTGGAGGTAGACCTCCCAGCCGTCCGCTGAGGATCCGTCGTCGGACCGACGCTTCGCGTCGATCGCACACACCACGCACTGCACGCCGAACTCGGCCGCGATCTCGCTGATCAACTCGGGGCGCTCGACCGCCGCCGTGTTCACACTGACCTTGTCGGCACCGGCGCGCAGCATCCGCCGAGCGTCCTCCAGGGTGCGGATGCCGCCGCCGACCGTGAACGGTATGTAGACCTCGTCGGCCACCCGCCGGACCATCTCGACGGTGGTCTCACGGTTGTCGCTCGACGCGGTGATGTCGAGGAAGACCAGCTCGTCGGCACCCTCGAGGTCGTACCGGGCCGCGAGTTCGACCGGGTCGCCCGCATCGACGAGATCGACGAAGTTGGTGCCCTTCACCACACGACCCTCCGTCACGTCGAGACACGGGATGACGCGAGCAACCCTCACAGCTGCGCCAGTGCTTCGAGCGCCTCGACCACGGTGAACCGCCCTTCGTAGACAGCCTTGCCGGTGATGATCCCACCCAGGTTCTCGATCCGGGACAGTGCCACCACGTCGTCCAGGCACGACACGCCGCCGCTGGCGATGACCGGCGACCCCGCGAGTTCCGCCGACCTCGTGAGCCCGTCGAGGTCCGGGCCGACCAACATCCCGTCGCGCCCGATGTCGGTCACCACGAACACCTCGGCGGTCGGGAACAGGGCGAACGCGTCATCGAGCATCAGGCCGCTCCCCTCGGTCCACCCGTGCACCGCCAGCTCTCCGTGGCGGTGATCGAGGCCCACGGCGACCGGGACGACCACCGAGGCATCTTCGACCAGCGCCGGTTCACGGACGGCCGCCGAGCCCATCACCACACGCGCCACGCCGGCGTCAGCGAGTTCCCGGGCGTCGTCGAGCGACCGCACCCCGCCGCCGGTCTGCACCCGGGCGACACCGGCGAGCGCGGCGGCGATCGCAGCAACGACGGGCCGATTGACCGGGTCGCCCGAACGGGCCGCGTCGAGGTCGACGACGTGCACCCATCGCGCACCCGCCGCGACGAAGTCACGGGCGACCGCGACCGGATCGTCGCCGTAGACGGTCTCGTCGGCGTAGTCGCCCTGGCGCAGCCGCACGACGCGCCCACCGAGCAGGTCGATGGCCGGATAGAGATCGATCACCTGCACACCTCGACGAAATTGGCGAGCAGCCGGAGACCCGGGCGACTCGATTTCTCGGGATGGAACTGCACGGCGAACACGTTGTCGCGCCGGAACGCCGCATTGAGGGTCGTGCCGTACTCGACCGTCGCCGCCACCATCGAGGGGTCGTCGGGCACACCGTGCAGCGAGTGCACGAAGTACACGTACGGCTCGTCACCGAGGTCGCGCAACATCGGCTCGGCCGGGTCGACGATGTCGAGCCGGTTCCACTGCATCTGGGGAATCTTCGGCCCCGGTGGAATCCACGTGACCGTGCCCGGGATCACGTCCAGCCCGCCGGCGCCCTCGTTCTCCTCGGACTTCGTGAACAGCATCTGCATGCCCACGCAGATGCCCAGGAACGGGCGCGCCGACGCCACCGCGTCGTGCGCCGGACCCTCGAGTCCGGCCGCCCGCAATGCCTCCATGCACGCCCCGAACGCGCCGACGCCCGGCAGCACCACCCCATCGGCGTCGGCGATCAGGCCGGGGTCGGCCGTGAGCCGGGCATCGGCGCCCTCGTGCTCGAGCGCCTTCTGCGCCGAATGGAGGTTGCCGATGCCGTAGTCGAGCACAGCGATGACCGGTCGTGTCACAACACACCCTTCGTGGACGGCACGCCGGCGGCGTCCTCGACGCGCACGGCATCGCGCAGCGTCCGCGCGAGGCCCTTGAACGTGGCCTCGATGATGTGGTGGACGTTGCGGCCCCTGACCAGTTCCACGTGCAACGTGATGTTGGCGGCCGTGGCGAACGAGGCCACGGCATGCTCCGCCAACTGGGGGTCGAACGCCGGCTCGCCGAGCGGCAGGCTCTCGGGCATCGGCACGTGCCACTCGACCCACGGCCGACCGGACAGATCGAGCGCCACGTCGACCAGTGCCTCGTCGAGCGGGTAACGACCGCTCGCGAACCGACGCACGCCGGCCTTGTCGCCGAGCGCCTCGGCGAACGCCTCCCCGACGGCGATCGCCACGTCCTCGACGGTGTGATGGGTGTCGATCTGGAGGTCGCCGACCGCGTGGACCCGCAGGTCGAAGCCGCCGTGTCGACCGAGCTGGTCGAGCATGTGGTCGTAGAACGGGATGCCGGTGGAGATGTCGGTGGTGCCGGTGCCGTCGAGGTCGATGTCGACCTCGATCGAGGTCTCCTTGGTGGATCGACGCCGCTGTGCGGTGCGCGCTGTCATGTGAGGGGAGATGGGAGGGGTGATGCCGGTCATGAGGGGACTCCATCGGTGGTGGGAACGACACCGACGAGGACGTCGGCCAACGCCTGCAGGAACTCGGTGTTCTCCTCGGGCGTGCCGATGGTGACACGCAGACAGTTCTCCAGCCGGGGCCAGCTCGAGCAATCGCGGATCAGCACGCTGCGATCGACGAGACCCTGCCAGACGGCCCGACCGTCGAGCGCACCCGGGCGGACGCGGAACAGCACGAAGTTGGCGCCGCTCGGGAACACGTCGAGCGGCAGGTCACCCAGTGCCGCGACGACCCGCTCGCGCTCGGCGACGACGTGCTCGACGCGGTCGTTCATGTCGTCGGAGAACCGCAGTGCCAGGCGACCGGCGATCTGTTTGACCGCATCGAGATGGTAGGGCAGCACGACCTTGTCGAGTTCGGCCACGAGCCACGTCGGCCCGACGAGATAGCCGAGCCGTGCCCCGGCCATCGACCAGGTCTTCGAGAACGTCCGGGTCACCACGAGGGGCCGGTCCTCCGCGACCAGGTCGAGCGCGCTCCAGTCGGCGAACTGGGCGTACGCCTCGTCGACCACCACGAGCCCGGGCGCGATGGCGAGCAACTGCTGCACCCGCTCGACCGGCTCGACGAGCCCTGTCGGGTTGTTCGGCGACGTGAGGAACACCACGTGGGGCGCGAACTCGGTGATCACGCGCTCGACCTCGGCCGGATCGAGCGTGAAATCCGCCGCGCGCTCGCCTTCGACGACCGTCGCCCCGGTCACGCGGGCGATCTGAGCGTGCATCTGGTACGTGGGCTCGAAGGTCGCGACCGTGCGGCCCGGGCCGGCGTACGCGAGCAGCACGGTCTGCAACACCTCGTTCGAGCCGTTCGCCACGAAGATCTGCGCCGCATCGACACCGTGCAGTTCGGCGATCGCCTGTCGGAGCTCGGTCGCGGCTCGGTCGGGGTATCGATGCCACTCGACCCGCGACACCTCTGCTGCCACCGCGTCTCGGAACGCGGCCGGGGGCGGTTCGGGCGACTCGTTGGTGTTGAGACGAACCCGTACGTCGACCTGAGCGGAGTGATAGCCGTCGAGGGCACGGAGATCGTCTCGGACAGGAATCACCGAGAGGAGTGTAGAGGGAGCCTCCGTCGGCCTCCCGGTAGGGTTTCGCCCCATGGCCGGATCCACCGAGTCGACTGCCGCCGAACTGGCCGCGATCGCCGACAACGTGGCCCAGTACCGCTCGCGGGTCGCCGGTCTCGCCGAACGCTTCGCCGGCACGGACCGTGACGACGTGGTCACCGCGATCCACGAGGCCGAACGTCAACTCCGCACTGCCGAACGCACCCTGATCCGGGCGCTGCGCGTGCTCGACTGAGCTGCTGTTCGGCCGGCTCACGAGTCGGAAACGCGGCGATGGCCCCTCGAGAGGGGCCATCGCCTGTGCGAGGTCGGGAGGCGGATCCCAACCGTCGCAGCAACCAGGTGGCGGGAACCTGGTTGAAAACGACTATATACCTGCGTGTCGTTTGGACAATGGGCGGAGGAGGCTCGACGGGCAGATGTCCTCGAGCACGCAGTCACCGCACTGCGGCTTCTTGGCGAAGCAGACCCGTCGACCGTGCAGGATCATGCGCAGGCTGAAATCGCCCCGCGCTGCCGGGGGCAGGTACCCGTTCAGTTCCATCTCGACCTTCACCGGATCGTCCTGCTCGGTCAGACCCAACCGTCGAGCCAGACGCCCCACGTGGGTGTCGACAGCGAGTCCGGGCAGACCGAACGCCACGCTCCGCACGACGTTGGCCGTCTTGCGGCCGACGCCGGGCAGGGAGACGAGGTCGTCGAGCGACTGGGGAACCTCTCCGTCGAATCGCTCGACCACGTTCGTCGCCATCCCGATCAGGTTCTTCGTCTTCGACGCGAAGAAGCCCGTCGTGCGCACGATCTCCTCCAGTTCGTTCGGATCGGCGTGCATGAGATCTTCGGGCGTCGGGTACCGGGCGAAGAGCACAGGCGTCACCATGTTGACCCGGGCGTCTGTGCACTGCGCCGACAGGATCGTGGCGGCGAGCAGTTCGTACGGCGACGAGTGGTCGAGTTCGCAGATCGCCTCCGGGTACTCCACCGCCAAGCGCGTGGCCACTTCGCGCGTGCGGCCCTTCGGTGAACGTGGACGACCCATCGAGTCGACACTACGGCCCTCGCCCGACGGCCGATACTCTCGATGCATGCGTTGTCTCGAGATCAAACGCCAGATGGCGAGCGACGACATCGCCCACGTCACCGAACTGCTCGACGCAGCGGCGCGTGCCGACGGCCGCCGGCCGCTCTCCGACCATCTGTATCTCGACCTGGTCAACGGCGGCCTCGATGGGTTCACCGGGTTCCTGGCCTCCGAGCCCGGCCACGACCACCCGGTCGCCTACGCGCAGATCTCGCGCGGCAACGACGCCTACGCGTTCGAGCTGGTGATCCACCCGCACCACCGCTACGAGATGGCGACGATCGGACCCGAGCTGATCGAGTCGGCGCTCGACGTCGTCGCGTCCGACGGCGGTGGTCGGGTCAACTGGTGGGTGTTCGAGCCGACATCGGCCCACCGCAAGCTGGCCGCCGACGCCGACATGATGCCGGGCCGCAGCCTCTACCAGATGCGCCGATCGTTGCCCACCGGTCTCGAGGTGACCGTCGCGACGAGGGCGTTCGTCCCCGGCGACGACGACGAAGCCTGGCTGCAGGTCAACAATCGGGCGTTCGCCACCCACGGCGAGCAGGGCGGCTGGACGCTCGACACGTTCTGTCAACGCCAGCAGGAACCGTGGTTCGACCCGGAGGGGTTCCGAGTGCTCGACCTCGAGGGACGCATGGCCGCGTTCTGCTGGACCAAGGTCCACGAACCGACGACCCCCGGCGACGACGTGATCGGCGAGATCTACGTCATCGCGGTCGACCCCGACTTCCACGGCCGAGGTCTCGGCCGGCAACTCACGCTCGCCGGCCTCGAGCACCTCGCCGATCGTGGCATCACCACGGCGATGCTCTACGTCGATGCCGACAACACCGCGGCGGTCTCGCTCTACGAACAGCTCGGGTTCCGGATCCACTTCACCAACGCGGCGTTCGTGGCCGACGTGGCCCCGAACGTCACGGCAGGTGCATCGTGACGGCGCTCGGCACCGAGTCGGACACCCGAGCCGACGAGGAACTCCCGCGCTGGAGCATCGCCGACGTCCACGCCTCGCTCGACGCCAGATCGTTCACCGACGCGATGGAACGTTCGGCCGCTGACGTCGAGCGCTTGGTCGCGCTGTTCGACGAACTCGACATCCGCGCCCAGACGCCGCGACTGCCCGACCGCGAGGACGGCGCCGCTGCCGATCGAGCGATCGACGAACTGAACCGGGTGAGTGCCGAGCTCGCGATCCTGCGCGTGTACACGTACGCGATCGTGGCGACCGACTCACGCAACGCCCCGGCGCAGTCGGCCCTCGGCGAGACCCGGCAGATCGATGCGACGCTGCGCCCGCTGACCGCGCGGCTCGCCGACTGGGTGGCGTCGGTCGGTGTCGACGAACTGGCCGCGTTGAGCGACACGGTCGCCGAGCACCGCGGACCGCTGGTACGCCTGGCCGCCCGGGCCGACCATCAGATGACCGAGTCGGAGGAACACCTCGCTGCGGAACTGTCGGTCACCGGCTCGGGCGCCTGGGGGCGACTGCACAACGACGTCACGTCACAGCTGACCACCGATGTCGAACTTCCCACCGGCACCGAGAACCTGCCGATGCCGGCCGTCCGCGGACTCGCCACCGATCCCGACCCGGCGGTTCGACGAGCCGCGTACGACGCCGAACTCCGGGCCTGGCCGACGATCGAGGTGCCGGTGGCAGCGGCGATGAACGCCATCAAGGGTGAGGCCAACGCCCTCGACCGGCGACGCCGGTGGCCGTCGCCACTCGATGCATCACTGTTCGCCAACAACACGAGCCGACCGACGTTCGATGCCATGCAGGCCGCGGTGAGCGCTGCACTGCCCGACCTTCGCCGGTGGATGCGCACGAAGGCAGGCCTGCACGGTCACGACCCGGCAGTCGGCCTGCCGTGGTGGGACCTCGTGGCCCCGTTGCCGTTCGCCGGAGCCGAGGTGTCGTGGGACGACGGCGTCGACGTCGTCCGGTCCGCCTTCTCCGACTACAGCCACACGCTCGGCGGCCTGGTCGACCGCGCACTCGACGAGCAGTGGATCGACGCGGCCCCACGACCCGGCAAGAGTGGAGGTGCGTTCTGCGCTTCGTTCGTCGACGATCGCTCGCTGGTGCTGCTCAACTGGTCGGGCTCGGCCGACTCCACCCAGACCACCGCGCACGAACTGGGCCACGCCTATCACAACACCACGCTCGCCGGCCGCACACCGCTCCAGCGGCAGCTCCCGATGGCGCTCGCCGAGACAGCGAGCATCTTCTGCGAGACCCTCGTCGTCGAGGCCGGCCTGGCGCGATTGTCGGGAACCGAACGGCTCGCCCAACTCGACGTCGACCTCGTGGGCGCCAACCAGCTGATCGTCGACATCCACTCCCGGTTCCTGTTCGAGTCCGAGGTGTTCGCCCGCCGGCGGCGTCGCACGCTGAGCGCCGCCGAATTCTGCGAGCTGATGACCGAGGCCCAGGGCACGGCCTACGGCGACGGGCTCGACCAACGCACCGCCCATCCGTACATGTGGTTGCTCAAGCCGCACTACTACGGCTCCCACTTCTACAACTGGCCCTACACCTACGGGTTCCTGTTCGGCCTGGGACTCTTCGCCCGGTATCAGGACGACCCCGAACGTTTCCGCTCCGGCTACGACGACCTGCTGTCACGCGCCGGGATGGACACCGCCGAGGAGTTGGCGATGACGTTCGGCCTCGACGTCACCGACGAGGCGTTCTGGACTGCCAGCCTCGATGTCGTACGCGCCCGCATCGACGACTACGTGACGCTCGCAGGCGGGATCGGAGCCGCCCCATGAGTACCCGATACGACCTCACCCGCGAGGAGTTCGCCGACGTCCTCCACGGCGAGCCGCGCTACCGCCTCGACCAGCTGTGGGCCGGCCTCTACACGCAGCTCGCCGACCCTGCCGACATCACCAATCTCCCCAAAGCACTTCGCGCCCGCCTCGACGCCGAACTTCCGTTGGCGCTCACGCCGGTCACCGAGTCGGTGAGCGACCGGGGCGACACCGTGAAGTTCCTCTGGGAACTCGACGGCGCCAGCCGCGTCGAGACGGTACTGATGCTCTACTCCGACCGGGCCACCGTGTGCGTGAGCAGCCAGGCCGGCTGTGCGATGGGTTGCGGATTCTGCGCGACCGGGCAGGCGGGATTCACTCGCCACCTGACCGTCGGCGAGATCGTCGAGCAGGTGGTGCGAGCCGCCCGACGCGCCCAACAGCTCGAGCGTCGGGTCAGCAACGTCGTGTTCATGGGCATGGGTGAGCCGATGGCCAATCTCGATGCGGTGTGGGCGGCGACCGAACGCATCCACGGCGACCTCGGGCTGTCGGCGCGACACATCACGATCTCGACGGTCGGCCTCATCCCCGGCATCCGCTCACTGAAGGATCGCGCCCTGCCGGTGAATCTCGCGGTGTCGTTGCACGCCGCGAACGACACGCTGCGCGACGAGCTCGTGCCGATCAACAAGCGCTACCCGATCGAGGACCTGATGGCCGCATGCGAGGACTACCTGCAGGTCAAGCACCGTCGCGTCAGCTTCGAGTGGGCGATGATCGAGGGTGTCAACGATCGCGACAGCGACGCGCGTGAACTCGCGGCGCTGTGTCGCCGGCTCAGCCCGCACGGCCACGTCAACCTGATTCCACTCAACCCGACACCCGGCTACCCCACGACCGGTTCATCGGCGAAGCGGGTCGAGGAGTTCCGCGACCTGCTCGAACGATTCGGCGCCAACGCCACGATTCGTCGCAATCGCGGCACCGACATCGACGCCGCGTGCGGCCAACTCGCCGCGGGCCAACCCGTCGTCCTCAGTCGCCGTCGCTGACGTAGCGGGGGTTGGCGACGGCGAGCTTGTCGAGCACCGCCGCGGTCAGGAGCGACCTGAGTTCGTCGGCGCGGTCGTCGAACTCCCGTCGACGGATTGCCGCGGCCAGCTCGGCGTCGCTCGCCACACCGAGCTGCGCGAGCCGCGCCGTGTGCGCCGCCTCCTGCGCCGGGCCGAGTTCGATCTCTCGCTCGACCATGCCGAGCACGTTCGAGGCCACCCTCGCGTGGAATCTCAACCGACCGTCGGTCGACGGGATCACCTCGCGGTCGATCCACTCGCGAACGGCTTCGAGCAGCTGCATCGCCGTCGGAACATCGTGCGGGGCGGTCATGTCACCACCGGTTCGAGCATCGCCAGGAGGTCGTACTCGTTCTCGCACACGCGCCGTCCGATGGCGGCCAGTTCATGGCTGCGCGCCGCTCCGGTGAGATGCACGTTCGCCTGCAGGATGCACATGATCGCCCACTTCCACGTGCCGAGGACCTCCCACCAGTGCACCACGACCGGGTCGATCGGCGATCCCCCCGACGCCTCGTACGAGGTGAACAGATCCGCGTACTCACCCAGCCCGGCCACGGGTGGCGTCATCCCGAAGCGCCATGCCTTCACGCACAGCCACCCGAGATCCTCCATCGGATCGCCGAGGTGGGCGAGCTCCCAGTCGATCACCGCCCGCAGCCCGTCGGGACCCACGATCATGTTGCCGAGTCGGAAGTCGCCGTGCACGAGGCTCGTGCGGCCCGGAGCGGGGCGAGTGTCGACCAGCCAGTTGCGCACGAGTTCGAGCACGGGGTGAGGTTGCCCGAGGGCGTCGAGCACGCCGGTGTAGTACTCGACCTGGTCGGTGTGTTGGAGCCCCGTGATGGTGGTGACATCGAGTGCGTGAATGCGCGCCAGGGCCGCACCGAAATCGGCGACCAGGCGCGGCCGTGCCGTGGCGAATTCGTCGTCGCGCAGGATCTTGCGGGCGATGGTCTCACCGTCGATGGCTTCCAGCACCATGAAGGCCATGCCGTCGTCACGACGTCGTGCCTCGATCAGTTCCGGGACGGGAGCGCCACCACGACCGGCCGCTCGGACCACGCCGGCTTCGATCAGCATGTCGCGTTCGTCGCCCGCACGCTGACGCTGCAGGATCAGCGGCCGCCCGTCGGCTTCGAATCGCCATGTCTCACGTGAGGCGCCACCGGACAGCCGATGCAACCCGTGGATCTCGGCACCGTCGAGGAGCTGTGACAGCATCGTCGACAACTCCGTCCCCACGGCCGAACTCTCCATCGCCCACGAGATTCGCAGATCGGCGCCCGCGAGTCCGCACCCGAACGGTGAGCCACACCAACGCAGCCGTGCTCGGCAGCCGTGCTCAGCAGCCGGCGACGCGGACGGACGGCGTCGGATTGACTGCCAGACCGCCTCCGGGGTGCACCTCGAAGTGCAGGTGCGGGACGCCCGTGGCGTTGCCGGTGTCGCCGTTGTAGCCGATGACGTCGCCCTGGTTCACCCGTCGGCTCCCGCCTTCGTACTGCGAGAGGTGGGCGTAGTAGTAGCGGTTGCCGTTGTCGCCCGCGAGCGACGCCGCGTTTCCACCGAGGCGGTTCTGCTTGAAGTTCACCGTGCCGCTGACGACCGCGTAGATCGGCGTACCCATCGGAGCGAGCATGTCGACGCCTTCGTGCCGTCGGCCTCCCGACCTGGGGGCACCCCAGCTGTCGCCGTATGCCGCGCCGGGCATCGGGCAGATGATCGCGTCGATGTAGACCTCGCCGTTGAGCACGCCGATGGGGGTGCTCCCTGCCCCGCCGGTGCCGGTCCGCCCGCCACTGGTGCCACCGGATGGGCCCGTGTTCGGCGCCAGCGTCGGCACCGGCACGCCATCGGCCGGCAGGTCACCGTCGGCGGCGGTGGGAGCCGCGGCCGCGGCGATTGCCGCCTGCGCGGCGACGACACCGGGATTCGGCTGGGCGCGTGCGGCCGCCTCGTTGTTGCGCAGCTGTGCCTCGACCCACTTGGCGACCGATGCCTGCTGCTGCGCCGCGAGCGCCTTCACGACCGCCTCGTCGGTCAAGCGCTGTTCCTCGATCTCCCGCAACCGCTCGACCTCGGCATCGGCATCGGCCTGGAGCTGGGTGAACACCGCCTGCTGGTCCACGATGTCCTCCCGACGCTCATCGAGTTCCTCCTGCTTCACCGTGAGCTGCTTCTGGGCGAGATCGAACTCGTCGAGTGAACTGCTGCCCGCGTCGCTGACCACGTCGACGAGGACGTCGGCCTGCACCTGGTCCTTCGGCGCCTGCAGACCGGTGAGCAACGGAATTCCCTTCGATCCGCTGGTGGCGAACCGGGCAACGGCAAGCGACTCGACGTCACGTCGGAGACGTTCGACGCGCTCTCGCAGCACCGCCTCTTCGCCCTCCAGGCCCCTCGCCTGATCCTGCAACACCTCGAGGTCCGACTGTGCCTGCAGAAACGCTGCGGCAGCTTCGTTGGCGCGTTCGCGGGCTGCCTGGATCTCGCGCGCCGCCTCTCTGGCGGCTTCGTCACTGGTCTGCGCGGCCGCAGGGGCGACCACGAGCAGCGGGGCCGCGCCGATCGTCACGACGAGCGCAACGGCCGCTGCGACGATCAGACGAGTGAGTCGGCGTTCGGCCCGATTGCGGTCCCGCCGACACGTCGACGCGTCTGAGAACGCCGGCGGTGCCGCCGAATCGAGGGACATACGAGCGGGGATTCTACTTGACATCGCGGGTGGGCGAAGGGCAGACAGCCGACGCAGATTGCGCCGACGAACCACCCGACAACCGTTCATCGGCACGTGACAGCACCGACTTGAACCCGTCCGGCCGGCCCGGCCCCGTGATGCACCGGCTCACGGGTTCTCGGGGGATGCGGGCTCGACCAGAGCGGTCAGCGAGCGGGCCCCACGGTCGACGTGGTCGTCGAGGACGTGCTCGAGGACCGCACCCGTCCAGAGATTGCCACCGTAGGTGAGCGTCATGGTCAACTCGGTCTCACCACTTCCCTGCTCGGTGAGCACCGATTCGAGCACCCAGGGCGAGTGACGACGCCCGTCCACCTCGGTCCGCTCGAAGACCACCCGGCGGGGCGGCTCGTGAACCGTGCGCGTCATTCGCAACCGTTTGGATCGAGCCAGCGGGCCGATCTGGGCACGCAGTTCGACATCCCACGACCGCCCTGTGTCGGCGTTACCGGACACCCCGGACACCTCGGACACCCCGGATACCTCGGATCACGTCGGACACGTCGTGGACGAGTTCCATCCACTGCGGATATCGGCCGAGATCGTCGACGAGCTCGAACACGTCCCGCGGTGCGGCCCGAAGCAACACGGTTCGCTCGATCTTCATCGCTGACCCCGCGGCGACGGCGAGCGACACGTTTGCGCGGTCATCCGTCCGATCGATCCGCCGTCCGGAATGCGCGGGCGAGCAACGGACTCTGCGCCGAGAGCAGGCCGTCGAGATCGTCGGCCTCGTCGAAGCTCGGCGTCCACGCACCAGGATCACCCGCCGGATCGGTGTCGGCGGCCGGAGTCGGCACCTCTGCGTCCGGCAAGGGCGCGGCGAGCGCATCCAGCACATCGTCGGTCAGACGGAGCTGTTCACCGGTGGCGTCGGTCGATCTCGTCCGAGCCGATCGCTGGGGGCGGACGCGCGCCGCGGGGTCCGGCGGACGAAAGAGGTGCAGGTCGGGATCGCGGAGATCGTCGAGGGTCCAGCCACGCGGCACGATCATGGAATCCGCATGTCGCCGACACAGCACACCGCCGATGCCCTCGTCGTGGTCGGTGAGCACGTCGAGCCAGAACACCAGATCCTCGGGACGCATCCCGTAGGCGACCGAGGCCCGGTCGGAACAACCGGGGCGTCCGCAGAGGCGTTCCATCCGCGCCAACACTAGCCGTGCGGGCATCGACGAGCGGCTGATCGTGTACCACCGCGGAATGCGCGGCGGCACCACCGCCATCGGTCATGATGTGGCTCGACAGCACAATTCACCAACCGTCCACCGACCGAGGTATCCGTGATTCGACTCCTGATCCGTATCGGTCTCTCACTGCTCGGCAATGCGCTCGGGTTGTGGGTGGCTTCGCTCATCCTCGACGACATGAGCGTGAGCGGCACCGCGTTCGTCCTCGCCGTGGTGATCTTCACCGTGCTGACCGTCGTGATCCAGCCACTCATCACGAAGATGGCGATGCAGAACGCCCCCGCCCTTCAGGGCAGCAGCGCACTCGTCACGACATTCGTCGCCCTGCTGATCACCGAACTGGTCTCCGACGGCCTCTCGATCACCGGACTCTCGACCTGGATCTTCGCCACCGTGATCGTCTGGTTCTTCACGATGATCGCCGCATGGCTGCTGCCACTGTTCATCCTGAAAGAGGCACGCGACGACAAGAAGTGACCGGCGCAGTTCAGCAGGCCGTTGACCAGCTGGCGCCGCGGCAGGCCGGATGCGGGATGCGGGATGCGGAGTAGTGTCGTGTCGTCTGATCGATGACCGCCACCGGCTGTGGCGGTCGGGGGCAGCACGCTCGAGGGGGTTCGCGTGGACGACGTCGAAGGAGCGAGAACGTTCGGTGTTGCCGGTGCGACCTACGACTCGTTCATGGGCCGGTACTCGCGTGCGCTGGGCACGCTGTTCGCCGATGCTGCCGGAGTTCGGCGCGGGCACACCGCGGTCGACGTCGGCTGTGGCCCGGGAGCACTCACCGCGGTGCTCGTCGAACGGCTCGGCGTCGACGCGGTGGCAGCCTGCGATCCCTCCGCGCAGTTCGTGATCGAGTGCGCCGTGCGCCACCCCGGGGTTCGGGTCGAGCTCGGGCGAGCCGAGTCGATCCCGTTCGAAACCGGTTCCCACGACCACGCCTTGGCCCAGCTCGTGCTGCACTTCGTGTCCGACCCGGACTCGGCGGCAAGCGAGATGATGCGGGTGGTGCGCCCAGGTGGGTGGGTGTCGGCGTGTGTCTGGGATTTCGACGGTGGCATGGAGATGCTGCGCTGCTTCTGGGACGCGGCGCTCGAGATCGACCCGGCGGCGCCGGACGAGGCGCAGACCATGCGGTTCGGCCGTCCGGGCGAGATCTCCCAGCTCTTCGAGTCGGCCGGGATGGACGATGTGGTCGAGTCGACGCTGCGGGTTTCGTCGAGCTATGCCGGCTTCGACGAGCTCTGGAACGGCTTCCTCGCAGGTGTCGGCCCAGCCGGCGCCTACTGTGTGTCGCTCCCCGACGACGACCGACAACGTCTCCGCACAGCGCTCTTCCGCAGGCTCGGTGAGCCCTCCGGATCGTTCGCGCTCGGCGCCGTCGCACGCTCGGCAGTCGCTCGCACGCCCGGGCCGGCGTGATCACGTGAGAGGGTGGGCGATGGGAGTCTCGATCTCCCGACCTCCACGGTGTGAACGTGGCGCTCTTCCAACTGAGCTAATCGCCCCTGAGGGAAGCCACAAGATATCAGTGCCGTGCCCTCATCACGCCACCTGCGCCCTCCGAGTGGGTCTCAGGGAACGGCGACGCAGGCGATTCCCATGCCTTGTCGGTCCTGGTGCGGTTCGGTCAGACCGGGACACGTCGCGTCGAACGGGATGAGAGCGTCGACCACCAGGTCGGCGGTCGTGTCGCCCGTGCAGAGGACCTCGCGGGCGAAACCGTCGGCGTCGATGGAGACGCAACTGCCCACGCCGAGGATGCCGTCGGGGCCGGCCGGTTCGCCCGGTTCGGTGAACTGCGCGAGCACGACCACACCGACCACACCGATGATCCCGACGACGAGCAAGCCGCGCCAGGGGATTCGTGCCGGTCCGAGATGGCTCGGGTGCATGGGTGCGGAGTACGTCGATGCCGACTCGGCCTGCTGTCGTGACGATGACGATGACGACGGCGCTGCCGATCCCGACGTCGATCGGCGGAGACTCGCGTCGTACACCGCTCGACGGGCTGGGTCGCCGAGTACTCGATAGGCCTCGTTGATCGACGGCATCGAACCCGCCGCCGAACCCGTCGATGCCTGCCGATCCGGATGGTGCTCGCGGGCGAGGCGGCGATAGGCGTCACGGATCTCCGCGTCGGATGCGCTCGGTGGGACGCGAAGTGTGTCGTAGTGCGTGGACACGGTCCCGACAACGTTACGGCGTGTTCCACGCGGGCGGCCTGTCGGGGTCGGGTCCGGAAAGACCGGCGGGGTCAGTAGCCGGCGTCGACGTCGACGAGGCCGAGGAGTTCCTCGCCGCGTCCGAAGCGTCGGACGTTCTCGGTCACCCGCTCGGCCAGCAACGGCTTGGCCATCTCGGGCGTGTTGCCCACGTGCGGCGTGATGATGCAGTTCGGCAACGACCACAGCGGATGATCGGCCGGGAGCGGTTCGGGGTCGGTGACGTCGAGCCCCGCACCACCGATCTTGCCGTCGCGAAGGGCGTCGACGAGATCGTCGGTGACGATGTGTCTGCCCCGCGCGACGTTGACGATCCAGGCGTGATCCTCCATCAGCGCGAACTCGTCGGCGCCGAACATCGCCTCGGTGTCGGGCGTGAGCGCCAACGCGAGGACCACCAGGTCGGCCCCGGGCAGCGCGTCCGCGTACCGGTCGGCTTCCAGGACATCGTCGACCCCATCCATGGCCTGTACCTGGCTGCGCACGACGGTGATCCGGCAGTTCCACGGCTGCAGGAGACGCACGAGCGACTCGGTGATGCCCCCGCCGCCGAGGATCGTGACGTTGCCGTTCAACAGATTGCGCCCGGCCGGACCGGTCCACTCCGAGGCCCGGGCGTAGGCGCCCACGTTGCGGAGTCCGGCAATGCCCAGTGTCAGCGCCATCTCGGCGACGGGCTCGGCGTACACGCCCTTGCCACAGGTCCACACGCGGTCGTGGTCGAGGTGCTCGACGAAGTTCTCGATGCCGGCGAACGGGAGTTGCACCCATCGGATGCGGTCGGCGTCGTCGAGGATCTCCGCCAAGGCGCCCACGTTGCGGGCGTCACCCCACACGATCGCCTCGGCCTCGGCGACCGGCACGAGCTCGGCGCCGCCGGCGATGACCGCCTCGGCGAGCCAGTCGGGAGCCGAATCGGGGCCGAGATGAATACGAGGTGCATCGGTGTTCGTCATCTTCGCTGGCACCGTAGTGGCTCGGTCGCACCGCGATCAGGATCTGAGCAGCCGTCGATGGGGCATGATGACGCCATGACCACCGACGCGCCCGCAGTCCGCACCGTTGGAGTGCCACGAGAAGTGAAGACCGCAGAACACCGGGTGGCGATGACACCCGACGGTGTCCGCGAACTCGAGCGCCACGGCATCGCGGTGCTCGTCGAGACGGGCGCAGGCGAGGGCGCGTCGATCACCGACGACGACTACGTCGCGGCGGGCGCCGAGATCGTTCCCACGGCCGCCGATGCGTGGGCGCAGGAGATGGTCGTCAAGGTGAAGGAGCCGCAACCGGCGGAGTACGGATTCCTCCGGGACGACCTGACGCTCTTCACGTACCTCCACCTGGCGGCGTACCCGGCCGTGGCCGAGGCGCTCCTGGCATCGAAGACGACGGCCGTTGCCTACGAGACGGTGCAGATGTCGGACGGGTC
The DNA here is from genome assembly GCA_963744705.1 of Ilumatobacteraceae bacterium. Lineage (GTDB taxonomy): Bacteria > Actinomycetota > Acidimicrobiia > Acidimicrobiales > Ilumatobacteraceae > Sva-07. The sequence goes on from CAVUUX010000001.1 coordinate 235,414, forward strand.
GCTGCCGTTGCTGGCACCGATGAGCGAGGTCGCCGGCCGCCTCGCACCGCAGATGGGCGCGCACTACCTCGAGCGGCACAACGGTGGACGCGGCGTGCTGCTCGGTGGGGCGCCCGGTGTGCGTCCTGCGAAGGTCGTGGTGCTCGGTGCAGGCAACGTCGGCTGGAATGCCGCATGGGTCGCCGCAGGCATGGAGGCCGAGGTCGTGCTGGTCGACAAGAACCTGGACCGGCTGCGCTTCGTCGACCAGATCCACCGCGGCCGGATCATGACGGCGGCGTCGAACCGGGGCGCGATCGAGCGGGCCGTCCTCGACGCCGATCTCGTCATCGGCGCCGTCCTGGTTGCCGGTGGTCGCGCGCCGGTGGTCGTGAGCGAGGAGATGGTCGAGCAGATGAAGCCGCGATCGGTCATCGTCGATGTCGCTGTCGACCAGGGCGGCTGCATCGCGACCACCCGTGAGACGACGCACGACGAACCGACGTACGTGGTGCACGACGTGGTCCACTACGCGGTCGGCAACATGCCCGGTGCCGTGCCGCACACGAGCACCTACGCGCTCACGAACGCAACATTGCCGTTCCAGCTCGAGGTGGCTCTGCACGGCGCCATCGGCGCCGCGCGCCGTGACCCCGCGTTGGCGCACGGTCTGAACACCGTCGGTGGCCGGTACGCGAACGCGATCGTCGCGGAGTCGCTCGGCGCTGTCGCGTTCGATGCTCTCGGACCCGACGCCTGAACCGACGCCCGACCGTGTTCCGTCCGCGCATCCCGGCCGCAGCGATGGTCGCGGTCGCCGCGCTGTGCCTCGTCGCCGGTTGCACCGGGAGTGATCGAGAGTCCGCGCTCACGACGGCTCCGCTGTCCGGAGCCGAGCCGACGGTGGAACCGGAACCAGTCGGGCCGACGTTCGCGACGCTGCCTTCGGTCGATCAGTTCACGTACCCCACCGCGAGCGGCGACGTGGTGGCGCAGATCGCCGTGCGCGTCCCGCTCGGGCCGGACGTGCCGCTGCTGACCGTCTACGGCGACGGCATCGTCGTCACCGCGACGAACGAGGGGTGGCGCACCGGTCGGATCTCCGACCTCGACGTTCAGGGCCTGCTCGACGACGCCGAATCGGTCGGGCTGCTCGACGACGCACTCGTGCTGCGCGGTCCCGACTCGACGACCGTCGGGCCCGACGTCACCATGCGGTTCGACGTCGACGGTCGCGTGCTCGTGCATGAACTCGACCTCTCCCGCATCGAACGACCGCCTGGCATCCGGGTGTTCATCAACGATGCAACCGTGGGGAACAGGTTCGCCCTGACCGACATCTTCGAGCCGACGGCATGGATCGCCTGCTCCGACGACGGGTGCGAGATCGTCGCGGCCCCGCGCGACAGCGCCAGCCGGCCAGTGCTCCCCGACGAGGATCCCGCCGACCTCCTCGCACCTTGAAGATCCGACAGCGTCAGCGCGCCTTGACCTCGAGCAATCAGTGCGCCACAATCGAACATGTGTTCTCATCCACGTCGATGCATGTCCAGAGGTCGTTGTTCGGCACGTTGACGCCGGCCTACGACTCGGGCTTCCGTGAGGCCACGCGCGTCGACCTGGATGCGACGACCTGGATCGAACTCGTGCCCGGGTGGCTGCAGGGCGCCGACACCGTCTTCGACGAACTGATCGCGAACCTGCCGTTTCGGCAGCGCACGGGCATCAAGATGTACGACCAGGTCGTCGACGAGCCACGCCTGTCGGCGTGGTGGGGTGTCGAATGCGGCACACCGGAGCCCTCGGATCTGCTCCACGACATGCGGCTCGCACTCGCCGACCGCTACGCCGAACCCTTCGATTCGATCGGCTTCAATCTGTACCGCGACGGCGATGATTCCGTGGCCTGGCACGGTGACCGCCATCGCCACCTGGTCACCAACCCCGTGATCGCGATCGTGAGCGTCGGCGCGCCACGGCCACTCCGACTCCGCCCACGCGGTGGTGGCGGATCACGGAGCTGGGCGCTCGGCAACGGCGACCTCTTCGTGATGGGTGGCGCTTGTCAGCACGACTGGGAACACACGGTGCCGAAGGTGCGCTCGGTCACAGGACCGAGGTTGAGCATCACGTTCCGGTCGGTCTGAGCGTGCGATCGGTCTGAGGTTCCGGTCAGTCGTCTGCCGACGGCGGACGCCGGTACCGCTTCGTCTCCCCGCGCTGCTTCTTCGCCTCGACGCGACGGCGTTGCGATCCTCGAGTCGGCTTGGTGGCCCGCCGCGGGCGCGGCACGTACAAGGCTCCTCGAAGCTTCGCGGCGAGGCGCTCCTCCGCCAGCGTGCGGTTGCGGAGTTGCGAGCGTTCGTCGTCGGCGACGACCCTGACGGTCGGGCCGAGCTTCGAGAGGATCCGTTCACGTTGGGCGTCGGTGAACGCACTCGAGGTCTCGACGTCGAAGGTCAGTTCGGCACGTGTCGCCGCCTTGTTGGCGTGCTGTCCCCCGGGGCCGCCCGACGGGCTGAACGTCACGGTGAGTTCGTGACGCGGGACCCGGACGCTGTCGGTCACCACCAGTCGGTCGTCACTCGCTGCCACTCCCCCAGCATGCCTGACCGCGCCGCACTGGCGTACGGTGCGACCATGGGAGACATCAAGCTCGGCTACAACACGGGGTACTGGTCGGCGGGTCCGCCGAAGGGGGCACTCGAAGCGGTCCAGGAAGCGGAACGACTCGGCTTCAACTCGGTCTGGACGGCCGAGGCCTACGGCTCCGATGCGCTGACGCCGCTCGCGTGGTGGGGCGCTTCGACGCAGACACTGAAGCTCGGCACGGCGATCGCCCAGATGTCGGCGCGTACCCCGGCCGCCATGGCGATGGCCGCGATCACGATGGACCACCTCTCCAACGGCCGGTTCATCCTCGGCCTCGGCGCGTCGGGCCCCCAGGTCGTCGAGGGCTGGTACGGCCAGCCGTACCCGAAGCCGCTCGCACGAACTCGCGAGTACGTCGAGATCGTGCAGGTCGATCATCGCTCGCGAGAAGCCGGTCGAGTTCCACGGCGAGTTCTACGACATGCCGTTCGACGGCGGCGCAGGGCTCGGCAAGCCGCTGAAGTCGACAGTGCATCCGCTGCGCAACGACATCCCGATCTACCTCGCTGCCGAAGGCCCGAAGAACGTCGCCCTGTCCGCCGAGATCTGCGACGGGTGGTTGCCGCTGTTCTTCTCGCCGAAGGAGGACCAGTTCTACCGCGACTGCCTCCAGCAGGGATTCGACGCATCCGGTGACCCGACCAAGAAGGACCGCTTCGAGGTGACCGCCACGGTGATGCTCATCCCCGGCGACGACGCGGAGAAGTGCGCCGACATGGTGCGCCCCTTCCTCGCGCTCTACGCGGGCGGCATGGGTGCCAAGGATGCGAACTTCCACTACGAGGTCTTCGCCCGGATGGGATACGGCGCGGTCGCCGACAGGGTCCAGGAGCTGTACCTGGAGGGCAAGAAGGCCGAGGCCGCTGCCGCCATCCCGCTCGCCATGGTCGAAGATGTCGCACTCGTCGGCCCGCCCGACAAGATCCGCGACGAACTCGCCAAGTGGCGCGAGACCTGCATCACCGAGTTCCTGGTGTCGGGCCCGGCGATGGCACTGCCGAGCTTCGCCGATCTGATCCTGGGCAGTTGATCCGGGGCAGTTGATCCGGGCAGTTGATCAGGGGCTGGGGTCGCCCGTTCGGCCGGAGCCGTATCCTCGCCGGATGACCCTTCGACACGGACGTCCGCAGGTTGCCATCCCCGGTCCGTCGATCGTTCCCGATCGGGTCCTCGCGGCGATGCATCGGCCGATGCCGAACATCTACGACGGTCCGTTGATCGACGTGTCGAACAGCCTCTTCGCCGACCTGCCATCGATCGCCCGGACGTCGGGCGAGGTGTTCATCGTGATCGGAAACGGCCATGCGGCCTGGCAGATGGCGGTGTCGAACACGATGCGCCGCGGCGAGAAGGTACTCGTGCTCGAATCCGGGACGTTCGCCGTCGTGTGGGGCGAACAGGCAGCGCTCAGCGGCGCCGACGTCGAGGTGCTGCCCGGCACCGACGACGGCCCGGTCGACCCGACCGCCCTCGAGGAGCGGCTGCGAGCCGACACCGGCCACAGCATCAAGAGCGTCCTCGTCGTCCTCGCCGACACCGCCACGGGCGTCCGCAACGACATCCCGGCCATCCGTGCCGCCATCGATGCTGCCGGGCACCCGGCACTGCTGATGGTCGACGCGATCGCTTCGCTCGGTTGCGATCGATACGAGATGGACGAGTGGGGTGTCGACGTGACGGTGAGTGCCAGTCAGAAAGGTCTGATGACACCTCCCGGGCTCGGCATCGTCTGGGCGAACGACAAGGCACTCGCCGCGCACGAACGTGCCGACATGCGCGTCGGGTACTTCGACTGGACGTCGCGTCGCAACGTCGAGGCGCACTACCAGCTCTACAACGGCACACCGCCCATTCCGCTGCTCTACGGCTTGCGGGAGGCGCTCGACATGATCTTCGAAGAGGAACTCGAGAACGTGTGGTCGCGCCACGAGATCCTCGCGGGTTCGGTCTGGGCGGCAGTCGACGCCTGGCACACGGACGGCGGCCTGCGCTGCAACGTCTCCGACCCGGCAGCCCGATCGCACGCAGTCACGACCATCTCGACGGGAACGATCGATGCCGGCGCGCTCCGCGAGATCTGCGAGCACGAGATGGGATTGACGCTCGGGCTGGGGATCGGCGCCGCCGACGCACCGCGATTCCGGATCGGCCACATGGGGCACCTCAATCCGCCGATGCTGCTGGGCACGCTCGCCACGATCGAGTCCGCACTGCACGCCCTCGACGCACCCATGGGCGGATCCGGCGTCGCCGCCGCGTCGCGCCTCGTCGGCGACGCCATCAGCCACGCCTGAGCCCGAGACGGGCCGAGTTCAGCCGACGACGGTGCCGACCCGGCCGGAATCGACCCACTCGCGCAGCTTCTCCCAGGCGTAGATGCCGGTGGAGTGACCGTCGCTCCAGTCGAGGCTGAGGCCCCACGCACCGGACAACTCGGCGTCGGTGATGCTGATCGGTTCACCCTCGTCGATCCACGGCGCGACCGGTTGACCACGTGTGCGTCTGGCGTTGCAGTCCGCGCACGGACACGCCTGGCGCAACGGTGCCAGCTCGAAGCGAGCGCGGACACCGTCCTCGAAGAGGACCTCGACATGGGACCGACGGTCCACCTCGACGGATTCGATGTCGTGCGTAGCCACGCAACGAGCGTACGGCCGGCCTCCGGCTACCGTCCGGACATGGGCATCGAGCTTCGCAAGGATTCCATCGACCTCGGCATCGTGATCGAGGACAGCGCCCGCTCGCTGGCGTTCTACCGCGACCTGTTGGGCTTCGAACACGTCAGCGACACACCGACGCCGCCACCGTTGGCGGGCACCATGCATCGGCTCATGTGCGGCACGACGCTGATCAAGCTGGTCAAACTCGACGAGGTGCCGAGTGCTCGCCCGGCCCCGGGCGGGCTGGCCGGCGGCACCGGGTACCGCTACTTCACGATCACGATCTCGAACCTCGCCGACGTGACCCGGGCGTGCCGTGACGCCGGGGCCCGCATCGTCGTGGACAATGTCGAACTCCGACCGGGACTGATGGTGTCGATCGTCGAGGACCCCGACGGCAACTGGGTCGAATTCATCGATCCCGGCGACTGAGGTCCGCAACCCCGGCGCTGCTGCGTACGCTCGGACGGAGATGTCGTCGCCCTCCACCACGGTGCCACCACTGATCCGTCACCTTCCCGGACCGGGCGCCCGGTTGGCCGACGGCACGGTCGACGGCGATGCCGTGCTGGCCGGGTTCACCGACTACGTGGCCGAGATCGGGCTCGAGATGTACCCGGCCCAGGAGGAGGCGATCTTCGAGATCGTCCTCGGCAACCACGTCATCCTCAACACGCCGACCGGATCGGGCAAGTCGCTCGTGGCCGCCGCTGCCCACTTCGCGTCGCTCGCCGCCGGCAGACGCAGTGTCTACACCGCGCCGATCAAGGCGCTGGTGAGCGAGAAGTTCTTCGCGCTGTGTCGCGAGTTCGGCTCCGACCAGGTCGGGATGGTCACGGGCGACGCCGCCGTCAATCCCGAGGCACCGATCATCTGTTGTACGCAGGAGATCCTCGCCAACTGGGCGCTGCGCGACGGTCGCGACGCTCCGGTCGACCTCGCGGTGATCGACGAGTTCCACTTCTACGGCGACCCGCAGCGCGGTTGGGCGTGGCAGGTGCCGCTGCTCGAATTGCCCGAACACGCAGTTCCTGCTGATGTCGGCGACGCTCGGCAACGTCGAGTTCTTCCGCAACGACCTCACCGAGCGAACGGGCCGAGAGACCACCGTCGTGAAGTCGGTGCAACGGCCGGTACCGCTCGACTTCGAGTACCGCACGACGACATTGCACAACAGCGTCACATCGCTCCTCGAGTCGGGGCGGGCGCCGATCTACCTCGTGCACTTCACCCAGAAGGACGCGACCGAGGCGGCGCAGAACTACCTGGCGCTCGACCCCCTGACGAAGGACGAGAAGGCGAAGGTCAAAGAGGCGCTCGGCGGGTTCCGGTTCGACTCCCCCATCGGCAAGGACCTCCGTCGCTACATCACCGCCGGTGTCGGCGTGCACCACGCGGGCCTGCTGCCGAAGTATCGGCTGCTGGTCGAGAAGCTCGCACAGGACGGCCTGCTCAAGATCATCTGCGGCACCGACACGCTCGGGGTGGGCGTGAACGTTCCGATCCGTTCGGTGCTGTTCACGCAGCTCTGCAAGTACGACGGGTCCGGCGTACGGATCCTGTCGAATCGCGAATTCGCCCAGATCGGCGGGCGGGCCGGGCGCAAGGGGTTCGACGACCGGGGCGACGTGTGGGTGCAGGCACCCGAGCACGTGGTCGAGAACCAGCGACTCGGCGACAAGGCGGCGGCGAGTGGCAAGAAGAAGATGGTCAAGAAGAAGCAGCCCGATCGTGGCTACGCGCACTGGACGCAGGAGACGTTCGACAAGCTCGTCGGCGGTGAGCCCGAGGCGTTGAAGTCGCACTTCCACGTGAGCCATCAGATGGTCATGAACCTGCTCGATCGACCGGTCGTGCACGAGGCCGACGGATCCGAGGTCGACGGTTGCCGGGCGGTCAAGCAGCTGCTGACCGACAACCACGAGCCGCGCCGGCGCCAGCGGGCCCACATCCGTCGGGCGATCTCGATCTACCGGTCGCTGGTCGAGGCGGAGATGCTGGAGTTCCCCGACGAGCCCGACGAGTACGGGCGTCGCGTGCGCGTGAACTTCGACCTGCAGGACCAGTTCGCACTGCACCAGCCGTTGTCGCTGTGGGCGGTCGAGGCGTTGGGTGCCTTGCCCGCCGCCGAGGCCGAGGCCGCCGCTGCGAACCCGAACGCGACCGGCGATGCCATCGACCACGCGTTGAACGTGATGACGATCATCGAGTCGGTCCAGGAGAACCCCGGCGTGGTGCTCGCGGCCCAGGTGAAGCGGGCCAAGGACGAGCTGATGGCCGAGATGAAGTCGTCGGGCGTCGAGTACGAGGAGCGGATGGAGCGCCTCGCTCAGGTCGACTACCCGAAGCCGAACAGCGAGTGGATCTACGCCAACTTCAACGAGTTCCGAACACGTCACCCGTGGGTCGGATCGGACACGGTGGCGCCGAAGGCGATCGTGCGCGAGATGTTCGAGCGGGCGATGACGTTCGGCGAGTACATCCACGACTACGGCCTCAAGCGGTCCGAGGGCGTGCTGCTGCGCTACCTGTCCGACGTGTACAAGGGCCTCGTCCAGAACGTTCCCGAAGACCTGGCCACCGACGAACTCGGCGACATCGTGGCATGGCTCGGTGCCGTGGTGCGCCACGTCGACTCGAGCCTGATCGACGAGTGGGAGCGACTCCTGAACCCGCAGGACGTGACGTCGGTCGACGACCTGCGACCGAGGCTGCCGACCGGCGAGCGGACCATCGTCGACGACGATCGGGCGTTCCGGGTGATGGTCCGCAATCGGGCCTTCGACTGGGTGCAGCGCCTCGCGCGTCGTCGCGGGTACGACGAGATCGTCGCGGACGCCGATCGGGAGCTGTGGCCCTCGGGCGAGACGCTGATCGAGGCGATGGGGCCCTACTGGGCCCAGCACGACGAGATCCTCACCGATCCCGACGCCCGATCCGGTGAGCTGTTCCGCTACGACCGTGCCAGTGGCCGGGTCATCCAGATCCTCCACGACCCCGACGAAACCAACGAGTGGCGCATCGAGGCGCTGGTCGATCTCGACGCGTCGCGCGCCGAGGACCGCGTGGTGGTGCGCCTGGTCGACATCGGCTCGCACGCCTGAGTTCGTACACACCCGCCACGTCACGGTCCGCCCCGATCCGTTCCGGGCCGAGATGTGACTGGGCGCGTGCTACTTTCCATCGATGCGCCGCTTCGTCGGACGCACGGCCCTCGCGTCAGCGGTTCTGTGCGTCACCCTCGTCGTCAGTCCGTTCGTTCCCGCTGGGACGGTGTCTGCCGCACCGGCCTACAGCGACGGTCGGATCCAGTACTCCGAGGTCGTCGACTGCGTATCGATCATCCAGGGCAGCCCGTACACGACGCCGGGCGTCGGCACGTGGGTCGGGTTCAACACCGACCCTGCCGCAGCGAAGCCCGGTCCGAACGACGTCTACTACGTCCGCGTCGTCGTCGGCGGGATCGGCAACGCGTGCGCCGGGCAGTTCGCTCAGATCGAGCTGGGTCTTCCCGCCAACACATCCCCGGCCATCTCCGGAACCAATCCGGTGCTCTGCTACTACAACGGCGGTTCGCTGCCGGGGAACTGTCCCCAGTCGCTCGGCGCAGGCAGCGCGCCCGGCCGACTGTGGATTCCGAACCTCGGGAGCGCCAGCAGACTGTGGGCGATCCCAACCGGTGGCACGGTCGAGATTCGGGTTCCCGTCCGCTCGACGGCTGCCCTCACCGGACAGAACCTCACCGGATTCATCACGATGGCGGACGGCAACAACAACCCGCTTCTGGTCCCGACCGCTCCTGTCTGGGTCTTCGCCACGAACTCGCCGGGCTCGGCCACGCCCACGATCACGTACCCGAGCCCGTCGGCGACCTCGATCACACAGACGACCGCGCTGACGACCGCGTACCTCCAACCACAGGGCATCGGAGGAACCGCCTACTTCGATATCTCAGAGTCTTCGACGATGTCGCCGCTGATCGGCACCGCCAATTCCGCGGTGCCGGCAAACGATCCCGACGGCTACACCGTGTTCTCCAACTGGTCCGGGCTCCCGTCGGGGACCACGCTGTACTGGCGGATGCGCTACGTCTATGGCATCATCGACCGTGACGGGATCGGTGCAGAGCTTCACCACCGCCCCGGGCAATCAGGCGACCATCGGTTCCGGATCCGCCGGGGGTTGTACGAGCGGGGCACTCGCGACGGCACTCGCCAACCCCGCGGTGCTCGACATCCGGTTCAACTGTGGTGGGCCGGTGACGATTCCCCTGACATCGACGTTGACCATCGGCCGCGCGCTCACGATCGATGGCGACGACCTCGTCACGCTGACCGCACCGGTCGGCAGTCGACACTTCAACGCCACCGCGGGATCGCCCATCTACCTTCGAGACCTCGCCCTGACGGGCGGCAATCCGTCGACGGGTTGTGGTGGGGCGATCTCGGTGCAAGCCGGGGCGTTCGTCTGGATCGACTCGTCGCGTCTCACGGGGAATCGCGCACCGGCGGGCGGCGGAGCCTGCGTCGTCGCCGGCGGAGGACTCTTCGTCATCAACGGATCGTCGGTCTCCGGAAACACTGCGACCGACTCCGGCGGCGGACTCTACGGCTCGGGAGCGCTCGACGTTCAGGACTCGGAGGTGTCGGGCAACAGCGCAACCAACAACGGGGGCGGCATCACCGCACTCGACGGGGTCACCGTCGCAAGGAGCACGCTCGCCGGCAATACCGCCGGCGCTCCGTCGAGCACCACCGTCCTGGGGGGCGCGATTCTCACCAACGGCTACACGTTGATCCGGGAGAGCACCCTGTCGGGGAACACCTCGGGCGACGGCGCTGCCATTGGGGTCACGGGGAGCAACTATCTCGAGATCCGCGGGGCGACGATCGCGAACAACATCGCCCGCGCAAGTACTGGCGGCGCTGCCCGAATGGAGAGTTCGGCGACGAGCGACTTCGTGGTCGGAACGATGTTCAGCAACAATCAGCCACGCAGTTGCAGCAGTTCGTCCGGGGCTCAACAGATCTCGTCCAACGGCTACAACCACGACACGGGCGGCTCGTGCGTCTTCTTCGGCGTGAACGACCGCAAGAACGTGGCGGCCGATCTCGGTCCGCTGGCGCTGAACGGTGGGCCGACCCGGACCCATGCACTCCTCCCCGGGTCGAGCGGCATCGACGCAGGGACCAATTCCTGCGCGGCCAAGGACCAACGGGGCATCAGTGTCTCGACCGGCATCGGGACCACCCGGGCACTCGATGGGGACGGTGACGGAACGGCGACGTGCGACGTCGGGTCCTATGAGGTCAAGCGAGATCTGGTCGCGCCGACGGTCACCGGTGTCGACCTGCTCGATCCGTCGCCGACGGCGGAAGCCACGATCCGGTGGCGGGTGAGGTTCAGTGAGCCGGTCGTCGGTGTCGACGCAGCCGACCTCGGCCTGACCACGACCGGCGTCACCGGTGCCAGCATCTCGACGGTCGCCGGCGAATCGACGGCGCCGACGAGCAACTGGATCGTCACTGCGGCCAGCGGCACGGGCACGAACGGCACTGTCAGGCTCGACGTGCTGAGTTCGGCGACGATCCGCGACGCCTCGAACATGGCGCTGGTCGCAGGTGCCACCGGCAGCGCCTACACCATCTCCCGATCGACCGGTGGTGGCGCAGGCGGGGGTGGCGCAGGCGGTGGCAGCGGGGCAATCCAACGGTACGCACCGCTCGTACCAGCCCGTGTCGCCGACACCCGGAGTCCGAACGCAACGATCGATGGCGTGTCGTCCGGCGGCGGACCCCTCGGGGCGGGCGCCGTACTCGTGGTGCCGATTGCGGGACGCGGGGGCGTGCCCGTCGGCAGCACTGCCGTGTCGTTGAACGTCACGATCGTCGACCCTCGAAGCGAGGGCTACGCGACCATCTGGCCGTGCGATCAGGCGCAACCCAACGCCAGCAACCTCAACTTCCAGTCGGGCCAGACGATCCCGAACGCAGTGGTGACCAAACTGGCGGCGGACGGTTCCATCTGCATCTACACGTACGCGAGCGCACACGTCCTGATCGACGTCAACGGATCCTTCGCGGCAGGCAGCGAGTTCCAGTCGCTCGTCCCAGCCCGCGTCGCCGACACCCGAGGCCCGAACGCAACGATCGACGGACAGTCCTCCGGCGGCGGGGCGCTCCCGGGCGGCGGCGTGCTCGTGGTGCCGGTGGCCGGTCGTGGAGGCGTCCCTGCCGGCGCGCCCGCCGTTTCACTCAACGTCACGGCGGTCAATCCACGCGGCGGGGGGTATGCCACCGTGTGGCCGTGCGATCAGCCGCAACCGAACGCCAGCAACCTGAACTTCGACAGTGGCCGCACCATCCCGAACGCCGTTCTCACCAAGCTGGCCGCGAACGGGACCGTCTGCATCTTCACGTACACGACGACAGACATCCTCGTGGACGTGAACGGTTCGTTCAGCGGAACAACCACCCTGTTGTCGCTCGTTCCTGCACGTCTCGCCGATACGCGATCGCCCAACGCCACCGTGGACGGGCTGTCGTCGGGCGGTGGCGCCATGGGCGCAGGCTCGACGCTGGTGATTCCGGTCTCGGGCCGTGGCGGTGTGCCTGCCGGCGCGTCGGCCGTGTCGTTGAACGTCACGGCGGTGTCGCCCGCGAATGCGGGCTACGTCACCGTGTGGCCGTGCGATCAGCCCCAGCCCAACGCCAGCAATCTCAACTTCGGGCCCGGCCAGACGATCCCGAACGCTGTGCTGTCCAAGCTCGCCGCCAATGGCACCGTGTGCGTGTTCACCACGCAAGCGATGCATCTGCTCGTCGACGTGAACGGCGCTCTTTGATCGTTTGCTCGACGCTCCACCCACGTCATCCACAAATCCTGGCGGTCGTCGATACATGCCACGGCTGAGCGCCGGAATCCTCCTGCACCGAACGGTGGACGGGCGATTGGAGGTGCTCTTGGGACACATGGGCGGGCCCTACTGGGCGGGGAAGGACGCCGGCGCGTGGTCGATTCCGAAGGGTGAGTACGGCGACGGCGAAGATCCGTTCGAGGTCGCGTGCCGGGAGTTCGAGGAGGAGATGGGCAGCGTCGTGCCTGCCGACGCGTTCGTCGACCTCGGCGAGGTCCGTCAGTCCGGGGGCAAGCTCGTGCGGGCCTGGGCCGGCGAGGGCGACCTCGACGTCACGTCGGTCGTGAGCAACACGTTCGAGATCGAGTGGCCACCTCGATCGGGTCGCATGCAGTCGTTTCCGGAGATCGATCGGGCGGCGTGGTTCACCGTGCCCGACGCCCGCGAGCACATCGTGGCGGCGCAGGCGGCATTCCTCGACCGCTTGACCACACACGCCTCGTGAGGCGGTTGGAGCTCACCGAACGGCTCGGGCCCGCCCGACGATGTCCTCCACCCGGGCGCGGACGACCCGCCAGCGCCGTTCGTTGTCGTGCACGAGCGCAGCGAACTCGCTGAGCAGATCGGCCGCATGGTCGATCATCTCCGCCGCGGAGTACACGTGGCCGATCGCCGAACGGGAGCCGGCGAGGTTCGATCGCAGTGCCGCTGGGCTGAAGTCGACGTGGTCGAGCAGTTCGGCGGCACGGGTCAGTATCTGACCGGCCAGACCCATCACCGAGGCCGCCTGCCGGTTGTTGGCGATGATGCGGTGACGTTCCCCGAGGAGATCGGCGAGTCCGTCGACGTCGAAGAGCTGGGGCACGACGGCCCACGACGATTGCATCGCCGTCTCGAGCCATCGACCGGCCGCCTCGGCATCATCGGCGAACGACCGGAGGTCGCGCTCGAGATGCGAGATCTCGCCCGGTTCGCCCTCCCCCTCCATGAACAGCACGCCGTCGAGCTGCAGTGCCGCCGGAGCATTGAGGTCTTCCGCCCCTTCGTACGGGCTGAGCACGCGACGGTCCGAGGGCGACGCCACCGTCCAGCGGTCGGCGAGTGCGTGCAACGTGCGTGAATGGCGCTGCAGTGTCACGGCCTGCTCCCGCGGCGACACCGAGTAGTACTTCTCGTGTTCGCGGTGGAAGGCCGTCATGTTCAGCATCGCCTCCAGCAGAGGGAGCGAGGTTTCGATCGGGTCGTTCATCGCGGCACCACCGTTCGTCGGTTCATGATCTGCCCGGTTGCTTCATGGTGCATGAACGTTCGCGGCGGCGGTAGGGACGAACGTCGATTCGAGTCGGGCGGCGCAACTCCGATGCTCCTATGTCAAGGCGGGTGCGAGGTCTTGAACGAGGAGGCGGTGGAAGCGGCGGGCGAGTGCTCGTTTGAGACACCGCCAGATCTCTCGTTGTGATCGTCCTTCTGCGGTGCGCCGGGCGATGTAGGCCTGTGTCTCTTCGCAACGCGTCGAGCGGACCAGCACGGCGATGTGTAGCGCGGAGTTGGCATCGCGGTCACCGCCGCGATTGATGCGGTGGCGTCGATGTTTGCCTGACGACGCTTCGACTGGGCTGGTGCCGCAGAGCGCAGCGAAGGATCCTTCGCTGCGGAGCCGTTCGGGGTTCTGGCCAGCGGCGATCACGAGTCGCGCAGCGTTCATCGTTGAGATCCCAACCTCGGCGAGCAGCGACGGCACCAACTCTTCGAGCAGGACACGGATCTGGCGTTCGGCCTGTTTGGCTTCAGCATCGAGGGCCATCCAGCGCTGTGCCAGCTGACGGATCGCCACACGGGTGGCTGAACGCACATCGCAGGGGTCACCGGGTCGCCAGCGGGCACAGTGTTTCATGCGTGCCGGTGTGCGTAGATCCCGCAGCTCGGTGCGGATGTCGTCGGGTGCGGTCAGCACCAGATCCCGGACCTGGTTGGCTGCCTGGGTCTTGGCCTTGACCGCGGAGCGGCGAGCGATCGTGAGCACTCGGACAGCCTCGACGCCTCCGGTGTGCTCTCTCGGGATGGCGGTGATGTCGCCGGCGAGCACGGCACGTGCTGCCGCTTCGGAATCGGCGGGGTCGGACTTGCCGCGTCGGCGTCGGTGTTGACGGTTTGTGCGGTTCACCTCACGGACCTCGACGCCCTGGGTGGCGAGGAAGCGGGCGAGACCGAGGCCGTAGGAACCGGTGCCTTCAATCCCGAAACTCGAGACCTGGCCCCGACGCTTCGCCCACGACAACAACCGCCGGTAACCGGCCGGTGTCGTGTCGAAGGTGGCCGTGGCAATGATGCGACCAAGATGGTCGCACACCGTTGCGGTGTGAGAGTCGGCATGGGTGTCCACGCCAACGGTGATGACCCGTTGCGGTGTCATGATGATGGTTGCTCCTGACTGATGGCTTGGTGAGGGGCACCACCGGTCGGGACGGGCGGACAGTACACACTGGATGCAGTTCCAACGCTCCTATCAGGTCACGGTCCGCCCCGACCGGCCGGTGCGTAACCCGACCGTCCGACACCGGCCGACAGATCAGAGTCAGGACACAAAGAACGGTCAGCGACACCCGGAGTCAGACCGGCATCGAACGACCGGACCACCACATTCTCCCAAGTGTGTGACACCCCCTCGTCATGATTTGAGGTATGAGTCAAGCGGAGCTGAGCGAGGTCGACGGCGGCGGCGAAACGCTGTCGGCGGTTGCCCGTCTCGACGCGATCCGGCTCCGGCTGGTCGAGTCGATCGACACCGAACCGGTCGGCGAACGCGCTGCGGGCATCGCTCGACGCGCCGCCGCAGCGGTGGCTGCTCTGGGTGACGTCGATCTCTCGCAACTCGACGCGATCGAGATGCGCACCTGGCTGGACGACATCGAGCAGCTCCGACGTTCGGTCGAGGCCACGGCCATCGCGGCAGCCGGTGCGATCGACCGGCACAACCCGTTCCGGCCACAAGGGTTCTTCTCCGCGAAGACCGCCGTCAAGCACATGTGCAAGCTGTCCGGTCCCGAAGCACACCGCCGGGTGCAGACCGCCCGCCTCCACGACGCCCTGCCCGACTGGGCGATTGCACAAGCCGACGGCGATGTCGGCGTCGCCCAATGCGAGCTGATGGCACGCATCGCCGCCAACCCCCGCATCCCCGCCGCGCAGTACTCGAACGTGACGCGCCCTCACTGCTGGATGACGCCATCAACTGTTCGTTCGACGAGTTCGAACGCCGAGCCCGCACCTGGGAAGCCCTCGCCGACCCCGACGGCGACCTCGCCAAGCACGAACGACACAAGGCGACACGCAACTTCATGCATCCGACCCCGCCCCGACGGCGGCTGGACCCTCACCGGCAGCCTGCCCGAGCTCGACGGCACCGAGTTCATGGAGATCTTCTCCCAGTTCGTCGAAGCCGAATGGCAAACCGACTGGGCCGACGCCCGCCACCGCCTCGGCGACACCGCCACCACCGACCGACCTGCAACGCACCGAGGACACAACGACCACGCCGACGCCCTGCTCGCCATGGCCCGCGCCGCTGCCTCCACCCCACCCGGATCGACAGCAACCCCGGCCCACCGTCAACATCCTCGTCGACCACGAATCCTTCGAAGCCCACCTGCGCGGCGAGACACCCGACCCGCGCCGCTACCGCGACGTCGTCATCCGCACCCACACCGGCCGCCGCCTGCACCCCGACGACGCCATCAACGCCGCCCTCATCGGCCACATCCGCCGCGTCATCCTCGACTCCTCCGGCACCATCATCGACCTCGGACGCAGATCACGACTCTTCCGCGGCGCCGCCCGCGAGGCCGTCATGCTCCTCACCACCACCTGCATCTGGATCGGCTGCGACCGACCCACCGCCTGGTGCGACGCCGACCACTCACTCGGCTGGAAAGCCCACGGCAACACCGTCCCCAGAAACGGCCAACCCCTCTGCCAAGCCCACAACCACCTCAAAGAACGCGGCTACCACGTCCACCGCGACGACCACGGCAACTGGCACGTCACCGACCCCGACGGCAACGAAATCAGCTGACGACGGCCGACGGCACCGAGACCACCCGCGCCCGCAACCACTCGCCCAGCGCCTTCGCCTGCGCGTCCTGGCGTGTGGAGGCGGCAACACCTTCCTGCAGGAGGCCGCGGATCACGAAGTTGAGGGCCCGCAGATCGGGATAGCGGTACCGGTCGATGGCCAGGTCGGCGGTCTCGGGCAGCAGATCCCGGATGCGCTCGACGGTCAGCTCGTTGTCGAGCCACGCCCAGCCCGCATCCGAACGGGCGTACACGCCGAGGTTCGCGTCGCCACCCTTGTCGCCCGAACGTGCGCCGGCGAACGCACCGATCGGAACCTCGACGAGTTCGCCGACGGGAGCCGGGCCCGGCCCGGCAACGACGACCTCGATCGGATCGCCCGTCGGCGCGACCGACTCGATCTGCGTGGTGCGGCCGTTCACGTGGACGTACTGCGGTACGAGATCGCTCGGCACGGTCGCCGGGCGATACACCCCGAACGGTGAAGCAGCGCCAGGCCCACCGCTGAGGCCGTACATGCCGGGGATCCCCGCGAGTGCCGTGTGCACCATCGCATCGGCGAATGCTCGGCCGACCTTGCGCTCGTCGGGATCCTTGACCGTCACCCGCCAGAGCGCGGTCGCCTCTTCCTGGGTCGCAGGATCGGGCTTGTTCGTGTGGATGATCCTGCTCTCGATCGACGCGAAGTCATCGGGGCCGTACGGGCACGCGTCCCAGAACGTGGCCTGGGCGAACTCGGCCTTGGCGTCGACGTCGAGACCCGTGAGCGCCACCGTGAACGAGTTGCGGTAACCGCCGAGTTCGTTCATCGCCACCTTGAGCGTCGACGGAGGAGCCTGGCCACGCACGCCCGACACGCGGACCCGATCACGCTCGACCTGCTCCACCTCGATCGTGTCGAAGCGGGCAGTCACGTCGGGGCCGAGGTACTCGGGTCCACCGATCTCGTACAGCAACTGCGACGTGACCGTCTCGACGTTGACCACCCCGCCGGTGCCGTCGTGCTTGCCGATCACGCACGAGCCGTCCGCCGCGACCTCCGCCCACGGAAACCCGAACCGAGCCCGGCCGCCCACCTCGTTGCGACCCTCGATCTCGTGGAAGAACGAATAGTTGCCGCCCGTCGCCTGCGCGCTGCACTCGATGATGTGACCGGCCACGACGCCGCCGGCCAACTGGTCGAAGTCGTCGCGCTGCCAGCCGTGGTGCCAGGCGGCGGGCCCACACGTGACCGCAGCGTCGGTGACGCGCCCGGTGATGACGATGTCGGCACCCTTCGCGAGGGCGTCGACGATGCCGAAGCAGCCGAGGTAGGCGTTCGCCGTCAGGAACCTGGTCGGATCGCCCAGCTCGCCACTCCCGGCGAACGGCTGCAGCGCCCCCGATCCGGCGAGTTCGGTGACGCGTCCCATCAGATCGTCGCCGTCGATGTAGGCAATCGTCGGTGACAGGCCGAGTCGGTCGGCGACCTCGGCGACGGCGTCGGCGCAACCACCGGGATCGAGGCCGCCGGCGTTCGACACCACCTTGATGCCCTGGTCGAGGCAGGTGCCCATCACCTGCTCCATCTGCGACACGAACGTGCGGGCGTAGCCTCCGCCGGGATGCTTCGCCCTGATCCTGCTCAGGATCAGCATGGTCAGCTCGGCCAGCCAGTCGCCGGTGAGGACATCGATGGGCCCACCTTCGACCATCTCGAGTGCACCGCTCGGGCGATCTCCGAAGAATCCGGAACAGTTGGCGATCCGGATCGGCAGCGCCGGGAGAAGCCGTCACAGTGCACCACTCTCCGAATGCTCGAGAGCCACGAGCAGCTCGCCGGTGTCGACCCGATCACCCACGGCGAACCGGACCTCGGTCACCGTCGCATCACCCGACGCGACGATCTTGTGTTCCATCTTCATCGCCTCCACCACCATGAGGAGTTGGCCGTCGACCACGGAATCCCCCGCTGCGACGTGCACCGCGATCACGGTTCCCGGAAGCGGGCTGATGGGCCCACCGGTGGCCGACTCGGCGTCGTGGAGCAGGAACCTGGGTGTTCGGGTCAGCGTGAGCGCACCCGCCGAACTCCGCACGTGAACGGTCACCGCCCCGATCCCGTCGTCGTCGAGGCCATGGGTCGGACGGATGACCTCGGTGTGCACCACCTGACGACGACCGTCGACCTCGACGGTCTGGTGACCGCCATCCCGTTCGAGCAGACGTACGTGCAGCTCGGGACGATCGTCCGCGCTCAGCGCTCCCGATTCGTCGGGCTCGGGCCACGGACCGAGTCGGACGCTCGCCGCACGAACCGTCTGCCCACCCGTCAGCCACGACTGCGCCATGGTGTACTCGACGTGCAGGTGCTCGCCCGTCGCCTCTCTCCACACCTGACGCTGGCCCTGCGTGCGAAGGTTGCGCCAGCCCGACGGGGCGAACGACGTCGCCCGGTCGTTCGAGCGATGGTCGAACTCCAGCGCGAAGACGGCACCGAGCAGCAGTGCCACACGGTCGTCGCCCGTCGGGCCGAGTGCAGCGAGCACCTCGGGATGTTCGTCGAGATAGGCCGTGGGCGTGTCGGCGGCGAGATAGTCGGGCTCGCGCAGGATCGCGACGAGTGAGTCGACGTTCGTGCGGATCCCGGTGATCTGCGACGACCTCAGCGCCCGGGCCAGCTGTCGCGCCGCTTCGGAGCGGGTCGGCGCATGAGCGATCACCTTGGCCACGAGCGAGTCGTAGTCGGACGAGATCTCCGACCCGGCCCGCACACCGGTGTCGACGCGAACGCCCTCGCCCACGACGAAGCGCTCGATCCGACCTGTCGACGGCATCCACCCTGCGGCCGGATCCTCCGCCACCACTCGCACCTCGATGGCGTGACCATCGGCGCGCACGTCGTCCTGCGTGATCGGCAGTACCTCGCCTGCGGCCACACGCAGCTGCAACTCGACCAGGTCGAGACCGGTCACCGCCTCGGTCACCGGATGCTCCACCTGGAGACGGGTGTTCACCTCGAGGAACGTGATCGTGGACACGGATCCGGTGGTACCGACCATGAACTCCACGGTGCCCGCGCCCTCGTAGCCGACGTGGCGGGCCAGCGCGACCGCGCCATCGCACAGGGCCGCTCGGATCTCGGGCGTGATGCCGGCCGACGGCGACTCCTCGATGACCTTCTGGTTGCGCCGTTGGATCGAACACTCACGTTCACCCAGGTGCACGACGTTGCCGTGGCGGTCGCCGATGATCTGGACCTCGACGTGTCGACCTCGTTCGAGGTACGGCTCGATGAACACCGTTCCGTCACCGAACGCCGACAGCGCCTCGCGGGAAGCCGCGGCAACCGCGTCGTCGAGCTCGTCCGCCGAGCGCACCACACGCATGCCCCGCCCGCCGCCACCGGCGGCCGCCTTCACGAGCGCCGGGTAGACGACATCACCGTCGATGCGACCGTCGACCACTTCGATCATCGACGTGGTCGGCACGCCCGCTTCGAGCGCCGCACGCTTCGCCGCCACCTTGTCGCCGAGCAGCGTCACCTGTTCGGGCGTCGGGCCGACCCAGATCAGACCGGCGTCGATCACGGCCCGCGCGAACGCAGCGTTCTCGGCGAGGAAGCCGTAGCCGGGATGGATCGCATCGGCGCCGGTCGCCAGCGCCGCGGCGATCACGGCGTCGCCGCGCAGGTACGACTCGGCCGGCGTCGCACCGCCGAGAGCGATGGCGACATCGACCGAATCGACGTGCAGCGCGTTCCGGTCGGGCTCGGAGTACACCCCGACGGTGTCGATGCCGAGTCGATGGGCGGTGCGCGCGATGCGCACGGCGATCTCGCCGCGGTTGGCGATGAGGAGGCGGGTGATCTGCATCAGTGTCTCCACACGCCGTACTCGGTGGCGCCCTGCACCACGTTGCTGTGCACCGCCGACAACGCCATGCCCATCACGGTGCGCGAGTCGGCCGGATGGATGATCCCGTCGTCCCACAGCCGGCCCGTCGAGTAGAGCGCCGTCGACTCGTGCTCGATCTGCGCTTCCAGCCCGGCGGTCTGCGCGGCCAGCGCCTCCTCGTCGACCTCGATCCCCCGGCCTGCAGCAGCATTGCGGGCCACGATCTCCATCACCCCTGCCAACTGTTTGGGCCCCATCACCGCGACACGGTGGTTCGGCCAGCTGAAGATGAACCGCGGGTTGTACGCCTTGCCCGCCATGCCGTAGTTGCCGGCGCCGTAGCTCGCGCCGACCATCAGGTTGAAGTGCGGCACCGTCGAGTTCGACACGGCGTTGATCAGCTTGGCGCCGTTGCGGATGATGCCGCCCTGCTCGGCCTTGGAGCCGACCATGAACCCCGTGATGTTGTGCAGGAACGCCAGCGGGATGTCGCGCTTGTTGCACAGCTGGATGAACTGCGCCGCCTTCGACGCCTCCTCCGAGAACAGGATCCCGTTGTTGCCGAGGATGCCGACCGGGAAGCCGTGGATCGAGCCCCAGCCGCACACGATCTTGTCGCCGTAGAGCGGCTTGAACTCCTCGAAGCGGCTGCCGTCGAGCAGTCGGGCCAGCACCTCACGGATGTCGAACGGGATGCGCACGTCGGCCGACGCGCAACCGAGCAGTTCGGCCGGGTCGTACAGCGGTGGATCGTCGGGCTCGGTGGCGCCGGGACCCAGCTTCGTCCATCGCAGATGGCGCACGATGCTGCGCGTGATCCGAATGGCGTCCATCTCGTCGACGGCGAGATAGTCGGACAGGCCGCTCGTACGCGAGTGCATCTCCGCCCCGCCGAGTGTCTCCTCGTCGACGATCTCGTCGATCGCCATCTTCACCAGTGGCGGCCCGCCGAGGTAGGCCGTGCCCCTGCCCTTGACGAAGACCGTGTAGTCGCTCATGCCGGGCGTGTACGCGCCACCGGCGGTGTTCGGTCCGAACGCCATCGTGATCGACGGGATCCCGAGCTTGGACAGCTGCGTGAGATCCTTGAAGCTGGCCCCGCCCTGGATGAACAGATCGGCCTGCCGCGGCAGGTCGGCGCCCGCCGACTCGTTGAGGATGATCACCGGCAGCCGGTTCTCGCGGGCGATCTCGTGGAATCGTGACCCCTTCTTCCAGGTGGTCGGGTTCCCGGAACCACCCCGATACGTCATGTCGGATCCGGAGATCGCGCACTCCACACCCTCGACGATGCCGATGCCGGTGCAGCTGCCGACACCGACGGGATCCTGGGTCCCCCACCCGGCGAGCGGGCTCAGTTCGAGGAACGGGGTGTCGGGATCGACGAGCGCCTCGATGCGTTCCCGGACGAGCATCTTCCCGCGGGTGCGGTGACGGTCGACGTATCGCTGCCCGCCGATCGTCGGCACCGACGCGAGTTCGGTGGCCACCCCGTCCCAGAGCCGCTGCATCTCGACGAGGTTGGCCCGGTACTCGTCGGACTTCGTGTCGAGTCGACTGCGGATGACGGTGCCGATGGTCACGATCGATCACCGTAGTGGAGGCGGGCACCGAGGCTCCGAGCCGCAACTCACGGCAACAATCGGGTACACCTGGCGCATGGATGTTGCAGACGTACTCGCCGACCTGGTGGCCGAACAGCGCAGCCTCGACGACGTGGTGGCGTCGTTGACGCCCGAGCAGTGGAGGCTCCCCACTCCCAGCCCCGGCTGGAACGTCGCCGATCAGATCGGCCACCTCACCTACTTCGATGGGATGGCGGCGCTGGCGATCGTCGACCCCGACGGCTTCACGGATCAGATGAACACGCTGCTGGGCTCGGGCACCACCGGCCGGTCGGCCGACGACATCACGCTCGGCCGGTTCCGCGCGATGACGCCCGACGGTCTCCTGGCCGCCTGGCGTGCGAACCGCGAGGAACTCGCATCGGCTGCGGCCACGCTGACCAACGACAGCCGTATCGCGTGGTACGGGCCCTCGATGGGATCGAAGTCGTTCCTCACCGCCCGCCTGATGGAGGCATGGGCCCACGGGCAGGACATCGTCGACGCGATCGGCGCCACTCGGCAACCGACCGACCGCCTGCGTCACATCGCACAGTTGGGCTTCATCACCCGCGGCTGGACCTACGTCAACCGCGGGCTCGACGTGCCGTCGACCCCGGTCCGTGTGGAGCTGACCTCACCGTCGGGCGACACGTGGAGCTTCGGGCCCGACGATGCCGCGGAGTCCGTGACCGGCCCGGCACTCGACTTCTGCCTCGTCACCACGCAGCGACGTCACGTCGACGACACCGACCTCGTGGTGACCGGCGCCTCCGCTCGCGACTGGATGGAGAAGGCCCAACTCTTCGCCGGCCCCCCGAGCGACGGCCCCGCCCCGCGCGGCTGACCCAGCCCCCACGCAGGCTCCCACTCCCGAAATTCTCCTCCGGGTGCGCGCTGAGCGCGCACGTCCAGGAGAATTTCGGCGGTGGGTGGGGCGTAGGGTCGGGCGGATGGAGCCTTTCACGATCGATGTTGCCGACGCAGTGCTCGACGACCTGCGCGCCCGGCTGCGGAACACACGCTGGCCCGAGCGCGAACTCGTCGACGACTGGTCACAGGGCACGCCGCTCGCGTACGTCCGAGAGGTGTGTGAGTACTGGGCGGACGGCTACGACTGGCGAGCCCGCGAGGCACGGCTGAACCGGTTCGACCAGTTCACCACGCCGGTCGACGGGCTGAGCGACCCCGGCCTGCACTTCGTGCACGTTCGCTCACCCCATCCCGATGCGATGCCGCTACTGATCACCCACGGTTGGCCCGGATCGATCGTCGAGTTCCACAAGGTGATCGAGCCCCTCACGGATCCCACGCAGCACGGCGGCGACGCGGCCGACGCCTTCCACGTCGTCGCGCCGTCGCTGCCGGGTTTCGGGTTCTCCGGCAAGCCGCTCGACACCGGGTGGGGCGTCCAGAAGATCGGCGCCGCGTTCTCGCAGCTCATGGCCGAGCTCGGCTACGACCGCTACGTGGCACAGGGCGGCGACTGGGGCTCGGCCGTGACCACCGCGATCGGCGGCGACGACGTGGACCACTGCGCCGCCATCCACGTCACGCTCGCCATGGGTGCCCGACCGAAGCTCGACGGCGCGCCGACGCCCGAGGAGCAACGGGCCATCGACGCGCTGACGTACTACCAGGAGTGGGATTCGGGGTACTCGAAGCAGCAGTCGACCCGGCCCCAGTCCGTCGGCTACGGGCTCGTCGACTCGCCGGCGGCGCAGGCGGCGTGGATCCTCGAGAAGTTCTGGGCCTGGACCGACTGCGACGGCCACCCGGAGAACGTGCTGACGCGCGACGAGCTGCTCGACAACATCATGCTGTACTGGATCAACGCCAACGGCGCGTCCTCGGCCCGCATCTACTGGGAGAGCTTCGGGCGCGGCCCTCGAGCGAAGACCGTCACGATCCCGTCGGGATTCACGGTCTATCCGAAGGAGGTCGTGCCACCCGTGCGGGCGTGGGTCGAGGAGTCCTTCACCGACATCCGGCACTGGCACGAGCAGCCCAAGGGCGGCCACTTCGCGGCGTTCGAGGTGCCCGAGCTGTACGTCGACGACATCCGCCGCTGCTTCGCCCAGTTCCGCTGATGCCGTCGCGAGCGCGGTAACTTGACCCGCGGGTCAAGTACGCCGACCCGAGCCGCCTCCATGACCGCACCCGCCCCATGACCGCATCCGAGATCGCCGTCGAGCCACAGCACGACCACGCCCCCGGCACTGCTCGGGCAGCGTTCTCGTACCGGGGCTTCCGGATCATCTTCATCGGGCTCGCACTGTCGAACATCGGCACGTGGATGCAGAACTTCACGCTGCCCGCCTACATCGACGTCCGCACCGGCCGCCCGGCCCTCGTGGGCCTGATGGTGTTCATGCAACTCGGTCCACTGTTGGTCCTGTCGATCCCCGGCGGCGTGTTGGCCGACCGGGTGTCGAAGCAGAAACTCCAACTGACGATGCAGAGCGCCTCGGTGGCACTCACGATCGCGCTCGCGTACTTCGTCTACGCGGAGACCGAACTGTGGACACTCTTCGCAGCCCAGCTCGGCATCGGCATCGCCAATGCCCTCAACGCACCGGCCTTCCAGTCATCGATGCCGCTCCTGGTCCATCGCCAGGACCTGCCGGGCGCGATCAGTCTCAACTCGGCGATGATCAACGGCACCCGAGTCGTCGGCCCGATCCTCGCTGCGCTCCTCGCCATCGCAGGGCTGACCGTCTCGCAGATCTTCCTCGTCAACGCCGCGACGTACCTCTTCTTCATCGCTGCGCTGCTGATCGTGCGCATGCCCGACGTCCGCAGCGGCAACACTGCCAAGGGTTGGCGCAGTCTGCTCACGGGCGTCAACACCGCCAGGCATCGCAAGGTGCTGAGTCGGCTGCTCGGTGGCATGTTCCTGTTCTCGCTGTTCAGCCTCGTCTACATCGGCCTGTTCCCGTCGGTGGTTCGTCTGAACCTCGACATCTCACCGGCGAGCACCACCTACCGATGGCTGTACGCCATCTGGGGCCTCGGCGCGTTCTTCGGAGCGCTCTCGGTCGGCACGTTCCTGTCGCGGGTGGACCGCAAGGTCTTGATCGTGCGGGGCTTCGTCGGTTTCGGCTTCGCGCTCGGTGTCTTCTCGCAGCTGCGCGGCCCGACACTCGCGTTCCCGGTGGGATTCGTGCTCGGGTTCTTCTACTTCATGACCGCGACGGCGATCACCACGACACTCCAGCTGAACATGAAGAACACCGAACGGGCAACGGTGATGCCACTGTGGTTCATGGTCTTCGGCGGCACCGTGCCGATCGGCAACCTGCTGTTCGGCGTCGTCATCGAATGGGTCGGTGCGCGGGCGGTACTGGGATTCGGTGCGGTGTTCGCGTTCTTCCTCGCCTGGTGGGTCGACCTGCGACGGCTGCCGGAATCGGCGTTCCTCCCCGAAGAGGACGGGGGCGAGCCGGCCTGACGCTCACGCGCTACGGTCACGCCGGTGAAGCGCTGGCTCCCACTCGTCGCCCTGTCCGGCGCCCAGTTCATCATGGTCCTCGACCAGTCGGTGATGAACGTCGCGATCAGCCAACTCGTCGAAGACTTCGACACGACGGTCACAACGATCCAAGGCGTCATCACCCTGTACAGCCTGATGATGGCCATGTTCATGCTCACCGGCGGCAAGATCGGCGACATCCTCGGGCGTCGGCGAACCTTCGTCATCGGCCTCGTCGTCTATGCCTGCGGATCGGCCCTGACCGCTGCCGCGCCCACCGTCGCCGTCCTCACTCTCGGCTGGTCGATACTCGAAGGAATCGGTGCCGCCCTGGTGTTGCCGGCCATGGCCGCGTTGATCGCCGGCAACTACGAGGGCCCGACTCGCAAGATCGCCTACGCGATCATCGGTGGCGTCGCCGGCGCCGGCATCGCCATCGGCCCGATCGTGGGCGGTTGGGCCACCACCGAACTGAGCTGGCGCGTGGTGTTCGTCGGCGAGGTCGTCATCGTGATCGGAATTCTCATCATGACTCCGTTCGTACTCGACGCGCCGCGCAGCGGGCCGAAGCCACGCCTCGACGTGGTCGGATCGGTGCTCGTGGCCTCCGGGCTCGGCGCCGTCGTCCTCGCCACGCTGCAGGCCGGCACCTGGGGCTGGGTCAAGCCGAAGAACTCGCCGATCGAGCCGTTCGGCTTCTCGCTCACGGTGTACCTGATTGCCTTCGGAGCGCTGCTGCTGTGGGCGTTCGTCGGCTGGCAGCGCCATCGCGAGCGGGCCGGGAAGGATCCCCTGGTCCACCTCGACCTGCTCTCGATCCCGGTCCTGCGCGCCGGGCTCATCGGGCTGTTCTCCCAGAACCTCATCCTGATGGGGATCTTCTTCACGATCCCGCTCTACCTGCAGCTCGTCCTCGGACTCGATGCGCTCGAGACGGGCATCAAGATGCTGCCCGTGTCGATCATGATGTTCGTCGCGTCCGCGGCGGGATCGCGACTGTCCAACCGTTACTCCGTCCGCGGCATCGTGCGGACCGGCCTCTCCCTCACCGGGCTCGC
Organism: Ilumatobacteraceae bacterium; assembly: GCA_963744705.1. Lineage (GTDB taxonomy): Bacteria > Actinomycetota > Acidimicrobiia > Acidimicrobiales > Ilumatobacteraceae > Sva-07. The sequence goes on from CAVUUX010000001.1 coordinate 261,641, forward strand.
CAGCCTGCTGCTGCTCGCCACCATGCAACCAGAACTCGACGAGATCGTCGTTCGCTGTCGCGATGGGCGTGCTCGGTGTCGGGATGGGGCTGATCGCCTCGCAGCTCGGCAACGTGGTGCAGTCGTCGGTCGATGCATCCGGCCGCGGCGAGGCGGGTGGACTGCAGTTCACCGGCCAGCAGCTCGGGTCGTCGATCGGTGTCGCTCTCATCGGCGGTGTGGTCCTCGCCGGGCTCGCCAGCGGCTTCGTCACCAACGTCCAAGCCGACGAACGCCTCGACGACAGCATCGAGCAGCAGGTCGTGGTGGCCGTCGAGGACGGTATCGATTTCGTGTCCGCCGACTCCGTGGAGGCAGGCAGCCCTCTCCGCCGGCCTCACCGAGACGAGGCCGACGCCGTCGTCGACAGCCTACGGCGATGCCCAACTCCAGGCACTCAAGACCGGGCTGCTCGCGGCCGCGCTCCTCGCACTCGGCTCGCTCGCCTTCACCGCGAAGCTGCCGAGCGAGGTCGCCTCAGCGACGATGACGAGCCGGCGCCGGCCGGTGTCGGCGCCGGCTCGTAGCGGCGTACTCATCGCTCCGTCAAGGCGGCGACGACCCGTTCGAGGCCGGCGGCGCGGCTGGCCTTGACGAGCACGGCGACGTCGCCGTCCCAGGTCGCCGATCGCGGCAGCGCACGTCGTCGGTCGGGTCGATCCCGTAGAGGGCGAGTTCCCACCGCGATCAGTTCGATGCCGAGCTCGTGGGCGTACTCGGCGATCCGCCGGTGCGCCGGCTCGGGGTCCTCGATCTCGGCCATCAGTCCGAGCACGGCGACGTGCCGATCGGCGCGCATCGCTGCGAGCGCATCGAGTGCGGCGCGCATCGACGTGGGGTTGGCGTTGTAGGCGTCGTTGACGATCGTGGCCCCGCTCGGCAGCAGTGCGTCACCTCCATCCGCATGCCCGACACGGTGGCCGTCGACAGCGCGTCGATGGCTGCCGCCGAGGTCGACGCCGACGATGCCGGCGACCGCGATCGCCGCGGCAGCGTTGGTCACCATGTGCAGCCCGGGCACCGCCAGACGCACCGCGACCGCTCCCCCACGGCGTGTCGACCGAGAACGCGGCCGTCGCGGCGTCGTCGAGCACGACGTCGCCGACCCGCACGTCGCCGGCGGCTCCGAACGTGATCACGTCGCGCCCCGGTCCGTGGTCGCCATCGCCGCGACCCGCGGGTCGTCGGCGTTGAGCACCGCCGTGCCCGAGGCGGGCAGCGCCTCGATCAGTTCACCCTTGGCCAGCGCGACGCCGTCGATGCCGCCCGACCAGTTCGGTGTGCGCCTCGCCGACCACGGTGACCACACCGATGTCGGGCCGGGCGACCTCGCAGAGCCGGCTGATGTGGCCGAACCCGCGCATCCCCATCTCGAGGATCAACACCTCGGTGTCGTCGGGCGCGTTCAGGATCGTGACCGGCAGCCCCTGCTCGTTGTTGAAGCTGCGTTCGTTCGCCCGGGTGCGCCGCCCCGCGCCGCACGCTGCCGCCATCAGGTCCTTCGTCGACGTCTTGCCGACGCTGCCGGTGACGCCCGACGACCCGGGCGTCGAGCCGGCGGCGCGCCCATCCGGCGAGCGCGAGCAGCGCCTGCGCGGTGTCGGCGACCTCGATCGCCGTGCCGTCGCGGCGGTACGGGTCCGGCTCGCTCGTCAGGTGCACGGCGGCGCCTGCGCTCGCGGGCGGCGCCCGATGAACTCGTGGCCGTCGCGCTCGGCGACGATCGGCACGAAGAGCTGGCCCGGCTGCGTCGAACGGGAATCGAACGAGGCGCCGTCGAACTCGACGTCGGGGCCGATCAGGCGACCGCCGATTCCGGCAGCGGCCTCGGATGCTCGAATCCTCACGGACGCCGACGGTACCGTGGGCCGATGGCCGACGACCCGCATGCTCGGATTCATCTGGTGGTGCTGTTCGGCGGCGAATCGGCCGAGCACGACGTGTCGTGCACCACCGCGGCCCACGTCCTGCGCGCCGCCGATCGCCGACCGGTACCGGATCACGCCCGGTCGGGCATCTCCACCGAGGGCCAGTGGGCGCTCGCCGAGCGACGCCGCCGCCGCGCTGCTCGACGGTCCCGACGCGATCCCCGGACGCCTCGACCCCACCGGCACGAACGTGTCGCCCACCCCGATGCTCGCCGACGCCGCCGACGTCCGACGAGATCACCGTGGTGCTGCCCGCTGCTGCACGGCCCGATGGGCGAGGACGGCACGGTGCAGGGCATGCTCGATCTCGCCAACGTCGCCTACGTCGGCAGCGGCGTGCTCGGCTCCGCCGTGTCGATGGACAAGGCGATGGCCAAGCAGGTCCTCGCCGCCGCCGGCATCGCCGCAGGCCCGCTACCGGGCGTTCGCCGAGCACGAGATGACGCCGGGACTGCCCGCCCAGCTCGTCGACGACCTCGGCCTGCCGTTGTTCGTCAAGCCCGCCAACATGGGCTCGTCGGTCGGCGTGTCGAAGGCGACGACCGATCGAGGCGCTGCGCGAGGCGATCGACCATGCGCTCACCTACGACGAGATGATCGTCGTCGAGGAGGCGATCGTCGGACGCGAGATCGAGGTCGCCGTGCTCGGCACCACCGACCCGCAAGCGTCGGTGCCCGGCGAGATCGTTCCGGGCGAGGAGTTCTACAGCTACGAGGACAAGTACGTCACCGACGGCGCCCAGCTGCTGATCCCGGCGCCGCTGTCGGACGCGAGCCGCCGACGAGGTGCAGACGGCTGGCGATCGACACGTTCCGCGCGCTGCGCTGCGACGGGCTCGCCCGCGTCGACTTCTTCTACGAGATGGACGACGCGGGCAACGGCCGGGGCTTCCTGTGCAACGAGGTCAACACGATGCCCGGCTTCACGCCGATCTCGATGTACCCGAAGCTGTGGATCCATCGGGGCTGAGCTACAGCGAGCTGATCGACCGCCTCGTCGACCTCGCCCTCGAACGCCACGCCCGCCGCCGCCGCAACACCAAGCGCTGACCGATCACGCCTGAGCCGGCGCTCCGCATCCGGGAGGATCGTCAGGTCAGGGGCGAGGGCGGCGCGGAGGAAGGCGCGGAGCTCGTCGCGGAGGCGGCGCAGGCCGACGGCGTCGGGTTGCCAGCCGACGGCGCGCAGCGCCTCGGGTTCGGTGGCGATGCCGGTGAGGGTGGCGTAGCCGAGCGCGGCGATCGAGGCCGGGGTCGCCGCGGCGCAGGCGGCCGGCGTCCATCTCGGCGCGCGAGGTAGCCGACCGCCCGGTCGACGAGCGACTGCAGCGCGCTCGCGCAGCCGCGTCGGCCTGCTCGGACTCCAGCCGGCTGACCTCGCGGATCAAGCCCGAGCAGCGCCGGGCGGCGCACGGCGGGACGGAACACCGCCCGCACGACGGCGTCGATCCGATCGAGCGGATCGTCCGGTGCCGCTCGCAGCGCAGCGTCGATGACGACCACGAGTTCGGTCGGCGGCGACGGCGAGCACCTCGTCGACGAGGGCGTCCTTCGACTCGAACCAGTAGAGCACCGTCTGCTTGCGCACGCCGACCGTCGCGGGCGATCTCGTCGAGCGACACCGCATCGACCCCGCGAGTGCCGAACAGGTCGAGCGACGTCGCCAGGATCCGATCTCGCGTCGCCATCGACGTCTCTCATCTCTCTACCAATTGGTAGACGATCGTGCTAGAACTGTCAACCGTGATCGCCGAGTCGCTCGCGGGCAAACGGATCGCCATCACCGGCGCCACCGGATTCGTCGGCACCGCGCTCGTCGAGCGGCTGCTGCGGTCGGTCCCCGGACTGCGAGCTGGTCCTGCTCGTCCGCGACGGCCAGCGCACGCCCGCGGCCAAGCGGCACCGACCGCGAGATCTTCAAGAACGACGCCTTCGACCGGCTCCGCGCAGCGCAGCGACAGGGCGACGACTTCGCCGACGGTCACCGCGCCGGGTCAGCACGATCGCCGGCGACGTCACCCGCGACGGCCTCGGCCTGAACGACGCCGACCGCGCGATCTTCGCGTCGCTGCGACATCGTCATCCACTCCGCCGCCGCGGTGTCGTTCGACTCGCCGCTCGACTCGGCCGTCGAGATCAACCTGCTCGGGCCGTCGCGCATCGCCGATCTGCTGCAACGAGATCGGCATCACGCCGCACCTCGTCGCCGTGTCGACCTGCTACGTCGCCGGCAACCGGCGCGGCAACGCCCCCGAGCAGCTCGTCAGCGACGGCCCGTTCGACATCGGCATCGACTGGCGCAGCGAGGTGGCCGCGAGCCGGCGCCTGCGCTCCGACGCCGACGCCGCGAGCCGGAGCCGCGAGCAACTCGAGCGTTCCGCACCGAGGCCCGCACCGAACTCGGTGCCGCCGGCGCGCCCGCCCTCGCCTCGAAGACCGAGCAGCTGCGCGAACGCTGGGTCAAGGACCAGCTCGTCGAAGCCGGCCGCGCCCGCGCCGCGAGCGTCGGCTGGCCCGACGCCTACGCGTTCACGAAGGCGCTCGGCGAACAGGCGCTGACCGACGTCAAGGGTCCGGTGCCCGTGTCGATCGTGCGGCCGTCGATCATCGAGTCGGCCCTCGCCGAGCCGAAGCCCGGGCTGGATCCGCGGGTTCCGCATGGCCGAGCCGGTGCTGATCTCCTACGCCCGCGGCCTGCTCGACGAGTTCCCCGGCGTGCCCGAGGGCACCGTCGACGTGATCCCGGTCGACATCGTCGTCGCCGCGATCATCGCCGTCGCCGCCCTCGGCCCCGAACGGGCCCCGGCGATCACGCAGGTCGCCTCCGGCGGCATCAACCCGCTGAAGTACCGGATGCTCGTCGACAACGTCAGCGGCTGGTTCCTCGAGCACCCGATCTACGACGCCAAGGGCCAGCCGATCGTCGTCCCCGAGTTCCGGTTCCCCGGCCGCGGTCGGGTGCAGGGCCAGCTCGGACCGGGCCAAGAAGGTGCTGACCGCCGGCGAGAAGGTGCTCCAGAACCTGCCGCTGCGCGGCACGCAGGCCGAGTGGTCGGCGCAGGTCGAGACGAAGCGCATCGAGGTCGAGCGGGCGCTCACGTACGTCGAGCTGTACGGCCTGTACACCGAGTGCGAGGCGATCTACCAGGTCGACAACCTGATGCGCACGTGGGGCGAACTCGAGCGACGCCGATCGGGCCGAGTTCAACTTCGACCCCCGCTCGGTCGACTGGCCGACCTACATCACCCAGATCCACCTGCCCGTCGATCGTCCAGCACGCCCGGGTCAAGACCACGCCCGGGCCGTCGCCGTCGACCGACCGCATGGCCCGGCATGCGCAAGCAGGTGCTCGACCCCAAGCGTCAGGTCGTCGCGTTCGACCTCGAGAACACGCTGATCGCCTCGAACGTCGTCGAGAGCTACTCGTGGCTCGCCACCCGCCGCCTCGACACCCCCGAGCGGGTCCGCTACTTGCTGCGCACGCATCGCCGAGGGGCCGGGCCTGTTGAAGCTCGACCGCGCCGACCGCACCGACTTCCTGCGCCACTTCTACCGCCGCTACGAGGACGCCCCGGTCGAGCAGATCGAGCGCGACGCCCGGGAGATGTTCGCCCAGATGATCATGACGCAAGTCGTTCCCCGAGGGGATGCGCCGCGTCCGCCAGCACCGGGCACTCGGCCATCGCACGATCCTGATCACCGGCGCGCTCGAGCTTCAACGTCGAGGGGCTGCGGCCGCTGTTCGACGAGATCGTCGCCGCCGAGATGTCGATCCGCTCCGACGGCACCTACTCCGGCGAGATGGTCACACGGTGCCGCCGACCGGCGAGGCCCGGGCGCAGATCCTCGCGGACTACTGCGACGCCGAGGGCTTCGACCTCGACGAGTGCGTCGCCTACGCCGACTCGTCGTCGCGACCTGCCGCTGTTCGAGGCGGTCGGCTTCCCCGTCGCCGTCAACCCCGAGACCCGGCTCGCCGCGATCGCCCGCAAGCGCGGCTGGCTCGTCGAGCACTGGAGCAAGTCGCCCGGCGGTCCCCGACCCGATGCTCCCGATCGGCCCGCTGCTGTCGGACGAGCGTGAACGTCAGCGCAGACGCTTCGCGTGCAGGAGGCCCGGCACGATGAAGGCGCTCCAGGTCTCCGCGGTCGGTCGCCGAAGCTCGGCATGGCGCGGATCGCGTCGGCGATCTCACCGGTCACGGCCAGCCAAGCTCGGCCCGCTCGACTACACGACCGTCGACGAACCCGAGCTCCCCGGGCCGGGGTGGCACCGGGTCCACACCCGCCTCGCCGGCATCTGCGGCTCCGACCTGTCGCTCGTCGAAGGACATGCCTCGCTGTACTTCGACGACTGGGTGTCGTTCCCGTTCGTCCCCGGCCACGAGGTGGTCGGCGAACTCGACGACGGCACCCGCGTGATCCTCGAGCCGGTCCTCGGCCACGAGGCCCGCGGCTTCGCTCCCCCGTTCGACGGCGCCGCGCCCGGCGACGGCGACGACTACGCCCACCTGGCGACCGGGCCGCTCGAGCCCGGCATCCAGACCGGGTTCTGCTGCTCGACCGGCGGCGGCTGGGCGCCCGAGTTCGTCGCCCACGAGTCGCAGCTCCACCGCATCGCGACGACATGCCCGACGAGCGCGCCGTGCTCGTCGAGCCGTTCGCCGGCGGCATCCACGCCGCGCTGCTCGCCGCTCCCGTCGTCGCTGCTCGCCAGGACACCAGCCGCCCGGCGGTCGTCGCCGTGCTCGGCGCCGGCACGATGGGCCTCGCCGCGATCGCCGGCCTGCGCCGCTACGTCCCCGACGTGCGCGATCATCGTCGGCGCCCGCTACCCGCATCAACAGCCAGCTCGCCAAGGCCTACGGCGCCGACGTCGTCGTCGCGCCCGACGAGCTGCCCCGGGCGGTTCGACGCGCCGCGGGCTGCCACATGATCGGCGACCACCTCAGTCTCGGGCGCCCACGTCACGATCGACGCCGTCGGCACCAGCGCCACCGTCGCCGACTCGCTGCGCATCACCCGACCGCGTGGCCGCGTCGTGCTGCTCGGCATGCCCGCCGACGTCACGCTCGACCTCACCGGGCTCTGGCACCGCGAGACCGAGCTCAAGGGCGCCTACACCTACGGCACCGAGCACCTGCCCGACGGCCGCACCGTCCGCACGTTCGACCTCGCCATCGAGACCGCCAACGCCGTCGAGGCCGAGCGGCTGCTCTCGGCCACCTATCCCCTGTCCGACCACGTCGACGCGATCGCCCACGCCGCCACCGCCGGCCGCCGCGGCGCCGTGAAGATCGCCTTCGATCTGCGCAAGGATGACCAACTGATGCCTCGCCCTGGATTCGTACTCGACGTCGACCGGTCGACGCCGCCCACACTGTTCTGGCACGGCGAAGGCTTCCGGTCTGGAGAAGCTGCCCGCCGACCGCAGCCGGGTGATCTACGCGCCCGAGCCGCACGACGCGATCGACGACGTCGACGGCGCCATCCGGACGGCGCTGCTGCAACCCGATCGACATGGACCCGCTGCCGTCGCTGCTGTTCCCCGGCATGAAGCTCACGATCGCGTTCGACGACGTGTCAGCCTGCCGCTGCCGAAGATGCGCCGCCCCGACCTGCGCCAGCGGATCATCGAGCAGGTGCTCACGATGGCCGCCGACGCCGGCGTCGACGACGTCCACCTCATCGCCGCGCTCGCCCTGCACCGCCGGATGCACGAGTTCGAACTGCGCCACGCCCTCGGCGACCGCGTCTACGACGCGTTCGAGCCGCGTGGCCTGCTGTACCAGCACGACGCCGAGGACCCCGACAACCTCGCCTTCCTCGGCACCACCGACCAGGGCGAGGAGATCGAGATCAACAAGCGCGCCGCCGAGTCCGACCTGCTCGTCTACGTCAACATCAACCTCGTCGCCATGGACGGCGGCTGGAAGTCGACCGCCGTGGGCCTCGCCAGCTACCGATCGCTGCGCCACCACCACAACCCGACCACGATGGAGGCGTCGCACTCGTTCATGGACCAGCACGCCTCCGAGCTCCACAAGAGCACGTGGCGCATGGGCAAGGTCATGCGCGACCACGGGCCCAAGGTGTTCCAGATCGAGACCACGCTCAACACCGACACGTTCCCGCAGCCGTTCGAGTTCCTCGTCCAAGCGCGAGTGGGAGTGGAACGCCAAGGACCGGGCGCTCTACCTCGGCCACCGCGAAGTCGCTGGCCAAGGCGCCGGCGCGGACGCGCCCGCAAGATCTTCCACGGCATCGAGGCCCCGCACCAGATGACCAGCATCCAGTGCGGCGAGGTCGAGGCGGTCCACAAGGTCACGACCCAGAACGTCTACGACCAGCAACTCGTCGAGGTCGAGGGCCAGACCGACATCCTCACGATGGGCATCCCGTACATCTGCCCGTACAACGTGCAACTCGATCATGAACCCGATCCTCGTGATGTGCACCGGGCTCGGCTACTTCTTCAACCTGTACCGCGGCAAGCCGCTCGTGCGCGAGGGCGGCGTGGTGATCCTCACCCACCCGACCACCAACGAGTTCCACCCGGTGCACCACCCGAGCTACATCGACTTCTTCGAGGAGGTGCTCGCCGACACCACCGACCCCCACGTGATGTCGCAGAAGTGGGAGAAGCAGTACGCCGAGGACGACTGGTACCGCCACCTGTACCGCACCACCAACGCCTACCACGGCGTGCACCCGTTCTACATGTGGTACTGGGGCAGCCACGGCATGAAGCACGTCGGCAAGGTGATCATCGTCGGCGGCGACGCCGCGACGGTCCGCAAGCTCGGCTTCACGCCGGCGTCGACGATGAACGACGCGCTCGAGATCGCGTCCGACACCGTCGGCCGCTCACCCGACGATCACCCACATGCAAGACCCCGCCGCTGATGATCGCGGACGTGAAGTAGGTCGCTCGATGGTCGACCGGAACCTGCAGCGGGCCCAGCGGGCCGCCGGCGCCGCCGAGGACGCCGTGCGTCGCGCGGCGATGCCGCTGCGCAACTTCGGGTTCCCGTACCGCGCGCCGACGGTGCCTCGCGGCGTCGAGGTGCCACCCGAGGTCTCCGGCCTCGGCGCCCACTACGACACCGAGTGGGCCCGGCGTCCGCTCGCGTCGTCGGTGCGCAACGTGATCATCGAAGGCCCGATCCGTCTGGCGGCCCGCGTCCTCACGTCGCCGGAGATCGTCGGCACCGACCGGCTCGCCGATCTCACCGTCGCTCGAGGATCCACCCGCGGTGATCTTCGCCCCGAACCACCACAGCCACCTCGACACCGGCCTGATGATCAGGTCGGTGCCGCGCGCCTGGCGACACAAGCTCGTCGTCGCCGCGGCCGCCGACTACTTCTTCGACAAGAAGTGGAAGGCAGCGCTGTCGGCGCTGTCGCTGAACGCGATCCCGATCGACCGCGAACTCACCGGCCGCAAGTCGTCCGACCTCATCAAGGGCCTGATCGACGACGGCTACAGCCTCGTGATCTACCCGGAGGGCGGCCGGTCGCCGGACGGCTGGGGCCAGGACTTCAAGGGTGGCGCCGCCTACCTGTCCGCCCGCACCGGCGCGCCCGGTCGTGCCCGTGTTCATCGACGGCACCGGGTGCGATCTTCGGCAAGGGGATGAAGCGCCCGAAGCCGGGCCGCACGAAGGTCGTGTTCGGCGCGCCGATGCGGCCGCGAGGAGGGCGAATCGACACGCCGCTTCAACGCCCGGATCGAAGCCGCGGTCACGACGCTCGGCGACGAGGCGATCACCGACTTCTGGACCGCCCGCCAGCGTGCTGCGCGCCGGCACGAACCCGCCGCTGACCGGCCCCGAGCACACCGGCTGGCGCCGCGACTGGGCGCTCGCCGAACGCCGCAAGCTCGGCACCGCCGGGCTGCGCCGCCGCCAGCAGCGCCGCTGGCCCGACCTCGGCTGAGCACGCGACCGAACGCGTTCATCCCCGTCGGGTCTCGTAACCTGCGGGTGTGACCACACGGACGCTGCCATCACGGACGCCGGGGCGCATGCCACTTCGCCGCCACCTCGTCGAGTTCGCGATCACGTCGGTCAGCTTCTGGTTGATCGCGTGGATCCTGCCGAGCATCTCTCATGCGTGACTTCTGGCACGTCGCTGGTCGCCGCCGTGCTCCTCTCGGTCCTCAATGCGGTGCTGTGGCCGATCATCTCGCAGGTTCTTCTCCCGCGTCATCCTGTGGACCGCAGGTCTGCTCGGCCTCGTGGCGAACGGGCTGATCCTGTGGCTGGCGAGTGAGATCCTCGACGGCCTCACCATCGATCGGTGTGGCAGCCGATCATCGCCTCGTTCTTCATGACCGTCGTCGGGATCGCTGCTGAGCACCTGGTTGTCGGTCGACGACGACGCCGTGTGGCAACGCCAGACCGTCCGCCGGATGGTGAACCGCCTCGAACCGCCGACGCCCACCGACGTCCCCGGCATCCTGTTCCTCCAGATCGACGGACTCGCAGAACCGGTGGTGCGCCAAGCGATCGCCAACGGGCATGCCCCGACCCTCGCCCGCTGGGTGCGCGACGGATCGCACCGCATCACGGGCTGGGAGTGCGACCTGTCGTCGCAGACGGGGGCCAGCCAGGCCGGCATCCTGCACGGCAACAACCACAACATGCCGGCCTTCCGCTGGTACGACAAGGAGGCCGGCAAGGTCTTCACGTCGAACCGCCCGCAGACGCCGCCGAGATCGAGGCCCGGCAGTCCGACGGGCACGGGCTCCTCGCCGACGGCGGTGTCTCGCGGTCGAACGTCTTCTCGGGCGACAGCGTCGAGTCGGCGATCACCTTCAGCACCCTGCTCGATCGCAGCAAGCACAGCCACAAGACCGCCAACTACTTCCTGTCGGATCCGTATGCGGTCAGCCGACTGTTGACCCTGACGATCGCCGACGCGTGGCGCGAGATCGTCGACCGCCGCCGGACCCGGCGCAACGAAGTCATGCCCCGACTCGAAGCGTGGCGGGATCTATCCGATCCTGCGCGCGGCGACCACCACGATCCTGCGCGACATCACCGTCTACACCCTGATGAGCGACGTCTATCGAGGCGTGCCGTCGGCCTACGCGGACTTCGTCGGCTACGACGAGGTCGCCCACCACTCGGGACTCTTCGCTCCGACGGCACTCGACACCCTCCGTCGACTCGACCGCCAGCTCGCCCGCCTCGAGTACGCGATCGCCGAAGCGCCACGTCCGTATCACGTCGTGGTGCTGTCCGACCACGGCCAGACCCAGGGATCGACGTTCCTGCAGCGATACGACCAGACGCTGGAGGATCTCGTCGATTCGCTCATCGAGGCCGACATCGACATCAGTGCGCCGGAGATGTCGTCGGAGGGATGGGGCAACCTGAACGGAGCCCTCACCGAGGCCGTCCGCGACAAGGACAGTCGCATCGGCAAGCTGCTCGCGACGATGACACGGAACCACATGGTCGACGGTGACGTCGTGCTCGGCCCGGCGTACGACGACGAGCTCGCCGCCTCGAAGGGCACGACCCCCGAGGCCGACGTGGTGGTGCTCGCCTCGGGCAACCTCGGGCTCGTCTCGTTCACCGACATCGAAGGGCGTGCCACGGCGGAGCAGCTGGCGGTCCGCTTCCCCGGCCTGATCGCCGGACTCGCCGAGCATCCCGGCATCGGCTTCGTGCTCGTGCGGTCCGAAACGCTCGGCGGGCTCGTGATCGGCGGCGGCGGCATCCGGTATCTCTCCGACGACCACGTCGAGGGCGACGACCCCTTGGCGGGTTTCGGTCCGAACGCTGCGGACCACATCCGACGGACCGACTCCTTCACCAACGCGCCCGACATCCTCGTGAACAGCTTCTACGACCCGCACGCCGACGAGGGTGCGGCGTTCGAGGAACTGATCGGCTTCCACGGCGGGATGGGCGGCAACCAGACCCGCCCGTTCCTCCTGTTCCCCGCCGGGTTCGAGCTTCCCGACGAACCGATCGTCGGCGCAGCCACGGTGCACCATCTCTTCAAGGGCTGGATGGCGCAGATCAACGACGGCAGCGCACCGGCGCCGTGGACGGTGCCGGAGCGACAGGTCTCGGCACCGATCCCGAGTCTGGCAGCCGACGCCTGAGCGACCGATGGAACTGACCTGGGTCGGCCACGCCACGACGTTGATCGACGTCGACGGGTACCGCGTGCTCACCGACCCGCTGCTCACCAAGCGGGTCGCCCACCTCCGCCGCCGCCGTCCGCTGCCGTCGGCCGACACCTTCGACGTCGATCTCGTGCTGCTGTCGCACGTGCACGTCGATCATCTCCACCTGCCCGTCGCTCAAGCGACTGCGGCCCTCCGCCCGGGTGCTCGACACCGGCCGGCTCCGCATCGTTGCTGCGCAAGGCGGGCTTCACCGACGTCACCGAGATCGGCGTCGGCGACCGGATCGAATCGAGGCCCCGTCACCGTCGAGGTGGTCCCGGCCGAACACAAGCGCGGCCGCGGCCCCCACTCGCGGGTCAGTGCCGATCCGGTCGGATTCATCGTCAACGGGGCAGGGCGACGCATCTACTTCCCCGGCGACACCGACCTGTTCGACGCGATGGCCGACTTCGGTGACATCGACGTGGCCCTGTTGCCGATCTGGGGATGGGGCTCGACGCTCGGCGAGGGGCACCTGAACCCGACAGCGCGCGGCAACGGCCACCCAGCTGATCCGGCCCGAGTTGCTCGTCCCGATCCACTGGGGAACCTACGCTCCCGAGGATGGCCGACGACGCCTGCCTCGCTGGTTCGACGCGCCGCCGACCGAGCTGCGCACCGAACTCGACGCCATCGACGAACTCCACCGCCTCGGCCTGGTCGAGCCGGGCGACTCGGTCACGGTGACCAGCCGATGATCCGTCGTCGAGTTCTCGTGCTCGCACTCGGCGTCACGCTCGCGGCGTGCACCACCGAGCAGTCGTCGAACCCCGGCCCGACGCTGACGTCGACGACCTCGACGACGACGATCGCACCGGCGGCCACCACGACGACGACCGTCGCGCCCACCACTGTTGCCGCCACCGCCACCTCGCCGCCGGAGACGACGACGCGGGCCGAGCGCACCCGTCGACGCCGTCGTGCCGCTGCTCATCGGGGGCCAGGAGGGCGGCTGGCTGTCGCTCGGCGCCTGGCAGTTCGACCGGTGGGCCGACCCCGTCGACGCCGACGGCGACCCGTGGCGCCGTCGATCGGCCCGGGCACCGCCGTCACCGTCTCGAATCTCGGATCGGACGCGACCGGGCAGCTCGGCGAGTCGACCGAAGCCTGCCCCGACGGGCGTATCGGCCCGACCGTCGACGTCACGGTCCCGATCCCCGATCCACCCGGATTCGGCTACGGCGCCGTGGCGCTGCCGACGCCGAGTTGGGACGCTGACACCGCGCCCGCTGGCCGTGTCGACGCGTGGGCCGGCCGCCTACGGAGCCATCGGGGTCGAGGCGTTCGCCGGGGAACCCGTCGACGCAACGCTCGGAGCCGTCGACCAACTCGTGGTGACCGACCTCGACGGCGACGGCGACGACGAGGCGCTCGTGGTGTTCGAGTACGTGCAGGCCGACTCGATTCGCGGCGCACCCGGCGATCTCGCCTCGGTCCTGCTCGTCGACGCCACGACCCGGGAGTCGTCGACCGTGCTGCAGTCGTTCGTCGACGAGGACCTGGGACCGGACGAGTTCCCGCTGCTCGAACGCTTCCGGATCCTCGACGTCGCCGACTACAACGGCGACGCGACGCATGGAGGTTGCCGTCCACGCCTGGTACTACGAGGGCTCGTCGGTGATCGTCTTCGAGTACGACGGCACCGAACTCACCGAGGTCCTCGCCGCCGGCTGCGGAGCCTGACGCCGCACCGAACCACCGCGACGAGTCACCAGGTGTCGATGTTCGGGCGGCGGGGCGCCGCGAACGGATCGATCGCTGCGCGATGGGTCTCCGGGGACGGCGTCGAAGAGGGTGGCGATCCAACGACGGGTGTCGGCCGGATCGATCACGTCGTCGATCTCGAAGTGGGTCGCGACGCTGACGGCCTTGCCGTGCTCGTACATCCGGTCGACCATCTCGCGGAACAGCACCTCGCGCTCGGCGTCGTCGGTGACGGCCTCGAGTTCCTTGCGGTAGCCGAGCCGCACGGCGCCCTCGAGGCCCATGCCCGCCGAACTCGCCGGTCGGCCAGGCCAGGCACGCGAGCGGCGCCTTGGTGGTGCCGCCCATCATCGCCTGCGCGCCGAGGCCGTACGACTTGCGGGTCACCACCGACACCATCGGCACCGAGAGGTTCGCCCCCGTCACGAACAGCCGGCTGCAGTGACGAACGAGTGCCGTCGCCTCGACCTCGGGGCCGACCATCATCCCCGGCGTGTCGACCAGCGTGACGATCGGGAGGCCGAACGCGTCGCAGAGCTGCATGAACCGCGCCGCCTTGTCGGCACCGTCGGAGTCGATCGCACCGGCGAGGTGGCCGGGGTTGTTCGCCACCACGCCGACCGGGCGGCCCTCGATGCGTGCCAGCGCCGTCACCATCCCGACACCGAAGTCGCGGCGGAGCTCGAGCACCGAACCGACGTCGAACAGCCCCTCGATCGCCGTCCGGATGTCGTACGCCCTGAGCCGGTCGACCGGCACGACGTCGCGCAGCAGCGTCTGGTCGGGCGACTCCCAGCCGGTCGTTCGCCCCTGGAAGTACGACAGGTACTGCTTGGCCACCTGCGACCGCTTCGGCCTCGTCGGCGACGACGACGTCGACGACACCGTTGGCGCGCTGCACCTCGATCGGGCCGATCGCCGTCGGCTCGAACACGCCGAGGCCGCCGCCCTCGATCATCGCCGGGCCGCCCATGCCGATGTTCGAGTCCTCCGTGGCGATCACGACGTCGCAACAGCCGAGGATCGCCGCGTTGCCGGCGAAGCAGTAGCCCGACGTCGATCCCGACGAGGGGCACCGTCCCCGACAGCTCGGCGAACCAGCGGAAGGCCAGGCAGTCGAGGCCACTCACGCCGAGCCCGTCGGTGTCGCCCGGACGCCCGCCACCGCCCTCGGTGAAGAACACGATCGGGATCCGCAGCTGTTCGGCGACCTCGAACAGCCGGTCCTTCTTGCGATGGTTCTGCGTCCCCTGCGTGCCGGCGAGCACGGTGTAGTCGTAGGAGACGGCAACGCACTTGGTGGTGCGATCGGCGTCACCGAACAGGTCGCCGTTGACGTCGCCGATGCCGCCGACGAGGCCGTCGGCCGGCGTCGTGGCGATGAGGTCCTCGACCGAACGACGTCGACGCTGCGCGGCGATGACGAGCGGGCCGTACTCGACGAACGAGCCGTCGTCGACCAGATCGGCGATGTTCTCCCGTGCCGTGCGGTGACCGCGTGCCCGCCGGCGGGCAACCGCGTCCGGACGTTGCTCGTCGAGGCCCCGCGCATGCCGATCGAGGACTTCGCGGAGGTCGTCACGTTCGAGCCCGACCGGGCCGACCGCCACCGGCGTCGGCGCGACCGTGTCGCCGATCAGGCGCCGCACCTGCGACGAGCACGAGCAACGTCTGGCCCGCCGCAACGGTGTCGCCGTCGGCGATCGCCACCGAGTCGACCACCCCGCGACCGGCAGCGGTGATCTCGTGGTGCATCTTCATCGACTCGACCAGCGCCAGCACCTGGCCGACGACGCACCGGCGCACCGGCCTCGACGAACACGCCCACGATCGTGCCCTGCAACTCGGACTGCACTGCGACCGTTCACCGGGTCCGTCAACTCAGTTCGTCCCTTCGGGCGACCGCTGGAACGTCGTGATCGACTGCTGGCCCATCACCAGCTCCGCGGCGACCGCGGCGAACAGCGCCGGCACGATGAAACCCGGCTGTCCGGTGGTCTCTGCGACGAACATGACCGCCGCCAGGGGAACCCGGTAGCCGGCGCCGAGGAACGCTGCCATGCCCAAGCAGCACATAGAGCGTCGGATCGAGCGGGTTGACGATGTCACCGACGCCTCGACCGACGATCGCACCGGCGACGACCAGCGGGATGAACACACCCACCCACCCCGCCGCCGGCGACTGCCGTCGCCGTTGCCAGACATCGCAGCACGAGCACGGCGGCCAGCAGCCACAGTGTGTGCTCCTGCTGACAGCCAGACGATCGACCCCGTACCCCGAGCCGATGGTCAGGCTCTCGCCGGTCAACCCCCGACTGATCACGAACAACACCACGAGGAGCACGCCCGACAGACCGACGCGCAGCGCCGATCGGGTCGCAGTGTGAACGCCCTTCGCGTACCGGATCAGGCGGGAGAAGAGCCGCGCCCCGACCGCGCAACAGATGCCGATGAGCACTGCGCCGGCGAGATCCCGGTACTCGAAGGCCGCGCCGCCGTCGTTCTCGAACGTGAAGATCGGCCGCACGTTGCTGAGGGCGACGAACACGAGGTACCCCGACGCGCTCGCAACGAGCGCCGGCAGCAGCATGCGGCGCGCCATCTGGTCGCGGAACGGCACCTCGAGCGCGAAGATCGCCCCGGTTGCCGGCGCCTTGAAGATCGCCGCGACGCCTGCCGCCGCTCCGGCGACGAGCAGCGTGCGGTGGTCGGCGCCGCGAAATGCCGCCGGGAGGCGACGCTGGATCATGGCGCCGAGAGCCGACCCCCCGTACATCGACGGGCCCTCGAGGCCCATCGGGGCTCCCATGCCGAGCGTCGTGACCGACGCGGCCATCCGGCCCATGAAGGCCCTCGGCCGCAGCGGGTACTCGGGATCGTGGAAGGCACGGAGGTACTCGTCCGACGTGGCCGACGACGCGCCGTTGCCCAGCGTGCGCAGCAGGATCGCGGACAGCGCGAGGCCGATGCCGGGGGCGACGGCGCCGACCCAGAGCGGGCCGTCGACGATGTGCTCGTACGCGACCTCGACGACCACGTACTCGAAGAACCGAACGACGAGCTCCGGTGATGGACGCCCGTGACGGCAGCCAGCAACACGACTTCCCGGGAACGTCGGACGAGGTCGCGGAACTCCGCACCTCGGATGTCGAACGACGTTGGGCGCCAACCCAGCATCATCTGTCCGGTCCGACACGACGGCTCAGTGTAGGTCGCACCACTCCGAGCCGATCGGTACCCTCCGCGTCGCCCGCGTGCGGTCGAGCGCGGTCAGTGCAACAGCGCGAGCTGGCCGGCGAAGTACGGAATCGTCAGCTCGAGGCCCGCTCGCAGGTCGACGCTCGGTTCCCAGCCGAGCCGATCCCGTGCCAGGGTGATGTCCGGTCGGCGTTGGCGTGGGTCGTCACTGGGCAGTGGACGATGTTCGAGGCCGCCGGTCGACCCGGTGAGCTCGACGACGAGCTCGGCGAGCTCGAGCATCGTGAACTCGACGGGGTTGCCGATGTTCACGGGGCCGGGCTCGTCGCTGTCGAGCAGGGCGAGGAAGCCGCGAACCTCGTCGGCGACGTAGCAGAAGCTCCGGGTCTGGCTGCCGTCGCCGTAGATCGTGAGCGGCTCGCCACGCAATGCCTGCACGATGAAGTTGGACACGACCCGACCGTCGTCGACCTGCATCCTCGGCCCGTAGGTGTTGAAGATCCGCACGAGTCGGGTGTCGAGACCGTGGGTGCGCTGGTACGCGGCAGTGAGCGCCTCGGAGAATCGCTTGGCTTCGTCGTAGACGCTGCGCTCGCCGATGGGGTTCACGTGGCCCCAGTACGACTCGGTCTGCGGGTGCACGAGCGGATCGCCGTACACCTCGCTGGTCGATGCCATGAAGAACCGGGCATCGTGCTGCCGGGCGAGTTCGAGCAGCTGCGGGTGCCGATGCTGCCGACGTCGAGCGTCTCGATCGGCAGAGCGAGGTAGTCCTTGGGCGACGCCGGGCTGGCCAGGTTCATGACGGCATCGATCGGGCCGCCGAGGTCGAGCGCGTCGAACGGTCGGGTGACGTCGTGGTCGACGAGCATGAAGTCGGCTCGCCCGACCGAGGTGCGTCGACGTTGGGCGCGCTGCCGGTGACGAAGTTGTCGAGACACACGACCTGGTCGCCGCGTTCGAGCAACGCATCACACAGATGCGATCCGAGGAAGCCGGCACCGCCGGCGACGACGACGCGCATCAGCGTCGGCCGACGCCGTCGTAGCCGAACCCGGCTTCGCGGACGAGCGTCGGGCTCGAAGCAGGTTGCGGGTGTCGACGATGGTGACGCCCGGCCGCGCCCGAGCGGCGAGTTGCGGCAAGCTCGATCTTGGCGAAGTCGGGCCACTCGGTGAACACCGCGATCACGTCGGCGCCGTCGGCGACGTCGAGTGGATCGGCCACGATCTCGATGCCGTCGAGGACGACGGCCTGATGCGGCGTCAGCTCGCCGGTGGTCGTCGGATCGAACGCTCGCACCGCCGGCGCCGAGCGCGCGCAGCTCGCCGATGATCGCCAGGGCCGGCGACTCGCGAAGGTCGTCGGTGCCGGCCTTGAAGGTCAGCCCGAGCGCCCCGACGGTCACGCCGGCGAGGTCCGCGTCCACTGCGCCCGGCGGCGACGGAGATCTTCGTCACCATGCGCTCGAGCTGCTCGTCGTTGACGTCGATGACGCCCCGCATCATCGTGAAGTTGTAGCCGTGGTCCTCGGCGATCTTCACCAGCGCCCGCGAGTCCTTCGGGAAGCAGCTGCCACCCCAACCCGGGCCCGGGCCGCAGGAACTGCATGCCGATGCGCTTGTCGGAGCCGATGCCCGTCGACGACGGCGGCGACGTCGGCGCCGACCGCCTCGCACATGGCTGCGACGGCGTTGACGAAGCTGATCTTCATCGCCAGGAAGCCGTTCGCCGCGTACTTGATCGTCTCGGCCGAGGCCGGGTCGGTGATGAGGATCGGCGTGTCGATGCTCGGCGTAGAGCTCGGCGACCCGTTCGGCTGCCCCACGGTCGGCGCTGCCGATCACCACCCGGTCGGGGTGCAGGAAGTCGTGGACGGCGGTGCCCTCGCGCAGGAACTCGGGGTTCGACACGACGTACACGTCGTCTGCGCTGGAGCACCCGCTCGACCGCCAGCGTGGAGCCGACGGGCACGGTCGACTTGTTGACCACGACGGCGCCCGGCTGCAGCACCGGGGCGATCTGGGCCGGCGGCCTGCTCGATGTAGCGACAGGTCGGCGCTGCCGTCGTCGCCCTGCGGTGTCGGCACGCACAGGAACACGATGTCGGCGTCGCGTGCCGCAGTTTCGGCGCCGAGCACGAACTCCAGGCGGCCCGCAGCTCGGGCGGCGTTGACGATCGACTCGAGGCCCTCCTCGACGATCGGGATGTGCCCGGCGTTGAGCAGGTCGACCTTGCGCTCGTCGATGTCGCCGCACACGACGTGGTGCCCGAGGTGGGCGAAGCAGGCGCCCGTGGTCAGCCCGACGTAGCCCGTGCCCACCACGGCGAGTCGGATCGGTGTGTCGTTCATGTGGTCAATTCCTCGTCGGTCGGTCTCGCGGCCGCACGTCACTCGACGGATCGACCCGTGCAGAGGGTATCGGCCCGACGCGAACGACCTTGACCGTGCCGTGCATCCCCGACGGGCGTCGCGCGGTTGGGTACCGTCGGGGCGTGAATGCGTTGCTGGCCCAGACCGACTCGACAACACCTGCGGTCCGAACCCGAGCTGGATCTGCGAGAGCCTGTTCGAGGTCGACCGGACGGCAACCGGGTATACCGCCCCTCGCCGACTGCGGTGGTCACGGTCGGTCGTGATCCTCCTCGGTCGCCTGGATCGCGTCGCACCTGGCGCGGCGCTACTTCGCCCGCCTCGTGGCCCGGGTGGTCGCTCCCGACCGGACGGCCGGCGGCCCGGCACATCTCCAAGCTCGGCGATCGCGCGACTGCGCTGGTCGCCGAACCGATGGGGATCGACGTCGACCGACCCGCGACGCGACAGGCTCGGATCGCACTCGATCTCCGCTCGTCATCGGCAGCACGAGCATCGTCATCATCTGGTCGGTCGCCCTGGTCATTGGCGCTCGGCGAACTCGGCGTCAACCTCGCGCCGCTGATCGCCGGCGCTCGGGATCGCCGGGGTCGCACTGGGTTTCGGCGCTCAGAGCCTGGTGAAGGACTGCATCGCCGGGCTGTTCATGCTGCTGGAGGACCAGTACGGCGATCGGTGACGTCGTCGACCTCGACGAGGCGGTCGGCACCGTCGAGAAGATCTCGCTGCGCACCACCGTGCTCCGCGGTGTCGACGGCACGGTGTGGCACGTCCCGAACGGACGTGGTCCAGCGGGTGGGGAACAGGTCGCAGCTGTGGTCGGTGGCGCTCGATCGACGTCAACGTCGCCTACGACTGCGACCTCGCAGCGGCCCGCCAGGTGATCATCGACTGCGCCGACGGAGGTGTGTCGCGAGCGACGAGTGGGCCGACGTCGGTCATCGACCCGCCGCAACTGCTCGGCGTCGAGGCGCTCGGGGCCGACGGCATCACGATCCGCGTGACGGTCAAGACCCAGCCCGGTGCGCAGTGGGCGCTGCAGCGGGCGCTGCGCGAGGCGATCAAGGCGGCGCTCGACGGAGCCGGCATCGAGATCCCGTTCCCGCAGCGCACCATCTGGGTGCGTCGCGACGACGGAACCGACAGTGGCGGCCACCGCCGGTGACGATCCCTTCACGACTGCGCCGTGATGCCACAATGACCCGATGACCGGCGAGGCGGTGGTGGGATTCGATGCGTTCGCGCCCGCTTTCCCGACTGGTCTGGCTGCTGCTCGGCGCGGTGTGCACCATCGGTGGGTTCGCCACGTTCGCCTGGCAACGCAGACGCGTCGACGCCGCCCCGTCCCGCCCCCGCCGACGACGGTCGAGCGGCTCCGCGACGACACTCCCGCGGTGGTCAACATGCTGGCGAACGACGCCACGGTGACCGCGGCGGCGTTCCGGGCCACGATGATCGACCTGGCGGCCCGCGGCTGGTTGCGCATCCTCCCACCCGATGACGACGACGAACTCGCACGGGTCCGACCCGCCGCGCAGGCCTACCACGGCGATTCGCTGCGCCCCCACGAGCGACTCGTGCTGCAGCACGTGATGGCCCGGTTCACCACCGATCGTGCGATCCCGGCGCGGTATCTGGCCGTCGACATCCGCGGGTCGTGGTGGCGTCGGTTCGCGGGCCTCGTCGCCGCCGAGGCACGTGACACCGGCCTCGTCACACGCCGCTGGCGCCCTGCCGATCTCGCCGCACCGGCAGCGTTCGCTGGGCTGGCGGCGCGCTGTGCTGGTTGCTCGGTGTGCGCACCGGGACACCGACGTCGCGGTGATCGATTCGGTCGAACGACGCATCGCTGCGTGGATCCTGCTGGTCGCGCTCGTGGTCCTGTCGCGTCGGCATGGTCGCGCGTGCTCGTCGCACCGCTCGTACACGCACACCAACGAGGGCGTCGCGGCCAGCACAGCGCTGGCTCGCGGTGCGCCGACGTCTCGACCGCGGCGGGATTCGGCGACCTGGCGCCGAGCGCCGCAGGAGATCGGCGATCGACGACTCGCCTACGCCACGGCCATGTGTCGTCGCCGAGGGTGCCGCGGTCGAGCTGCCACTCGCACGCGAGGATCACTTCCGGGCGTGGAGTGCCGTGGGTGGTCGCGCCCGGCTCGTGCGGGTGACGTATCCGTCGCGTGTCGGCTTCGGCATGGCGCCGTACGTCGCGATCGCGCCGGGGTCGTGCTGCTCGTGGCCGGGTTCTCGCGCTGCGGATGCTGGTCGTGGACGAGCGATGGCGCGTGGCCGAGGGGTTCGACTGGATCTACGAGCAGCTGCCCGAACAGGACTGGCTGATCGCCGACGTGGCGACGGCGGTGGCACTTCTCGTCGTTCGTGCCGATCGTGATCGGGCTCTGGCTGGCGATTGCCGGCATCGTCGATGTCGTTCGACCGTCGAGCGAACCGGCGTCGTGGTCCGTGCGCGCCGCCCCGTCGAGGTGTCAGCGCTGCCGACGACGGCTCCGGCGACTGCTCGATCGCGACCGGTACCGGGTGTACCTCGCCGTCGACGACGGCAGCGACCGACACGATCACCGCGTGGAAGCGACCGAGCGAACGCCAGCCGATTCCCCAGGGCGCCCGCGCGACGGGTCACGGCCTCACGGTGCTCGGCCGGGTCCGCAGTGCGAGCCCGGTCGGTCACGCCTCGACGAGTGAGCATCGCGGCGCCGACTCAGCGCCGGCGCCGACCTTCCAGAATCCGGCCTTGAGGTACTCGCCCTCGCGGAAGCTGACGGGGTGGTCGATGTCGTGGCCGGTCCGGACGATCTCGGTCAGCGGTCGCCCGGCGGCCGTCGGCAGCGTCGAGCGACGGTGTCGAAGAACTGCTCGGCGGTCACCCGGCTCGAACACGACGCCTGCACGAGCGATGCCGCCGGGCCGCACGAGGCGGAGCGCGAGATGCGTCAGGCGGGTGTACGCGCGCAGCGCTCCGTCGACGTTCGCCTGTCGCTGCGCGAACGACGGCGGGTCGACCACCACGATGTCGTAGTCCGTGCCGGCCCGAGCGAGCTGCACCATGACCTCGAAGGCGTCGCCGACCTCGGTGGTGAACGCGCAGTTGCGCACCGCGTCGAGGTGCTCGTTGAGCGCCATGTTGCGCTCGGCCGCGGCCAGCGTCGGCGCCGACAGATCGACGGCGTGCACGCTCGTGGCGCCACCGGCAGCGGCGTGGACGCTGAATCCACCGGTCGAGGCGAACACGTCGAGCACGTCGCGACCTGCCGCCATCGAACCGACGCGGATTCGGTTCGCCCGTTGGTCGAGGAAGTGGCCGGTCTTCTGGCCGGCGCGCACGTCGGCTTCGAACTCGCAGACCGCCCTCCGACGAACCGCACCGGGCCGTCGGGCGACGACGCCGGCGATCACGTCGCCGTCGACGAGACCGAATGTCTCGCGGGTCTGGAGGTTGCGGGCGAGGCGCAGCACGACGCCGCTCGCAACCGGTGACGATCGAGCAGCGCCCTGATGAGCGTCACCAGGTGCGGGAACCAGGCGGCCGAGTAGAGCTTGACCACGAGGACGCCGGCGTATCGATCGACGACGAGGCCCGACAGGCCGTCGTTCTCGCCGTTGATCACCCGGTAGGCGAGCCGGTCGGCGTCGGGATCCGACGGTGAACGGCGCCCGCGTCGTCGAGCGCTGCGCTCGATCGTCGATCGCCACCAGTCGGCGTCGATCGGCGTCGGCTCGCCCGACGTGGAGGATCCGGAACTGGATCGGCGAGTCGGGGTCGTAGAGCGCGAGCGCGACGAACTTGCGGTCGTTGTCGAAGATCACTGCGATGTCGCCGGCCGTCGGCTTCGTGGCTGATCGAGGTGACCGACTCCTCGAACACCCACGGATGGCGGGCCTTGATGTGGCGCAGCGCGTCGGGCGTCACCCGACCGCGAGGCGCTTGTCGTTCGGGCCGCGGGACGCGGAGCAGCCGACGATGGAGCTCCGGTCGGCTCATGGGTCGGAACGACGTCACGATGCCGACGCTCGGCGCGACCTCGCCGGCGTGGATCGTCGCCCATGCCGAGCCGGACGCCGTCGGGACCTCGGGCGCCGTGCGAGTCGATGGTCATCCACGACACGGCTGCCCTCGATGAACTCGTGCGATGGCCGCGGTCGTGCGGCGCCGGTACTGCTCGGCGCCCCACGCGGCGACGCGACGCTCGACGTCCAGTCGGCGCGAAGAAGAACTGCGGCGCCGGGCCGGGCAGGCGCCGGCGCATCGGGCGGCGGTACGGCGTCGTGGTGGCTCTTGCCGATCATCATCGAGTAGCTTGACCGGTCGCCGAGCCGGCGGTGCACCGCGGCGAGCACGTCGGGTTGCCCGCCATGTCGATGACCACGCTGTCGACCATGGGTCCGAGTGGCGTCGTCGATCTCGTCGTAGGTGAGCACCGAGTCGTAGAAGCCGAGCGAACGGACGAACTCGACGTTGGCGAGCCGACGTGAGGCCGACGACGCGCGAGCCCGTCGCGCTTGCGCGGCGCGCTGCGCGAAGCCGATGGCGGTCTTCGACGAGGCCGACAGCACGACCACCTGCTGCGCTCCGAAGTACGGGGCGCCGTCGTCTGCCGGGTGTGTCGAGTGCCACCAGAGTCGGCGAAGAACTCGTCGGCGAGGAAGCCGGTCAGGAACAGCACCCGGAGCACGGCGTGACGATCCTCGCCGTCGGGTGAGGCGTCGTACCACGGGTCGAGGCGGTGCGAGATGTAGGCGCGGTAGATCGGGGCGTGGGCCTGGCGGTGGGCGCCGTCGTCGCGGAAGCCGTCGTCGGTGGCCGTGGCGGTGAACGTCGACCGATCTCGCCATCGGGAACCACCCGTAGTACCGGCCGCCGACGGGCAGGTCGGCATTGCGCGACTCGACGATCTCGGCCCACCCCATCGCGGGCACACGGCCCCACGTCTGCGGGTCGTCATCGGCGGGGAAGAAGTCCCAGTAGCCGAGCATGTCGCCGGCGCCGGCGTAGCTGACGTTGTTGGCCGTGACCGCGAAGCTGTCGATGCGCAGCCGGATCTGGCCGTCCGACACGTCGCCCGTGGCGAGCGGTGCTGAGCCTCGGCCTCGCCGAACGATGCCGCGACCTCGAACTTCCAGGACCTGATCGCTGCTGTTGTCGTGCGCCATACTCCCAGCATGCCTGATTCCAGCTCTCCGCTCGCACTTGCCAACCTCTTCGGACTCGACGGCAAGGTCGCCGTCGTCACCGGGGGATCCCGGGGCATCGGGTTCATGATCGCCTCGGGGCTCGTGGCCAACGGCGTGCGCACCTACATCACCGCCCGCAAGGCCGAGGCCTGCGACGCGGCCGCCGCCGAGCTGTCCGAGCACGGCGAGTGCATCTCGATCCCTGCCGATCTGTCGACCGCCGACGGTCTCGCCTCGTTCGTGGATCGCGCTCACCGAGCGCGAATCGCAGATCGACATCCTCGTCAACAATGCCGGCGCCGCATGGGGCGCACCGCTCGGCGAGTTCCCGGAGATCGGCTTCGACAAGGTGATGGACATCAACGTCAAGGCCCCGTTCATGCTGACCCAGGCGCTGCTCCCCCAGCTGAAGGCCGGCGCCACGGCCGAAGATCCGGCGCGGGTGATCATGATCGGCTCGATCGACGGGATCCGGGTGCCGCGTCGGCGACAACTACTCGTACTCGGCGTCGAAGGCGGGCATCCACATGATGGCCCGACACATGGCGGCACATCTGGTGCGCGACAACATCACGATCAACTCGATCGCACCCGGCCCGTTCGAGTCGAAGATGATGGCGTACCGCCTCGACGATCCCGACAGCCGCAAGATGGTCGAGGCGAGCGTGCCCCGCCGCCGCATCGGCTCACCGCGAGGACATCGCCGGCACGGTGATCTTCCTCGCCAGCCGTGCCGGCGCCTTCACCACCGGCTCGCGTCATCCCCGTCGACGGCGGCATCTCCACCCTCTGATTCCCGATTGGAGATCGGATCGCGCATCGCAGTTCGTGCACACATTTGTTCGAATATGTATTGTGTTTCGTACTGGTGTTTGCTATCATGGATGAATGTTGGCCACCGTTGTCGACAAGCTGCGAGACCTCGATGATCTCGGGTTGACCGACGAGTTCCGTCGCCTCGAACTGGAGCGCCGCCGGATCGAAGCCGAACTCGCGGCGATCGTCGCCGAAGGCCAACGCCGCTCGATCCACGTCATCGACCACCACCACTCCATGACCGGCTGGCTGAAGGCCAACGCCAACTACTCCACCAGCCAATGCGGCCGACTCCGCAGCCTCGCCCGCCTCGTCGACGACCTCCCCCAGACCGGCCAGGCACTCCACGCCGGCCACATCGGCACCGCCCAAGCCGACGAGTTGGCACACGTGCGATCCAACCCACGCTGCGGCAGACCAACTGGCCGACTCGATCGACATCCTGCTGGAACAGGCAGAACAACTCTCCTTCGACGATGCGCGCACCTGCCTACGCCGCTGGGAATCGTTGGCCGACCTCGACGGCGCCCATGCCGACCGCGAAGCCAACATCACCAACCGCACCGCCACCGTCGTCAGCCTCGACGGCACGCTGCACCTTCGGGCCTCCGGTGGCGACCCGATCGCCACCGCCGAAATGGTCGCCATCTTCAACGCCGCCGTGGAACGTGAGTTCCAGGCCGACGTCGCAGTACGAACCCGCCTCCACGGCCCCGACGCCCCCGCATCATCGCTCCCGCGCACCGACGCCCAACGCCGCTACGACGCTCTGCGGTCCATCTTCCAGAAGTCCGTGACCGCCCCGGCCAACGGGCGTACACCCACACCACTGGTCAACATCCTCGTCGACCAGCGCACCCACGAAGAGGGCCTCGCCGCCCACGGTCTGATCCCGTTTCCTCATGACCTCGCCGACCTCGACCTGTCGCAGCGGCGTTGCGAGACCGACACGGGCATCGTGCTGGTCCCCGACGACATCGTGCGAGCCAGCCTGCTCGGCCACGTCCGCCGGGTCGTCATGAACTCCGCCGGTGTCGTCATCGAGATGGGCCGCAGGCAACGACTCTTCACCGGCGCCTCCCGCGACGCGGCCAAGCTCATGGCCACCAACTGCAACCACCCCGGCTGCGGTGTCGCAGCCACGTTCGCACAGGTCGACCATCTGGTCGAGTGGGGCGACGACGGTGCGACCGATCCGGAGAACTCCAGCATCGCCTGCCACCGCCACAACGTGACGAAACACACCCACTACCGGGTCAAACGCACCGAGCACGGCTACGTCATCTACCACCGACGCGACGGCACCCCCATGCTCGCCGCCGGCCGCCGCCACCCCGACCAACTCCCCGAAACCGACGACCAGATGACCACCCGCCTCACACGAGAACGGGTCGCCGCCCTGCCGTCCGAGTGGTGATCAGCCCGGTCTCACGCGTCAGCTCCGTGCGTCGAGCTCGGCGATGTTCCGTTTGGGGGCCGTCAGCCGGTACGACGCGTCGAGCAGTTCGGCGATCTCCGTCCAATCGGTGTCGATGTCGAGATCGAGGCCGATCCATCCGGATGGCGCGAGATATGCCGGGAGATACACGCGGCCATCCTCCACCAGCGCCTGACGGTCACCGGGATCGGGGATGACGACGACCGATTGCGGATGCTGTGCCCACTCGCCATCGACCTTCACCGAGCCGCCGTAGTACGCGAACACCTTCTTGGTGTGGAACGCCGGGCGCCCGTGCGAGACCTTCTCGGCGCTGTCCGGCAGCGCTGCCGCCAGTTCGCGCACACGCTGCAGGAACGGATCGTCGTCGTCGAACATCTGCGGATGCGCCATCGCGCCCGAGCGTACGCGGCGAGCGGGATGACGATCGTCGCGTCAGCGACGGAACCAGCTCTTCTTGGAGACGGACGTCCCCGCTGCGGAGCACTGGCAACGCTCATCTTGTGGGACGTGGCCGAGCACCTGCTCGACATGGGCACCGCACCCGGCCCAGCTCGGGCGGCCGCAGGTTCTGCAGGAGGTCTGTCTACACATACCCGGCAGGGTATACGTCGAATGGGGCTGATGCAACCCCGTGATCACGCATCCAGCGGCAGGACCACCGTCACCGTGAGTCCACCACCGGCGGTGTCGCCAAGTGTCGCCGAACCGCCCGATGCGGTGGCCAGTGCATCGACGATCGCCAGGCCGAGGCCGGTGCCGGGCCTCGATGTGTCTCCACGCCAGAAGCGACGCATCGCATCGCGCTTGTCGTCGTCCGACAGCCCGGGCCCATGGTCGACGATGCGTCACCGTGGCCGAGGTCGCCGACACGTCCAGCGCCACCGTCACCGTCGCGCCCCGGGGCGACACCAGCAGCGCATTGTCGAGCAGGTTGTCGAGGATCTGTTCGATCGCACCGGGAACTGTCCGGACGACGATCGCCGCGCCGTCGCCGCTCGGCCCGACGAGCGTGACTCCACGCTCCTCGGCCACCGCCGTCCAGGTGTCGACCCGGTCAAGGGTCAACGATCGAAGATCCTCGGTCGCTGTCGCCGGCTGATCATCGGCCCGGGCCAACTGCAGCAGGTTGGTGACGAGTTCGGTGAGCCGGCCCGTTTCGTCGATCGCCCGCTCCACCTCCGTCGTCGATCCCGGCCGGACGATCGCCTTCGGCCAGATGGCTCTGGAGGTTCTCGAGCCGGAGCCGCAAGCGCGGTCAGCGGCGTGCGGAGCTGATGCGAGGCGTCGGCGACGAACGCTCGCTGCGAGCGGAGCAGCCCGTCGAGTTGCAGCGCCATCGTGGTCATCGTGTCGTCGAGCGCCTGGATCTCCGGTGGGCCGGCCACGGCCGTCGGCGTCACGGTCAGGTCGCCCGACGCGAACCGGGTCGCCGTGTCGGTCAGCTCGCGCAGCGGCCGAGTGACCGATCGGGCGATGACCCAGCCGATCGCGGCCACCGCGAGGAGCACCACGGCCGCAACACCCGCCAACGCGAACCAGAACGAGCGGATCCGGGCGCTCACGTCGCTGGTGTCGAGCGTCACGCGGAGCGCACCGTGCACGGTCCCGCCCGACGCCACCGGAACAGCGACGAAGAGCAGGTCGGTGCCGAGCGTCTCGGAACTCCGGGTGCCCGACGTACGTTCCCCGTCGAGCGCCGCCGCCATCTCGGGACGGGTCGAGAAGTCCCGGGGAACGTCGGCGGCCGTGTCGACCTGGGAGATCCCGTCGCTGTCGACCACGACGACCCGAGCGCCGGTTCGATCCGCGTAGATGTCGGCCGCGGTCGGATCGAGGGGCAGTCCGGCTTCGAGGTCGTCCTCGTAGAGCGTGGCGATCACGTTGGCGTCGTGTTCGACGTCGGCCTCGAGTCGCTCCTGTTCGCGCTGCGAGTAGAACAGCCCGAGTGGGATCTCCAGCAGCAGCAACACGATCAGCGTGATCGTGAGGTAGCTGAGCAGCAGCCGTTTCGTCACGCCCGCTCAACCCTCCGGGTCAGCCGGCAACGTACCGGTAGCCGACCGAACGGACGGTTTCGATGACGTCGGCGGAGAGCTTGCGACGCAGCGACGCGACGTGCACGTCGAGCGTCTTGGTGGAACCCCACCAGTGCTCGTCCCACACCTCACGCATCAGTTGCTCGCGGGTCTTCACCGCACCCGCGTCGGACGCCAGGCAGACGAGGAGGTCGTACTCCTTCGGTGTGAGCGCGACGGGCTCGGAGTCGAACTCGACACTGCGGCCACGCAGATCGACCACCAGCGGTCCGACCTCCAGCGAAGCCGCCGGACTCTGGCCCGGCGTCGGTGGAGGTCCGCCGCAGCACCGCTCGGATCCTCGCCACCAGCTCACGGAATCCGAACGGCTTCACGACGTAGTCGTCGGCACCGAGCTCCAGCAGCACGACACGGTCGATCTCGTCGCTGCGCGCGGTGACCACGATGATCGGAACGGCGCTCACCGCTCGCAGCTCCTGGCACACGACCCGACCCTCGAGGTCGGGCAACCCCAGATCGAGCAGCACCAGGTCGACCGGCGCCGCGGCGAGCGCTTCGGCACCGCGTCGCCGCCAGCACGACCTCGAACCCCTCACGCCGCAGACCATCGGCCAGCGGCTCGGAGATCGTGGCGTCGTCCTCGACCAGCAACAGGCGCACACCGCCACATTCGCGCACCACGGCGGCCGCCGCTGGATCGCTTACCGAACGTTTGCCTTGGTCTGGCCCCGCGTTGGGGCGCCCGTGCGTACCGTCGCCTTCATGAAATCCCTCACCAGCCGAACCACACTCATCACTGCCGTCGCCGTCGCCGGCGTGCTGATCGCCGGGACTGCGGCGGTCGCCGCCAACATCGGCATCCTCAACGCATCCAACGACAGCTCGATCGGTTCGCTCTCGGCCACCGACGATCTGCTGCCCTCCACCACGCTCGATCCCGGCGCCCCGATGGTCGTCGAGCGTCACAGCCGACCACGCAGGCGCCCGCCACGACCGTGGCCGGCGACGCGTCGTACGTCGTCGACGACGCCGGCACCGTGTCGGTGAGCGACCACTCCCGGCGGGCTCGTGCTCGTCGACGCCGCCGCCAACCCGGGATGGACACCCGCCGCGACGCAGCCCGATCCACTCTCGCTCCGAGTCGCCTTCGACAACGGCACCCGCACGGTCGTGTTCACGGCGACACTCGGCGCCGACGGCACCATCGCCGCCGACGTGACCGAGCCCGTCATCGTGGCCGGTGCGACGCCGAACGACCCGAGCGCCGCGACGTCGCTACTCGGACGACGACCAGTACGAATCGGACGACGACCAGTACGAATCCGACGACGACTCGTACGAATCGACGACGACGATGACTCGTACGACGACTCCGATGACGACCGGACGAATCGGACGAGTACGAAGGCGCCGAGGACGATGACTGACATCGACCCACTCCTGGGCCGGACGCTCCCGCCCCCTTCAGGGCCGCCGCAGCCTCCGTTCGTCCCCTCGGCGACCACGGAACTGCCGGCCCGGGCCACGGCACGCACGACCCGAGCCCAACCGCACCACCCGACCTCGTCGACGCCATCCGGCGACCGGCGGGCGGATCGTCGCTGCCGGGCTCGGCGCCACGACGATGTTCGGGCTCGATCGCTGTGATGGGGGTGGCCCAGGCCGCCTCGTCGTCCACCACGAGCACGCCCGCCATCGACACCTCGAACACCCTCGCACCGCTGCCGACGATCGCACCGGCTCCGACGGTCGCCCCCGTCGTCGGGACACCCGAGCGTTCGCCACTGCGCCGGCACCGACGGTGCCGGCCCCGATCGTGCTCCAGGCCCGGCCCGACGTCCAGGTCGTCACACCCACTCCGGCGCCGGCACCGGCGCCCGCTCCGGTTGCCACCACCAGTGGAAGTGCGTGAACATCGGGCTCGCGTGATGGCGAGCGAGCTGCACGTGATCGTCGTCGGTGACGTCGACGGTGCGACGACGGCGATCGTGCCGTCGAGTTGCTCCGAGCGATCTCGAGGCGCACTGGAGCCGGTTCCTCCACGACTCCGACATCACACGCCTGAACCACTGCGGCGGGGATGCCCGGTCGGCGTCGATCCTTCGACCGTGACGTTGGTCGCAGCGATGGTCGAGGCCTGGCGCGCGACGGACGGAGCGTTCGATCCCTCGATCCTGCCGGCCCTGATCGAGTCCGGCTATCGAACCAGCATCGACGACCCCTACCGAGTGACGTTCCTGCCCGATGGTCGGCTGGTGGTCGGCGGCTACGACGCAGGCCCGACGATGGACGACATCGTCATCGATCCCGACGGCTCGACGATCACACTCCCACCTGGTCTCGTCATCGATCCAGGGGGCATCGGAAAGGGCCTCGCTGCCGATCTCGCCGTGCGCCACCTCCTCGCCCTCGGCGCCGCGGGCGCGCTGGTGAGCATCGGCGGCGACATGGTGATGGCCGGATCCCCTCCGCACGACGCCGCCGGGTGGACCGTGGCGGTGGCGCACCCCGACCTCGCGACCGGCAACCTGTGCACGCTCCTGGTCGGCGCCGGTGGGGTGGCGACGTCGAGCACCCGCTCCCGGCGGTGGATCCACGATGGCGCGAACGGCACCATCAGATCGACCCGCGTCGAGCCGGAGCAGTCGTCGACCGATCTGGCCGTCCGTGACCGTCGTCGCGCGTTCGGGCTGGCTGGCCGAGGCGCACGCCACGCAGCGCTGCTCTCGGGCACGCACGATGTGCTCGGCTACCTCGACGACCACGAGCTCAGCGGCATCGCCGTCGCCCTCGACGGGAACGTGCTCTCGACCGCCGATCTCTCGATCCGCACATGCCGACCCACTGCTCGACGCGGGAGCAGTCGCCCGATGAACCCGCAGTTCTGGTGGTTCCTCACTCGGGCCTCGGGAATCGTCGCGTGGCTGATGCTCACGGCATCGGTGATCTGGGGCATCGTGTTGTCGACCAAGGCATTCCCCGAACAGCGCCGACCGGCCTGGCTGCTCGACCTGCATCGCTGGCTCGGCGGGCTGACCGTGTCGTTCGTGGCGATCCATCTCGCTGCACTGGTCGCCGACAGCTACGTCTCGTTCGGCCTCGTCGATCTGCTCGTGCCGTTCGCCTCGGCGTGGAAGCCCCTGCGCCGTTGCGATCGGCGTGGTGGCGATGTGGCTGCTCGTCGCCGTCGAGGTCACGTCGCTGCTCATGAAGCGCCTCCCCCGCCGGATCTGGCGCTGGATCCACTTGTCGAGCTACGCGGTGTTCCTGCTCGCCAGCCTGCACGCCGCGTTCGCCGGCACCGATCGCTCGCACTGGCTGTACCAAGTGACCGCCGCCGCATCGATCGTCGCTGTCACGTGGGCGACGGTGTACCGCCTCACCCATCGCAGACGCGCAGCCCACGCGGCGCGTAGCGTCCCGCACACCGGCATCCGCCGCGGCCCCGACACCAGGAGTTCTGATGGAGATCGACACCCTGTTCGGCTTGCCGGCTCACCCGCTGGTCGTACACGCGGCCGTGGTGCTGCTGCCGATCGCGGCGATCGGCCTCATCGTCGTGGCGGCGATCCCGCGGGCGAGGAGGCTCTACGCACCGATCGTGCTCGGCCTCGCCCTGGCCGCCACCGTTGCGGTCGGGCTGGCCCAGCAGTCGGGCGAGTCGCTCGAAGACGACGTGAAGGAGACCGAACTGGTCGAGGAGCACACCGAGCAGGGCGAGACCGTGCTGCCCGTGGGCCATCGCGGTGACGGTCATGAGCGCGCTCGTCGCGGCGGAACCGTACGTGCGCCGACGCTTCGACAAGCCCTCACCACGGGTGGTCACCGCGGTGCTCGTCGGCGCTTCGCTGATCGCCGGCATCGGCGCCACGTACACGGTGGTCGACGTCGGCCACTCGGGCGCGAAGTCGGTCTGGGACGACGTCGGCGACTGATCGGCTGCACGTTTCAGACGAGCGTGAACTCGACACCGCCGATGTCGAACCGCTCACCTGCCCGCGACCGGTCGACGGCGTGGAGGGCGACCCCGTCGATCCCGTCGCCGCGCTCGCCCGCTGGGACGAACCGCACGGACTCGGCGATGCCGAGGTCGGTCCATCGACGACTCGTGGCGTCGGGATGCTCGGAACCGACGGTGACCGCCGAGATCGCGTCGACCGTCGGGCTCTGGGCGTCGCTGCCATCGACGACCAGTCGGGTCCGCCCCACCGCCAGCTCCCTGCCGGGACGGGTTCGTCGAGTGAGACGATGGCACCACCGACGTCGCGTGGATGAAGGTGCCGCCCGCGGATGTCGGCAAGATCGCCGGCCCAGATCACCCGCACGTCGCGGGTCGCAAGGTGTGCGAGCCGAGCATCGAGGTCGTCGACCTCGTAGATGACCATGTAGCCCCCGGCGCCACCACGCTTGTCGAGCAGACGCCCGACGGTGGTGACGCGGCTCGATCGGCGAGAGCACCTCGAGGAACTGGTCGCCGACGAGCAGCAGGGCATTGCGCAGCCCGAACTCGGCGACGCCCGGATCGTGGAAGCACACCTCGCAGCCCGAACGTCTCGCACAGCTCGTCGACCACCGGGTCGAGATCAGGGGCGATCATCGCGACCTGCCGGAGACGGATCACGACTCGCTCCGCTGGAGTCTCGATGATTTCCGGGAAAACGCGTGATCGAGCGAACGTGCCCTTAGCTAGTCGCCCCGGACGCGGGATCTACGCTCGACCCATGCCGCTGCACCATGTCGCCTACGCCACCCGTGACGTCGACGCGACGACACACTTCTACGAAGACCTCATGGGATTCCCGCTCGTCCACACCGAGATCACCGGCCCTCGGCGACAGCTGGATACGCCACGTGTTCTACGACATCGGCCCGAACGACGCGAGGCGGCGAGGCGGAAGTGCATCGCGTTCTTCGAGCTCCACCAGGTCGGCGAGCAGCCGGGCTGGACCACCGACGTGTCCGACGGCGTCGGGCTGCCGTTCTGGGTCAACCACTGCGCGTTCCGAGCGACCGCCGAGCAGCAGGAGGCCGTACGAGCCCGGATGACGGCCGAGGGCATCGAGCCGGCGATGGAGCAGGACCACGGCTGGTGCCATTCGCTGTACTACCTCGACCCGAACGGCATCATGGTCGAGCTGTGTCGTGACACGCCCGGGTTCGAACCGGACCCGGCCGAAGCCCACCGGCTCCTCGGCGTCGACCCGCTCGTCGAGGCCGCGGCCCACGCAGGCAAGGGAGCCTGACATGCCCCGCCTCGGCCAGGTCGCCCGCGACGACGCCCACCCGTTCGCGCAGGCGCATCTACAGGATGATCTTCGGCGACCGCGACCCGGTCGTCGAGCCCGGCACGGCCTCGGGCACGCCGGGCAACTGGTGGACGGTGTTCGCACTCGTCCCCGACGCCTTCGACCACACCACAGCCGGATTCCAGTTCTACCGCGACCCCAAACGCCGGCTCGACCCCAAGCTCCGCGAGCTCGGCCAGACCCGGGCGGGGTTCGCCGTCGGGAGTCAGTTCGTGTTCAGCCAGCACTGCAAGGCGATGCGCGACGTCGGGCTTCACCGACGAGCAGGTCGCGGCGATCCCGGCATGGTCGGTCGCCGACTGTTGGACTCCGGTCGAGCGCGCGGTGCTCGCCTACACCGACTGCCTCACGCTGCAGCACGGCCGCGTGCCCGACGCGCTCTTCGACGAATTGAAGCGGCACCTCTCCGACGAGGAGATCCTCGAGTTCACCTACATCACGTGCACCTACGCCATGCACGCCACGATGATCGAAGGCGCTGCGCCTCGAGTACGACGACGTCGACGAACCCGTCGTCGAGGTCGCCGACCCCTCGGGGCGGATGGCCGGACTCGACGTGATGGCGGTCGTCGACGATCCGGCACTGTCCGACGACGTCGATGGCGGCTGACCGACGCGAGCCGACGATGCTGGCGGCACTCGGCGACCTCGTCGAGGACGTCGTCGTTCGACTCGACGGGCCGGTCAACGTCGCCTCGGACACACCGGCGCACATCTCGCGTCGCCGCGGTGGCAGCGCGGCGAACGTCGCCGTGGCGGCCGCCGCGACTCGGACGGCCCGCCGGTTCCTCGGCCAGGTGGGCAGCGACGCGATCGGCTACGGCACTGCTCGCCGAGATGGCCTCCGACGGCGTCGACGTCACGATGGTGCGGCGGGCGGGGTCGACCGGCACGATCGTCGCGCTCGTCGATCCGACCGGCGAGCGATCGATGCTCACCGACCGTCGTGCATGCTTCGATCTGTCGCGATCCCGACCCGTCGTGGCTCGACGGCGTCGGCGATCCTCCACGTACCGCTCTACTCGCTGGCCGGTGGTGCCGGTGGCCGCGACCGCGACCACCGTGATCGGCTGGGCCCACGACCGCGACATCGACGTCGTCGATCGACGTGTCGTCGAGCGCCGTCATGATCGAGCATGGGCGTCGACCGTGTTCACCGGCTCCTCGCCGACCTGCAGCCCCGACGTGGTGCTCGCCAATCGCGACGAGGCCACCGCGCTCGACATCGACGGGCCGGTCGGTCGGCGCGGTCACGATCGTCAAACGGGGGCCGGATCCGGCGATCGTGTACTCACCGGGCCGACGGCACGCGGTCGAGGTGCGCGGGAATCGCCGTGCCCGACGTCGGCGACACGACCGGCGCCGGCGATGCGTTCGCGGCAGGCTTCCTCACCCACGCTCGGCTGGATGGCGCGACGATCCCGGTCGCGGCGCTGCGCAGCGGCGTCACCGATCCGCGCCGCAGCGCTGCTCACCAGTCGAGCAGGCCGGTGATGTCGAACGACGTCGGTGGGCACCTGCGTCGGCGAGCGGTTGATCGCTCGGGCGCATGTCGAGCACCATGGCGACGGTCTGATCGGCGACGGTGACGTCGAACGAGGCCCGGCGGAGCTGGTTGTCGGAGGTGACCCAGACGTCGTAGGTGACCGTGTCGGGCAGGTCGACACCGACCTCGCCGAGCTTCGATCCGGCCTGCGGCGACGCGGCGATCGCGTCCGCGACGTCGACGGTGACCTCGTAGTGCACGGTGTCGACACCGTCGATGGTCTCGTTGCCGACCTCGACCACGTTGTCGGAGTCGAGCAGCAGCCGGGCCGATTCGGCCGGGTCGACGAACAGCTCTCTCCTGGCATGTCCTCGAGCGACGCGCCGGACTCCTCGGCGAGCACGCCGAGATCGACCGACACCCACGCCGAGTCGGCCGGGAGCAGACCGCCGAGCGCGTCGGCCGAGATGTAGACCACGCCGGTCGACGCATCGAACAGCAACTCGATCGAGCCGTCACCGAGCGGACGTCGTGCGTCGAGCGACAACAGTGCCGACAGGTCGGTCGACACCGACACGAGCTTCGTCTCGTTGTCGACCGCTCCGGCCACGGTGACGTCGCCGAGATCGCCGGCGGTGACGGTGAGGTCGAACTCGACCGAGCGGGCGTCGATGGTGTTCTGCGCTGCAGCGGCGAGCGAGAACGGCTCGGCCGAAGGGCGACGCCGTCGCTGTTCGACGACCCGATGGCGACGAGTGCCCCGACGGCCAGGGCGACGAGCGCCACGACGGCCAGCGACCAGCACTCGCCGACGGCGCCCACGGGTCGGCCGGTGCGTCGGCCGTGCGACGGGATCGGGTCGGCGTCCACGAGGCGGGCCCGGTCGGTGGAGCGAACGTCGTGCTCATGGCCTCAGGTTACGACTGCCGCGGCGAGGGCGTCACGTCACGACTCCGTCGCGGTACGGTCGATGCCCATGAACAGCATCCACGTCGACGTGCTCGTGGTCGGCGCGGGCATCTCGGGGATCGGCCAGGCGTACCACCTCCAGACCGAGTCGCCCGACCGCACCTACCTCATCCTCGAAGGGCGCGCCGACATCGGCGGCACCTGGGACCTGTTCCGCTACCCGGGCGTCCGCTCCGACAGCGACATGCACACGCTCGGCTTCGAGTTCAAGCCGTGGAACGCCGAGAAGGCGATCGCCGACGGCCCCTCGATCATGGCCTACCTGCGCGAGACGATCGCCGAGAACGGCATCGACCGCCACATCCGCTTCGACCACCTCGTGCGTCACGCCGAGTGGTCGAGCGAGACCGCGACCTGGACCGTCGACGTGGAGCATCGCGACCACCGGCGAACGCCTGACGTACACCTGCAACTTCCTGTCGATGTGCTCCGGCTACTACTCCTACCGCCACGGCCACACGCCCGACTTCGCCGGCCGCGACCGATTCCGGGGCCGGATCGTCCACCCGCAGCAGTGGCCCGACGACCTCGACTACGCGGGCAAGCGCGTCGTCGTCATCGGTTCGGGCGCAACGGCGATGACGCTCGTTCCGGCGATGGCGGCGACCGCCGGCCCACGTGACGATGCTCCAGCGGTCACCGACCTATGTGGCGGCCGGGCCCGATGTCGACGTGATCGCCAACGGTCTGCGCAAGGTGCTGCCCGACTCGGTCGCCTACGACGTCACCCGCTGGAAGAACACCAAGCTGCAGCAGTTCATGTACAAGCGCATGCGGACGCAACCCCGACAAGGCGAAGCAGCTACCTCGTCGGACGGGTTCGCAAGGCGCTCGGACCCGACTACGACGTCGACACCCACTTCACGCCGAGCTACGCGCCGTGGGACCAGCGGCTGTGCCTCGTGCCGAACGGCGACCTCTTCGACGCCATCAAGGCGGGCACCGCATCGGTCGTGACCGACCGCATCGTCACGTTCACCGAGACCGGCATCGAGCTCGAGTCGGGCGAACACCTCGATGCCGACATCATCGTCACGGCGACCGGGCCTCGAGATGGTCACGCTCGGCGAGGTCGACTTCGTCGTCGACGGCGAGCCGGTCGACTTCGCCCAGACCTGGTCGTACAAGGGGTTCGCCTACTCCGACGTGCCGAACCTCGCGTCGACGTTCGGCTACGTGAACGCGTCGTGGACGCTGCGCGCCGACCTGATCGCCACGCTACACCTGCCGTCTCCTGAACCACATGACGGCGACGGGCACCACGATCTGCACGCCGCGTCTGCGGCCCTCGGACGCCTCGATGGTTGCGCGGCCCATGCTCGATCACCTGACATCCGGCTACGTGCAGCGCGCGGCCGACCGCTTCCCCAAGCAGGGCGACCGCGAGCCGTGGATCAACCCGCAGGACTACGCGAAGGACCGCAAGATGTTCCGCAAGGATCCCGTCGACGACGGCGTGATGCTGTTCAGCACCGCGCGGCCGGCGGTTCAGGCCGACGCGCGCGGCCGCCAGATCGCCGTGTGAAACGCGCTCCACACGGGTGAACCGTTCGCTGTGACCTCCACGTCGAGGTCGACGAACCGGTGCCCCTTGCGTTCGTACTCGTCTGCCACCCGTCCGCGGACCTCGATCTCGTCACCGTGGCGGACGATGCCGCGGTGTGTCGCACGCGTCGAGACGTGGATCCACGGGCCGAGGACGACGTTGCGGAACAGCACGCCATTGGCCTGACGGGCGAGAAACCCCGGATGGCACACCGCTCCGCTCGCGTACATCGAGCTGTCGTCGCGGATCTCGCCCAGGTAGATCGCCGCCAGATCCTGGCGATACGTGAACCGCAGCGTGCCGAGGGTGGTTCCGACGGCCAGCGTGTCACGAGCAGCCGCCGGGACGGGGTCGGGACGTTCGGCAGCGGCGAGCTGCGCGGGTTCATGGAGAGGTTCGGGGAGATCAGCGACGAGCGCGGCTCGACCCGTCGCCCGGACGACGCCGTCCGGGCCGCTCACGACGAGTTCGCCGTCGTCGTCGAGCCGGACGGTCACGACCTCGCCGTCGTAGACCGGCAGCACGAACCGGGCTTCCATCGTGGAACCGGTCAGGAACGCCTCGCCCCAGCGATCCACGCACGGGCGTGTCATGTAGGCCCACACGTCGACTCCGGGCACCAGTCCGCCGCGGAAGCCGTAGGTCTGTGCGACGGCGTCGTCGTGCATCCGATTGGTCGAGTCGAAGGCGGTGTTGTACGCCTCGACGGTGTACTCGTGGATCCCCATGGTGGTCGTGTCTACCAGTCGGTCGGGCGGTAGTCCTTGAGGAACTGGCCCCACACGTGCTCGCCGGTGTTCGCTCCGTCGATGATCGGGTCGACGATGCGAGCGGCGCCGTCGACGATGTCGAGCGGCGGGTGGAAGCGATGCTCGGCGGTCTTCTGCTCGGCGATCGCCACCGGGTCCTCGTCGCTGACCCAGCCGGTGTCGACGCTGTTCATGTTGATGCCCGACGCGTGGAAGTCGGTCGCCGACGTCCGCGTCATCATGTTGAGCGCCGCCTTGGCCATGTTCGTGTGCGGGTGACGCGTGGTCTTGCACAGTCGGTAGAACTGCCCCTCGACCGCCGACACGTTGACGACGTGCTTGTGGTCGCCCGGCGTGGCATCCATCAGCGGCTTGAGCCGCGCATTGATGACGAACGGCGCCACGGCGTTGACGAGCTGCGTCTCGAGCAGTTCGACCGACGACACCTCGTGCAGCAGGAGCCGCCACGAGTTCCGATCGCGGAGGTCGACCTGCTGGAGGTCCTGATCGAGGCGACCGGCCGGGAACAGGTCGGCCTGGGCATGGAGTTCGTCGGGCAGCAGGGGCGTCTGCGACATCGCTGCCGCCTGCGTCAGCCCTGCCAGCGGCAGCGCCGTGAGCCCACGACGTCGAGCTCGCAGTCCGCCGTCGTCGGAGCCGGGCAGCAGGTGATACCCGCGCAGCCCTTCGTACGCCCCGACGAGCTGGAGGACCGTCCGGGTCGAGCGTGTCGAGCGCGGCCGTCTTCGCCGTCCATCATGTGGCGGTAGAAGTCGGGCGGGCGGCGCACCGTCTGGCAGGCGTTGTTGACGATGAAGTCGAGCCGATCACGCGTGGCCAGCACGTGGTGGCAGAAGGCCTCGACGCTCGGCGTGTGGCGCAGGTCGAGTCCGAACACCTCGAGTCGGTCGCCCCACTCGGCGAAGTCGGGCTCGGCGGCGTACCGCGCCGCGGCGTCACGCGGGAAGCGGGTGGCGACGATCGAGCGAAGCACCGCATCGCAGCAGCTTGATCCCGGCCTGGTAGCCGATCTTCACCCGCCCGCCCGTGAGCAGCGCGACCGTGCCGGTGAGGTCGGCGAGTTCGCCGCGCTTGGCGAAGTTGAACTCGGCGCACGTCGGGCACAGCTGGTCGTAGAAGTGGTGCACCTCGTGGTACTTGACCTTGCACACGTAGCAGTGCTGCGGCTCGACGGTCTCGCGGTACGCGGCCTCGTCGACGTCGTGCTGCTCGAAACCGTCGGGGGCGTACACGTTGGGGGTGGTGAACACGGTCTGCTCGCGCAGCGTGCGGATCCCCGTCTCGGCCAGCACGGTCTCGTCGCGCTGCACCTTCGCCGAGCGGCGCTGGCGCTTGAGCGCCTTGGTGCGGATGCGTCGTTCCTCGGGATCGGCGCAGAACACGTCGCCGGCGGCGTTGATCAGGTCGATCTTCTCCTGCCGGCGACAGGACCGTCAGCAGGTCACGTGACGAGCCGATGCGCTGGAGGAACTCGGTCGCGGCGAGCAGTTCGTGACGGAGTTCCTCGGCCGAGGATTCAGGCACTGGTGATGTCCAACGGCGGGCGGTCGCCGAAGTTGATGCCGAGGTCGCGCGCCGTGCGCATCGTGTCGCCGTCGAGTGGAACCAGCTTCAGTTGGCGGGTGGCCTCGGAGAGCGGCACGTACACGACGTCCGGGGGCTGGAGCCCCACCATGATGCCGTCCTCACCCTCGTCGAGCGCCCGCACCGCGGCCGCCCCGAACCGCAGACCGAGCAACCGATCGAGGGCGGTCGGCGACCCGCCACGCAGCAGATGGCCCAGCACGACGGTGCGGGTCTCCTTGCCGGTCAGCTCTGCGATCCCCGCCGCGACCTTGCCGCCGACACCGCCCAGCTGCACCGCCTGGCCGACCGCATGGCCGATGACCGTGACATCGCCGCCGACGGGTCGAGCGCCTTCGGCGACGACCACGATCGTGAACCGGGACCCGTTGCGGTCCCGTTGCAGGATCGTCTCGGCCAGGTGTTCGAGCTGGTACGGGATCTCCGGGATCAGGATGCAGTGAGCACCGCCGGCCATGCCCGTGTGCAGCGCGATCCATCCGGCGTCACGACCCATCACTTCCACGACCATCGACGCGGCCGTGCGACGTGGCCGTGGTGAACAACCGATCGATGCACTCGGTGGCGAAATCGACGGCGGTGTCGAAACCGAACGTCGCGGTCGTCTTGTCCAGGTCGTTGTCGATCGTCTTGGGAACGCCGATGACCCGCAGGCCGGCCTCGATAGAGATGGTTGCCGATGGTGAGCGAGCCGTCGCCGCCGACGGTGATCAGGGCGTCGATCCCGGCGTCGGTGAAACGTTGGATCAGCTCGTCGGTCCGGTCGACCTCGACATAGGTGCCGTCGGGCTGGAGCACCGGGTAACGGGTCGGGTTGCCACGGTTCGTCGAACCCAGGATCGTCCCACCGGTGTGTTGGATCCCCCGGACCGACTGGCGGTCGAGGTCCATCAACCCCCCGCTCGGATACTCCTCGGGATGCATCAGTCCGTTGAAGCCGTCGCGGATGCCCACGACCTGCCAGCCACGGTTCCGTGCGGCGAGCGTGACCGATCGGATCACGGCGTTGAGGCCAGGTGCGTCGCCGCCGCCGGTGCTGATCGCGATGCGCGAGATGTCGTTCACGGGGTGCAAGGGTACGCCACGACGCGAGCCCACCCGACCCGAACGTGCGCGCCGTCACGCTCCGTTCACTTTCGGCCACCGATCGCCGATGTGCTTCGATGCCTGGATGGACCCCATCGAACCGACGATCGACCTCGGCGGACAGGTGGCGCTGGTCACCGGCGCCTCATCCGGGCTGGGGCGACGATTCGCGTCGGCTACTGGCCGCGAACGGCGCGCGCGTCGTGGCGACCGCCCGGCGTATCGACCGCCTCAACGACCTGGCAGCAGAGATCGCCGATACGGGTCGGACCTGCCTGCCGGTGCAGCTCGACGTCACCGACGCCGACCAGATCACCTCCGTCGTGGCAACCGCCGAGGACTACCTCGGGCCCGTCCAGATCCTCGTCAACAACGCCGGCATCCCCGACGCCCAGTACGCGACCAAGATGCCGTTGGAGCTGATCGATCAGGTGCTCGACACCAACCTGCGAGCACCGTTCCTGCTGTCGTGCGAGGTGGCGCGCCGACTGATCGACGCTGGAGCTGCCCGGGACGGATCGTCAACATCTCGTCGATCGGCGGGTTCCACTACGGAGGCGGCGGTGCGGCGCTGTACTCGATCAGCAAGGCGGGCGTGAACCGCCTGACCGAGGCGCTCGCTGTCGAGTGGTCACGTTTCGGCATCAACGTCAACGCCATCGCACCCGGGTCTGTTCGCCTCCGAGATGTCCGACGGCATGATCGAGCGCATGGGTGACCTCACGAGGGCCTTCCCGAGGCGGCGGATCGGCCAGCCCGAGAACCTCGACAGCACCCTGCTGTACCTGGTGTCACCGGCCTCGGAGATGGTCACCGGCACGATCGTCAAGGTCGACGACGGCCAAGGCCCGCGCTGACCTTCCCCTCCCCCGTGCTGTGAGCGATGTGCGCAGATGCTGCGCACATCGCTCACAGCACGACGGATTCGGGGTGCGGTGCGTCAGGCGTGCGGGGTGACCAGCGCCTTGTCGCCGGTGGCCATCCTGGCGTAGCGGCGGACGTGGACGGGATCGACGGCGTCGGCCAACGACAGTCGCATGCCGTAGGTGCTGGCGAACGTCGTCGTGATCTCGTCGGCGACGCGTTGGCGCAGCCGGTCGGCGCCGTCCTGGCCGAGCTTCGTCAGGAACGGCGTCAGCAGCCAACCGCCGATACCCCACGACATGCCGAAATCGCGCCGCAGCACGGTCGGGCCGCGGTCGAGTCCGCCGTAGATGTACACCTGCTTGTGGGTGTCGGAGCCGTACCGGCTGAACTCGCCGGCCTGCTCCCCTGCCACCTTCTCCATGCGTGACAGCAGCGTGCCGGCCAGATCGCCACCGCCGATCGCGTCGAACGCGATCGTCGCGCCGGTCGCCCGCAAGGCGTCGGTCAGGTCGTCGATGAACGTCTCGGCGCTCGAGTCGACGACGTGTGACGCCCCCTCGGCTCGGAGCAGGTCGACGTGTTCGGGTCGACGGACGATGTTGACGAGTCCGACGCCGTCGTCGACGCAGATGCGGTTGAGCATCAACCCGAGGTTCGATGCCCCGACCGTGTGGACGAGCGCCGTGTGGCCCTCCGACCGCATGGTCTCCACCATTCCCAGCGCGGTGAGCGGATTGACGAAGGCGGCAGCGGCATCGGCAGGGTCGGTGCCGTCGGCCATCGGCAGACACTGGCTGTACGTGGAGTGTGCGGTACTGGGCGTAGGCGTTTCCCGACAGGAACCCCACGACCCTGCCGAGCAGCGCCTGCGCGTCGGGCGACGCCCCGGCGGCGACGACCACACCGCCACCCTCGTTGCCGACCGGCATCGCCTTGCCGAGTCGCGCTCGCTGCGCCGCGAGCACCGCTGGCCTCCACCGGCACGGCCACGCGCCGGATACACGCCGTCGCCGGCTGCGAGCGAGGCGTCGACGTCGCCGCCGGCGAACAGCATTCCCAGGTCGGAGGGATTGATCGGTGCCGCCTCGACACGCACGACGACCTGGTCGTCGTCGGGTGCCGGCACGTCCGTCGGGCGCACGGCGAGCGTGACGATGCCGTCGTCGCTCAGCGTCGAACGCAGTTCCAGTGCATGTTCGGGCACGTCATACGAGGTCATGGAGTCATCGAAGCACACCCCGACGACCCGACCCGATCCGGAGCGTTCGGTACGAGTCCTCCACATCGGGTGATGCGAATCGACACGAACGCCGCCATCCTGGGTGCCGACAACGGCCATCGCCGTTCGAAAATCATCAAACGAGGAGAAAATCTCTCATGTTGCTCGCAAGCGAATTCGGTACCGGCCAGGTCTTCTGGTCGATGTTGTGGTTCTTCATGTTCTTCATCTGGATCATGATCCTGTTCCAGGTGTTCGCCGACATCTTCCGTAGCCATGACCTGGGCGGCTGGGGCAAGGCGCTCTGGTCGATCTTCATCATCGTCGTGCCGTTCCTCGGTGTCTTCATCTACCTGATCGCCCGTGGCAGCAAGATGCAGGAGCATGCCGTTTCCGATGCCAAGGCCATGGACGC
Organism: Ilumatobacteraceae bacterium; assembly: GCA_963744705.1. GTDB lineage: Bacteria > Actinomycetota > Acidimicrobiia > Acidimicrobiales > Ilumatobacteraceae > Sva-07. The sequence continues at coordinate 305,801 of CAVUUX010000001.1, forward strand.
CGCCCAGCGCGCCTACATCCAGCAGGCCGCCGGCACCGGCACCAGCGATGCCGACCAGCTCGACAAGCTCGCCGCGCTGCACACCGCCGGCAAGATCGACGACGCCGAGTACGCCGCGGCGAAGGCCAAGGTCCTGGGCAGCTGAGGCTGTCGAAGTACAACTGAACACCGTCGTAGCGGGCCCCTGACCTTCACCGGTCAGGGGCCCGCCGCGTCGACTCCGCGAGTATTCAACAGCGAGTGTTCAGCGGCGATCGCGTCGGTCGTCGCGTCGATCCTGGCGTCGGTTGACGCCGTGAGCCACCACGGCGGCGGTGCCGACGACGGCGGCGGTGCGGGCAACCGGGGCTCCGACGACTCCTCGTCGGGCTGCTCGTGCGGGTCGTAGTGGCATGGTTCAGTCTCCTTCTGCTTCGATCGACGCAGCGATCGCTTGGATCGGAATGCGGCCGTTGGCGACGAGTTGGCCGCCGGCACGGCGGGCAGCGGCCGCGAACGGCGAGTCGCCCAGGTGTTCTCCCAGACGAGGACGCCGGCGGCGGTGCCGGGCTCCATCGCCTCGGCGAGGTGCGCGAGGTCGTCGGCGGCGAGGATCTCGGCGATCTCGGTCTCGAGCGCACGGAGTTCGTCGAGTTCTTCGAAGTCGTCGATCTCGAATCCCTCGATGTTCCCGTCGTCGTCCTTGACGATGACGAGGAGGTCGAGGATCCGGATGATCCCGGCCTTCGATGAGTGCGGCGAGTTCCGCTGCCATCTCGCCGTTGAACGTGGCCTGGCCGGCCGGGAATTCGATCACGAGGTAGTCGACGGGACCGAACTCGTCCATCGATGCATCAGTCATGAGTGGCTCCTTCTGGCGACACGTCGCCGTGCTGTTTCGTCTGCTCCCACCATCACACATGCGACGTCGACAACGTCGTCCATTCCGGGTGAATCGGCCATCCGAGACCGAGGCCGAGCGTCGGAATCACCCGATTCGGAGGTTGCGTGCATCCACTGCCCGATCGCGAGCATCATGTACGGTGCCGCCGCACCGCAGAGGCCGAACCAAGGGGAGACGAATGAGCACCACCGTGGAAACAACCGAGACCGCCGAGGCGCCAGGACGTGCCCATTCGGTGCTCGTCTACGTCCTCATCGTCCTGGGCGCGGTGATCCTGCTCGTCACCACCGTGGGCGTCTGGGTCGACCGGCAGGTCCTCGACACCGACAACTGGGTCGAAGCATCCGACGACCTGCTCGCCGACCCCGAGGTCCGTGCCGCGGTCGCTGAGTTCGTGGTCGATGAGCTCTACGCCAACGTCGACGTCGCCGAGCAGCTCAACGGTCTCCTTCCGGGTGACTTCACCGGTCTGGCCGGGGTACTTGCAACCTCGCTTCGAGCTCCGGCCACCGAGGCCGTCGATCGGCTCCTGTCCACCCCTCAGGCCGCTGAGGTCTGGTCGCAGGCAAATCGACGGGCACACGAGACGATGGTCAACATCCTCGAGAACGAAACGGTGCCGGCCATCGACACCGCCGACGGGACAATCACACTCGACCTTCGCCAGCTGGTGATCACGCTCGCTGACACATTCGGTCTCCCGGGGACAATCGTCGAGAACATCCCCGAGGACGCCGGAAAGGTGACCATCATCGAGTCGCAGGAGCTGGCGAATCTCCAGGACGCCGTGACCTTCGTGCAGTGGGCGTCAGTGTTGTTGTTCATCCTGATCCTGGTGATCTATGGCGGCGCGATCGCACTCGCTCAGGGTTGGCGACGAGAAGCCACGCGGGCCACCGGTATCTCGATCTTCATCGTCGGTCTGCTCGTGACCGCCGGATTGCGGTTCGGCGGAGACATTCTCATCGACAGCGCGGTGAAGAAGGAAGAGAACATGGATGTGGCCGACGCCGTCTGGCGGATCGGATCCGAGTTGCTCCGCGAACTCGGCGTCACCCTCACCGTCATCGGGCTGATCCTGTTCCTGGGTGCAGTGTTGGCCGGCCCGAGCCGAGTTGCGAGGGCCATCCGTCGATTCATCGCCCCGGCGTTCGTCGGCGGCGCAGGAATCCGATGGGTGATCTTCGGAGTGGTCTTCCTTGCGCTCGTGCTGTGGGCACCCTTACCGATCCTGAACACATTGATCGGCGTTCTCGCAGCGGCCGGCGTCGTTGCTGCGTGCGTCGAAGGGCTGCGCCGGTTGTGTCTGGCCGATCGGGCCGCCGTCGACACCACGACCGACGCGCCTGTGGCCGACGCCGACCCGGTGCCGGTCGACGCCTGACGCGTACATGGCACCGAAGCTCCCGTCACCGAGCAGCAAGATCGCCCGAGGCGCGGCGGTGCTGTTGCTTGCGGCGCTCCGTGACGAGCGTGTTCGTTCGCAGTTGGGCAAGGCTCCCGCCGCGGCGCGCGACTGGACCTCGGCAAACCGCGGGATCGAACGCCGTCTCGCTGCAGCACGGCGCAACGCCGACATGCTCTTCCCGGGCCGATCCGATCCCCACGGCGCCGACGTGCATCGGGCGATCGACGACCTGTCCCAGGCGAACGAAATCACCGCAACCATGCCCCTGGCCGAGCGTCGCCGGGCTCAAGCCCGCATCAAGGCCGAGCTGACTCGAATCGAGTTGGTCCTGGTCGACACGGTGCTGCCGTCCGATCGACCCTCGCTCGGCAGCGGCTGAGCCCGATCAGAACGGGCGGTCGTTGGTCCGCTTCTTCGGCGGCGCCTTGAACGGCGCCTCGATCAGCGTCTCGAACTGCGCATCGTCGGGCTGCTTCGGATCGTTCAGGTTCTGCAGGTACTTCTTGATGGCGGCGCGAGCCGGCGGCACGTGCGCGCCCTTGAGCCCGACGGAGCGACTCATCGCGTCCTTGGCCTTGGCGACGCGCTCCTTGCGCGTGGCCTTCTCCTCGTCGGAGTAGACCTTCTGCACCTTGTTCGCGCGGGCCTGCTGCTCGGCGAGTCGGCGGGCTTCTGATTCCTGGAGCGGTGTGAGTTTGGCCTGCGGAGCCATGTTCGTGATCCTTTGTCTCGGGAGGCCTCGCAGGGTAACCCGTGCGACCCCGAATGAAGTGCACGAGTCATGAATCGCTAGCGTCGTGCACGCCCACACATTCGTTCTCCAGAAGGAGCGCTCCCATGCGCGAAGCAGTCTTCGTTTCCTATGCCCGTACCGGTCTCGCCAAGTCGGGACGCGGCGGATTCAACATCACGCCGGCCATGACGATGGCCGCCCACGCCATCAGCAGTGCGGTCGCGAAGTCCGGCGTCGAGCCCGAAGCCGTCGAAGACCTCGCCCTCGGCAACGGGGCTCACGGCGCGGGCAACCTCGGCCGTCTCGCCGGGCTCCTCGCCGGTCTCCCTGTGACGACCGGCGGCAACACCGTCCAGCGTCACTGCTCCTCGGGCCTGAACTCCATCGCGATCGCCGCCAACCACATCAAGGTCGACGGCGTCGATTGTGCGGTCGCCGGCGGCGTCGAGTCGATCTCGATCACGAGCGGCGGCATGGGTGGATCGGTCAACATGGACCCGAAGCTGGAGGAGATGTACCCGGCCATCTACATGGCCATGATCGAGACGGCCGACATCGTGGCGAAGCGGTACAACGTGTCGCGTGAGTACCAGGACGAGTACTCCTACACCTCGCAGATGCGCATGGCCGCCGCCCAGGCGAACGGCCTGTTCGAGGACGAGATCGTTCCGATGGCCACGAAGATGAAGACCGTCGATCGCGAGACGAACGAGGAGTCGATCGTCGACTACGTGGTCGACCGCGACGAGTGCAACCGCCCGACCACCACCCTGGAGGGTCTGGCGAAGCTGGCGCCCGTGCGCGGTGAGGGCAACTTCGTCACGGCCGGCAACGCCAGCCAGCTGTCCGACGGCGCTGCCGCGGTGGTCCTGATGTCCGACGAGGAAGCGTCGCGCCGCAACATCGAGCCGTTGGGAGCGTTCAAGGGCTGGGCGGTCGCCGGCTGCGAACCCGACGAGATGGGCATCGGCCCGATCTACGCCGTGCCGAAGCTCCTGAAGCGCCACGGCCTGACCGTCGACGACATCGACCTGTGGGAGCTCAACGAAGCATTCGCCAGCCAGTGTCTGTACTCGCGCGACACGCTCGGCATCGACCCCGAGAAGTACAACGTCAACGGAGGCTCGATCGCCATCGGCCATCCCTTCGGCATGACCGGAACCCGGTGTGCCGGCCACATCCTCCAGGAGGGCAAGCGTCGCGGCGCCAAGTGGGGCGTGGTCACGATGTGCATCGGTGGCGGCCAGGGCGCAGCCGGGCTCATCGAGATCTACTGATCACACGACTTCACCCCCAACCCCCACCGATGAGGTTCCGGCCCACCCCTCGCGCCACAACCTCATCACAACCCCACCGATGAGGTTCCGGCCCACCCCTCGCCACAACCTCATCACAACCCCACCGATGAGGTTCCGGCCCACCCCTCGTGCCACAACCTCATCGCAAGACGGGGGTCGGAGCGGTCACACGGTCCAGTCGACGGGGGCACGGGGATCGGGCCGGTACACGCAGTACGTACCGGTGCCGAGCGCCTGGGTGAGGTGCTGGCCCAGCGCCGGATGGTGTTCGGCGAGGCGCGCCACTGCGTAGCGCATCGAGCGCGTCGACGCTGGTTCGCGCCCGCTCGGCAGTGGCGCAGGCGAGGCGGGCGCGGCCGCCCAGGCCGACCGCTCGCGAGAGCTCGGCGATCAGGTAGTCGCGATCCTCCATCGCGAGGGCGAGACGGGCCGCGTCGTTCATCATCGTGGCGTCGTCGATGTCCTCGTCGATGTCGACGAGTCGCCGCCGATAGGCCTCGCGCGCCCGCTCGTCGAGGTGGAGGCCCGCATGGCCCCCGTCGGTGATCGTCAACCCGTCGTCGCTTCCCGGCTCGTGACGCACGGTCGGGAGGGAACCCCGCTCCACGGCGACGAGGTCGAGCACGTGGAACTCCCGGTTCGGTTCGGCCAGCAGACGTTCCAGGTACCGGAATCCCAACAGGTCGTGGAGCAGGACGGTGGTTCCGTCGAAGCGAACCGTGCGGGTGTCACCGTCGCAGCGGAAGACACACGCCGAGGTCGCGCGAGGTGCCGGCGACGGCCGCGCGGGTCCGATCGTTCCAGCGCGCGTTCGGCTTCCCGTGCACGCAGCTCGGCACCGAATTCCTCGAACAACTGCCGTGCCGCCTGCCACTCCAGCGCTGCACCCGCGGTGTTCCCGGTCGCCCGGCGCGCCTCCCCGAGCACCATCCTGGCCTCGGCGGCCTCGTACGGGGCGCCGATCTCGATCCAGGCCGCTGCGGCCCGTTCGCAGTGGACCACCGATCGTGTGGCGTCACCCTCGGCGAGCGCGGCGCGACCCTGCGCCAGCGAGGCAGCCGCACCGAGCGCGGCACTCGAGTATGTCGCCGCGATCTCGCTGAGTTCGTCGGCTGCACGCCGTGCAGTCTCGACATCGCCCGTTGCGAACGCGATCTCGACCTGCGCGGCGAGCAGCGGCGCGACGACGAAGCCCACCGTACGGTGGACGCTCCTTCGACGGGATGTCGAAGGGGTGCTCGATCGCATCGGCGATCAACGCGGTGGCTCCGTCGGTGTCTCCCTGTGCGAGCCGCAGGAGCGCAAGGCCCGGCTGTGGCATCCACGAGTTGGCGTGGGCCGCGAGGAAGGCCTCCTCGGCGCCGGCGAGATCACCCTTGCGCAGCCGGATGTTGCCGAGTTCGGTCAGGGGCCACCCGAACTCTCGTCGCATCCACGGGCGGAGTTCCTCGCACGCCTCGAGCGCCTCCTCCTCGGCTCGATCACACGGGCCGGTCAGCCGGTACATCTCCGCGCGGTGCACCCGACACCGACCGCTGAAACCGCCGAACGCCGAGTCGTGGCGCCAGTGCTCCATCGCCTGGGTCCACTCCCCCGCCCGCTCGTACATGGCCAGGCCCTGCACCGCGCAGATCAGTTCGCAGTAGGCCATGCCCGAGGTCATGTCGTCGACCGCTCCCGACATCAGGGTCAACGCCACGTCGTCGAGGATCTCGAGGCCTTCGTCGGTGTGACCCTCGAAGATGAGCAGTCGGGCCGACGCGACCCGCCCGATCAGGACGGATGCCTCGATGCCGTGCCGTCGTCCGAGTTCGATCGACGTACGAGCACAGATGCCTGCCGTTTCCATGTCGCCGCACCACAGCCGCTCGTAGGTACGCACCATGGCGACGACCGCGTGCACCGGCGTGTCGCCGACCTCGGCGATCAACCGCTCGGCACGGCGCAGCCACCCACGGATGGGTGCCATCGAGACCCGTGTCGATCATCAGGTACATCGCCACCATCGCGGCGGCGCGCGCTGCCTGGATCTCGTCACCGGCAGCGAGATGCAGCTCGTACAGGTCCTCCCAGGCATCGACCGACGCCTCGGGGTCCCCGCCGCCGTACGCCGCCTCGGCCCGGAGCTCCAGGCCGATCGCCGACCCGGCGACGGTGTCATCGTCGAGGAGACCCAGCGCGTCGGTCCATCGGCGTTCCGAGATGGCCTGCCGCACGAGAGCGAACGGGTCGCTCGCCGGCACGGGCGCTCGCGTCGGCAGCTCTCCCCGAGACGTTCCGGCCATTGTCCCATTGTGACACCGAATGTCGCGCCGAGCCGTCGTCCGGCATTCCGCCGGGTCACTACCGAGAGGAAGCCCATGGAACCCACCGATCAACTCGCCGTCATCATCCCGATGCTCGTCGACCTCGTCGACCAGCTCCACGCCGACCAGCTCACAGCACCGACCGCGTGCGCCGACTTCGACGTGAGCGGCGTACTCGACCACATGATGGGCGGCGCCGCCGCGTTCGTTCCCGCCTTCCGTGGCGAGACCTCGGGCAGCCCCGCTTCACGGGTCACCGCAGGCCAGGTCCCCACGGTCGACTACCGCCGCGCCATGAACGATCTCCTCGACGCCGCCACCTCGCCGGGAGCGATGGATCGCACGATCGACGCGCCGTTCGGTCAGGTCCCCGGCTCGGTGTTCGCCGGTTTCGTTGCATTCGACGGCCTCGTCCACGGCTGGGACATCGCCACCGCCGCCGGGCTGGCCTACGACCCACCCGCCGACGTCGTCGCCGCGGTCGACGAGTTCGCCCGGGCGGCCCTCGGGCCGGACATGCGCGACGGTGACACCTTTGCCGCCGCCACCGAGGCACCGGCCGGCGCCTCGCCACTCGAGCAGCTCGTCGCGTTCAGCGGCCGAACGCTCTGAACGACCCGTTGTCCCGATGTGACATCGATTGTCACGCCGTCGACTCGAACACCCTGCACACCCGACACACACCAGACACGAGATGAAAGAAGCATCACATGCGCATCGCCAAGGAATCCGTCCCCGTCAAGTTCGCCGTCCCGGGAGCCACCGCTCGCCAGGTGCCCGATTTCGGTGACCCCACCGGGTTCGGCACCATCGCCGGCGAGTACTTCTCACTCGCGACGGGCACCGACATCGCTCCACTCCTCGACGGCCTCACCGACAACATGTGCCAAGCCCCCCACTGGGGATACGTGATCTCCGGTGCCGTCGTGGTCACGTACGCCGACGGCTCCGAGGAGACCCCCTCGGGCGGCGACCTCTTCTACTGGCCGCCCGGCCACAGTGTCAGGGTCACCGACGACGCCGAGGTGATCCTGTTCAGCCCTCAGGTCGAGCACACCCACGTGCTCGACCACATGATGGTGAAGATGCAGGGCTGAGGCGGTCGTCGGCGTCGGGCAGCGAGCGCCCGCGTCGAGATCAGACGATCCGGTCGTCGGACTGGGCATCGCGGGGCGGGACGTGCATCGCCGCGCGGCGCCACGGCACCATGCCGTCGACCTCGATGTCGAGCGAGAAACTCGAGCGCGATCCGCACGGCAACGAGAATGCCCAGCACGCTGACGCTCTCGAGACTCGGATCGACCGTGATGGTCTTGATGACGTCGGCGGCCACGAGCACCTCGAGGCCGAGGATCAGCGGGCGGCCGAAGCCGCGCCGCACGTCGACGAAGAAGCGCTCGAAGTGGCCGAAGTCGCGCATGCCACTGATCAGCGCGACGACGCCGCCGATCGCGATGATCGCCACACCGACGGCCTCGAACACGAGGACGATGTTCTCCATCGTTCCCTCGAACGTCATGCTCAGCATCCTGCGGCGCAACGTACCACTGGGTTGCAGCGCACCTCGCCATCGTCGTCTCACCCGATCTGGTTGACGATTCCCCGAGCCGGTGTGGCGTATCGTTCGCCTTCTCGACACCGGGAGGACAGATGGCCGTGGCAACCACCACACAGATCCAGCCGATCGCCGTTGCGGTGATGCAGGGGATTCTCCCGTGGAACCGCAGCGGCGTACCGACCGACGTGATCGCCGGCGTCACGCTCGCCGCTCTCGCGATCCCGGAGGTCATGGGCTACACCTCGATCGCCGGCATGCCGGTGATCACCGGGCTCTACACCATCCTGATCCCGCTGCTGCTGTTCGCGCTGTTGGGCTCCTCCCGGCACCTCGTCGTCGGCGCGGACTCCGCAACGGCCGCGATCCTGGCGGCAGGCTTGGCCGGCCTCGCCACCGCGAAGTCCGATCAGTACGTCGCGCTCGCCGGCATGGTGGCGCTCCTCGCTGCCGGCCTGCTCATCATCGCCCGTCTCGTCGGCCTCGCGTTCCTGGCCGACTTCATGTCGCGCACGGTGCTCATCGGCTTCCTGACCGGTGTCGGTATCCAGGTCGCATGCGGCCAGGTCGGAGGCATGCTCGGACTCCCGACGGGCAGCGGCGTCACGATCGAAGGCAGGACGGTCGACAACACGATCGCCAAGCTCTGGAGCACACTCGAGAACATCGCCGACATCAGCTGGACGACCGTGGCGGTCTCGGCGGGCGTGATCGTGGTGATCCTCGGCGGAAAGGCCATCTCGCCGAAGATCCCCGGAGCGCTCATCGCCGTGATCGGATCGATGTTCATCAGCTGGCAGTGGAACCTGGCGACCCACGGGGTGTCCACGCTGGGACCGGTGCCCGGCGGTCTCCCGAGCATCAGCTTCCCCTCGGTGCCTCGATCCGACCTTCCCACACTGCTGGGAACCGCAGCCTCCATCTTCGTGCTGATCCTCGCGCAGAGCGCAGCGACCTCGAGGGCGTACGCCGCCAAGTACAGCGACAGGTTCGACGAGAACGTCGACCTCGTGGGCCTCGGTGCCGCCAACCTCGGCGCAGCGTTCACCGGCACGTTCGTGGTCAACGGCAGCCCGACCAAGACCCAGATGGTCGACGGCGCCGGCGGCAGGAGTCAGCTCGCATCGGTCACCACCGTGGCCATCGTCGCCGTCGTCCTGCTCTGGCTCACGGCACCACTGCAGTACATGCCCGAGGCCGTGCTCGCCAGTGTCGTGTTCCTGATCGGCATCGAGCTGGTCGACATCGCCGGGATGAAGCGCATCTGGAAGCTCCGTCGCGACGAGTTCGTCGTCGCGACCGTCACGGCAGCCACGGTCGTGCTCGTCGGGGTGCTGCAGGGAATCGTCATCGCCATCGTGCTGTCACTCATCGACCACCTCCGTCGGTCGTACAGGCCGCCCACCGCCGTGATGTCCCCGACGACCGGCGACGAGGCCGGCGACTGGAAGGCCGGCCCGGTCACAGCCGACGCACGGACCGAGCCGGGCCTGGTGGTGTACCGATTCTCCGCACCGCTCTATTACGCGAACGCCGAACACTTCACCGCGGAGCTGCTCGCGTTCGGCACGTCCGACCAGCCACCCGACTGGGTGTGCGTCTACGCCGCCGCGATTCCCGACATCGACATGTCCGGTGCCGAATCGCTGGCATCGATCATCACGAACCTCGCGGCGAACGGTGTGACGCTCGTGTTCGCCGAAGTCATGGCCGAGGTCCGAGACGAGCTCGACCGCTACGAGCTCACCGAGCTGATCGGCCCGGAACACATCTTTGCGACCCTTGCCGCTGCCGAGCGGGCGTTCCGAGCCCGCATCGACGTCTGAGCACGGAGTTCAGAGACCGCGCTGCACCGTGACCCGACCGCCGGCCTCGGCCTCGACGAGCGCCGCGTAGTCGGCGCTCGTTCTGGTCGGCGTACAACTCCGAGAACTCGGCGATCGCGTTGTCGAACGTCGCACTGTTGCCGAGATACGCGGAGATGGCGATGCGATCGCCCGATCGGGCGTGCGCCCGAGCGAGGCCACGTCCGCAGATCCGCGCGTACATCTCGAGGGCGGTCGGGTCCATCGTCTCGACGAGAGCCGATCCCTTCCAGTCACGGAGCTGTCGGAAGTAGTAGTCACGTTTCACACCGTCGAGGCCGCTCGTGGACGTCCACCCGAGGAAGATGTCACTCGACGCCTGCATCAGGTGTTGCCCCTTGACGACTCGCTCGCCGTTGGACGCCCGGGACTTCCTCCCGGAGAACGACTCCAGCACCGACGTCTGTGCCTCCTTCGCCTGGAGGAACAACGGATCGTTGCCGTCGCGGCCGAGCAGCAGGACGATCCACGCCCGCGTACCCACACTGCCGACGCCGACGACCTTACGGGCGACATCGACGATCCTGAACTCCTCCAGCAGGTGTCGACGATCGCTCTGCAACGTCTGGCGGTATCGCACGAACATCTCGTGGATCTCGGCGCGCACCTGCTCGTGATCTGCGCTCTCGAAGAGCTCGGCGATCGGTTCGATGAGCGGTGGGTCGCTGATGATGCGTGGCTGTCCGTCGACGACTTCGGTGAGTTTCGCGAACGCCTGGTGGCTGTCGCGTGGTGCGCGCCTTCGTCGACGTTGGCTTCCGCCCGCTTCACCATCTTCGCCGGGACGTCCTTGCCCATCTTGGTGAGCCAGGCATCGATGTCGAGCACCGTGTACCAGACGGCGAGGTTGTTCATCCCGGCGAACGTCGCCATCGACGTGCGGTACTCCTGGGCGACGGCAACCAGCGACTCGACGCCGTTCCTTCTCGTTGAACCCGTTGTCACGACCGGCGATCGCGAAACTCGCCGCCAGGCGCTTCACATCCCATTCGAACGGGCCCGGTGCCGTCTCGTCGAAGTCGTTGATGTCGAACACCATGCGCCGCTCGGGCGAACCGAACGCCCCGAAGTTCATGAGGTGCGCGTCGCCGCACAACTGGACGTTCAGGCCCGAGCGGGCCATTCCCGTGAGGTCTGACGCCATGATCAGCGCCGCACCGCGGTAGAAGGTGAACGGCGACACGAGCATCCGGCCGTACCGGATCGGCACCAGTTCGGCGACACGCGATGCCGCCTGGCCCTCGAGCAGAGCGACCGGGTCCGGTCGCACGGGCCCTGCCGAGAACGACGCATGACTCGTTCGCGGCACCTCCTGGCGGGCGGCCTTGCCACGAGCGACGCGCTCGGCAACGGTGAGGTGTGGCACCACCTTGCGTGCCGTGCGTGGCACCGTGCCCGACGCCGTGCGAGGAGATGTGGTTCGAGGTGTCATGCGTTCATCACAGCCGACGATCGTACGCCCTCGATCAGCGCCGGATGCAAAGCGCTCGCACTTCGATGCTCGACCGGACCCGGAGTGTGGAGACCGTCGTCGACCTGCAGCTGCTGGCACACTGATGGCATGACGACACACGACGATCCGGACGGTGGCGACTCCCGACCGGTGTTCGAACCCCCGGACCCATCGCTGCGCGCCGGCGTCGAACCCGAGGCGCGAGTGGTGTCCGATCCCGGCGCCCCCGTGATCATCGGTGTCTCGTTCGATCGGCTCGTCCTGGCCCAGCAGTTCCTCCTCGCGATGGGAGGCTTGCGTGACTCGGGTTCACTCGAGCTGCAGGACGCCGTCGTGGTCACGAAGGACGATTCGGGGTCGGTGAAGGTGGTCGAGACGATGGATCCGACACCGGGTCGCGCCGCCCTGACGGGCGCCATGTGGACCAGCCTGCTCGGGCTCCTGGTGGGTGGCCCCGTCGGCTGGGTCGCCGGTCTCGGGATCGGAGCTGCCACCGGAGCGGTCACGGCGAAGATCGTCGATCTCGGCATCCCCGACGAATGGGTGGAATGGTTCCGCGATGCCGTCGCGCCGGGCACGTCGACCGTGGTGATCCTGGCCGACCACGTACACGTCGCTGCACTCGCCGACGAGGCCCGCCGGTTCGCCGGTGCCGAACTGCTGTACACCTCGATGCCCGACCACGCGTACGAACAGTTGGCTGAAGCCTTCTCCTCGTGAACGGCCCGAGGGCGAGGTTCGCGTCTCCGAGCGAACGTCAGGCGATCGGCTGGTAGGTCGGCCGCATCGCATCGTTCGCCGAGTTAGCGTTGATCTCGTGCGCGTGTTCCTCACCCACAACGCCGAGGATCTCGAGGCGTACTACGGCCGGGCGCTCCCCCACCTCGCAGAGATCACCGAGGTCGTGCTGAATCCGACCGGACGCGACCTCACGACGGCCGAGCTGATCGACGCGGCAGCGGACTGCGACGTCATCGTCGCCCACCGATCGACGCCGGGAGACGCAGCTCTCTTCGAGCAGCTGCCGAACCTGGTTGCCTTCCTGCGATGTGCGGTCGACACGAGCACGATCGATGTCGATGCGGCGTCGGCCAACGGCGTACTGGTCGCCAGAGCCGACAAGAGCTTCGTGGCGTCGACCGCCGAGTTGGCCGTTGGCCTGCTCCTCGACGTGGCCCGCAACATCAGCGTCTCGACGCTGGACTATGCGCACGGCGGCTCGCCGCCACAGCGGGTCGGGCGGCAACTGCGCGGCCGCACCGCCGGCATCATCGGGTACGGGTCGATCGGTTCGTATCTCGGCCGACGTCCTGACGGCGATGGGCATGGACGTGCTGGTTCACGATCCGTTCGTCACCGACAGACCGGCCGACGGCGTGACGTTCGTCGGGTTCGAGGAGCTGCTGCGCGCCGCCGACGTGGTGTTTCCCCTGGCGCCGGCGACTCCCGACACCGAGAACCTCATCGGTGCGCCCGAGCTCGCACTGATGCGACGGGGAACGATCCTCGTCAACGTGAGTCGCGGCGAGTTGCTCGACGATGCAGCGGTGGCCGAGGCGCTCGGCTCCGGTCACCTCGGCGGGCTCGGACTCGACGTCGGCCGCGGCGACGATCAACGCCCCTCCCCCGAGTTGGTGGCACTTCCCGGGCGTCGTGGCGACGCCGCATCTCGGCGGGCTGACCCCGGAGAACGCGGACGCGCAGGCCGCGAGCAGCGTCGAACAGGTCTCGGCGATGCTCGACGGTGACATCCCGCCCCGATCGTTGAACGCCGAGCATGCCGCTCGCCTGCGCGCCCTGTGGGATCGAACTCGCCGGTGATGCGGTCGGCCTGCGACACGCACATCCACTTCTACGACCACCGGCATCCGGTTGCCCACGGGGCGGTGATACGTCCGTGCGATGCGACACCCGACGACTACCGCAGTGTTCAGACCGCGCTGGGAACCGAGCGCGTCGTCGTCGTGCAACCCACCACGTACGGCCTCGACAACTCCTGCCAGCTCGAGGCGATGGCGACGTTCGGTGTCGCAGCGCGAGGGGTGATGACGATCGGTGCGGACGTACCGCCGGGAGACCTCGCACAGCTCACGGACCTCGGCGTGCGCGGAGCGCGATTCCACATGCTCCCCGGTGGCGCCGTCCCGTGGGAGATGCTCGAGGCCGTCGCCGCCGACATCGCACCGTTCGGATGGCACATCCAGCTGCAGTTGAACGGCCGGGAGCTCCCCGGCCGACTGGATCGCCTGCTCCGCCTTCCCGTGGGCCTGGTGGTCGATCACGTGGGTCGATTCATGCCCACGGTGGACCCCGACTCTCCGGAGTTCGCAGCCCTGCTGACCCTCGTCGATCACGGCGCGACCGTGAAGCTGTCGGCTCCCTACGAATCGTCGGACGTCGGGCCACCGCGTTTCGACGACGTCACCCGGCTCGTCGACGTCCTCGTGTCCCGGGCGCCCGACCGCCTGGTGTGGGCGAGCAACTGGCCGCATCCGGGACAATCGACACCACCGACTGCGGCCGAACTGGTCGCGCTGCGCGATCGTTGGTTACCGACCGATGAGCTCCGCCGTCGGGTGCTGGTCGACAATCCGGCCGCGCTCTACGACTTCTGACCACGAAAGGGAACGACATGACCGATCCGACCGAACTCCCTCCCACCAAGTACGCGTCCTACCCGTCGCTGGTCGACCGGACCGTCCTCGTCACCGGTGGGGCCGACGGCATCGGCGCCGCACTCGTCGAGCAGTTCGTCCTGCAGGGTTCCAAGGTCGCATTCGTCGACATCAACGCGACCAGGGGCGCCGAGACCGTCGAGCGGTGCCGTCAGAGCGGGCCACGGCACACGCCGCGCTTCTACGAGGTCGATCTCGTCGACATCGAGGCATTGCGGGCAGCGATCGCGCAGGCCCAGGTCGACCTCGGCGGGATCACCGTGCTCGTCAACAACGCAGCGAGCGACGATCGGCACGATTGGCGGGACATGACCGTCGAGTACTGGAACGATCGCCTCAACACCAATCTCCGGCACTACTTCTTCGCCATCCAGGCCGTGGCGCCCGGCATGATCGCCGCGCAGAACGGCTCGATCATCAACATCGGGTCGAGCAGCTACATGATGCAGGAGGACTTCTTCCCGGGCTACGCGATCGCCAAGTCGGGTGTCGAGGGCATCACGCGCACGATGGCGAGGACGTTCGGGCCCGACAACGTTCGTGTCAATACGGTGCATGCCCGGATGGGTGGCCACCGAACGCCAACTCACCAAGTGGTGGTCACCCGAAGGCGAGGCGGGCACGCTGCGCGACCAGGCACTCAAGCGCCGCATCACTCCCGTCGAGTTCGCCCAGATGGTGCTGTTCCTCGCCGCCGACGACGGCGCCGCATGCACGGCGCAGCAGTTCCTCGTCGATGGTGGCCGCTTCTGAGGCTCGCTGCATCGAGCTGAAGTCGGTTGTCGACCGTTCGACGGCGCGTCGAATCGGGCCTCACGTCGTCGGATCGTGGTGCCGATGACTGAGTCGATGATCTGTTGCGATGGTCGGCCGTGAGTGCACGGCAACGGATGCCGGACCTGCGCGTCGGCGTCCTCGTCGGTTCACTCCTGCTGCTCTCGGTCGGATGCGCGGTCAAGCCCGGCTCCCACGCCGGAGGCGCCAATCCGATTCTCGGTGGTGGCATCTCCGACGAGCTCGATGCCCTCGCCATCGTCGATCCAGAGGTGCACGCCAAGGTCGACGACTGCGTCGAGAGCGCGAAGTTCGCGATCTACGGTGGCGACCCGGAGTGGCAGCGTACGTGGACCGACGTCGGCGAATCGGACATCGGTCTCCGCGGCTTCTGCGAGAAGCTGGCCTCCCGCGACCCGGCCACATTCGACCGGATCCACACCGACTGGGTGGCGTGGGAGGCCTTCGTAGCGGCCGAGAATGCCGTGCCGTAGCCCGTCGAGGTGATCGGCGACGGCTCGGGCTGCGCGCGAAGTGACCGATCAGAGACCGCCACCATGTTGGTGGTCGCAGAGGCGTTCCTCACCTGCCACGATCTGGCCTGCGCCCACGCCTTCGAGCGCTGCGAACGGTCCGCACTCGTGCGGTGTGATCCAGACGTGGATCATCGGAGCCGGCTCCTTCTTCACCAGGCCGTTGGGGCAACTGCCGTCAGGGCTCGTCTGCCCGGCGACGCGAGGCTGCACCGGGTCGTTCGTGAAACAGAGGTTGTCGTGGATGTGCCACTGCATCAGGGCGCCGCCGATGTCGGGCACGTCTTCCAGGGCGACGTTCCCGGGCAGCATGTACATCGCGCTGACGAGTTTCTTCGAACCATCCGGTTGGGGCTCGAACACCAGACTCTCCGGTCGGTCGGGGTCGAGGATCACGTCGTCGTTGATCCAATCCCACTGGATGAAATGCTCGTGACCGGTCCCGGCGTCGCCGATGCTGCGAAAGCCGAAGGCCTCGGCCACCTTGTAGTCGCTCCACATCGGGAGCCGAACCAGCGTGGTCGCGATCAGGTTCTCGGCAGCTGCCTGCTGCTGGGGCGTCACGCCGGGCGTGCCGCTGAGATCGATCGGCATCGTGGGGTCGTACGGTTTCGGCGCACTGGTCGCTGCCGTACCGGCACCGTGATCGTGGCCGGCGCCGCACATGTCGACGCGCTGCTCCTCCGACACCGCTGCGGTGCCGGCGCCGATTCCCTCGAGGGCGGCGAAGACACCGCAGGGATGCGGTGTGATCCAGACGTGCACCATCGGGCTCTCGCCGCCGGCTCGCACACCGTTCGCACAGTTCCCGTTCGCGTCGATGACGCCGACCACCTTCGACGTGCCGTCGGCACCGGTCGACCAGCACAGGTTGTCGTGTTTGTGCCACGTCATCAGCGGACCGGCCCAGTCGGTGAGCGTGGGGTCGTCGGCGGGTCGCGGGCTCGCGATGTACATCGCTCCCGCCAACGTGCGCTGGTCGCCGTTCACGGCGTACACGAGCGACTCGGGGGCAGTGGGGTCGAGCAGGACGTCGTCTCCGATGAGGTCGGACTTGATGTAGTGCTCGGTGCCCGTACCGGCGTCGCCGATCGAGGCGTAGCCGGCGGCCACGGCATCGGCCGGATCGGCGTACTTCGGCAGCTCGCGCAACGTGTCTTCGATCAGTGCCACGGCTCGGAGTTCCTGCGCCGCGCTGACCCCGTCCACGCCGGAGACGTCGATCGGGTCGGTCGGATCCCACGGGCGAGGCCAGGCCAGAGCGGCCGGTGCCGCAGCGGCGCTGTGGGGGTGATCGCCGGTGGTCGCCTCCTCGGTCGTTGCATGGGCATCGTCGTGCGCATGCGCGACGGAGTCGTCGGTCACGCCCGACGCATCCGCCACACCGCCGACCTCTGCCGCGGGGCTGTCGTCATGGCTGTCGTCGTGGGCGTGTTCGGCCCCGGCCGCCTCGGTTGCATGATCGCCCTCGGTGTGCGAGTGGACGTGGGTGCTCGCGGCCATCATCGTCCACACGGTGGCGGCGCAGATCAGGACGGTCGGTGCGATCAGCCACGTCCTGCGCTGCTTCTCCGCCGGGAGGAGTGCACCCGCGTTGGCGGCGACGATGGCCAGCAGTCCGAGCGCGGCACACGCAGTGTCGGCGAACTGGGCCGCCTCTCGAACTTCGAGACCGTCGATCCACGAGATCCCGAACAACCGCGTGGCAAGCCATCCGGCCACCGCGGCGGCGTTGACTGCAACCACGCCCCAAGCAGCGCGACGTGTGGGACGAACCAGTGCCCAGACGCCGACGCCGATCTGGAGGACGGCAGCCACGATGAAGATCCGCGACAGCTGGGGATGCTCCGCGTGGATACCTGCGGCTGATGCATGGACGGCGCCCGCGGCGAGTGATGCCAGGCCGCCGAAGGCGACGATCGACATACCCTCACGACGCGTGCTGGTCTCGGCCTCCGGGTCGTCGAGCGCGCCTGGCTCGACCTCACCGCTGTCAGGAGTCATTTTCGGAGTGTAGGGGCACCGACCTGCCCTCGAGGTGCTGTGCTCGAGGGTCGGATCTGCAGGGTGCCGGAACCAGACGGATTGACTCGTTCGAATGCCGTTCTACATTGGTGGCATGGACATCGTGCTCATCGCCGGTCTCTGGCTGCCGGCGTCGGTGTGGGCCGGCGTGGCCACCGAATTGGACGCACTGGGTCATCGTGCTCTACCCGTCATGCTCCCCGGGGTGGACGACGGATCCGCTACTGCGACGCTCGACGATCAGTTGGCGGCCGTGCTCGCCGTCGTGGATTCCACCACCGACCCGGTGGTCGTCGGACACTCCGCGGCGTCGACGTTGGCGTGGCTGGTCGCCGACCGACGCCCCACCTCGATCTCCGGCGTCGTGATGGTGGGAGGGTTCCCGAACAGCGACGGCTCGAACTACGCGGACTTCTTCGACATCGTTGACGGGACGATGGCCTTCCCCGGATGGGATCCCTTCGACGGGCCCGACAGCGACGACCTCGACGCCGATGCGCGCGCCCGGTTCGAGTCGATTGCGGTTCCGGTACCGGCCGGCGTCGCACAGGCCACCGTCGTACTCACCGACGACGAACGGTTCGGCGTGCCGGTCGTGCTCGTCTGCCCCGAGTACACGCCCGACCAGGCACGTGAGTGGATCCGCGACGGCGAGATCCCGGAGTTGGAGCGCGCCGAGCACGTCTCGTTCGTCGACATCGAGTCCGGCCACTGGCCGATGATCACCCGACAGGGTGAACTGGCACGGATCCTCCACGACATCGCGGGCGTCGGAGCGCCCGACCGGATCGCACGTGGGCAAGCACGCCCGGTTCGTCGACCGGGTGGCTGAGGCAGCACCATGACCCGCGGTGTCGACGTCGATCAGTCGATGATCGAGTGGTTGCTCGACGGCGACCCGGCGATCCGCTGGCAGGTGATGAGGGATCTGCTGGACGCGCCGGCCGACGAGGTCGCCGCCGAGCGAGCCAGGGTCGAACACGAGGGCTGGGGCGCACGCCTGCTCGCGGCCGAGGGTCGTGACGGATTGTGGGCGGGAGGCGCGTGCTTCCCGGCGTCATACCGCGGCGGTGAGCCGGGCCAACCCTGGACGGCGACGATGCACTCGCTGCAGACCCTGCAGCTCCTCGGGCTCGAACCGGGCTCGGAGTCGGCACGGCGTTCGGTCGCACTCGTCGCCGACCACGGCCGCTGGGAGCACGACGGGCAGCGCTACTTCGACGGTGAGGTCGAACCGTGCATCAACGGTCGAACGGCTGCAACCGGGGCGTACTTCGGCGTCGACGTCACACCGATCGTCGAACGGCTCCTCGGCGAGCGGCTCGACGACGGCGGGTGGAACTGTGAAGCGGAGAACGGCTCGGTCCGCACGTCGTTCGACACGACGATCAACGTGCTCGACGGCCTCCTCGAGTACGAGCGCGCGACCGGGGGAACCGACGATGTGCGCGCCGCCCGGCGCAGCGGCGAGGAGTACCTCCTCGAACGCCGGCTGTTCCGGCGCAAGAGCACCGGCGAGATCGTCGAACCCCGGTACCTCGAGTTCGTGTTCCCGTACTACTGGCACTACGACGTGCTGCGCGCGCTCGACTACTTCCGAATCGCCGGCGCAGCACCCGATCCCCGGCTCGCGGAAGCCATCGACGTGGTGCGATCGAAGCGGCAGCCCGATGGCCGATGGCTGCTCGACGCGATCCACCCTGGACGCGTTCACTTCCACATCGAGCCCGACATCGGCGCGCCGAGCCGCTGGAACACCCTCAGGGCTCTCCGAGTCCTCGACTGGTGGGACGACACCGCGTGACCGCCGGCCAGCCGCAACCCGAACTCGTGAACCAGTTGCGCAACTAGTCCGCAACTGGTTCACGAGAACGGCGGACCGTTCGCCTCGACGTCAATCGGCGCCGAGGTCGGCCAGGGCGTCGCGGATGCGCTCGTCCTCCGGATCGAGCTCGCGTGCTCGCTGCAGGTCGCTGATCGCGCCGTCGGTGTCGCCGAGTCCCTCACGAACGAAGCCGCGAAGCAGGAAGGCCCACACGCAGTCCGGGTCGAGTTCGATCGCGGTGTCGAGATCGACCAGTGCCGCGTCGACGTCACCGGCATCGACGTAGACGTCGGCTCGCGCCACGAAGTTCTCGGCGTTCGGTTCGAGGTCGATCTGCCGGGTGAAGTCGGCGATCGCCCCGGCCAGATCACCCATCTCGGCGCGCTGCTCTCCCCGGGCGCCGAACGGCCAGGCCTCGCCCGGCATCAACGCCACCGCGGTGGTGAAGTCGGCCAGACGCGCCGTCGGCATCCCCGGCGGATGATCGGACGACCCCGCGGTTGAAATAGGCGGTGAAACTGCCAGGGGCGATCTCGATGGCAGCGTCGAGATCGGCGAGCGCCGCGTCGGGTTGGTCGAGGTGGGCGAAGGCGAGCGCGCGCACGACGTGACCCCAGTGTTGCGTCGGTTTGAGTTGGATCTCGCGGTTCGCGAAGTCGATGAGCAGGCCGGCGCCGGGGTCGAGTTCGAACGCTCGATCGTGGTCGGCCACCGCCGAGCGGATCTCGGGATCGGTCTTCTCCGCGTGCACGATGGCGCGGGTCATCCAGGCGATCGGGTTGCTCCCGTCCAACTCGATCGAGCGGTCGAGCACGGGCAGCGCCTCGTCGAACAGTCCCTGGTCGTGGAGCCGCAATGCTTCCTCGAGGACTTCGTTGGCCCCGACCTGGGACGTGCCGATGGTCGGTGCCGCTCGGTGCTGGGCGCGGATGTCGTCGAGGATCACGCTGTCGCGGTCCATCAGCGCCGATTCGTTCTCGGCGTGTGCCGCCGGGCTCTCGATGTCGATCGGCACGAGGTAGAGCGCAGCCAGCTCGGTGCAGACATGGCGGAAGTTGTCCTGTGAGACCTCGATGCGCTTCCACGCCGAGAACTCGAGGGCCACGTCGGGCGGCAGGTACTGGTCGATGTCGGCCGCATCGAACCCCGGTGTGGCGATGGGCAGGATCTGGCGCCCGGTTTCGATGGCCCGTTGGATCTCGCGGCGCACCCAGTCGTCAGGATCCGCGCAGCGGTCGAGCGTTCCGTAGGTGAGGATCGGCATGAAGTAGGGACAGCGCGGTGAGCTGCCGGTCGATGACGTCGGCGATGCGTCCCACCCGGATGTCCTCGACGTCGTAGAAGGCGTCGACGCGCTGCCGCTCGAGTTCCTGCCACATGAGCTGCGCCATCTGCCATCCTGCTCCGCGGCGGTAAGAGATGAAGACGTCGTTCGACCCCATGCCGACCCGACCGTACACGCCGACGTCCGGCCCGACCGGCTATCCACAACGCTCGGTCGAGTGCCGGTGGGCCCACGATCACCCAACTCGTGAACCACGGTGTCTGGAGGCCCGGGGCAAACCCGGGGTCAGCCCGTGGATCGGCTCGAGCGTCTGCCCCTGCAGTTCGGCAAGACCCTGTCGGGTGAGCAGCTCGACCTCCACTGGTGGGACGACACCGCGTGACCGCCGGCCCAACTCGTGATCTCGATGCGCAACTATCCCGCAACTGGTTCACGAGAACCGGGGAGTTGGTTGGGGAGACTCGAAACGAGGTGCGCCTCGGTGAGTTCGGCGAGCTCCGCCGTCGCTGCGATCAGCAGATCCGGAATCGACGGTGCTCGGTGTTGCCCGCGCTCGGCGAGTGTCGACTGGACCGCGACGGCCCGGGCCTCGATGAGCGGCGTGAGGTACTCGACCGGCATCGAAGCGGTCGGAGGCCCGGTCACATCGCCCTCCCTGTCGATATCGAACGATGACACCCAGGATCCGCACTCACCAGAGGCGGGGCTCCGACAGACTTCGTTCGCTCGCGGAAAACGGCAATGACCAGGGCGTATGCCCTGGTCATTTCGTGTCGGAGGGGGGACTTGAACCCCCACGCCCATTAGTAGGGCACTAGCACCTCAAGCTAGCGCGTCTGCCATTCCGCCACTCCGACGTGGTTTGGGTCTGTGACCCTATCTCGCTGTTCGTGCAGCGCCACCAATTCCTGACGACTACTCGTAGAGGAATGGAAGCGCCATCACCGTGAACAGCCAGATCAATGCGAACACGAACGTGATCCGGTTCAGGTTGCGCTCGGCCGCAGTCGACCCGAGCGCAGCTCCACCGCCGCCACCGAACATGTCCGACAAGCCACCGCCACGGCCGCTGTGCATCAGGATGCCTGCGATCAGGGCGCCCATCGAGACCACGTTCAGGGTCAGAGTGATGTAGAGCATGACGTCGCGCACGGTCGGCAATCCTATCTGCCCGAAGGCTCACCGGGTCATCGAGTCAGTCGGGATGATGGCAGGCCACCAGATGGCCCCCACCGTGGTCGACCAACGGCGGATCGACCTCCGCGCACAGTTCCGTCGCCTTCCAGCACCGCGTGCGGAACCGGCATCCCGAGGGCGGATCGACCGGACTCGGCACATCGCCCTCGAGGATGATCCGTTGGCGTGCACGCTCACGCCGCGGGTCGGCGACGGGCACGGCGGAGATCAGCGCTCTGGTGTAGGGATGCTTGGGTTCGTCGTAGATGTGGAGGCGGCTGCCCTGCTCGACGATGTGGCCGAGGTACATCACCGCGACCCGGTCGGAGATGTGTCGGACCACCGACAGATCGTGGGCAATGAACACGTACGCGATGCCCAACTCGTCCTGCAGCCGCTGGAGCAGGTTGATGACACCGGCCTGAATCGACACGTCGAGCGCCGACACGGGTTCGTCGAGCACGATCACCTGCGGATCGAGCGCGAGCGCACGGGCGATTCCGACACGCTGGCGTTGCCCGCCCGAGAACTCGTGCGGATAGCGGTTCGCGTGCTCGGGTGACAGCCCGACGGTCGACAGCAGGTCGCGGACCTTGGCCGAGCTCTCCGACTTCTTCATCCCGAGGTGGACGGCGAGCGGCTCGCTGAGCGTTTCGCCGACTGTGCGCCGTGGGTTCAGCGAGGCATATGGATCCTGGAACACGATCTGCAACTTGCGACGCACCAGGAGCATCTCGGCGCTGCTGAGCGAGTCGAGATCGGCGCCGTCGAACTCCACCGTGCCGGACGTCGGCCGAATCAGGTGGAGCAGCAGGCGACCGGTCGTCGACTTGCCACAGCCGGACTCGCCGACGAGGCCGAGCGTCTCGGAGGGCTCGAGCGAGATGTCGACCCCGTCGACGGCGGACACCTTCGCCACGGTCCGGGCGAACACGCCACCCTTGACGGGAAACTCCTTGACCAGGTTCGTCGCTTTCAGGATCGGGGCGGTCACTGCAGACCTCGCATGTCGTCGGCGAAGTGGCACGCCGACACGTGGGCCCCGCCTCCGATCCGCAGCAACTCGGGAACTTCGGAATCGCACCGTCCCGGCACCCGCGCCATCTTGCAGCGAGGGTGGAACGGGCACCCTGTGGGACGGCTGATCAGCGACGGCGGCGACCCGAGGATCGGCTCGAGCGGCTGATCGAACGAGCCCTCGAGATCAGGGATGCTCTTCAACAGTCCGACGGTGTACGGATGCGCCGACTCGTAGAAGACCTCATCGACGCTGCCGAGCTCGGCCTGGCGCCCGGCGTACATGACCATGACGTTGTCCGACAGCCCTGCCACGACACCGAGATCGTGGGTGATCAGCATGATCGCGGAGTCGATGCTGTCCTTGATCTCGAGCAGCACCTCGAGGACCTGGGCCTGGACGGTGACGTCGAGCGCGGTGGTCGGCTCGTCGGCGATCAGCAGATCCGGATCACACATGATCGCCATGGCAATCATCGCCCGCTGGCGCATCCCGCCCGAGAACTCGTGCGGATGCATGCTTGCGCGCTTGCTCGGCCTCGGGGATGCCGACGAGGTCGAGCATCTCGACCGCACGACTCAAGGCTTGTTTCTTGTTGAGGCCGAGATGGATTCGGGCCATCTCGGCGACCTGTTGGCCCACGGTGTGCACCGGGTTCAGTGCTGTCAGCGGGTCCTGGAAGATCATCGCGATCTCCGCGCCGCGGATCTGACGCATCTCGGCCTCGCTGACCTGGAGCAGATCCCGTCCCTTCCACAGGATTTCGCCGTGTTCGACCTTCACCGTCGGCAGCAGCCCGAGAATCGTCATCGCCGTGACCGACTTGCCCGACCCGGACTCGCCGACGATCGAGAACACCTCGCCGCGGTGGATGTCGAAGGAGACGTCGTCGACGGCGCCGAACGCGCCCCTCGCCGGTGTCGAACCCGGCAACCAGACCCTTGACCGAGAGGAGCACCTCTTTGAAGGCGCGACTCATCGCGACTTCAGTTTCGGATCGAGAGCGTCGCGCAGGCCATCGCCGACGAGGACGAAGGCGAGCACGGTCAACGCAATCGCCGCGCCCGGAAAGAACACCAGGTGCGGTGCGTTGGCCAGGTCACCCTTGCCCTGTGCGACCATGAGCCCCCACGCCGGTGTCGGGTCCTGCGGGCCGACCTGCAGGAACGACAGCGCCGCCTCCGCCAGGATCGCCGAACCGATCGCGATCGTTCCGTACACGATGATGGGCTGCAACGCGTTCGGCAGGATGTGGCCGAACATGATCCGTCGTCCCTTGAAGCCGAGCGCCCGGGCAGCCTCGACGTACTCGACACGTGACAGCTGCATGAAACTCGCCCGCACGATGCGGCTGATGCCCAACCAGCCGGTGACCCCGAGCACGATGATGACGGAGTTCTCGCTGCGGCCGAACACGGTGGCAATGCCGATCGCCAAGACGATGTAGGGGATCGCCAGGAAGATGTCGGTGATCCGCATGACGAGCGAGCCGGGCCAACGACCCACGTAGCCGGCGAAGGCCCCGACGAACACGCCGATGATCATGGCGATGAAGGTGGAGATGATGCCGATGCGCAGCGACACCCGGCTGCCGTACACGACACGGCTGAACACGTCACGACCGATGATGTCGGTACCGAACCAGTGGTCGCTCGACGGCCCGGTGCGGAATTCCGACGAACGCTCGGTGATGCTGTACGGAGCGATGACGTCGGCGAGGACCGCGACGAGGATCAACAGGATGACGAAGACCATCCCGACCACCGCCAGCTTGTTGGCGCGAAACCGCTGCCAGACGTCGGACCACAACGACAAGCTCTGCGACGTCGTCGGGATGTCCTCGATGTGATCGGGAGCGAAGGTCATGTGTCCTCGCCCCCGCCGAGGCGGACGCGCGGATCGAACCACGCGTACGACACGTCGACGATGAGGTTGACCAAGGAGTACACGACGACGACCGCCAGGGTCAGTCCGAGCACCACCGGCAGGTCGCGGTCGGTCACCGCCTCCGCAATCGTCGATCCCAGACCCGGCCAGGAGAACACGGTCTCGGTCAACACTGCGGCACCGATCGTTGCTCCGAGGTCGAGGCCGAGAAGGGTGACCACCGGCAGCATCGCGTTCCGCAACCCGTGTCCGACGACGATCCTGCGTTCGCTGAGGCCTTTGGCCTTGGCCGTGCGCATGTAGTCGGCACCCAGCGTTTCCAGCATCGAACCTCGCATCATGCGCGCGGCAAGTGCCGTCGACACGCTGGCCAGCGTGATGGCAGGCAGCACCAGATACCGCCACTGGTCGGGGCCGACGGGAATGAAGAAGAGAAACCACTCCTCTTCCGTGCGCGGTGCGGCGATGCCGGACGTTCGCAGTCGGGCCCACTCGGGCCAGTCGTTCTTGTTGGGATAGACGGCGAACGCGTACTGGAGGATGAATCCGAGGACGAACACCGGAATCGCCGAGAGCGCGGCCGTGCCCACGGTCGTCAGCTTGTCGGCGAACGAATAGCGGCGGATCGCCGAGTAGAGACCGATGGAGATGCCGATGGTCACTTCGATGATGAAGGCCCACACGCCGAGGCGGATACTGTTCGGCGCCTTGTCGGCCAGAATGCTGTTGACGCTCTGGCCACGTTGGTACGACTCGCCGAGATCACCCGACAGCACGTCCTTCCAGTAGTTGAAGAACTGGACGAGGATCGGATCATCGAGGCCGTACTGCTCGGTGATCTGCTCGATCTGAATGGGGTTCGGGTTGCGGTCGGCGCCACCGGCGATCAACGTCGCCGGGTCGCCCGGAAGCGCGTAGAACAAGAAGAAGAGAAACGAAACCGCGATGAAGACCGTCGGGATGATCAACAGCAGTCGGCGAATGATGTAGCTGGTCATGGAGATCTGACTGGCGCGCGCGTACCGGACGAGGCGGTGCCCCGCCGTCGTGCAACGACGGGGCACCCACCTCGGCCGGACGGTTCAGCTCACTCGGACAGAGTGACCTGCTCCCACAGGATGAGGCCCTGCGGGGTCTGCGTGAAGTTGCCCACCCGCTCCTGGTCGTAGGCGTAGTCGCCCCGGTACCAGTTGATCGGAATGGCCATCGTCTGCTGGTTCAACAGGATGTCCTCGGCCTGCTGGAACAGCTCGGCCTGCGCGGCCTTGTCGGTGGTCTGCTTCGCCTCGTCGACCAGTGCGTCGAACTCCTCGTTGACGAATCCATAGTTGTTGCCGTCGAGGGCGCTGCTGTGGAACAGGTCGAACATGAAGTTGTCGTACGTCGGGTAGTCGGCGAACCAACCCGCACGGCACACCACGCAGGCACCGGCGGCCAGCTCGGAGAAGTAGGTCTCCGACGGGAACGGCTGTGCCTCTGCCTGGATGCCGATGGCGGCGAGGTTGTCGATGATGATCTGCACGACGGGCTCATGGCCGGCGTCAGCGTTGAACTGGATCGGGAGCGGCCCGTCCTGCACTCCGCCTTCGGCGACCCACTCGTCGAACAACGTCTGGGCTGCTTCGGGGTCGTACGTGCAGTACTGGCAGATGTCCTCCTTGAATCCGGGGATGCCCGGAGGAACGATGCCCGTCGACAGCGTGCGGCTGTCGTTGTAGACCGCAGCGTTGATCTCGGCGCGGTCGATCGCCGCCGAGATGGCCTGACGGAGCTTGAGGTTGGCGTCGCCGCCGATGCGCTCGTCGCGGTCGTTGATCACGAAGTGGTACGAGCCGAGGATGTTGACGTCGAGCGTCGTGCCCCAGGTGGCTTCGGCGTCAGCGACTCGGCCGGGCGGGATGTTCGCGTTGTCGCCCTCGCCGGCCTCGAACGCGTTGTATCCCGTGTCGGGGTCGGTCTGGGTGCGGAAGACGATGGCGTCGAGACGATCGTCCCACGTGTCGCCGTTGAAGTCACCCTGCCAGTTCTCGTTGCGGATGAGCACGATCTCTTCGTCGGTGCGTGCCGCCTCGAGGTCGTACGGACCGTTGCCGAACATCACACCGTTCTCCCAGTCGGCGCCCGCCTCGATGGCGGCGTCGGGAACCGGGAAGAACAGCTGGAAGCCGGCGACCGCGTCGAAGTTCGAGTACGGCGCGTCGAGCGTGACCGTGAGGGTCCGCGTGGCGTCGTCGGCCGCGATTCCGCTGATCGTGTCGGCCTCGCCGGCGAGGCGCTCGGCGCCGCCGTCGATGAACGTCATCAGATAGCTGTAGTCACCGGCGAGGTCGGCGGCGCGCTCCCAGGACTTCTGGAAGGTGGTGGCGTTGATCTCGGAACCGTCGCTGAACTGCGCGCCCTCCTTGATCGTGAACGTCCAGACGCTGCCGTCCTCGTTCGGCTCCACCGTCTCGGCGACCAACGGGACGACCTGCGGGCTGGCAGGATCGCTGAAGTCGATCTCGGTCAGACCGTCGTAGAGCGCGTTGATGACCTGATAGGCGTCGAGCGTGCTGTTCAATGCCGGATCGAGGTGTTCGGGCGGATCGCCGACGAATGTTCCGAGGTCGATGAACTGCCCTCCTCCGGCTCCCCCCTCGGCCTCCTCCCCGGTGGTGTCCTCGGTCGCCTCCTCCGCGACCGTCTCCTCGGTCTCGGCAGTCGTGCTCTCGGTCTCTGCTCCGTCGGTGCTCTCACTACTGTCGCTGTCGCTGCCACAGGCAGCGAACAAGACGGCAGAGGCAGCAGCGACGGCAAGGTACTTGCGTCCTCGTCGTGCTGTGTTCACGTGTCCTCCTGAATTGGTTGGCTAGCGGGAGGTGGACGGCACGGGAATCGCCTGACCGGCGTTGAGCCGTGACCGAATCTTCGATCCCCTCCCTGCGAATCGAAGATCGAGGCAAACTAGCATCGCCGGTGACCGAGCAACAGTGCCGCCCTTCGCCGGGCCGGCGTCACCGACTCGCAGGCGGGGTTTCGGTCACGAAACGATCGATTCCTCGTCGAGCAGGCGGTCGCGGTACTCCCGACGCTGCTGCTGATCGTCGGGATCGGGTACGGGCACCGCGGCGATCAGGCGCTGCGTGTAGAACTCCTGTGGATCATGGAGAATCTGATCGCGCGAGCCGTGTTCGACGACCTCGCCCGCCTTGAGCACCGTGATCCGTTCCGCCAGGATCTCGACCACGGCAAGGTCATGCGAGATGAAGAGACACGCGAAGCCGATCTCACGCTGCAGTTCCTGGAACAACTCGAGCACCCTGGCCTGGACGGACACGTCGAGCGCCGACGTCGGTTCGTCCGCAATGAGCAACTTGGGTCCGAGCGCGAGCGCCCGAGCGATGCCGACGCGTTGGCGTTGCCCTCCGCTCAGTTCGTGCGGGTAGCGATTGCGCAGGTCGCGCGAGAGTTCGACCTGGTCGAGGAGTGCTTCGACCCGGGCGTCGAGCGCGGCACCCTTGGCGACCTTGGCCAGACGCAGCGGTTCACCGATCGACTCACCGATGGGCAGACGCGGATTGAGCGATGAACCCGGATCCTGGAACACGAAGCTCACGTCACGGCGCACCGCACCGAGGTCGTGTCGGTTGATGCCGACCATGTCGTGGCCGAGGACGTGCGCCTCACCCTCGACGAACGGCAGCAGACCGACGATGGCCCGTCCGATCGTGGTCTTTCCGGAGCCCGACTCGCCGACGAGGCCGACGACCTCGCCGCGTCCGAGCGACAGCGACACCCCGTTGATCGCCCGGAATGCCGGTGTCCGACCCCGCTTCGGATACTCGATGGCAACGTTGCGGAGGTCGATGATGTCCGACGGTTCCGCCGCGTCGGTCGCCGGCGCCAACCCGTCGTCGGCAAGCGGTCGCAGGAGGCACCGGCTCCGTGACGACCACGTTCTCGCGTTCACGGACGGCGCCGAGGTGGGGCACCGCGGCGAGCAGCGACTGGGTGTAGCTGTCGACGGGATTGTTGTAGACGTGGCGGACGGAACCGGCTTCGACGATCCGACCCCGTTGCATCACGATCACGTCGTCGGCGAGATCGGCGACGACACCCATGTCGTGGGTGATCAGCACGATGCCCGCATCGATGCGGTCGCGGAGCTCTCGCAGCAGCTTGAGGATCTCGGCTTGCACCGTGACGTCCAGGGCCGTCGTCGGTTCGTCGGCGATGAGCAGCCCCGGATCGCATGCGAGCGCCTGCGCGATCATGGCGCGTTGACGCTGACCGCCCGACAACTCGTGCGGGTAGCTGTCGACACGGCGTTGCGGTTCTGGGATCTCGACCAGTTCGAGCAGCGCGATGGCTCGCTCGCGAGCACTGCGCGGCGACATCGACAGGTGACTGCGCAGCATCTCGGCGATCTGGAACCCGATGGTGTACACCGGATTCAACGCGGTCATCGGCTCCTGGAAGATCATCGAGACGTGTCGTCCACGAATCGAACGCAAGGTGCGCTTGTCGAGTCCGACGATCTCCTGCTCGTCCACCCGAATCGAACCACGCACGTCCGCGTTCGCCGGCAGCAGGCCCATCATCGCCAGTGCAATGGTCGACTTGCCGGACCCCGACTCACCCACGATCGCCATCGTTCGGCCACCGCTGACGTCGAACGAGGCGTCGATGACCGCGGGATACCACTCGCCGTTGACCCAGAAGTCGACGTTCAGGTTGCGGATTGCCGCGACCTCTTTGCGCTTGCCCGCGTCAGCCATGTCGGCCCCCCGCCTGTTCAAGGATCGTGGATACCCCGGTGACGGAGAAGCCGGCGCCGACGTGCGGCTCTGGCAACATGATGTCGTGGAGGAGGAGTTCCGCCCGGCATTCGGCCGTGGCCTCACGTTGGTCGTTGCCGTGCTGGGCGTCGTCGTCGTGGTGTTCGTGTTCGCGACGAGCGGCCTCACGGACGCCCTGCTGACGTTGCCGTGGGTGCTGCTGTTCGCGTCGTCGTGCTGGGCCATCTACTGGCGTCCGCGAGTCGTGGTCTCCAACGGTGGCGTGCGCCTCGTCAACGTCACACGGACGATCGACGTTCCCTGGCCGTCGATCACCGACGTCGAGACCCGGTACGCATTGACGCTCGTCACGGCGTACGGGCGCTTCTCTGCGTGGGCGGCGCCCGCACCGAGCGCAGGCACTGCGCTGCGAACGGCCATGCGGTCGCGTCCGCGGGCCGCCGAGGGCGACGCCGTCACGACCGTCACCAAGGGCGACATGGTCGGCACGCCGTCGGGAGACGCTGCCGCGATGGTACGTCGACGCTGGGAACGACTTCGTGCGACTGGCTTCCTCGACGACCCACGACTCGAGTTCGACCAGCCACCGATCCGCTGGCACTGGCGGGTCGGTCTCCTGCTCGCCGGCCTGACGGCGCTGTCGGTGGGCACGCTGTTCGTGTCGTGACGCACCGCCGGCCGGCCTGCGCACCGTCACTGCTCGTCCTCGAGTTCACCGAGCACGCCGCCACCGGCGGGAGTGACGGGGTCGTACTCACCCTGGCGGCGGTCCAGATCGCCGCGCTTGGGGATGCGCTTCTGACGGGGGTCGAATGCGTCACGAAGACCGTCGCCGATGAACTGCAGGCACAGCACGATGGCCACGACGAACACGCCGGGCCAGATGAACAGCCAGGGCCGAGTCTCGTAGGCGCCCTGGTAGGCGTTGACCAGCGTGCCGAGCGACACCTCGGGCGCCCGGACCCCGAAACCGAGGAAGCCGAGCGCCGCCTCGGTCAGGATGCCGGCACCCATCAGCAACGTGGTGCTCACGACGATGGTCCCGACCGTGTTCGGCAGGATGTGCTTGAAGATGATCCGTCGATCGGATGCGTTCGCCACCCGTGCGGCGTCGACGAACTCGCGCTCGCGTAGGGCGAGGAATTCCGCTCGAACGAGCCGAGCCAGCCCGGTCCAGGTGAAGATGCCCAGGGCAACGGCCACCGGCCAGATGCCGCCGAGGTCGAGTGCGAATCCGGCCACGGCGGTGATGACCAGCAATGGCATGACGATCACGACATCGGTGAACCGCATCAGCGTCGCGTCGACCCAGCGCCCGTAGTAGCCCGAGATCGAACCGATGACGACACCGATGGTCGTCGACAGCACACCGAGCACGAGGATCACGGCCAGGCTGGTCTGCACACCGCGCATCACCTGGGCGAACATGTCCTTGCCGAGTTCGTTGTCGACGCCGAACGGATGGTCACCGAGCATGATGCCGGCGCCTCCGAGCCACGTCGGCCGCAACGAGAGCGTCGGCGAGCCGTCGCCGGGGACCTGAGGAACGAGCTCGTTGTAGTCGTACTTCCACCAACCCGGGGATCGGTCCCCAGCCCACGCTCGTCGCCGCCAGGACGACGATGAACGTGAGAATGGCCAGCGACAGCATGGCGCCACGGTGACGGAAGAAGCGTCGCCGGACGATCTGGCCCTGACTCAGCCCGACGACCTCCGACATCTCGAACGAGACCTCGTCGAGCAGCTGGTCGGCGTCGACGTCGGCAGCGCGGCGCTGGAGTTCTTCGCTCATCGATCGCTCATTCCCCGACTCGGATTCTCGGATCGAGCACCGCGTAGATGATGTCGGCCAACAGGTTGAAGACCACGGCAAAGGTGCCGGTCACGACGAAGAAGGCCATCACCCGGTTCGGGTCGATCTCCCGCAGCCCGTCGACGAACAGGCGGCCCATACCGTCCCACTGGAACACCGTTTCGGTGATGACCGCTCCGCCGATGATGCCGCTGATGTCGAACGCGACGATCGTCGCGAGCGGGATCAACGCGTTGCGCAGCGCATGACGGATGATCACGGTGCGTTCGGTCAGGCCCTTGGCCCGCGCCGTGCGGATGTAGTCCTGGTTGAGCACCTCGAGCATGCTCGCGCGCGAGTAGCGGGTGTAGGCCGCCACCGAGATCAACATCAGCGCGATCGTGGGGAGCAGCAGGTGGCTGACCGTGTTGTTGGCGATCACCCAGAACGATCCTTCGAGGCGCGCCTCACGGTCGCCGATCGTCTTGATCGGACGGTTCCGGATCACCGGCGACGCCGAGTACTCGGCCCACGACTGCATCATCCGGTCGGCGAGCATCAAGGTGGCGATCAGGAACGCGACGACCGATGCCGATCGCGCCGACTGGCCCTTGTCGTATCCGCCGACGAGATAGCCCACCGCAGTGCCGACCAACAGCGCGAGGGCCCACAGACCGAAGCCCATCCAGATGCTGAAGTCACCGTCGAACACGGTCTGCAACGGGAAGTACGCGACGATGGCGATGCCGCAGGTGATGATCGCAGCGTTGCGGGGCTCCGTGTTGCCCCAACCCGACAGGACGGCAATGACGCCGGCAGTGATGCCCACGCTGAGCAACGCGAACACGATGGGGCCGAACCCCGGGTCGAGCAGCCACTGGTTGGCCGAGACCCACACGAGCACCGCGGCGGTCGCGCCGCCGGTGATCAGTCCGATCACGAGCCGTCGGTGGTTCCGCCCGCCGGCGAACGACGCGCCGATCACGCCGACGAGGACTGAAGCGACCACGATGAAGGTGGTCGAGAAGTGAGCGCCGTCGCGCAGCCAGTCGTTGAGGTTGATGCCACCCCAGGCCTTGAGGATGACGGCCACCCAGAACACGGGCAGCGAGAAGAAGAGGAAAGTGGTGAAGGTGACGAGGTAGTCGAACCCGGAGTACTGGCGCAGGGCGGTGACGATGCCCGTGAACACTCCCACCAGGACCGACAGGATCGTCGCCGCGGTGACCAGCTTGAGGGTCATCGGGATGCGTCGCGCCAGTTCGTCCGACACGGGCTGCTGCGTCACCGACACCAGGCCGAAGTCCTGCTCGAACACGAGCCGTTGGAGCCAGTCGAGGTACCGCTGGACCGGCGGCACGTCCAGGCTGAGGGTTTCGGTGACCTCCTGGACCACCGAGGCCCGTTGGGTCGGGTTGGTGATCGCCAGCGTGAACGCGAGCGGGTCGCCGGCCTGGGTCATGAGCATGTAGACGATGAACGAGGCACCGATCAGGACGAAGACGCCGGCAATGATTCGGCGCATGATGTAGACGGGCATTGATCTCCAGAAGTGGCCGTAGGTCGTCGGACGGCCGGAGGTGCAAGAGCGATCCGCACGGTACCTGCTCAGGCGCCGAGGTGCGGACGAGACAGGCCCGGCGGGGTGCCCGGAGAATTCCGGGCACCCCGCTGGATCAGGTCACCGTCGACGACGCAGTGGCGCCGTCGACGACTGGATCAGCCGGCTGCTTCCCAGTCCCAGACGTTGAAGAACACCGTCGGGGAGATCGGGATGTCGCTGACGCCCGAGACGTACGTCGTGTTGAACGCCGTGATCTGCGGGAACTGGAAGATCGGCAGACCGAACGCATCTTCGAACAGCACCGATTCGACCTCGACCAGGATCTCGTCCTGACGGACGGAATCGGTCGTGGCCTGGAGTTCCTCGAAGAGGGCATCCACCGTTTCGTTGCTGTAGCCGTAGAAGTTGTTCTGACCGTCGGTCACGAAGTTGGCCGCCGAGTCGGCGATCGCGATCGCCGTGGTCTGCCAACCGAACAGTGCTGCGTCGTACAGGCTGGTGTTCGAAAGGTTCTCACCCCAGTTGATGTCACGACCGTCGACGAGGTTGAAACCGGCTTGGGCCACCGAGTCACGGATCAATTCGTACTCGGAGGCTCGGCGCGGGTTCTCGTCGGCGAAGAGCAGACGCACGTCGATCGGTGTCGACGTGTCGACGCCGGCATCGGCGAGGATCTGCGCTGCAGCGGCGGGATCCGCCTCGGCATAGAAGTCCGAACCGTTGTTGGCGACGGCTTCGTCGTACAACGGGGAGCCGGGCACCTGGATGAGCGAGTTGCGCACTTCGGCGTTCTCGTTCAGCGGCACGATCAAACGCTCGACGATGTCGGCGCGAGGCACTGCCAGCAGGAAGGCCTGACGGACCGCTTTGGCCGTCTCTGCGTCGCCACCGTAGGTAGCCGGGTCGAACGGGCCACCGTTGTTGAAGGCGAGGTCGATGTGCTCGTAGACGGCACCGTCGGACTGACGCACCTCGACACCGCGGTCGGCGATGCCTTCGAGCTGCGTCAGGATGTCGGCGGTCGCCTGCGGCTGGATGATGTCGACTTCCTCGTTGGCCATGGCCTGCACGGCCGCCGTCGGGTCGCCGATGACCGAGTAGACGATCGTCTGCACCTTGGGCTGCGGGCCCCAGGTGTAGTCCTCACGTGCCTCGAACACCATCGTGCCGTCGTCGTCGAACGAGGTCAGGTTGTACGGGCCGTAGCCGGCGTACACGCCCGGGTCGTCCGGCAGCGCAGTGGCGTCGAAGTCGCGGTTCCACGACTCCGAGATCGCCTTGACGTCCTCGGTCGAGCCCTGCAGCGCCTCGATGAGCGCAGCCTTGGCCTCGGTGGGGTCTTCGATGCCGAGCGCGCGCTGTGCCACGACGTGGGCAGGAACGCCGGGGAACACGCCAGCGGTGGCGTAGTCGACGTAGAAGCTGTCCCATGTGGCAGTCAGCGACAGGCCGTCCTCGGAGATCTCGGGGATCTGGGTGATGAGCGAGAGCGACTCACTGGAGGAGTCGAAGCTGACACCCGTGGACTCCTTGTAGGTGAAGCCCTCGAGCAGCTCGCCGGTCTCCGGATCGAACGCCGCGGTGTAGGCCGCTTCGTCGACCGACGTGATGTCGGCGCCGTCCGGGCCGACGACGACGGGCGAACCGTTCTCGTCGACCTGAGCGGTGACACCCGTGTCGGTGACCACGGTCTCGGCATCGTTGTAGACGCCGCTCTGTGCCGCCCAGGTCATCAGGAGGTCGGCAGCATCGACCTGG
Source organism: Ilumatobacteraceae bacterium (assembly GCA_963744705.1). Taxonomy (GTDB): domain Bacteria; phylum Actinomycetota; class Acidimicrobiia; order Acidimicrobiales; family Ilumatobacteraceae; genus Sva-07. Next base: position 340,392 of record CAVUUX010000001.1, read on the forward strand.
ACACCATCGGACCAGGTGACACCCTCGTTGATCGTGTAGGTGATGGTCAGCGGGTCGAGCGAGTCGAGCGTGCACGTACCGAACTGGTCGTTGTTGATGTAGTTGAGGTCGGCGTCGTAGTACGAGAAGCCGCCCGCGGTCATGAGGTAGAGCGGGTTGGCGTTCGCCGTTGCGTTGCCGCGGTTGGTGTCCTGGTTGAACGAGTACGGCGCCTGGTTCCAGGCAACGCGCACTTCCCCGGCGGGGTCGTCTCCCTCGTCATAGGCCCCGTGCGGCGTGCCGCAGGCGCTCCCGCCGACTTCCCCACTGGCTCCACCGTCGCCCTCCCCGGCGGCGGTGGTGTCCTCGGTCGTGTCGTCGGTGGTGTCGGGTGCGTCGGTGGTGTCCGGTGCGTCGGTGGCCGCGGGGGCCTCCGACGTCTCGGCACCGCTGTCGTCGTCGCTGCCGCAGGCTGCGAAAACCAGCGCCGACGCCGCAACGAGTGCGAGGGCCGCGCGGCCCCGTCGTGTCGTGTTCACGTATGTGTCCTCCTGAATGGGGAATGAAAAACGGGAGAGTGTGGTTGCGACGGGAACCGCCTGTACCGGGATGTTTCCCGTCCAGCGTTCGACCGCAACGCATCGCTTCTTCCCCCTCCCTGGTGAAAGAAGCTCCACCGACCATATCAGCGTCGGTCACCCACGAGCGTCAACCCACTGGTGGGTCGGTGAGAATCCCCTCGGCTCGACCACCTGAAACGCCGGGGTCAGACCCCGGCGTTTCAGGTGTCGAACTGGACGATCTTGGCGAACTCCTCGGGGTCGAGGCTGGCGCCGCCGACGAGCGCGCCGTCGATGTCGGGCTGCGCCATCAGCTCAGATGCGTTCCCGGCCTTGACCGAGCCGCCGTACTGGATGCGCACCGCGTCGGCCGTCGGGTCGTCGGTCAACTCACGAATCCTGCCGCGGATCGCGGCGCACACGGCTTGGGCATCGTCGGAGGTGGCCGTCTTGCCGGTCCCGATCGCCCAGATGGGTTCGTAGGCGATCACGAGCGAGGCGATCTGCTCGTTGGTGCGGCCCGCGAGGCCCGCCTCGATCTGGCCGAGCACCTTCGATTCGGTCTCCCCCGCCTCGCGCTCGGCGAGCGTCTCACCGCAGCACATGATCGGCACCATGCCGTGCGCCTGGATGGCGGCGACCTTGCGGTTCACCATCTCGTCGGTCTCGCCGAAGATCTCGCGGCGCTCGGAGTGTCCGACGATGACGTAGACGACGTTGAGCTTGGCGAGGAACGCCGGCGACACCTCGCCCGTGAACGCACCCGACTCCTCCCAGTGACAGTGCTGGGCTCCGAGGTGGAAGTCGAAGTCCTCGCTCTCGATCACGGTCTGGATGCTGCGGATGTCCGTGAACGGCGGATGGATGCTGACGTCGACCGCCTCGAGCGTCTCCTTCGGCACGAGATACGACAGCTTCTGGACGGTCTGGATCGCCTCGTAGTGGTTGAGGTTCATCTTCCAGTTTCCGGAGATGAGCGGACGTCGTGTCATCGGATTCCTTCTCGAAGGGCCTGAAGCCCTGGTAGGTCGCCATTCTCGAGGAGTTCGAGGCTGGCGCCGCCTCCGGTGGAGACGTGGTCGACCTCGTCGTCGAGCTTGAACTGCGCGAGCGCCGCCGCGGAGTCACCACCGCCGACCACGGTGAACGCCTTGGTGTCGGCCATCGCATGGGCGACGGTTCGCGTTCCGTTGGCGAAGCGCTCGTCCTCGAACATCCCCATCGGGCCGTTCCAGAACACCATGCGGGCGTCCATGATCACGTCGGTGAACGCAGCGGCCGACCCCGGCCCGATGTCGAAGCCCTTCGCACCGTCGGGCAGGCGGGTACCGAACGTGGCGTACTCGCCTCGCGCGTCGACACCCGTGATGTCCTCCGGCAGATGGATCGTCTTGCCCTTGGCACCGGCTTGCGCGAGCAGGCGCCTGCAGGTGTCGACCTGGTCGGGCTCGAACAGCGAATCGCCGATCGGGTTGCCCTGCGCGGCGAAGAACGTGAAGCACATCGCCCCGCCGATCACGAGCGAGTCGACGACCTCGAGGAGCGCCTCGACGACACCGAGCTTGTCGGAGATCTTGGCGCCACCGAGCACGGCCACGAACGGGTGCCGGGGCTTGTTGCGCAGACCCAACAACACCTCGACCTCCTTCTGCAGGAGGCGACCCATGGCCGACGGAACGAACTGCGGTGGCCCGACGATCGAGGCATGAGCCCGGTGCGACGCGCCGAAGGCGTCGTTGACGTAGGCGTCGACACCGTCGACGAGCGTCGCGACGAAGGCGGGATCATTGGCCGTCTCGCCCGGGTCGAAGCGCAGGTTCTCGAGGAGTTCGACGCCGGGCGCGAGTTCGCCGAGTCGGGCGCGCACGGGATCCATCGAGTACTTCGGATCGGGGGCACCCTTCGGACGCCCGAGGTGGCTCGCGGTGACGACTCGGGCCCCACGTTCGGTCAGCCACTGGATGGTCGGCAGCGCGGCGCGGATGCGGAAGTCGTCGGTGATCCGGCCGTCGTCGAGCGGCACGTTGAAGTCGGTTCGCACCAGGACCCGCTTGTCGGTCAGGTCACCGATGGTCGCCTCCAGATCCTCGAGTGTCGGGATGGCGGAGGGGGTCTCGGCCATCGTGTTCAGCGCTTGACCTTGGCGCCCGTGAACGCGGTCAGGTCGACGAGGCGGTTCGAGTAGCCCCATTCGTTGTCGTACCAGCCGTTGATCTTCACCAGCTTGCCCATGCTCATCGTGAGGCCGGCGTCGAACACGCACGAGTGCGGGTCGGTGACGATGTCGCTCGACACGATCGGGTCCTCGGTGTACTTGAGCACGCCCTTGAGCGACTTCTTGGCCGCCGCGGCGAAGGCGGCGTTGATCTCCTCGACGGTGGCCGACTTCTTCAGTGTGGCGGTGAAGTCGGTGATCGAGCCCGTCGGCGTGGGCACCCGCAGCGAGGTGCCGTCGAGCTTGCCCTTCATCGACTCCAGCACGAGCGACGTGGCACGAGCCGCGCCGGTCGAGGTGGGCACGATGTTGATCGCCGCGGCGCGAGCGCGACGCAGATCGCTGTGCGGGCCGTCGACGAGCACCTGGTCGCCGGTGTACGAGTGCACCGTGGTCATCAGGCCCTGCTCGACGCCGAAGTTGTCGTCGAGCACCTTCACCATCGGCACGAAACAGTTGGTGGTGCAGCTGGCGTTGGAGATCACCTTGTGCTGGCTGATCCGGAAGTCCTTGTGGTTCACGCCGTAGACGAACGTCGCGTCGGCGTTGGTGCACGGCGCCGACACGATCACGAGCGGGGCACCACCGTCGAGGTGGGCACTGGCGGCGTCGCGGGTGTTGAAGAACCCGGTCGACTCGATCACCACGTCGACGCCGAGTTCACGCCACGGGAGGTCGGCCGGGTTGCGCTCGCTGAGCACGCGCAGCGTGTCGCTCCCCGCCTTGATGCTCGACTTGGTCGCCGACACCTTCTCCGGGTACCGCCCGAGCACCGAGTCGTACTGGAGCAGATGGGCCATCGTGTCGATCGACCCGAGGTCGTTCACCGCCACGAAGTCGAAATCGGCCCCGCTCGCCTTGGCGGCACGGAAGAAGTTGCGTCCGATGCGTCCGAAACCGTTGATGCCGACTCTGATCGTCATGACTGGGTGCCTCCTGGGCGGGTGGGGGAACGACGTTGTCCGACCACGACTGTAGTTCGCGGTCGATTCCCCGCCGGAAACGGCTCGGCGCGAGTCAGCGCGACACGTCGCGATGCGTGGCGCGCACGGCGACACCACGTTGACGCAGACGGGCGGCCAACTCCTCCGCGACGGCAACCGATCGGTGGCGGCCACCGGTGCAGCCGACGGCGACCGTCAGGTAACTGCGCCCCTCGGCCTGGTACTGCGGCACGAGTGTCGCCAGCAGGGCGTCGAACTGATCGACGAACTCGGAGCCCGCGGCGGTCTCCAACACGTAGTCACGCACCTTGGGGTCGTGACCGGTCAGCGGGCGCAGGTCGTCCTCCCAGTGCGGGTTCGGGAGAAACCGGACGTCCATCACGATGTCGGCGTCGAGCGGCAGACCGTGCTTGAACCCGAAGCTCTCGACTGCAACCTGCAGGCGCGATCCGCTGGTGGTGTCGAAGGCGTGGTCGATGCGCTCCTTGAGCTGGTGCACGTTGAGATCGCTGGTGTCGATGACGAGATCGGCGGCAGCACGCACCGGCTCCAACGTCGATCGTTCGAGCTCGATCGACTCGACGAGGCCCTCCGTGTCGTCGGCGAGCGGATGCCGACGTCGGGTGGCGTCGTACCGGCGAACGAGCTCCGGGGTGGAGGCATCGAGGAACACCACCCGCACGTCGTGGCCGTCGGCTCGCAGCTCGCCGACCTTGGTGAGCACCTCGGCGTGCTGACGGCCGGCGACCAGCGCGAGCCGTTCGATGTCGCTGGTGGGCTTGGCGGCAAGTTCGACGATCGTTCGGATGAGCGCGGTCGGAAGATTGTCGACCACGAACCATCCGAGGTCCTCGAGCACATCGGCGACACCCGAGCGACCGGCCCCGGACAATCCGGTGATCAGCACGATGTCGGCCACGCCGTCACCCTACTGAACCGGGGTTCTCCGGAGGCGGAGGTACAGCAGGCGGGGGATGGCGGCGGCCGCGGCGTACTCCTCGGCGCGGGCGAGGAATCCGTCGGGGGGCACCGGCTCGACCATGTGCTCGAGAACCAGACCGTGGTCGGCGAGCGCGTTGAGGTACCGCGACAACGGCCGATGCACGAACCGGATGAACACGCCGTGCTCGACCTGCTCGACGAAGGCCTGCTCGGCCAGGTACGGCCCGACGCGCCAGTACTGCTCGGGGGGCTCGACCGTGTGGTCGTCGATCCAGTAGCTGCCCGGCGTCTGCAACAACGGATGGTTGAGGAAGAAGGAGAACCGCCCGCCCGGCCGAACCACTCGGGCGACCTCGGCGATCGCGCCGTCGACGTCGTCGATGTGTTCGAACACGAGACACGCAACTGCGGCATCGAAGCTCTCGTCGGCGAAGGGCAGTTCGGCCGCGCCGGACCGGGCGAACGCCGCTCCCCCGCCGCGCTCGTGGGCGATGCGGATCTGGTTCCACGTCGGGTCGATGCCCACCACTCGCGACCCGGCCGCCGCCATCATCCGGCTGATCTGGCCGTCTCCACAACCGATGTCGAGGATCCGATCGAAGCCGGACAGTTCGTCGAACGCCATCGGGAGGATCTGCTCCACGTACTCGGGGTCGGCGCCCTCCGTGAATCCGTCGATCCACCAATCGGCATGGGCTTCCCACAAGTCGTCCGTCACACCCATGAGGGTACGGTCACACCATGAAGTTCTCCGTGTGGCCCAACCCCGCCCGACCCACCGCCGAGATCCTCGACCTCGCCCGCTTCGCCGATGCCGAGGGCTGGTACGGCATGTGGTTCGCCGACCACTACATGCCGAACACCGGCAGCGAGGCGATCGAGCCGGGCGACGTGCACGAGTGCTGGGCGATCCTCCCGGCGATCGCCGCGGTCACCGAACGCATCCGGCTCGGTTCCCTCGTCGCTCCCACGTCCGTCCACCACCCCGCCGTGCTCGCCAACCGGGCGGCGACGATCGACCACGTCTCGAACGGTCGCATGGTCCTCGGGATCGGCGCCGGTTGGCAGATCAACGAGCACAAGGCGTACGGCATCGACCTGGAGGAACCGGGGCCCCGTGTCTCCCGGTTCGAGGAGGCGATCCAGGTCATCCGGTCACTGCTCGACAACGAGCGCACCGACTTCCACGGCGAGTTCTACGACATCACCGACGCGCCCGCCGACCCGAAACCGGTGCAGTCACCGCTGCCGATTCTCGTCGGCACCGGCAGCCCACGCATGCTGCGCATCACCGCCCGCCACGCCGACGAGTGGAACACCTGGGGTGCTCCCGACATGGCCGGCGGCGCCCTCACCAAGCTGCTCGCCGCCTGCGAGCAGGTCGACCGCGACCCTGCCACGATGTGGAAGTCGGCGCAGGCGCTCGTGTTCATGTCCGACAACGTCGAGTTCGCCGAGAACATCCGCGCCGGTGACATGGGCGAGCGCTCGATCATCGGGTCGAACGACCAGTTGGTCGACGAGCTGGGTCGCTACGTCGAGCTGGGCTTCGACGAGTTGATCATCCCCGACTTCACGCTCGGCGGCACCGCCGAGGAGCGCTTCGCGAAGTACGGCGAGTTCCGCACCGAGGTCATCTCACAGCTCGCCTGACGGGCGTCAGCCGGTGTGGAACTTCGCGAACACCGCTTCCGCAACCGCATCCGGCAGGAACGTCAACGACTTGAGATCGTCGAGCTCAGCCCGCTTCACGGCATTGACGCCGCCCAGCGCCTTCACCAACTTCTTCTGACGGACCTCACCGAGGCCCGGGATCCCGTCGAGTGCGCTCGTGGTCATCCGCTTGCTCCGTCGCTCGCGGTGGAACGTGTTGGCGAACCGGTGCGCCTCGTCGCGGATGCGCTGGAGCATGAACAGCGCCTCACTCCCCCGTGGGATCTCCACGGGCTGACTCCGGCCCGGGATGAACACCTCCTCGAACCGCTTGGCGAGCCCGGCGACGGGGATCTCGTCGGTGAGGTCGAGTTCGTCGATCACCCGCTTGGCGGCGCTGAGCTGGCCCTTGCCGCCGTCGACGAGCAGCAACTGCGGCGGGTAGGCGAACCGGCCGGGCTTGTCGCCGCGCTCGTCGACCGGACGGTCACGCTCGTCGAGGTAGGCCTGGAGACGACGTCTGACGACCTCGGCCATCGCCGCGTAGTCGTCGTTGCCGTCGACGTCGTTCACCTTGAAGCGGCGGTACTCGCGCTTGTTCGGGAGCCCGTCCTCCAGCACGACCATCGACCCGACGTAGTCGGTTCCCTGCAGGTGGGCCATGTCGTAGCACTCGATGCGAAGCGGAGCTTCCGGCAGGCCGAGGTGATCCTGGAGTTCGGTCAGCGCCCGACTGCGCGAGTTGTGATCGCTCGCCCGACGCATCCGATGGCGGGTGAACTCCCCCTCGGCGTTGCGGGTGACGGTCTCGAGCAACGAACGCTTGTCGCCGCGCTGGGGCACACGCACCTGGCACGCGCGAGCCCCGGCCCATCGAGAGCCACTCCTCGTAGGTGGCGAGTTCCTCGGCCTCGTACGGCACCAGCACCTGCTTGGGGACGCCGAGGATCGGGTCGTCGCCGTACATCGACTCCAGGATGCGATCGACGAGACGGCCGGGCGTGAGTTCCTCCACCTTGTCGAGGATGAACCCCTTGCGGCCGACGACGCGCCCCTTGCGCACGTAGAAGACCTGGACGGCCGCTTCGAGTTCGTCCTCGGCGATGCCGATCACATCGAGGTCCTCGCTGCGCTCGGCGACCATCTGCTGCTTCTCGATCGCCTTGCGCACCGCCAGCAACCGGTCGCGGAGGCGGGCCGCCCGCTCGAAGTCCAGATCGGTGGCCGCCGACTGCATGTCCGATTCGAGGCGGTCGACGATCTCGTCGGTGTCGCCGTCGAGGAACTCGCACAGGTCGGTGACGAGCTGGCGGTACGGCATCTCGTCGATCTCGCCGACGCACGGGCCGGCGCACTTCTCGATGTGGAACAGCAGGCACGGCCGCCCGAGACGCTCGTGCTGATTGAACTTCGACTGGCTGCAGGTGCGCACCGGGAACGACCTCAACAAGAGGTCGAGGGTGTCGCGGATCGCATAGGCGTGGGCATACGGGCCGAAGTACCGGGTGCCCTTGCGTTTGCGGCCTCGCATCACCACGGCGCGCGGCCACTGCTCGTCGACGGTGACGGCGAGGAAGGGGTAGCTCTTGTCGTCGCGCAGGCGCACGTTGAAGCGCGGGTCGTGCTGCTTGATGAGCGAGTACTCGAGCATCAAGGCTTCGACCTCGTTGCGCACGATCGTCCACTCGACCGACTCGGCCGTCTCGACCATCTGCGCAGTTCGCGGGTGCAGGTTGGCCGGCGACTGGAAGTAGTTCGAGAGCCGCTGGCGCAGGTTCGACGCCTTGCCGACGTAGATCACCCGGCCGTGCGCATCCTTGAACTGGTACGACCCGGGTGCCTCCGGGATGGTGCCGGCAGGGGGACGTTTCACCATCGCTGACCGGGCATGATCCTGGGCACGATCATCTGCATGACGCCTCAAGCATACGGAGCGCCGGATACCGTGATGGCCGATGTCCGACCAGTTCGCCGCCATCTTCCGCCGACGACCGAACGATGGTTGGTTCCGCGCCGGGCGCTTCGACGTCACCACGACCGACATCGTCTGCGCGCTCAGCCTGGCCACGATGTTCGTCTACGGGCTGAGTATCGACTACTTCGGCAAGCTCGTCTTCGTGCCTGCCTTCGTGCGCGACTTCGAGCTGTGGCGCCTGTTCTCCTGGCCCGTCGCCACCGAACCGGCGATCTGGCCGCTGCTCGGTGTCGTGTTCTTCTGGCTGTTCGGCCAGCAGCTCGAGTCGCTCTTCGGCCGCGGCAAGTTCGTCGCCTGGGTACTGGCGATGACATTCGTGCCGTCGATCATCCTGACGTTCCTCGGCCCGTTGTCGAGCAGCATCGACTTCATGTCGCAGTACGGCTTGAACTCGCTGTTCCTGGGTGGCATCTGGGTGTACGCCGCCACGTACCCGGGCGTGAAGTGGTTCGAGGTCGTCCCGCTGTGGGCGCTCGCCGCGGTGTTCACCGTGTTGAACCTCCTGCAGTTCACCGGCACCGATCAGACCGGCCAGACGATCTTCCTGCTCGTGTCGGTCGGCGTGGCGCTCGTCGCCGGCCGCTCGCTCGGCCTCGCCACCGGCTGGCCGATCCCGCATCTCCCGCTCGACGGCTCGACGCACCGCAAGCCGAAGAAGACCAAGTCGAAGAAGCAGCCGAGGGGTTCGTCGTCGGGCTCCAAGGTCGTCTCGGGCCCGTGGAAGAACGCTCCGGCACCCATGCCTCCCCCGTCGGGACCCTCGCCGGCCGACCAGATCGAGCTCGATGCACTGCTCGACAAGATCGGCGCCAACGGCATGGATTCGCTGACCGGCGCGGAGAAGCAGCGCCTCAACGACCTCAGCAAACGCCTCCGCAACCGCTGACCCACACCTCATCAGCACACCAGCGATGAGGTTCCGGCTCACCCCTCGCGCCACAACCTCATCAGCACACCTGCGATGAGGTTCCGGCTCACCCCTCGCGCCACAACCTCATCAGCACACCGCGATGAGGTCTGCGGTCGGAAGCGCAACGTCTCGGCCGTAGCGTTTCCGACAGCCGACTCCCTCCTCGTGGTGACTGCCGAGTCAGAGGAGGTGCCATCGTGCACCTGAATGCCCAAGCCCATCGATTCTTCGCGACCCAACACGGGGTTGCATCACTGGAACAGCTGTTGTCGACTGGCATGACGCCCAGTCAGGTGAAGCGTCTGCGAACGGCTGGTGCGATCGAACGGATACTCAACACCGCCTATCGCTCCCCCAGCGTGCCCGTCGACGAAATGTCTCGCTGCGCCGCGGTCTGCCTGGCCCACCCGGACACCGCCGTCGCGGGTCCGACCGCCGGTCGGCTCTGGGGATTCCGCCGCCTTCCCGCAGACCATCGCATCCATGTGCTCGCTCCCCCGGCGAGCCATCCGTTCGCCCCTGATTGGGTCGTCCCGTACCGCACCGCAGCATTCCATCCGCACGACGTCGTCGAGCGCCGCGACGGCATCCGTGTCACCTCCCGAGCTCGAACGGCGTTCGACCTCGCACGCTGGCTTCGTCCCTCGGATCTTCTCTCCGTGATCGAGCAGGCCGCCCACGAAGGAAGCCTGACCGACGCCGAGATGTACGAGGTCGCCATCGACTGGATCTCGCCGCGACGTCCGTGGGCAACGGTGTTCCTCCGTCAGCTCGGCCGACGGCTTCCCGGAGGCGCAGCCGAGTCCCATCCCGAGGTCCGCGTCGCCAACGCTCTGACGGGAGCCGGTGTGCACGGCCTCGTCCGTCAATTCCGTATCGACCTCCCCGATTACGGGGCTGCCCGATTCGATCTCGCTGTCCCACGACTCGAGTGGGCGATCGAGGTCGATGTCCACCCCACCCACAGCGAATCCGAAGGAGCCCGCAACGATCAGCGGCGCGATGCTGCCACGCGGTCGGCCGGATGGGAGGTGTCACGCATCAGTCGAGCGGCCTACGAGAACGACTTCGACGCCACGATCGCCGATCTCGCGACCCACCATCGCGCTCAGACCCGCCACTCCGCCTGACGATGAGATTGCGGCGCGACAGGTGAGCCGGAACCTCATCGCAGGAGGGTGGGGACCGGGGATGAGCGGAGACGGGCGGCGGTGTACCAGGCGAACACGAGGAGCATGGCTGCCAGTGCGGTCGCAGTGTCGGCGAGGAGGTGGAAACCGAACGATGCCTTGACGAACCCGCTGGCGAGGGCCGCGGCCGCGCCGCACAGACTCAGCGTGAGGTCACCGGTGCCCTGTACCTCGACACGCGACTCGTCGGGGACCGACGCCGTCAGCAACGTCGCTCCGCTGATGAGCCCGAAGCTCCATCCGAGCCCCAGGAGGAACAGCCCGACGAACATCAGCGCGGGCACGTACCCGCCCAGCACGGTGGTGATCGTGCCTGCTCCGAGGATCATGGCGCCGATCTGGATCGCGCGCACGGCGCCGGCACGATCGACAAGGCGTCCGACGAACGGCGACAACCCGTACATGCCGACGATGTGCAGCGCGATGACGAACGCCGAGAGGTCGGCCTGACCGTGGTCCTTCATGTGCGGCGGCGTCATCGTCATCACGCCGACCATCGCCGCCTGCGATGCCGCCATGGCGACGAGACCGAGCCGCGCGCCGGGCGAGGCCGCGATCACCGACGCCGACGACCGCACGACGCGTGCCGGGTGGACGCGCTCGGCGTCCGGGTCGACACCGCCGACCAACGCCAGCGGATCCGGGCGCAGCCGACTCCAGATCACCACGGCAGCGATCAGGAAGAACCCCGCGGCGAAGATGAACGGCCCGACCAGGTCGTCGAGTCCGAGCGACTCGGCCACCGCCCGTTCGAACGGCGTCAGCAGCGGGCCGAGCACGGCACCCAGCGTGCCCACCCAGACGATGGCTGCAATCGAAGCGCCCTGCCGACCGGGTTCGGCGAGATCGGCGGCGACATAGCGCTGCTGCAGCGTGGCCGCCTGCCCGGCTCCGAACGCCACCATGCCGAGGACGAAGAGCGGGAACCACCGCATCTGCCCGCCGACCGCCGCCACCCCTGCCCCGATGGCACCGATCAGCAACGCCCGGGTGAGCCCCACGCGGCGGCCACGACGGCGCATGGACGCGGCGAGCGGGATTGCAGTCAGCGCCGCACCGACGGTGAACGACGCACTCCCCATCCCGGCGATCCGGTCGGATCCCAACATGTCGCTGGCGAGCAACGTCACGACGGCGACCATGCCCGCGACCGCCGCCTGACCGGGCACCTGGGAGAAGCGCAGCGAGTTCAAGGTGCGCCGCTGCATCACCTCGCGGTCGACGCCGGCAGCCAACACCTGATCGCTCATGCCGCTCAGCCGAGGACGTCGCGGAGGAAGCGGCCGGTGTGGCTGGCTTCGAGTGTCGCGATGTGCTCGGGGGGGCCTTCGCCGACGACGGTGCCGCCGCCGTTGCCGCCGTTGGGGCCGAGGTCGATGACCCAGTCGGCGGTCTTGATCACGTCGAGGCTGTGCTCGATCACGAGCACCGTGTTGCCCTGGTCGACGAGCCGCTGGAGCACGGTGAGCAGCCGCCGCACGTCGTCGAAGTGCAGGCCGGTGGTCGGCTCGTCGAGCAGGTAGATCGTGTGGCCGGTGGACCGCTTGGCGAGTTCGGCCGACAGCTTCACCCGCTGCGCCTCGCCGCCCGACAGCGTCGGCGCCGACTGCCCGAGGCGCACGTAGCCGAGCCCGACGTCGACGAGCGTCTGCATGTATCGGGCGATCCCCGGCTGGTTCGCGAAGAAGTCGACCGCCTCGTCGACCGGCATGTCGAGCACCTCGGCGATGTTCTTGCCCTTGAACTCGATGTCGAGCGTGTCGCGGTTGTAGCGGGCGCCCTTGCACACCTCGCACGGCACGTACACGTCGGGCAGGAAGTGCATCTCGATCTTCAACGTGCCGTCGCCGGAGCACGCCTCGCATCGCCCGCCCTTGACGTTGAAGCTGAACCGACCCGGCATGTACCCGCGCACCTTCGCCTCGTTGGTGGAGGCGAACAGCTTGCGGATGCTGTCGAACACGCCGGTGTACGTCGCCGGGTTCGAGCGCGGCGTGCGGCCGATCGGCGACTGGTCCATGTCGATCACCTTGTCGAGGTACTCGATGCCGGTGATCCGTTTGTGCTTGCCCGCCGACATCTTCGACTTGTAGATGCGCTGCATCAGCACCGGGAGCAGGATGTCGCGCACCAGCGACGACTTGCCCGAACCCGACACGCCGGTGATCGCGACGAAGTTGCCGAGCGGGATGTCGACGTCGATGTTGGCCAGGTTGTGCTCGCGGGCACCTTCGATCGCGCAGCGACTCGAGCCCCTGCGGTCGGCGGACCTCGGGCACCGGGATCGACTTGCGGCCCGACAGGTACTGCCCGGTGATCGATTCCTTGACCTTGAGGATCCCCGGCACCTTGCCGGAGTAGACGACCTCGCCGCCGTGCTCGCCGGCGCCGGGGCCGATGTCGACGATCCAGTCGCTCTCGCGGATCGTCTCCTCGTCGTGCTCGACCACGATGACGGTGTTGCCGAGGTCACGCAGCCGCGTGAGCGTGTCGATCAGCCGACGGTTGTCGCGCTGGTGCAGCCCGATCGACGGCTCGTCGAGCACGTACAGCGTGCCGACCAGGCCCGAGCCGATCTGCGAGGCGAGCCGGATGCGCTGCGCCTCACCGCCGGCCAGCGTGCCGGCCGAGCGGGAGAGCGTGAGGTAGTCGAGGCCGACGTCGAGCAGGAACCCGAGCCGGGCGTTGATCTCCTTCGTCACCCGCTCGGCGATCATCCGATCGCGCTCGGACAGCTCCAGCGCCGCGAGGAACTTGGCCGACTCGCCGATCGGCATGTCGGAGACCTCGGAGATGTGCTTGCCCTCGATGGTGACCGCCAGCGTCGACGGCTTGAGCCGGGCGCCGTTGCACGACGTGCACGGCACGAGGCGCATGTAGCCCTCGTACTGCTCACGGGCCCAGTCGCTGTCGCTGCCCTCGTGGCGGCGCTTGATCCACGGGATCACGCCCTCGTACTCGGTGGCGTACGACCGCGACCGCCCGTAGCGGTTCTTGTACTTGACGGTCATCTTGCCCTTCACGCCGTGCAGGACGACCTTCTGCTGCTTGGCGGTGAGCTGCTCCCACGGCGCGTTCATGTCGATCTCGTGCACCTCGGCGACCGACTCGAGCATCCGTGTGAAGTACTGCGTGTTGGCGCTTCGCCACGGCGCGATCGCACCGTCGGCGAGCGACAGGTCCGGATCGGGGATGAGCAGCTCCGGGTCGACCTCGAACGTGGTGCCCAGCCCGTCGCAGGCCGCACAGGCGCCGTACGGCGAGTTGAACGAGAAGTTGCGCGGCGCCGGCTCGTCGTAGCTCGTGCCGCAGATCGGGCACGCCAGGTGCTGGCTGAACGTGAGCGTCTCCGGCTCGGCCCTCGCCCTCGCGCGGCACGACCTCGATCTCGGCCACGCCGTCGGCGAGCCCGAGCGCCTGCTCGAGCGAGTCGGTGAGGCGCCGCTCGATGCCTTCCTTCAACACGAGCCGGTCGACGACGATCTCGATCTTGTGGTTCTCGTACTTCGCGAGCCGCTCGTCGCGCTTCAGGAACTCGTCGATGTCGACGGTCTCGCCGTCGATGCGCGCCCGCACGAATCCCTGTCCGGACAGGTCCGCGAGCAGCGTGTCGTACTCGCCCTTGCGCCCACGCACGACCGGCGCGAGCACCTGGAACCGGATGCCGTCGTCCATGTCGAGGATGCGGTCGACGATCTGCTGCGGGGTCTGGCGCGACAGCCTGGTGCCGTCGTTCGGGACAGTGCTGGATGCCGATGCGGGCGTACAGCAGACGCAGGTAGTCGTAGACCTCGGTGATCGTGCCGACCGTGGAGCGCGGGTTGCGGCTCGCCGACTTCTGGTCGATCGAGATCGCCGGCGACAGCCCCTCGATCACGTCGACGTCGGGCTTGTCCATCTGGCCGAGGAACTGGCGGGCGTACGAACTCAGCGACTCGACGTAGCGGCGCTGGCCCTCGGCGTAGATCGTGTCGAACGCGAGGCTGGACTTGCCGGAGCCGGAGAGCCCGGTGAACACGATGAGCTTGTCGCGCGGCAGCTCGACGTTGACGTTCTTGAGGTTGTGCTCGCGAGCACCCCGAACGATGATCTGCGGTTCGTCGGCCTTCGCGGTGCGGCGGGCTCGAGAAGGCGTGGTTGCCGGCTCGGCGGCAGAGGTGCGGGCGGCCATCGCCAGCGGATCCTACCGTGCGAACATGTGTACTGCCACTCGATCGTCGCGGCCGACGACCCCGCTCACTGGGCGTCTCGGAGCTCGCGGCGCAGGTCGTTGATCTCGTCGCGCAGCTTGGCGGCGTACTCGAACTTCAGCTCGGCCGACGCCTCGTGCATCTCCTCCTCGAGCGTCTGGATGAGCCGCGCCAACTCCTGTCTGGGGCAACGACTTGAGGTCGCGCTGGACCTTGTCGCGCTCACGCTGACGACGCTTGTCCTTGCCGGGAAACGGCGCCGTGTCGTCCGGGCGCAGCAGCGACAGGATGTCGCCGACCGCCTTGCGGATCGTCTGCGGGTTGATGCCGTGCTCCTCGTTGTACGCGAGCTGCACCTGCCGGCGCCGCTGCGTCTCGCCGATCGCGCGCCTGCATCGATCGGTGATCGTGTCGGCGTACATGACCACCTGGCCGTCGACGTTGCGGGCGGCGCGGCCCATGGTCTGGATCAGCGACGTCTCCGAACGCAGGAAGCCCTCCTTGTCGGCGTCGAGGATGCACACGAGCGACACCTCGGGAAGGTCGAGGCCCTCTCGCAGCAGGTTGATGCCGACGAGCACGTCGAAGTCACCGAGCCGCAGCCCGCGCAGGATCTCGATGCGCTGGATCGTGTCGATGTTCGAGTGCAGGTAGCGGACGCGGAGACCCTGCTCGAGGAGGTAGTCGGTGAGGTCCTCGGCCATCTTCTTGGTCAGCGTGGTGACGAGGACACGATCGCCGCGGGCGACGCGATCGTTGACCATCTCCATGAGGTCGTCGATCTGGCCCTTGGTGGGCTTGACGATCGCCTCGGGGTCGACGAGGCCGGTCGGTCGCACGATCTGCTCGACGATGTTGGTCGACACCCGCAACTCGTAGGGGCTCGGCGTGGCCGACAGGAACACACACTGGTTGACCCGTTCGAGCACTTCTTCGAACGTGAGCGGGCGGTTGTCGCGCGCGGACGGGCAGCCGGAAGCCGTGCTCGACGAGCATGTCCTTGCGACTGCGGTCGCCGTCGAACTGGCCGTGCAACTGCGGCACCGCGACGTGGCTCTCGTCGATGACGAGCAGGTAGTCGTCGGGGAAGTAGTCGAGCAGGGTGAACGGCGGCTCGCCGGGGACTCGGCCGTCGATGTGCATCGAGTAGTTCTCGATGCCGTTGCAGTAGCCGACCTCGCTCATCATCTCGAGGTCGTACTGCGTGCGCATCCGCAGCCGCTGCGCCTCGAGCAGCTTGTCGTTCTCCTCGAACCACTTCAGCCGCTCCTGCAGCTCGACCTCGATGCCGGCCATCGCCGGTTCGCATGCGCTCGGGGCCGGTGACGTAGTGCGTGGCGGGGAACACGTGGGCGCGTGGCAGCTCGCTGAGCTGCTCGCCGGTGAGCGGATCGATCGTGGTGATGCGATCGACGGTGTCGCCGAACATCTCGATGCGCAGCACCGACTCCTCGTACGCCGGGTGCACCTCGATCGTGTCGCCCCGAACCCGGAAGTTGCCCCGCCCGAGCGTCATGTCGTTGCGCTCGTACTGCATGTCGACCAGCCGGCGCAGGATGTTGCGCATGTCGTAGTCGACGCCGACGCTCAGATCGAGCAGGTTGCCCCGGTACTCCTCGGGGTTGCCCATGCCGTAGATGCACGACACCGACGCGACGACGATCACGTCACGACGCGTCAGCAGCGCCGCCGTTGCGGAGTGCCGGAGCCGGTCGATCTCGTCGTTGATCGAGGAGTCCTTCTCGATGTAGGTGTCGCTGCACGGGATGTAGGCCTCGGGCTGGTAGTAGTCGTAGTAGCTGACGAAGTACTCGACCCGGTTGTCGGGGAAGAACTCGCGCATCTCCTGTGCGAGCTGCGCGGCCAGCGACTTGTTCGGCGCGAGGATCAGGGTCGGGCGCTGGGTCTGCTCGATGGTCCAGGCGATGGTGGCCGACTTGCCCGAGCCGGTGATGCCGAGCAGCGTCTGGAACCGCTCCCCCTCGTTGATGCCCTTGGTGAGCGCCGCGATCGCGGCAGGCTGGTCGCCGGCGGGCTGGAAGTCGGAGACGACACGGAACTTCGCGTCGTCGAGGGCGGCGTAGTTGCTGGCCGGAGCGGTTTCCAGCAGCAATTCATCGGGTGCCATGGCGGGGCTGGTGGGCGGCGTGACGGTCTCGGCCATCGCACCATTCTACCGACGGAACACCTGTTCGCCAGCCCGATCCGGCGGTCGGACCGCCGTCCGATGAGATTCCAGCGGAACAGTCGCGCCACAACCTCATCACAACCCGAGCGATGAGATTCCAGCGGACAGATGCGCCACAACCTCATCACAACCCGAGCGATGAGATTTCGGAGCGACAGATGCGCCACAACCTCATCACAACCCGAGCGATGAGATTTCGGAGCGACAGATGCGCCACAACCTCATCGCGGGGACCTCGTACAGTTGCGGGGTGGATCCGGATGGGCTGATCGCCGACCTCGACGCCGACCAGCGCGCCGCGGTCACCACCGAATCGCACCTCGTCGCCGTGATCGCAGGGGCCGGGTCGGGCAAGACCCGGGTGCTCACCCGACGGATCGCCTATCGGATCGCGATCGGCACGGCCGAACCCCGCCACACGCTCGCGTTGACCTTCACACGGGAGGCCGCCGGCGAGATGCGCCGACGACTCCTGCGCCTCGGGCTGCGCGACCACGTGGAGGCGGGCACGTTCCACTCGGTGATGCTCGGCGTGCTCAAGCAGCGTTGGGCCGACACCGAACAGCAGGCGCTCACCGTGGTCTCCGATCGCCGACGACTCCTCGGTGACTCGATCGACGCCGGCGACCGCCGGAGCCTGTCGGCCTACCTGGCCGAGATCGACTGGGCATCCGCCCGCGGCATCGACGCCGGCCTGTATCCGTCGGCGGCGCGCCGCGCGCAACGACATCCGGCTCCGGGGATCGACAGATGTGCTGCGGTCTACACGGGCTTCCAGACGCTCAAGCGCCGGCGTGGTGTGATCGACTTCGACGACGTACTGGCGCACACCATTCGCGATCTGCGACGCGACGACGAGTTCGCCGACACCGTCCGCTGGCGGTTCCGGCACCTGCTGGTCGACGAGGCACAGGACCTCAACCCGCTCCAGCACACGCTCGTCGACCTCCTGCGAGCCGGACGGGACGACCTCTTCCTGGTCGGCGATCCGTCGCAGGCCGTCTACGGCTTCAACGGCGCCGATCCGACCCTGCTGGTCGACGTCGAGACACGATTCCCCGGCGTCGAGATCGTCCGCCTGCCCGTGAATCACCGGAGTACGCCACAGGTGGTCAGCGCCGGCGTCCACGTCCTGACCACGAGCGGCCAGCCGAGCCCGCTCGTGTCGAACCGGGCCGACGGGCCGACGGTCGAGCAGATCGTCGCCGACGACGAGCTCGACGAAGCGAAGCGGACCGCACAGTTCATCCTGCGCTGCGATCCGAACCTCGTGCGGACGGGAGAGGTCGCCGTGCTCGCCCGCACCAATGCACAGCTGACCGGATTCGCCGACGTGCTCCAGCGTGCCGGCATCGCCGTGCGACGTTCGGCGAACGCCACGGGCTCGCCGCTCCAGGCAGCGGTGCGCCAGGCCTCCGCCCTCGGTTCGGCATCACGGCTGCGCGGTTGGGCGCACGACGTGCTCGACGCACCGGAGTCGCAGGCCGCGAACATCGCCACCTCCGACGAACCCGACCCGGAGCGCCGTGTGGCTGCGGCCGCGCTCGACTTCCTCCGGGAACAG
Organism: Ilumatobacteraceae bacterium; assembly: GCA_963744705.1. Lineage (GTDB taxonomy): Bacteria > Actinomycetota > Acidimicrobiia > Acidimicrobiales > Ilumatobacteraceae > Sva-07. Next base: position 358,702 of record CAVUUX010000001.1, read on the forward strand.
CCGCTCGGCGACGGCGCCACCTTCCGGGCATGGGTCGCAACCACGAACCCCTTCGACGACGCCACCACCGACGGAGTCGATCTCCTCACGTTCCACGCTGCCAAGGGACGCGAATGGCACACGGTGGCGGTGACCGGCGTCGAGAGCAGCCTCGTGCCACACAAGTCCGCGAGCACGGCCGCGGCCAAGGCCGAAGAAGCCCGCCTGCTCTACGTCGCGTTCACCCGTGCGACCGATCGGCTCGTCGTCACGAGGGCGACACGTCGCGGCGGTTACGCCCGCACCGCGAGTCCGTTCATCAGCGACATCGACCTGAGCGACTCGCCACCGGCGCCTCCACCTCGGCGACCGCGCGCGTACGTCGACCCTCTGGTCGGTGCCATACGCACCTGGCGCGACGACACCGCGCGACGCGCCGGCATCCTCCCCTCGCAGCTGTGCAGCGACCGTGACCTCGATGCGATCGTTCGCGTCCGCCCCACGTCGGTCGACGAGCTGGCCGCGTCGACCTCGTTCGGCGTCATCACCGCCGAGAAACTCGCCCCGCAGATCCTCGAGGTCGTGCGGTCGATCGACGATCAGTCGGCCAGGTCGACGATGACCGGGGCGTGATCGCTCGGTTGCTTGCCCTTGCGGGCATTGCGATCGACGACACAGAACTCGACCCGATCGGCCACTGACGCGGAACACATCAACAGGTCGATGCGCATGCCACGTCCCTGGTGGAAGTCGCCGGCGCGGTAGTCCCACCACGAGTACACGTGATCCTCGGCGTGCTGCCGGCGGAACACGTCGACGAGTCCCCACTGCTCGAGTGCGCTCAACCGGTCGCGTTCGGGTTGGCTGACATGGGTGGCGCCGACGAGCTTCGCCGGGTCGTACACGTCACGATCGTCGGGTGCGATGTTGTAGTCGCCGCCGACGATCACGGCCTGGCTCGGGTCGGTGTCGGCATCGAGGTGGGCCACCAGCCGGTCGAGCCACGACAGCTTGTACGTGTAGTGAGGGTCGTCGAGCGATCGGCCGTTGGGCACGTACACGCTGCTCACGCGCACGCCACCGCACGTGGCGGTGATGATCCGGGCGTCGGGGTCGGGCTCGACGTCGCCGGCGAAGTTCGTCACGACGTTTTCGATGCCGACCTTCGAGAGGATCGCGACGCCGTTCCACTGGCCCTGGCCGTAGTGGGCACTCGAGTAGCCGAGGGCTGCGAACGACAACGCGGGGAACGCATCGTCGGCGAGCTTGGTCTCCTGCAACAGCACCACGTCGGGCTGCACCTCGCCCAGCCACTCCTCGACTCGCTCCTGGCGCGCCCGCAGCGAGTTGATGTTCCACGTGACGACGCGCATGTCAGCTGCCGTCCACTCCCGACGTTGACGCAGCCTTCTTCGCGGGAGCCTTCTTCGCCGGCGCCTTCTTGGCCGGCGCCTTCTTCGCCGGCGCCTTCTTTGCGGGAGCCTTCTTCGCCGGCGCCTTCTTTGCGGGAGCCTTCTTCGCGGGCCTTCTTGCGGGAGCCTTCTTGGCCGGAGCCTTCTTGGCCGGCGCCTTCTTGGCGGACGCCTTCTTCGCAGGAGCCTGCTTCACGGGAGCCTCGGGTGCGGCCTCCTGTGTGGCAGGCGCGGCCTTCTTCGCCGCCGGCTTCTTCGCCGTGCCGCGCTGCTTCGGTGCCGGCTGCGCGGTCGCCGGCTGCTTCGCGGCGCGCGGCTTGGCCGCAGGCTTCTTGGCTGCCCGCTTCTCGGCCGGCGCCTTCTCGGCCGGACCTGCCTCTTCCGGCTGCGCTTCGACCGACGGCTGCTTCGCAGCGGACTTCCTCGGGGTGCGCTTCGGTGCGGCCGCTGCTTGCGCAGAGCGCTCCTCGGCCTGCTCCTCACGGGCCGCCGCGATGGCAGCCTGCGCCATGTCGGGCACGGCACAGTCGATGCTGCGCCGCAGCGGCGCGAAGCTCACCACGACGACCGTCACCGATTCGCCGAGCTTCATCACCTTGCGGGCGCTGGGCGGCGCGGGGTCGGCCATCAGACGCAGCGGCACGTACCCGCGCACACCGTTCTCGCCGATCGAGATGTAGGCGCCGTGCGACGAGTACGACTCGACGGTCCCGTTCACGCTCGTGCCGATCGGATGGTGCTCGACGAACTCGAGGAACGGCATCAGTTCGTTGACGGTTTCGCCGGCCTTCGGAACACTGGGGCGCTCCGCGACCGGAGTCACCTCGACCTCGTCGGCCACCCGGGCCGCGGGCTTCGGCGACCGGCCGGGCGGCGGCGTCTTCGGCACCGGCATCGGTTGGCTGGCGGCATCGCTGGCCTTGCGCCCGCTGCGACGCTCGGAGTCGACACCTTCCTTCTTCGCGCCGCGACGTGACCCGCCCTTGGATCCTGTCGCCTTGCGGCTCACGGGGCCACGTACGGGTACCCGGTCGACGAACACCCAGCCCACGTGCGGCACGGGCTTGCCACCGATCAGGCGGCCCTCGTCGAAGAGCCACTCGTAGTCGGCATGGAATTCCTGGAACGAGTCGTTCGACAGGATCGCGGCCTTCGACTTCTGGGCGATGGCGAGCACGAAGGCATCACCTCGCCCGACGGCGCCGGCGGGAGGCGCGACGAGTTCGTTGTTGGCGATGCCCTCCTCGAACTCCTTCACCTCCTTCTTGTCGATGCGATGGCCGAACGTGGCGTCGACGACGACGGTGATGGCCGTGTCGGGGTGCTCCTCCATGAAGCTCATCACCGCCTCGTTGAGCTGCGCGAGGCTGGGCAGCGAACGGCCCTCCGTGGCGATGTTGGAGCCGTCGACCACGACGTGGCTCGGCCCATTTCCTGATGTCATCATTTCTCGTTCCTGAGTCGGTTGCGGCACGCCGCACGTCATCGTGAGTTCGATGAGGTCGGCTGCCGCAGAGCCATCGTAGGCTCGCCCGTCATGATCCGAGCAGTGCTCTGGGATTTCGGTGGCGTGATCCTCTCCAGTCCCTTCGAAGCGTTCAACCGGTACGAGGCCGCTCACGGCCTCCCGCTGGACTTCATCCGGTCGGTGAACGCGACCAATCCCGACACGAACGCGTGGGCGCTCCTCGAGCGCAGCGACGTGTCGCCGCTCGAGTTCGATGCGCTGTTCGCCGCGGAATCCGAGGCCCTCGGCAACCGCGTTCCGGGTGCCGACGTGCTGGGCCTGCTGTCGGGCGAGATCCGACCCGAGATGGTGACCGCGCTCGACCGCGTCATCCGTGCCGGCTATCGCACCGCCTGTCTGACGAACAACGTGGTGGGCGGCGAGCAGCGCATGGACGTGGGTGACGTGATGGTGATGTTCGACCACATCGTGGAGTCGAGCAAGGTCGGCTGCCGGAAGCCCGAGCGACGCTTCTACGAGATCGCCTGCGAACTCGTCGGCGTGGAGCCGAGCGAGTGCGTGTTCCTCGACGATCTCGGCATCAACCTCAAGCCGGCGGCGGCGATGGGCATGACGACCATCAAGGTCACCGCTGCCGACCAGGCCATCACCGACCTCGAACGCGTGCTGGAAATCTCTCTGCGCTGACCCACCCGTGCGATGAGTCTGAGCGCGACCTGCCCGCTCAGACTCATCGCAGTGGGAGGATTCACCCGTGCGATGAGTCTCGCGCGACCTGCCCGCGCTCAGACTCATCGCACGGTCTGGCGAGCGGGCGAACCGGACCGCCTCAGAGGCCGCGGAAGGTGCGCTCCATGAGATCGGCGAGTTCCTGGTCGTGGATCGCCTTCGAGCCGGTGGCGGGGCTCCCCGACTCGACGCGTGCCACGTGCTGCAGGTCGTAGCCGCGCTCCTTGATCCTCCACGTGTGGTGCTCGATGAAGTTCCAGGCGCCCATGTTCTCGGGTTCCTCCTGCAGCCAGCGGAGCTCGCGTGCGTTCGGGTACTTCTCGAGCACGGCCATCATCTGCTCGGTGGGCAGCGGGTAGAGCTGCTCGACGCGTACGACGGCGACGGGAGCACCCAGGCGATCGCGCTCGTCGATGGCGTCCCATGCCACCTTGCCCGAGCAGAACACGATGCGCGTGACCGCGTCGGCGTCGATGTCGCCCGGATCGTCGAGCATCTCCTGGAACGAACCCGTCGTGAGCAGGTCGACCGTCGAGCGCGTCTGCTTCATCCGCAGACCCTGCTTCGGAGTGAACACGATGAGCGGCGTGCGACGCTCGGAGTGGACCTGCCGACGCAGGAGATGGAAGTAGTTCGCCGCGGTCGTCGTGTTGACGATCTGCATGTTGTCCTCGGCAGCGAGCGTCATGAAGCGCTCGATGCGCGCCGAGCTGTGCTCGGGGCCTTGGCCCTCGTAGCCGTGCGGGAGCAGGAGCACCACGCCGTTCTGCTGGTCCCACTTGTCCTCGGCGGCCACGATGTACTGGTCGATGACGATCTGGGCGCCGTTGATGAAGTCGCCGAACTGCGCCTCCCACATCACGAGCGCGTCACGGTTGGCGTGGGCGTAGCCGTACTCGAACCCGAGGGCGGCGTACTCCGACAGCAGCGAGTCGAACACCCAGAAGTGGGCCTCGGTGTCGAGATCGTCGAGCGGAATCCACGGCTCGCCGGTCTCGAAGTCGATCAGTGCCGCGTGACGCTGGCTGAAGGTACCGCGACGCGAATCCTGCCCGGCCAGGCGAACCGGATGACCTTCGAGCACGAGCGATCCGACAGCGAGCGCTTCGGCGGTCGCCCAGTCGACCTCGCCCTCGGCGTAGATGCCGGCACGGACCTCGAACTGGCGGCCGAGCTTCGGGTGGATCGTGAACCCCTCCGGATAGTCGGTCAGCTTGGCGAAGATCCGGTCGAGCGTCGCCCGATCGACACCCGTCGGGATGTGCGGCAGCACACCCAGCGGTCGTGGCGGCTTGGGCACGGTGATCGCGGCCGGCGCCTGCGAGCGGGTCTCGTCGAGCGCGACCTGCAGCTTGCCCTGGTAGTCGGCGAGCGCCTGCTCGGCCTCGTCGACGGTGATGTCGCCGCGACGGACCAGCGTCTCGACGTAGAGCTTGCGCACGCTGCGGCGCTCGGAGATCGCCTTGTACATCAGCGGCTGGGTGTAGCTCGGATCGTCACCCTCGTTGTGGCCGTGGCGGCGGTAGCACACCATGTCGATCACGACGTCCTTGTGGAACCGCTGGCGGTACTCCCACGCCAGCTCGGCCACGTGCACGCACGCCTCGGGGTCGTCACCGTTCACGTGGAAGATCGGCGCCTGGATCGTCTTGGCGACGTCGGAGCAGTACAGCGACGACCGCGCGTACTGCGGGGCGGTGGTGAAACCGATCTGGTTGTTGATGATCAGGTGGATCGTGCCACCGATGCGGTAGCCGCCGATGTCGCTCATCGCGAGCGACTCGGCCACGACACCCTGGCCGGCGAACGCGGCGTCGCCGTGGATCAGCAGGGGCAGCACACTGAACGACCCGGCGGGTTCGATCTGATCCTGCATCGAGCGGACCATGCCCATGACGATCGGCCCGACCGTTTCGAGGTGGCTCGGGTTGGCGGCGAGTTCGATCGCGACGTCGGCGCCCGACGGGCTGACGTACTTGCCCTTCATGCCGAGGTGGTACTTGACGTCACCGGAGCCCTGCACCGACGACGGGTCGATGTGGCCCTCGAACTCGGAGAAGATCGCCTCGTAGCTCTTGCCCATGATGTTCGACAGCACGTTGAGGCGGCCGCGGTGCGCCATGCCCAGCACGGCGCCGTCGAAGCCGGCATCGGCGGCGTTCGAGAGGACCGAATCGAGCACCGGAATCGCCGACTCGGCGCCCTCGATGCCGAACCGCTTCGTGCCCACGTACTTCGTGGCGAGGAACTTCTCGAACGACTCGGCGGCGTTCAGGCGCTCGAGGATCCTGTCCTGCTGGGCCTTCGACGTCGGCGTCTGCGGACCCTCGAACTTCTCCTGGATCCACTGCTGTTCGTCGGTGTTCTGGATGTGCATGTACTCGACGCCGATGGTGCGGCAGTACGCGTCACGCAGCACGCCGAGCAGGTCGCCGAGGCGCATCTTCGGCACGCCGCCGACGCCGTCGGTGAGGAACTCGCGGTCGAGGTCCCAGATGGTCAGGCCGTAGGTGGCGGGGTCGAGCTCGCGGGGCGTCGCCGGTTCCTTCCAACGCAGCGGATCGAGGTCGGCGATGAGGTGGCCACGCACGCGGTGCACCCGGATCAGCTTGGCAACCGCCATCTGCTTGGCGAGCATCGCTTCTTCGCGGTCGATCGGGTTGGTGTCGGGCCGCCACTTGACCGCCTCGTACGGCATGCCGAGCGAGTGGAAGATGTCCTCGTAGAAGTCGTGCTCGCCGAGGAGCAGCTCGTGGACGTGCTTGAGGAACATGCCCGACTCGGCGCCCTGGATGATCCGGTGGTCGTAGGTGCTCGTGACGGTGACGACCTTGCTGACGCCGATCGAGCTGAGGTTCGACCGGTCGGCGCCTTCGAACTCGGCCGGGTAGTCGATGCTGCCGACGCCGACGATCACGGCCTGGCCGGGCATGAGCCGCGGCACGGACTGCACGGTGCCGATGGTGCCCGGGTTGGTGAGGCTGACGTTGGCGCCCACGAAGTCCTCGACGGTGAGCTTGTTCGTCTTGACCTTGCGGATGATCTCCTCGTACGCCGCGAGGAAGCCGGCGAAGTCGAGCGTGTCGGCGTCGCGCAGCACCGGCACGACGAGCGTGCGGCTGCCGTCGGACTTCTGCACGTCGACGGCGAGGCCCATGTCGACGTGGTCGTTGACGACGAGGCGCGGCTTGCCGTCGGCGCCCTCGGCGTAGGTGTTCTTCATCGCCGGCACCTGGTCGGCGATGGCGCGCACGACGGCATAACCGATGAGGTGGGTGAAGCTGATCTTGGTCTGGCCGGTGCGCGCCCGGTACCCGTTGACGACCTTGCGGTTCACCTCGAGCAACTTGGCCGGCACGTTGCGGAAGCTGGTGGCCGTCGGCACGGTGAGGCTGCGCTCCATGTTCGCAGCGATCGCAGCACCGGCCCCACGGATGGGCTTGCCGGGTTCGTCGTCGAGTCGCCGACGCGGTCGCCGTCGTGCTCGCCGCCGCGACGGGGGCCGGCGCCGGGGTCGGCGCAGGCGTGGAACCGTTCCCGTCGGCCGCTGCGGGAATCCCGGACGGCCCGCGGTACGACTCGACGACGGCCTGCACCTGTGTCGACACGGCAGCCGCTGCGGCCACGCTCGGTGCCTGCGACTGGTAGTCGGCGAAGAACTCCCGCCACGACTCGCTCACCGATGCGGGATCGGCGACGAACTGCTCGTACATCTCCTCGACGAGCCACGAGTTCGCCCCGAAACCTGAACCCGACCCCTGACCATCTGGTGCTGCCACGGGCGCCAGCGTACCGCCGGGGTCCGTCGGCGGCCGGTGTTCTAGAAGCCCGGGCTTGAAGACCATCAGGTACACCATGACGGCCAGCATCACCGTGAGGATGATGCCCCCGGTGTCGACCTTCTTCGCTGCCGTCTCGTCGCCACCGGCGACGGCACGCTCGGCGGGCAACAGCATCCCGTGCAGCACGCCGTTCATCGCCAGCCACAGCACGAGCGCCAACCAGAACCACGTCTGGCTGAACTCGATGACACCATCGGACATGCCCTGCATCGCGAAGCCGAACAGGCCGGTGAGGATCAACGCCGGGGCGTAGATCCGCCGACCGTTTCCGGCCATCATGCCGAGCAGCTTGCCGCGAGCGTCGCCGTCGAGTGCCCGGGTCTGACTCGCCAGCAGCGGGTGCACGAACGCCGGGGCGAACGCAACCAGCGCCGTGACGATGTGGAGGAAGAGCATGACGTTGTAACCGGTCTCCCGGTAGGCGGCGATCATGCGGCGACACTACGTCGCACTCGTGGGGCCGAGCGACCACACACGATCTTGACCAAGCCTTGACCGGCAGACCTTGACCACTGTCCGTGCGGTCGGGCTACGTTCGGTGAGTACCAACGAGACGTCGATCGCAGCCTCCCGAGCGGCAACAGAGCGGCGTCACAGCAGACAGGGGAACCGGATGGAACTGGCACGACTGAGCACCGGCGAGATGTTGAGCGGCAAGGACATCGACGCCAACGCCAACCGGGAACGAACCCGTCAGAAGCGGCTCCGCAAGACACTGGTGCTCCTCGGCACGGTGTTCGCGTACCTCATGTGGCGACTCGTGAACGACAACCCGATCCGCCTCGGCATCCCCGGCTGGCTGATGGGCAACCCGGAGATCATCATCGCGCTCGGTCTCATCGTGATCCTCGGCACGGTCATCTTCATCCCGTTCCTCACCGCGGGCAAGTCGCCGCACACGTTGCTGCGGGCGTCGGACTCGAACATCCGCCTCGACGACGTGGTGGGCGCCGACCAGACCAAGCGCGAAGCGATCGACAGCATGAACCTGTTCCTCGCGTCGGAGACCTTCCAGCGCGAGATGGGCGGCAACGCCCGACGCGGCGTGTTGTTCGAAGGCCCTCCCGGCACGGGCAAGACGTACCTCGCGAAGGCGATGGCCGCCGAGGCCGGTGTGCCGTTCCTGTTCGTGTCGGCGAGCGAGTTCCAGTCGATGTACTACGGCCAGACGAACAAGAAGATCCGTTCGTTCTTCAAGGCGCTGCGCAAGGCCGCACGTGACGAGGGCGGCGCGATCGGCTACATCGAGGAGTTCGACGCCATCGGCGGTGCCCGCAGCGGCATGAACAGCGGATCGATGCGCGAAGGCATCGTCGGCGTGGTCAACGAGCTGCTGGTGCAGATGCAGAGCTTCGACCTCCCGACCGGCCGCCAGAAGTTCAAGGCGAGCTTCATCGACTGGTTCAACAGCTTCCTGCCGGCCGACAAGCGACGCCCCCGCCCCGCACGCAGCGAGGCCAACATCCTCATCGTCGCCTCCACCAACCGCGCCGCCGACCTCGATCCGGCGCTGCTCCGCCCCGGTCGCTTCGACCGCATCATCGGCTTCAACCTGCCCCCGCGGGCGGACCGCCTGGAGATCGCTCAGTACTACCTGAACAAGAAGAACCACGAGCCCGAGGTCACCCCCGCGTTGATCGCCGACCTCTCGGCCGGTTACACCCCGGTGAAGATCGAGAAGCTGCTCGACGAGGCGCTGATCATCGCGCTCCGCTACAGCCGCACCTCGATGAACGTCACCGACGTGCTGCAGGCGCAGCTCGTGACCGAGGTGGGCGTTGCCCACGAGATGGGCTACCACCCCGACGAGCGTCGTCGCATCGCCATCCACGAGGCGGGCCACGCACTCACCGCGATCCTCACGCGCCGTGACGTGAAGATGGCGTCGATCCTGCGCCGATCCTCGGCGCTGGGCCTCGTTGCTCACGGTGACGTGGAGGAACGGTTCCTCAAGACACCGAGCGACGCCCGCGACCTGATCTGTGTGGCGCTGGCCGGTCGGGCCGCCGAACTCCAGGAGTACGGCGAGGCGTCGAGCGGCATCTCGTCCGATCTCGCTGTGGCGACCAGCATCGCCTCGCAACTCGTCGGTCAGCTCGGGAACGGGCCCGGCCTGCTGAGCCTCGAAGCAGCGGCGATCCCCACGGCCGCGAACCTCGTGGCCAAGGTGTTGTCGGACGAGCGGAGCCGCGAAGCCGCCGAGGGGTTGCTGACCGAGGGCGCCGAGCGCGCCGCGCTGATGACCTCGAGGTATCGCGAGGCACTGCTGCGCATCGCCGACGGGCTGTGCGAGCGCGACGAGCTCGAGGGCGACCAGATCAAGGCGATCGTGGCCGAGTACACCGACGTCACCGAGCGCCGCGGCCCCGTTCGCATCGCCCCCACCGACCGCCACACGCGTCCCACGGTGCCGGGTCAAACGTGACGCCGGACGACGCTGCGATCAGATCCGTTCGAGCGCGGCGCCGTCGAACAGTGGGGTGATTCCCTGCTCCTCGACGTCGGCACGCATCTCGTCGTCGGTGGGGCGGGTGAGATCGCCACTCGCCGCGTCGACGACCATCGGCAGCAGCCGCGTGTCGCTCGTGGAGTTGAGGAACAGCTGCGGATTCGACAGCACGAACCGCACCGCCCGACCGATCGCAGCAGGATCGGTGAGCGGGTCGTACCAGCTGAAGTGCGGCGAGAGCGCGTCGGACCAGCGGCAGCGGGCGATCGACTTGATCGTCTGGACCGCGACATCACGTTCGGCACACACGCCGAGCAGTTCGTCGACATCGGATCGATAGCCGGGGTTGTCGAGCAGGACGAAGTTCACCGGGAGCAGCACCGACGCGAAGTCGAATCGTTCGAGGCTGCGAAGGTGCATCCCGGCGATGCGCAGGCCGTGGCCGGTCACGCCGATGTGGTCGACGAGGCCTTCGTCGCGAGCGACCGCCAGCGCTTCCACCGCGCCACCCGGTGCGAACGCGGTCTCCCACTCGTCGGGTTCGACGAGGTTGTGGAGTTGGATCAGGTCGACGCGGTCGACCGCCATCCGCTCGAGTGACCGTTCGAGCTCGGCTCGGGCCGCCGCGCCGTCGCGTTCGCCCGTCTTCGTCGCGAGGAACACCTCGTCGCGATGCTCGGCGAGCCACGGCTGCAGCCGATCCTCCGCCGCCCCGTACGACGCGGCGGTGTCGATGTGGTTGATCCCCCACTCGTCCACCTTCGCCAGCGTGGCGTCGGCGCGCTCCTGGCTCATGCCGCCGAGGGCGGCCGCGCCGAAGATCACTCGGGTCGAATCGTGTCCGGTCGAACCGAACGGTGAAGTGGGCAGCGAGGTCATGACGACAACGCTAGTGAGGTGCCGATCTGGGAAGATCACCGGGTGATCGACCGCGTCGGGCAATTCCAGCGTGACGGCGCCACGGTGCTGCGCAACGTCGTCGATGCGCAATGGCTCGACCTGTTGGCCGAGGGCGTCGAGTACAACCGCACCCATCCGAGCGCGTGGTCGCACTGGTACACCAGCCCGGACGAGGCGGTCGGCTTCTGGAGCGACTACGTCACCTGGCCCCAGGTCGAGCAGTACCGGCGCGTCGTGTTCGAGAGTGGGCTCGCGGACATCGCCGGTCGGTTGATGGACTCGGCGACCGTGCGGTTCTTCCACGAGCACGTCCTGGTGAAGGAACCGGGCGCGTCGGAAGCCACCCCGTGGCACCACGACGATCCGTACTACGGCATCGACGGCATGCAGAACGTGAGCATGTGGATCGCCCTCGACCCGGTGCCGGCGACGTCGGGACTGCAGTTCATCGCCGGGTCGCACCTGTGGGGGCGCCGCTTCGTCCCGCGCAAGTTCATCGACCACTCCCCCTACGGCGCCGCCGACGACCGGTTCGAGCTGCTGCCGTCCGAGGCCGAACTCCTCGACGGCCACGACGTGCTCGGCTGGGACGTCGAGCCGGGCGACGTGCTCGCGTTCCACTTCCGGACTTTGCACGGGGCACCGGGCAACGCTCTCTCGACACGGCGCCGTGCCGTCAGCCTGCGCTGGCTCGGCGACGACGCTCGTTTCGGTGTCCGCCCGTGGACCACCTCGCCGCCGTACGAACCGAACGGGCTCCTGCCGGGTAGCCCGCTCGACGGCGATCCACGCTTTCCACTCGTCGTCGGCTGACGTCCGGTTCCCCGGGGCGACGACCCGATCGCCAAGATGGCGCGATGACATCGTCGCCGCCACTCCCCGCCGTGTTCGACAACCGCGTGAGCCACGACCTCGGCGTGGACATTCCCATCGTGCAAGCGCCCATGGGGTGGATCGCCCGCTCGCAGCTGGCCTCGGCCGTGTCGCGGGCGGGCGCGTGCGGAATCATCGAGACCTCGTCGGGAGAGCTCGATGCGGTGAAGGACGAGATCCGCAAGATGCGCGATCTGACCGACCGGCCCTTCGGCGTCAACATTGCCCAGGCCTTCGTGCGCGACCCCGCGATCGCCGAGTTCGTGATCGACCAGGGCATCAAGTTCGTCACCACGTCGGCCGGCTCGCCGACGAAGTACACCGGCATCCTGAAGGAGGCCGGCCTCACCGTGTATCACGTGGTCCCCACGCTCGCCGCCGCACTCAAGGCAGTCGACGCCGGAGTCGACGGGCTCGTGGTCGAGGGTGGCGAGGGCGGCGGCTTCAAGAGCCCCACGCCGGTGGCGACCATGGTGCTGCTGCCGCTCGTGCGCTCCAAGGTCGACGTGCCGATCATCGCGGCCGGTGGCATCACCGACGGCTACACGATGGCGGCCGCGTTCGCGCTCGGCGCCGAGGGCGTGCAGATGGGGACACGGATGGTGTCGGCCGCCGAGTCGCCCGTGCACCAGAACTGGAAGCAGGCGATCATCGACGCCGCCGAGACCGACACGCTGTTCCTCAACCAGCGCCACTCCCCCGCGCTGCGGGCGCTTCGCACCGAGCGCACCGAGGCACTCGTGAACGCCGAGCACAACGTGTTCGGCGACTTCGGCGATCCACAGGCGCTCTACTTCGGTGGCGACATGAACGCGGCGATCGCCCTCTCGGGCCAGGTCGCCGGCCGCATCGAATCGGTCCGCCCGGTCGCCGACATCATCAACGACACCATCGCCGAGTTCCACGACGCCATCACCCGCCTCACCCGCTGAATCGATCCCCACCCCACCGATGAGATTCCGGCCCACCCCTCGCGCCACAACCTCATCACAACCCCACCGATGAGATTCCGGCCCACCCCTCGCGCCACAACCTCATCACAACCCCACCGATGAGATTCCGGCCCACCCCCGCGCCACAACCTCATCACAACACCACCGATGAGATTCCGGCCCACCCCCCGCACCACAACCTCATCGCCGGGGATGGCGGATCAGGAGCGGGTGACGGCCGTGACGATCTCGAGGGTGACGTCGGCGGCGCGGGCCAGCAGGTCACGGGCGACCGGGCCCGGTGAGGCTCGAACTTCGACGGCCCGGGTGAAGAGCGCGGCGTGGTCGGGGATCCGCTGCGCCGCCCATCGACCCGCTCCCGACTTCGACGTCACGTCGCCCGTCTCGAACGTGTAGAGCATCCGGGCCACGCCGAGCGCCACCCACTCGAGGATCTCGCCGCCGAACTCGGGCTCGTCGCTGGCCGCGAGACCGGCTGCGAGTGCCCCACCGACGCCACGCCAGTAGGTGTCGAGATTCCCGGCCACCCAGGAGCGTCGTTCCTCGATGTCGTGCGACACACCGATCTGGTCGGGAGCGTCACCACGGATCGCGATGCCGTAGGTCGCCAGCGTGAACCACGTGACCGGATTGATCTCGAACGACTCGCCGTCGACGTGGTACTCGCCGTCGAGCACCCAAGGTCGCTGCACCGCCATCGCCGGGACGACGAGGTCACCCCACCCGACGTACGGACCGTCGATCGACACGCCGACACCGTCCCGAACAACCGACTGCGCTGCCTCGAGGTCCCCGAAGAGGTCCGGATCGCTCGGGTCCGCAACGACCGCCACGACGTCGATGTCGCTGTGCGGCGTCCAATCCGACAGTGCGATCGAGCCCACGACGTACAACCCTTCGACGACGCCCGGTGCCACCTCGTCGTGCGCAGCCAGCCACACGGTGAGCGGCTCGACCACCGGCTGGGGCAGTTCCGATCGCGCCACGGATCGGGAACCTAGTCGGACGCCGACGCCGACTCGGCTCCAGGAGTTCACCAGGCCGCGTCCGTTCGGAAACAACCCGGAAACATTGCACCCGCAGATTGTCGATCGCCATCACACCGACAGAACTGGAGCTCGAATGGACAACGGCGATTTGACTTGGATCCTCGTCTCGGCAGCCATGGTGCTGTTCATGACGCCGGGCCTTGCGTTCTTCTACGGCGGCATGGACCGCACCCGCAACGTGCTGAACATGCTGATGATGAACTTCTACTGCCTGCTCATCGTCCCGATCGTGTGGGTCGTCGATCGGCTACTCGTTGGCCCAGACGCCGTTCGACAACGACTTCATCGGCAACTTCGACTCGTTCTTCCTCAAGGACATCACCGTCGCCGGTGACGGATCCGCGCTCGCCATCGTCGCGTTCCTCGGAATGTTCGCCGTGATCACACCGGCGCTCATCTCCGGCGCGGTGGCCGACCGGATGAAGTTCTCGGCCTGGGCGGTGTTCGTGCCGATCTGGGTGCTGCTCGTGTTCGTGCCCGTGTTCAAGTGGGTGTACGGAGGCTGGGCCGGCCAGCGTGGCTCCATCGACTTCGCCGGCGGAACGGCCATCCACGTCAACGCCGGGATCGCCGCGCTCGCCGCCGTTCTCGTCCTCGGCAAGCGCAGGGCGCACCGAGCCGAGCCCGCCGCACTCGATGCCGCTCGTCATGATCGGCACCGGGATCCTCTGGTTCGGCTGGTTCGGCTTCAACGCCGGATCGGCGCTGGCCGCCAACGGTCAGGCGGCGCAGGCGTTCATGAACACGTTCCTCGCGGCTGCTGCAGCCGGGCTCGCCTGGGTCGTCGTCGAGTGGATCCGTGACGGTCACCCGACCAACCTCGGTGCCGCCTCCGGGCATCGTCGCCGGACTCGTGGCGATCACGCCGGCCGCCGGCTACGTGTCCGGACCGGCCCCGATCTTCATCGGGCTCGCTGCCGGCGTGATCTGCTGCTACGCCGTCCGCCTGAAGAACAAGTTCGGCTACGACGACGCACTCGACGTCGTCGGCGTGCACTTCGTCGGCGGACTCGTCGGCTCGCTGCTCATCGGCTTCTTCGCCAACCCGGCGTTCTTCGACGGCGCCTTCGACGAGGGCATCTTCTACGGCGGCGACGCCTCAGCTCCTGCTGCGAGCAGGCGCTGGCCAACGGCGTCACGATCGTCTGGTCGTTCCCCATCACGCTCGCTGCTGATGCTCGCGCTGAAGAAGACCATCGGCGTCCGGGTCTCGACGAGGAAGAGCAGATCGGCCTCGACCAGGCCGATGCACGCCGAAACCGCCTACCACCCGGCGCCAGCGATCTGACGAAGGAGAACCGCATGAACCTGATCACCGCCATCATCAAGCCGTTCAAGCTCGACGACGTCAAGGAGGCACTCAAGGCCGCCGGCGTCGCAGGGCATCACCGTGTCGGAGGTCCGCGGGTTCGGCCGCCAGGGCGGCCACACCGAGACCTACCGCGGCTCCGAGTACCAGATCGACTTCGTCCCGAAGGTCAAGCTCGAGATCCTCGCCGACGACGCCGACGTCGAGCGGATCGTCGACGCGATCGTCGCCGCGGCGAGTACCGGCAAGATCGGCGACGGCAAGATCTGGGTCACGAGCGTCGACACGATCGTCCGGATCCGCACCTCGGAATACGGAACCGACGCCATCTGAGTCGTGACCGTGGTGCCTGACACCATCTGACCGGCACCGTGTCCGGCCCCGTGTCCGGCACCACGGTCCCGATCATTCGGCGACCGTTAGCCTCAGAGCCATCATGGCGCACGAATTCATCTTCCAGGCCTACAAGCTCGCCCGTCACTACCCGCCCGACAAGACGGTCCTGGAGAACATCTCGCTGTCGTTCTACCCGGGCGCCAAGATCGGCGTGCTCGGCAACAACGGCGCCGGCAAGTCGTCCCTGCTCAAGATCATGGCCGGCCTCGACGACGGCTACTCCGGCGAGGCGCGCCTGACCGCCGGCTTCACCGTCGGCTACCTCCCCCAGGAACCCGAACTCGACCCGACCAAGGACGTCAAGGGCAACGTCATGGACGGCGTCGCCGAGGTGCAGGGCATCATCGATCGCTACAACGAGGTGATGGCCATGTGGGCCGACCCCGACGCCGACTACGACAAGATCGGCAAGGAGCAGGCCCGGCTCGAGGACAGGATCGCCGCCACCGACGCGTGGAGCCTGGAACGCAACGTCGAGATCGCCATGGACGCGCTGCGCTGCCCGCCCGACGATGCCGACGTCACGGTCCTCTCCGGTGGTGAGCGTCGCCGTGTCGCGCTGTGCCGCCTGCTGCTCTCGCGGCCCGATCTGCTGCTGCTCGACGAGCCGACCAACCACCTCGACGCCGAATCGGTCGACTGGCTGGAGCGCTTCCTCGCCGACTACGCCGGCACCGTCGTGGCCATCACCCACGACCGCTACTTCCTCGACAACGTCGCCAAGTGGATCCTCGAACTCGACCGCGGTCGCGGGATCCCGTTCGAGGGCAACTACTCCAGCTGGCTGGAGCAGAAGCAGGAGCGCCTCGAACGCGAGGAGCGCGGCAACGAGGCCCGCAAGCGCTCCCTCGCCCGTGAGCTCGAGTGGGTGCGCATGTCGCCGAAGGCCCGCCAGGCCAAGGGCAAGGCTCGCCTCGCGGCCTACGACAAGCTGTACAACGAGACCAAGGCGGCCGACCCGGGCGCCGTCGAAGCTGGAGATCGCGATCCCCGCGGGCCGTCGCCTGGGCGACCAGGTGATCGAGGTCGAGGGGCTCAGCAAGGGCTTCGGCGACCGTCTGCTGATCGAGAACCTCTCGTTCTCGCTGCCTCCCGCCGGCATCGTCGGCATCATCGGCCCGAACGGTGCCGGCAAGTCGACGCTGTTCAAGATGCTCGCCGGCCGCGAGGAGCCCGACTCGGGGACGATCAAGATCGGCGACACCGTCGATCTGTCGTACGTCGACCAGGACCGCGACGACCTCGACCCCGACGCCACCGTCTACGACGAGATCACCGGCGGCGCCGAAGTGCTCGAGGTCGGCGGACGTGAGATCCACGGACGTGCATACGTGTCGAGCTTCAACTTCAAGGGCACCGATCACGGCAAGCGCGTGGGCGACCTCTCCGGTGGTGAACGCAACCGCGTCCACCTGGCCAAGCTGCTCAAGTCGGGCGGCAACGTGCTGCTGCTCGACGAGCCGACCAACGACCTCGACGTCGACACGCTGCGTGCACTCGAAGCCGGGCTCGAATCGTTCCCCGGTTGCGCCGTGGTGATCTCCCACGACCGCTGGTTCCTCGACCGCGTCGCCACCCACGTGCTGGCGTTCGAGGGCGACAGCCAGGTGCGCTGGTTCGAGGGCAACTTCTCCGAGTACGAGGAGCGCCGCAAGAAGGAACTCGGCGCCGGCGCCGACCAACCCCACCGCCTCAAGTACAAGAAGCTCGCCTGAAAATCGCGTTTGGGGTCAGACCCCAATCGCGACGCAGCTGGCAGACTGACCCGATGCAGGAGACCGACGGCCAACTCGCCACGCGCCTGGCGACCGAGACGGGCCACCTGCTCCTCGAAGCCCGTGAGAAGCTCTTCGCTGCGGGCGCGTCGACGTGGGACGTCAAGGACGCCGGCGACGCCCTGGCGCAGGAGTTCCTCGTCAGGGAGTTCGCCACACACCGCCCCGACGACGCCGTGCTCTCGGAGGAAGGACGCGAAGACCCTCGACGATTCGGTGCCGACCGCGTGTGGATCGTCGATCCGCTCGATGGCACCCGCGAGTACAGCGAGCCCGGTCGCATCGACTGGGCCGTTCACATCGCGCTGTGGTCGGGCGACCACTTCGAGGCCGCCGCCGTGAGCCTTCCGGTTCTCGACCGCACCTTCACCACCGACGATCCGACCCCGATGCCACCGTTCACACGTGAGCGACCGCGCCTGGTCACCTCTCGCAGCCGGGCGCCGTACGCCGCCGTGCTCGTTGCCGAAGGCCTCGACTGCGAGGCCGTGCGGCTCGGATCGGCCGGCGCCAAGGCGATGTCGGTCGTCATGGGCGAGACCGACATCTACGTCCACGACGGCGGCATGTACCAGTGGGACTCCGCCGCACCGGCCGGGGTCGCGCTCGCTTCGGGATTCCATGTGAGCCGGCTCGACGGTTCGCCCATCGTCTACAACGACCGCGACCCCTGGCTCCCCGACTTCATCGTCTGCCGACCCGAGTTGGCCGAACCGGTGCTCAAAGCGCTGTGGGGCTGAGCGCCGACGCCCACGCCACCGACGCGGCGGGTCGCGAGCTCACCGCGATCCGTTGGACCGTCGACGATCGGGTGGCGACCGTGTGGCTCCATCGGCCGCACCGCCACAACGCGTGGACGGGAACGATGCACACCGAGTTCCGCCAGGTGATGGCCGACCTCGAACATCGCGACGACGTGCGAGCCGTGGTGGTCACGGGGACCCCGCCGGCGTTCTGCGTCGGCGGCGACTCGAAGGCGTTGACCGACCACGGCGAGCGTGGCGGGTACGACAGCGGCCTGCCCACCGAACCGGCCCGGCCGGGCGGCGGCGACCGTCTCGACGCCGACATGGCCTGGCAGCTGGGTTACCGGTTGCCGATCATCGCGGCCGTCAACGGCGCCTGTGCCGGCGTCGGGCTGTCGCTCGTGCTGTTCTGCGACCTCCGGTTCGTCGCCGCCGACGCGAAGCTCACCACCGCCGCACCGAAGCTCGGCCTGCCCGCCGAGTACGGCGCGAGCTGGATGCTGCCACGACTGATCGGCGTGACCCGGGCGAACGACCTCCTGCTGTCGGGCCGGGTGGTGACCGGCGCCGAGACCGCCGACTGGGGGCTGTGGAACGGCGTCGAGGCCGACGGCGAGGCGGCACTGGCCGCGGCGCACGACTACGGACGGCTGTTGGCCACCACCACCGGACCGAACGCCGTCACCATGACCAAACGCCAGATCGCCGACGATCTCCTGCGCCACGATCCCGCCGCCTCGGTCGCCGACTCGCTCCGTCTCCTCGATGAGGCGATGGGCACCGCCGAGTACCGCGAAGGCGTCGCCGCCCTCACCGAGAAACGCCCCCCAACCTTCTGAGCGATGAGGTTCCGGCACACCCCTCGCACCACAACCTCATCACAACACCTGCGATGACGTTCCGGCACACCCCTCGCACCACAACCTCATCACAACACCTGCGATGAGGTTCCGGCACACCCCTCGCCCCACAACCTCATCACAACACCTGCGATGAGGTTCCGGCTCACCCCTCGCACCACAACCTCATCACAACACCTGCGATGACATTCCGGCACACCCCTCGCGCCACAACCTCATCGCACGACTTGTCCGCGCAGTTCGTCGAGCACCTCGTCGGTGTGCTCACCGAGCGCCGGCACCACACCTGGTCGAACGACGTGACCGTCGAAGTCGACCGGGGTGGCCACCGCCCGGAACGGCTCATCACCGACGCGCGGCGTCATGTCGACGAAACCCGACTGGGCCTGCGGGTCGGCGATGACGTCGACGATCGACTGCACCGGCGCCCACCACACGTCGTGCTCGTCGAACCGGTCGGCCCACTCACGCAGCGGCCGCGTTGCGAAGGCGAGGTCGAACTCGGCGATCAACTCCGCAGCGTGCGTGACACGGGCCTTCGCATCGACGAACCGAGGATCGTCGGCGAGGTCGGGCCGCTCGATCGCGGCGAGCACCTGCGGCCAGTGACGGTCGGCTTCCAGACAGATCAGCCAGAAGATGCGATCGTCGCCCGCCCGATAGCTGTTGACCAGCGGCGCTCGGCTCTTGTCTCGCGACCTGGTCGACTCGCGCCGGTCGAAGCGCAGCTGGATGCCGAAGTCCCAGGCGATCGAGTACATCCCGGTGCGCAACAGGCTCGTCGACACGAGCCCGCCACGACCGGTTCGTTCGCGCTCGAACAGCTTGGCCATCACGCCGGCGACGAGCGTCATCCCGGTCTGGTGGTCGCCCATCCCCGAGCGCAGACCGGGCGGCATCTCGCCGGGCGGCACCATCGTGTGGGCCAGGCCCGAACGCGCCCAGAACGCTCCGATGTCGTAGCCGGCACGGTCACGGTCATCTCCGTCGAGTCCGTAGCCCGAGATCGCCCCGTACACCAGGCGCGGGTGGCGCGCACAGATGCGGTCGGGCCCGAGTTCGAGCCGTTCCAGCGCGCCGGGCCGCATGTTCGTGACCAGCACGTCGGCCGTCGACAGCAGCCGGTCGAAAAGGGCGTGATCGTCGAAGTCCCGAAGGTCGAGCACGACCGAGCGCTTGCCGCGGTTGTCGACCTCGAACGGCGGCACCGGCATCGAACCGTCGAGGCCGACCGACCCGAACACCGCTCGCTGCGGATCGCCGCCCGCCGGCTCGACCTTGATGACGTCGGCGCCCCAGTCGGCCATGATGCCGCCCGCGGCGGGTCCTGCCACCCATACGCCGAGTTCCACGACCCGGATCCCGGCGAGCGGCCCCGAACCCCCCGGGTCGACCATCAGCCGAGTGCTGCGATCACGTCGGGTGGAGCCTGGACGAGCTCGATCAGGACCCCTTCGCCGCTCCGGGGCGTGTCGTCGTTGCCCTTCGGATGGATGAAACACACGTCGTGGCCCGCGGCGCCCTTGCGGATCCCACCCGGCGTGAACCGCATGCCCTGCTGCGTCAACCAGTCGACACAGGCCGCCAGATCGTCGATCCACACACCGACGTGGTTGAGCGTCGGCACGTGCACCTTGGGCGATCGTTCGGGATCGAGCGGCTGCATCAGGTCGATCTCCACCGCGTGGGGCCCGTCGCCCAGCCGGAGGATGTCCTCGTCGACGTTCTCGGACTCGCTCACGTAGTCACCGACCTTCTCGACGCCGAGCAGCCCGGTCCACAGACCGGTCAGCGCACCCTTGTCGAGTCCGCCGATGGCGATCTGCTGGAGACCCAATACACGGAATGGTCGTTCGCTCATCACGCGATGTTGCCTCGCGGCGACGAACCGCCGAGAATCCGGCATCATGTCGGGGTGACTTCGCTGCCCGTCGAGACCGCCCGCCCGTCGGATCTCGCGTGGGGTTCGTTCACGGAACACGGCCCGTGGGTCCTCGACCGTGACCACATCCGATGGTCGGCGCTGCCACCGACCCTGCGCCGACAGGCCCAGGCGGAAGTGCCCGAGCTGACCGGGCCGCGCAAGCTTCCTCCCGGCCTCCGTGTCCTCACCGTCGTGGGCCACCTCGGCAAGGCCATCGCGCCGTGGATGATCAAGAAGCGTCGAGGGAAGATTCGCCGATTCGGACGCCAGCCAGGCCGACATCTCCCACCGGCTGCGGGTCGCGGCCGAGACACTCGGGCCCACGTACATCAAGCTCGGCCAGATCATCTCCGCCGGCGACGGCCTGTTCCCCGCTCAACTCGTCGCCGAGTTCAAGAAGTGCCGCGACCAGGTGAAGCCCGAGCCGTTCGACGTCGTCCGCCTCACCGTCGAGCAGGACCTCGGCGCCCGGCTCGAAGACGTGTTCAGCCGCTTCGACGAGATCCCCGCTCGCTGCCGCCTCGATCGCTCAGGTCCACGCCGCGACGCTGCTGACGGGCGAACGGGTGGTCGTGAAGGTCCAACGCACCACCGTTGCATCACTCGTGCGCAAGGACCTCAAGGTGATGGCCTGGCTCGCACCGCACCTCGTCGGTCGGATCCCGGTTGCGGCGTTGGCGAACCCGCCGACGTTGGTCGAACTGTTCGGTGAGACCATCGTCGAGGAACTCGACTTCCGGATGGAAGCCGCCAACATGCTCGACATCGCGACG
Source organism: Ilumatobacteraceae bacterium (assembly GCA_963744705.1). Lineage (GTDB taxonomy): Bacteria > Actinomycetota > Acidimicrobiia > Acidimicrobiales > Ilumatobacteraceae > Sva-07. The sequence goes on from CAVUUX010000001.1 coordinate 380,139, forward strand.
ATGCTCCACGACCTCGGCCAGGACCGCTACCTCGTCCCGCGGCCGCACCCCTCGCTCGTGACGCGCCGCGTCCTCGTGATGGAGCGCATCTACGGGTTCAACTTCGACGACGTGGTCGGCATGCAGGACGCCGGCATCGACACCGAGGACGTCGTTCGAACGGCGATGATCGCCTTCATGGAGGGCGCCATCGTCGAGGGCATCTTCCACGGCGACCTGCACGGCGGCAACCTGTTCGTGCTCGCCGACGGTCGCACCGCCCTGCTCGACCACGGCATCGTCGGTCGCCTCACCGGCGCTCGTCGCAACGCGTTCCTGCGCCTGATGCTCGGCGCCACCACCAACGACACCCGCGGCCAGATGGCGGCGCTGCGTGACCTCGGGGCGCTCCCCATGGACACCGACATCGAGGCGGTGATCCGCGACCTGCGTCTCGACGAGGAGGTCATCGACCCCACCACGCTCACCGGCGAGGAGATGGTCAAGGAGGTGCAGCGGGTCGTCAAGGCCCTGCTCGGCTACGGCGCCAAGCTCCCCAAGGAGCTGATGCTCTACGTGAAGAACATGGTGTTCCTCGACGGTGCGATCGCACGGCTCGCCCCCGACCTCGACATCCTCGGTGAGGTCGCGAACATCTCGATGCTGTTCGCCCAGAAGCACGGCGAGCGCCTCGGGCGCGAACTCGGTGTCGACCCCACCTCCGTCGAGTTCGACATGGACGGCGTACGCGCCAGCATGGGCCTCGACGCCAGCGTCAACCGCCTGACCTACCGGGAGCTGCAGGAACGCCGCGAGCTGATCCAGCGCCGCATGCGCGATCACGTCGAGACCGAGCGCCCACGGCTCAAGCGGTAGCGTCGCCCGTCGTGCGTCTCGTCATCGCCCGCTGCTCGGTCGACTACTCCGGTCGCCTCGACGCACACCTCCCGGAGGCCACCCGGCTGATCATGGTCAAGGCCGACGGGTGTGTGGCGATCCACGCCGACGGCGGCGCCTACAAGCCGCTGAACTGGATGAACGCACCCAACACGCTCGTCGACCACGGCGATCACTGGGTGGTCACGAATCCCAAGCAGGAGACGCTGACCATCACGCTGCACGAGGTGCTGAGTGACGTGGCAGAGGAACTGGGCGACGATCCCGGCCTGCAGAAGGACGGGGTCGAGGCCCATCTGCAGGAGCTGCTGGCGGCGAGTCCGCACGCCATCGAGGAGGGGCTGACGCTGGTGCGCCGCGAGTACCCGACGGCGATCGGGCCGATCGACCTCGTGTGCCGCGACGAGTCCGACACGGTGGTGGCCGTCGAGGTCAAGCGCCGTGGCGAGATCGACGGCGTCGAGCAACTGACCCGGTACATCGAGCGACTGAAGCTCGATTCGTCGCTCGGCGAGATTCGGGGCGTCTTCGTCGCCCAGATCGTGAAGCCCCAGGCCAAGGTGCTCGCCGAGTCACGCGGCTTCCGCTGGGTGGAAGTCGACTACGACGAACTCCGCGGCATGAAACCCGACGACCTCCGCCTCTTCTGAACCTGTTACTCATGGTGTCAGACACCATGAGTAACACTCAGCAGGTGGAGCCGGGGAGGGCGGGGCGAGCCATCACCTGGTAGGTGACTCCGGCATCGGTGAAGAACGTCAGCTGGTTCGCGCTCTCGAGGAGATCACCGACCTCGGCTGCCGGGACGACCGTGCACTCGGCGGCATCGGCGAGACGAACCGACACGTCGCTCGGCCACTCCTCGACGGTCGGCTCGATGCCCTCCGTTCCGTAGACCGACAGGTCGTCGACGCGGACTGCCTGGATCTCGTAGTCGGTCGGCTCGAACAGCGTTGCCTCGCCGAGATTCTCCGGCCCGGCGAGCGTCGCCAGGTCGGTGAGCTGCGTGACGAAGTCGAGCAGCGCCTGCCGTTCGGGCGTCGATTCCTCGCCGTCGGGCTCGGTGAAACCCAGCGCGTACGCCTCGTGCGTCCACGTCTCGCCGTCGGCGCTGATCGTCACGGTCGCCGTGCTCGCATCGGCCACGTTGGAGTCGACCGTGTAGTCGACGTCGGCGAGCAGGCCCGCCTCGTCGGCCGCCGCCAGCACGTTCTGGATGCCCTGCTCGGTGATGGTCTGCACCTGCACCGCCGGCAGCAGCGGCCCCGGGTAGATCTCGATCTGCGCGCCCGGGCTGAAGACCTGGCCATCGCCGGAGACCAGCACGTTCGGCGTCTGCCGGAAGGTGAACTCCTGCGGCATGAACCCGCCCAGCTCCGCATACGAGATCGACCACCTCGTCGGTACCCGTCGGGATGCACGTACCCGCCGACCGGGCTGCTCGTGGCGACGGCCGGCAGTGTCGAGTCGGAACTCGGTGACGATTGCTGTCCGTCGTCACTGCCACATGCAGGCGACGACGAGTCCGGCGACGACGCAGTACCAGCGGGGCGAGACGATTCTTCATGGCCGTTCGACGTTCCCCACGCCAACACGGTTCCACACTTCGGCCGGCGCGCTACCGTCGGCCCCATGAGTCAAGAAGTCCGAGGAATCATCGCCCGCGCGAAGGGCCAACCCGTGTCGATGGAGACGATCGTCATCCCCGATCCCGGGCCGGGCGAGGCCGTCGTCGTCATCCAGGCGTGCGGGGTCTGCCACACCGACCTCCACTACCGCGAGGGCGCGATCAACGACGACTTCCCGTTCCTGCTCGGCCACGAGGCGGCCGGGATCGTCGAGTCCGTCGGCGAGGGCGTCACCGACGTCGCCCCCGGCGACTACGTGATCCTCAACTGGCGGGCGGTCTGCGGCGACGTGCCGCGCATGCCGGCGGGGTCAGCCGCAGTACTGCTTCGACACGCACAACGCCACCCAGAAGATGACGTTGACCGATGGAACCGAGCTGTCGCCGGCGCTCGGCATCGGCGCGTTCTGCGAGAAGACACTCGTCGCGGCCGGGCAGTGCACCAAGGTCGACCCGGCTGCATCCCCCGCCGCCGCAGGCCTGCTCGGCTGCGGTGTGATGGCCGGCCTCGGCGCCGTCCTGAACACCGCCGGCGTCACCCGCGGCCAGTCGGTCGCCGTCTTCGGTTGCGGTGGCGTGGGCGATGCCGCCATCGCCGGCGCTCGCCTGGCCGGCGCGTCGACGATCATCGGCGTCGACATCGACGACCGCAAGCTCGAATGGGCGAAGGGCTTCGGCGCCACCCACGTCTGCAACTCGAAGCAGCACGATCCGGTCGAGTACATCCGCTCGGTCACGGGTGGTTTCGGCGCCGATGTGTGCATCGAGGCGATCGGCCACCCCGAGGTCTACAGGCAGGCCTTCGAAGCGCGGGATCTGGCCGGCACCGTCGTGCTCGTCGGCGTGCCGAACCCGGAGATGACGTTGGAGCTGCCGTTCATCGAGGTCTTCGGTCGGGGCGGCGCCCTCAAGTCGTCGTGGTACGGCGACTGTCTGCCCTCGCGTGACTTCCCGATGCTGATCGACCTGTACCTCCAGGGACGCCTCGACCTCGACGGGTTCGTGTCGGAGACCATCGGCCTCGACGACGTCGAGGAGGCGTTCCACAAGATGGAGCGCGGCGAGGTCCTGCGCAGCGTGGTCGTGTTCTGATGGGCAGTCGAGCTCGTCACGACCGACGGGATCTTCGCCCTCGACGGCGGCGAATGGGAGGTCACCAACAACATCTGGATCGTCGGCGACGACCGCGAGGTCATCGTGTTCGACGCCGCCCACGACCACGAGGCCGATCGTCGCCGCGATCAACGGTCGCCGTGTCGCCGCGATCGTGCTCACCCACGGCCACAACGACCACATCAACGCCGCGGTGCCGCTGCGTGACGCCGTCGACGCTCCGATCCTGCTGCACGCCGCCGACCGCATGCTGTGGGACCAGGTCTGGCCCGGCGATACGCCCGATCGGGAACTGGCGCCCGGCCGACATCCTCCGCGCCGGCGGCCACGAACTGACGGTGCTGCACACGCCGGGCCACTCCCCCGGTTGCTGCTGCTTCCACGACGGCGCATCCGACATCCGTGTTCAGCGGTGACACCCTGTTCTGCGGCGGTCCGGGCGCCACCGGGCGGAGCTTCAGCGACGAGGCGACCATCCTGCGATCGATCCGCGACCGGCTCCTGACCCTGCCCGACGAGACCGTCGTCCACACCGGTCACGGCGACTCCACGACCATCGGCGCCGAACGCGACGGGGTGCTGGCGCGCGCCGAAGAACTCGGAGTCTGATGTCCGGCAGTCCCGATCCCGGTCGAGGGAGTCGTCCAGCACTACGCCTGGGGCGACCCGACGTTCATCCCCGAACTCCTGGGCGTCACCGCCGACGGTCGACCGTGGGCGGAGCTGTGGCTGGGCACGCATCCGAACGGTCCCACGACGACGGCCGACGGCCAGGCGCTGAGCGAGTTGACGGGCGAGCTCCCCTACCTGTTGAAGGTGCTCGCCGCAGCCGAACCGCTCTCGCTGCAGGTCCACCCGACGGCATCGCAGGCCGTCGACGGGTTCGCCCGCGGCGTCTACCCCGACGATCGCGCCAAACCCGAACTGCTCTGTGCGCTCACCCGATTCGACGCACTCTGCGGCGTCCGGCCGGTCGAGGCGACACTGACGCTGCTCGACGCCATCGGCGCCGACGGACTGGCGAGCATGCTGCGTTCCCACGGCGTGGCCACCACGATCCAGGCGATCTACCGCAGGCAGTTCGATCCGCGACCCACGATCGTGGCGTGCGAACGCAGCGACCGCGTCGAGGCGCAGCTCGTGACGACCCTGACCGACCGGTACCCGGGCGACGCGAGCGCGATCGTCACCCTGTTGCTCAATCGGGTGACGCTGCAGCCGGGTGAGGCGATCCATCTCACCGCCGGCAACCTGCACGCGTACCTCGGCGGTGCGGGCATCGAGCTGATGGGGGCGAGTGACAACGTCGTGCGCGGCGGCCTCACGGTCAAGCAGGTCGACGTCGACGAGCTCCTCCGCGTTCTCGACCCCACGCCGCTCGCTCAGCCCGTGATGCCCGACGTGTCGACGACCGGCCGGTACCCGCTGCCCGAGGCCGGCTGCACCCTCGTTCGTGTCGAGCCGGGCCGGACGCACACCTCGACCGGCCACGAGCTGACGGTCGGCCTCGACGGCCGAACCCTCTACCTCCCGCCCGGCGCAACGTTCACCCCGAGCGCCGTCACCTACGTCGTCACCACCACGCTCACCCCCTCCCCCTCACCTGTTGTGAGCGATGTGCGCACGTTCCGCGCAGATCGCTCACAGCGTCGGGGTGGTGGAGGTCGAGGGGTGGGTCAGGTGCGGGTGGTGTTGCGGATCTCGACGATCTTCTCGGACACGTGGTTGGCGTCGTCGCCCTTGTCGTCGAGGAGTTTGGCTCGGTCCTTCTCGGCTTCCCGAGCGGCCTTGACGAGATCGACTCGTGCCAGCGCCGCCTCGACGCCGTGTTCGTTGATGAACTCGGCCCACTCGACGAGCTGATCGACCATCTCGTCCTCGGGGACGACGGCGACGTTCTGCCCCTTCACGAAGAGGTGCCCGCGCTTGTTGCCGGCGGCGATGCCGAGGTCGGCGTCACGAGCCTCGCCCGGGCCGTTCACGACGCAGCCCATCACCGCGATCTGCAGCGGGATCTCGCGATCGGCGAAGGCCGCCATCGCCCGGTTGGCGACGTCGATCACGTCGACCTCGGCGCGACCGCACGACGGGCACGCGATCAGATCGACGTTCTTGCGCTCGCGCAGCCCCAGCGCCTCGAGCAGCTGTCGTCCGGCGCGGGCCTCTTCGACCGGATCGGCGGTGAGCGAGTAGCGGATCGTGTCGCCGATGCCCTCCATGAGGAGCGTCGCGATACCCGCCGTTGCCTTGATCAGCCCGGCCGGCGGCGGGCCGGCCTCGGTGACGCCGAGGTGCAGCGGATGGTCGGTCACCTCCGACAGCTGGCGGTACGCCTCGACCATCAGCGGCACGCTCGACGCCTTGACCGAGATCTTGATCATGTCGAAGCCGACCTCGTCGAAGTAGGCGATCTCCTGCTGCGCGGACTCGACCATCGCCTCGGGCGTTGCGCTGCCGTACTTCTCGTAGAGCGCGGGATCGAGCGAGCCGGCGTTGACCCCGATGCGGATCGGGATGCCGCGGTCACGCGCTTCGGCGGCGACGGTCTTGATGTGCTCGGGTCGGCGGATGTTGCCCGGGTTGAGGCGCAGGCCCTGCACGCCGGCTTCCATCGCCGCCATCGCCATCTTGTACTGGTGGTGGATGTCGGCGATGATCGGCACCGGCGACCGCGGCACGATCTGCGCCAGCCCCTCGGCCGCTTCGGTCTCGTTGCAGGTGCAGCGCACGATGTCGGCACCGGCGGCCGCCAGCGCGTAGATCTGCTGCAGCGTGCCCTCGACATCGGCCGTCTTGGTGATCGTCATCGACTGCACCGTGATCGGGGCGTCGCCGCCGACCTTCACGTTGCCGACGGAGATCTGACGGGTGAGTTTGCGTTCGACGAGTGAGCTGGAGACGTCCACGGAAGAGGGCTATCCGATCGGCTGGGTGATGTCGAGGTACAGACCGCTGAACATCAGCATCGCCAGCAGACGATGACGCCCATCGCGAACGGCATCAGCCGCTCGACGTCGGCGAAGTAGCGCTGCTTGGTGCCGCTGCGCCACTCACGGAACCGCTCGTAGCAGGCGATCGCCGCGTGGCCACCGTCGAGCGGCAGCAGCGGCATCATGTTGAACACGCCCACGAAGATGTTGAGCACGGCGAGCAGGTAGAGCACGCCGGCGAATCCGCCGGAATCGCCCACATCGTCGGACACCGTGGCCACGCCGTACAGCGTCGTCGGGCGGCTCGACAGGTCGTCGTTCGTGCCGGCGAGGTGACCGACCATGTTGACCGGGTTGATGACCTTGACGATCCCCTGCATCGACTCCCACGACACCGGCACGATGTCGGTGACGGCGTTGACGGCCGAACCGACGATGCCGTGATCCTGATACAGCGGCGGGCTGTAGCTGCGCACGCCGAGCAGCGCCGTACCGAACAGCGGGTCGTCGGCGCCCACCGCGGTGTTGGCGCCGAGGCCGACGGGAACCGTCTGTTCGGCTCCGTCACGGATCACGACGACGTCGACGATGTCACCGGGCTCGAAGCTGCGAACGGCTTCACCGAGTTCGATCGACGAGGCGACGGCGATGCCGCCGACCGACACGATCTCGTCGTCGGCGACGATGCCCGCCTCGGATGCCGGCAAGCCCCGGGCTCACCGCGCCGACGACCACGACCGGCTCGTCCTGCGCCGGTGATCTCACCCTGGGTCGAGTAGACGGCGAACAGCAGCACGATGGCGATCATGATGTGCATCATCGAGCCGGCGCTGATCACGAGGAGCCGGCGAGGGAACGTCGCTTGGCGGTAGGTGCGACCCTCGTCGGCGGGATCGACCTCGTCCATCCGGTTCATGCCGATGATGCGCACGAATGCGCCGAGCGGGATCGCTCGCACGCCGTACTCGGTCTCGCCGCGACGGAAGCTCCACAGCCGCGGCCCGAAGAACAGGAAGAACTGCGTGGCCTTCATCCCGGTCCACTTGGCGGTGGAGAAGTGCCCGAGTTCGTGGAGGAAGATCGAGATGACCACGCCGACGACGAACACGAAGATCCAGATGTTGACGAACGCCAGCCAGACGAACAGGCCCAGGATCGCGGCCATCGCGAGATAGCCGGTCCAGCCATTGGCCAACTCGTCGTCGCTCAGCTCGGTGACCGATCCGCCGGCCATGATCTCGCTCTTGACGCGATCGCTGCGGCTCGGCGGTGCGAACGCCGCCGGCTGGTCGTCAGCCGGTCGTTCGGTGGGTGTCAGTTGGTCGGTCATCGGTTGAACCATCACTTCGACAAGAGTTGACGGGCGATCCGCCGAGCCTGAGCGTCGGCCTCGATCACGTCGTCGACGGTGTGGGGAGTTGCACCATCATGCATCGCGAGTACACCAACACACACGTCAGGGATCTCATTCCATCGCAATGTCCCTGCCAAGAATGCGTCAACTGCGATCTCGTTGGCGGCACTCAACCACGCCGGGGCGGTTCCACCGGCGCGTCCGGCCTGGTAGGCGAGGTCGAGGCACCGGAACGTCGCCCGGTCGGGCGGCTCGAAATCGAGCCGGGACAGCGCCGACCAGTCGATACGGCCGAACGGACTCCCGATGCGATCGGGATAGCCCAGGGCGTAGCCGATCGGCAGGCGCATGTCGGGCAGGCTGAGCTGGGCGATCGTCGAACCGTCGGTGAACTCGACCATCGAGTGGATGATCGACTGCGGATGCACCACCACGTCGATGTCGTCGTAGGGGGTGCCGTAGAGCTCGTGGGCCTCGATGACCTCGAGACCCTTGTTCATGAGCGTGCTCGAATCGACGGTGATCTTCGGACCCATGCTCCACGTCGGATGCGCCAGTGCCGCCTCGACGGTCACCTCCGCCAACTCCGATGCCGACCGTCCACGGAACGGCCCACCGCTCGCCGTCAGCAGCAGCTTGGCCACCTCGGCCCGGCCATTGAACGACGATCGCAGACACTGGTGCAGCGCGCAGTGCTCGCTGTCGACGGGCACCAACTCGGCGCCCGGCGTCGCCCGCAGCGGCTGCACCACCGGGCCGGCGGCGATGAGGCTCTCCTTGTTCGCGAGTGCGAGCCGCTTGCCGGCGCGCAGCGTCTCGATGGTCACGTCGAGTCCGGCGAAGCCGACCACCCCGTTGACGACCACGTCGGCCGGATCGACGACGGCGGCCAATCGATCGACGACCTCGACGCCCGGGAGGGCCTCGGCCACCACCCGGCGCGCGGCTTCGTCGGCGACTGCGACGATCGACGGGGAGAACTCACGCGCCTGTTCGATCAGCAGATCGATGGAGCTCCCGACGGCGAGCGCCACCACCTCGTAGGCACCCGGGGTGCGAGCGGTTCTCGGCGCGCACGACGTCGAGTGTCTGGGTGCCGATCGAACCGGTCGATCCGGCGATCGCAACCCGGGTCGACGATCGATCGATCGTCAGAGCGCGGTCCACGGCTCGACGACGAGCATCAAGTAGTAGACCGCCGGCAACGTGAAGAGGAACCCGTCGAAACGGTCGAGGACACCGCCGTGCCCACGGATGATCGCTCCGAAGTCCTTCACGTCGAGGTTGCGCTTGAACATCGACTCGGTGAGATCGCCCAGCGGCGCCATGATCGAGATCACGATGCCGAGCATCAGCAGGTGGCTGGTGCTCGACCACGTGTCGCTGAGGTCGCGCATCCCGATGATCAGCATCACCAACAGCGTCAGCGCCGTGCCGCCGAGCAGACCCTCGAGCGACTTGTTCGGGCTGATCCACGGACGCAGCGGCGTCTTGCCGATGGCCGAACCGAGGAAGTAGGCGCCGATGTCGTTGAAGACCACGCCCACCGCGATCAACACCATGGTGTCGGTTCCCCACGGGGTGCCCGCGCCGAAGTTCGACCACCGAAGGATCAACGCCGCGAACGAACCCAGCACGCCGATCCACACGACGCCGAGCATCGTGATGGCCATGTTGGGCATGGGGCCGGCCTCGATCGAGTCGGCGGCGATGAACCCGATGGCTCCGGCGAAGAACGCGAACGCCACCACGAGCGGCAGCGCACTGTCGCCGACCCAGTACGCGGCCAACGGCGCCGCCACACAGGCCGCGACGCCTGCGGCGATCACGGGGCGGTATCCCTTGTCGGCAACTCGCGCGAAGTACTCGACCGCGGCGAGGCCGAGGGCCACGGTCACGAATGCAACGACACCGGCCGGGCGCCACATCGACAGCGCCAGGAACACCGCCGCGAGGACGAGGCCACTGGCGACCGCCACCGGCAGATTGCGGCCGTCGGGTGCCGGCGCGGTGGCTCCGGCGCTCGGCGGTCGCTGCGGGGCGCCGCCGCGACGCTTGGGGTCGGGACGGCGCGGCATGCCGGACGGATCGGTGCCGATGGTGATGCGGGCGGGCTCGCGGCGGGCAGGCTCGTCGGGGGTTGCGGCGACCACCGCGGTACGCCCGGTCGTGCGCGCCGGCGGCACCTCCTCGACCGTCGAGTCGTCGTCGTGCCACGAGAGTTCGCCCGTCGGGTCCTTGGGGGCCTCGGGCTCCGCCTGGCGACACCGCGGCCGACACCGAATCGGACGAGAACGACGACCACACGTCGAGATCGTCGGTCGGACTCTCCGGCTTGCTCGGTCACGGCGATCTTCGGGATCTCGCCCGTCGGCGGATCGGTCCAGTGCGGAAGCGAGCCGGAGTCGTCGGTTCCGAAGCTGATCCGCTCGGCGGCCAGCTCGTCGTCGATCGACGTGATCGGCTGCTCGGTGGTGGCACCGAACAGCGGGCCACCGAACTCTTCCGGATCGAACGAATCCATGTCGGACTCGAACGAGCCCGGCCGACCGGTCGACCCGTCGTCGGATGTCCTGCGGTCATCGCTCATGTGTGGTCCCTTTCCCCGGCTCCGCAGTGCCTGCGACGCTCATACTTCGAGCAGTTCGTGCTCTTTGCGCCCCAACGCCGCGTCGATGTGCTCGACGTGATCGTGGGTCACCTTCTCCAGTTCCTTCTCGGCCCGTTCGAGTTCGTCGGCGGAGATCTCGCCGTCCTTCTCGGCCGTTTCCATCGCCTTGCGTGCGTCACGACGCAGGTTTCGCACCGCGATCCGGCCGTCCTCGGCCATGTGCTTGACCACCTTGACGTACTCGCGGCGACGCTCTTCGGTGAGCTGCGGGAGCGACAGGCGGATCGCGATGCCGTCGTTGTTCGGCGACACTCCGAGATCGCTGTCGCGGATCGCCTTCTCGATCGCCTCGAGCGTGCCCCGATCGTGCGGCTTGATCAGGAGTTGGCGAGCCTCGGGCACCGAGATCGACGCGATCTGTTGCAGCGGCACCGGCGCACCGTAGTACTCCACGGTGATGCGCTCGACGAGCGACGGTGTCGCCCGCCCGGTTCGCACGGTGGAGAACTGGTGCTGGGTGTGCTCGACCGCCTTGTCCATCTTCTCCATCGCCTCGAGCAGGGTCTCGTCAATCACGCCCGCCAGCGTACCCAGACTGGCGCCGACGAGCAGACCATGGGCCGTGCCGTCCGGCGATCTCAGACCTCGTGGACGAGGGTGCCCTCGCGGCCACCCTGCACGATGCTGCGCAGCGATCCCGGCTTCGACATGTCGAACACCACGATCGGGATCCCGTTGTCACGGCAGAACGCGATGGCCGTGGCGTCCATCACCTTGAGGTTCTTCGTCATCACCTCGAGGTAGCCGACTTCGTCGTACTTGGTCGCCGTGGCATCGAACCGCGGGTCGGCGCTGTACACGCCGTCGACGCCCGAGTGGGTGCCCTTGATCACGACGTCGGCCTCGATCTCGGCCGCCCGCAGCGCCGCCGCGGTGTCGGTGGTGAAGAACGGATTGCCGGTGCCGGCGGCGAAGATCACGACGCGGCCCTTCTCCAGGTGCCGAACGGCCCGGCGGCGGATGTAGGCCTCGGCGATCCGCGGCATCTCGATCGCGGACTGCACCCGCGTGTCCTGACCGAGGCGTTCGAGCGCGTCCTGCAGGGCGAGCGCGTTCATCACGGTGCCGAGCATGCCGATGTGGTCGGACTGCGTGGCGTCCATCCCGCTCAGCGAGCCGGTTCGTCCACGCCAGAAGTTGCCGCCGCCGACGACCACGGCGACGTCGACACCGAGGTTCTGTCGGAGATCGACGATGTCGCGGGCGGTTGCGTCGAGCGTGGCGCCGTCGAGCCCCTTGCCCGATTCGCCGGCGAGTGCTTCACCCGAGGGCTTGAAGACGATGCGTTTCCACGGCGGGCGTGGGCCTCCGCGAGGGTCGGTCGGTTCGTCCATGTCGTCGCCGACCGTACTAGAGCCGGCGACGATCGACCGAAAGTCGCCGACCCCGACGCCCATCTCGTGAACGAGTTGCGCACATAGTCGCGGTCGTGTTCACGAGAACGGGCGGGGTTGCGGGAACCGCTCAGCCGATTTCGACTTGGGCGAAGCTCACGATGGTCGCCCCGCCGATGAACTGCGTCACCGATTGCTTGTCGTCCTTGGCGTAGGGCTGGTCGAGCAGCGCAACGTCCTTGAAGAAGCCGTTGATGCGGCCTTCGACGATCTTGGGCAGCGCCGCTTCGGGCTTGCCCTCGTTGCGGCTGATCGCCTCGAGCGTGGCGCGCTCGGCGGCGACGACATCTTCGGGGATGTCGTCACGGCTGAGGTAGCTCGGGCGGGCGAAGGCGATGTGCACGGCCACGTCGTGGGCCAGCTCGGGGGTGCCGTTGGCGATCTCGACGAGCACGCCGTTGACGCCGCGTCCACCCTGGAGGTGCTGGTAGCTGCCGATGACGTTGCCGTCGGCGGCCTCGATGCGCTTGACCTCGCCCAGGCCGATGTTCTCCTTGAGCGTCACCTTCAACTCTTCGAGTTCGGCGGCGCGTTCGCTGACCGCGTCGACACCCTTGGCGACGACGAGTGCCGCCAGTGCGTCGGCCTCGGCCTTGAACTGGTCGGAGCCGGCAACGAAGTCGGTCTCGCTCTTGAGTTCGACGATGGCGCCGACGTTGCCGTCGATGAGCAGGCTCACGACGCCCTGGGAGGCCTCGCGATCCTCACGCTTGGCGCTGGCGGCCAGGCCCTTCTCACGCAGCCAGGTCTTGGCCGCATCCATGTCGCCGTCGTTCTCCTGCAAGGCCTTCTTGCAGTCCATCATCCCGGCGCCGGACGACTCGCGCAGCGCTTTGACGTCTTGTGCGGTGAATGACATGTTCAGCTCTCCGTGCTTGTTTCGGTGGTGTGCGGTCGGGGGCTTCGTCGGCGACCTCTTCGGCCACGACGGCCTCGGTCTCCTCGGCGGCGTGCGGCTTCGACCGGTGCGGTCTCCTCGGCGGCGGCTTCGACGCTGGCGCAGCTTCGACCGGTGCGGCTTCGGCGGTCGGCAACCGGTGCGGCTTCCTCGGCGACCGGTGCTGCTTCGGCGTCGGTGCGACTTCGGCGGCTGCTCCTCGACGACGGGGCTGCCTTGGCGGCGGCGAGACGGGCGTCGCGGTCGGCCTGGGCCTGGGCGGCGGCGTCACGTGCGGCGGCCTGGGCGGCGGCGAACTCGGCCTCTTCCTCCGGCGTGCGCTCGGCGACCGGCGCCGGGGCGGGGTTGCGACGGTTGGCGATGAAGCGGCCTTCCTCGACGGCGTCGGCGATGACGCGGGCGAACAGGCTGTTCGAGCGGATCGCGTCGTCGTTGCCCGGGATCGGGTACTGGACGACTTCGGGGTCGACGTTGGTGTCGACGACGGCGACCACGGGGATGCCGAGCTTGTTGGCCTCGGTCACCGCGATGTGCTCCTTCTTGGTGTCGAGCACGAAGATCGCGTCGGGCGCCTTCTTCATGCTGCGAAGGCCACCGAGGTTGCGCTGCAACTTGGTGAGTTCACGATCGAGCAGCAGGGCTTCCTTCTTGATCATGGCGTCGAACTCGCCCGAGGCCTGCATGCGCTCGTACTCGAGCATCTTGTTGACGCGCTTGCCCATCGTTTCGAAGTTGGTGAGCATGCCGCCCAGCCAACGCTCGTTGACGTAGGGCATGCCGCACTTGTCGGCGTAGCTCTTGACGGGATCCTGGGCCTGCTTCTTGGTGCCGACGAACAGGATCGTGCCGCCACCGGCGACGAGGTCGCGAACGTAGCCGTAGGCGGTTTCCACTCGACCGAGCGTCTGCTCGAGGTCGATGATGTAGATGCCGTTGCGCTCACCGAAGATGAAACGCTTCATCTTCGGGTTCCACCGGCGGGTCTGGTGCCCGAAGTGGGCGCCGGCTTCGATCATCTGGCGCATGGTGATGACGGCCATGTTGTGCTCCTTGTGCGGTTGCATTCCGTGGTCGGCGCCACTGTCGTCGGCGACCGCTTGTTGACCAGCGGAACAGTGAGACGTACGCTGCGAACAGCGGACGATCCAGGTGGATCGACCCGAACGATGCTATCGGCCGGTCGGCGACGACCCGACACCTGGCTCGAGCCGGCGGCGCGGCCCGGGCGTCGGTGCCGTCGACCGGCACCAGGCGGGCCCGACCCACCAGCTCACCGATGTACGGCGCCGGGTCGGCGTACTCGTCGCCGACTCTCAGCCCGAAGAGGAACTCCGTCGTCGTACGGGCGATCTCGGCTCCGGCAATCACGACATCGCCCGCGACGACCCGGGTGCTCGCGAGCCGACCGTAGGTGTGCCGCCACCCGCCCGGCAGCTCGACGACCACGTAGCGCGTCCCGGCGACCTCGCCGACGAAGACGACCGTGCCGGATCCGGCCGCGCTCACCCGACTGTTGCGGTCGACGCGGTACTCGATCCCCCGATTGCCGGCGCACCACGTGCAGGCCGGCGCCCGGAACGGATCGACCACCACGCCGGCGACCGGCGGTCGCCAGCACGGCGCGGCGTCGACGCCGCCCGTCACCATCAGTGCGGCACGATCAGACACCGCAGCGCCAGCACCCCGCATGCTCTCGTTGTTCGCATCATCGGCCCTCCACTCGGTACGACCGAACAGCGGTCGACGTGTGTTCGGGCGCGGTGCGCCGAGGGGTCGACGGTCGGTCAGCCGACGCCGGCGGCCGACAGGCGCGAACGCAGGTGCAGCACCGACTTGGTGTGGATCTGCGAGACCCGGCTCTCGGTGACACCGAGGACCTGGCCGATCTCGGCGAGGGTGAGGCCCTCGTCGTAGTAGAGCGACAACACGAGCTTCTCGCGATCGGGCAGCTTGCGGATCTCGGCGCGCATGATCTCGCCGAGTTCGTGGTCTTCGACCACGGCTGCGGGCGAACCGGAACCCGGCCCGTCGAGCGCCGCCGGCTCGGCACCGGCGGCGATCGCCCGATCGAGCGGACCCACCGTGGTGCTGGCGATGGCTGCCAGCCACCGGGTCAGTTCGTCGCCCGAGATGTCGAGGTGCGCCGCCAGCTCCTCGTCGGTCGGGCCACGACCGAGCTTGTGTTCGAGTTCGGAGATCGACTTCTCGACGCTGCGCGCCCTGCTGCGGATCGAACGCGGGACCCAGTCGAGCTTGCGCAGCCCGTCGTACACCGCGCCACGGATACGGGGGACGGCGAACGTCTCGAACTTCACGCCACGTTCGGGATCGAAGCGTTCGATCGCGTCGATCAGGCCGAACACGCCCGAGCTGACGAGGTCGCCGGGATCGACACTCGACGGCAGGCCGGCGCCGACACGGCCGGCGACGAACTTCACCAACGGCGAGTAGTGGACGATCAGGTGATCGCGCGCCGCCATGTTCTGCGGTTCAACCACCGCGTCCACTGCATCTGGAGGTCGGGGTCGTCGGGAACGATGCTCATGCTCTGGGGTGGGCCTCGCGATAGGCAGCCGACAATCGCTCCCGGCTGACGTGGGTGTAACGCTGGGTGGTGGCCACGTCGGTGTGACCGAGCAGCTCCTGGACGGCACGAAGGTCGGCGCCTCCGTCGAGCAGGTGTGTGGCAAAGGTGTGGCGCAGTGCGTGGGGATGCGTGGGCGTGGGCGAACGCCGATCGATGATCCGCCGAACGTCGCGAGGCGTCAGGGCCCGGCCCCGTTCGTTGCCGAACAGGATGTCGCCGGCCTCGGGCGGCAACACGTCGCCGCGAATCGCCAGCCAACTCCGGATCGCTCGAACCGCCGGCTCGCTGACCGGGATGCGGCGCTCCTTGGATCCCTTGCCCCACACGTTGGCGGCACCACTCGAGAGCGACAGCGACGACACCTGCAGGCCGCAGAGCTCGCCGACACGCAGCCCGGAGCCGTAGAGCAGCTCCAGGACCGCATCGTCGCGGCGGCGCCGCCAGTCGGGTTCGCCATCGGGCACCGACCCGTCGAGCAGCCCGGCCAGCTCGCGTTGATCGAGCACCCGGGGCAGACGGCCGGGGCCGGCCGGAACCGAGATGCCGCTCGTCGGGTCGACGTCGGCGAATCCCGACGACGACGAGCCAGCGGTAGTAGCGGCGAATGGCCGCTGCCTTGCGGGCGATCGTGCGGCGGGCGAACTGTCGGGTCGTGAGATGCGCCAGGTATCGACGCACGGTGGTGCGCTTGACCTGCGCCGGATCGACGAGGTCGCTGCGGGCGCACCAGACGGCGAACGAACGCAGATCGGAGGTGTACGCCGCCACCGTGTTGTCGGACAACGAGGTGAGCGCGTCGGCGAAGTCGTCGATGCGCCACGGGTCCACGCCGGCGATGGTATTGCCCGAGGGGCTGCAAGGTCGTGGATGGGCACGATGGCGCACGACGGTGATCATGCGAGATCGGCCCAGTCGTCGATCGCCTCGAACCATCCGCCGGTCTCGCGCAGCCACCCGGCGTGCTCCAACCGGGCAGCCGTCAACGCCACGTCGACGAGCGTCGACGACAGTCTGTCCGGCGAGTTCCTCCAGCGTTCGTGGTCGTTGACGGCAGGCGTCGATCACAGCGAGGTCGTCCGCCCGCGGACGCCGGCGGGGATCGAACCGTGCCCGGCCGGCGCGCCGTTGGTCGAGACCGAGCGCCATGAGCACGTCGGCGACCTCGGTCGCAGGCGCCACGCCGTCGCAGAGGAGACGGTTCGTGCCGATCGACGCCCGGCTCTGCACGGCGCCGGGAACCGCGAACACCTCGACCCCGCGCTCGGCGGCCTCCCGCGCCGTGATCAGGCTGCCACCGCGTTCGCGGCTCTCGACCACCACCAGCACCTCGACCAGACCGGCCAGGATCCGGTTGCGCAGGGGGAAGCGAAACGCGTCGGGGTTCGTTCCCGGCGGCCACTCGGAGATCAGCGCCCCTCGTTCGGCGACGGCGTTCCACAGCTCGGTGTGCTGCTTCGGGTACGGCCGGTCGAGCCCGTTGCCGACGATGCCCACCGGAGTGGAACCCTCCACCGCGAGCGCGCCACGATGAGCGGCACCGTCGATGCCCCTCGCGAGACCGGACACGACGACCACGCCGGCCGCCGACAGCTCGTAGCCGAACTGTGCTGCGGTTTCGCGGCCGCGCTGTGTGGCGTTGCGGGTGCCGACGATGCCGACGCGCCGGGCGTCGAGCACGCCGAGGTCGCCCCGGACGAACAACACCGCCGGCCGGCGCGGATCGTCGAGCAGTTGCGACGGGTACGTCGGGTCGCCGGGCACGACGACCGCGATGCCCCAGGCCACACACGCCTCCCACGCCAGCTCGGGCGGCCGGCGGTCGGCCTCGGCTCGCCACGACGCCGCGAGCGTCGGGTCGCGCCCGAACAGCGACGCGATCGGCTCGGGTGGCCGCTGACGCCCGACGGCGATCGCGTAGGCCTCGGCGGGGTCACGCCCGGCGAGGAGCGACGACAGCCGCCCCGTCGTCATGCGTTCGAACCCGGCGAGGGCGGCGACGTAACCGGCGGCCGGGGTCATGCCGCCCTCCCGACGCGAAGGGCGGCCGCGAGGCTCGCCCGGAACCGCAGAGCGAGCGCCACGTCGTCCTCGGTGACGTGATCGGACTGGTCGCCGCGGAGGTCGGCGATGGTGCGCGCCACCCGCCGCACACGGTGGTAGCCGCGCCCGCTGAGCCGCCGTGCTCCATCTCGTGACGCAGGTGCGCCTGCGCACCCTGGTCGAGCCGGGCGACGACTTCGAGTTGCGGCGCCGAGAGCGTGCTGTTGAGCCCACCCTGCCTCGCCCAGGCGAGGTCACGCGCCGCTTCGACTCGCTCGGCGACCACGCTCGACGGTTCGCCCGGCTCGTTCGCCAACAGGTCGTCGACGGCGGGGCGGTGCACGTTGACGCGCAGGTCGAAGCGGTCGAGCAACGGGCCCGACACCCGGCGCGCATAGCGGTGCAGCACCGCATCGCCGCAGACGCAGCTGCCGGGTGGTCCGCCACCGCACGGGCACGGGTTCATCGCCGCGACGAGCAGGAAGTCGGCCGGGAGGACCGCGTGCAGGTTCGCCCGGTCGACCGTGACGATCCGCTGCTCCAACGGCTGGCGCAACCCGTCGAGCACCGAGGGCGAGAACTCCGCGAGCTCGTCGAGGAAGAGCACCCCGCAGTGCGACATGGAGATTTCGCCGGGTCGCAGCGTGTGCGAGCCGCCCCCGACGAGCGCGATCGCCGAGGTGGTGTGGTGAGGTGCCCGGAACGGGGGGCGCTGGATGAGCCCGCCGGGCGGGAGCACCGCGCCGGCCGCCGAGTGCACCATCGTTGCTTCGAGCGCCCGTGTGCGATCGAGCCGAGGGAGCAGCCCGGGCAGGCGTGCGGCGAGCATGGTCTTGCCCGATCCGGGAGGGCCGATGAACAGCGTGTGGTGCGCCCCGGCCGCGGCGATCTCGAGCGCGTGGCGGGCGAGCGGCTGGCCGTGCACGTCGGCGAGGTCGGGGTGAACGGCGTCGCCGACCGTGTCGCAGCGCGGTTCGGTCGGATGATCGGGCCACGGCGCCTGGTTGACCAGGACGTCGAGCAACTCGGTGAGGTTCGAGATCAGCCGCACACGCCCCAACGCCGCCACCTGGGCCTCGACGGCGCAGGCGACGGGCACGACGACGTCGAGTTCGCCCAGTACGCCGACCATCGGCACGATCCCGGCGACGGGTCGCAGCGAGCCGTCGAGGCCGAGTTCGGCGAGGAACGCCAGCCCGTCGACGGCCTCGCGCGGGATCATCTCGATCGCCACGAGCACCCCGATGGCGAGGGCGAGGTCGAGCCCCGAGCCCGACTTGCGGTCGCTCGACGGGGCGAGGTTGACGGTGATGTTCGCCGCCGGCCAGTCGATCCCGCTGCTCTGGAGCGCGGCCCGCGCCCGGTCGCGCGCCTCCCGCGTGGTCTCGTCGGGTCGACCGACCATGCGGAACCCGGGCAGGCCCTTGCTGACCTGGACCTCGACCTGGATCGGGTACCCCTCGGCCCCGAACACCATCGCTGATGCAATCGATGCGAACATCGCCACCTCCGTGCGTCGCGCGGCGAACCGCGCCGGACATCTACGGAGGGACGACTGGGCCCCACGACCTCGGTCGACGACCTGCGTCGAACCGACACCCCGAACTGTAGCGAGGGGGTGTCACAATCGGTCGGCGGTCGACGACGACACGATCGGCCGACGACGCCGATTCGCGATGCGCCCGTGCGACAATGCCAGCCGTGGCCCCCCGACTTCGGCGATCAACCAGACGGACGCGCCTCGCGGTCGCACTCGTCGTGGTTGCGGTTGCGGCTGGTTGCGCCGACGAGTCGGGCGGCGACGCGGAACGCTTCTGCGGCGAGGTCGCCGCCAACAAGGACGCGCTCACCAACCCCGAGTTGAACTACGCCGACGACATCGAGCCGCTGCTCGATCTCTACCGCGAGATCGGCGACCTCGCCCCGCTCGCGGTCGAGGACGACTGGAACCAGACTCGTGGCGGCCTACGAGACCGCCAGCACGGTCGTTCCCGGCGACGCGGCGTCGGAGCAGGAGGCCCTGGCGGCGATCTACTCCTCGGAGGAATCGGCAGCTGCGGTCGACCAGTGGTTGCGCGCCAACTGTGCCGTCGACATCGGGCCGGTGTTCACGATCGTGCCGCACACCCCGGTGACGGTGCCCCCGCCGACAACGCTCGACACCACCATCCCGCCGCCCTGACGTACACGATGTGTCTGACACATCGTGTCCGTGCGACGCGTCAGGTGATCTCGCCGCGGCGGAGGATGACCTTGTCGACCAAGCCGTAGACCTGGGCCTCTTCGGCGGTGAACCAGCGGTCACGCTCGGAGTCGGCCTGGATCTGCTCGAGGGTCTGGCCCGAGTGCTCGGAGATCAGCGTGGCCATGCGCAGCTTGGTGTAGCGGAGCTGCTCGGCCTGGATGGCGATGTCGGAGGCCTGACCGCGCAGGCCGGCGAGCGGCTGGTGCATCATGATGCGGGCGTTGGGCAGCGTGAACCGCTTGCCGGTCGGCGCCGGCGGTGAGCAGGAACTGGCCCATCGAGGCGGCGAGGCCGAGGCACACCGTGGCGACGTCGCAGCCGACGAACTGCATCGTGTCGTAGATCGCCATGCCGGCGGTGACCGACCCACCGGGGCTGTTGATGTACAGCCAGATGTCCTGGCCGGGATCTTCACCTTCGAGGTAGAGCAGCTGCGCGCAGATCTGGTTGGCGATCTCGTCGTTGACGTCGGAGCCCAACATGATCACCCGGTTCTTGAGGAGGCGATCGAAGACAGCGGAGCGAGGATCGAAACCACCCTCGAGGGCCTGCGGTGATGTGAGATCCGACATGGACGACACGTTACCGCTGGTCTCGCCGGGGCGACTCGGCTCCGGCGCAATCGACCGTGACCGTCCGGGCAGCTAGCGTTCGCCGGCGATGCCAGTGACTGCCAAGTTCATTCCGGAATCGATCGAGCTCGTTCCCGGCGCGCCCACCACCTTGACGCTGCGGCTGCACAACAACGACGAGGCACCGCAGGTCGTGAATCTCCAGCCGTCGGGCGACCTGGCCGAATTCGTCGCGCTCGACGTCACCACCGCCGCGATCGAGTCGAACCAGATCTTCGACATCGCCGTGAGCATCGAGGTCGGCGCCGACGCAGCCGCCGGCGCGCGGCAACCTGCAGTCGAGTTCACCGCCGAGTGCGGCAGCGGGACGGCCACTGTCGCCGCCGAGGTCATGGCCCGCAGCGACCATTCCGTCGAGCTGTCACCGCTGCGGTCGCATGGGTCGACGGCAGGGCGGCACACGGTCAGGGTCGTCAATTCCGGCAACGTCGCGGTCACCGTCGAGCTCGCCACCGAGCCGCTCGACGAGGAGATCACCCTCGACGTGGAGCCGACGTTCGTGGTCACTCCCGGAGCCACCGCGCAGGTGGCCCTGCGCGTGACGCCGGCGACGACCTACTGGAGCGGCCCGGTGCAGGAGCACGCATTCGTCGTGCGGTCCACCAGCTCCGACGGCTCGACCGGCGAGTTCGCCGGCACGTACGAGCAGCGACCACGCGTCGCCGGTTGGGTCGGGCCCGCGGCCGCCGGTGCCGGCGCCGCGCTCGCTGATCGGTGCGATCGTCTGGTTCGCGTTCCTGCGACCGTGGGTCGAGAGCACGGCCGACGACGCGGCCGCCGATGCGCTCGCACAGGATCGGGCAGCACTGCAGGCAGCAGATCGACGAGCTCGAGGCGGCAGCCGCCGAGGCCGAGGAACTGCCCCTCGGCGTGCCGACCGACCTCCGATTGAGCGTCGCTCCGGCCGGCGGCAACTCGGAGACCGACTCGCAGACCATCGCGAGCGGGCGAGCGATTGTCGGTCACCGACGTGGTCTTCCAGAATCCGTCCGGCGCGGTCGGCACGGTGTCGCTGCTGCGCGACGGCGAGGTGCTGCTGCAGTCCGAGCTCGCGAACTTCCGCGACTACGACCTCCACCTCGTGGCGCCCTACGTGTTCGAGGAAGACGTCGGAGATCTCGCTCGAGGTCGACTGCCGCACGCCGGGCCCCGGGTTGAGCGACTGCCCGGTCGGGTTGGCGATCATCGGTTTCGTCGACGAGGTCGACTGAGTCTCCGCCGGCCTGCGGCCGGGGTCAGCGCCAGGTGGAGCCGGCGCTGTCTCGGAACGCCGCCGTGTTCGAGTCGCCGCTGCGATTCGACACGAGCAGTTCACCGGTGACCTCGCCGAACGAATCGGGTTGCGCCGCGACGAAGAGCGCCATCGGACCCGAGGGGGTGTTCGGCAGCACGACGAACACGTGGGCGAACGTGCCGTCGGGATCGACGGTCACCTGATCGACGTCGGGAACGGTCGAGCGCGAGAACTCGACGACGGCGCCGGCGGGGAATCCGGCGCCGAACACGGTGACGACCTGCCCGGGGGCGGCCACTGCGGGGACCGACGTCGAGCGTGGGCTCGGCCGTGCCCTCGCCGACCAGCGCTGCGGAGGCCGCAGTGCCGTCGGCGAGATCGAAGACGACGAAGCCGTTGGCCGGCCCGACGACGAGTGGTGCGAACTGGATCTCGACGGTGCACGACGAGCCGGCCGGCAACGAGACGCCGCTGCAGTTGTCGGCCACGAGCGAGAAGGCGCCGCTGCTCGCCGGGTCGACGCGCGCTGCCTCGACGGTGGTGCTCCGCGTTGTGGGATTCGACAGCGCGGCGGTCGCGGTTCGGCGTCCTGCGCCGACGATCGTCGGCTCGAACACCACGGTGCCCGGCTCGACGCGCGGCGACTGCACGATCGTCGAGCCCGATGACCCGGTGGATCCCGACCGGGAGGTCGAGTACGAGGGGTAGTAGTTCGACGGGTAGTACGTGGGCGGATAGTAGGAGGGCACCGTGGTGGGCGGCACGGGATACAGCGGCACGGTCGTGGCCGTCGGCGGCAGCACCTCGACCGGCGGCGGTCGGTGGTCGTGGTCGTCGTGGTCGACGAACCGGTTCCGGGGACGGTGGTCGTCGTCGTGGTCGTCGTCGTGGTCGTGGTGGTCGTGTCCACGACCGGGTCGTCGTCGGAGGGTCGTTGGTCGGCGGCCCAGACACCGACGCCGTCGTGGAACGCGGCGTCGTCGGTCAGCGACTTGCCGTCGGCGCTGTCGAACACGACCCAGCGTCCGAATCGCGAGAGCGCCGCCCCGGTGACCGGGTTCGCCGTCGCCAGTCCCTCGACGGCGCGGTCCTGCGTGGTCGTATACGTCGGACCCGCCGTCGACGACACGATGCGAACCGCGCCGGCTCGTTCGTACACCACGTGCAGGCCGTCGGCCGAGACTGCCGGCCGGCTCGCGTCGTCGACGAGTACCCGAGTTCCCCTGCCGACCCGATCGACGTAGACGACGAACGGTGGCCGTGACCGCTCCGGTACCGACCGCGGCCAGATCCGTGTTCGACGAGTCGAAGAACACGAGGGAACCGTCGCCCGACACCGTCGGTGATCCGGATGATCCGGCGCCCGGCTTTCCGGCTGCCGTTGGTGACACGAGGTCGATGGTCGGCGTGACGGCACCCTCGGGCAGGCTCCAGACGTACACGTTGCCGGGGTCGGCGGCGAAGGGTGCCACGCCCGGGCCCGCCACGTAGACGACAGTCGCCCCGTCGTCGGAGATGTCGAGATCGGCGCCGGTGACGCTGTCCACGGTCGGGCTGAGTGCGGCGTCGAACGAGCCGACGAGTACGTGATCGGCGGTTGCGATCGCTGCGGGATCGGTGGCGGCCGGCCGCTCGTACCGGCGGATCTCCGAGCCGGTCGACCACACGATCGTCGAGCCGTCGAACGACAGTGCGGGCGCGGAGTCGTGGTCGAGCGCAGCGACGGTGTCGATCACGGTGCCGGCAGGGAGCGGCTTGCCACTCGTCGAGCTGCAGCGATCGACGACCGCGAGCGAGGTCGTGGGGGCCGCCGGCTCGCCACCGGGAACGGAGTAGGCGACGACGCATCCGTTGCCGCTGATGCCGGGAGCCACGCTGAGCTTCTCGAACACCGGTGTGGTGGTGGCGGCCGTCCGGTCACGGATCCAGACGCGGCGATCGGACCGGTCGTCGAGGTCGGCGGCGTCGAAGGCGACGACGGCGCCGGTGTCGGACACCGCCGGGTTGGCGTTGAACGTGCCGACCGGCAACGTGCCGCTCGCGTCGACCGAGATGGGCTCGATGACCGGCGTCGCGGGCTGCGCGCCGATGGAGGAACTCGACACCGCGACGCCCACGACGACGACGGTGCAAGCTCCGAGAACAGTTGCCGTCCAGCGGCGGGAGGTGGACCTCGTATCCGTACCTCCCACGGTACCCGCGGTCGGCCCCCGGGCGCTCCCGCGGCGACCCGCACGCAGCGGGAAGTGCCGTCAGCGGTGGACGCCGCTCATCACCAGTGCGATGCGTTCGGACGGGGCGACTGTCACCGCGGATCGTCAGCAGTCCGGCCAGGCCGGCGCTTCCGGTGGCGCTGACGTCGAACCCGGCGGCACGCGCCAGTGCGTGGGCTCGCTCGACGTCGGCCTCGGAGGCGACGACCGGCGAGCCGCCTGATGCCGTCATGGCGGAGAACACCCCGAGCCAGTCGTAGGTCTCGTCGTCGATGATGCCGTCGGCGATCGAGTGCGGATCGTCCCACACGGTCATCAGGTCGCTCCACCGTTGCCCGATCGCCGCGATGTCGTCGGCGGGCCCGTGACCGCTGTGAGCCCGACCCCATGCCCGGGCGAGCGGCGCGCATCCCTCGGTCTGGACGGCGTGGAGTCGAGTGCTCGGCGAGGTGTCGGCGAGCCCGGCGCCGAGGCACGCGGCGAACGCTCCCCCACCGACCTGCACCATGACCCGGTCGAGTGACACGCCGGCCTGCTCGGCGATCTCCCACCCGATGGTCCGGCCGCCGTCGAGGGCGAGCGCGTTCTCGGGCCCCTGGACGGTGAACGGGATCGCGCCCGCGGCGACGGCGTCACGGAAGCGGAACATCGCAGGGTCGCCGGGCGGGTCGTGCGGGCGGCGTTCGCAGCGGTGGACGGTGGCGCCGAGGCGGTCGAGTTCCGACCCGAAGCCGTCGGTCATCCAGGTGGGGACGTACACGTCGATCGGCCAGTCGACGGCGGTGGCGAGCGTCGACGCGGCGAGGGCCGCGTTGCCGCACGAGGCGATCGCCAGCCGGGGTCGTTCGGTGAGGTGTCCGACGCGTTCGGCCGCCAGGAGGTGGAGCAGGATCGTCACGAGGTGGCGTGCCTTCTGGCTGCCGGCCACTCCCCCGGTTTCGTCCTTGACCCACACGCCGCCGTCGCTGTCGAAGCCCAGTTCGTCCGACAGTTCGTCCGACCGGCCGAACGGGGTCGGATCGAAACCGGTCCCCGCGACCCGCCGGACCGCCGCGTCGGTCTGCTCGACGAGTTCGATCCGGGCGGCGTGATCGAGCCCGTTGGCGTCGGCGTAGGCCGCCCACGCGAAGTCGCTGTCGTGGGCGAGCAACGACGACGGGCCGTGCGACCGGTCGGGAGTCGACGGGCCGCGGTTGACGATCGTCAGGACGTGGTGACGGTCGTTGCCGGTCGAGTTGGGGCAGCGCCACGGGAACGGCGTGGCGATGTCGACCGTGGCGTCACAGACGGCGCAGCGCCATCCCGTCACGCGCATCGGATCGCTCGCCACACTCAGCCGGCGACCCGGGCGTTGAAGTCGTCGATCATCTCGTCCCACACGCCGACGTAGCGGCGCAGGCCGCGCCAGAAGTCCTGGTGGCGGCGGGCCTCGAACAGCTCGAAGGGCGTGCCCTGCTGCTCGACCCAGGTGTAGTAGCCGAGGTTGAAGATGCGGCGGCGGTCGGCTTCGGTGCAGTCGATCATGTGGTCGGTGCCGATCGAACCGAGGTGCTCGCCGAACACCTCGGCGGCGTCGGTGCTCGGTGAACTCGTTGCCGTAGCGGGTGGCGAGCAGCTTGGCCCGCTCGCTCGGGATAGAGGGCGGCGCCGTCGGTGGCGACGGTGATGATCGCGTCGTCGGGGCCGAGGTCGAGGAGCTTGGCGGTCTTGATCGCGGCGAGCACGTTGCAGATCGAGGAGAATCCGAAGTGCTCGAGTGCGGCGACGATCTCGGCGGGGACGCCCTTGGACTGCACCAGGTACTGCCGGCCGGTGTCGGTGTTGAACAGCGCGTCGAGTTCGTCGGTCGCCTTGTCGGAGATGGCCACGACGACGTCGGTGTTCATCACGTTGTGGATGATCGGGATGTGCTTGTCGCCGATGCCCTGGATGTTGTGCTCGCCGAAGCCGTTCTCGAGCATCGTCGGGCATTCGAGCGCTTCGACGGCGACGATCTTCGTGCCGTACTCCTCCTTGAGGCGGTCGCCGGCGGCGATCGTGCCGGCCGATCCGGTGGCCGACGTGAACGCCGCGAGGTTCAGGTCGCGACCCTGTCGGGCGAACTCCTCGCGGACGGTCTCGAAGACGTGGCCGAACGCCCGGCCGGTCACCCGGTAGTGGCCGAGGTGGTTGCCGAACTCGGCGAACTGGTTGAGCACGAAGTTGCCGGGGTCGAGGGCGAGTTCGTTGCAGGCGTCGTAGATCTCCTTGACGTTCGACTCGGTGCCGTGGGTGCGGATGACGTCGTCGGCCGGGTTCGCGCACCACTCGTCGAGCCAGTCGAAACGCTCCTGGCTCATGCCCTCGGGGAGGATCGCCACGCCGCGGCTGGCCATGATCCGGCTGATGGCGATGCCGCCGCGGGCGTAGTTGCCGGTCGACGGCCAGATGGCGCGGTGGTGGGTCGGGTCGAACTGGCCGGTGACGACCCGCGGTGCGAGGCAGGCGTAGGCGGCGAGCACCTTGTGGGCGGTGATCATCGGGAAGCGGTCGCCGAACACGACGATGATCGGGCTCTCGACGCCGGTGAGGCTCGACGGGAGCACGACGTGGTCGGGCACGTCGACCCGGTTGCCGGCGAGGTCGTTGTACCAGTGGACCCGCCACAGGTTGCGGGCGTCGGGGCCCTGCGGGTCGGCGTCGCCGACCTTGGCGTGCGTGGTCGAAGCGTCGACGGGTCCTCGAGCTGGGCGAACGTCGGCAGCGTGATGCCCTGGGCTCGCGGAACCGCTCGACGCTGTTCGCGAGCGCCGCCTCGTCGACGATCCGATCGGCCAACCCGAACTGGTTCTCGAGGGCGTGCGTGGTGGCGTCGACGTCGGCAGCTGCAGTCACCTTGACATTCTGTCAAAGGGTCCGGCGAAGTGCTCGCTCCATGTCCCGACACGCGACACCGCCCGCCCCGGGGAGCGGGGCGGGCGGTGCACGTCAGGAGGTCAGGGTGTTCAGGCGGGGCAAGCAGCGTCGATGGCGTCCTGATCGAAGAGCTCGAGGCTCGACAACAGGCCGTTGGCTGCCGTTGTGTCGTTTCGGTGCAGCGCCAGCACGCCGCTCAGCTCAGCTTCGAGCGTGCGCGTCACCTGCGGAGGCGCCCC
>CAVUUX010000002.1:0-337342 GCA_963744705.1 Ilumatobacteraceae bacterium
ACGCTCGGCACCGTCATCCACTGATCCGTCCCCGGGGGGATTGCGTTTGCGGCGCGATCTCGTTGGACCGCTCCAATCAGAGTGTCACGCAAACGGTCGGGGCGGATCAGAGTGTCACGCAAACCGATGGGGCAATCAGAGTGTCACGCAAACGGTCGGGGCGGATCAGGAGGTGGGCACCGGCGCCTTCGCCTCTTCGCCGGCATGCGGGAACATGATCTGGCCGGCGAGCACCTTGGAGACGCCGGAGAGCTGCTCGGCCACGAACACCATGATGTCGTCGAGCGAAACGAGCCCGACCACCCGGTCGTGGTCGACGATCGGGACGCGTCGGATCGCATGGTCACGGAACACGTGGAGCAGGTCGTCGAGGTCGTAGCCGGCGTCGAGAGCGATGACGCCCATGCTCATGAGACCGTCGATCCTCCCGTCGCTCGGATACTGGCGGGCAACACCGCGAGTCACGATGTCGCGATCGGTCACGACGCCGACCGGAGCGTCCCCGTCGACGACGATCACGCAACCGACGCCCGAACTCGTCATCAGTGCGGCAGTGTCGGCGACAGTTGCGTCGCACCCGATCACGACGGGTGCTCGTACGGCGAGATCTGAGACGTTCATGACGAGTCCTTTCCGTTCCCGGTCAAGTGCTCGATACGACAGTCCGGCCCGGGGAACAGCAACGTCGCTCGACCGGTGTCGTCCCAGCGAACCAGGTAGGGCGGTCCGCCGTTCTCACCGCGCACCTCCTCCACCTTTCCCACTCGACGAGGCAGGCCGATCCGGTGACCTTCGATGATCAATTCGTCTCCGACATTGGCGAACACGTGCGGACCCCCTTTCGAGGTGATCGTTCGAGGTGATCGAGATTCCAGTTCGAGCATTTCAGGCGTCCACCCGTGACGGTAGGGAACAACGTCCCGGTGGCACGGGAATGGGTGACGTCCGGCCCTGGTCGCATCGCACTCGCGGTTCGACAGTGGATCCATGGAGAGCTATCAACCACATGCGTGGACACTGAGGTTCGAGACCCGTGAGGACGAGGACCACTGCGAGATGGTGGTGCACCTCGACGCCGGCGACCGGTCGCTGGCCGGCTTCGGACGGTCTCGCCGCAACCCCACCGACCCGTCGATGCCCCAGGTCGGCGAGGAGCTGGCCGCGGCGCGAGCGCTGACCGACCTGGCGAGACACCTGACCGACGACGCCTGGAGAATGATCGAGTCGTACCCGTCGAACACCTGAGTCACCCGGTCCCCGACGTCGGGCCGCCTGCCACTCCGCGAGGCCTGGCCCACGTCGCCGCCTGCCGCAACTGGCGGGCCGTCGGCTGTGCTACCTTGCGCGTCGACCGTGAAGGGGGCTTTGGGTCATGGAATCTCGACTTGCCGAGTTGCTCGCGCAGTATTTTCCGGAGGCGGAACACATCGAGGTGGTCGGGTTCGAACCGATCCCCGGTGGTTACTCGCGTGAGACGTTCCGCTTCGATGCCGTCGTGCGGACCGCTGATGCCGAGGAGGCGCATGCGCTGATCCTGCGCAAGGATCCGCCGGCGGCGGTGGCACTCCTCCAGACGAGTCGGGCCATCGAGCACGACCTCATCGAGGCGTTGCGGATGCACACCGACATTCCCGTCGAGCCGCAGCTTCGGCCACGAGCCGGACCCGGCCCGCTTCGGCGAGCCCGCCATGGTCATCCAACGCATGCACGGGAACTCCCAGACGTCGGACCTGTTCCACGACGGGCCCGACAGCGCACCAGGCCGACGACGTCATGCGCCACCTCTGCGAGGTGCTCGTGGAACTCCACACGACCGACATCTCGACGCTCGATCCCCACGGTCGGCTCGCCGACCCTCGTGGCGTCGGTATCGACGCCAGCTCGTGGGCGGCCTACATCGACACCACGATCGACTACTACGTCCGGTCGTTTCCCGACATCGACTACGACCCCAGCGTCATGTCGATCCTCGACCTGTTCCTGACGCTGCGCCGCAACATTCCTCGCCCGCTCCCGCTCGTGCTCGTCCACGGCGACTTCAACCCGGCGAACTTCCTCTACGAGGGTGGGAAGGTGACGGCGTTGATCGACTGGGAGAACGCCCGCATCGGCGATCCCCGCGAAGACCTCGGATGGATGACGACGATGGACATCCTCTCGAACACCCACGTCATGGCCCATCCGGTCGACGAGGGCGGATTCCTCGCCTACTACAACAAGCTCACCGGCTTCGACATCACCCAGGACGAGGTCGACTACTTCACGCTGTTCGGCACCGCCAACATCGCGGTGCCCGGTCCAGGCGGCGATCAAACGCCGCATCGACGGGCAGAGCACCGAGTTCATGCACCTCTACATGGCCCAGGCCGCCGGCGGCACCATGCCGAACCTGCTCCGCCTGCTCGACTATCCGGGGGTCCCCCAGTGAACACATCACCGAGCATCGACCAGATGTTGGAAGGCGTGATCATCAGCATCAGCACCGACATCGTGCCCAACCTCGTGAACCCCAAGGCTCACGCCAGTGCGCAGATGATGCAGTCGATCCTGCAGGGCATCCGCCAGCTGCTGCCGGTGTACGACCAGTACCTCGCCGAGGAGCACAACCAGATGATGGACGTGCTGCGTGATGTCGCCGCGACGATCGGCGAGTCGTCGGGCCCGGCGGCGGAGCGGATCCGGGACCGGGCGGCGACGCTCGGACAGGGAGCCGAGGTCCCGATCCCGCTCGATCGTGATGCCGTGATGGCGGCCCACCGTGCCTTGGGTCTCGCGCTGCAGGCGAACATGATCGATCTCGACGAACTCCAACGCGCCGGCGACGCCGACGCCGACGCCGCACTCGAGGTCATCCGGGGCCACATGGGCCCGCGCCTCGTGCGCGACGTCCAGACGTTCCTCGTCGGCGACGCCATCGTCGGCAGAGGCTGATTCCGCCCCCCGCACCCACCACCCACCCCCACCCCGTTTGCGTTGCACTTCGGTTGGGCCCGTCCCAACGGAACTGCAACGCAAACCGGGGGTGGGGGAGGGGGCGCTGTCGGGGTGGCCGGGCTCGGGGCGTCTCAGGGCGGGGTGTTGATCCCGGCGCGCAGGCCGTCCTCGACGCTCGCGAAGGTGTGTGCGGCGAGCCACAGGCGCAGCAGGTGGCGTCGCTCGGCCGGATCGTCGTCGTCCTCGTACGCCTCGCGGGAGTGCAGGATGCGACCGTTGTTGAGGAACTGGACGTCGCCCGGCTCGAAGTCCATCTCGAGATGGATGTTCGGATCGTTCGCGATCGACTCGAGCAGCTCCATCGCCGCGACCTGATCGGCAGTGAGGCGCGGCACGTCCGGATGGCGTTGCGCATCTCGGATGTACCAGCCGAGATAGAAGACGCGAGGGACGCCGTCGAGATCGGTGATCGGGGCCAGTGAGAACCACGGCCGCTCGCCGGGAGGCGCCTCTCCCTGACGGTCCCAGCACATCGGCTGGTAGAGCACCTCGAGCAGATCGGGCCGCCGACGCAGGATCTCGTTGTACACCGCGCCCGAACTCACGATGCGGCTCTCGCCGCCGCTTCGGGCCCGGTGCAGGCACAGCAGGCCGATGATGTCGGCGCCGTCGGTGTGGAAATCCTGACGCTCACGGGTGCGGTACAGCCGCACCTGCGGAGCCGTCCTGCGGGAGCCGTTCGTCACGGATGTGGGTGAGCAGGTCGCCGCTCCGCGTTCTGGCCGACCGGACGTCCGAGGTGGGTGCCGAGCCCGACGTAGGCGAGCTCGACCTCCGCGTCGGAGAGCACGTCGATCGGGAAGCCACGCAGGAGGAGGAACCCGAGTCCACTCTCCAGCATCGTCGACCACGCCGCGATGTCGGCCGCCATCGACGGGAGGGGGAAGTCGGCTCGTTGCACCGAACCGATCGTCACGCCGGCCGCGATGGCCGCGCGGGTCGCCGCGATGATCGCGTCCCGTTGCTCCGGCAGTGAGTTCGATCCGCCACGAGTCGTCGGTGAGCTCCGCCGAACGCCAGACGGCAGGGGAGTCCTGCGCGCTGCGTTGCGGTCGAACGGTCGGCGTCGGCATGTACAGAGTCTGCCCGCAGCCCCCTCCGGCCGGCGACCGCTGCGGCCCCAACCCGCCCACCCCACCTCCTCCCCTCCGGTTTGTGTGACGGTTCGGTTGGGCCGTCCCAACCAATCTGTGACACAAACAGAAGGGAGTGGCGCGCTCCGGTTTGGGTGACCGTTCGGTTGGGCCGTCCCAACCAATCTGTGACACAAACAGAAGAGGCGGAGACCCGTCGACTCGATCGCCCACCTGGGTCGTGCGGTCATCACATAACCTCGTCCTCACACCCACCCGCCCGGGTGGCGAAACTGGCAGACGCGGGGGGCTTAAACCTCCTTGTCCGAAAGGACGTGTGGGTTCGAATCCCACCCCGGGCACCGATCGTGAGCTGGTGGTATGTGATCTCGGCTGGATGCTCACCAGCGTCGACCGTGGGTCGATGTGCACGACATGTGCACAGCTGGTCGTCGGCGCCGCTGCGGGTTGGCGGCCCGACATGTGTTCATGCCTCGCCAAGCCTGCTCGCGTCACTCGATTTCTTGCGATCGGCTGCTCAATGGCCGAGACCCGAAGGGCTTCGACGATCGGGCGCATCGGTCAGGGGCTAGAGCCAGCGTCGCATGACTTGTTGCTCGAACATCGCCTTGCCCCAGTGCCAGCGGCGTGCTGGGTTGTGGAGGGTGACTGTCGGGGCCGGGTCGGCGTAGAAGTTGCCGGCGCCGTAGGCGGCGCGTCCGGCTCCGGATTCGATGAAGCAGCCGCCGTGTCCGTCGAAGCCCGTGGGCTGCGGTTTGCCGGAAATCGTGGCGCTGATGGTGTCGGCGACGGCGTGGGCTTGGGCGTGGGCGAAGACGCCGGCGCGGGGGAGGGGTTTGCCGATGCCGAGGACGATGTGGGTGTTGTCGCCGATGGAGTAGACGTCAGGGAACGCGGTGGTCAGGGAGGTCGGGTCGGCGTGGATCCAGCCGTCCTCGGCGGCGAGGGCGGAGTTGGCGATGACCGGTGGTGCCACGATGGGCGGCATGTAGACGACGAGGTCGGCGTGTTCGTTGGCGTCGCCGAACTGGAGCGTGCCGGGTTCGAGACTGGTGAGCTGGCGGTTGGGTTGGTAGTCGATGTCCCGCTCGGCCAGGAGGGATGACACGGCGGCGGAAACGTTGGCGCCGGCGACGGGCATCGGGGCGGGTTCGGCGCTGCGGACCGCGACTTCGACGCGGTCGCGGATGCCTCGGGCGCGTAGGCCGGCGTCGATGAGCAGGGCGGCCTCGTATGGGGCTGCCGGGCATTTGTACAACGGTGCGGCGGTGACGACGACGATGCGGCCCGATTCGATGCGTGGGAGTTGTTCGGCGAGTCGTTGGGCGCCGTGCAGGGTGGCGAAGGTGTGGCCGTGTTCGGCCAGCCCTGGGATGCGGTCGGTTGCCCAGTCGGCACCGAGGGTGACGACGAGGTGGTCACCGGTCAGTTGCTGGTCCCCGACGGTCACGGTTCGCGTTGCCGGGTCGATGTCGGTCACGTCTCCGATGACCACTTCGATGCCACGTCGTTCCAGCCGTCGTAGGGGCCGTGTGATCTGGTCCGGGCGACGATCGCCGGTCATCACCCACAGGTAGGAGGCGGCGAACGTGAAGTCGGGGTCGCGGTTGATGAGCACGACCCGGTGGCGACGGTCGAGTCGGCGACGTAGCCGGTTCGCGGTGGCGATGCCGCCGATGCCGCCGCCGGCCACCAGCACGGTCTGTGTTGTGTTCGATGACATCAGTGGTCTCCTTCGGTGTTCGGGTCGGTTGAGTTGCCGCCGTCGCAGATGCAGAACTCGTTGCCTTCGGGGTCGGTCATCACGATCCAGGTGCTGCCGTGCTCGCGGCAGATGTCGGTGGTTGTCCGTCGAGCGCCGAGGCCGGCGAGGCGGTCGGCTTCGGCTTCGACGTCGACCGCATCGATGTCGAGGTGCATCCGGTTCTTGACCGTCTTGGGATCGGTGACCTGTTGGAGGAGCAGCTTGGGTCCGTTGCCGTCGCGTGGGTAGAGGGCGACGTAGGCGCCGGCCGAGCCGACGTTGACGTAGTCGAGCGCTGCTGCCCAGAACGCTGCGAGCCGCTCGGGGTCGACGCAGTCGAGTACAAGGCCGAAGCGATGGGTGGGTCGGTTGCTCATGGGTTCGGGTCCTTCGCGTCGTGAGTTGTCGTGTGGGTTCGTCGTAGGAAGCGGAGCGGTTCGGTGTCGCCGGTGAGGGCGATGCGACGCTCGGGCACGGGGTTGCCGGTGAACTGGCTGTCGTGGCATCGCATCGCGGCTCTCTGCCGCCGGCGGTCGACCGGGAGTCGGAGG
The DNA here is from genome assembly GCA_963744705.1 of Ilumatobacteraceae bacterium. Lineage (GTDB taxonomy): Bacteria > Actinomycetota > Acidimicrobiia > Acidimicrobiales > Ilumatobacteraceae > Sva-07. The sequence goes on from CAVUUX010000002.1 coordinate 6,384, forward strand.
TCGATGTCTGCATCGGCTCGCCCGACGAAACGAGCGTCGAACTCGGTGTTGAGGGCGTCAGCGACGTGAAGGTCGAGGGTCCACGCGAGCACGGGAAGATCGAGTGCGTCGGCAACTGCCATCGCTGCGGCAGTTGCGTGGATGTGGTCGGGGTGGCCCGTGATGCCTCCTTCGTCGAACACGAGGAGCAGGTCGATGTCGTTGGCGAGCGGTTGGATCGCCGCGGTGAGGACGGCGAGGTCGACCGTGGACAGGTGTCCGTCGGGGTGGTCGAACTGGTACACGGTGGTGACGCCGAGTTCGTTGGCCGCCGCTGCCAGCTCGCAACGCCGCGCTTGCGCAAGATCGACGGTGGCAGAGCCGAGGGTGGAGGCCTCGCCCTGTGTGAGGCAGACAAGCTCGATCGAGCCCCCCTTGTCGATCAGCGTCGAGATGATCGCACCGAGGCCGAAGCTCTCGTCGTCCGGGTGGGCGCACACAGCGAGCACCCGCCGCGGTGCCGGCACGATGGTGTCAGCTGTCATGTCAGTGCCATTTCGGTGGCGCCGTCGGACCCGGTGACCGGCAGTTGGATGGCGAGGACTTGGAAGGCGCCGAGTCGCGGAGCGAGGCGACGGCCGATGCGCTCGACGATCGGCGACCACCGCTCGACCCCCGGCAGCACTGCTGGCGCGTAGAGGCCGGCGCGAAAGGTGCAGCGACCATGCGGGACGCCGAGGTTGAGAAGGGCTCGCCGATCGAGGAAGCGGGCGGTGTTCCACGGCGGCTTCGTGAACTGGCGTCGGTTCCAGCAGCCCCACGGGCTGGTCCGGTTCAGCGAACCGACGACGATGCGGCCGCCGGGTCTGGTCACTCGGGCCAGTTCGGCGAAGACCCGGGCCGGGTCGGCGGTGAACTCGCAGACGGTGACCGCGAACGCGATGTCGACCGAACGATCCTCGAGCGGGAGTTGGTGGGTGTCGCCGAGCAGGAGTGCACCCGTCGTCCTGGTTCGGGCGATGGCGAGCGCGTCGGGGTCGCGGTCGACACCGAGCACCGTGGCCCCTTCGGATTCGAGGCGGCGCATGAACCGACCCGTCCCGCATCCCGAGTCGAGTACCGCCCGTCCCGAAACGGGCCCCGCCGCGTCGAGCAGCATCCGATGTTCGACCGCGGTGGCGTGGCGACCCCAGGGCCGGTCGAACCATGCGTCGTACGCGTCGGCTGCAGCACTCCAGCGCGAGAGCGACACGGTGTTGGTCATCGGTCAGAATGCAATGGTCTTGTCGGCCCACAGGGTCCAGTCGGTGACCTCGTCGAGGCTCGATCGGCGGGTGTCGGCAATGAGCATCGCGTCGGTGATCCCGCGGGCGTCCATGCAGGTACCGCACAGTCCGATCTCGGCGCCGTGGCGAGCCGCGGACGTGAGCATGCGGTCCAGGTGGTAATAGCCGTTCGGGAGCTGCTGGCCGGCGACAGCGAGGCCGACAGCATCGCCGAAGCAGAAGATCTTGACCTCGACGCCGTCGCGCTTGGCGAGGTTCACGGCCAGGCGAAGCCCGTTGTAGCTGGCTTCGGTGCCGTATGCGGGGCCTTGCAGGATGACGAGGACTTTCATGACATGACCTCCTGTGGGGGGAGTGACTGGATGGGCAGGTTGGCTCGGCGCCATTCGGGGAAGCCGTCCTGGAGGCGGCGGGCGGCACGTCCTTGACGGCGGAGCAGGCGGACGGCGTCGTCGGCGAGCAGGCAGTACGGGCCGCGGCAGTAGGCGACGATCTCGACGTCGTCGGGCAGGCGTGCGCAGCTCGCCGGGCGAGGCGGTCGGCGGGAATCGAACGGGCGCCGGCGATGTGGCCGGCCGCGTACTCGGCTGACGGTCGGACGTCGACCACGACGACGTCGCCGGCGGCGAGTCGTGCGGCGAGCTCGGACCTGCTCAACTGGTCGAACTCGTCGCGGTGCCCGAGGTAGGCGGCCGCGAGCGCGTCGAGCTCTGCGTGATGGGCTGCCGCGACGTCCCGCAACGCACTCCACAGCTCAATGACGCGGTCAGAGGCGAGCCGGTAGTAGATGCGGTTCTTCTCGCGGCGAGTGACGACCAGGCCGGCGCCGGCGAGGGTGCGGAGGTGGAACGACGTGTTGGCGACGCTCTGGCCGATCTCATCGGCGAGCTCCTCGACGTGCCGCTCACCCTGGGCGAGCACGTCGATCAGCTCGGCACGACGCCCGTTCGCCAACGCCTTGGCGATGTCGGCGAACCCGTCGAACAACGCATCCTTCGCCACACGATCACCCACGACGACGCCTCCTTCTGTTCAAACAACTACTTGACAAGTTACTCTCCCGGCCGCGAGTATTCAAGAAGTTCTTTGATCAGGAGTGGTGGCGATGCAGATTCACGAGTTCGTCGACGAAGGCCTCGGTCATTCGTCGTATCTGGTCGATCTCGACGACGGGACCGCCGCGATCGTCGACCCGCCGCGCTTCCCGATCGCGCACGAGCAGCTCGCTGACAGGCTCGGACTGTCGATCGCATGGACGATCGACACGCACTCCCATGCCGACTACGTGACCGGCAGTCCCGGGCTCGTGGCACGCCGCGATGCCGTGTTCGTCGCGCCTGCGGCGTCGAACCTCGAGACGCCACACCGTCCGGTCGTCGACGGCGAGGTCGTCGAGCTGGCCACCGAGATCACGCTGACGGCGCTGGCGACTCCGGGCCACACGCCCGATCACCACGCCTACGTGCTGACCGATCACGGCCGACCGGCGGCGCTGTTCTCGGGAGGTTCGTTGATGGTCGGCACCGTCGGCCGGACGGATCTGTGCGGCGCCGATCTGGCGGTGCCGCTCGCGCATGAGATGTTCCGCGGTCTGCGGCGCTTCGACAGCCTGCCGGACACTCTCGCCGTCTACCCGACCCATGGCGCCGGTTCGTTCTGCTCGGCGCCCGGCGCATCGCAGCGCACCTCGACCCTCGGCCACGAACGCGACACGAACCCGTTGTTCTCCATCCGCGACGAGGACACGTTCGTCGAGCGGCTGGTCGCCGGGTTCGGCACGCTTCCCCACCTACTTCGCACGCCTGCCCGAGGTCAACCGGCTCGGTCCGGTCCGCTACGACACTCTGCCGACGCTCGCAGCGCTCACACCCGAGGATGTCGAGCGCCATCTCGCCGCCGGCGGGGTCGTGGTCGACGCGAGACCTGCCGCTGTGTTCTCGAGCGGCCATGTCCCCGGCTCGTTGTCGAACACGTTGCGCCCGGTGTTCGCCAGTTGGCTCGGCTGGCTCGTCGAACCCGACCAGCGTCTCGTGTTCGTCCTCGACCCCGGCCAGGACCGCGCCGACCTCGTCCGCCAGTGCCTCGACGTCGGCCACGAACACCTCGTCGGCGAGCTCGCCGGTGGCATCGACGCCTGGACGGGTTCGGGCCGCCCGGTGGCATCGATCCCATTCGTCGAATTGAACGATATGGCCGGCTCGATCATCGATGTCCGCCAGGCCAACGAGTACGCCTCCGGTCACGTCCCCGGCGCCCGCAACGTCGAACTCGGCCAGATCACCACGGTCGAGCCGACGGTCGGGCCGGTGACAGTGATGTGCGGTCACGGCGAACGGGCAATGACCGGCGCCAGCTTGCTCGCCGCCCGCGGCGGCCACGACGTCGTGGTGCTCGACGGTGGCCCCGACACCTGGTCGTCGGCAACCGGCCGACCGTTGGCGGTCGGGGCGTGAGCAGCACCACGCCGGTCGCCCATCCCCCGAAGCCGATTCGGCTGGGGTTGCGCGAGAACCTCGCCCAGTTCCTGCTGCTGGTCGGCGTCAACGCCCTCGTCGGCGGGATGATCGGCCAGGAACGCACCGTCCTGCCGCTGCTGGCCAAGGAGGAGTTCGGGCTCACCGCGTTCACCTCGACGCTCACGTTCATCGCCGCGTTCGGCATCGTGAAGGCCGGCACCAACTTCTTCGCCGGCACCCTGTCGGACCGGTTCGGCCGCAAACCGGTGCTGATCGCCGGCTGGCTCATCGCGATCCCGGTGCCGCTGCTGCTCATGTGGGCGCCGACGTGGGGGTGGGTGATCTTCGCCAACGTCCTGCTCGGCGTCAACCAGGGCCTCACCTGGTCCACCACGATCATCATGAAGATCGACCTCGTCGGCCCCGCCAAACGAGGCCTCGCGATGGGCTTCAACGAGGCCGCCGGCTACATCGCCGTCGCCGCCACCGCTCTGGCCACCGGGTTCATCGCCGAGGAGTACGGGCTCCGGCCCGAACCGTTCTACCTCGGCCTCGCGTTCGCCGCGCTCGGCCTCGGGATCTCGACACTGTTCGTCCGCGAAACCCACGGCCACGCCCTCCACGAAGCCGCCACCCACACCGCCAGCGCCGACCACCTCCACGGCGAACTCACCACCGGTGAGATCTTCAAGCTCACCTCGTTCAAGGAGAAGGCCCTGTCATCGGCATCGCAGGCCGGGCTCGTCAACAACCTCAACGACGGCCTCGCCTGGGGCCTGCTCCCGCTGTACTTCGCCGACGCCGGGCTGTCGGTGGCCCGCATCGGCATCCTCGCCGCGCTCTACCCGATGGTGTGGGGCCTCGGACAACTCGTCACCGGCGGCCTGTCCGACCGCATCGGCCGCAAACCCCTCATCGCCGGCGGCATGCTCACCCAAGCCGCCGCGCTCGGCCTGTTCGCCGCCACCGAGGGCTTCGCCATCTGGGCCGTCGCGTCGGTCCTGATCGGCGTCGGCACCGCGATGGTGTACCCGACGCTGCTCGCCACGATCGGCGACGTCGCCCACCCGAGCTGGCGGGCCCGCTCCGTCGGCATCTACCGGCTCTGGCGCGACGGCGGCTTCGCCGTCGGCGCCCTCCTCGCCGGTGTGTTCGCCGACGCCTTCGACATCCCCGTCGCGATCTGGGCCGTCGCCGCGCTCACCGCCGCCTCGGGCATCGTGGTGATCGTGCGCATGTACGAAACCCACCCCCGGCACGACCGTACCCTGGTCCCCGACGACGTCGACCTCGAAAGCTGACACGAACCCGATGCACGAGAGCTCACCACTACTGCGCGCCAAGGCCTACGACGAACCGTCGGTGTTCGAACCCGCGAATCTGCTGCGCGAAGGCCGGCGGCAACGCGGTCGCCCCGACGTCGCGGTCCCCGCGGTGTGCTTGCTCGATCCCGACGGCGACATCGTCCGCCACCTCACCGCCACCGGCCAAGCGCACGAGCACCCGGGCTGGGCCTGCTACCACACCACCCTGTGGACCTTCGACCTCGCCGGCACCGAGATCGGTGTCATCGGCTGCGCCGTCGGCGCCTCGTTCGCGGTGCTCATCGCCGAACAGCTCGCCGTGTCCGGATGCCAACTGTTGATCAGCGTCACCTCGTCGGGTTCGATCACCGCCGTCGCCGACCCGCCCTACTTCGTGATCATCGACCGCGCCCTACGCGACGAAGGCACCAGCCACCACTACCTCCCACCCGGCGACTGGTCCCACGCACCCACACGCCTGCTCGATCGGGTGCGCGACATCGACGGGCTCACACAGCGGGTGGTCGTCGGGCCGACCTGGACGACCGACGCCCCCTACCGAGAGACACCCACCGCGATCGGCCACGCCGAGACAGCGGGTGTGGTCGCGGTCGAGATGGAAGCCGCCGCGCTCTACGCCTACGCCACCGCTCGAAACCGCGATGTGCTCTGCGTCGCACACGTCACCAACTCGATGGCCACCGAAGGCGACGACTTCGAGAAGGGCGAGGCCGACGGCGCCTACGCTGCGCTGGAACTCGTCGCTGCGATGATCGAGCGGCTTCGATGACGTCCCCGGCCCGATCGCGGCTCGAAGCCGAGCGCCCTTGCGTCGGACTGCTGCGCAGGGGCCGGTTCGGTCTGACGGTGATCGCCGTGGTGGGCGTTGCGCTCGCCGGTTGCGGTGGCGACGATCAGACCGATCGCCAGGCAGAAGTCGCCGACCGCGGCGCGGCCGTGATGCCGTTCGACCTGGACGCCACCACCCACACCTTCACCCACACCGACGACGGCGGCATCCAGGCCGTCACAGCCGACAACCCCTCGGATGTCGCGCAGATCAGCTTGATCCGCGGCCACCTGCTCGACGAACGTGACAACTTCGCCCGCGGCGACTTCGACGACCCAGCAGCCATCCATGGCCACGACATGGACGGCGTCGCCGAACTGCGTGCCGGCTACACCGACATCACCGTCACCTACACCAACCTCCCCGACGGTGCCCAACTCACCTACACCACCGACAACTCCGACCTCGTCGAAGCCATCCATGCCTGGTTCGACCGCCAGCTCATGGACCACGGCGCCGACGCTCAAGCTGGCTGACCGCGACCGATTGAACGCGATGCAGTCGGGCAGTGATCCGGGACGTCCCGCCTCGACGGTTGGGAGCGGTCTTCAACCCCCCTTCCACTCACGTGGAGTGCGGGTTCGAACCCCGCCCCGGGCACCAACTGCGAGCTGGAGGTCTGTGATCTCGGCTAGCTGGTGACCGACTCCGACCCGAGGTCGATGTGCACGAGATGTGCACAGAGTGTGGTCGAGACTGGCTCCCGCACTCCGCGCAGGCGGGTCGGCTCTCTCGCCGTGCCGCGGGCTACGTGCGAGAATGACGACATGAGCGTCGCTGTGTTGGAGGTCGGGGGACGGACGATCGACGCAGCGCGCCTGGCGGACGTCTGCACCCGGTATGGGATCGCAGAGCTCGCCGTGTTCGGCTCGGTCGCCCGTGGCGACGCGACACCGGCGAGCGATGTCGATCTGTTGTACGTGTTGCGGCCCGGCGCCCGCCTCGGGTTCGCTATCGACGCCCTCGAAGACGAGCTCTCCGACCTGTTCGGCCGCCGCGTCGACCTGGTCGCAAGGAAGGCAGTGCACCCCTTGCTGCGCCCCGAGATCGAGGAGCAAGCACGGACCGTCTATGCGACGTGATGGCGTTCTGCTCACCGAGATCCTCGAGGCCGGCGACCGGATCGTGGCGCTGGTCGCGGATCGTTCGTCGGCCGACTTCGAGGGTGACCCCGATCGACGGGACGCGCTGCTGTGGAACTTTACGGTCCTCGGCGAAGCGGTCGGTCAGCTGTCGGACGAGATCAAGGACAACCATCCCGAGCTCGGCTGGGCCTCGCCCGTCCGAATGCGCAACCGTATCGTGCACGGCTACTGGTCGATCGACCTCGACATCCTCGTGACGACGGCTCGGGACGATCTCGATGGGTTTCTCGCCGCCGTGCGCGGCCTCCTCGACACGCAGCCGGATTCGGCCGCCCCGACCTGAGCGCACTCGATGGACGGAACGGACACAAGCTCCAGACCACCGCACATCAGACGGATGACAGCGCACCTGCCGGACGGTCGGGAGCGGTCTCAAACCCCCCTTCCCCGCGAGGGGAGTGAGGGTTCGAGCCCGTCACCGACGCGGCGTCACATGGTCCTCGCCGACCCCGCTCGACCTTGAGCGCCTCGGTACCGGTAGCCGAATCCTCGTACGGCTTCGATCGGCGAGGTGGTCGGATCCTGCCAACCGAGGCGGCGACGCAGGCGCAGCACGGAGTACTTCACCCGCGCGGGCCCCACGCCGGTGGGGTCGGCCCACGCGAGATGGAGCAGTTGGTCGGCGGCGAGTACCTGGTCCGGGTGGCGAAGAAAGGTGACGAGCAGGTTCCACTCGAGGCGCGAGAGGCTCACCGGCTCGCCTCGTTGGCGCACGCTGTGGCTCCGCAGATCGACGACCAGGTCGCCGTCGCACAGTGTCTCGAGCGCTGCGAGGCGCGCCTGCGCCTCCAGCAGCGCCTGCGCTCGCTCCTCGGACTCGGTGACGTCGCGAGAGAACGCGACGCGACCGCCGACCTCCGCCACGTCGCTCATGTCGACGAACACCGTCTCCAGCCAGCGCCACGCTCCGGCGCCGTCCCTCACGCGGTAGCGAATCGGCGGGACGCTCTCGAGCGGATCGCCTCGTTCCTGTCGCTCCTGCAGCACGAGGTGATGGGCCGCCAGCGCGGCCCGGTCGTCGGGGTGCACGAACGACCAGCCGTCGGCAGGTGTGCGCAGTGAATCGTCGTAGCCGAGGAGCTGCAGCCCGTAGGCGTTGACCATCTCCTGCTGTCCGTTGCGGTCCGTGAACGTGATGATTTCTGGCGCTCGCTCGAACATGGCGGCGAGCACCTCCGCACTCGGGAGGCCGATCGTCGTCAGCACCTCCCGCCGAGGGGCCAACTGCTCATCTGCGCCCACAGGTCGACCTCCACGAGGTCGGCATCGACAGCACCGCCACGTGTGTCAGCGTACGCCCGCCCGTCGGACCCGGCGTCGGACCACGGCGTCGGACCGGGCGGGTGAGCTTCAGGCGCAGGCCGTCACGGTGGGTGGAGCCCATGTGCCGGTGATGACGGCGTCGTCGGCCAGGTAGACGCGCAGGGCGAGGATGAAGGTGCCGGCGGGTGCGGGGAGCCAGTTGCCCAGGGGCGCATCGTCGGGTCGTCGGGCGGACACTCGGATCGTGAGTCCGCCGTCCGCGTCGAGCTGGAGGCCGGGAGTGTCGGGGCGGATGAGATATCGGTCGATGTCGTTGGCGGCGAGGAGTGAGCGCTGGTCGTAGAGGGTGAGCGACCAGAACCCGAGTGGTGCAGCACGGCGGCGAGCTCACCCGGACCGAACCGCACCTCGTGGTCGCGGGCACTGTCGAGCGGCGTCCCCTCGTCGTCGACGTACGCAAAGAAGTAGGCGGCCTCGTCGAGTGGGAGCAAGCCCATCTGTGTGAGCTGCACCGCCGCGCGGCGGAGGAGATCCGGCCCGCTGTGGCCGGCGCTCGGCTCGGGGAAGCCGCCACGCACCGCGGCTGTGCGGCGCGGACAGCACGGCGTCGATCGCCTGCTCCGCGTCACGGGCGCCGGCCATGATGGCCGCGACGACGTCAGGGTCGTCGGGCACCTCGTCGCCCGGGCCGAGGCCGACCGTGGCGAACAACGCGCCGAGTCGGGCGTCGTCACCCGGCGGCGGGTTCTCGGCCGTGTACCGGTTGACGAAGCGAAAGAACTCGATGGGATCACGTGTCTCGCGCATCCGGTCGATCTCGAAGTCGCGGAGATCGACGGGAGGAAACCGTGCGTCGCCGCGCGTCCATCCGTCGAGGGGAGCGACGACGATGGCGTCCTGGAGTGCACGGAGGTGCGCGTACTCGGAGGCGTCGCGGGTGTAGATGCGTTGCACCATGCACACCGACGCCGTGGGCGCTTCGACCACCCGGGTGATGCCGTCCGGCGCTTCACCGTGCCACCCGGGTGGCGTGAGCAGCACGTGGGCGCCCTCGGTGTCGCCGGACCGGGTGCCGATGACGTGGAAGTTGTCGAACCAGGCGTCGAGCATGGCCACCGAGAAGTAGCGATCGGCGATCGGTGGAACGGTGACCACCACCGGTCCCTGCCGGTCGAGCAGCACGTACGTGGCGCCGTACAGCGTGTCCACATTGGGCGAGACCGTGGTCGTGGTCGGATCTGCGAGCTGTCGCATCAGCACCCACCCGCCGAGTTCGCACTCGTTCGGCGCGAAGTAGCGTCGTCCCTGCACGAACTCGGTGAGCTGACGCATGTGGAGGAACGCCGGCACCCCTGACAGGTATGCCTGCATGGCGAGCGAGCGAACGTGCCCACCCATCCCGGCGCGACGCGCGTCCGGATCCAGGTCGGTCGAGAAGGATTCGACAGTTCGTGGTGGTTCCAGAGGCTCGGGCATGACGGGACTGTAGGAAACGGTCGGGCGGCTCCGGGGTGCAGTTCGGGTGCAACTCGTCGGCAACGCGTCTCAGCGCCCGCTCGGTCGGCGACACTCGGCGACAGTTGTCGGTCCGCCGTGCCGGCCGGCGGTCGTGAGGAGACGACATGTTCGACATCGTGAGCGGGCTCATTCCCGCGGCCATTGGCGTCGCGCTGAGCCCGGCGGCCCTGATCGAGCTCATCCTGGTGCTGTTCTCGAAACGTGCGAGGGTGAACGGCCTCGTCTTCGTGGTGACGCTGATGGTCTCCATCTTCGCCGTCGCCGCGATCGGCGCATTCGCGATGAAGGTCACGACCGATGACTCGACCGATCAGCCGTCGACCGCCAAGGGGATCGTTCTGTTGATTCTGGGCGTCCTTGCATTGCTGATCGCGTGGCGGAACTGGACGCGACGGACCGACACATCGGTGCCGAAGATGTTCGACACCATCGCGAACATGGGCCCCGGTGCGGTGTTCGTGCTCGCGGTCGGCGCGGTGCCGTTGAACCCCAAGAACCTCGTCATGGTGCTGGCCGCCGGCGCGCAAGCCGCAGCGAGCGGCGAGCCGACCGCGACGATCGTGACCGCACTCGTCGTCTTCACCCTGCTTGCGGCATCGCCCTTCCTCGTCGCCATCGGTTACGTGCTGATCGCCGGCGACGGTGCGCTGGAGCGGCTCGGAACCGTACGGGACTGGCTGATGAGCCACAATCGGCTCATCATGGCGATCGTGCTCGGCGTTCTCGGCCTGGTGATCGTCGGTCAGGGTTGGGCGGCGGTGGCCGGCTGATGGGCGACCTGATCGCGGCGGCGATCCGCGAGGCTGCCGAAGCGGCATACGTGTACGGGTACGCGACGGTCGATCTCCACCGCATCCTGGACAAGTTCGCCCTCGACCCGGCCAGCCCGGAGTTCAAAGCGGCGCCGAACGAGTTCTCCCATTCTCGGGCGCTCGCCGATCCGACCGACCGCACGATCGTTGCGATGAACGTGGACACCCCGTACTCGTACGCATGGCTCGACCTGCGGGACGAACCCATCGTGTTGACCGTGCCCCCGTTCGAGGCCGATCGCTACGTGTCGGCGCAGCTGATCGACCTGTACACGTACATCGTCGGTTACGTGTCGCCGAGGACCAACGGCCACGGCGGTGGAAGGTTCCTCGTTGCCGGGCCGCAGTGGCAGGGACAGGTCCCCGACGGGCTCACAGAGGTGTTCGTCGCTCCCACCGACTTCGTGCTCCTGCTGGTGAGGACGCAACTCTTCGACGAAGCCGACCTCCCCACGGTGATCGCTGTCCAGAACGGCTTCGAGGTGACGTCGCTCTCGGCGTTCACGGGTCTGCCTTCGCCGACACGCTCGCCGCTCCCTCGCCCAATTCCCCCCGTCGATGTGCGCGCCGCCCCGGACCTCAGGTTCTTCGAGGTCCTCGCGTGGATGCTCGACCTGATGCCGCCGCTTCCCGAGGATCTGGACCTGCGTGAGCAGATGCGAAGCATCGGCATCAGTGCAGGATCACCGATGACCACATTCGTCGATGCGGCACGTGATGCCGCGATCCTCGACGGGATGGCAGCCGGCGCGGCACGGATGCAGCAACGAGCGCGGACGATCCGATCGTCGGCCGAGATCTTCGGCAGCCGCGACTTCTTCGCCGGAGACCATCTCTCGCGAGCATGCGGAGCCATGCTCGGCATCCTGGGCAACAGCGCCGAGGAGTACCTCGGTGTCGGCTATCAGGCAGACGCCGACGGCAAGCCGTTCGACGGCTCGAACGACTACGACGTGACGTTCGCTCCGGGCGGGCTTCCGCCGGTCGGAGCCTTCTGGTCGATCACGCTGTACGACGCCGACCGGCTCCTCCATCCGAACCCGCTGCGCCGATACGTGCTCGGGAGCCGGCAACTCCCCGGTCTCACCCGAGACGCAGACGGCGGCGTGACGATCATGATCTCGGCGACGGCTCCAGACGATTCTCGGATGGCCAACTGGCTGCCGTGCCCCACCGGCCCGTTCAACCTGGCCTTTCGCACCTACCTTCCCGGACCGGAGATCCGCTCCGGTTCGTGGACTGCTCCACCGGTCCGCCGTCGATCGTGAATCACGCCCGCTGGACGACTCGCTGCACCACGGGGGCGCACTGGACGGACGGGGTGGACGGAAGATCCAGATCGGCGACCACGAGACGCCCCGGGCACATGCCCGGTACTGTCGGCGCATGCAGCGCCGCGTGAGCGATCGAACCGTCTCGTTCCCGACCGGGGGTGCGATCGATCGCCGGACCCTGTTCGCCGTGTTCGGGGGTGGGGCGCTGGCCGGGCTGCTCGTCGGCTGCTCGTCGGATGGCGGCTCGACGTCGACATCAGCTCCAGTCGGCGGATCGAGCCAGCCGGCCACGTCGTTCCCGGCCGCGACCTTGCCGTCGGATTCTGTTCCGCCGCTCGAGCCGGAGGTCCGCGACCTCCAATTGCGCATGACGGCCGCACCGGGGACCGCCGAGATCGTGGCGGGGAGCACCACCGACGTGCTGCGCTTCAGCGTCGACGTGGTGGACGGCGACCCGGCATCGGTGGTCCCGTCCGGGTCGTATCTCGGGCCGACCTTGCGCCTCCGCCAGGGGCAGCGGGTGCGTGTCTCGTTCGACAACGAGCTCGATCAGGACAGCATCGTGCACTGGCACGGGTTGGTGGTGCCCGAGGACCAGGACGGGCAGCCCACGGCCGCGATCCGGCCGGGCGAGACCTACGAGTACGACTTCGTGGTCACCAATCGACCGGGTACCTACTGGTACCACCCCCATCCTCACCACCACACCGGCGAGCAGGTGTACCGGGGCCTCGCCGGACTCTTGATCGTGTACGGCGACGAACCCGATCTGCCGTCGGGCTCGGACGACCTCGCCCTCGTCCTGCAGGACCGAACCATCGGCAGCGACGGCCAGCTCGGTTACGGCGGCACACGACATGATCAGATGGCGGGGTTCGTCGGCTCCACGCTGGTGACCAATGGCGTGGCCGGCCTCGAGGTGAGCGTGGCCCGCCGGCCCCACCGGATCCGCCTGTTGAACGGGGCGAACGCACGGACCCAGCACCTGCAACTCTCCACCGGCCAGGACCTGTTGGTCGTCGCCACCGACGGTCATCTCCTCCCGGAGGCCGTCTCGGTGCCGGCCCTGGTGCTGGCACCGGCTCAGCGCAGCGATCTGTGGATCGACTTCTCGTCGTTCGCGGTGGGGGATCGGATCGACCTGCTCGCCGCCGACACGTTCGTCGAGGGAGCGATGGGCGGCGGCATGGGCGGAGGACCCATGGGCGGTGGCGGCATGGGCGGCGGTGCGGTCGGTGACCTCGTGCTCGTCCATCAGGTGGCGGCGACGTTCGTCGTTGCCGACACCCCGGCGGAGCCGGGCACCGCGCCGGGCGCGCTCGGCGGCGTGTCGGATGTCGACCCGGAAGCGGCGGTGAACGCCGACGCGCCGCGCCAGTTCGTGCTCTCCACCCGCCAGGGCGCCCACTGGATCAACGGCACGCAATGGGAGGGACGAGTCGCCAGCGAGGAGGAGACCGTCGAGTTCGGGACGACCGAGCTCTGGGACATCGTCAACACCTCCCCGCTGGCGCATCCGATGCACTTCCATGGCGAGGCGTTCACCGTGGTCGAACGTGCGTGGGAGAACGACGCAGCGGCGGCTTCGTGGGAGACCATCGCCGCCGGGATCGTCGAGACCGGGCCCCGTGACACGGTGCTGGTGTGGCCGGGGCAGCGCGTGCGGATCGCGATCCGGTTCACGGCGAATCGTGGTTACTTCCCGTACCACTGCCACATCCTCGAGCACGAGGACGGCGGCATGATGCGCAACTTCCTCGTGTCCTGAACGGCCGGTCGGCTCGTCTCGACAGGAGCTCAGCTGACGATGGCGGACGCGAGGGCGAGGTAGATGGCGATGGACAGCAGGTCCTGCACGACCGTGGCAAGTGGCCCGGATCCGAACGCTGGATCCTTGTGGAAGCGATTGAGCAGCCACGGCAGGAGCAGCGCGACGGCGCTGGCCACACCGCAACTGGCGAACAGCGCGAGCGACACAGTGACGGCCACCGACACGTCGTCGAAGACGACGAGGCAGAACGGGAAGAACAGCGCAGCAACGACACAGCCGATCAGCGACCCGGCGATCATCTCCTTGGCGACGAAGCGGCGGATCGGCACACCGACGGACAGACCCCGGACGGCCAGGGTTTCGGTCTGGGTGCCAACGGCGTCGGCCATGTAGACGATCGCCGGCAGGAAGAACGCGAGCTGCACCGTGCGGGCGAGCTGTTCCTCCGAGGAGCCGACGAGCCAGGCTGACATCATCGCCCCGAGCAGTCCGATCGCGAGCCATGGCAGTCGGTGGGCAAGGCGGCGGGCAACCCGCTCCTCGCTGGCGATCCGGGCTGTCTTGCCGGTGGCGAGCAGACCGGAGAACCGCGAGAGATCCTCCTCGTGTTCCTGCATCAGCACCGACAGCATCCGCTGGGGTGCGATGAGCCCGAGGAACATGCCGTCGTCGTCCACGACGGCGAGGCTTCCTTCACCGTGTTCGAGCATGACCCATGCCGCGATCTCCTGGTCGGTGTTGGGAGCGACGACCGGCGGGTGGTGGTCCATCAACCGGTCGACTGCGGTGTCCGGCGCAGCGGCGAGCAGGCGCTCGATCCCGACGATGCCCACGAGGTATCCGTCGACGCAGACAGCGATGTCAGCGACCGTCTCGAAGGTCTCCCCGATGAGCCGTTCGCGAACCGTGCCCGCCGTGTCGTCCGGGTGGGCGATCGGGATGTTCGCCGTCGCGTGGCTACTGGCGATCTCGAGTCGGGACGACAGCGTGTCCAGATCCGTGGAGGCGACGTCGCTCATCAACGGAGTCTCGCCCGGTCCACGGCTCCACACAACGAACACCATCGTGTTGTCGATGCGCCGGTCATCGGCTTCGGCTGTCCTGCCTCCGGTAACCTCGCGACGTGGAAATCTCCTTTGACGTCGCTGGATTCCTTGTTGCCCACCGTTCGTCGATTCTTGCGAAGACTGATGCCGAGGTGGTCGGCCGTCGCCTGCCGCATTACGCGGCGGCCGGGGGCGAGGAGATCACGAAGCGGCTCGCAGCGCTGTTCGACGTCGTCGTCGCTGCCGCGACCGAGAACCACCTCGACTCAGCGCTTGCGTATGCCGACCACATCGCGGCGCAGCGCCAACAGTCGGGTCACGACCTGGGCGAACTCCAGCTGGCCATCAATGCGCTCGAGGAACAGCTCTGGCACGCGGTGATGGAGGATGCGCCAGTCGATGCGCAGGGCTTCGCGCTCGGCATGGTCTCCACCATCCTCGGCGCCATCAAGGATCGCCTGGCGTGCGAGTACGTCTCGCGAGCCGCGGGCAAGCCCACCCACACACTCCGCATCGACGAACTCTTCCGGGGTACCGCAGCCGGCCAGGTCTGACTCCCGCGGGGACTGGAACGGACCGCACCGGCGGGGTCGGTGCAGGCGAACAAGTGCACTTCGCCGAACTCGACTTCTTCGAGGTCGTCTCGGTAGCGGGCGGGGCGGAGCACGACGAACAAGGTGTCGTCGTGCCGTTCGAGTTTGGGGCGTCGGTGTGCGTGGGCGAGGTGTCGTCGGGACCTTCGGCCCTTCGACGTGCCAAAGATAAGCAATAACATTGCATATGTGGCAGAGGAGCTGAGCGACACCGACATCGAGCTGTTCGGTTCGGTCTTCGTGTTCATGCAGCAGCTCACGTTCCGGGCGGAGGAGCACCTGCGGCCGCTCGGGCTGACGAGCCGTCAATGGCTGCTCCTCGGCGTCATCGACAACGCATTTCCGGGGCACTCGCCGACCATCTCGGAGGCCGCAGCAGTGTTCGGGACGTCGCGGCAGAACGTCAAGCAGGTGGCATCGCAGCTCGAGCGTGGCGGATGGCTCCGGCTGGAGACCGATCCGGCGGATCGACGGGCGGTACGCCTCGTGCTGACCGATCAGCTCGCGGTGTTCGACGATCCGGCCGTCCAGGCCGACCAGGCCGCCTTCGTGCTCTCCGTGTTCGGCGGGCTCACGCAACGCGAGCGGCGCGTGTTGCTCGACATGGTCACCAGATGCAGTAGCCGACTGTCGTCGCCGGCCGGCGGTGGGTGAACGGGAGGAACGCGTATGAACCCGCAGGCATCAACCACCGCGGACCCCGCCGTCCGCGTCGAACGATCCGCCGACCTCGACGCCGGTCGGCGGTGACGGAGCGCCGGCCACGATGGGGCGCCGTTCGTTCCTGCGCCGGGTCGGTGTGGGCACCGCGACAGCCTTCGTGTTGGCCGATGTCGCCCTCGCGTACCGGGCGTACGACCAGGGTGTGCTCGCCGAGGAGCGCGGCCCGGCGTTCGATGCCTGGACCGGCTGGCGCAACGGCACCGACTCGATGTCGCTCGTCGGTGCGGCGGTGCTCGCCGCGAGCGCGCACAACACGCAACCGTGGCGATTCGCCGTGTCCGACGACCGGATCGACCTCTACGCCGATCTCGAGCGGACCACGGGCGCCAACGACGCGCTCGACCGCGAGCTCGACGTGTCGCTCGGTTGCGCCCTCGAGAACCTCTCCCTGGCCGCTCGGGCGCGAGGTCGACGCCCGGAGATGGACGATGATGCCGGGTGGTGCGTCCGAACTCGTCGCGTCGGTCCGGCTGCCCACCGGACCTACCGTCGAGGACGAGCTGTACCTGGCGATCGGCGATCGGCACAGCAACCGGTCGGAGTACCGCTCCGACCCGGTCCCGAACTCGGCGCTCGCCGCCATGGAAGCGCTCGTCGACGACTCCGTCGCCCCAGCTCGGCTGGTGTGGCTCACCAGCAGCGGTGACCGGCAGCAGTTCGGCGACCTGCTGGTGGAGGCGACACGCGCCCACGTCGCCGACGACGAGCAGTCACGGGCGTCGTTCGCCTGGTGGCGCAGCGACTGGGACGAGATCCAGCGGCAGAAGGACGGGCTCACCATCGACGGCGTCGGCCTGCGCCCGCTGGTGCGCACGCTCGGCAAGCTGCTGCCCGGCACGTCTCGGGCGTCCGCCGACCGGACGTTCGTCGATCGCACCGCGATCCAGGCCCGATCGGCACCAGCGTTCGGCGTGATCGTCGTCGACGACCCGACCTCGCGCGCCGACCGGCTCGCCGGTGGTCGCCTGGTCCAGCGGCTCCACCTGTGGAGCACGGCCCACGACCTCGGCTTCCAGCACATGAACCAGATCACCGAACGCATCGACCGCGACCGCGAGCTCGGCCAACCGGTCGCCTTCGAGGCGCCGCTCGCCGACCTGGTCGGTGACGGCACGCTCGTCGCGTTCCGAGTCGGCACACCGACCGTCGCGTCGCTCAGGAGCCCACGTCGGCCGGCGCAGGAGGTGCTGCGATGAACCACGACGATCGCCCCGTGCTGGTGACCGGCTTGCTCGCCGCGTTGCTGGGTATCGGCGCCGGCGACCGCCGAGATCCTCGCCGGCACGACGAGCTGGGCCGGCAACAAGAACGATCCGACCACACTGGGTTGGGTCACCATCGGACTCGGCGTCGTGATCGGCGCAGCCGCCGTCCTGGCGACGCGCATGCGCCGGCCGGGCGCACAGCTCGGGGCTGCCGCTGCGATGACGGTGTGTGCGTTGCTCGGCCTGACCACCGCCGGTCTGGCCTGGATCCCCGCGGCCGTCGCCGCGACGGTGGCGTGCGCGCTGATCGTCCGCCGGCCACGACCCGTTGCCGCCTGGCGGGCGAATGATCCGGACGCAGTGGGTTCCCGCTCTCGTCGTCGTCCTGTCGCTGATCTACCTCGTGTTCGGCATCGTCGCCCGCGATCGGGTCGGGCTGCTCGGCATCGCCGGCGTTCGGCGTGGCTGTCGCAGCGCTGGCGTTGCACCGCCGATCCCACCTCGGAGCAGCGGTCGCGCTGGTGGTCGCAGCCGTGCCCTTCGCCGTGGCGACGGCATGGACGGTGGTGACGCCGCTCACCGCCGTGCTCATGCTCGCCATCGGCCTGCCGTACGTGCTCGGCCGCGCAAACACGATCCCGTCTGGAGGAGGGACATCATGAGAGCTCTGCTTCGTTGGGCCGTCGGCGTGATCGCCGTCGTCCACGGACTCATCCACCTGCTGGGTGTGGTGGAGGGGTTCGGGTGGGTCGACGTGTCGCAGCTCACCGAGCCCATCAGTACGTCGATGGCGTTCGCGTGGCTGGTCGCGGGAGTGGTGACCGTCGCGGCCGGTGCGATGTTGTTGGCCGGCGTCAGGGGCTGGTGGGTCGGTCGCCGCGATCGCCGCGGTCGTCTCGCAGGCCGTCATCGTCACGTCGTGGGCCGACGCGAAGGCGGGCACCGCCGCCAACGTGCTGCTCGCGATGGCCGCGGTGTACGGCTTCCGTGCGCACGGTCCGACCAGTTTCCGGGCCAGGTTTCGGCGTCTCGCCGACGAGACCGTCAGCGCAGCGTTGTCCGCAGCCGGGCCGGCCGGTCCGCTCGTCAGCGACACCGACCTCGCGCGCCTCCCGCAACCCGTGGCCGGCTACGTGCGCGCCGCGGGCACGGTGGGGCGACCCCACGTCATCGGATTCCGCGCCGACATCAGCGGCCGAATCCGTGGCGGCGCCGACCAGCCGTGGATGCCGTGGACGGGCGCGCAGGTCAACACCTTCGGCCCCGAGCCGAGCCGCGTGTTCTTCATGGACGCCACCATGAAGGGCATCCCGGCGGACGTCCTCCACGCCTACGTCGGCCCGACGGCGACGATGCAGGTCAGGGTCGCGTCGCTGCTGAGCATCGTCGATGCGCACGGTCCCGAGATGGACCAGGCCGAGACGGTGACGCTGCTCAACGACCTGTGCGTCCTGGCGCCCGCTGCGCTCGTCGACGCGCCGATCGACTGGACACCGATCGACGACCACCACGCGCGGGCCACCTTCACCAACGCCGGCCACACGGTGACTGCCGAGCTCACGTTCGACGACGATCACGAGCTCGTCGACTTCGTGTCCGACGACAGGTACGTGTCGTCGCCCGACGGGCGAACGTTCGCGCTGTGTCGATGGTCCACGCCGATCGCCGACTACCGGACCTTCGACGGTCGCCGCGTCGGTGTCCTCGGCAGGGGACGCTGGCACCCTGACGGCGAGCCGGGCTTCGACTATCTCGAGTTCCACGTGGACCACATCGACTACATCGAGCCCGGTGACATCGGTCGCGTCGGCCCGGCTCCGGGCGCCGCGCCCGAGCGGGCTGACGCAGGGGCAGGGGAGTGGGCGAGATGAACGGAAGCACTGCTCGATTGCGGTTGGGTCAGGTCGGCAGTGTGCTGGTCGACCTGCCGGTCTTCCTGACGTCGCCGATCTACCGGCGGTGGCACCTGCACTGGGGCACCACGCCGGACGAGGTGCTGGCACCCATGCCCGGCGACGATCGATTCCCGAACGCGCAGTTTCGCGCGACTCGCGCCATCACGATCGCAGCGCCGCCCGAACTCGTGTGGCCGTGGCTGGTGCAGATCGGTTGCCTGCGCGCCGGGTGGTACAGCCACGACGTGTTCGACAACCTCGGCCGCCCGAGTGCGACCACGATCGAGCCGGCCCTGCAGGATCTCCAGGTCGGGCAGTGGGTGCCGATGTCCCCGAAGCCGCCACCGACGGAGCGGACCGCGTTCCGTGTCGACTCGTTCGACGTCGGGCGCTGGCTGCTCTGGACGAAACCCGACTCCACGTGGTCGTGGCGGTTGACCCCCACCAGCGACGGCGGCACACGACTCGTCAACCGCATTCATGCCGTCTACGACTGGCGACATCCCGCCGACGCTGCGCTGGGCGTGGTGCTGATGGAGTTCGGCGACTTCGCCATGAACCGCCGGATGATGCGCGGCATCAGGACACGAGCCGAGTCACTCGTCCAGCGGGGCGAGGAAGGTGAGGCGGAGTGGCGGTGGACCGGAGCAGTGAATGTCGAGCGAGGCCTCGTCGCCGCCGCGCCGCCCTCCGATGAGCAGCCCATCAGCGCGCTCCAGTCTCGATCGGGCTCCGATCGAGCGGATGCCTGGGCCCGGGTCGGTGTGGATCAGCCGATCTCGAGCGGGTGTACGTTGGGGTCGTGTTGATGGCGGAAGAGCTGTTGCTGCTCGCTCTCGACCCTGTGAAGGGCACGGTTCACCTGGCGACGCGAAGCGAGCTGCACCGTGCTGTCGCCCTCGCCCTGGCGGCGGAGCTCGTCATCAGCGGCCGCTTGTCCTACGACGGCAAGCAGCTCGACGTGGTGCCTGGCGAACCTCCGGCTGATCCACTGCTCGCCGAGGCGCTCGGCGCCATCACCGAGCGATTGGAGCAGGGCAGGAAGCCCATGCGTGTGCTGGGATCCCTCGACAAGGACCTCGGAGGGGTCTGGGCCCGGTTGATCGATCGCTTGGTCGCGGCCGGGACGATCGTGGAGGAGCGCCATGGGGTGCTACCGGCCCGACACCCGGTCTCCGATCCTGTCCTTCACGCCGAGGTCCTGTCGCGGGTGCAGGCAGCGGCCGCGGACGACGGGCCGCTCGATCCGCGTGACGCCGTGCTGTTGGCGTTCGGGTTGTTGTGTTCGCTGGTCGACCGCGTGGCGCCCGAGCGCTCGCACCGCCGACATGCCATCGCTCGGATGGAAGAGGCGATGAAGGTCGCGCCGTTCGCGGACATCCTGCGCGCGATGACGCAGGTGACGCCTGACTTCGCCACGGGTGTCTGAGACCGGTCGGAGCCGGTGGCGCGGGCGGTGTGGGTGACCGCACTCAGGAGGTGACGAGGGTCGTCGCCATGCTCTGCGCTGCGACGATGCTGCACGGCGGTGGGGCCGGAGGGTTCCCACGTGATGCCGGGTGCGACAGACTGCACCCATGGACACATCGACCCGGCACCACCGATGGGTGGTGCACGTACCGTGACCGAACTCGTCATCACCGGCACCGGGGTACCCCACCTCGCGCCCGGCCGAGCCGGCCCGGGCGCGCTCGTCCGGCACGGCGACGTCCGCCTCCAGTTCGATGCGGGCCGTGCCACTGCGCTGCGTCTGTGCGAGGCGGGCGTGCGCATGCAGGACCTCACCGCCCTGTTCGTCACGCACCATCACTCCGACCACCTCACCGGGTTGACGGATCTCCTGTTCGCCCGGTGGTTGGAGACGCCCGACCACTTCGTGCCGCTCCCGGTCGTCGCACCGAACGGACCCTCCACGCGATTCCTGCGCCACATGATGGACCCGTGGGTGGACGACCTCGACGTTCGGACGTCGCACATCGGTCGCGACGACCGTCCCGACCCGGATGTTCGCGGGTTCGACGTTCTCGACGAATCCGTCGTCGTGTGGGACGACGCCACGACGGGCGTGCGAGTGACGGCACGCGCCGTTCACCACGAGCCCGTCACCCCGGCAGTCGCGTACCGCGTCGACACGCCCGACGGCGCCGTGGTCATCTCGGGCGACACGATCGTCTGCGACGAGATCGCCGAGCTGGCCGCCGGCGCCGACGTGCTCGTCCACGAGGCGTTCCGGCGCGACGCGCTCCGGCCGTTCTTCGATGCTCGGCCGCACCTCGCCCACATCGCCTCGTATCACGCGGACACGGTCGAACTCGGGGCCCAGGCAGAGCGCATCGGCATTCCTCGCCTGGTGCTCACGCACCTCATCCCGGCACCGGCACCGGGCTTCGTCACCGAGCAGGACTTCGCCGACGACGTGCGTCGAGGCGGGTACACGGGCGAGGTGATCGTCGCCTCCGATCTCACGACGCTGACGGTGAGCCGAGCCGGCGACTGACCGGACGCCGTGGCGACACGGCTCCCGACGACGCCGTTTCGACCGCCGCACCGTGGGCGAGTTCATGTCAGTGTGGGCAGAGCGCCGTGAGGAGCCGTTCGAGGTGGTGCAGTTGGTAGAGGCTGAATCCGGCGGTGACCGCCAGGCTCGACCACAGCCCGACGAGTAGCCCGCGATGCGGGGTCGGCACGGGTGGCTCGAGTAGGGCGCTCATCCGGGAGGCGACGCCGAGCCCGGAGAACCCGGCGACAGTCGGTGGGCTGGTCTGCAAGGCAACCTTGCCGAGTGTGATCGCGACCAGTTGGCGGTCGCCGCACACAGCGGCGGCGGCTTCGTCGGCCCATCGCTCGATCGAGTACGTGACGCGTTTGGCCAGGGTCCGAAGTGGAGGCAGTGCGGCCGCTGCGAGCTCGGCGACGAGGAGGTAGCGATCGTGGCGGTAGCGGGCGTGTGCTCGTTCGTGGGCGACGACGATGCGTTGCTCGGCGTCGTCGAGGAGGTCGACCATTGCGGTGGAGATCACGATCTGGCCGGCGCGCCCGGGCAGTGTGACGGCGTAGGGCTTGTGGCTGTGGGCGATGTGGATGGGGTGGGCCTCGTCGAGTCGCAGCTGCCGGTGCTGGCGGAGCAGCCGGATGGTGCGCACGGCGCCGACGGCGATCAGCGCGACGGTCGGCACGCCGATCCAGGCGGGTACCGATCCGTGTAGTCCGATCACTTGGGCGCACCATTCGAAGCCGAATCCGACAACGGGGGCATGGGCGAGGAAAGCGACGGCGACGACGAGCGCGGTGGGGATGGCGGCGATCGCAATGAGCACGAGCGCGATGGTGACGAACCGGGTGGCGAGCCGGGGCGGGAGTCGGCGGTGCGCCGAGGTGGCGGACGCGACGATGACGAGAGCGACCAGCAACGGCATGGCCATTGATGCAGCCATCACTGCTCACCCGTGTCCGAGGTGGTCGTGTCGAGAATCGCCTGGATGGCCTTGGCCTCGCGTGGGACAGTCCGTCGATGAATCGGCTCAGCACCTTCGCCCTGTCCGACGACGAGTCCAACAGTTCGCTGATCCGGCGCACGGCGAGGCCGGCTTCGTCGACGGCGGCCTCGTAGGCGTACGCGCGTCCGGCCGGGCTGCGCACGACGAGTCCTTTGGCCTGGAGGCGGGTGAGGATGGTGGCGACGCTCGTGTAGGCGTACCCGGCGTCGAGGCGCTCGTTGATCTCACCGGGAAGCAGCGGTCCGTCAGCGGCCCACAGCACTCTGAGCACGTCGGTCTCGAGCGCGCCATCGGGTCGTCGTGTCATCCAAATCCTCCAGGGTGCTGCCCGGACTCGAGCTGCCCTCACTATAGTTCTACATCGTGTAGTTGCTCTGTCGCTTGGGCGCTGCCGCCCCCAACAGCCCATGCCTCGATCGACGACACGCCGCCTGCTCCTGTTCGCACTTGTCATGGGCGGCGTGCTCGCGACGTGCTCGGCGTGTCGCCGGGGAGCGTACTGGCACACAACTCGCTCGTTTCGAGCGACCCTGCTGACGGCGCCACGTTGTCGGTGGCACCGACCCAGATCGTGTGGGTGTTCGACAAGTCGGTACCGCTCGACACGCTGACGGTCACCCTGATCGATGCGTCTGGTGCACGCAGCGAACTCGCCGGTTCGGTGCACGGCGCTGCCGGTGACACCGAGGTCGTCACCCCGCTGCCGGCAGTGCAGCCCGGTGCCGTGTCGGTCCGGTGGCGCCTCGTCGGCCCGGACGGACATCCCGTCACGGGCCGTGTCGACGTCACGATCACACCACCCGCTGTGAGCGCCGCGCCCGAGGTGGCAACGACGACACCGGCGGGCGCTCGACGCCGCACCGCCGACCGCGACCCCGACCCACCGCTGAGGCGACCGCTGTCGACGGCGATGAGGTCGTCCTCGACCCCGTCGTTCGTGCGTTGGTTCCTGCGGTACAGCTCGTACCTGGCGATCATGGCCGTGGTCGGCATCCTGTTGACGAGCGCCTACGTGTGGGCGGGCGCCGGCACCCACCCGTTGCTGCGCCGGATCCTCAGCGGGTCGCTCGTTCGCCACCGCCGTACTCGGGTTCCTGCAGTTGCTGGTGATCGCCTCCGACATCAGCGGCGAGGCGCTGTGGGCGTCGTTCGGCTCGATCGACGCCGCGATGTCGACCGACGCCGGGATGGCGCTCGCGATCCGCATCGTGATCGCCGTCGCGATGTGGCTGGTGCTGTTCCAGTATCGAATCGACCACCCCGACGTCTACTGGACGGCCGTGTCGCTGCCCAGCCTCGGCCTGCTGGCCACATGGGCGTTCGCCGGCCACTCGAGTTCGATGCGCTGGCCCGAGATCGGCGTCGTCACCGACGTCGCCCACCACGCCGCCGCTGCCGCATGGATCGCCGGGCTCGCCATCGTCGGCTGGATCGTGATCCCGACGACGACACCCGACGTGCTCGTCGTGGCGGTCCGTCGCTTCTCGCGGGTCGCTGCGGTCAGCGTCGCGGTCCTGGTCGTCACCGGACTCATCCAGACCGTCCGGCTCGTCGGCAACCCGATGGATCTGCTCGACGCCGACCACGGCCGCTACCTGGTGGCCAAGCTGGTCGTGCTCGCCGGGATGCTCGGCATCGCCAACGTCAACCGTCGTCGAGTCGACACCGCGGCTCGACGACCCGGCCACGGATCGAGCAACACCTCGGGGCCGCTCCGCCAGGCCGTCGTCGCCGAGTTCGCGATCGGGCTCGCGATCGTCGCCATCACCGCCGCGATGGTCGTGTCGCCGCCGTCGACCAGCCGAGACCGCGACCCCGCGCGCCGGCTTCGCCCGTCACCGAGCTATACTACATTCTGTAGTAGTCCTCGACGAAAGGTCCCCATGATGATCCGCCGCCTCGCCGCACCCGTGATCGCCGTCGCACTCACCGCAACGCTCGCCGCCTGCGGATCCGACGACACCGCCGACGACCGACTCGGTCGCCGTGACCGATGCGTCATCGGCGACCGGCGAGGTGACACTGAACGCGGCCGACATCGAGTTCGCCCAGGGGATGATCGCCCACCACGAGCAGGCCATCGAGATGGCCGAGATCGCGCTCGACCCCAACGTCGGCGCCAGCGCCGAAGTGGTCGACCTCGCCACCCGTATCCAGGCGCGCGCAGGATCCCGAGGTCGAACTGATGACCGGCTGGCTGACCGCCGCCGGCGAGCCCGTCACGATGGACACCTCCGACGGCCACGACATGTCGTCGATGGAGGGCATGATGACCGCCGACCAGATGGACGAGATGGCGGCGATGACCGGCGCCGAGTTCGACCAGATGTGGCTGGAGATGATGATCGCCCACCACGAAGGCGCCATCAGCCAATCCGAGACCGTCAAGGCCGACGGATCGAACGCCGACGTGCTGCTTCTCGCCGACCAGATCATCACCGCCCAGCAGGCCGAGATCGCCGAGATGCAGGCCCTCCTCCAGAGCTGACGATTCGAGTTGCCGAGCCGGAGGGCCACCTCGTTCCACTACGTTGTGATGCTGGTACGTGACGGGGGTACGTGACCGGGACCGTTGTCGGCGGTCCACGAGGAGGTTCCGATGAGCGACCACTCAGACACCGGCGGCCTTGACGGGTCGGCTGCTCGCCAAGCAGGGCACGCAACGCACTCCCAGCCGAGCCCCCGGTCGAGCGGTCACGCCGCGCACGACAAGCACGCCGGCCACGACCCGGAGATGTTCCGGCGGCGATTCTGGCTGAGCCTGGCTCTCACGATCCCGCTCGTGGTGACCAGTCACATGGTCATGGACTGGTTCGGCTACACGCTCGATCTGCCGTTGATGGAGTGGTACGGGCCGGTGCTCGGCTCGATCGTGTTCTGGTGGGGCGGATGGCCGTTCCTCGTCGGCGGGCTGACAGAGGTCCGCGCCCGCCGGCCCGGGATGATGTTGCTGATCTCGATGGCGATCAGCGTCGCCTACGGTGCGTCGCTGGCGACGAGCCTCGACTGGCTGCGATCTCGAGTTCTGGTGGGAACTCGGCGCGCTGGTCACGATCATGCTGCTGGGGCACTGGCAGGAGATGAAGGCGATCGGCCAGGCGCGCAACGCGCTCGATGCGCTCGCCGCGCTGCTGCCCGACGAGGCCGACCTGATCGACGGCGACACGACCCGCTCCGTCGCCGATCGCGGATCTCGAGGTCGGCGACGTGGTGCTGGTCCGTCCCGGCGGTCGGGTGCCCGCCGACGGAACGATCGTCGACGGCAGTGCCGAGCTGGACGAGTCGATGATCACCGGCGAGTCCCGGCCGGTGGCCCGACTCGATCGGCGAGCGTGTGGTCGCCGGCACCGTGTCGACCGACAGCTCGATCCGGGTCCGTGTCGACGCCGTCGGCGACGACACCGCCCTGGCCGGCATCCAGCGGCTCGTCGCCGACGCGCAAGCGAGCCGAGAGCCGCGCCCAGGTGCTCGCCGACCGGTTCGCGGCCTGGTTGTTCTACGTCGCCGTCGGCGCGGCGGTGGTGACGTTCGTCGTGTGGTCGGCGCTCGGCGACGTCGACGAGGCGATCGCGCGAACCGTCACCGTGCTCGTCATCGCCTGCCCCCACGCGCTCGGCCTGGCGATCCCGCTCGTGATCGCCATCTCGACAGCGGTCTCCGCGAGTGCCGGCATCCTGGTCAAGGATCGGCTGGCACTCGAACGCATGCGCACGATCGACACCGTGCTGTTCGACAAGACCGGCACGCTCACGAGGGCGCCCACGCCGTCACGGGTGTCGCCGGCACCGAGGACTTCGACGAGTCGGCAGTGCTGGCAACGGCAGCGGCGGTCGAAGCCGACAGCGAGCACCCCCTCGCCCGCGCCATCGGCAGCGCTGCCCGCGACCACGGCGACGATCCCGCAGGCATCGGGCTTCCGGGCGCTCACCGGCCGCGGTGTCACCGCCGACATCGATGGCATCAGCTACGCGGTCGGCGGCCCTGCACTGCTGCGCCAACGCCAACTCGACGTGCCGGATTCCCTCCGTGTCCGGACCTCCGACTGGGAGGGTCGCGGCGCCGCCGTGCTCTACCTCGCCAAGCACGACGCGATCATCGGCGCCATGGCACTCGAGGACGAGATCCGCCCCGAAGCCCGCCGAGCAGTCGCCGACCTGCGCTCGATGGGCGTCGACGTCGCCATGATCACCGGCGACGCCCGACAGGTCGCCGACGCTGTCGCACGAGACCTCGACATCGCCAAGGTGTTCGCCGAAGTGCTCCCCGAAGACAAGGACCGAGCCGTCGCCTCACTGCAGCAGCACGGCACCACCGTCGCGATGGTCGGCGACGGCGTGAACGATGCACCCGCTCTCGCCCGCGCCGATGTCGGACTCGCCATCGGTGCAGGAACCGACGTGGCCATCGAATCAGCGGGGGTCGTACTCGCCTCCAGCGACCCACGAGGTGTCGCCAGCGTCATCAGGCTCTCACGCGCCAGCTATCGCAAGATGATCCAGAACCTCGCGTGGGCGGCCGGGTACAACATCATCGCCATCCCCCTCGCCGCCGGCGCGTTCGCATGGGCCGGCGTCACGCTCTCACCGGCGGTCGGCGCCGTCCTCATGAGCATGTCGACCATCGTGGTCGCACTCAATGCACAACTGCTTCGACGCGTCGAACTCAAACCACCCCCTGTCGACTGAGCACCCACGAGGTTCCAGGCGTGGATTCCGGTCCAGGCGCCGCGCTCCCGACAGCGTCGTTCCGTCATATGGTTCGGTACGGCGACTCGAGACGGAGGTCTGCGATGCATGACGGCAACTGGCACGACGGCATGGGTGACGGCGCCGGGTGG
Organism: Ilumatobacteraceae bacterium; assembly: GCA_963744705.1. Classification (GTDB taxonomy): domain Bacteria; phylum Actinomycetota; class Acidimicrobiia; order Acidimicrobiales; family Ilumatobacteraceae; genus Sva-07. Next base: position 33,838 of record CAVUUX010000002.1, read on the forward strand.
TGGTGGTTCCTGATGGTGATCATGATGATCGCCTTCTGGGGTGGCCTGATCTGGATCGGCATCGCCGTGCTGCGGCACAACCGCCAGGCGCCTCGGATGACACCACCGAACGTCGATCAGCCGGGACAGCGCCCCTCGGCCCAGGACATACTCGCCGAGCGTCTTGCCCGTGGCGAGATCGACATCGAGGACTATCGCCAGCGACTCGCCGCGCTCCGCGAACCTCCACCGAGCTGAGACGCCGCCCGGTCGCGCGACGCCGCCTGTGGGAGATCAGAGCAGGCGGACCGTGCCGTGCGCTGGATCGACCTCGACCTGGGCGCCGTGAGGGATGCGGGTGGTGGCTCCGTGGGCGCCGATCACCGCGGCGATGCCGAACTCGCGCGACACGATGGCGGCGTGGCAGAACGGTCCGCCTTCTTCCACCACGAGAGCGCCGATCACGGGCAGCAACGAGTTCATCGACGGGCCGGTGAACGGCGCGACCAGCACGTCGCCCGGCTCGAGCTGATCGAACGCGAGCATCAGGTCGCGCACCACGCACGCCCGCCCTCGGTACGGGGCGGCGCCGATGCCGATCCCACTCACGGTGCCCGGTTCGTCGTCCGCGGGCGGTGGCGTGGCGTCGGCGACGAGGTTCGTCATCAGCGCCGCGGTGGCGCGGGCCATCGCCTTCGGGAACGCGTCGAGTGACGGCGCATCCTCGGGCTCACCGAGCAGGCGGGGCGGGGGCGTGGCCTCGATGCGGTCGCGCTCGGCGGCACGCCCGGCGAGTTCGTCGGCCGACGGCCGCCGGCGCCTGCCTGTGCACCACCGCGCAGCACGCGATCGAGTTCGTCGGGGAACAGCTCGACGACGTGTTCGACCTCGTGCACGCCTCCGGATGCGTTCAAGCGTCGTCCGGCCTCCAGGAGGGCGCGGCGCACCAGGCCACACGGCCAGTTCCAGCACAGGCCGCGGATGTCTTCACGCTGGCGATGTCCGTAGCGGGCTTCGACCAGCAGCTCGTCGAAGAGTGCTCGATGCTCGGCCGGGACACGGGCGCGCACCGCAGCGTCATCGGGTTCGGCGACGTCGAGATGCTCGGTGGCACCGAGCAGCGCCGCCAGCTGCAGCGCGGGAACCTCGGCCAGCGTCGGCCGGTCGACGTCGTCGCTGGTGACCGTGCGCCACATGTGCAGCTCGAGCCAGGCGTCGACGGCGGCTCGGGCCTCGGGGCCGAGTGCGCGCACGTCGTCGACCGAAGTCAGCGACGCCATCGTCACCCCACTGTGCTGGATGGCGCCGGCCACCGGACCCAGCATCACGGCGGTCTCGACCGTTGCCGGTGAGCTGCCGGTGAGCAGGCCGGCCGCTTCGTTGGCGCCGATGCCCCACCCCTCGCAGTGGGCCAGCAGATCGCCGGTGGGCACCAGATCGCCGCCGTGTGTGGCCAGGTTCCTGCGTGCCGACTGTTCGAAGTGCGACAGCGCGGCTCGCGATGTGTGCCGCGAGCTCGACGTCGTCGAGTGCGCCGGGCTCGACCGCCTGCACCGCACGGTTCTTCGCCAGCTGCTCGGCCCGGTCGTGGTCGAACCACTGGTCGACCTCCTGGCGCCAACGCCGTTGCGCGAACGCCTGCTCGGCGGTCTTCGCGCGCCGGCGCAGTTCGGGGTGCAGGCGGACCATCAGCTTCATGACGAACGCCGGCGGCGGGGCCTTCGGTGTGGATCCGGGCTTCTCGCCGACGGCCAGCGGACGCATGTACAGGCAGCCGTGGACGAACTCGGCCCGGACGGCGGCGAGCGGCAGGCCGTAGCGCTGCATCGGCTCGACGATGCCCGCTTCGAACGCCCGCCGATAGGCGTCGCGCAGGAAGGGGGTGAGCGGCCGGAGCCCGTGGTGGGTGGTCTCCAGTTCCCATTGGCCCGGTGCCGGCGGCTCGAACGTCACGGCGGGTGGCGCAGTCTGGGCGGTGCTGTCGGTCATGGTGCCCCCTTCGGCTTGCGAGCGACTCAACCATGTCAGTCAACTGACGTCAATGTGATCCGCTGTCTGGTGTCGACGCAGGCGTGGCTGCGCATGCGCGAGGAGTTCGGTGTACCCGGCACCGAGTCGGGCCCGGTGGTGGCGTGGGTGATCGACACCATCATCCGCGAGCTGCGCGCCGGCAACACACCGCCGTGACGTTGCCCAAGGGGGAGACGAAAGAGACAGCGAGTAGCGGACGATTGTGACATTCAAGAAGATACGAAACTGTAGGTGAAATCGTCTGTTAACTTGGCTGGGTGACCACGGATCGATTGATCGTGCCCCGAATCCGAGCGGCGATGGCCGACACCCCGGTCGTCGTGATCAACGGCGCCCGACAGGTCGGCAAGTCGACCCTGGTGACCGATCTACTGCAACTGCCCGGTCGAGTCGAAGTGATGACGCTCGACCACGAACCCACTCTTCGTGCGGCGTCGAATGATCCGCGGACGTTTGTCGAGCGTTCGGTGGACACCCTCGTGATCGATGAGGCACAGCTCGAGCCCCGGCTGTTCCGGGCAGTGAAGGCGGCGGTCGATGCCGACCGGCGACCGGGACGCTTCGTGCTCACCGGGTCGGCGCGGCTGCTGTCGGTTCCGGAGATGGCCGATGCGTTGGTCGGCCGGGTCGAGGTCATCGAGTTGTGGCCGTTCAGCGAGATCGAACTCTCAGGCAGCCGGTCCAGCGTGATCGACATGATCGAGCGATTCCCCGAAGAGATCGTCGAGAGTCGGGCAGTTCGGCGCGACGAGCTCGCAGCACTGGTCGTGCGCGGCAGCTTTCCCGAGGCAGTCGGCCGCGCCCCCGGACGGCGACGTGCGTGGTTCGACGCGTACGCCTCGACGAGCGTGACACGAGTCGTCAATCAGATCGCCGATCTCGAACGTGTCGCTGAGATCCCCCGTCTGCTCCGGCTGCTCGCAGCGCGCTCGGCCGAGGAACTCAACGTCGCGAAGCTGGCATCGGAGTTCGGTTGGGCAGCGCGCACGATCGACGCCTATCTCGCCCAGTTGACCAGTGCATTCATCCTGCAACTCCTTCCCGCTTGGTCGGTGAACCTGAGCAGCAAGGTGGTCCATCGTCCGAAAGTCCATCTCCTCGACACCGGCCTCGCTGCAGCATTGTGCGGGTTGACGGTTGACCGGCTGCTCGACGCGCCGGAGCGGTTCGGCGGTCTGCTCGAGACGTTCGTGGTCATGGAGCTCCGCAAGCAGTTGAGCTGGTCGGAGACCCAGCCGTCGTTGTGGCACTTCCGCGACCGTGGCGGCGCCGAGGTCGACGTGGTGATCGAGTACCCCGATGGCCGAGTCGTCGCGATCGAGGTGAAGAGCGGGGCGACACCGTCACACGCCGACGCTCGCGGGCTACGGCTCATGCGTGACCGACTCGGTGACCGCTTCCATCATGGTTACCTCGCGACCACCGCACCCGAAGCACACCCACTGGAGGATCGGCTCTCGGCGATCCCTGTCACCGCCCTCTGGAATCACTGACCGCTCGAGGCCCTACCGTTGCCGGGGTGACGAGCGAAGTCGAGGCCACCGGACCCGCTCAGTCGGCCATCGCCGGGCGGCGGGCACTGCAGGTCGGGCTCGTCGCGGTCGTCACCCTCGTCGCGTTCGAGTCGCTCGCTGTCACGACGATCCTGCCCGAGATCGAGGCCGACCTCGGCGGGATCGCCTGGTACGGCTGGGTCACGAGCGCCTTCTTCCTCGGCACCATGATCGGGATCGTCTTCGCCGGCGACCAGGCCGACCGTCGCGGCGCCGGACCGCCGTACGTCGTCGGGCTGGTGCTCTTCGCCGCCGGCCTCGCCATCGGCGGGTTCGCGCCGAGCATGCCGGTGCTCGTCGTCGGCCGATTCATTCAAGGGTTCGGTGCCGGCGTCGTCCCGGCGATCGGTTACGTGGCGATCGGTCGGGCGTTCTCGGTCACGGAGCGTCCCCGGATGTTCGCCATCCTGTCGACCGCCTGGGTCGTGCCCGGCCTGGTCGGCCCGGTCCTCGCCGAACGCATCGCCGACGGTGTGGGATGGCGATGGGTCTTCCTCTCGCTGATCCCGCTCGTGGCGGTCGCGGGAGCGCTCGTCGTGCCGGCGATGATGCGCCTCGGCCCCGTCGCCGAGGTCGACACCCACACGGTGCCGTTCATGCGCCGCCGCCTCGTCGAAGCGGCGCGCGTCGCGGCAGGCGCGGCCCTCGTCGTGGCGGGCCTCACCTTCGAACGCTGGATGCTCGTGCCGGCGCTCGCCGCCGGACTCGTGGTCGGTGTCGGCCCGCTGCGCAGACTCACCCCACCCGGCACGTTGCACGGTGCCGCGGGCCTGCCCGCCGTCATCGCGTCGCGGGGTCTGCTGACGTTCGCATTCTTCGGGCTCGACGCGTTCGTTCCCTACGCCCTCACGAACGGCCGTGACCGATCGACCTTCGCCGCCAGCATCGCGGTCACCGTCGGCACCGTGAGTTGGACCGCCGCCACGTGGATCCAGCAGCACTGGATCGGCGAGTTCGGCGAGGCCTGGTTCGTCCGCGCCGGCTACGTGATCCTCGCACCCGGGATCGTGGTCGTCGCCGTCGGGTCGCTGCCCGACGCGGCACCGTTCTGGTTGATCCATCTCGGGGCGATCTTCGCGGGCTTCGGCATGGGCCTGGCCTACTCGGCGCACGCGCAGCTCGCGCTGCGCAGCGTCGAGGAGCGCCACGTCGGAGGTGCCACGGCCTCGCTGCAGCTGTCCGACAACCTCGGCATCGCGCTGGGTACGGGCGTCGTCGGCGCGTTGGTCGCGTTCGGCGACGACCTCGGCCGGACGGCAGGCACGGTGATGGCCTGCCGCGCTGATGGTTCCGGCAGCCGTTGCCGTCGTCGGCGCGTTCCTCTCACGTCGGATGCCCATGGGGGCGGACACGTCGACGGCGCCCACGTTGTCCGCCTGATCTTCGCGGTGGTGCAGCGAGCTACCGGCACCTCCCGTCACCTGAAACCCTGAAAAATGCAGCGATGTGCGCGCTGAGCGCGCACATCCGTGCACATTTCGGGTGTTTTCGACAAACCATCGTTGGCGCCGGTCACGGCGCTACCGTTGGTTGCCCCGCGCCGTCAACCCGATGGCGAGCATGACCGTCGCGAACCGAGGGGTTCTCATGGATGCGCTCTTGATGACCCGTCGTGATTCGGTTCGTCTCGTTCCCGACGCACGACGCGTGATCGCCAAACCGTTCCTGCCTGGCGAAGAGATCTACCCCGACGGATCGTCGCGCCTGCAGGTCGTGCTGGAGCGGATCATGGCGATGTCGGAGGAGGCGGTCACGGAGACGCTGATCGCCGCTCGCAAGGACTTCGTCGGCCGGCATCGCAACCTCGATGCCGTGCTCGAACGGCATGCCGGCATCGTCGCGGCGCGTCTCGATCAGGTCGAGCTGGTCGATGCGGCGCTGTCGCTCGATCGTCTCCACCTGATCGGCGCGTACTTCACGCACGAGTACTCGATCGAGGCAGCGGCGCTCGGCAACCCCTCGATCGTCCCCGCTCCCGACCAGTCGGGCGTCGAACCCGGTGCTGTCCGCTTCATCATGAGTCTGCGGGCGATCGGGGAGGGCCACCGCTCGTCGATCGAGTTCCGCACCGGCATCGTCGGAGCCGACGCCTCGGTGGAACTCGACCCCGTCAGCGACTACGCAGTGACCGGCGACCGCACGCCGCACGCCTACGACAAGGGCTTCTTCACCAAGAAGCTCGCCGACATGGAGGTGTTGAACGAGGTCGAGGAGCGGGTCCTCGTCCGCTTGGATGAGCAGTTCACGATGGCCGAACTCGAAGCGGCCATTGCGGCGATCGAGGACGACGTCGAGCGATCGATCTCGGGTGAGACCACGAGGGTGTTGCACTGGCTGGCGTCATCGAACTACCGCACGTCGTTCCCGTCGTCGATCGACATCTCCGAGCGGGTGCTCTTCCCCAGTAGTCCCACGGAGAGCCACGGGATGGAGGACGCCCGCTTCGTGCGTTTCGTCGACGACGACGGGAGGATCAGGTACTACGCGACCTACACCGCGTTCGACGGCCACCAGATCCTGCCGCAGCTGATCGAGACGGACGACTTCACGCACTTCAGCGTCGCGACGCTCATCGGCCGCGCCGCCCACAACAAGGGGATGGCGATCTTCCCGCGCCTGATCAACGGCAAGTACATGGCCCTGGGTCGACACGACAACATGAACAACTTCATCATGACGTCGACCGACGTCCGGGTGTGGCGTGAGTCGTCGGTGATCCAGGAACCCGAGCGGCCCTGGGAGCTGACGCAACTCGGCAACTGCGGATCGCCGCTCGAGACCGAGGCCGGCTGGATCGTGATCACCCACGGCGTCGGACCGTTCCGGCGTTACACGCTGGGAGCCATCCTGCTCGATCTCGACGACCCGAGCCGGGTGATCGGCCACCTGAAGGAACCGCTGCTCAGCCCCGACGACGACGAGCGCGACGGGTACGTGCCCAATGTCGTCTATTCGTGCGGCAGCATGATCCACGCCGGCCACCTCGTGCTCCCGTACGGCTACGCGGACGTCGGGGCGAGCGTCGCCACGATCCCCGTCGACGAACTGCTCAGCCGGTTGACCACCTCGGGCCGCTGACCGAGGTCCGTCCCGCTGCCGACAGGCGCGGTGCGTACTGCATGGTGCTGATGAGTGCGAGCGTCGACTCGGCGCCCTGGTTGAGGTTCGGGCCCGTCGGGTTGAGTCCGTCGTAGCCACCGTTCGTGACGACATCCCACATCGTGGCGCCGACGTCGTTGCGCCCGGCGAACCAGTCGATCGCGAGGTCGACGCCGCGCCGCCAGTCCTCGTCACCGGTCACTGCCTGGGCTCGTGCGCAGGCGTCGGCCATCGCGGCGACCTCGATCGGCTGCTGATCGAACCGACCGGCGACGTCGTCGCGACCGGCGCCGTCGACGGGTGTCGGCGACAGGTGGCCGTCGACCGTCTCGCGGTCGAGGAGCCAGCGCAGCAACGTGAGCCCGTCGTCGAGGACGTCGGGGCGATCGAGGAGATGGCCGGCAGCGATGAGCACCTCCGGCAGTGCCGCGTTGGCGTAGGACAGTCGGGGCTCCGGCCACGGCCACGCCGGGTCGTTCGACAACGGTCCGATCGTCGTGATCGCGTCGGCGAGCAGGGCGCGGGCGCCGCGGTGGCGGGCGTCGTGCTGCGCGACCTCGGCCGCACCGAGGGCGGCGAAGGCCATCGCGCGACGATGCGGCGAGCGTTGCTTCGCTCCGTGGTCGAAGTACGACAGAGCGCTCGAACGCATCCCCTCGTCGTCGGCGCGACGCGCCGCGGTGCCGAACGCCCAGAGGCTGCGCCCCCAGCAGTCCTCGACGCCGTAGCCGCCCCGCCAACGGCCGTTCGCGTCGCGTCGGTTGCGGGTTCGTCCCGTCACGCTCTGCGACCCTGTGAGGAAGCGGAACGCGGTCAGGCCCAACTCCAGCACCGCTTGGCTCTCGGCGGGTTCGCGGACGGCGACGATCAGCAGCCGGGCGACGTCGTCGGTGCAGTAGCCGTGCTCGCGCCGTGGTTCGGCGTGGTCGGCGTGTTCGAAGATCCCGATGTCGTCGCTCAGCGACAGGACATGACCGAACGACGGCAACGTCATGACGCCGACGCGGCCCGGGCTGCCACGACCTGATCGGTCAGCCGGCAGTAGCGGCGTGCGACCGCCGGCCACGACAGGCCCGGCGCGAGGCGACGAGCCTCGGCGGCCATCGACGCCGCCAACTGCGGGTCGGTCAGCACCGATCGGATCGCCCGGCCGAGCGCCACCGGGTCGCGTTGGGGCACGACGATCCCGGCGCCGCTCGCCAGCAGTTCCACCGCGTGAGGGAACGCGGTCGACACGACCGGGCGGCCCGCCGCCACCGCGTCGACCAACACGCCGGAGGTGACCTGATCACGCGAGTCGTAGGGGAGCACCACCACGTCGGCGGACTGGATCAGCTCGGTCAACGACGCGAGGTCGCGGTACGTGTCGTCGAAGGTGACGTGGGCCGCCGAGGTCGATGCGGCGGCGCGGTCGACGAGCATCTCCCGGTACGCCTCACCGTGGTGTTCGCGCACCTTCGGGTGCGTGGAGCCGGCGATGACGTACTCCGGGTGTGGATCGAGATCGTGGAGTTCGTCGAGCGCGTCGATCGCCCACTCGATTCCCTTGCCGGGCCCGAGCAGGCCCCAGGTCAGCACGCGGGCCGGGTCACCGACTCGACTCGGTCCGCCCGTCGGGCGCTGCCGACGGGGTGGTCGCGCCGTGGGGGATCAGGGTCACCCTGGCGTGGTCGACGTCGAATCCCTGGAGGAGCCGCGTTCGTGCAGTTTCGGTCATGACCACCACGGCATCTGCCGCGGCGCACACCCGCTCGAGGACGCGCCGTTGGTTCGGCGTCGGGTGGCTCAGGACCGTGTGCGCCACCACGACGATCGGGGCATCGATCGCGGCCATCAGCTCGATGATCGACTCACCGTCGACGCCGTCGTACAAGCCGTACTCGTGCTGGACGATGACCACGTCGTCGGCGTTCAACGCTTCGACCGCGGCCGTCCGATTCGACGGGGTGTCACTGTCGAGTGCCGCCACCACCAGGACGTCTTCGAGTTCCGGTGACGGTCCGACCCGAACGACGTCGACGGAGGCCCCGGTCGCGATCAGGCCGGCGGCAAGTGCAGCGGAGAACGTGGCGATCCCGCACGACGTGGGCGGGAAGGTCGACAGGATCCCGAAGGATCGGGATTCGGCCTCGTCCGAGGTCGTGGGCGGGGCTGAGACGGCGGGGTGCACTCTGGAACTCCTCTTTCGGCGCGTGGTACGGCTCGTGGTTGGGCTCGTGCGAGGCGACGAGCCTGCGGAGGGCGACAGGACCGTAAGGGCCGTCCAGCCCAAGCGGGGCGCACACGTCCGAGGGACGTGCGACCACTGTACTGCCCAGGTTCTCGAACCGCCGTCGGTAACCTGATCCCATTCGTCGTCGTCATCACGGCACTGAGCCCGCCGCCTCACTGCGGGTCGCAGTGCTCGCTCCGATCGCCTGGCGGACCCCGCCGCGCCACTACGGCCCGTGGGAGCAGTTCGCGTCGCTGCTCACCGAGGGTCTGGTCGCCGCGGGACACGAGGTCACGCTCTTCGCCACGGCCGACTCGGTCACCACGGCCACACTGCACGGCACCGCGCCCACGGGCTGGTCGGAGGATCCCGCGATCGAACCGAAGGTCGCCGAATGCCTCCACATCGCCGCCGTGTTCGAGCGGGCCGACGAGTTCGACATCATCCACAACAGCTTCGACTTCCTCCCGCTCACCTACAGCGGGCTCGTCGAGACACCGGTGGTCACGACGATCCACGGATTCTCGTCGCCCCGCATCGTGCCGGTCTACGAGCGGTACGACGCGACCACCCACTACGTCGCGATCAGCGACGCCGACCGGCATCCGAATCTGCACTACGCGGCCACGATCCATCACGGCATCGACACCGCAGCGTTCTCGGTCCACCGTGATCCCGGGGACCATCTGCTGTTCTTCGGGCGGATCCATCCCGACAAGGGCACGGCCCACGCGATCGACGTCGCCCGTCGAACCGGGCGCCGGCTCGACATCGCCGGCATCGTCCAGGACGAGCGGTACTTCCGCGAGGAGGTCGAGCCGCACCTCGACGGCGACCACGTCCGGTACCTCGGACCGGTCGCGGCCTCCGAGCGCGCCGACGTCCTCGGGCGTGCGCACGCGCTGCTCCACCTGATCGACTTCGACGAACCGTTCGGCTACAGCGTCGTCGAGGCGATGGCGTGCGGCACGCCGGTGATCGCCCACGATCGCGGCTCCATGCGCGAGCTCATCGACCACGGCACGACCGGCTTCCTCGTCTCCGGCCCCGACGACGCTGCCGCCGCGGTCGATGCCGCGGCGGACCTCGATCGTGCCGCGATCAGAGCCGTCGCGGCGTCCCGCTTCGACACCGCCACGATGATCGACAAGTACGTCGCCGTCTACCGCGAAGTACTACATCACCCCCGAAATTCTCCTGGTGGTGCGCGCTGAGCGCGCATGCCTGAGGAGAATTTCGGAGGTGATGGGAGGGTGGTGGTGTGTCAGGGGGTGCGGATCTTGCGGTCCATGTTCTCGTGGTAGTGGGCGATCTTGCACTCGCGTTCGTTGAGGATGTGACGGGTGTAGCCGCTCGACCGTTTCGTGCGCTCGAGCTGGTCGTAGATCTCGATGTCCTCGCCGACCACCCGCTTGAGTCCGTCCCAGTGCGCCATCGTGCGTTCGTGGTACTCGGCGTACTCGGGATCGTCGAGATCGCCGGGGTAGATCAGCTCCCAGCACAGGAAGCGGGTGCGGTCGACGTCGATCGGGATCGGGTTGAACACCTGCACGTGCTCGGGGTTGCAGTTGAACACCGTGTTCGGGAACACGACGTAGTGGCAGATCGCGTAGCGGTGGTGGTCGGGGTCGGCGGCCAACTCTTCGAGGCGTTCGGCTCGGGGGACGAAGCACATGTAGTTGTCGCCGACGATGTGGAACGACGTGTCGCGAGCGGCCTTGACCCACTCGGGCGAGACGCCGTGCAGCTGCTTGGTGTGGTAGATCTCGTTGAACCCGTCGACGATCGCCTTGTAGCTGACGGGCACGTCCCACTCGACGACCTCGTGCAGGACCATGTCCTCCATCCGGAACTGGCCGAGGTCGGCGGCGATCTCGGGGCCGATGCCCTCGAGCAGCGGCGCAGCGTGGTCGGGGCCGGCCAGGTTGATCCACACCCAGCCGCCCCACTCGTCGGCGGCGACCGCCGGGCGACCGCAGACCCTCGAGATGCTTCGGATCGAAGTCCTCGCGTTCGGGCACGCCCACGACGAGCCCCGTCGTGTCGTACACCCACCCGTGGTACGGGCACGTGAACCGCCGGGCACCGCACCCGACGGACTCGCCGACGATCGCCGGGCCGCGGTGCTGGCAGACGTTGTGGAACGCGGCCAACGAGCCATCGGGTTGCCGGGTGACGACGACGGTCTCGCCGTGGCCCTCGAAGGTCAGCCAGTCGCCGGTGTCGACGAGCTGCTCGGAACGGCCGGCGATGATCCAGTGCCGGGCGAGCACGCGCTCGCGTTCCAACTCGAACCGCACCGGATCGAGGTACACGTCGGCGTCCATGATGCTCGGGCCGTAGTCGGGGAGCGTCTGCACGCCCGGACCCAGCCGGACGGGGACGTCGCCACGTGTGGGGATGTAGACCATCGGGTGCTCCTTGTTCGGGCGGTGTGGTGGGCGGTGCAACCGTCACTCCGACCCCGGAGTGACATCACGAGCGTTATGTATAACAGTTGTGATATTGTGCGTCAATGCCCAAGGTGGTCGACGCCGATCAACGGCGCAGCGAACTCGCCGACGCCGCCGCGCGCGTCATCGCCCGCTCGGGCATCGACGGCGCGTCGCTGCGCGAAGTGGCCGCCGAGGCGGGCTGGACGACGGGAGCCCTCGTCCACTACTTCGCCAACAAGAAGGAGCTGCTCGCCTTCACGCTGCAGGCCTCGCTCGACCGTCGGCGATCCCGTGACCGTGCATCGATGTCGCCGGCGGAGGCGCTGCGCGAGACACTGCGCAGCGCGCTGCCCACCACCCCCGAGACCACGCTGCACTGGATCGTCACGCTCGCCTTCGCCGCCCAGGCCAGCGCCGATGCCGAACTCGCGGCCATCCAACGTGAGGCCTACCTCGACTTCCGGGCCAGCGTCTCGGCGCTCGTGGCCGGTGAACTCGGCCACGCGATGTGGCCGAGCGCGAGGCCGAACGGCTGATCGCGCTGGTCGACGGCATCGCACTCCAGGCGCTGTTCGCCCCCGACCTGTGGACCGAGCAGCGCCAGCTGGCAGCGCTCGACGTCGGAATGGGTGCCCGATGACGGAGCGTGTCCGTACGGCCGCCACCGAACGTCTCGTGCTCTCGCACTTCACGTTGGAGCGCAACCACCCGCTCGACGACCGGGTTCGCGCCGCGGGCGCCGCCGGGTTCTCCGGGATCGGGCTGTTCGCCGGGCAGTACCGACAGCTGCTCGCCGACGGATGGTCCGCCGCGCGGGTCCGCGACCTCCTCGACGAGGCCGGCGTCTCGATCATGGAGGCCGAAGCGCTGTCAGGGTGGGGTGCGCGTACTCCGTCCGACGACTACCTCGACTTCGAACGGTTCCTGTGGGAGATGGTCGACGAGTTCGACGTGCCGTACGTCCAGGCGATCGGGCCGGTCGACGTCGGTGCCGACGGGAGCTTCCGCGAGGCGGCGGCGCGATTCGGGCAACTCTGCGACCGGGCCGCCGAGCACGGGGCGGTCGTCGGGCTGGAGTTCCTGCCGTTCACCAACATCGTCGACGCCGCGGACGCACTCGCGATCGTCGAGGCGGCCGGCCGCTCCAACGGGGGCGTGTGCGTCGACATCTGGCACCACGTCCGTGGCGCGAACGACCTCGACCTCATCCGGCGGATACCGACCGAACTGATCGCCGGCGTGCAGATGAGCGACGGGCCCACCGCACCGGCATCGTCCGACTACAAGGACGACTGCATCCGCCATCGGGTGCCGCCGGGCGAGGGCACCTTCGACGTCGACGGCTTCGTGACCACCCTGCTCGACCTCGGCGTCGACCTGGCGTGGGACCTCGAGGTCTGCAACGACGCTGCGTGGGGCCACCCGGCGATCGAGCACGTCACCGCGTGCGCCGACGGCATGCGCAACGTGCTCGAACGATGCCTCGCCACGAGAGCGAACGATCAATCGATGAACGATCCGATGAACGATCCGCTGAACCAACCGATGAGAGGAAACCACACATGACGATGCCCACGTACGACTTCTCGGGCGAGGTCGCCCTCGTCACCGGCGCAACCGGCGGCATGGGCCGTGCCATCACGGCGGCGCTCGCAGCGGCGGGCGCAACGGTGATGGCGAGCGACCTCGCGGGCCCCACCGGCGGCGACCTCCCGGGCGCCACGGCGTTCATTGCCGCCGATGTGAGCGACTCCGAGCAGGTCGCTGCCCTCGTTGCCTCGACCGTCGAGCGGTTCGGCAGCCTCGACCACGCCGTCAACGCCGCCGCGATCGAGTTCGAGACGGTCCCCCTCGCCGACTGCTCCGACGACGACTTCGACCGGATGATGACCGTGAACACCCGCGGCGTGTTCGCGTGCATGAAGCACGAGATCGCCGCGATGCTCGCCACCGGAGGCGGCTCGATCGTCAACATCGCGTCGACGAACTCGTTCCGGCCGCAACACGACCAGCCCGCGTACACCGCGAGCAAGCACGCGGTGCTCGGCCTGACGCGCAGCGCCGCGATGGACTACGCGGGTCGCGGCATCCGCATCAACGCGATCTGTCCCGGCGCCATCGACACACCGATGTTGCGCAGCGCCATGGAGCGACGTGGGCGCGACGCCGACGACGTCGCCCACCGGCTGAGCCCGCTCGGTCGGTTCGGCCGTCCGGACGAGATCGCCGCCGCGGTGCTCTGGCTCTGCTCCGACGCATCGTCGTTCACCTCCGGCCACGCCCTCGCCGTCGACGGAGGGATGCTCGCAACCTGACGGGCGCGGTCGCGTGTCGGCGCTACCCGTCGGCTACCCGGCAGTGATGCGTTCGGCGGCGTCGCGGCCGGCCGCGAAGCCGAACACCATCGCCGGCCCGAGCGTGCCGCCGGCGCCGCCGTAGGCCATGCCCATGACGGACGCCATCACGTTGCCGGCGGCGTAGAGGCCCTCGATCTCCGCGCCGTCGAGGTCGAGCACCTGCCCTCGGGCGTTCGTGCGTGGACCCCCCTTCGTCCCGAGCGCACCCGGTCGGACCTGCACGGCGTAGTACGGGGGCGTGTCGATCGGGCCGAGTGTGGCCGCAGCGGTGCGGCTGCCGTCGCCCCAGTGGGTGTCGTTGACGCTCCGCCCGCGCCCGAAGTCGGGGTCGTCGAGGTCGGCCACCTGCGCGTTCCAGCGCTCGACGGTCTCCTCGAGCCCCGCGCCGTCGATGTCACACCTCTCGGCGAGTTCGGCGAGCGTGTCGGCCACCACCATCCAGTCCGGGACCGGACCCTCGCCCCGGTACCGGGCCAGCCCGGATCGGGTCAGGTACGGCTGATCGAAGAGCATCCAAGCCGGCAGATTCATGTACTCGAACGTGCCCGGGTCGAGCTGGTGGAAGGCGGCACCGAAGGCGTTGTAGTTCGACGCCTCGTTGGCGAAGCGCTTGCCCCGGCGGTTGACCATGATCGTGCGCGGTTGGACGCGCTCGCGGTTCACCATCCACGCGAACGTCTCGCCGTCGTCGTTGGGGACGTCGATCGTGGGAACCCACCACGCTTCCTGCATGTTGCCGATCGATGCGCCCGCCCGCATCGCCATCTTCAGGCCGTCCCCGGTGTTCGTCTCGATCGACGCGGCGCGCTCCAACGGCCCGCGAATGAAGTCGCGGACCATCTCCTCGTTCCATTCGAAGCCGCCCGTGGCCAGCACGACGCCACGGCGCGCGGTGACGGCCACCGGGCCCCCCGGCGTCTCGAACTCGACGCCCGTGATCCGTCCGTCCGTCGCCGTCAACGCGACCGCACGGTGCTGGACGTAGATCTCGACGCCGCGATCGAGGCACGCCTTGAGCAGTCGGCCGACCAGCGCCTGGCCGCAGCCACGCAGATCTGCCGCCGCACGGTCCGCGAGCACGTCGGCCGGGGGCATCGTCAGTGCGCCCCGCCCCAGCGTGGTCTCGTTCATCACCACGTGCCGCGACATCTGGCGGCTCTGCGAGACCCGATCGGCCCAGTCGCCGAGTTCGCCGAATGCGAAGAGCGGACACTCCAGCGATCGTCCACCCGTCGTGCAGCCGCCCGGCTGTTCGGGGTGGTAGTCGGGGAAGTCCTCGACGATCTCGAACACCACGGGCGTGTTGTCCTCGAACCACCGCACCATCTCGGGACCCGTGTCGACGTAGGCCTCGGCGAGGTCGGGAAGGATCATGCCGTGCGACAACGAGTCGAGATACCGCAGCGCATCGTCACGCGTGTCGGGATGTGCCGTCGCAGCCATGTGGTGATTGCACGGGATCCAGATCATGCCGCCGGACATCGCGGAGGTGCCGCCGACCACGTCGGCCTTCTCGAACACACCGACCCGTTCGGCCCCGTGCCCGTGGGCCGACACTGCGGCTGCGAGCGCCGCAGCACCCGACCCCAGTACGACCACGTCGAACGCACTCCGGTTCATCGGCTTCCCCTCGTTCCTCGATGTGCAACAGCTGTTGTGCAACATATGTTGTATTGTCGGCGGAGGCAAGTGCGAGAGGAGCCCCGTGCCACGGAACGTCGATCACGAGCAGCGCAGGAGCGAAGTCACCTCCATCGCCGCCGAGCTCGTCGCGCGTGGTGGCCGTGGTGCGCTGACCGTTCGGGGAGTCGCAGAAGCGGCCGGCTGCTCGACGACCGTGGTGTCGCACTACTTCGACGACATGAGCCACCTGCTCCACGAGACCTATGCCCTCTCGGTGCGGCGATCGGCGCGTCGGCTCGACGCGGTGATCGCCCGCGACCCGACCGACATCGTCGGTCTCGTCGAGGCCGTCCTTCCGCTCGACGCGCAGCGCACCGACGACTGGCGGATCTGGTTGGCCTTCTGGGGAGACGCACTCGCATCGAGTGCGTTCGCCCGCGAGCAGCGACAGCGGGCGCGAACCGCAACCCGGCGATTCCGCACCTGTCTCGACCTGCTCGTGTCCGAGGGACGCCTTCCGGCGAGCCTCGACACCGAGGTCGCCGCCGACCGGATCAGTGTGCTGGTTCCCGGGAATCGCCGCCGAGGCGATCTTCGACCCGCGCCGCTGGACCGCGGCCCGCCAGCGACGGGTCCTGCTCGCCGAACTCGCGGCACTCGGATTCGATGCGGCGACCACCGAAGCCCCAGCCCCACGCCGAGCCTCATGACCTGCGCCGCCACACTACGATCCGATCCTCCCGAGGAGGTGTGAACATGTTCGACGACCTGCTTCGTCGCCTGCACGACAACGTCCGCATCGGGCTGCCCGACCAGGCCGACCAGCCGATGCGCGTCCCCGCCAGCGCGTACGACGACCCCGAACAGTTCGAGCGCGAGATGCGCGAGATCTTCCTCCGCGTCCCACTCATGGTGGCCCTCGCCTGTGAGGTCCGTGAGCCCGGCGACTATGTGGCGTTCGATCTCGTCGGTCGCCCGCTGGTGGTGGTCAGGGGTGACGACGGCCGGATCCGAACCCTGCTCAACGTCTGTCGCCATCGCGGCGCGAAGGTCACCGACGAGGTCTGCGGCACCGCCCGCCGTCTCACGTGCCCGTACCACTCGTGGAGCTACGACACGACGGGCGCGCTCGTCGGCGTGCCGGGGCGCGACTCCTTCGGTGACATCGACGTGGGCGGGCTCGTCGAACTCCCCACCGAGGTACGCGCCGGCGCGGTGTTCGCCACCCTCGATCCCGACGGCGAACTCGATCTCGACACGTGGCTCGACGGCCTCGACGATTCGCTCGCCGCGCTCCGCCTCGACGAGTTCCATCCGTATCGCACGCCGACGTACATCGACAGCCCGAACTGGAAGCTCTCGGCCGACGGCTACCTCGACGGGTATCACATCGGCTACCTGCACCGGAACACGATCGGGCGCAAGGCGATCACGAACCGCAACACCTACGACTTCTTCGGCCCGCACGTGCGGATCGGCTTCGCCGCCAAGGCGATCGAGGAACTCGACCCGGCCGCCCCCACCGATCGTCCGGTGTCGGACTACATGAGCCTGGTGCACTACGTGTTCCCGAACGTGTCGTTGTCGGGCGGGCACGGCGACACGCTGATGATGAGCCGCCTGCTCCCCGGCCCCACGGTCGATCGGTCGCGAACGCTGCAGTTCCAGTTCTACCGCGAGCCCATCGTCGGTGACATGGTGGCGATCGCGGAGGAGAAGCGACAGACCTACGAGGCCGTCGTGCGCGACGAGGACTGCGCAACGATCTTCCAGATCGGCGCGGCACTGCCCGCCGTGGGTGACGGGCACTTCATCTTCGGCCGCAACGAACCGGGCAACCAGCATCTCCACCGCACGATCGCCGAGAGGACGCCGCACACGTGAGCCGGCCCGACATCGAAGCCCGACCGATGTCGTACGACGAGGCGGGCGTGGGCGGGCGCCCGCTGATGCTCGTGCACGGCTTCACCGGTGGACGCACCGACTTCGCCGACCACATCGGGCCGCTCGCCGCCGCTGGATGGCACGTGGTCGCACCCGACCTGCGCGGCCACGGCGAGACGGGTGGACCTCGGGACACGTCGGCCTACACGGTCGGCGCATTCGTGGCCGACATCGCCGCACTCGCCGACAGCCTCGGGTGGGACCGCTTCGTGCTGCTCGGGCATTCGATGGGCGGAATCATCGCCCAGCAGTTCGCACTCGATCATCCCGAGCGGCTCGACGCACTGATCCTGATGGACACCGTGCACGGGCCGCTGCACGTGGCGACGACCGAGGAACTCGAGCTCGCCGGCAGCTACGCGATCAGCGACGGCATGGCCGCGCTCGCCGACCTGTTCGACTCGGGCGGGCCCAATCCGCTGGAGACCGAGGCCTACCGACAGGTCCGTGTCGACCGGCCCGACATCATCGCCGGCCAGCGCGCCAACATGACCAACGCGGTACCGGAGATGTTCGCGGCCTGCGTGATGATGCTGAAGACCGAGCCCGATCGTCTCGACCGCCTCCGGAGCGTGACGGTGTCGACCCTGGTGATCGTCGGTGAACTCGACCAACCGTTCCTCGACGACAGCCGACGCATGGCCGACACCATCGCCGGCGCGCAGCTCGTCACGATCACCGGTTCGGGTCACTCACCCCAGTGGGAACGGCCCGACGCCTGGTTCGACGCGCTGTCCGGCTTCCTCGCCACCGTTCGCTGACCCACTGACGGGTCCGAACGGCGGGTCCGAGCTGCAGGCTAGGTCAGGCTGCCCGACGTCTGGGCCTTCTTCACCGCGGCCCTGACGACGGGGATGTCGGCGTCGGCGAGGGGCTGCATCCACTGCTTGCGGGCCAGTGCGGCCTCGATGAACGGCGCCAGCTCGGCCTGCTTGCGCTGCCGGCGATCGGCCTCCTCCTCGGCGAACTCGGGCATGACGTCCGCGGCGAACAGCTCGAGCGACGAGCAGATGTCGGCGTGGCGGTTGCGGCCCGCCTGCTGGATGAAGATCACCTGATCGACGCCGACGTCGCGCATCTGACGGAGGTGGCGGCGTGCGTCGGCCGGGGTGCCGATGCAGCTCGCGTAGGTGTCGTCCTGCGCTGCGGCCGCGGCGATCCGCTGCTCGGTCGAATCCGGCGCCCGGCGAGCCTGGAACTCGCCCCACAGATCGGTCCGGCCCGGCACCTGATCGTGCGCGACGAGCGCGTTGAGCGCGTACCCGAAGAACTCGAATCCCTCCTGACCGCGTCGGATCGCCTCGCCCCGATCGTGGTCGAGCGAGAACCCCGTGACGAGCGCGACGTTGGCGTTCACGGTGTGGCCCAGCGGCACGCACTCCTCGCTCTTGACGATGTCGTAGTAGATCTCGACCCAGGCCTGCGCCTCCTCGGGGTCGACGAAGCTGAACGCCAGCGCACCGAGCCCGTTACGGGCCGCCACCTTGATGGTGTCGCGATTGGTGCAGGCGATCCACATCGGCGGATGCGGCTTCTGACGTGGCTTGGGCAGCACGTTGCGGCACGGCATCGAGAAGTGCTCCGACGTGTACCCCGGGTACGGATCGAGCACCATCATGTTGGCGATCTGCTCGGCCGCTTCCAGCGACATCGCCCGCTTCTCCTTGGCCGGGATGTTGAACCCGTGCAACTCCAGGCGCGTGGCTCCCTCGCCGATGCCGAAGTCGACCCGACCGTTCGAGATCAGGTCGAGCGTGGCGATGCCTTCGGCCGTTCGGGCCGGATGGTTGTAGTTCGGGATCACCTGGCGGATGCCGTGCCCGAGCCGGATCCGTTTCGTGCGAGCGGCCGCGGCAGCGAGGAACACCTCGGGGGCCGACGAGTGCGAGTACTCGTCGAGGAAGTGGTGCTCGACCTCCCAGGCGTAGTCGAATCCGAGCCGGTCGGCGAGCTCGACCTGGTCGAGCGCGTCGCGCAGGAGCTCGTACTCGTCGTCGTCGCTCCACGGCTTCGGGAGCTGATGTTCGTAGAAGATGCCGAACTGCATCCCTGCAGCACAGCACACCGGCGCGTCAGCCGGCGATGGTCGAACGGTTCGTCGGGTCGAGCGCGGGTAGCGGGGTGAGCGAGACCTGGGTGGGGCCGATCTCGAGCCAGTGGTACATGTGCTCCCAGAAATGGCGGATCTTGGTCTCGTTGTAGTTGGCGAAGACGACCTCCTGGCGCTCCTGGGCCTTGAGGCCCTTCTGCACCTGGGGCAGGTTGATCGAGTCCTGCTGGAAGATCTTCGCCGTCATGCCGAGTTCGGGTGCCAGCGTCCAGTCGTCGTCCGGGCCCAACTTGGTGACCTTCGCCGGCGTCGGGCGGTTCGCCTGGTCGGCCCACGGCACGAACATCATCACCTCGAAGATGCACTCGTCGGGATCGTTGCCGTGCGGACGGAACCGGTAGAAGAGCGCGTTCCACACCCCCCACGGCGACCAGTTGGGGAACACCGAGTAGTACATCGAGTCGATGAACTCGCCGTCGCTGAACTGCTCGACGTCGATCGCCTCGCCGTACTGCTGGGCCGCGGCTGCCCGACGTTGGCCGGCGATCCATGCCCGCAGGTCGGTGATCGACTCGACGCCCTCGGGCGGATCGGGAATCGCCAGCGGAGCGTCGAGGATTCCCTCCGGCGTGGGCCCGCCGATCCACTTGCACAGGTGCGGGTCGGCCTGCTTGATCGGACCCTCGATGTAGGTGCCCTCGTCGTCGAACAGGCTCTCGTTGCCGTCGAGGTCGATCACACGGACGCGGCCGAGTTCGACACGTTCGTAGATGTGGCCGTTCATCGGGTGGCGATAGCGGGCGAACTGCTTGCCGTCGGCGAGTCGTTCGTAGTGGGTCATGCCGGCGAGGTGCGGGCTCTCCACGCCGTGTGGTGAGATCGCCCGGGAGAAGTTGGCGTAGGTGTCGTACCGCGTGTTGGCGTCGCCGAGCGTCTGCATCAGGGTCGGGTGTGTCGCGACGACGTGGTACGACTCCATGAACGCCTCCTGGCACGCCTTCCAGTTGACGCGCATGATCTTCTCGACGTGGGCGACCTTCACCCGCTGCTCGAACGGATACTTGGCGAAGTGCTCGTCGAGACCGGCAAGGTGTTCGCTCAGCGGAGCGGCGTTGCGGTCGGGGTTGAGGAACACGAACCCGTGCCACGTGTCGACGAGCGCTTCGGGGAGCGCGTAGTCCTCGGCGCGCACGCTCGGGAAGTCCCACTCGCACGGGATCTCCTTCAGCGATCCGTCGAGGTTCCACGACCAGCCGTGGAATGCGCACCGCAGGTTCTTGGCGCCCTGCCCGTTGGCCTCGCGCAGCAGACGGCCGCGGTGGAGGCAGGAGTTGCGGTAGGCCTTGATACCGTCGGCGGTCCGCACGACGAGGAACGACATGTCGGCGATCTCGTACACGTGGTAGTCGCCGACCTCGGGGATCTCCTCCTCGAGACAGGCCATCTGCCAGACGCGGCTCCACAGCTTCTCGACCTCGAGCGCGTGGAACTCGGGCGACGTGTAGTACCAGGCCGGAACCCGGGTGTTGCCCTCGGAGATCCCGACGCGTGATTCGGCGCGCAGGAGATCGGAGACCGGGTGCGAATCGCCGTCGAGGAGCTCCGTGAAACTCACACCCGCCGAGCGGTTGGTTCCTGTGATCGTTTCGGTCATCACGGGAGTCTGTCAGCCGGTCGCGACCGTCGGCGAGCCGGTGGACCGTGCGTTCGTCGATCCGCAGGAGTTCAGGACGTCGGCAGGTGGAGCCGCGTCGCCACGTCGCTGCATGAACTCGAGGTGGGCGTCGATCGAGTCGAGCCCGAGCCCCATCGACACGGCGGCGAAGTGTGTGCCGCCGGCGTCTCGCCACCGCTCGGCGGCCGCTGCAGCGTCGCCCGCACCGCCCACGCGGAGTGCGACGAACTCGTGGCCGAACCCCGTCATGTCACGGGGCTGTTCCGCGCCGAGCTCGCGAACCCGCTCCATCGCGACCATGACCCGGTCTTCCGTTCCGGCATACATGAACCCGTCGCCCAGCGCCGCGCCACGCCGGAACGCCGCCTCGCTGAAGCCTCCCACCCAGATCGGGATCTGGCGGTTCGGCCGCGGAACGAGCGTCGCGCGATCGATCTCGTCGAACTCGCCGGTCCACTCGATCAGCTCCTCGCTCCACAGGCGGCGCAGGAAGCCGATCTGCTCGTCGGCGCGGCGACCACGCGTCGAGAAGGTCTGGCCGAGCGAGTCGTACTCCACGTAGTTCCAGCCGACTCCCACCCCGAGTCGGAGTCGTTCGCCCGACATCAGGTCGAGGTCGGCGGCCTGCTTGGCGACCAGCACCGTCTGGCGTTGCGGCAGGATCAGCACGCCCGTGGCGAAGTGGATCCGTTCGGTCATGCCGGCGAGGTAGGCGAACATCACGAACGGGTCGTGGAACGGGTCGCGCTCGGTGTAGGGACCCCACAGGGGCGGGTCACGATCGTCGTGGGTCGCCCCGAGCACGTGGTCGTACGCCAACAGGTGATCGAACCCGAGTTGTTCGGTGGCGCGGCCGATGGCTCGCACGGCGTCGGGGTCGCCGCCGAGTTCGGTCTGCGGGTAGACGAAGCCGATCTCCACGCCCGGACCGTACCGAGGGCTCAGTCGTCCCGACGAGCCGACCGGGTGCGCTCGTGGGCGAGCCGCATGATGTCGGCGTTGCCCCGACGCCACCACACGGTCAGCTTCACGGCGTCGATCCGCCAGATCCCATCGGTCGTCGTCGACAGACGAGGTGGTCGTCGTAGTAGCCGCCGATCGTGAACTCGTCGGCGATCCGTCGTCGTGGGTGAGGAAGTGCGCGGCCTGCATGTACATCCGGCACCGTGCCTCGGTGCCGTCGGGCCCGATGTCGACCAGTGGATTGCTCATCGAGTGCTGGGTCGCGTCGAGCCCCATGAACAACTGCGTGACCGCATCGACCCATGCGTCGGGCGTCATGCGGGTCGCCGGACGGCCGTGGTACGACTCGTAGTCGAACTCCACCTCGGGGGCGAAGATGCTGCCGATACCGCGCCCAGTCGCGGGTGTCGATTCCGTAGGCGAACTCGTACACCGTGCGGGTGACGTCGTGGATCGTCGTCGTGGTCGATCATCCGGCGTTCAGGACCGCCGGGGCGAGCGCTTCGAGCGCGTGGGGTGTCATCGGGCTGAGCGACGCGCCGGAGATCCGAGCGACTCGAGCCAGGCGAGGCCGTCGGCCACGTCGTCGGCCGACCCGAAGAAGCGGCGGAACAGCCCACCGCCGGCGTCCATCGCCGCTTTCAGGCTCGACGTGGCGTCGTCGTCGCCGACGCTGAACAGCGTGAACATGCTGATCTCGATCGTCGGGTGCACGGCAGCGCACCCGACCGATCATGTCGATCAGGTGATCGTCGGTGACCTCGGCCATCACGGCGAGGTCGAGCGCACCGTTGCGTGTCGCGGCGCTCTGCGCCTTGATCTCGACCCGGTCGAGGTGCGGCGTGACCTCACGTGTGGTTCGCGGGCCGCCGACGGAGCCCACGAGCAGCGGGGGAGCGAGGCCGTCGAGCGCAGGGCCGATCTTCGGGATCTCGATGTCGTAGTGCTCGCCGTGGAAGCTGCACGGCCCGCTCGTGCAGGAGGGTGCGGACGATCTGGGCGGACTCGGCGAACATGCCGGCTCGTTCACCCGGTGGCGGATAGCGCAGCCCCGACCCGGTGACCTCGTCGTCGGCCCAGCCCGCTCCGAGGCCGAGTTCGAATCGGCCGCCACTCACCCGCTGCAACTGGAGCGCGGCCTGGGCCACTTCGACCGGGCTGCGCATGCAGGTTGTTGGCGAACGCCGTCGAGATCGTCGGACGGGTGGTCGCCATCGCCATCGCCGTCGCCGTGACCCACACGTGCGGGTAGGCGCGGCGGCCGGTGAAGACGTGGTCGGCGACCGACAGGCCGTCCCAGCCCTCGGCCTCGCGGCGCCGCGCCCACTCGACGGGATCGATGGCGGCGTCGAGCAGATTGACCGTGTACCTCACGTGTTCCTCCTGCATGCCCGACACAGCATCGTGGACGCGCCCGATCGGCGCCGTGTCGGAGGGGGCGGCCCGGTCCACCCGTCGGCACGCCCTGCGTTCGTGTGAGCCCGGATCACCACGCGCAGCTTGCCGCTTCTGGCCCTTCGAACCGCGACGTAGTGTTCGGGCATGTGCGGCTGTCTGTTCCTCGTCGTCGGCGCGTTGTTCCCACGGCTCGGGTTGATCCTGCTCGAGATCTTCTCCGACTGGAACGACACGGCGTTCGACAGCTTCTGGATCGGGTTCTTCGGATGGCTGTTCCTGCCGTACACGACCCTCGCCTACGTGCTGATGGACCAGTGGGGTGACCCGATCAACGGCTTCGGCTGGGTGATCGTGATGTTCGCGTTCATCGTCGATCTCGGCAACTGGTTCGGGACGGCCAGACGCAGCGATTACGGCCGAGCCGGATACGCCTGATGGCCCGGCGTCGCAAGGAGCGCAGGCGGGTCACACGGGTCGAGGGCGTCGGGGAGGAGCGGGTGACGCGGACCGTCTTCGACGACCTCATCGTCGAGGAGCCCATGACGATCCAGCTCGACGGTGCCGTCGTGTCGACCACGATGCGCACCCCGGGCCACGACTTCGAACTCGCTGCGGGCTTCTGCTTCGCCGAAGGGCTGCTCGGCGGGGCACCGGTCACCGGCGTGCGCTACTGCGCGAGCGGCAGCGCCGTCGACACCGAGTTCAACGTGGTCACCGTGGAGACGGGCGGGCGCGCTTCGGTGCCGACGGCCCGGCTGGGAACGGTGTCGTCGAGTTGTGGCTGGTGCGGCAGCGAACAACTCGATGTCATGTTCGAGCGGCTCGAACCGCTCCCGCCGAGCGACCCCTTCGACCTCGACGTCCTCGCGTCGATCCCGCACCGGATGTCGGCTGTGCAGGGTCTCTTCGCCGCCACCGGAGCCGTCCACGCTGCGGCAGCGTTCGATCGCGCGGGGGAGGTGCTCGTGATCCGCGAAGACGTCGGTCGGCACAACGCCGTCGACAAGGTCGTGGGCTCGATGCTGCTGGGAGGTGCGGGTGGGCTGCCGGCCACCGACCTCGGCCTGTTCGTGAGTGGACGGGCGAGCATCGAGATGGTGCAGAAGGCGTGGGCCGCCGGGTTCTCGACCCTCGTCGCCGTCAGTGCGCCGACCGCACTCGCCGTCGACGCTGCTCGTCGGGCGGGCATGGTGCTGGCGGGTTTCGTCCGTGGCGACGGATTCAACGTCTATGCGCCCGAGCGTCTCGATCGGGGCGGTTCTGGACGTGCTGGAACCCGAACCGACCCTTGATGCACAGATTGCCGTGGGTGATCGGGTTGTCGGGCGGTGAGGTGACCTTGACGATGGTGTCGTCCTGCACGTGCAGTTCGAGCCCGCACCCCACACCGCAGAACCCGCAGATGGTCTCGGTCACCGTCTGACGCTCGTCGTCCCACGTCCCGGCGGCTCGCATGTCGAACTCGGTGGTCGCCATCAGCGCCCCGGTCGGACACACCTGGATGCAGTTGCCGCAGTAGACGCACGCCGAATCGGGGAGTGCCACGTCGTGCTCGGTCGAGACGTGGGCGTCGAAGCCGCGTCCGGCGATCTCGATCACGAAACTGTGCTGCCACTGCTCTCCGCACGCGTCGACGCACTGGTAGCAGAGGATGCACTTCGAGTAGTCGCGCACGTAGAGGTCGTTGTCGATCTTGACGGGTTGCGCCACCGTCGCGGCGTCGGCGCCGTACCGGTCGAGGTCGACGCCGTACTCGTGGTTCCACTCGGCCACGTTCGCGGTCAGCGACAGGTCGACCGACGAGCCGAGGAACTCCAGCACCATGCGCCGGGCATGGTCGACACGCTCGGAGCGCGTGTGCACCACCATGTCGGCCTCGACGGGCCGCGAGCAGGCGGGAACCAGCGCCCGCGATCCCTCCACCTCCACCACACACAGCCGGCAGGCGTTCTTCGGCGTGATGGTGTCGCCGACGCAGAGCGTGGGGATCTCGCCGCCGCGTCCGCCGCACGCCTGCAGGATCGTCGTTCCCTCGGCGACCGTCACCGTGGCGCCGTCGATCGTCGCGGTGACGGGTGGCTCGCGGCGGATGTCGACGGGGACCTCGTTCACCGGCCGAACACCCCCAGCGTCACGACGGCCGATTCGATCGCCTGATGGGCGGTCTGTCCGAGACCGCAGATCGACGCATCGGCCATGGCCCGACCGATGTCGGCGAGCAGCTCCACGTCGCCCTGGCGAACACCGTCTGCGAGCCGTTCGAGGACCTCCTCCTGGCGCACGGTCCCGACGCGGCACGGCACGCACTGGCCGCACGACTCGTCACGGAAGAAGGCGGCGATCCGGCGGATCTGGTCGACGAGATCGACCGACTGATCGAGCACCATGACGACACCCGAGCCGAGCGTGAGCCCTGCCTCGCGTACCGACTCGTGGTCGAGTCTCACGTCGAGCGCGTCGGGTGCCACGTATCGGCCGGCCGCGCCGCCGAGCAGTACGGCCTGCAGTTCCGAGCCGGATCTCAGCCCTCCGGCGAGTTCGATGAGTTCGCGGAGCGTCAGCCCGAGTTCCACCTCGTAGACGCCCGGCACCGTGACGGCGCCGGAGAGGCAGAACAACCGGCGGTTCGACGAGGTGCGACCCAGCACGATCGACGGCACGTTCATCAGCGTCTCGACGTTGTTGACCACCGTCGGCGCGCCGAACAGCCCCACCTCGAACGGGAACGGCGGCTTGTTGCGAGGCTCGCCCCGGAACCCCTCGATCGAGTTGAAGATCGCGGTCTCCTCGCCGCAGACGTAGGCGCCCGCACCACGCCTGATCGAGATGTCGAAGCCGGCGCCGATGACCCCCTCTGCCCGGAACTTCTCGATCGCGGAGGTCAGCGTCGCCTCCGCCTGCGGGTACTCGCCGCGGAGGTAGATCCAGCCGTGGGCGCAGTCGGCGGCGAGCGCGGCGATCGTCATCGACTCGAGCAGCGCGAAGGGATCGTTCTCGATCAGCACCCGATCCTTGAAGGTGCCCGGCTCCGACTCGTCGGCGTTGCAGACCAGATGGCGCGGTGTGGCCGGCCTGGCTCCGCACGGCCTGCCACTTCCTCGCGGTCGGGAAGGCGGCACCACCCCGGCCGAGCAGCCCGGCGGCGTCGACCAGGTCGATCACGCCGGCCGGGCCGATCTCGCGGGCGCGCTCGCAGCGCGCGAGGCCGCCGTCGGCGAGGTACGCGTCGAAGTCGAGAGGATCGGAGCGCCCGGCGCGGGCGAGCAGCACCAGGTCCCGGTCTCCGGCCTGAGGGACGGACGCAACGCGAGCCGGCTCGGGCGAGGGGACGGGGCCACCCGCCACGAGTTCCTCCACCAGCTCGGCGGAGATGTCCCCGATCGTCGTGCGACGCGCCGGTTCGCCGGCTTCGGTGACGAGCACGGCGGGGGCCTGCTCGCACATTCCGAGACATGGAGACGGGTGGGCGCCGTCGGGAAGTTCGCGTCCGCCTCTCTCGATGCGACAGACCAGGTCGATGCAGACATGGACCTGGCGTGCCGGCCGCTCGCTGGTCGAGAACAGCCCGTAGAAGGTGACGACGCCATGGATCTCGGCGGGCGACACGTCGAGGCGTTCGGCGATGTGGTCGATGGCTGCCGGGCTGATCCAGCCCACCCGGTCGTTGACGGCGTGCAGCGTCGGCAGCAGCAGGTGACGGCGTGCTCGGAGCGACCGGCCGCCGATCCGGTCGTGCGAACGCGGCGGCTGGTCGGCCCCGAGTACCGCGTCGATGGCGGCGCGTTCGGCGGCGGTGGGCTCGATGCCGCGCGTCTTCAGGTCCATGGCGACCGACGCACGCTTACTGCCGGAGGGATCATGCCAACTTCTCGATGCGCACGGCGGCGGCCTTGAACTCGGCGGTCCCCGACTTCGGGTCGGTGGCGTCGATCGTGAGCTGGTTCACGTCGATCTCGTCGGGGAAGTGGAACGTCATGAACACGAGGCCCGGACGGAGCGCGCGGTCGACGCGGACCGGGGCCTCGATCGACCCACGCGGCGACGTGACCCGAACGAGCTCCCCGTCGGCGAGGTCGAGGGTCCGGGCATCGTGGGGCGAGACGTCGATCGTCTCACCGAGCCGGTTCGGGCTGCGGTACCCGCCGGACTGGACGCCCGTGTTGTACGAGTCGAGTCGGCGGCCCGTCGTGAGCCGCATCGGGAACTCGGCGGTGACCGGCTCGGCGGGAGGTTCGTGGACGACGACGCTGAACGGAGCAGGTCGACCACGGTCAGCGGGGTCGTCGGCCCAGAGGCGACCGTGGAGGAACGGCGGCTCCAGCGTGTCGTCCGTGAAGCACGGCCACTGGATGCCGCCGAGTGACCCGATCCGATCCCACGACATGCCGGCATGCATCGGCGACAGTCGTCGGAGTTCGTCCCAGACGTCCTCGTGCGTGTCGTAGTGCCAGTCCTGACCGAGGCGGCGTCCCAGGTCGATCAGGATGTCGATGTCGTCGCGGGCGTTGCCCGGCGGATCGAGCGCCTTGCGCACGCGTTGCACGCGACGCTCGGAGTTGGTCACCGTGCCATCGGATTCGCACCACGATGCCGAGCCGGGCAGGACGACGTCGGCGAGTTCCGCGGTCTTCGTCAGGTGGATGTCGAGTACGACCAGGTGGTCGAGTCCGCCGAGCAGGTCGACCGCCCGGCTCACATCGGCCTCGGACTGTGCCGGGTTCTCACCGATCACGAGCAGCGAACGGAGATCACCGTGCTCCATCGCGTCGAACATCTCGGTCAGATTCCACCCGTCGGCGGATGGAATCGTCGTCGCCCACTCGGCCTCGAACTTGGCTCGCGCGACGTCGTCGTCCACGTCCTGGAACCCGGGAAGCTTGTTGGGAAGGGCGCCCATGTCGCCACCGCCCTGCACGTTGTTCTGCCCCCGCAGCGGTGAGAGTCCGGCGCCGTAACGTCCGACCTGACCGGTGAGCAGTGCGAGGTTGCACAGCGACAGCACGTTGTCGACACCGTTGTGGTGTTCGGTGATGCCCAGCGTCCAACAGAGCTGCGCCGCGGCGGCACCGGCATAGGCGTGCGCGAGTTCGCGGATCGCTTCGGCGGGTACGCCGGTGACCGCGCTGCCGCGCTCGAGCGTCCAGTCCTCGACCGAGGCGGCGTACTCGTCGTATCCCGACGTCGCCCGGCGGATGAACTCCGGGTGCGTCAGCCCGGCGGCGATGATCTCGCGGCCGATCGTGTTCGACAGGGCGATGTCGGTGCCGACCTCGAGGCCGAGCCAACGATCGGCGAACTGCGCGGTCTCCGAGTGTCGCGGGTCGACCACGTAGAGCTTGGCGCCGCGACGGACCGCCTGGAGGACGTGGTGGAAGTAGATCGGGTGCGCGTTGCGGGCGTTCGATCCCCACATCACGATCACGTCGGCGGCCTCCGCTTCGGCGTACGACGAGGTTCCACCGCCTGCTCCGAACACGGTGGCCAGACCGACCACGGAGGGAGCGTGTCAAGTCCGATTGCAGCTGTCGATGTTGTTGGTGCCGAACGCGACCCGAGCGAGCTTCTGGGCGACGAAGTTCATCTCGTTCGTCGACTTCGAACACGAGAACACGCCGATCGACGAGCCGCCGCTCGCAGCACGGGCCGACCGGAATCCGCCGGCGGCACGGTCGAGCGCTTCGTCCCAGCTCGCCGGACGCAGCACGCCGTCGTCTCGAACCAGCGGTTCGGTCAGACGGTCGAGCGGGCGGTAGCGGTGCCGACGATCTGCGCTCGGTGGCATGCGACGACTGTACTTTGGTCGCCTTCCTCTGGCGGCGAGCGCGAGGCCGTGATCGGATGCCGTCAGCCGCGGGTGGCCAGGTAGGCGTCGCAGAGTTCGACGAGACGCTCGCGGCCGAAGCTCGGCTCGTGGCCGCCGTGGACCACCCGGACGGGCAGGTCGCGCAGGCGGCGCATGGTGGCGACGTAGGCCTCGATGTCGCAGCCCTCCAGCTCGTCGAGCAGCGGGCCGTCGTACACGGCGTCGCCGGAGAACAGCACACCGCTCGATGATTCCCAGAGCCCGATGCTGCCGGGGGAGTGACCCGGGAGGTGGAGCACCTCGAACGAGCGATCGCCGAGGTCGACGACGTCGCCGTCGCTGAGCAGTGTGGTCGGCGGCGCGGCGGGCCGCTCGAAGGTGGCGCTCGCCAGGCCGCCGGCGGGCACCGCATCGACGAGCAGGTCGGGCACGTCGTAGCCGGCATCGAGATACGGCTGACAGACGTGGGTCCGAACAGGGTGGCATCGAGGGTGACCACGCCGGCCGAGGCGAGCTCGTCGGCCTCGGCCGGGTGGATCGCCCGGCGGTCGAACTCGTGGAGCCCACCGACGTGGTCGCCGTGGGCGTGGGTGGCGACCGCCAACAGTTCGTGGCCCAGCGTCGTGCTCGACGAGGTGCCGCAGCGGACGGATCCCGAGCGACGTGTCGACCACGAGGTCGAGACTCGCGGCCGCGTACGTGCCACACGTTGCATCGCAGGAGCGGATGGACGTGGGGTTCGGTGATCAGCGTGATGTCGTCGCCGATCCGCTCGACGACGAACCACGGGTCGGCAATCGGCAGATCGAGCACGGTCACTCGATGCCGGCGGCGATGACCCGCTCGAACGACTTCGTGTAGCCGAACTTGCGCAGCAGGAACGGCGTGATCGCCGGGAAGGCATTGGCGAGCACGATCAACGGCCGCACCGGAGGGGTGTTGACCATCACCTCGGAACGGTTCTTCCTGATGCAGTCGACGGTGACGGCCGCCACCTTCTCGGGTTTCGAGCTGCCGGCGATCCTCGGGGCGTGAACGCCCTTGCGTTCCCACCGGTCGTACATTCCCGTGTCGGTCACGAAGCCGGGACACACGACCGAGAACCCGACCGGCGACTTCTCGTACTCCGCCCGCAGCGCGTTCGTGAAGCCGACGAGCCCGTGCTTGCTCGCACAGTACGACGTGCCGTAGGCGACGCCGACCTTGCCGGCACCCGACGCGATGTTGACCACGTGACCGCGGCCTCGGGCGAGCATGCCGGGCACGACGGCATGGGTCAACAGGATCGGTGCTTCGAGGTTGATGGCCAGCGTGTCGGTGAAGTCGGCCTCCGTCGACTCCTCGAACCGCCGGACCCGTTCGATGCCGGCGTTGTTCACCAGGATGTCGATCGGGCCGAGTTCGGCCTCGGTTCGCTCCAACAGTCGCTTGCGGCCCGCGCTGTCGGCCACGTCGCAGACGGTGGCGATGGCCGTCACACCGAGGGCTTCCATCTGGGCGCGCACGTGCTCCAGCTCGGTCTCCGAACGCGCCGCGAGCGACAGGTTCACGCCCTCCTCGGCGAGTGCTCGGGCGATGTGGACGCCGATCCCGCGTGACGCCCCGGTGACGACGGCGATCGTTCCTCGTAGGTCTTTCATCGTTCCCCCTGTTCAGCGGCCCGGCCGCCCCGGACGGCGAGGGTAGTTCACGTCGCGCGGGTCACTTGCCGGTGAAGTTGGCGGGCCGTTTCTCGAGGAACGACTGGACGCCCTCCCGGTGATCGTCGGTGCGGAAGAGGTCGGCGAGTGTCGAGCTGACCCAGGAGCCGAGTTCGTCCCAGTCGGGGTCGAGGGCCGTGCGCAAGCCGCGCTTGAGTGCCTGCACCGCGAGCGGGGGATTGGCGGCGATGGCGGAAGCGAGTTCGATCGCGCTCGGCAGCAGGTCGTCGTGCGGGACGACTCGCGACACGAGGCGCAGTTCGCGGGCCTCGGCGGCGTCGACGATGCGTCCGGTGTACAGCAACTCTGCGGCGGTCTCCCTGCCGACGAGTTCGACGAGTCGGGCCAGGCCGGCGACGTCGCAGCAGAGCCCCCGTTTCACGAACAGTTCGCCGAATCGTGCCCGCTCGGACGCGATCCGGATGTCGGCCATCAGCGCGAGCTCCATGCCCCAGCCGACCGCCGCTCCGTTGACGGCCGCGATGATCGGGACGTCGGTGCGCAACAGCACGCCGGCGGCCGGCGTGAGGCGCGGGGTCCGGTCGCGGCTGGTCAACTCCGCGCTCGCGGCGACCATCACCTGCTTCACGTCGTCGCCCGAGCAGAACGCCGGGTCGCGACCGGTGATCACCAGACAGCGAGCGGTCGTCGTGGCGACGGCGTCGGCCAGCTCGTCGTAGGTGGTGAACGTCAGGGCGTTGCGCGCCTCGGGGCGATCGATGGTGATGACGCC
Organism: Ilumatobacteraceae bacterium; assembly: GCA_963744705.1. Lineage (GTDB taxonomy): Bacteria > Actinomycetota > Acidimicrobiia > Acidimicrobiales > Ilumatobacteraceae > Sva-07. The sequence continues at coordinate 65,393 of CAVUUX010000002.1, forward strand.
GACGTGGTCGCGCTCGTGGTACTCGATCTCGGTGTACACGGCACCCAGCCTCTCACGCCCGGGTCGTGACGCCCAGGTCTGCTGCAGCGGACGCCCAGGTCCGCACGCCCAGGTCCGCACGCCCAGCGGCTCTTGCCCGTCGATCACCTCGTTCTCACCTGATTCTGACCCGGCCCCTGCACGATGTTCTCCGATGGACATGCCGCTCACCCCTCCCACGGTCCCGCCGGTCGGCCCAGCGCCGGTCGCCCCTCCCACTGCTGTCGGCGCCGTCGTCGAACCTCCCTCCGGCGACCGCGTTGCGCACAGCTGGACGCCGCCGTCCCCGCCGGTCGCGAACGGACCCTCGCGACCGCGGGGACGTGCGCGCTTCGGTGCCGGCATCGTCGTCGGGGCAGCGGTGACCGCTGCCGCCCTCGGCGGTTACGTCGTCGGCCAGGACGCCAACGACAGCCCGGCGGCGGTCTCGGCGCCCGGCGTCGCCGCGCAGACCGTGTCGGTCGATGGCGGATCGATCGCCGCCCTCGTGCACGCCGCCCGTCCGTCGATCGTGTCGGTCCACCAGACCGTCACCCAGTCGAGCCCGATCGGCGGTCAGTTGCAGGGCACCGCCGCCGGTACCGGCTTCGTGTTGAGCGCGGACGGCTACATCGTCACCAACAACCACGTCGTGGCCGAAGGTGACGACACCACGATCACCTTCTCGGACGGGTCCGAGGAGTCCGCCACCATCGTGGCGGCCGACCCGACCCGTGACCTCGCCGTCCTCAAGGTCGAGCGCAACGACCTGCAACCGCTCGCGGTCGGCAACTCCGACGACCTCCAGCTCGGCGACCAGCTCATCGCGGTCGGGTACGCACTCGACCTGAACGGCGAACCGTCGGTCACCGCCGGCATCCTGTCGGCCAAGGACCGCACGATCACCGAGGAGAACGGCGAGCAGCTCGTCAACCTCCTCCAGACCGACACGGCCATCAACCCCGGCAACTCCGGTGGACCGCTGCTCAACAGCCGTGGCGAGGTCGTCGGCATCAACACGGCGATTGCCGGGCAGGCCCAGAACATCGGCTTCGCCATCGCCATCACGCCCGTGATGGACGTCATCGATTCGCTGCAGTCCGGCACCGTGCCGGACCGCGCGCTGATGGGAGTGACCACGCAGCCCGCCACCGATGGCAAGGGCGCCGAGATCGTCGAGATCGCCCCGGGTTCGGGCGCCGCCGACAGCGACCTCCGGGTCGGTGACGTCGTGGTCGCCCTCGACGGCGAGCCGATCGACCAGCCCGCCGATCTCGGTGTGGCCATCGCCAAGCGTCAGCCGGGCGACGAGGTGACCGTGACCGTCGACCGCAACGGCACGACCGTCGACGTCACCCTCACCCTCGGCAAGAAGCCCACCTGACCCGAGCCCCCCGAGCCGAGCCCCCGGAGCCGAAATTCTCCTCGCAGTGCGCGCTCAGCGCGCACCTGGAGGAGAATTTCGGCGTTTTCAGCGGAACTCCAAGCCTTCGAACTCGCCCGAGTTGCGCCAGGCATCGATGTACTGGAAGTACGCCACCGGACCCTCCGGGTAGCCCATCGAGTTGAGCGTGCCCCGCCGACCGGTCGGCTGCCCCTCGTTGTTGTAGTAGCCGGGCGTGCAGTCGGGTGAGTTCGTCATGCGTGCGACCGCGCCGCGCTTCGAGCCGCTCCACCCACGCATCCTCTGCGGTCTCGGTGACCTCGACCTCCGCCGCCCCGACGTCGAGCGCGTGGTCGATGATCACGGCGATGGTCTGGCCGGCCTCGGTGAGGTTGTGCGGGATGTTCGAGATGAGGTTGGCGCCCTGCGTGTGGCCGACGACGAACATGTTCGGGAACCCGTGGACGTGGATGCCGTGCAGCGACCGCATCCCGTCGGCCCAGTGCTCGGAGAGCTTCTCGCCGTCGCGCCCGACCGCATCGAAGCCCGCCCGCCGGGCGTACTCGGTGCCGACCTCGAAACCCGATGCGTAGATGATGCAGTCGAGTTCGTAGTGCTCGCCGTTGGCCCACACGCCGGTCTCGTCGATGCGCTCGACGCCCTTGCCGTCGGTGTCGATCAGGTGGGTACCGGGCTCGTTGTAGGCGTCGAGGTACTCGTCGTGGAAGCACGGACGCTTGCACAGCTGGCGGTACCACGGCTTGAGCGCCTCGGCCGTCTCGCGATCGGCCACCAGCGCGTCGACGCGGGCGCGGATCTCGGTCATCTTCTCGTCGTCGGAGTCCTCGTACGCCTTGATGAACGTCTCGCGGGTGAACTCGCCGCCGCTCGACAGCACCTTGTCGCGGATGCGCTTGCTGATGTCGGTCCAGCCGTCCATCACCAGGTCCTCGTCGGTGAAGCCGCCGGTCTGCAGCGTCGTGAAGTTCATCAGCCACTCGGCCTGCCAGCCCGGCTCGAGCGTCTGGAACCAGTCCGGGTCGATGGGATGGTTGTTGCGCACGTCGATCGACGACGGCGTGCGCTGGAACACGAACAGCTCGCCGCAGGCACGAGCGAGATGCGGAATGCACTGCACCGCGGTGGCGCCGGTGCCGATGATGCCGACCCGCTTGTCGCCGAGTCGGTCGAGCGGTGCTCCCGCCGGGTCGCCGCCGGTGTAGTCGTAGTCCCACCGGCTCGTGTGGAAGCTGTGGCCCTCGTAGGTCTCGATGCCGGGGATGCCCGGCAGTTTCGGTCGGTGCAGCGGGCCGGTGCCCATCGCCACGAACCGGGCGCGCATCTCGTCGCCGCGGTTCGTGCGGATGATCCAGCGCTTGGCCTCGTCGTTCCACTCGAGGCCGGTCACCTCGGTCGACAGGCAGGCGTCGTCGTAGAGGTCGAAGTGGTTGGCGATGCGGCGGCAGTGGTCGAGGATCTCGGGGGCGTGGGTGTACTTCTCGGTCGGCATGTGGCCGGTCTCCTCCAGCAGCGGGAGGTACACGAACGCCGCCGTGTCGCACTGCGCGCCCGGGTAGCGGTTCCAGTACCAGGTGCCGCCGAAGTCGCCGCCCTTCTCGATGATCCGCACGTCGTCGATCCCGGCCTGCTTCAGCCGGGCGCCGGTGACCAGCCCGGCGAATCCACCGCCGATGAACGCCACGGTCACCTCGTCGTGCAGCGGCTCCCGCGGCGTCGGGGCCACGTACGGATCCTCCAGGTAGTGGGAGAACCGGCCGACCGGTTCGATGTACTGCTCGCTGCCATCGGCCCGCAGTCGCTTGTCGCGCTCAGCCCGGTACTTCGCCCGCAGGGCCTCCTGGTCGATCGTCGTCATGGTCGCACCGTACAAACTCTTGCCGCCGGGGTCAGACCCCGGATGCAAGAGTTCTCGTCGTCGCGTGGGTGCGTCGCGATCTCAGGTGGCGCGGGCGGGGATGAAGCGCAGCGCGAAGACCGCACCGACAGCGGCAACGCCGGCGCAGACGAAGCAGCCGACGTGCAATCCCGACAGGAAGGCGTCGTTGACCTGAGCGAGATAGGCAGGGGCGTCGGCGCCGAGTCGGCCGGCGACCACCTTCGCAGCGCCGACCGATTCCGACGTCGCATCCTGCAGTTCGGGCGGCAACGAACCGAACACGCCGCCGGCCGAGTCGAGCGACCCGATGTACAGCGAACTGAAGACGCTCCCGATGATGGCAACCCCCAGTGTCCCGCCGAGTTCGCGGGTCGTGTCGTTCACCGCCGATCCGATGCCGGCCTTGTCGCGTGAGAGCGATCCCATGATCGACTCGGTCGCGGGGGCGGTGGTCAGTCCGAGTCCGGAGCCGAGCACGACCATCTGCCCGGCGATGACGAGGTAGCTCGTGTCGACTTCGGTCGTCATGCCGATCCACACGAATGCCGACGACATGAGGCCGAGCCCGGCGGCGACGACGCGGGCGGTTCCGATCCGCTCCACGACACGCGGTGCCACGATCGAGGCAACGGCGATTGCGGCGGCGACCGGCAACGTCCGCACGCCGGCCTGGAACGGCGTGTAGGTCTTGACCAGCTGGAAGTACTGCGTGATCAGGAAGATGAACCCGAACAGGGCGAAGAACGCCGATGTCACCGACACGCTGGCCGCGCTGAAGCGCAGGTTGCGAAAGATCCCCACCGGCAGCATGGGGTGCTCCAGGCGCAGCTCCCACAGCACGAATGCCACGAGGAAGATCGCGGCCAGCGCGAAGCCGGCCAGGGTCTTCGGGTCGAGCCAGCCCCACTCCGGAGCCTCGATGATGCTGTACACGAGCGTCGTGATCGCGGCGATCGACAGCACGATCCCGCCGATGTCGAGCCGTGGAGCGCCGGCCTCCTTCGACTCGGGCACGACGAGCACCGTGGCGACGAGCGCCACGATCACGACCGGTACGTTGACGAAGAAGATCGAACCCCACCAGAAGTGCTCGAGCAGCCAGCCGCCGCTCACCGGCCCGGCGGCCACGGCGATGCCCGTCACGGCACTCCAGATGCCGATCGCCTTCGCCCGCTCGCCCGGGTCGCGGAAGACGTTCGTGATGATCGCGAGCGTGGCCGGGAAGATCAGCGCGGCGCCGATCCCCATCAGCGCCCGGCCGAGGATGAGGCCCTGCGCCGAGTCGACCGAGCCCGCGAGCGCCGACGTCAGCCCGAACACCGCCAGGCCGCCGACGAGCATCCGCTTGCGGCCGTACCGGTCGCCGAGCCCGCCGGCGGCGAGGAGCAGACCGGTGAACACCAGGAGATAGGCGTCGACGATCCACTGCAGCTGGCGGGTGGTCGCGTCGAGGTCGACGGCGAGCGTCGGCAGGGCGACGTTGACGATCGTGCCGTCGAGCACCGTGACGAACACGGCCAGGCTGACGACGCCGAGGATCGACCATCGGCGCCGGTGGATGGCGTCGTCGAGGGCGGGAAGGGTGGGCGCGGTGATGGTCATCGAGTGGCTCCTGAGATCTGGACAGTGACAACTTGGCAATGTAAAGACCAATCTTGTCACTGTCAATATCGGACTAGAGTGACATCCGTGACAGACCGGTACCACCACGGCGACCTCAAGAACGCGCTGCGCAGCGCGGCGGTGGAGGTCATCACCGAGAAGGGGCTCGGCCACTTCAGCCTTCGCGAGGTGGCGCGCCGCGCGGGCGTATCGCACACTGCACCTGCACATCACTTCGGCGACGTCCAGGGTCTGCTGACGTCGCTCGCCACGCAGGGATTCGACAGGCTCCACGAGGTCACCACGGCCGCGATCGCCGGCGAGACCGATCCGGCTGAACGGCTTGCGGCGATGGGGCAGGCATACGTGTCGCTCGCCAACGAGTACCCCGCGCACTGCCAGGTCATGTTCCGCACCGATGTCGTCGACCCCGACGACGAGCGACTGGTCGAAGCGGGAATGCGGGCGTACGGGGTGCTCCACGACGTGGTCGCCGACCTCATCGGGTCGGAAGGGCTCGAGACGGATGTCGATGCCGCCGTCGAGCTGTGCTGGGCAGCGATGCAGGGCCTGGTCGTTCTGGGGCCCAAGCTCGAGTTGATCGACGCGCGGTCCGGGCGTCCGGTGTCGTCGACCTCCGATCGTGTTCGACGACTCACGCATCTGATGCTCGACGGCATCCGCCACGCGTCGGCCTCCCGCACCTGATCGCGGAGGTTGTCGTCCCGCGCCACTGGGAACCTGTTGCACGGTGTGCGACGATGGGGGAGTGCAGGTCGCTCTGGCACTGTCGCACGGGGTGTCGGCGGACGAGTGCGAGGCGTTCACGCTCGTGTTCGAACAACTGGCCGACGTCGAACTCGTCGGCGTCGGCGCGCGCCTCGGCCATGTCGACGGGCCTGCAGGCGGCCATCACGTCGACGCGCTGTTCGACGACGTCCGTCATCCCGATGTCGTCCTCGTGCCGGGTGGACTCGGATGTTCCCGTGCGGCACGTGACGAAGCGCTGCTCGCGTGGCTGCGTCTCGTCGCCCCACGCTGCGAGTGGATGGCCGCGAGTTCGACCGGCACGGTCGTGGTCGCGGCGGCGGGATTGCTCGGCAACCACGAGGCGGCCACGCACTGGCTCGCCTCGTCACTGCTCGAGTCGTACGGATCGGCAGCGTCGAGCGAGCGCATCGTCGAAGTGGGCAACATCATCACCTGCGAAGGTCGGATCACCGCGCTGCACGTCGCGCTCCTGGTGACCCTGCGCACGTCCGGGCCCGCTGCAGTCGCCCAGGTCCGATCGGGTCTCGCCCAGCGGGGCGCTCCGACACAGAACGGTCGCACGCCATGGCAACGATGGCGACACGAGCGCGACCGCCGGAGAAGCGGCCCCGGCAAACCCCGGAATCCGGAACTCACGGCACCGGACGTGATCGAGTTCGAACCCTTCACCCGCCTGCACTGAACGGCGGACCGCACTGACCGTCTCGCTGAGAATGTGACCGAGGGCCGTGGTCGCGCCCCGGTGCCCTGACGAACAATGGGCGCATGATCGAAGACGTCGTTGAACCCATACGGCTCGACACGATCGTGCACCGGTTCAGGGCACGCGCTGCAGGCCAACCGCGCCGAGCCGCGATGCGTCACGTGGTGAACGGTGACTGGTCCACGATCTCATGGGCCGACTACGCAACCGCGGTCGAGCAGGCCGCCGTCGGGCTGATGGCACTCGGCGTGGAACCGGGCGATCGCGTGGGGCTGCTCGCCTCGAACCGGCCCGAGTGGCACATCGCCGATCTCGCGATCATGTCGGCCGGAGCCGTGACCGTGCCCGTCTACCCGACGAGTTCGTCGTCGCAGATCGCCTACGTCCTCGGCAATTCCGGTGCACGCGTCTGCTTCGTCGACGACACCGAACAACTCGCCAAGGTCCTGCTCCACGTGCACGACCTTCCGACGCTGGAGCGGATCGTCTCCTTCGGCGGCGCGCCCGGTCTCGATCACGCCGGGCTCCTGATGACGCTCGACGATCTTCGCGCCGGCGCCGGCGAGACGGCTCCGCTCGATGCACGCGTCGACGCGCTGTCGGCCGACGACCTCGCCACGCTCGTGTACACGAGCGGCACCACCGGCCCGCCCAAGGGGGTCTGCATCACCCACCGCAACATCACGTGGACGCTCGACTCCGTCGACTCGATCCTCGACCTCAGCCCCGACGATCGACTGCTGTCGTATCTGCCGCTGAGCCACATCGCCGAGCGGGCAACCAGTCACTTCGGTGTCATCCAAGCGGGCGGCGAGACCTGGTTCGCTCGGAGCCTCGCGACGGTTGCCGACGATCTGCGGGCCTGTCGACCGACGATCTTCATGGCGGTACCGCGGGTGTGGCAGAAGCTCCACGACGTCATCATCGACGAGCTCGACGCCATCCCGATCCATCTCGGAGGGCCACTGGACCGCCTCATCGCTGCCGACACCGATCCGTCCAGGCCGCGACGCTCGGCGAAGGCGCTGGCCACTCACGCCGCGGCATTCGCCGCGAACCAGACGGTCGGACGCGCCATCCGGCGCAAGCTGGGCCTCGATCAGGCTCGCCTCCTCGTGTCGGCGGCCGCACCGATCCACCCGGATCTCGTTCGCTGGTTCCACGGCCTCGGGCTTCCGATCGCCGAGGTGTACGGGCAGACCGAGGACTGCGGACCGGCCACCCTGAATCCGCCCGATGCCATCCGGATCGGTTCGGTCGGTCGGGCGATCCCGGGTCTCGAGATCCGTGTGGCGGGCGACGGCGAACTCCTCGTGCGCGGCGGCAGTGTCTGTTCCGGCTACTTCCGGATGGCCGACGCCACTGCGGAACTGATCGACGCCGACGGGTGGATGTCCACGGGTGACCTCGGCCGCGTCGACGCCGACGGGTACGTCTGGCTGACGGGCCGCAAGAAGGATCTGATCATCAACGCAGCCGGCAAGAACATCGCCCCGTCCGAGATCGAGGCGCGGATGTCGATGGAGAAGCTCATCGGTCAGGCCGTCGTGATCGGCGACGGCCGGCGCTACCTCACGGCACTGCTCACGCTCGACGCCGACGCGGCCGCAGAGTGGGCCGAACATCACGGCGCATCCGACGACATCGCCGACCTGATCCACGATGCCCGCGTCCGTGACGAGATCGACGCCGCTGTCGAGCGGGTCAACCGTGAGCACGCGCCGGTCGAACAGATCAAGTACTGGCGGCTGCTCCCGACGCCGCTCACCGTCGAAGGCGGAGAGCTGACGCCGACCTACAAGGTCAAGCGTTCGGTGGTGGCCGAGCGCTACGCCGACCTCGTCGAGACGATGTACGTCACCTGAAACGCTGGGGTCAGACCCCAGCGTTTCAGGTGGTAGGAAGGGGGTGATGATCCGTCACGTCGTGATGCTGCGCTGGAACGACACCGTCACCGAGGAACACGTCGGTGCGATCGCCGCTGCGCTCGATGCGCTCCCGGCCACGATCCCGGAGATCGCCGACTACAAGCACGGCCGCGACCTCCGGCTGGCGCCGACGAACTTCGACTACTCCATCGTCGGAGACTTCGCGTCGGTCGACGACTACCTCGTGTACCGCGACCACCCCGACCACCAGCAGTTCATCGCCGACCACATCACCGGTCGGGTTGCCGATCGCGCCGCGGTGCAGTTCGAGTTCTGACCCGCAACCGGCGCGGCGACGTCGTCGGCGACCCACCCGACGCGTTCCCTGCGGGCTTGCGCCGGAGCTGATGGCGCCAGAATCCCAGTACTCCGAGACCGACCGGGATGAGCAGCAGCCAGGTGATGATCCGGAAGATCAAGACCGCCGCGGTGATCTGGTTGACCCACTCCTCGCCGGCGGCAGCCGTCAGCATGCCGATGTAGGCGATCTCGCTCACCCCGGCGTCACCGGCCGTGATCGGGAACACCGTCAATCCCTGCACCAGGGCGTACACGACGAACACCTGCGTCCACGGCAACACGTCGTCGTCGACGCCGACGAAGCGCAGCGTCATCAGCAGCAGCGCGAACTTGCTGGTGGCGGTCAGCATCGTCGCCCAACTCGCCACGAGCCACCGGTCGTGCAACGTCTGCACCGCACCCGCACGAGCAGCGACCATCCGTGTGGTCAGATCGGCCGGCTCGGGCTTGCGCAACATCCGCAGCACCCGCGCCCAGATCGGCTCGATCAGTCGGCCGGCCTGCTCGGTGCGTCGCTCCGAGCCGAGCACCACCGCGAGCACCGCCACACCGAGGCCCACGAGCAGGCAGATCACCACGACGGTGCGCAGCGTGCCGCTGATCGGAGCATCGGAGATCAGCAAGCCGATCGCGGCGATGATCGGCAGCGCGAGTTTCACCCCGATCGAGAAGATGCCGCCGGCGGCCACCGCCAATGTGGCCTCACCGGTCGTGCGTCCCCACGAGGTGAGCATCTGAAAGCGGATCGGCAGGTCGCTCGGGCCGGGAACCACCGACGTGACCGCCGCCGGGCCGAGGAACGCGACCACACCGTGACGGACTGCCAGGCCCGGCACGAGCGACGCCGTGAGCAGGCCCTGCGCCCCGATCCACAGCAACCACATGCTCCCGATCGAGAGCAGTTCGGCATCGTTCAGCGATGCCACCGCCGAGCGGATCTCGGCGACGTCGAGCTCGTCGAACGTCCGCAGCAGGATCCACGCCGACAGTGCGAGCGCACCGACGATGAACAGGATCCGGACCACGATCCGTCGAATGCTGCGCTTCGGTGCCTCGGGCAGCGACTCGCTGTCGGGGATCGCGCCGGCGTCACTCATGGTCACCGTCGATATTGGCGCGCACGAGGGTCACCACTCGGGATCGTGCCTCGAGCACCGGCGCGAGCAGGCCGACCCGATCTCGCACGCGGACCATCCCGGCCAGCACCCGGAACTGACGAACGAGCGGTGGCCACACGACGAGCGCAACGATCCCGCCGACGGCCACGGCGATCGCGTACCCCACGGCCGACCATCCGTCGCCGAGCCACGCGCCTGCGACGATCCACGTGAGCAGCATCGCGACCGACCCGAGCAGCAGGCGAACGGTGCCCTTCGTGGCCGTCGACCGGACGAGACCGGTCCCGATGGTCACGACGAGGAGCGCCGGCAGATGAACGAGCGTCGCTGCGACGACGAGCGACCCTCCGATCGCCAACGCCAGCAGGGAGAAGGCGATCCGTCCGATCGAGACGTGCTCCGGGCGCAGCTGATCGTCGGTGATCCCGATCAGTTGCAGTCGGGCTGCGAACCTCCGGTACGCCTCGACGATGGCCGACCTCGTCACGGCGGGGGCCGTCGCCAACCGGCGCGCCACGACCTCGTTGTCGGCGAACGACCGATGGCGGCCGTGGGAGCCTGCGATGCGGGCGGCGGCCCGCAACACCTCACGCTCCTCGACGTCGGCGAACCCCGGTGACACCGCCTGCAGCGAGGCGGTGATGCGCTCCGTCAACGCGTTCGCATCCGCCGGGTGCGGCTCCCCATCGGCGCCGAGCCCGTTGCCGGCGAACTCGGCGACGACGATCGGCTCGCCGAACATCACGGCGACACGGCTGCGCGTCTGGATCCTGCTCTCGTAGGCCATCCCGATCGGCACGATCACCACGTCGGGTGCGGTCGGCAGGGCGCCGAGGGCGATCCGCGCGGCGCCCGACTTGACGCGGTCGAGTCCGGCCCGGTCGCCCGTCGTCCCCTCGGGGAAGATCGCCACGGTCGCGCCCCGTGCCAGCTCGCGATGGCATGCCTCGAACACCGAGGCGTTCCTTGCGGACCGGTCGCCGTCGGCGCTGCGATACACCGGCAGCACCCCGGCGAGGCCGAGGAACGGTCGGGCGACCATCACCTTCCACAACGCCGCCTTGGCGAGGAATCGCGGGAGGCGATGCAGGACGGCGGCGACCACCACGGGATCGACGAAGCCGTTGGCGTGGTTCGCCACGACGAGCACCGGCCGATCGGACGGCCAACGCTCGCGCCATGCCACGTCGACCGAGCGATGGAACCCGAGCACGAGCCCGCCGGCGAGCAGCCCGAGCGTGCGGTCCGTGAACCGGCGGAACATCCTCGGCGCGTGCGCGGGGTCGTCGGCGGCGTACGCGCTGTCGACCCAGGCGAGGGCGACGACGGCCGTGAGCACGTGCCAGATGCCGTGTGGCTGCGCGAGCGAGTCGGTGTCGCACAGCGGACTGTCCGGTGAACCGAACGCCCACGCCGCGCCGGCAACGCTGCCGAGGACGAGCAGCACCGGCGACCACACCCCGGTGAGACCGCGCCGGCGGGCGATCATCGACGTCACGACGATCACGACGACAGCCACCGCGACCGTGGCGTTCGTGGCCCCGGGTGCTACGGCCCACAGCACGCTCGCCACGGTGACACCGAGGACGAGCCCGACGAGGGAACCGCGGTCGGCGACACCCGCAAGGCGGCCGGTGTGCCAACCGGCGACGAAGCCGAGGGCACCGATCAGGGGAACGTCGTGGAGGAACTGTGACACGTCGCCGGCCGACCCGTGGAACGCCAGGCTGCCCAGACCCTCCACGGCGACGACGAGTGCGAGCCCGTACGCGGCGACGGGCAGGCGGTGGCGCGCGATCTGCACCGCCAGCACCACACCGGCCACCACGTAGGCGAGCGAACTCCACGCGTTGACGTCCTGCTCGAGGAACCAGTCGTCGCGGACCTCGCAGTCAGCGGTGCCCGACATCGCAGTGCGACTCAGATCGACGTCGTCGGACCGATACCGGTCGACCAGGCAGCTCGCAGTGTGTCACGTCGCCGTTCGACGTCGACGAACTGCGCGATCATGCCGCCGATCGCCAGCACCAGGTAGATCGCGTACCACCACCAGTCGTCGGCGAGCGTCTGTCGTGGTCTGCGCCGAATCGAAGTCGCCGACGTCGGTCACCCGAAGATCAGCATCAGCCCAGCGACGATCGTCGATGCCCCCGCCATCGCGGTGAGGACCGTGAGCAGCGCCATCGGCAGGTCGGCGACGAGCGCCACGAATGCCAGCACCACGGCCAGCGCAACGCCGGCGAGCACGATCAACCACGACCACGTGACACCGAGCGCGACCATCAGCGACGTCCCGAGCGCGAAGCCGATCGCCAGCATGCCGATGATCACTGCGACCTCGTAGTAGAGGTACGCGAGCAGGCCGAAGACGACGGCGAGGACGATGCCGACGATCCAGCCGAGCGCCGAGCCGAGGAACCCGTCGGCGCCCGAGACGATGCCGGCACCGAGCATGAAGCCCGCGAACGCACCCCACAGCGGAATGATGATGCGCATGGCGAGGTAGCCCCGGAAGCAGAAGACCGCTCCGGTGAGGATCGCGATGACTCCGACCACGATGTCGTTCATCGACGCCACTCTTGCAGAGCGCCCCACTCGACAGAGGTCCATTGCCGCGGAGCGACCACTGGGGAGCGACCATGGTGGCGGCCGACCGTTGCTGGCGGGGCGGCATCGGTGATGCGAGACTCGGGACATGACCTCCACGACCCCGCCCCAGGGCCCTCCGACCGTGCTGCGTGCACCGACGGCTCGGATCTCGCGCTCACGGCGATCCGCCAGGGCCTGGCGCTGCTCGCCGCGCCGGGTCGGATCGTGCTGCTGACGGTGGCACCCCCGATCGACCCGACGCTCGTGACCGGGACGGGGTTCGCCGGCGGCGTGATGTCGTTCGACGAGAAGAACGACCTGGTCGAGGCGCAGCGCGAAGCCGCGCAGATCACACTCGACGAGACGGTTGCGGAACTGGGCATCGCCGACATCGAGACGCTCGTGAAGTACGGCGACGCCGGCCGCGTGATCTGCGAGGTGGCGGCGTCGCTTCCCGCGAGCGTGGTCGTGCTGGGCACCCACGGCCGTCGCGGTCTGCGCCGCGCCGTGATGGGATCGACGTCTGATCACGTGGTTCGCCACGCCGTCTGCCCGGTGCTCGTCCAACAGGCGCAGGACTGATCCGGCCGCTCGGCGCCTGCGCTACATTGCGCCGGACCCTTCGCGACGCAAGGAGACTTCATGCCCAACGGCAAGCCCAACATCCTGATCATCTGGGGTGACGACATCGGGATCAGCAACCTGAGCTGCTACAGCGACGGGCTGATGGGATACCGGACGCCGAACATCGACCGCATCGCCGCGGAAGGCGTGCGCTTCACCGACTACTACGGCGAGCAGAGCTGCACCGCCGGCCGAGCGGCGTTCATCACCGGACAGAACCCGTACCGCACCGGTCTCACCAAGGTCGGCTTCCCGGGAGCCGACATCGGCCTGCGCGCCGAGGACCCCACGATCGCCACGGCGCTCAAGGCCCAGGGGTACGCCACCGGCCAGTTCGGCAAGAACCACCTCGGCGACAAGGACGAGTTCCTGCCGACGATGCACGGCTTCGACGAGTTCTTCGGCAACCTCTACCACCTCAACGCGGAGGAGGAGCCCGAGCACGAGGACTATCCGACCGAGGCCGACTTCCCGAACTTCCGCAAGGCCTTCGGCCCGCGTGGCGTGATCCACTCGTGGGCGAACGGCGACGGAACCCAACGCATCGAGGACACCGGTCCGCTCACCCGTGAGCGGATGAAGACCGTCGACGAGGAGATCCTGCCCGAGGCGCTGCGCTTCATGAGCGACGCGAAGGCCGACGACACGCCGTTCTTCGTGTGGTTCAACACCACCCACATGCACTTCCGCACGCACGTCAAGGACGGCAGCCGCGGCCAGGCCGGCCGCTGGCAGTCGGAGTACCACGACGTGATGATCGACCACGACGAGCTCGTCGGCGAGATCCTCGCCTTCCTCGACGAACAGGGCCTCGCCGACGACACCATCGTGATGTACTCCACCGACAACGGTCCGCACATGAACTCGTGGCCCGACGCCGGGATGACCCCGTTCCGCAACGAGAAGAACTCGAACTGGGAGGGCGCCTACCGGGTTCCGGCCATGGTGCGCTGGCCCGGCCACATCCCCGCCGGCGAGGTGCTCAACGGGATCGTGAGCCACAACGACTGGTTCGTCACGCTGCTCTCCGCGGCCGGAGATCCCGACATCAAGGACGAGTTGAAGGCAGGGCGCGACCTGAACGGCACGACCTACAAGGTCCACCTCGACGGCCACGACCAGCTCGACTACATCACCGGGGCGGCCGATCGAGAGTCCCCGCGCTGCACTTCTTCTACGTGTCCGACGACGGCGACCTCACGGCGATGCGGTACGACAACTGGAAGGTCGTCTTCCTCGAGCAACGCGCGCAGGGGACCCTGCAGGTGTGGCTCGAGCCGTTCACCGAGCTGCGCATCCCGAAGATCTTCAACCTGCGCACCGACCCGTACGAACGAGCCGACATCACGTCGAACACCTACTTCGACTGGATGATCGACCGGGCCTGGGTGTTGGTGCCGGCACAGATGTACGTGGCGAACATGCTCACCACGCTGGTCGAGTTCCCGCCGCGGCAGGAACCGGCCAGCTTCAACGTCGAGAAGGTGCTCGCCAAGCTGCAGGCCGGGGCCGCCAGCCGGTGATCCCGAACCGATGATCACGGTCCCCGCGGGCACGTTCCGCATGGGCTCCGACGACCACTATCCGGAGGAGGCGCCGTCGCACCACGTGCACGTCGACGCGTTCTCGATCAGCGCGACGACCGTCACGAACGAACAGTTCGCGGCGTTCGTCGACGCCACCGGGTACGTCACCGTGGCCGAGCGGCCGCTCGATCCCGCCGACTACCCGGGCGCACCGGCGGAGAACCTCGTCGCGGGCTCGCTCGTGTTCACGATGACGCCGGGGCCCGTCGACCTGCGCCACCTCAGCCAGTGGTGGACGTGGACGCCGGGGGCATCGTGGCGCCGCCCCGAAGGTCGGCGATCGTCGATCGACGACCGGCTCGACCACCCGGTGGTGCACGTCGCGTTCGAGGACGCCGAGGCGTACGCCGCCTGGGCAGGCGAGGAGCTGCCGACCGAGGCCGAGTGGGAGTACGCCGCGCGTGGCGGTGCCGAGGGCCGCGCCTTCGTGTGGGGCGACGAGGCGGTTCCCGACGGGCGGTATCTCGCCAACTTCTGGCAGGGCGACTTCCCGTGGCGCAACAGCGAGGCGGACGGCTTCACCGGCACCGCGCCCGTCGGCTCGTTCCCGCCGAACGGGTTCGGTCTGTACGACATGGCCGGCAACGTGTGGGAGTGGACCACCGACTGGTACTCGCAGCGCCACCCCGCCGACGCCGAGAAGCCGTGCTGCGTGCCCACCAACCCGCGCGGCCCCGACGTCGAGTCGAGCTTCGACCCCGCACCAGCCGCAGTTCCGCATCCCCCGCAAGGTCATCAAGGGTGGCTCGTTCCTCTGCGCCGACAACTACTGTCAGCGCTACCGACCGGCGGCCCGCCGCCCCCAGATGATCGACACCGGCATGAGCCACATCGGCTTCCGCACCATCAAGCGTCACACGGTGCCGGGTCAGACGTGACGGTGCCGCAACAAGGAGAGCCGATGACCACACCAGCTGACGACCCGTTGCCGTCGTGGCGGCCACGGAGCCGCCAAGACGGCGCTGCTCGACTTCCTCGCCGCCGCCGGGACGTCCCCGGTCGCCGAGCGGGTCGCGGTGTTCGACAACGACGGAACGCTGTGGTGCGAGAAGCCGCAGTACCTCCAGCTGATGTTCATGCTCGACGAACTCCGCCGGGCGGTCGCCGCCGATCCCGTCGATCGCCGACCCGCCCGGAGTTCCGTGCGCTGATCGAGCAGTGACCACGCGGCGCAGGCCGAGCATGGGACTGGAACGAATCGCGCTCGCGCTGGTGCAGCTCTGACGCCGGGATTCGGCCCCGAGGAGTTCGACGAGCGCATTCGCAGCGTTCTTCGCGGGCGGCGGTCCACCCGGAACGAGGCGTCCCTACCTCAACTGCGGTACCAGCCGATGCTGGAGCTGATCGACGCGCTCCGGGCCGAGTCGTTCGGCGTCTTCATCGTCACCGGCGGTGGCGACCGAGTTCGTCCGGGCGATCAGCCAGGACGTTCTACGACGTCCCGCCCGAAGGGGTCGTCGGTACGCTCGTCAACTACGAGTTCACCCGCGACGCCCAGGGCCGGCCGCAGGCTCGCTGCGCTCCGACCGAGATGTTCGGCGCGGCCAACGAAGGAGCGGCGAAGGTGGTGAACATCCAGCGCGAACTCGGTCGCCGACCGATCTTCGCAGCCGGCAACATCGCCGGGTGACCGCGAGATGCTCGAATATGCGCTGGCGTCCGAAGGGCCGTCGATGGCGTTGCTCGTCGACCACGACGACGCCGATCGGGAGTACGCCTACGAACCGGAGGCGGTGACGGTCGACTTCGACGGCTCGTTCACGGCGTTCGCTCGCGACTCGGGCTGGACCGTGGCGAGCATGCGGCCGGACTGGGACCGGTCTTTCCCACGTCTGATGTGGTCGCCGTGGCTGAAAACGACGACGGCGCCACGCCCGACGAACCGTCGGACGTGACGCCGTGACGTCAGTGGGTCGTCAGCTCAGGAGCCGATGACCTTGGCCTTCGCCGCGGCGTACTCGGCGTCGTCGATCTTGCCGCTGGAGTGGAGATCGGCGAGCTTGGCGAGCTGCTCGGCGTCGCTCGAGCCGCCCGCTGAACCGGTGGTGGCTGCGGATGTACTCCTGCATCTGCTCGTTCTGCTTCTTGGCGGCAGCGACCTGACGCTCGCCCATGCCGCCACCGCGGAGATGAGGTAGATGAAGATGCCGAGGAACGGCAGGAAGATGATGAAGATCGACCAGATGGCCTTGGCCCCACCACCCATGTCGTCGCTGCGGATGATGTCTCCGAAGATCGTGAAGATCAACATGATCCACACGAAGAACAGGAAGAACCAGAGGAGTGACCAGAGCACCTGGCCGGTGCCGAATTCAGCTGCGAGTAGCAATTGTCTGACCTTTCTGTCAGTCGTCTCGTCGGAACAACCGTGTTCCGAGCCCGCACATCTTGTCGGAGCGCCCGATCAATATCAACCATCCAGCGGCGACGCTGTACGATCGCGCCGGTCATTCCGACCGACGCCACGCCCACAACTGGAGAACAACATGCCACTCGCCCCCATCGAGGTGCTCGTCATCAACTTCCCGGGGAACCAGTTCTCCGGTGAGATCATCCCCGAGCTGGAGCGACTCGTCGACAACGACACCATCTCGATCATCGACGGGATCCTCGTGCGCAAGGACGCGAACGGCGACGTCACCTTCACCGAGTTCGAGGAGATGGGCGGCAACGCCGAAGCCGCCGCGCTCGCCAACGTGATGAACCAACTCGAGTCGCTCATCTCCGACGAGGACATCATGGAGTTCGCCGAACACGCTCGAGCCGAACAGCTCCGAGGCGATCCTCGTGTTCGAACACACGTGGGCGCGCCCGTTGCGCGACGCCATCGTCAACTCCGGCGGCGTGCTCGCGAACAACTTCCGCGTTCCCGGCCCCGTCGTCGACGAACTGCTCGCCGAGCTCGCTCAGCTCGACGAATCCTGATCTGCATCACCCCGAACACACCGATCCGCGAACACCGACCCGCGAACACACCGACAAGGAGACACTGACATGCCACGAGGACGCAGAGGACGACCGGGACTCGTCGGAACGATGGCCCGTACGGCCGTCGTCGCCGGCACGGCCACCGCGGTGGTGGGCCATTCGCAGAACAAGCAGGCCGCCAAGCAGCAGTCTGCTGCCGAGGCCGAGGCGGCGCAGCAGGCAGCCTTCGATTCGCAGGCGCAGCTCGCCGACATGCAGGCGCAGATGGATGCGATGCAGGCCCAGCAGGCAGCGCCCCTCGCCGCTCCGGTCGCCGCCCGCCGCGCCCGCCGGCGACGACCTGATGTCGCAGCTGACCAAGCTCGCCGACCTCAAGGCAGCCGGCGTGCTCAGCGACGAGGAGTTCGCGGCCGCCAAGGCCAAGCTGCTGGCGTGAGCGTCGTCGTCGCTGAGACCGTTCGGACGGTTCTGACGACGATGACGGAATACGTCGCCGCGATCATCGCGGTCGCCGTGACGGTCTTTGCCGTCGTCTCGAATCGACTGAGCCGGTCCGCGATGACGGGGACGATGGTGTTCGTGAGCGCTCGGCCTGGTCGTCGGGCCCGAAGTGCTCGACCTGGTCGACTTCAGTGGCCTGCTCGGTGAGCCCGAGTTCGTGTCGCTCGTGCTCACCGGCACGCTCGTGGTCGTGCTGTTCACCGACGCGAGCGCGATCAACGCGTCGAACTGGCGTGACGACATCGTGCCGGCGCGTCTGCTCGGCATCGGGCTGCCACTGGCGATCGTGTTCGGTTGGGTCGTCGCGTTCGTCGTGCTCGGCGACCTCGAGATCTGGGAGGCCGCCGTGCTCGGCGCGATGCTCGCACCGACCGACGCGGCGCTCGGCAAGGCGGTGGTCTCGAATCCGCGAGTGCCGCTGCGGATCCGCCAGGCGCTCAACGTCGAGAGTGGGCTCAACGACGGCATCTGCCTGCCGCTCTTCATCGTGTTCCTGGAAACCGCACAGGCGGCGGAGTCGTCACTCAGCGTCGCCGACGTCGTCACCGAACTCGTCGAGCAGGTCGGTATCGCGGTGGTGGTCGGCGTCGTCGTCGGTGTGGTCGGCGCCCGCGTCATCCGTTGGGGCCGCACGTCGGGTTCGGCGAGCTCGTACTGGTTGCAGGTCGGGCTGCTGTCGTTGGCCGTGGCGGCCTATGCGTTCGCCACGCCGCTCGGCGGCTCCGGGTTCATCGCCGCCTGGGTCGCAGGCGCGTTCTTCGGTCGGAGCAATCGTGCTGCTCGCGACGTCGACGAGTCGCTGCCGGTGTTCGCCGAGACCACCGGCGACGTGCTGACCATGATCAGCTTCTTCGTCCTGGGCGTCTACCTCGGCCCGGTGCTCGCCGATCTCACCTGGCAGATCGTGGTGTACGGCGTACTCAGCCTCGCCGTCGTCCGGCTCGTGTCGGTGGTGATCTCGCTGACCGGGGAGCACATGCGCGTGTCGACGCTGCTGTACATGGGCTGGTTCGGCCCGCGCGGTCTGGCGACGCTCATCCTGACGATCGAGGTCGTCGGCAGCAGCGGCCTCGACCACGCGTCGACGATCGCCAACACCGCGCTGTTCACGGTGGCATTGAGCGTGTTCGCCCATGGTGCTGACGGCGTGGTGGGGGTCGAACGCTACGCCGACGCCATCGAGGAGCACCCGGATGGACTCGTCGCTCGAGGAGAACGTGCCGACCGCCGTCGACGTTCGGGTGCCGATGCGTTCACGCCACCGGCCGGCACCGACTGCGGGCGGCGGGTGATCAACCGATGATCTTGGCCTTGGCGGTGGCGTACTCGGCGTCGTCGATCTTGCCGGCGCTGTGCAGGTCGGCGAGCTTCGCGAGCTGGTCGGCGTCGGTCGACACTGCGGCCGCATCACGGATGTAGGCCTGCGTCGCTTCGTTGGCGTCCTGGGCTGCCTTGGCGGCTCGCTCGGCCATGCCGCCACCGCGAGCGATGAGGTAGGCGAAGATGCCGAGGAACGGCAGGAAGATGATGAAGATCGAC
Source organism: Ilumatobacteraceae bacterium (assembly GCA_963744705.1). Lineage (GTDB taxonomy): Bacteria > Actinomycetota > Acidimicrobiia > Acidimicrobiales > Ilumatobacteraceae > Sva-07. The sequence continues at coordinate 84,881 of CAVUUX010000002.1, forward strand.
CAGATCGCCTTGCCCCAGCCCGACAGGTCCTCGCTGCGGAAGATGTCGCTGAAGATCACGACGATCATCCAGATCCAGATCACGAACATGAAGAACCAGAGCATCGACCAGAGAACCTGGCCGACACCCCATTCAGCAGCAATCAGCATATCTGTCACCTTTCGTCGAAGTTCGTTGATGTGTCAGTAGGCGGGGATGCGTGTCGAGTGGTGCGGTCGTCAATCGCGGATCACGACGGCCGGCGCGGTGGCGCCGCCGATGAGGACCGACACGAGAATCCCGAGTGGCAGCGCACCCCAGTAGCCGACGGCGAGGCCGACGTTGCCCATGAAGAGCATCAGCAGCCAGGTCGCCGGGAAGGTGGCGAGCAGGAAGACGATGAGCAGTCCGATCAGTCCCTTGATCATGAAGTCCTCATTTCCGATTTCCGGGACGTCCCCATGACGTCCCCGTCGAAAATGTAGTCACCGCGATATCGTGCCCCGGTGCTCATTCTTGCAATCCTCGGTTTCGGCATTCTGGTCGGTGCGCTCGCGCAGTTCATCCTCGGACGCGACGGTGGGCGGGTCGACTGGACCATTGCGCTCGTCGCCGGCCTCGGTGGCTCGTTCGTCGGCGGGCTGCTGTTCAGCCTGATCAACGGTGACGGCCTGGCGCTGAAGCCGAGCGGTCTGATCGGCTCGGTGGTCGGTGCGGTGATCATCACGGCCATCTGGCGGTGGTACGCCCACAAGCAGCAGGCCGAGGCGAAGGCGGCTGCCAAGGCAGCGTCGCGGTCGGGCCGCCACCACTGAGTCGCCGGTGGCGCACGAACGTCGACGACCACCGGACGCCGGGCTGGTCGTGTGCGCCACCACCACCTCTACTCGACGCTGGCGCGTGGGATGCCCGCGCCGCCGCGGACACCGACGACGTTCCTCGACGTGCTCGAACAGGTCTGGTGGCGGCTCGACACGGCCCTCGATCTCGAGATGCTGGAGTGGTCGGCCAAGCTCGGCGCGCTCGAGGCGCTCGAGGCCGGGTGCACGGCGATCATCGATCATCACGAGTCACCGAACGCCATCGAGGGGTCGTTGAGCGTCATCGCCGACGCCTGCGCCGAGGTGGGGGTGCGGGTCAACACCTGTTACGGCGTCACCGACCGTCACGGTGCGGACGGCGCTCGGCGGGGACTCGAGGAGAACGATCGGTTCCTCCGCGAGGGCGGCAGGCGGGATGGTCGGCGTGCACGCCGCGTTCACCTGCACCGACGAGACGCTGGCGCTGCGGCCGACCTCGCCGCGCGTCACGGCGTCGGTGTGCACGTCCACGTCGCCGAGGGCCCCGACGATGTCGACGCGGCCGATCGGCTGCGTGCGCTGAGCACCGACGAGTGGTTGCTGATCCACGGCGTCCACCTGCCCGACGATCACGGCCTGCGTGGCACGATCGTGCACAACCCGCGCTCGAACATGAACAACGCTGTCGGGTACGCCCGGCCGAGCCGGTTCGCGAACCCGGTGGCGTTCGGAACCGACGGCATCGGCGCCGACATGATCGCCGAGTTCCAGCTGGCGTTCGTCGCCGCCCGTGCCGTCGACGTCACCACCAGCCCCGACACGGCCTGGGGATGGCTGGAGACAGGGGTGGGCGCTGTTCCCCGAGGCGCTCGACGACCGGGTCACGTGGTCGTACTCGCCGATGAGCCCTGGCACCTCGCCTACACACCGGGGGTGCGGGCGATCGACGTCGACATCGCCGGCGAGCCGGCCCTGCGACAGGGCGTCGCCGTTCGCGTCGACGCCGACGAGATCCGGGCCAAGGCCGCCGAACAGGCCGCCCGCCTCCACGCCCGCCTCTGAACCGCCGCGCTCGTCCGCTTGTTTGCGTTGCACTTCTGTTGGGCCACCCCAATGAAAATGCAACGCAAACAGTGGGGAATCGGGGCGGGAGTGGGGCTCGGGATCAGGTGACGACGACGGTGGTGCCGACGTCGGCGAACGCCCAGAGGAACGCGGCATCGAGGTTGTGCTGGCGCTGGCAGCCGCCGGACAGTCGGGTGCCGAGTTCATCGGTCGTCTGGTACGGCGTGTTGTCGGAGACGTGCAGCGGGATCGCGTGGAAGCCGATGTGGCCGATCTCGGTCTCCTGGTAGCGGATCATCAGCGGCAGCCAGGCCTTGCCGTTCCATGCCGTGGACCTCTCGGACCGGCTGTACACGGTGTGGGTGCCCGGTTGCTCGTTGCTGTACGTGCTTCCCGACACGAGCCACGAACGGATGATGCGCTCGTCGTCGTCGACTGCCCACACGCGTTGGCCGGCGCGGTCGTACACGACCCGTCGACCCGACCCGGAGTCGGCCGGCAGCGGGGGAGCATCGGCGCCGACCGTGGCCACCGGCGACAGCAGATAGCCCGTGGAGTCCATGGCCCCGTCGGGCGGGGGAGGGGTGCGCACGACGAGCGATTCCTCGTCGGGCCAGATGTCGAGAGCGATCGCGCTCTCACGTCCGACGACACCGTCGACGAACAGGTTCTGGTCGGTCTGGTACTCCATCACGGCAGCGAGGGTCGGGTCGTCGAAGTCGCCGTCGGCCGAGCCGTCGTAGTAGCCGAGGTCGATGAGTGCCTGCTGGAGGCAGGCGACACCCTCGCCGCTCGAACCGAGCCGCACGGACATGGCACCGATGGTGCATCCGCCGTCGGCGCGCTCGGACTCGACGGGCACGGTGGGCTCGACCTCGTTCTGGCCGAGATTGCCTTCGAGGTCGGGCATCGCAGCTGCAGCGACCACCGGCGCGGCCGGGGCGAGTCCGGAGTCGTGGCCGGAGCTGCGCTCGGAGCGGTGACGGTTGCGGCCGCAGCATTGCTGCCGGTCAACGTCAGCGAGGAATCGGACCTGCCGGTCATCACCGCGCCGAGCGCGGCGGCACCGAGCACGGCGACGACGGCGATCGCCAGGCCGGTTCGTCGGCGTCGGTCGTTCGGGTCGTGCCCGAACACTCGTCGTCGACGTCGGGCGCGCCGGGCGCTGACTCGAGGAAGGTCGTCACGAGTGGCCAGGCTAGCGAGCGCGACCGGTCCGCCGGCCGCATCTCGTGGTTCGCCGAAGCCGATCCGACCGACGAACCGAGCCGCCGGGCGGCGTCATGCCGGCGCGGTCAATGTCAACGTGGCATCGACGGCCTCGCGGACACATCGGGTGAACAGATCCTGATCGACGACCGCTGCGCGATCACTGTTGATCCCGAGGTGAACGGTGCCGTCGTAGCTGAACAGCGTGATGTTGATCGCCGCGCCCGCCAACGGGCCGAACGCCTGGAACTCCTCGACCTTGGCCCCGGCCATGAACACCGGGAACGACGGCCCGGGAACGTTGGACGTGGTGATGTCGACGCCCTTGAGCATCGCGCCGAGCACCGAGACCGATGCGGTCGGACCGAGACGTGAGATCACACCCGAGATGTCGTTGACGTGGGGGAGTGCAGGCTCTGCCGTCACCGCCCGCAGCAGCGCCTTGACCTCCGACGAGCCTGGTGGCAGCATCGGCGTCGCTGAGCGGCAGCACCATGCGGGTGGGGACGAACTGGTTGTCGAACCGGTTCGCCGACTCACCGCCGCGCACGCTGACCGGCATGTTCATCCTGACCTGCGAACACGGCGACCCCATCGCGTCGTGGTAGCGCCGCAGCGCATCGAGCGTGGTCGCCACGAAGACATCGTTGAGCGTTGCGTCGACCGAGCGGGCGGCCGCCTTGAAGTCGGCGAACGGCACCGACACGGCGTCGAAGCGGGTGTTGAGCGAACGCTGCGTCATCAGCGGGCTGAGCGGCGTGGTCGCCGGCTTGACGACCCGGGCGATCGAGCCGGTCGTGCGCCCGAGCTGCTCGATGGTGCCGCACCGGGTCGCGCAACAGCTCGCCGGCGGTTCGCAGCGAGGCCCGGCCGAGCCGTGCTCCGGTCCTCGCCTCGCTGGCGATCCGATGGCTGAGCGAGCGGGCGCCCGGGATCGACCACAGCGGCGAGACGACACGATGCGCGTGGGGGACCGAGGACTCGTCGAGTTCGACGCATCTCGGTCGGGTCGGCCTCGAGGTCGACCATCTGTGCGAGGAGTTGCACCAGGCCGAGGCCGTCGGCGATCGCGTGGTGCACCTTCATCACGAACGCTGCCCGCTTGCCCGGCAGGCCCTCGATGACGCACAACTCCCACAGCGGGCGGTCCTTGTCGAACGAGCGCCCGGCGAGCCGCTGCGCATGATCGAGCACGTCGCGCCGACCGACGCCGTCGCCCCGGAAGCCGAGCCCAGCTGTAGTGGTAGTCGACGTCGAAGTTCGGGTCCTGCATCCATCGCGGCGGAGCGACGCCGGGCTGTTCGTCGACGACCCGCTGACGCAATCGGGGGATCGTGGCCGCGATGCGTTCGACGACCGCATCCATCCGGCGCCGATCGGGCACCGAGTCGAGGAACCACACGCTCGTGATCGTCGATCGCAGCAGCGGGTCGCGCTCGATGTGCCAGAGCACCGAATCGCTCTCGCTCATCCATTCGTCGTACTGCAGCTCGCTCACCGTGGCCTCCACGGTCGAACGTACACGTCGCGCGACCCCGACGGCATGTCGCCGAGACCCGAATGGCGCGAGACTCACGAGGTGAAGCAACTGTCCGGACTCGACGCCAGTTTCCTCTACATGGAGACGCCCACCACCTACGGCCATGTGAACGGCCTGGCGATCTACGAACGCCCGTCGCCCGACTTCGACCCGTTCCAGGCGGCGTACGACCGCTTCGACGCCCTGATCGGCCGGCTCGAACCGATGCGTCGCCGGCTGGTCGAGGTGCCGTTCCGCCTCGACCACCCGTACTGGATCGACGACCCCGACTTCGACCTCGACTTCCACGTCCGCCACATCGGTCTCGCGCCTCCCGGCGGCGCCGACCAGCTCGCCGAGCAGGTGGCGCGCATCGTCGGGTCGACCGATGGACCGGTCGCGGCCGCTGTGGGAGGCCTACGTCATCGAGGGCCTCGCCGACGGTCGCTGGGCGATGCTCACCAAGACCCACCACGCCACCATCGACGGCGCGTCCGGGCGTGCTGCTGCTCGGCATCCTGACCGACCCGTCGCCCGACGCACCGATGCCCGAACACACCGACTGGGTCGGCGAAGCGGTGCCGAGCGACCGTGGAACTCCTCGAGCGCACGATGCGCAATCTGGCGCTCAACCCGATCAAGGGGATGCGCCTGTCGTTGCGGATGGTGCGCAACTTCGCCGAGGCGGCCGGGGTCGACAGCGTGTCGGCGATCGCCGGCCAAGCCCGCGATGCTCCTGAAGTCGATGGCGCTCGGCGGCGCGGTCGACACACCCGAGCCGACGCACCGCGTCCGGATCCCGCTGTCGCCGGCCCCGCCGACACCGTTCAACAAGACGATCACGCCGCACCGTCGGTTCGCGATGCGCTCGACGGCGCTCGGCAACATCAAGGCGCTCAAGGATGCGACGCGGCTGCACCGTCAACGACGTCGTCATGGCGATCTGCACCGGCGCGCTGCGCGAGTACCTGATCCGTCACGACGCGTTGCCCGACGAGCCGCTGCGGGCGATGGTGCCCGTGTCGATCCGCACCGGTGACGAGGAGGACCCGTGGACGAACCGGGTCGGTGGCATCATCGCCGATCTGCCGACGAACTGTGCCGACCCGCTCGAACGGATCCGTCGTTGCCACGAGGCGATGAACGAGGCGAAGCGCCAGATGGACGTCCTGCCGGCGCAGGACATCGCCGACCTCGCGCAGGTGGCACCGCCGCTCGCGGCCACCGCAGCGATGCGACTGCAGTCTCGTCTGCGGCTCGCCGATCGTGTGAACCTGCCCGTGAACGTCGTGATCTCCAATGTGCCCGGTCCCCGAAATGCCCTGTACTTCGCCGGGGCGAAGATGACGAACTACATCCCGGTGTCGACGATCGCCGACGACATGGGCCTCAACATCACGGTGCACAGCTACCTCGACCGGCTCGACTTCGGTCTCATCGCCGATCGCGAACTGGTACCCGACCTGTGGGATCTCGTCGACCTGCACATCGACGAGATCGGGCGTGCTCTTCGAAGCCACCGGCGCCGAGTGGTTCGAGGAGCAGGAAGTGCCGTCGATGCGACGGGGGACGCCGGGTGCTCCCGGCTCCGGCAGGGCCGGCAAGACCGCGGCCGCCACGTCGAGACGCGAGGCCTGACCGGCTCCTGAACCGGCGTCTGACCCCGTGTCCGACCGGCTTCCAACAGGCTTCTGATCCCGCGTCTCGACCTTCGATCGACAAGAGTGGCGCCATGGATTTCGATCTCCCACCCGAGGACCACCCGACCAGGCGTGCGGTGCGCGAGTGGATCGCGGCGAACCCGAACCCGACGGGCCGGGTCGTGGCCGAGGCCGGCTATGTCGTTCCCCACTGGCCCAAGCCCTGGGGGCTCGAGGCCGATCCGATCGACCAGTTGGTCATCGACGACGAACTCTCACGCGCCGGGATCCGCCGACCGAGCAACCCCATCGGGATCGGTTGGGCGGCACCCACGATCTTCCTCGCCGGCACTCCCGAACAGCACGAGCGATATCTCCCGAAGATCTTCAGCGGCGAGGAGTTCTGGTGTCAGCTGTTCTCCGAGCCCGACGCCGGCTCCGACCTCGCGAATCTCGGGACACGCGCGGTCCGCGACGGTGACGAGTACGTCGTCAACGGCTCGAAGATCTGGTCGAGCGGTGCCCACCACTCGCAGTTCGGCATCCTCATCGCCCGCACCGACCCCGACCAGCCCAAGCACAAGGGCATCTCCTACTTCATCTGCCCGATGGACCTTCCCGGGATCACGATGAGCCCGATCGTCGACATGACGACGGCGCATTCGTTCAACCAGGTGTTCTTCGACGACGTGCGCATCCCGGCATCGCTGCGCGTCGGGGAGGAAGGTGACGGCTGGCGGCTCGCCAAGGTCACGCTGTCGAACGAGCGGGTGTCGCTGTCGGCGGCCGGTTCGCTCTGGGGCGTCGGACCATCGGCGGGCGAACTGCTGCAGGTGATCCGCGACGGTGGCGGACTCACCGATCCGGTGCTGCGCGACCAGGCGGCACGGCTGCACATCGAGGCCGAACTGCTCCGGCTCAACCGGATGCGCAGCCTCAGCGCCACACTCAAGGGGAAGACGCCGGGCCCGGAGGCGTCGATCCAGAAGATCATGGCCGACGAGCACGGCCAGCACGTGATGGCGCTCGCGAAGGCGGTCGCCGGTGCCGACGGCATGCTCGCCGGGTCGGGCCCCGAGGGCGACATCCCGTCGACAGCCCAGAACGGCCCGACCGAGAACAACTTCAGGGAGGCTCGCCAGTTTCCCGGGGTCGATCCGATCTGGCACTACGGCTACCTGTTCAGCCCGGCGCTCACGCTGGGCGGAGGAACCTTCGCCGTGCAGCGCAACATCGTCGGCGAGTTCGTCCTCGGGCTCCCGCGCGAACCGAACCTCGAGAAGGGGATGACGTGGTCCGAAGCACGGCACCTGGCGCCGACGCGTGACTGAGGTGCACGGATTCGGCATCGACATCGGCGGCACCGGCATGAAGGCCGCCATCGTCGACCTGACGACCGGTGTCCTCGTGTCGAAACGGCACCGCATCTCCACACCACAGCCGGCGACTCCTGCTGCGATGGCCGACGTCGTCGGACAGCTCATCGACGGCCATGCGTGGTCGGCGCCCGCTGGGCGTCGCCTTCCCGTCGATCGTCCACACGGCGTCGTCGGCCTCGCCGCCAACATCGATCGCGAGCTGGATGGGGGTCGACGCCGACGCGCTGTTCACGCAGGCGTGCGGGCTCCACGTGACGATGATCAACGATGCCGATGCCGCCGGGATCGCCGAGATGCGGTTCGGGGCCGGGCGTGGCCGCGCCGGTGTCGTCATCATGCTGACGTTCGGTACGGGGATCGGGTCCGGTCTGTTCGTCGACGGCACGCTCGTGCCGAACACCGAACTCGGGCACCTCGAGCTCGACGGGCACGATGCCGAGACCCGGGCGTCGGCGGTCGTTCGCGAACGCGAGGGCCTCGGCTGGCGCGAGTGGGCCCCCCGGGTCGAGCGCTACCTGCGTCACGTCGAGATGCTCTTCTCGCCCGACCTGTTCATCGTCGGCGGGGGTGCGTCGAAGGCCGCCGAACAGTGGTTGCCGCTCATCTCGATCGAGACCGACATCGTTCCCGCGACGATGGCGAACAACGCCGGAATCGTCGGCGCCGCACTCGTCGCCCGCCGCAGACCTGAAACGCTGGGGTCAGACCCCAGCGTTTCAGGTCGTGCGCCGGGCGAGTTCTGCGCGGTACTGGGCGGCTCGGCGCAGCTTGAGTTCCTCGTAGCCCCGGACACGATCGGGGAGTGATGCGGTCTCGACGGCTTCGTCGAGGTTGTCCGAGGTCGAGCCGTCGCTGCAGGCGACCCACGGCCTCGATGTACTCGGGGATCATCGCCCGCTCGACGCGTCGCACCTCGGCCCAGCGGAACGGGTCGGCCAGTGTGCCCCGCAGCCGCTTCGCGGAGCGCAGTGCCCGCATGGCCGGGACCGCCGAACGTCGGAGCTTCAGCTTGCGGTCGATCCCCATGGCCCGCAGCATCGGCGGGTGGAGGTGATACGTGACCGTCGTGCCGGCGCCGCCGACCGCCTCGTAGCCGGCCCGGGCCGCGTCGTCGAGGAGGAGCCGGGCGACCTCGTACTCGTCCTTGTACGCCATCAGCTTGTGGAGGTTGCGTGCGACGGCTTCGGTGAAGCGGGTCGAATCGGCCGCGACGCGCTGCTCCGTGCGTCGGGCGTCGGCGACGACGGCTCGGAACCGGTCGGCGTATGCGGTCGACTGGTAGCCGACGAGGTCGTCGGCGAGACGCTCGATCAGTTCGTCGACGGTCTCGGGTCGAGGAGTCCGCGGGAGATCGGCCGCGCGCTCGACCGCCTCGGGATCGTCGGCCCACGCCCGACCCCAACGGAACGCTGCATGGTTCGTGTCCACGGCGACGCCGTTGAGTGCGATGGCACGTTCGATCGCCTCGGTCGCCACCGGAACGGCACCGATCTGGACCGCAGCGCCCAACACGATCATGTTCGCCGTGGTCGTCGACCCGAGCAGTGCATCGGCGAGCGCGGCTGCGTCGAGCCGGCGGTTGTCGACCGCTCGGGACTCGGCGTTCACCCGGTCCATCAATGCCGCCGTCGACGGTGCGGCGAGGTCGGGATGGGTCACCATCTGGCCGGTCGGGACGGCAGCGGTGGACGCGACCACCACGGTACGGTCGGCTCTGGCGTCGGCGAGGCTGTTGTCGCTCGCCGCGACGAGCAGGTCGAACGCCAGCAGACAGTCGACACCCGAGACGTTCGCGTGATTCGACGCCACGGTGTCGCCCGCCGTGATCCGAACGTCGCTCATCACGGGTCCGGCCTTCTGCGACAGCCCCGTCTGATCGAGACCCCGGACGCTGTGGCCCGCCAGCATCGCGGCAGTGCCGAGGATCTGGCTCACCGTGACGACGCCGGTGCCGCCGATGCCGACCATGCGCACGGTGAAGTCGTCGACATCGACGATCGGGTCGGCCGGCTCGGGCACGTCGGGGGGAGGTGCCGGGGCACGCTTGCGGTCGCGGGCGTCGGTGGTCACCGTCGCGAACGAGGGGCAGTCACCCTGCAGGCAGGAGAAGTCGAAGTTGCAGCTGGTCTGGTCGATCCGGGTCTTGCGCCCGAACGGCGTGTCGACCGGCTGCACCGACAGACAGTTGCTCTTGTCGCCGCAGTCGCCGCACCCCTCGCACACCCGCTCGTTGATGACGACGCGGAACCCCGGGGTCGCGATCGTCCCTCGCGCCCGGCCCCGGCGGTTCTCCGCCGCACAGGCCTGGTCGTGGATGAGGACCGTGACGCCGCGCACCGAAGCGAGCACCTCGAGCGCCTCGTCGAACCGGCTGCGGTCCCAGACGTCGACGCTGTCGGGGAACGCACCCTTCGGGTGTCGATGGGGATCGTCGCTGGTGACGATGACGCGGGCGACGCCCTCGAGCAGGAGCATGCCGGCGAGATCGGGCACCGACATCTGCCCCTCGGGATGCTGTCCGCCGGTCATGGCGACGGTGCCGTTGTAGAGCAGCTTGTAGGTGATGTCGACGCCCGCGGCGATGGCGGCGCGGACGGCGAGCGAGCCCGAATGGAAGAAGGTGCCGTCGCCGAGGTTCTGCACCAGATGGTCACGTGCGACGAAGGGAGCCATGCCGATCCACTGGGCGCCCTCGGCACCCATGCAGGTCAGCCCCACGATGTCGCCGACACGCGCCGGGTCCATCATCGCCACCATCGCGTGGCACCCGATTCCACCGCCGACGAGCGTCCCCGGCGCGGCGCGCGTGCTGCGGTTGTGCGGGCAGCCCGAGCAATAGAACGGCGCGCGGGTGACCGAGAGGGGGATCCGCGTTCGCTGCGGCTGGACGACGTCGGTGATCGGGCGGATCCGGGTGGACAGGCGCGACGAGAGGCGAGCGTGGATCGGGCCGATCAATGTGTCGACGTCGAGGGTGCCGTGACCGGGTATGAGCAACCCGCCCGTCTCGTCGCGACGGCCGACGACCCGTGGATGATGGGTGCCGTCGTAGAACGACGCCTTGAGGAGCTGTTCGAGCGTCGGATTCTTCTCCTCGACGACCAGCACTTCGTCGAGACCGTCAGCGAAGTCCCGGGCCTGGCCGGGATCGAGCGGCACGGGCATCAGCAGCTGGAAGAGCCGGATCCCGGCCGCGCGGAGGTCGTCGTCGCTCTCCAGCCCGACCAGGCGGAGGACCTCGCGTACCTCGTGGAAGGTCTGGCCGCACGCGGCGATGCCGAGCCAGTCGTCGGCGGTGCGTGTCACCACCCGATTGAGATGGTTGTCGACGCCGTAGCGTCTCGCCAACGGCCATCGGATCTCCTGGAACTCGCGCTCCATCTCCAGCGTGTACGGCGTGAGCAGGCGGCCGTTCGGGCGGGGATGGAACGGTTCTCCGCCGACCTCGACCACCGGCGCCGTCGCCCGTACCCGATCAGGATGGACGTCGACGGTCCCCGTTCCGTCGGCGACCGCTGTGACGAGCTTGAGTCCGGCCCAGAGTCCGCACGACCGCGACAGGGCCACGGCGTGCCGCCCGAGATCGAGGGCCTCCTGGACGTCGCCGGGGAACAGGATCGGCATGTGGAGGTCGACCATCGTGGCGTCGCTGGACGACGGCAGTGTCGACGACTTTGCCGCCGGGTCGTCGCCCACGACGGCAACGACGCCGCCGTGCATCGACGTGCCTGCGAACACGGCGTGGCGGATCGCGTCGCTGCTGCGGTCGAAGCCGGGGCCCTTGCCGTACCAGATGCCGACGACCCCGTCGTACCGAGCGTCGGCGAGGGTCATCGCCAACTGGCTCCCCATCACGGCCGTCGCCGCGAGTTCTTCGTTCACGGCGGGTTGCACGACGATCGGGAGGTCGTCGACGCGTGCCGGCAGCTCGGCGCAGTTCCTCGGTGAACGTCCCGACCGGTGAGCCCTGGTAGCCGGAGGCGAAGGCGGCGGTCGTCAGCCCGAGGCGGCGGTCGAGGCGCAACTGATCGACGGGGAGCCGTGCGAGCGCCTGGACTCCCGACAGGAAGACCCTGCCGTCCTCGAGCCGGAACCGGTCGGCGAGTTCGTAGGCGTGGGTCGGTCGGTGCTGATCGGTCCCCGAACTGTCAACAGTCATGCAACCTCCTCGCGTCGGCGCCCCCACCCATTGTGTACCACCTGAAACGCCGGGGTCAGACCCCGGCGTTTCAGGTTCAGACGAGGTAGTGGCGGACCGCGAGACGTTCGGCGGAGTCGTCTCCCGGAACGGGGAGCTGCGCGACGATGCGCAGCGACGGCCACTCGGCCGGGGTCAACTGCTGGTACTCGAACGTCAGGTCGCCCGCAGCGGGATGACGGAATCGCCGCAGTCTGGTCTCGAAGCCGGACACGTCGTGCTCGCGCCACCAGTCGGCGAACTCTTCGCTCTCGTCGCACAGCAGATCGACGAGCTCGACCATGGCGGGGTCGTGGCGCACCGACGACGTCGCCGACCTGAACTCGGCCAACGCCTGGCGGGCGTGGATGTCCCAGTCGACGATGAGGTCGCGTGTCGACGGATCGGCGAACAGGACCCACATCAGGTTGCGTCGTGGTGCGACGAGGTCGATGATCCTCGGGTACAAGCGAGCCTGCGCCGTGTTCCAGCCGACGAACTCCCAGATCGGCCCGAGCACGTAGGCCGGTGCGGGCATGAGCGCATCGAGGAGCCGGACGAGGGCGCTGGGAGCTTCGGCGGGAGCGGCAATGGTGGCCGTGCCGGGCTCGGTGAGCGACAGCAGGTGCTCGAGGCCGGCGTCGTCGAGTCGCAGCGCCCGACCGATGGCCAGGAGCACGTCGTTCGAGGCGTTGATTCGACGACCCTGTTCGAGCCACGTGTACCAGGTGAGCGACACGCCGGCGAGCATCGCGACCTCCTCGCGGCGCAATCCCGGTGTACGACGCCCGCGGCCGCTCGGGAGGCCGACCTGCTCGGGTCGTGTCGCCTCGCGGCGCGACCTGAGGAACTCGGCGAGTTCCCTGCGGTGGTCGGAGCCGTTCGGCATGTCGAACAGTCAAGCAACATTCGCCACCGCATCCAGGCCCCGGAACCAATACGGTGGGTGCGGTGAGCACCACCCTCGCTGCGGCCACCTTCTCGTTGGACGCGATGCTCGACGATCTCCGCACGCTCGTCGAGATCGAGTCCCCGTCGCTCGACCTCGTCGCGCTGCAGGCCTCGGCCGAAGCGTTGGCCGCCATGATCGAACGGCACCTCGGGAGCCCGGCGGTCCTCGTCGACAGCCCGGTTGGTCCGCACGTCCACTGGTCGGGCGGCGGGGAGCCCCGGGTCCTCCTGCTCGGCCATCACGACACGGTCTTCCCGATCGGAACGCTCGCAGCGCGCCCGTTCGACGTGACCGACGATCGGGCGACCGGCCCGGGCGTCTTCGACATGCTCGCCGGCATCGTCCAGGCGCTGCACGGGCTGGCATCGCTCGATGATCTCTCGGGCGTCGAGTTGCTGTTCAGCGCCGACGAGGAAGTGGGTTCGCTGATGTCACGCGACCTGATCGAAGAGCGCGCGAGGGCGTGCGGGGCGGTACTGGTCCTCGAACCGTCGGCCGACGGCGGGATGTTGAAGACCGGTCGCAAGGGGTGCGGCACGTTCGACGTCGTGGTGCACGGGCGAGCGTCCCATGCCGGGCTCGACCCGGAAAAGGGAGTGAACGCACTGGTCGAGGTGGCCCACCAGGTGCTCGCGATCAACGAGATCGGGCGGCCCTCCGTCGGCACCACCGTCACGCCGACGGTTGCCGACGTCGGCACCGCCGACAACGTGGTGCCCGCCGAGGGGCGCATCAAGGTCGACGTACGCGTCGAGTCGATCGCCGAGAAGGAGCGGGTCGAAGCTGCACTGGCCGGGCTCACGCCGGTCGATCCCGAAGCATCCGTCGTCGTCAGCGGCGGCGTCAATCGGCCGCCCATGCCCGAATCGGCGTCGGCGGAGTTGATGCCCCTGGTCTCGCAGGTCGCACCGGGGCTCGGTGGCGTGCCGGTGGGTGGCGGCAGCGACGGGAACTTCACCGCGGCGATCGGCGTGCCGACGCTCGACGGCCTGGGTGCCGTCGGTGGTGGCGCCCACGCCGATCACGAGTACGTGCTCGTCGACACCATGCCCGAACGAGCCGCACTGATCGCCGGCCTCGTGCGCCTGATCACCGCCATGCGATGAGGTTGTGGTGCGAGGGGTGGGCCGGAACTCTCATCGCAGGTGTTCCGATGAGGTTGTGGGGCAAGCGGTGGGCCGGAATGTCATCGCAGGTGTTCCGATGAGGTTGTGGGGCAACCGGTGGGCCGGAACCTCATCGGTGGGGGCGGTGGGGTTGATGGGGGTCGGACGGGTCAGCGGTCCAGGGCGGGGGTGACGTCGCCGGGGCCGAGCGAGCCGACCCGGCGGTACACGTCGAGCTTGTTGCGGGTGTCGGTGATGTCGAGGTTGCGCATCGTGAGCTGACCGATCCGGTCGAGCGGGCCGAACGCCGCATCCTCGACGCGTTCCATCGACAAGCGGTCGGGCTCGTAGGTCAGGTTCTCGCTCACCGTGTCGAGGATCGAGTAGTCGTCGCCGCGACGCAGCCGAACCGTGACCTCGCCGGTGACCGCCGAGCCGACCCAGCGCAGCAGCGGCTCACGCAACATGAGACTCTGCGGGTCGAACCAGCGACCCTCGTACAGCAGACGCCCGAGGCGGCGACCCATGGTGCGGTAGTTCTCGATCGTGTTCTCGTTGTGGATGCCCGTGACGAGGCGCTCGTAGCAGATGTGCAGCAGCGCCAGCGCCGGACCCTCGTAGATGCCGCGACTCTTGGCCTCGATGATCCGGTTCTCGATCTGGTCGCTCATGCCGAGCCCGTGGCGGCCGCCGATGGCGTTGGCCTCCATGACGAGATCGACCGGGGAGGTGAACGACTCGCCGTTGATGGCCACGGGCCACCCCTCCTCGAAGCGCACCGACACGTCCTCGGTGGCGATCTCGACGTTCTGGTCCCAGTGGGCCACACCCATGATCGGGTTGACGATCTCCATGCTCGTGGCGAGTTCTTCGAGCGACTTCGCCTCGTGGGTCGCACCCCAGATGTTGGCGTCGGTGGAGTAGGCCTTCTCGACCGAGTCGCGGTACGGCAACCCTTTGGCGACGAGGAATTCGCTCATTCCCTGGCGGCCACCGAGTTCGTCGACGAACGTCGGGTCGAGCCACGGCTTGTAGATCCGCAGGTTCGGGTTCACGAGCAGGCCGTAGCGATAGAAGCGCTCGATGTCGTTGCCCTTGTACGTCGAGCCGTCGCCCCACACGTCGACGCCGTCGTCCTGCATGGCCCGCACCAGCAGCGTGCCGGTCACCGCCCGACCGAGCGGGGTGGTGTTGAAGTAGGTCTTGCCGGCCGTCGTGATGTGGAACGCGCCGCACTGGAGCGCGATCAGCCCCTCGCGGACGAGTTCGTCGCGACAGTCGACGAGTCGGGCCTCCTCGGCGCCGTAGACCTTGGCCCGGTCGGGCACCGTGTCGAGTTCGGGCTCGTCGTACTGGCCGAGGTCGGCGGTGTAGGTGTACGGGATCGCCCCGCGATCGCGCATCCAGGCCACCGCGGCGGACGTGTCGAGGCCGCCGGAGAAGGCGATGCCCACCCGTTCGCCGACGGGAAGCGACATCAGGACTTTTGCGTTGGACGCGGAACCGCTGGACGACGTGTCGGGCATGGGCGACGACGCTACCGGTCGGCGTCGGGTGCCGCAGCCCGGTACATCCCGGTGAACGAGCCGAGCGAGACCAGTGCGACCGCAGCGGCGATCGCGAACTCGATCGCGGCCAGGCCGGTCGAACGCGACAGATCGGGGATGGCGATCAGGGCGAGCACGCCGGAGCCCGCCAGGCTGATCCACGGCAGCCGTCTGACGTTGTAGCTGGCGAGGATGCCGAACACCGCGACGACGGCGAACGGGATCAACCGGATGTACATCGGTTCGGGCTGCGAGCTCGGCCCGAGCCACCACGTGGCGATCCCGATCTCCTCGCTCGCCTTCCACACGGCGAGATACGCCAGGAACGCCCCGACCCACGTGACGATCACGGCGATCCGCCAGGCCGGTGTCAGTTCGCCGACTCGCGCCCGGCGCGTGCCGGCCGCCGCCGGCAGACCGTCCGGTCTTTCCGGACCCGACCCCGACAGACCGGAGGGTGGTTCGGGGATCGCTGCGCCGTCGACCGGCGGTGCGAATGTCCTGGGCGGTTCGACATCCGACACGGCGCTGAACACTACGTGGTGTCGGGCGCCGTTGCGCTGCGCTCCGCGGCGAGGCCGGGCCGTGGTCGCTGCCAGCTACCCTGCGGCGCAATGTCTCTGGATCCGACCCTCGGCGAGCCGTTCGAGAAGCTCTCGATCTTCTATCCCATGTGGAACGAGGAGGAGTACGCCGAACGAGCCCTGGTCGCCGGCCGCCGGGCGTGCGAACGACTGCTCGAGTCCGGCGACATCGGCGACTACGAACTCATCGTCGTCGACGACGCATCGACGGACTCCACCGGCGAGATCGCCGACCGTCTGGCCCTCGAGGATCCTCGGGTCCGGGTGGTGCACCACCCGGTCAACCGCAAGTTGGGCGGGGCGATGAAGACCGGGTTCGCCACGGCGACCGGCGACCTGATCCTGTACACCGACGCCGATCTGCCGTTCGACATGTACGAGCTCCCACGTGCGGTGCGGCTCCTGCGTGAGTACGACGCCGACATCGTGAGCGCCTATCGGTTCGATCGCACCGGCGAGGGCTATCTGCGGTCGGTCTACACCTTCGTCTACAACCTGCTGATCCGTACGCTGTTCGATGTCAAGGCCCGCGACATCAACTTCGCGTTCAAGCTCTGTCGAGCGAGGGTGTTCGACCATGTCGAACTGCGCAGCGAGGGGTCGTTCATCGATGCCGAGCTCGTCATTCGCGCCACCAGGCTCGGCTACGAGATGCTGCAGTTCGGCGTCGACTACTTCCCGCGCACCCGCGGCGTGTCGACGCTGAGCTCGCCCTCGGTGATCACCACGATCCTCAGGGAGATGTGGGAACTCCGTGGCGACCTGGAGAACATCGAGCCCGTCATCGACCGTCGCTGATCGCCTCCGGGCGCCGCCGAACGGCCGGGACCGGTCGGACGCGAACACCGGGTGGGGCCGCGGCCACGAGCGCGTACGACGTTGGTAGCGTGTGCGCACCCGCCGCCGGTCGGACCCCCGAAACCGCCATCTGATCCGTGAACGACCGACCCCTCCTCTCACCCGAAGCCCGAAAGTGGCTGCCCGCCGCGGCCGCCGGCGGCCTGCTGGCCATCGTCGTCGTCGCCGGCGTGGCGCTCGGGGGTGGAGGCGGCGACGAGTCGGCTCCTGCGGTCACCGCCGAGTCGGTCGCATTCGCCAATTCGGTACCTGCGTCGGTCGACGTGATCGCAACGGTCGAGACCGCTGTGCCGGTCACCAAGACGGTGCTCTCTCGAACGCTCTCCAAGGGCATGGCCGGCGACGACGTCGCCGAGGTCCAACAGCGACTGACCGATCTCGGCTTCTGGCCCGGGCCGATCGACGGGTACTTCGGCGACGAGACGCGACGCTCGGTCTGGGCGTACGAGAAGCTCGTGCTCGGCGTCCCGTTCGACGAGCCGACCGGCGCCGTGACGCCCGACATGTGGACCGACATGCAGGACCCGTTCGTGATCCAGCCCCGGCGCACCGATTCGACACCGAATCACACCGAGATCTACCTGCCCGAACAGGTCATCGCCGTGTTCCAGAACGACGTGCCGGTGATGATCAGCCACATGTCGAGTGGCGACAACGAGGACTGGTGCGAGGAGGTCACGATCAGCCCCGGCGAGTACAACAACCCCGGCGACGAACCGCTCGTGCGCGGCGAGTGCGGCAAGTCGATCACACCGGGCGGGGTCTTCAACTACACGCGGATGGTCGAAGGTGTCCGTCAGGGTTCGCTGGGCGGCATGTGGGATCCGGTGTACTTCAACTACGGGATCGCCGTGCACGGTGCGCTCAACGTGCCGCTGCAGCCCGCCTCGCACGGTTGCATCCGCATCCCGTTGTCACTGTCGCCGTCGTTCCAGGATCTCGTGTCGGTCGGCGACCAGGTCTTCGTGTTCGACGGCGTGAAGGAGCCGGAGGCGTACGGCGCCCAGAAGCCGTACTTCAACCGCATCGACCCCGACTACTCGACCACGACGTCGTCGACCACGAGCACCACCACGACCACGACGACGCTGGTTCCACCCTCCACCACGGTGCCGCCGACGACCACGCCGCCCGCGACCACGACGACCGCCGCTGCGACGACCACCACCACGCTGGAGCCGGCCGCAGCCGTGGAGGCTCCCGGCGGCCCCTGATGCATCGCGATTGCCTCGCATCGGCCGGACCGGGCCTGACGTGGCAACGTGAGTGCCGTGATCGACTACGACGAATTCGGCCTCTTCCACGAGAACATCTCCGAGTTCGCGCTCACCGTCGCCGAGGTGCCCACGGTCGAGCGAGTCGACACCGTGGTGGCCGCCGACGGCGACGGCCCCCGCACGGTCAGCGCGCTGCGCTGGGGTGACACGACGCCCGAGTTGGTGCTCGTGCACGGCGGCGCGCAGAACGCGCACACGTGGGACACCGTCGCGCTCTGTCTCGGTCGGCCCACGTTGGCGGTCGACCTTCCCGGCCACGGGCACTCCGGGTGGCGCGCCGACGGGGCGTACAGCCCGATGAACATGGCCGACGATCTCGCGGTCGTCGTCGCCGAACTCGCCCCGAAGGCCCGTGTGGTCGTCGGGATGTCGCTGGGTGGGATGACGGCAATGGAACTGGCCGTGCGCCACCCGGCCCTCGTGGCATCGCTCGTGATGGTCGACATCACACCCGGCGTGAACGCGGCGAAGACCAAGGCGGTCACCGATTTCGTCGACGGCCCGCAGTCGTTCGCCAGCTTCGACGATCTGCTCGCCCGCACGATGGAATTCAACCCGACCCGCTCGGAGTCGTCGCTGCGGCGTGGGATCCTCCACAACGCGCGGCAACTCCCGGACGGGTCCTGGGTGTGGCGGTACGACCGCGGCAGCCGAGCCCGCTCCAGCGCCGAGGGTGACACCGCTGCGTCCGACGCCACGATTGCCGACGATCAGCTGTCGCCGATGTGGGACCACTTCGAGGCGATCAGGTGTCCGATGATGCTCGTGCGGGGTTCGTTGTCGCCGGTCGTCGACGACGACGACGTCGCCGAGGCCCGCCGCCGCCAGCCCGATCTCGTCGTCGAAGTGGTCGACGGCGCGGGCCACAGCGTGCAGGGTGATCGCCCGGTCGAGCTGGGCCGTCTGCTCGACGGCTGGCTGACTGAGGTCGCTGACGGGTCGCTGACGGCGCGCTCAGAGTTCGGCGAGGCACGCGTCGGTGCCCTCGATGACCCCGGTGCGCAACGCGGCGATCTTCTCGAAGGCGCTGCCCACGACGTTGTCCTCGTTGCCGGGATCGGCCACGAGGAGCAGTGCCTGGATCGCCTCGTCGAGATCACCCGCGGAGACGGTGGAGGTGCGGCCCTCCGCCCGCGGCCGAGGGAGGTCGAGGCCGTTGGGGGTGTCGACGAGGATCACGGTCTGGACCCAGCCGCCGGTGAGGCAGTCGTTCACCAGTGCCCGGGCCTCGCCGGTGAGGTCGGATCCGAGTGCCGCCTGGACCGCTTCGCTCCATGCGGAACCCAGCAGGTAGCCGATCGAGAAGTCGCCGAGTGATCGGTAGAGGTCGAGGGCCGCCGGCTCGTTCACGACGACCTCGCCCGTGGCAGGACACAGTGCCGTGCCTCGAGCGAGATCTCCTCGGAGGTCGGCGCAGTCGGATTCGCTCGCGGAGCGCACGACGGTGAGTTCCAGCGGACCCATGGCCGGGATCTCGTCGGCGAGTTGTCGGTCCCAGTAGAGGTTCAAGTCGTCGGGGAGGAAGCCGAGCAGGTCGTCCTGGGCGTAGCCGAACGGTGCGTTGCCGAGGCTCGTCTGGTCGTCGAAGCTCGTGAACTGGTTCGGGACGAGCGGGAGTGGATCGTCGAGGATCTCGGCACAACGTTCGGGGCCTTCGGTGAACCCCACCTGGAAGGCGCCGACCCGGTCGAAGCCCGATCCGTGGCCACCTTCGGTGAACTGGTCGATGCCGACGGGATCGCTCACCTTGGTCATGGCGATCAATCCGGCGGTCACGTCGCTGTCGCTGTATCGCACCGTCGGTGACTCGCCCCGTGCCGCCCGAGCGGTCCAGGCGCCGGCGAAGCAGTCGGACTGCTGCTCGGTGAGGATGGTCGGCAGTGCCCGATCGAGGTTGCCGGACCGCAGCTGGATCGCGTGGCCGAACTCGTGAGCGAAGACCGTGCCGATGGTGCCGGGACCGTAGTCGTTCGCCAACTGCGCCAACAGGCCGTCGTCGCTGTCGTCGTACACCAGGAAGTCGCCGACCCCGCAGTAGAAGGCGACGTACTGCTGGACCTCCTGATAGGTCGTCGAGGGTGTCCCGCAACCGGGGATGTCGTCGGGCCGGTCAGGATATGCGGCGTACACGCCGCCCTCGAGTGGCTCGAACCGCTCGTCGTAGATCAACGGGTACTGCTCCGCCCACCACGCCTCGAGGTCGGTGATCACGGCCAACAGGAACTCGTCGTAGGTCTTCGACGGCTTGTCGGGCCCGAAATCGATGGCCGCGGGATCGGCGGGAACGCTGACCGTCGGTCGAGGTGTCGTGGTCGGTGGATCGGTCGGTGGATCGGTCGGCGCCGGATCGGTCGGAACTGCGGGGTCGCTCGCGGACGGCGGTGTCCCCGGATCGATGACCGTGGGAGCCGGAGCCCAGCTGGTCGGCCCGTTGAGCGGTGACCCCGGGATCGACGCCGCAGGCGGCGAGCACGGTCGCGCCGGCCACGACCAGTGCGATGATTCGGCCCGACGCCATGAGTCGATGCTAGAGCGACGGAGGCCCCGGCCAACGGCGCCGGGCCGGCCTTCACCACCTTCTTACTCGACGCACGCTGGCGGAAGTTCGCCGGTCGGTCACGCGCTGCTACGGTCGGTGACGTACGCGGATGACGATCGAGTGGAGGACACCGTGGCGTTGCTCGAAGTCGATGACATCTCCGTCTCGTTCGGGGGAATCATCGCGTTGGACGGGCTCTCGTTCGACATCGAGGAGGGACAGATCCTCGGATTGATCGGCCCCAACGGCGCCGGCAAGACGACGATGTTCAACATCGTCAGCCGCATCTACGACCCGACTCGCGGACGGTTGCGTTTCGACGGACACGATCTGCTCGCCGTTGCTCCCCACGGCATTGCGGGGCTGGGGATCTCGCGGACCTTCCAGAATCTGGCCCTGTTCCCGACGATGACGCTGCTCCAGAACACGATGACGGGCGCACATCACCTGGGCAGGGTCGGTTTCGTGCGGGCGATGACGCGCATCGGGGCAGCCAAGGAGGAACGTGCCCTGGCGGCCGATGCATACCGGATCCTGCGCGCGCTCGGGCTCGAGGACCTGGCGTTCCACCCCGCAGCCGGGCTGCCCTTCGGCACGTTGAAGCGGCTCGAGCTGGCGAGGGCCCTGGCGGCGCATCCGAAGCTGCTCCTGCTCGACGAGCCGGCCGCCGGCCTGACCCACCACGAAGTCGACGAACTCGCCCACACCATTCGTCGCGTTCGTGACGAATGGGGCCTCACGGTGCTGCTGGTGGAACACCACATGGGGATGGTGATGGGAATCTCCGACCGGGTGATCGCGATGGAGTTCGGTCGGAAGATCTCCGAGGGCCTTCCGAGCGAGGTCCAACGCGATCCCCGTGTGATCGAGGCGTACCTGGGAACACCGGCATGAGCGCCGACGCCCTGCTCTCGGTGACGGGCATGTCCGCCGGCTACGGGCCCGTCGAAGTGCTGCATCACATCGATTTCACCGTCGGGGCGGGGGAGATCGTGGTGATCCTCGGGGCGAACGGGGCCGGCAAGACCACGACCATGCGTGCGGTGTCGGGGTTGATTCCCCGCCACGGTCACGTCGAGTTCGCGGGTGTGGAGATCTCGAGCGCCAAGCCGGATGCGATCGTGCGCTCCGGGATCTCGCAGGTCCCGCAGGGGCGTGGCACCTTCACCGATCTCACCGTCGAGGACAACCTGCTCGCGGGTGGCTACACGTTGAAGGGCTCGATCGCCGCAGACCTCGACCAGTGGTACGGGTTGTTCCCCCGGCTCGCGGAGCGCCGTGACCAGAAGGCCGGATCCCTGTCCGGAGGCGAGCAACAGATGCTCGCCGTCGCTCGCGCCATGATGAGCCGCCCGAAGCTGCTGCTGTGCGACGAACCGAGTCTGGGGCTCGCACCCCTCATCACGAAGGAGCTGTTCAAGGTGCTCGGTTCACTGCGCGACGACCACGGCATGTCGCTGCTCGTGGTCGAGCAGAACGCCGGGATGGCGCTCGCGCTCGCCGATCGGGCGTACGTGCTCGAGACGGGGTCGATCGTCGCGACGGGAACCGGCGACGAACTGCTCGCCGACGACACGATCAAAGAGGCGTACCTCGGGGTGGTGAGCTGATGTCGCTGTTCATCGAGCGCATGGTCAACGGGCTCGCCGACGGATCGATCTACGCACTGCTGGCCCTCGCCCTCGTCGTCGTCTTCCGGTCCACGGGTCAGCTCAACTTCGCACAGGGCGAGATCGGCACGATGGGGGCGTTCGTGGTGTCGACCCTCACCCTGGGCGGCCTGCCCGTCTGGTTGTCGATCCTGCTGGCGATGGGGGTCGGTTTCCTCGTCTCGGCCGGGGTCGAGCGGATCGTCGTGCGACCAATCGAGCACCGCAACCCCGGCGCCGTGATCGTCGCGCTGATCGGTGTCTTCCTCGCCATCAACCAGCTCGTCGCCATGATCTGGGGCATCGACGCCCGCTCCCTGCCCAGCATCTTCCCCAACGATGCCGACAGCTTCGTCACCGTGCTCGGAGCCCCGGTGCGCGTGGCCCGACTCGGCACGATCGGCGTGCTCGTCGTGGTGCTGCTGCTGCTGTGGGTCATGTTCACCAAGACCAAGATCGGCCTCGCGATGCGAGCGGTGGCCAACAACCAGGAATCGTCCAACCTGGTCGGCATGCGGGTCGGAAGCATCCTGCTGGTCGGATGGGGGCTCGCCGGATCGATCGGGGTGCTCGCCGCAGCACTGCTGGCGCCGTCGGCCGGCCTGAGCGGGACATTGATGCTCGGACCGTTCCTCCTCGCGTCCGTGGCGGCAGTGCTCGGCGGACTGGACTCGCCGGTCGGCGCAGTCGTCGGTGGTCTGCTCATCGGCGTCACCGAGGCCTTCATCGTCGGCTATGTCGGCTTCCTCGGTGCCGACATGTTGTTCCCCGTGATGCTCGTGATCCTGCTCGCGGTCCTGCTCATTCGACCATCCGGCCTCTTCGGGTCCGAGCGAGTGGAGCGCGTGTGATGCGAGTTCCCCTCCGCTACGCACGAGGCAGCTGGCAGAACTGGGTGGGCCGCGTCGTGCTCTTCGGTGGCGTCGGACTTTTCATGTACCGCGCCGTCAACGAATGGAGCCGCTCGGGCCTCGGCCTGCTCGTCGACGCGTTGATCATCGCCATCGCGGTGACCGGCCTCAACCTCATCACGGGCTACACCGGACAGCTCTCGCTCGGCCATGCGGCATTCTTCGCGATCGGCGCATTCACCTCCGCGACGCTCGTGACGGGCAGGATCTGGACACCGTTCCTCGAGGGAAACGTGTGGACTCCGGGCTGGACGTTGCTGGCCGCAGCGGTCGTCTGCTTCCTCATCGGGATGGTGGTGGGCATCCCGGCGTTGCGGCTCAAGGGCATCTACCTGGCACTCGTGACCCTGGTGTTCACCGAGGCCGTGCGGGCGATCTTCAAGTACGACGAGTTCTCCGGCGTGACCGGTGGCGCCACCGGCATCAAGGGATTCAACTACCTGCCGCCGTCGTGGACCGGCCTCGACGGACGCGCTGACCTCGTCACCTGGTTCTTCTACCTGTCGCTCGCCATCCTCGTCGTCGTGTCGATCCTGTCGGCCGGCCTGCTGCGCAGCCGGATCGGTCGCGCGATGGTGGCTGTGCGTGACAACGAGACCGCTGCCGCGGTGATGGGCGTCAATCTCTTCACCACCAAGACGCTGGTCTTCGGCCTGTCCGGTGCGATCGCCGGTGTCGCCGGGAGTCTGTACGCCCTCAAACTGACGCTCGTGGAAGCCGACGTCCCACTGTTCGGGCTGTTCGGTTCGGTCACGCTCCTCGTGGCGCTCGTGGTCGGCGGCGCCGCCCAGAACTGGGGACCGTTCGTCGGCGCCATGTTCTACGTCTTCGTGAACGATTACGCCCGCAGCATCGGAGAGGACCCGTCGAACAGCATCTTCCTCGGGTGGTTCGTCGAGTCGGGCACGAAGATCAACGGGCTGGGCGGCGTGACATTCGGCGTCATGCTCATCCTGTTCGCCCGATTCGTGCCGTTCGGGGCGGTGGGCACGATGCGGATGTGGCGTTCGAAGGTCGTCCAGGTGGTCCCGCGGATCCCGGTGGTCGCCGAGGTCGATGCGGTGCCGACGACGGCGCGGTTAGAGGAGGAGGACTCTACGAGCGGGGAGCACGCGGCACTTAGCATCAATGCTGCCGACGTCACCGGGCCGGCCGAGCAGGATCCGCCCGGAACCGTCCCGTGACCCGGCGTTGAACGGCACTCGACCACCCACACAGAGGGGGAACTGACCATGGTCAGGACCAAGAAGATGCTCGCGTTCGCCGCCGCCGGAGCGCTCGTGCTCGCTGCCTGCGGCAGTGACGATTCCACGTCGACGGACACCGAGGCGCCGGATGCCACGGAGGCTCCGAGCGCCACGCCCGAGTCGACCGATGCACCGGAGTCGACCGATGCACCCGAGTCCACGGACGCACCCGAGTCCACCGACGCCGGTGGCTCCGGTGCCGTGTACGTCGTCGACACCGAGGCGTGCGACGACCCCGGGGCGGCGACTGCGCCGATCGACGTGCTCAAGATCGGCACATCGCTCCCGCTCTCCGGTGCCCCCGCAGCAGTGTTCGCACCGCTCGCCGCCGGCCAGCAGGCGTACATCGACTACTTCAACGCGGAATTCGGCGGTATCGAGGGCAAGCCGGTCGAACTCGTCGTCAAGGACGACGAGTACGCCCCTGACAAGACCAAGGTGAACGTCGACGAGCTCGTCTTCGACGATCAGGTCACGATGCTCGCCGGAGTGGTCGGTACGCCGAACAACATCGCGGTGCAGCCGGACCTGAACGCTCAGTGCATCCCACAACTCTGGTCGGCCACCGGTGCGTCGGCATTCGGGAACATCGACGAGTATCCGTGGACCACGGGTCTCCTCGTGCCGTATGCCATCGAGTCGCGACTCTGGGCCGACCATGTCGCCGAGGAGTTCGGCGAGGGTGCGACGGTCGCGTTGTTCTACGTGAACACCGAGTTCGGCCTCGCCTACGTCGATGCCTTCACGGAGCTGGCTGCCGAACTGGGCATCGAGATCGTGGCCGAGGAAACGATCGACGTGTCCGACAGCGGTGCACCGAGTGGTCAGATGACCAACCTCGTGCAGGCGAACCCCGACGCGATCCTCGCCGTGCCATCGGGGACCCAGTGCAGCGCCTTCATGACCGAGTTGGGCAACGCGAAGGCGGCGAACCCCGACTTCGCCCCGCAGGTCTACATGACGGCGACGTGCGCCAACCCCCTCTTCTTCGACGTGCTCGTCACCAACGGTGGCAGTGATGGCGTGTACACCTCGAGCAACGCGAAGTTCGTGCTCAGTCCCGAGTACGCGGACGACGAGGCCGTGCAGACCTTCCTCGACGCGATGGCGACATATGCACCGGAAACGAACGCGGGTGACCAGTCGGCTCTCGCCGGATGGCTGTCGATGGAACTGGCGACCTATGTGGCACAGCAGGCCCTGGAGGCCGGTGACTACAGCCGCGCCGGCATCGTGAACGCCGCCCGGAACATCGACTACACGCCGGCGCTGCTCGTCGACGGCTACACCACGTCGATGGACGCGGAGGATGCGTTCTTCGCCGAGGGCACCCAACTGGTGCAGTGGTCGGCCGCCTCCAAGGCCTTCTCGGCTGCGGGTGAGGTCAAGGACTACAACGGCTCACTCGGGACCTACACCCCCTGAATCAGGAGGATCACCGCTCCCTGACGCTGCGTCAGGGGCGGTCCGACACGCTCACGTCGATGCGGTTCGACTCGGCGATCTCCACCTCGAAGCCCCACGTGTCGCCGTTCTCGTCGATCGCAGTGCAGGTGAAGGTCGTGCCGACCTCCTGATCGACCGGCTCGGCGCACGTCGCCGACACGAGTGCCACGCCGAGCCCGTCGGCCACTCCGGCATCCTCGACGATGAACGCCTCGGCCTTCTCGCGGTAGTCGGAGGTCGACGTGAAGCAGCCGGACATCGCCAGCACAGCGATGGTCGCGAGGGCCGGCCAGCGGGCGGTACGGACGACCTGATGCATGCGGTGACGGTAGCTCAGGCGACTGCCGTGACGGCCGTGCCCCGCCGATACGAGGTGATGCGGTCCCACGTCACCACGCCGAGCGCCACCCAGACCCATGCGAATCCGACCAGGCGCTCGGCGGGCATCGGCTCGTCGTAGATCAGCCAGCCGAGCCCGAAGTTGATGATCGGAACGAGCAGGTTGAGCGGGCCGAGCAACGTGAACGGCACGGACTTCGCGGCGGCGGCGAACAGCATCAGCGGCACCGCGGTGACCAGGCCCGAACAGAGCACGAGCATCCATTCGCGCGGATCGGCGGACTGCGCAACGCTGCCGTCGTGCATCGAGAACGCGACGACGGCGAGCGCCGCGGGGACGAACAGCACGAACGTCTCGCCCGCGAGGCTGTCGACGGCGCCGAGCGGCACCCGTCGCTTCGTCAGCCCGTAGACACTCCACGACCCGGCGATCACGAGCGCGATCCACGGTGGCCGGCCGTACGACACGGTGAGGATGGCAACGGCAACCGCCGCGCAGGCGAACGCGACGCGCTGAGCGGTCGTCGGCTGCTCCTTCAGGACGAACACCCCGATGGCCATCGTGGCGAGCGGCGCGATGAAATAGCCCAGTGCCGTCTCGACCACCCGGTCGTTGGTGACCGCCCACACGTAGGCGCCCCAGTTGACCGTGATGAGCAGTGCGGCGAGTACGAGCCGCCGGGCGACTCCGGGATCGCGCAGGGCGCCGATGATGTTCGGCCAGGTGCGGCGGATGGTCACGATGATCGCCATCACCACGCCGGCGCACATCATCCGCCAGGCGATCAGTTCGAACGCGTCGAACATCGTGAGCTGCTTCCAGTAGATGGTGAGCAGGCCCCACATCAGGTAGGCGGCAACGCCGAGCTGCACCCCCCGGCGCACGCTGCGGCCACCCGACAGCTCGTCGGCCGCGTCGATCGTGGCGGAACTCGACCGGTCGGACATCGCTTCGTAGAGTATCGATTCGCACGGTACGGACCGGGCGTGGTTCTGCGCCAAGCGGTTGCCGACGGCCCATGAGGCGGTGTCGGGACCGCGTACCGTGGCGGCCATGGAACTCCGCGTCAGCGACGATCCCGCGGCGAGTGCCGGGGTCTGGCTGGCGCGCCGCCTGCGCGACGCCGTGCGGCGACGCGGTTCGGCGACCCTGGCGCTCAGCGGTGGCACTTCGGCGCCCCCGATGTTCGATGCGCTGCTGGGCGAGGAGGTGCCCTGGGAGCACATCAGGGTGTGGCAGGTCGACGAGCGGATCGCGCCGGATGGCGATCCGGGCCGCAATGCCGCTCAACTCGATCCGATCCCCGCGTCGGTGGAGCTGATGCCCGTGACCGCCCGGGATCTGCGAGCGGCCGCCCGGCGGTACGCCGCGGGACTGCCCGAGCGCTTCGACGTGGTGCATCTCGGCCTCGGCGACGACGGTCACACGGCGTCGTGGCCGCCCGGTGATCCCGTCGTCGAGAGCCACCGGCCGTGCGAGCTGGTCGGTGACTTCAACGGGTTCCGGCGCATGACGCTCACGCCCTCGGTGGTCAACCGGGCCCGGTCCCGTCTCGTGCTGACCTTCGGGCGGTCGAAGGCGCCGATGGTCGCGCGCTGGCTGTCGGGTGATCCCGATCTCCCGGTCGACCGGCTCCGCCGTTCGGGCACCTGGGTCTTCGTCGATCCCGCGGCGGTGGCTGACGTCCCGTCGACGACCCGCGAGGAGTGATCCCGCGGGTCCCGTTCCTCGGCGGCGGATCGACGGGGCCAGTAGCGTCGCGTGGCATGGACTCCGCCGTTGCGCTCCGGGCACTTCGCGATCTTCCCCGCACACCGCACCTGCGCGAGCTCTTCGCCGCCGACCCGGGTCGAGCGGATCGATTCGTGGTCGAGGTCGGCGACCTGCGCATCGACTGGTCGAAAC
Organism: Ilumatobacteraceae bacterium; assembly: GCA_963744705.1. Taxonomy (GTDB): domain Bacteria; phylum Actinomycetota; class Acidimicrobiia; order Acidimicrobiales; family Ilumatobacteraceae; genus Sva-07. The sequence goes on from CAVUUX010000002.1 coordinate 113,010, forward strand.
AGCTCGTCGACGACGCGGTGTTCGCGGGCCTGATCGAGGTCGCCAGCGGCGCCGGGGTCGAAGGTCGTCGTGATGCGATGTTCGCCGGCGAGCACATCAACGTCACCGAGGACCGGGCAGTGATGCACGTTGCCCTCCGTGCGCCGCGTACCTCGTCGATGGTCGTCGACGGTGTCGACGTGGTGCCCGCCGTCCACGCCGTGCTCGACCAGATGTCAGCGTTCGCCGACCGCGTCCGCGCCGACGAGCGCATCACCCACGTCGTGAACATCGGCATCGGCGGCTCCGACCTCGGCCCGGCGATGGCGTACCGGGCACTCGAGGCGTACCGACACGAGCGCCTGCGTTGTTCGTTCGTCTCGAACGTCGACGGTGCCGACATCGCCGCAGTGCTCGCCGGCTCGGACCCGGCGTCGACGCTGTTCATCGTCGCGTCGAAGACGTTCGGCACGATCGAGACGCTCACCAACGCCCGCACCGCGCGATCGTGGCTCGTCGATGCGCTCGGCGAGGCAGCCGTCCCCGATCACTTCGTGGCGGTGTCGACGAATGCCGAACGGGTCGCCGAGTTCGGCATCGACACCGCCAACATGTTCGGGTTCTGGGACTGGGTGGGCGGGCGTTACTCGGTCGACTCGGCCATCGGATTGTCGTTGATGATCTCGATCGGGCCGGAGCGCTTCGCTGAGTTCCTCGACGGGTTCCACCGTGTCGACCAGCACTTCCGAACGGCGCCTCTCGCCGAGAACGCCCCGGTCATCATGGCCATGCTCGGCGTGTGGAACTCCAACGTGCTCGGGTCGGCCACCAAGGCGGTCCTGCCGTACGCCGAGGAGCTGGGTCGGTTCCCTGCGTACCTGCAACAGCTCGACATGGAGTCCAACGGCAAGTCGGTCCGCCTCGACGGCACCTCGGTCGCCGGCGACACCGGCCCCGTCGTGTGGGGTGAGCCCGGCACCAACGGACAGCACGCGTTCTACCAACTCCTGCACCAGGGCACCCGGATCGTCCCGGTCGACTTCATCGGTTTCGCCAGGCCGCACCACCCGTTCCAGGACCATCACGACCTGCTGATGGCGAACCTGATCGCGCAGTCCGAAGCCCTGGCGTTCGGCCGCGACGCCGCTGCCGACGAGCCGTACCGGCAGTTCGACGGCAACCGACCCAACACGGTGATCCTCGCCGACCAACTCACGCCGTCGGTGCTCGGGCAGTTGATCGCGCTGTACGAACACATCGTGCACGTGCAGGGCACGATCTGGGGGGTCAACAGCTACGACCAGTGGGGTGTCGAACTCGGCAAGGAGCTGGCGAACCTGATCACCCCCGAACTCACCGGCGACCCGAACCCGGCCGCCCACGACTCGTCCACGAACGCCCTCATCGCCTGGTACCGCCACCACCGCTGACCAGCCCCCGTCCCCCCAGTCCCGAAATTCGCTCCCAGTGCGCGCTCAGCGCGCGAGCTGGAGGAGAATTTCGGCGGACGTGGGGGGATACCGGGAGGGGATACCGGGAGGGGTACGCTGTGGGGATGCGATTCCCCGAGGAAGTCAACGACGATGTCGTGAAGCGCTTGCGCCGTCTCGAGGGCCAGGTGCGCGGCATCCAGCGGATGATCGAAGAGGGCCAGGACTGTCGTGACATCGTCACGCAGCTCTCGGCGTGCAAGGCCGCGCTCGACCGGGTCGGTTACCGCCTCGTCGTCGCCGGCATGCGTCACTGCGCGACGGCCGACCCGAACTCCGACGCCGAGCCGGACATGGACGCCGACGAACTCGAGCGCCTGTTCATGAAACTCAGCTGAACCCGGGCCGTTGCCGGGGTCGGCTACGGTCCCGCCGGCCGCTCGGTTGCAGTGCTGACGGCGAGATGCGTCAGACTGAGAGGATGCGCGACTACTCCAACATCTACATCGACGGTGCCTGGGTCCCCTCCGACGGAACCGGCCGTATCGAGGTCATCAACGCCGGCACCGAACAGGTGATGGGCTCGATCCCCGAAGGCACCGCCAGCGACGTCGACAAGGCCGTCGCCGCTGCCCGTCGGGCGTTCGACGGCTGGGCCGCCACGCCGGTCGAGGAGCGCCAGAAGTACATGATCCGGCTCAACGAGGCGCTGCAGGCGCGTTCGCCCGAGATCGCCGAGGTCATCTCCGGCGAGGTCGGCATGCCGATCACGTGGTCGACCATGATCCAGGCCGGCTTGCCCTGCCGGCAACATGCAGACCTACGCCACGCTGCTCGACACCTTCGAGTTCGAAGAGACGATCGGCAACAGCCTCGTCGTGAAGGAGCCGGTCGGCGTCGTCGGTGCGATCACCCCGTGGAACTACCCGCTGCACCAGATCATCTGCAAGCTCGGCGGCGCGCTCGCCGCCGGCTGCACCTTCGTGCTCAAGCCGTCCGAGGTTGCCCCGCTCAACGCGTTCATCCTCGCCGAGATCGTCCACGAGATCGGCCTTCCGGCCGGCGTCTTCAACCTGGTCACCGGTACCGGCCCCGTCGTCGGTGCGGCGATCTCCGAGCACCCGGGCATCGACATGGTCAGCTTCACCGGCTCCACCCGCGCCGGCAAGCAGGTCGCCGCAGCCGCCGCCGGCAGCGTCAAGCGCGTCGCGCTGGAGCTGGGCGGCAAGTCGGCGAACATCATCCTCGACGACGCCGACTTCGCCGCGGTGATCCCGCGTGGCATCTTCGCCTGCCTACCTGAACTCCGGCCAGACCTGCACGGCGCACACCCGCATGCTCGTTCCGAACAGCCGGTACGACGAGGCCGTCGCCATCGCCGCCGCCGCTGCCGAGAACATGCAGGTCGACGACCCGACGAAGGAGGGCATGCACCTCGGACCGCTGATCTCGCAGGCCCAGTGGGACCGCGTGCAGGGCTACATCCAGAAGGGCATCGACGAAGGCGCGGTCGTCGCCGCCGGTGGCCTCGGCAAGCCCGAGGGCCACGAGACCGGCTACTTCGTCAAGCCGACCGTGCTCGCCAACGTCACCAACGACATGACCGTCGCGCAGGAGGAGATCTTCGGCCCCGTGCTCGTCGTCATCGGCTACGACGACGACGACGATGCCGTGCGCATCGCCAACGACAGCCTCTACGGGCTGTCGGGCGGTGTGTGGTCGGCCGATCAGGAACGAGCCATCGCGGTGGCTCGTCGGATGCGTACTGGTGCGGTCGACGTGAACGGCGGCTCGTTCAACATCGCCGCTCCGTTCGGCGGGTACAAGCAGTCCGGCTACGGCCGCGAGAACGGCCCGTACGGCATCGAGGAGTTCCTCCAGACCAAGTCGCTGCAGCTTTGATCGACAGTCGACGCTGATGGCAGGGGAACGGATTCTCGTCGCGAAGGTCGGCCTCGACGGCCACGATCGTGGTGTCAAGATCGTGGCGCGGATCCTGCGCGATGCCGGGTACGAGGTGATCTACACCGGCCTGTTCCAGACCCCCGACACGGTCGCTGCAGCCGCGGTCGACGAGGATGTCGATGCCATCGGGCTGTCGATGTTGTCGGGCGCGCACATGACGTTGGCGCCGTTGGTGGTCGACAAGTTGCGTGAGCGCGGCGTCGACATCCCGGTGATCGTCGGCGGCATCGTGCCGAGCCACGACGTCGAGGAGTTGCTCGCCACGGGTGTCGCCAAGGTGCTCACGCCCGGCGCGTCGGCCGACGAGGTCGTGGCCGCGGTGCGTGACGCGATCGACGCCGACCTGACGACGACGAGCGCTGCCGATGGTCGACCGGGTCGAGCGCCTGACGAACCTGTTGGCGCTGCTCCTCGAGACCAACCAACCCTTGAGTCTGGTGCAGATCGCCGGCGAACTCGTCGGGCCAGTACCCGCAGGCCGATCAGGCCCGTCGGGCGTCGTTCGAACGTGACAAGGCGGCGCTTCGCGACATCGGCGTGCCGATCGAGACCGACATCGTCGGCGGCGGACCGTACGCCGGCCAGACCGTCTACCGGATCGACCGACGGGCGTACGAACTCGCCGATCTCGAACTCGACCCCGACGAGATGCGGGCGCTGCAGGTCGCCGTCGCCGCGGTGCGTACCGGCTCGGCAGCCGGCCAGGAGGCGATCTGGAAGCTCGGGGGGACGCTCGGCGAGGAGCGCCCGTCGGTCTCGGCCGTCGTCCCCGATCGCCCGGAGCTGCCGGTCATCCGCTCGGCCGTCGCGAGCCGATCGACGATCGAGTTCTCGTATCGGGGCCAACCACGCCGGCTCGATCCGTGGGGCCTCCTGCTGCGCGGCGGGTTCTGGTACGTGATCGGCCACGACCACGACCGCGACGAGCAGCGCACGTTCCGTGTCGATCGATTCGACCCGGATCCCGACGGCATCACCGTCGGGGAGCCCGGCTCGTACGAACGACCACCGTCGTTCGATCCTCGCTCGGCGTTTCCGGCCGACCCCAAGGAGATCGGCCACGATGCCTTCGACGGTGTGCAGGCACTCGTTCACGTCGATCACGTGCGAGCCGCAGCGATCGAGCGCGAGCTCGGTGGTGAACGGGTCGTCCGCCGTGATGACCGCGGCATCGTGGTGTCGGTCCCGGCGTCGAATCTTCCGGCGTTCCGCTCGTGGGTTCTGGGCCTGCTCGAGCACGCCGTCGTCCTCGAACCCGTCGATGTCCGTGAGCGACATCGTGGCCTGGCTGGCGGCGGTCGCGTCCGGCAACGGGGCCTCGGCGTGAGTGGCCCGCGCAATGCCGAGGACCGGCTGCGACGGCTGCTGGTGATGTTGCCGTGGCTGATGGAGGTCGGCGAGGTCCCGCTGGCCGAGGTCGCCCGCCGCTACGACCTGACCGAAGCGCAGGTGCAGCAGGATCTCGAACTCGTCGCGATGTGCGGGCTGCCGCCGTTCGTCGACGAGATGGTCGACGTGTTCGTCGACGAGGGCATGGTCTACGTCGGTGTGCCGCGCCTGTTCACGCGGCCGCTGCGACTGACCGCGCCCGAGGGTTTCACGCTGTTGGCGGCCGGCCGGGCGGCGATGGAACTTCCCGGTGCCGATCCCGACGGTCCGCTCGGACGGGGGCTCGACAAGCTGGCGGCGGTACTCGGCGAGGCCGGGCTCGCCGGCGGTTCCGACGACACGCGCCGGTGTCGTGATCGATCTCGCCCGGCCGGCCATCGCCGACGATCTGGCCGAGGCAGCGGCGGTGGGGCGGGAACTGTCGATCAGCTACTACACGCCGGCGCGTGACGAAGTCGGCGAGCGGGTCATCGTGCCCCGTCACGTGTTCGTCGACTCGGGTCACTGGTACGTCCTGGCCGACGACGATCGGTCGGGTCAGCGCCGCACGTTCCGCATCGACCGCATCGAATCGGCCGAGCCGACCGGCGTCGTGGTCGGCGCCGACGACACCGTGGTGGCCCCGGACCGGTTCTTCGTCGACGCCGACGTACCCCGTGCCTCGATCCGGCTCGGCCCGTCCGGCGCAGTGGGTCGTCGAGGAGTACCCGGTCGACGACGTCACGGAGCTGTCGGATCCGCCGGGCTGGATCGAGGTCCGGCTGCCGGTCTCGAGCGAGCGATGGCTGGCCAAGCTGCTCATCCGGCTCGGCCCGAATGCCGTCGCCCTCGATCCCGAGGCCGCGGCAGCGGCCGGTGAACTCGCCCGTCGGGTGCTGGCCGGCTACAGCGACACGTAGAACGGCGCGAGCTGCGAGGCATCGGTGATGCCGTGGGCAGCGAGCAGATGGGGGAGCACCGCGGCGGTGGCGGTGGCGTCGCCCAGCGCATCGTGCGGCCGATCGAGGGCGACGTCGTAGCGGGCGCACACATCGGCGAGGCGGTGCGACTGCTCGCGGTTCGGGTCGAGCCGCCGCGACATCCGCAACGTGCACAACAGCGGACTGAGGCCGCGCGCGCAGCCGATCGTCGGCCGGCCGACGGCGGGTGGCGCGGGCGAGGAAGGCGGCGTCGAAGGCTGCGTTGTGCGCGGTGAAGATCGAGCCGTGGAGACGATTGCCCAGCTCATCGAGCGTGTCGGCGAGCTGAGGGGCGTCCTTCAGATGCCGTCGGGTGATGCCGTGGATGTCGGTGGGTCCGACTCGTTGCAGTGGCCAGCGCAACTTGACGAAGCTCGACCATTCGTCGACGACGGTGCCGTCGGCAGTGACGGTGACGAGGCCGATCTGGAGGATCCGATGCCGACGCGTCGACAGCCCGGAGGTCTCCAGGTCGACGACGGCGAACGTGGGGAGCGGCACGTCGGCCACCCTAGACAGTGGGTGTCACAGCCGGCGGTGCCACCCGTCCGGAGGCGCGGGCGGTGCGGTGCGCTCAGCTCGCCTCGTGCTGCAAGCGGGCGCGGACCCCGATGGGTGCAGACACGGTGAATCCGGCGAGGTGGCGGTCCTCCTCGGACTCCCCGCCCCAGTAGCCGTACTCGCGATGCGAGCGGGCGAAGGTCCGGCACTCGTGGTACACCGGGCAGTCGGAGCAGAGCTTCTGAGCCTTGGCTTCGCGCCGGGCCCGTGCCTGCGGACGCTCGGCCTTGGGTGGGAAGAAGAGTTTCGTGCGCCCCTTGCACGCGGCCAGTTCCTGCCAGCTCTCGATCGGTGGCATGTCGAATTCGTACATCTCTGCAACGGCCATGGCGACTTCCCTTTCGTGCTGGGAGCGACGGTGGACCGGCGATGGACCGGCGGTCGCACCCGGTCGCTCCATTTAACACTAAATGTTCGGAGCCGACGCCGCAACCGGATCATCGAAACTCTGGCAGGAGAGACGGACGAGGTCGGAGCGTCGGTCAGAGGAGTTCGGCGGCCAGGCTGGCGACGTCGCTGCGCTCGCACGCCGTCAGGGTGATGTGCCCGAAGCACTGCTGTCCGGCGAACGCCGAGGTGAGCACGCTCAAGGCGTTGTTCGACTCGCCGAGATACGGCGCATCGATCTGGCTCGTGTCGCCGGTGAAGATCACCTTCGTGCCGTCGCCGACGCGGGTGAGGATCGTGCGCAGCGTGGTCGGCTCGAGGTTCTGGGCCTCGTCGATCACCACGAACTGGCGCTGGAGTGACCGGCCCCGCAGGAACGTGACCGACTCGAGCGAGAACTGGCCGCGGTTGGTCAGCTCGTCGACCATGTCGCGGGCGTCCTTGATGCTGCCGCGATCGGTCAGCGCGACGACGGCGTCGTGGATCGCAGCCATCCACGGGTCGAGCTTCTCGTCGAGTCCACCCGGGAGGAATCCGACGTCGGCTCGCCCGACCGGGACGAGGGGCCGGTAGACGGCGAGGCGTTCGTACCGTGCGTGCTCGACGACCTGCTCGAGGCCGGCGGCGATCGCCAGGATGGTCTTGCCGGTGCCGGCGCGCCCGTCGAGCGCGATCACGGCGATGTCGGGATCGAGCAGCAGTTCGAGCGCGAATCGCTGCTCCTTGCTGCGTGGGCGCAGGCCCCAGGCCTCGGGCGTGTGCTGGGGGAGCAGCACGAACTCGTCGTCGACCGCGCGGACGAGCGCCGACTGCGAACCCGACCGCAGCACGGCGAACTCGTTCTCGGTGAACTCGAAGGTGGTGTCGGTCGTGACCGCGTCGATGGCGATGGCGCCGGCGGCGTACAGGCAGTCGATCGACCTCGTACGGCGCCTCGAGCGTGGACCAACCAACGGCTCCGCTCTGGCGATCCGACCGGGTGAGGCGGTGCTCGGCGGCATCGACGCCGAGGTGCGCCGCCTTGATGCGCAGCGCGGCGTCGTTGCTGATCATCGTGGTCGGGCCGAAGTCGGACTGGCCGATGGCGGCGCCGATGATGCGGTTGTCGGGGACCGACGGGTCGAGGCCGTGCTCGACGAGGAGGTGCTTGCGGATGTTGTTGATCTCGATCTGCAGCGTGGCGGTGCCGTTGCCGGTGGGAACCGGCTTGGCGAGCGAGCCGCCATGCGCGACGCGGAGTTCCTCCAGGGTGCGCAGGGCCGTTCTGGCCGCTCGACCGACGTCGTCGGCTCGACTCTTGAGGCCGTCGAGCTCCTCCACGACGGTCAGCGGTATCACGACGTCGGCATCGATGAACTCGAGCACGCAGGTCGGATCGGCGATCAACACGGAGGTGTCGACGACGAGCCGGGTTCGTTGGCCTCCCTTCGTCCGGTCGTGACCCGATGATGCGCTGCTCGGCATCTGGGGTCGGTGCGCCAGCGGACGGAAGCAGGTCGGTCACCATCACTCCTCGGCGTAAGCCTCGTGGATTTGCTCTGAAACGGATGTCGTACCCAACGGCACGGTGTTCTATCGCAGCTGTCGCGCGTGGTGGTGGATCCGAAAGATTCCCAATACCGGCAAGGGTCAACGGACAAGGTCGTTGCAGATGCAACAGGTTGGGTGCTTGAACGCGTGGTGCTCACGTCGGTCTCATGGTCACATCCCGCCGGAAACGGTGGGGTCGGTCTCGGTGTGATCCGCCGGGGTGAACAGCAACGCAACACCCATCCGAAAGAGGACTCATGGCAACCAAAGCAGAACTGATCGACGCAGTGGCCGACGCCGCTGGTGTGTCGAAGGCGGACGCAGAGCGCACCCTTGGCGCGTTCTTCGATCACGTCGTCGCCGCGACCAAGTCGGGTGAGAAGGTCGCATGGCCGGGCTTCGGCTCGTTCAGCACCACCCAGCGCAGCGCCCGTACCGGCCGCAACCCGCAGACCGGTGAGCCCGTGCAGATCAAGGCGTCGACGGCGATGAAGTTCACCGCCAGCTCGACACTCAAGTCCGCCCTCAACGGGAAGTGACCTGATGGCCGTCGCGAAGAAGGCTCCGGCCAAGAAGGCTCCGGCGAAGAAGGCTCCGGCCAAGAAGGCTCCGGCGAAGAAGGCTCCGGCCAAGAAGGCTCCGGCCAAGAAGGCGCCAGCGAAGAAGGCTCCGGCCAAGAAGGCGCCGGCGAAGAAGGCTCCGGCCAAGAAGGCTCCGGCCAAGAAGGCTCCGGCCAAGAAGGCGCCAGCGAAGAAGGCTCCGGCCAAGAAGGCTCCGGCCAAGAAGGCTCCGGCCAAGAAGGCTCCGGCCAAGAAGGCTCCGGCCAAGAAGGCGCCAGCGAAGAAGGCTCCGGCCAAGAAGGCTCCGGCCAAGCGCTGACCGAGCGTTTCGAATGCTCGACGGGGGGCCTTCGGGCCCCCCGTTTCGCGTCCGGGGTCAGAGATCGGCGATGAGCTTGAACACTTCGGCGGCGTCCATGTCGAACGGTCGCCCGAGATCACCGAGACGGTTGCGCACGCGCTGGTCGAATGCCGCCAACTGGTCGTCGTTCGCCGCCTTCATCGTCGACTCGAACTGGCTCTCGTGCGCAGCGAGCGCCCACAGCTTCACGTCGACGAACGCCGTGACGTCCTCGGCATGGTCCGGCTGATCGGCCTCCCACAACAGCAGCGCATCGGGCCGGTGATGCGCAATGCCGTGGTCCTTGAAGAAGTGGGGGTCACGGGCGGCGACGATCCCGTCGCACGCCAGGAGCCCGGCATGGCGATGGTCGGGATGGAGGCGATACCGCTTCCACGGATCGTGGCCGAGCACCACCTGTGGCCGCAGCTCACGGATCACCCTGGCGACCTCGCCGCGCGTCGCGAGATCGCTGTCGAGTTCGCCGTCGACACGGCCGAGGAATCGGACCTCGCCGGCACGGTCGCCGGCGAGACGTCGGGCCGCCTCTCGTTGCTCGTCCTGGCGACGCGCCGCCAGGGCGATCCCGTCGGCGTCGGGATCCCAGGTGCCCTTCGACCCGTCGGTGCAGACCAGGTGGTGCACGATGCATCCGTCCGCAGCCCACTTCGCCAACAGCCCACCGCACCCGAATTCCACGTCATCGGGGTGCGCACCGATCGCCAGCGCGGACGAGGGCGTCTCGAGGTTGGTGGTGGAATGCAGCGGCGACCCGCCGGGCATCACCGGTGCGGGTTGGCCGGGCTCGTTGGCAGCCATTCGGGGAGGACCTCTCGGATCAGTGGATGGGTGAGATCCCGACGGGTGTCGAGATCGAGGGACAGTTCGGTGTCGGAGCGCACCTCGAGTTCCACCCCGTCGAAGGCCAGCGCCTGGGCGAGGTGGTGCGAGAACGAGTTGCCACCGTAGGACGCGCGCAGGGGTGTCGTGGCCGGGAACGACATCACGTTCGTGCCGTCGTGGCGGCGGTCGGGAACCAGCGTGATCCGGCCGGGACGGGCGACGTCGAGGAGCCCGGCGGGTCGGGCGAGGTCGGCATGGGCGATCAGGAGGTGGTCGAACCCGTCGGCGATGATCCGTTCGACACCATCGTCCACTGCACCGTTCAAGCCGAGACCGGCACCCCAGATGACCTGCACGCCACGCTGACGGGCCCACTCGGCGACGTCGTCGTCGTCACAGGCCACGAAGGTGGGCATCTCGGCGACCACGTCGACGACGCGGGACGCCATCCAGCGTGCGAGCGCGGCCCGGTCGGCATCGGTGAGGACACCGGTGAGACGGCCCTTCGCCGCCGTGAATCGTTTGACCGGAATCAGCACGGCGAGACGCACGGTGGTCCACTGTACGAGAGCGCCGCGTCGACTCGGCTGCCGTAGGCCCGTCGGAGGTGCCGAACTATGGTGGCCGGGTGGTCCAGAGGGTCGAGGACGGGCCCGTGAGGGGGACGAGATGATGACCGTCGAGAGCTGGACGTCGAGATGATGGAGCGTTCGACGTGACCGCAACCGACGATCAACGTGGCGGTGATCGGTGCGGGTTCGTGGGGGACCACGGTGGCCGCGCTGACTGCGGAGAACACGCCGACAGTGCTGTGGGCGCGCCGCTCGGAACTCGCCGCCCAGATCAACGACGCCAGGGTGAATCCCGAGTACCTGCCCGCATTCGTGCTGCCCGAAGAACTGCGTGCCACCGATTCGCTCGCCGACGCAGTTTCTCACGCCGACGTCGTCGTGATGGCCGTTCCCTCGCACGGGTACCGCGACGTCGCCGTCGAAGCGGCCGCCTGGATCCGGCCCTGGGTGCCGGTGGTGTCGTTGGCCAAGGGCCTCGAGCGCACCACGCTCAAGCGCATGAGCGAGGTGACCACCGATGCGATGCCCGGCCATCCGGTCGCCGTGCTGACCGGGCCGAACCTGGCCAAGGAGATCCTGTCGGGCCAACCGGCCGCGAGTGTGGTGGCGATCAACGACGACACGATCGCCCGCGAACTCCAGCGCATCTTCAGTCGACCGAGCCTGCGCGTGTACACCAACAGCGACGTGATCGGCTGCGAGGTGGCCGGGGTGGTCAAGAACGTCATCGCCATCGCCGCCGGCATGGCCGAGGGGATGGGGTTCGGCGACAACACGCGTGCCACGCTGATCACCAGGGGCCTCGCCGAGATGACCCGGCTCGGCGTCGCGATGGGTGGCCAGCCCGCCACCTTTGCCGGTCTCGCCGGGATGGGAGACCTGATCGCCACGTGCTCGTCGAAGCAGAGCCGCAACAACAGCGTCGGCCTGCAGCTCGGCGCCGGGCAAGTCGATCGAGGAGATTCTCGCCGGCACCAACATGGTCGCCGAGGGCGTCAAGTCGTCGCCCAGCGTGCTCGACCTCGCCCGCCGGTACGGTGTCGAGATGCCGATCACCGAACAGATCGTCGCCGTCTGCCACGAGGGTCGCCCGGCTCCCGATGCGCTCGCCGCGTTGATGCAGCGCAGCCGCAAGGGCGAATTCGAGGCGTGAGCGCGGTCGAGCACGGCGCAGCCCCCGCTGCGTCCGAGACGATGGTCGGAGTCGACGGGTGCCCCCTGCCGTTCGGTCGTCACCGCCATGGGGCGACGTCACGTCGCTCGGCGCCGGCCACGGGCCCGATGCAACGGTGTCGTGGTACGTCGCTGCCGAAGACCGTTGGCACGTGCCGGCCGACGAACCCGCGGTTCGCCAGCAGCGTGTCGAGGGCACCGCCGTGATCGAGACCCGCGTCCGGATCCCCGATGGCGACGCGGTGCAGCGGGTGTGGTCGGTTCCCGACCTCGGCGGCCTCACCGTGATCGAGGTCGAGAACGAGTCGCCGCTGCCGTTCGCCGTGGCATTCGCCGGGCCGCGGGTCCTGACCGAGCGACCACCCGCCGACGTGCCGATCAAGGGTCTCGATCTCCCCGCCGGGTTCGATCGTGCTGCCTGTCGGGCACCGATCATCGATCCGGGTCGCCGTCCCCCACGACCCGGCCCGTATCGGCACCTGGGCGCTGCCGACGCTCGCTGCCCGCGATGGCGGTCGTGCGGGGCTGGCTGACCGTGGTCCATCGGGCCAGCCGGGTGGTGCTGCCCGACGCCGGACTCGCCGATGCGTTGACCGCGGCGCGCTGCGATCTCGCTGCTGCAGGGCCCGGTGGATCCGGGCGACCCGATCGGGTTCCTGCTCGACGTGGCCGAACTCGGTCCGGCTCGGCGACGATGCCGACGCATGGATGCCCGAGATCGTCGAACCGATCGCAGCGATCGCTCGCTCGGGCGATCCCGAGGTCGACACCGCGCTGGCGGCGTGCGAGCGGTTGGCGCTGGCGGCCGGCGACGATCGCGCCACCGGTGACTCGCCGGCCTTCGCGCTCGCCGGATCCGTGACGGACGGGTTGTTCCCGACGCTGCCGGTCGCCCTGCGTCGTTCTCCGACGTGCGTCGTGGTGCGTCGGTCGGGCGGTTCGTGGCACAGATCGAGCAACGCATCGCTGATGGCGGTCGGTTGCTGTCGGCCGGGATTCCCCGCCGCTGGCTCGGCGCCAACTTCGAGGTGCACCGCATCCCGACCGGGCCCCGCTCGACCGTGTCGTTCGCGGTGCGATGGCACGGGGAACGTCCGGCGGTGCTGTGGGAGCAGCACGGCGAGCTCCAGCACCTCACGGCCCCCGGCATCGATCCCGACTGGTCGACCGGTGAGGTCGTCGGGCGAGGCGCTGTGGGCGGCGCCGCCGCAACCCACCCGTATCGGTGTGAGCATCGACCTCGGTGGCACGGACGGCCCGGCGGTGGCGGCGATGACTGACGGAACGCGTTGAGTCGAACAGGCACGCGTCCGAAGCAGTCGAAGAAGCGGGCGCCGACGCGCGCCATCGAGAAGGAGATGTGGGAGCGCGGCCACGACGTGGTGGTCGGCATCGACGAGGTCGGGCGCGGCGCATGGGCCGGGCCGCTGTCGGTCGGAGCGGCCATCTTGCCGCGTGACACCCGGGTCAACGGTGTTCGCGACTCGAAGTTGCTGACCGAGCGCGAGCGCGAGGCGCTCTTCGACCGCTTGACCGAGTGGTGCGTGGCCTGGTCGGTCGGCTCGGCGAGTCAGGAGGAGTGTGACCACCTCGGCATGTCGGCGGCCCAGAAGCTCGCCGCGCGGCGGGCGATCGAGGGGCTCGGGGTCGAGCCCGACGTGGCAGTGACCGACGGCACGTGGGACTTCGTGTCGCCGTCGGTTCCGCACGTGGAACTCGCCGTGAAGGCCGATCTCCGGTGTCTCAGCGTGGCGACGGCGAGCATCCTCGCCAAGGTGGTGCGCGACCGCGAGATGCGGGCCCATGCCGAGAGTTACCCGAACTGGTCGTTCGACACGAACAAGGGCTATCCGTGCCCGGTGCACAAGGCGGCGCTGCTCGGCTACGGACCGTCGGCGATCCACCGCCGTACCTGGGTGTTCATGGATCACTACGTCCCCTGGACCGCCATCCGCCGTACCCCTCCGGCCGGTCAGTCCTCGCTGTTCTGAGCCCCAAACCGGGTTTGCGTTGCAGTTCTGTTGGGATGCCCCAACCGGAGTGCAACGCAAACGGGTGTGTGGTGGGTGCGGGAGGGCTCACTGCAGGGCGCGGAGCCAGGTGAGCACGGCGTGGGGGTCGCGGAGGCGGTGCGCTGCGATGGTGTCGGCGTCGCCGACCTTGATGGCGATGTCGCCGGGGCCGAGGCGGGCGAAGGCATCCTCGTCGGTGATGTCGTCGCCGACGAACACCGTGGTTCGGGCGCCGAGCTGCGACGGCGAATTCCACGAGCGCGGCGCCCTTGTCGGCGTGCCGGGTGAAGAGTTCGAGCACGTTGCTGCCTGCCTTCGACGTTGCACCGCTCGACGCCGTCGGCATCGAGCACGCAGCTGATCCAACGCTTCGCGTCCGAGTGTGCGGTCGGCCTGTCGGACGTGCAGCACCACGCTCGCCGGCTTGCGCTCGATCCACGCGCCGGCACCGGCATGCTCGGCCGCCGCCACGGTCAGGTCGTCGAGCGTGGCGAGGCGAACTCGCTCGGCGTCGGTCGAGCTGCGGCATCGGTCGGTCGCGTGCCTCCATGCCATGGCTGCCGATCACGTGGACGTCGGGACCGAAGCCGAACTGGGCGAGACCGTCGAGCGATCGGCCGGAGAGCACCGCCACGTGCACGTCGTCGAGGCCGGCCACCGCGCTGACGGCATCGACCGGTTCCGGCGAGCAGGACGGCGTCGCGGGCGTGGTCGACGAGGGGAGCGAGGACACCATCGACGTCGAGTCCGATCAGCAACGGCCGCGGTGACGACGACACGAGATCGGCCAGCTCGGCGGGGTCGTCGTAGCCGGTCACGTCCCGTCGGCCGGCCGCGGTGTCCGGGCGTCGGACGCTGCGATCATCTCGCCGAGGAACCGGTCGGCCCAGCCCTGGACGTCGCTCTTGCGGATCTGATTGCGCAGGCCGGCCATCCGCTCCCTGCGTTCGTGGCGATGCATCTCGACGGCCGTCATGATCGCCTGCTGCAGGGCCTCGTCGTCGTGCGGGTTGACGAGCACGGCATCGGTCAGTTCGTCGGCCGCGCCGGCGAACTCCGAGAGCACGAGCACGCCATCGCCGTCGATGTGGGCCGCCGCGTACTCCTTGGCCACCAGGTTCATGCCGTCACGGAACGGGGTGACGAGCATGACGTCGCCGGCGCGGTACGAGCGCGATGAGTTCGTCGAACGGGCAGCGACTGGTACAGGTAGTGGATCACCGGCAGACCGATGCGGCTGTACCGGCCGTTGATCTCACCGACGAGACGCTCGACCTGGTGGCGTTCGTCCTGATAGTGCTCGACGGCTTCTCGTGTCGGCGTGGCCACCTGGACCATGACGTGCCGCTCGGGATCGAGTTCACCCGACTCGAGCAGGGCGGCGAACGCCTTGAGTCGCAGCCCGATGCCCTTGGTGTAGTCGAGCCGATCGACGCCGAGCAGGATCACCTCGGGATCGCCCAGCCGGGCGCGGATCTGGCTCATCCGTTGCCGCGTCGCCCGGCCCGCCGCCACGGCCTCGACCTCATCGACGTCGATCGAGATCGGGAACGAGCCGACGCGCGTGCGGTGGTCGGGGTTCTCGATGACGCCGTCGTGGGCGTCGACGTGCAGGAGTTGCTGGGCGGCGGTGATGAAGTTCGATCGCCCCCATCGGACGCTGGAAGCCGACCAGGTCGCAGCCGAGCAGGCCCTCGATGATCTCGGTTCGCCACGGCAGCCGGGAGAACAGCTCGTAGGGCGGGAACGGGATGTGCAGGAAGAAGCCGATGGTGACGTCGCTGCGCAGCTCGCGGAGCAGCTTGGGGACGAGCTGGAGCTGGTAGTCGTGGATCCAGACCATCGCGTCCGGCGGCGTGACGTCGGCCAGCGTCGCGGCGAAACGCTCGTTGACGGCGACGTAGGCATCCCACTGTTCGCTCGAGTACGTCGACTCGCGCAGCGCGTCGTGGTAGAGCGGCCACAGCGCATCGTTGGAGAAGCCCTCGTAGTAGAGCTCGATCTCCTCGGCGCTGATCGGGACCGGATGGAGTTCGACGCCTTCGACGCTGAAGGGTTCGGCCTCGTCGTCGGGGTCACCGGTCCAGCCGACCCATGTGCCGCCGGTGTCGCGCAGCATCGGGCAGCAGCGCGCGCACGAGGCCGCCGGGGCTCGGTGCCCATCCCTCGTCGGTGCGCATGACCGGGAGCCGGTTGGCGGCGACGACGATCGGTCGACCGGTCGGATACAGGGTTCATCCGGGTCATCCCATGACGGTCGAGCGCCTGTGCGAGATCGGCGACGAGATCACTCGCATCCTCGATGCCGACCGACAGACGCACGAGGTTGTCGGGCACCTCGAGCGGTGATCCGGCCGCCGACGCGTGCGTCATGGCGCCCGGGTGTTCGATGAGGCTCTCGACGGCGCCGAGCGACTCGGCCAGCGTGAAGATCTCGGTGGAGGCGGCGACGGTCATGGCGGCATCCATCCCCGCGGCGACGGTGAACGACACCATGCCGCCGAAGTCGCGCATCTGCTTCGCCGCTGCTGCGTGACCGGGATGATCGGGCAGTTGTGGGTACAGCACCCGGTCGACGGCCGGGTGGCCGACGAGCAGGTCGACGACGGCGCGGGCGTTCTCGCAGTGGCGGTCCATGCGTACCGCGAGGGTCTTGACCCCGCGCAGCACGAGATAGCAGTCGAACGGCGACGGCACGGCACCGGCGGCGTTCTGCGTGAACCGCAGTCGTTCGCCGAGTTCGTCGTCGTTCGACCGCGACGAACCCGCCGACCACGTCGCTGTGGCCGCCGAGGTACTTCGTGGCCGAGTGCACCACGATGTCGGCGCCGAGCGTCAGCGGCTGCTGGAGGTACGGCGTGGCGAAGGTGTTGTCGACGACCACGATCGCTCCACGGTTGTGGGCGATCTCGGCGATCGCTTCGATGTCGAAGCAGGTGAGCAGCGGGTTGGTCGGCGTCTCGAGCCAGACGAGGCCGACGTCGTCGGGCCAGTCGGCCCGCAGCGCGTCGAGATCGGTGAGGTCGACAGCCGACCACGGGAACCCGAGCGGGCTCCACACCTTGGCGATCAGACGGAACGTGCCGCCGTAGGCGTCGTTGCCCAGCAGGGTCCGCTGGCCGGGCCGCAACAGGCGCAGGATGTTGTCCTCGGCCGACAGCCCGCTGGCGAACGCGAGACCGTGCCGCGCCTCTTCGAGCGAGGCGACCTGTGCTTCGAGCGCCGAGCGGGTCGGGTTGCCCGAGCGCGAGTACTCGAAGCCCTTGTGTCGGCCGACACCTTCCTGGGCGAACGTGGTCGACAACGAGATCGGTGTGACCACCGCCCCGGTGGCGGGATCGGGGTCCTGGCCGGCGTGGATGGCCCGCGTGGAGAACGAATGCCTGGTCGATTCCTCGACGTCACCCACCGTGGGCTCCTTCGAGCGCTGCTTCGGCAACGGCACTGAAGTAGGCGAGCACGTCGGTGCGGGTGAGCACGCTCAACGGGCGCCCGCCGGAGAGCACCAGCAGCGCCGGTGCGGACTCGAGCATCTCGACGGCGCGTTCGAGCTTCTGGCCGACACCGATGGTGGGGAGCTTCGGTCCCATCACCTTCTCGACCGGAGTCGACATGACCCCGGGGTCGCGGTGGATCGCCTCCATCAATTCGAGCTCGTCGATCGAGCCGGACACCTCGGCGGCCGCGAACGGCGGGGTGTTCTTGCACACCGGCAGCTGGCTCACACCGTTCGACCGCATCAATTCGATCGCCTCGGAGACGAGCTGTTGTGGGTTCACGTACAGCAGGTTCTCGATCGACGCATTCCGCGTGTCGAGCACGGCGCCGACGCACTGGTCGCACTCTCGGAGGAACCCGAAGTTCGCCATCCACGCATCGTCGAAGATGCGTGACAGGTAGCCGCGGCCGGAGTCGGGATTGAACACCACGACGACATCGTCGGGGCCGGCGGCCTTGGCGACCTTGATCGCCGCGGCCACGGCCATCCCGCCCGATCCACCGATCAGGATGCCCTCGCGTTCGGAGACGTATCGGGCCGTGAGGAAGCTCTCCTCGTCGCTGATGGCGATGATGTCGTCGAGCAGTTCGGGGGCCCAGGCGGCGGGGAAGAAGTCTTCCCCGACGCCCTCGACCAGGTACGGCCGTCCGGAGCCGCCGGAGAAGACCGAGCCCTCGGGGTCCGCGGCGATGATCTTGACGTCGGGATTCATCGACTTGAGATATCGGGCCACGCCGGTGATCGAGCCACACGTGCCGGCGCCGGCGACGAAGTGGGTGATCCGTCCTCCCGTCTGGCGCCAGATCTCGGGGCCCGTGGTCTTCTCGTGGGCCTCCGGGTTGTGGGGGTTGTCGTACTGGTTCGGCCGGAACGCGCCGAGTTCGTTCGTCAGGCGTTCGGCGACGCTGTAGTAGCTCGTCGGGTCGGTCGGCTCGACGGCCACGGGGCACACGACCACCTCTGCGCCGTACGCCTTGAGCAGTGAGACCTTCTCGGGAGCGACCTTGTCGGTCATCACGAACACGCACTTGTAGCCCCGCTGGGCTGCGACGATTGCCAGCCCGACCCCTGTGTTGCCGCTCGTGGGCTCGACGATCGTGCCACCGGGCTGGAGGAGGCCTTCACGTTCGGCGGCGAGGATCATCTCGAGCGCGGGGCGGTCCTTGGCCGAGCCACCGGGGTTGGTGCTCTCGTTCTTCATCGCGAACACGCACTCGATGCCCTCGAGTTCGCTGAGACGCTTCAGGCGAACCAGGGGTGTGTTGCCGATGGTGTCGATGACCGAGTCGACGATCTCGGTCCCGACGAGACGAGGATCGCTCATGCCGTCGACAGTACCCGTCCCGCGTCGCCCTGGCTACGGGTCACCCGAACACCTTGTCGGCGAGGCGGCTCAACGCAGTGGGTTGCGGTGGCTCGAAGCCCTCGGGGAGCAGGTCGGGGTGGTGCTCGATCAGGAAGCCGACGAGCTGGCCCACCGACGGATTGACGAATCCGGTGTCGCCGATGACGACCGTGGGAACCGTCTCGTTGCCGTTGGCGTGGCTGCGTACGATGGCCGCGTCGTCGGCGTCGTCCCAGATGTTGTGCTCGACACGTTCGATGCCGAGTTGGTCGAGCTTGCGCTGCAGCATCGAGCAGAACCCGCATCCCGGCCTCCAGTAGAGATCGATCCGGGTCGCGGTGTCGGCCGGTTCGGGCGCTGAGTCGTCGAGCATGACGGTTGCAACGACCCGCACCGGGATCTATTCCCTCAGCCCACCCCCACCCCCACCCCCACCCCACCCCACTGTTTGCGTGACGGTTCGGTTGGGGCGGGCCAATGGAACTGCAACGCAAACCGATCGGAGGGGTGCAAACGGATCGAGGCAGGCGAGTGGCTGGCAGACTGGCCCGATGAGCGCAGCGACCGTCGACTCGTCCGTGTACCTCGACCGACTGGCTCGGGTCCGCGAGGCGATGACCGAGCGGGGCATCGACACCTTGCTGCTGTCGGTCGGCCACGACCTGCCGTATCTCACGGGCTACACGGCGATGCCGTTGGAGCGCCTCACGATGCTGGTCGTGCCCCGAACCGGCGCGGCCACGATGGTCATCCCGGCACTCGAGGCGCCCCGGGTGCGTGAAATCCCGGGTGCGTTCGACCTCCTCCCGTGGGGCGAGACGCAGGATCCGACGGCGATCGTCGCCCGGCTCGCCGCCGGGTCCTCGCGGATCGCGGTGGGCGACCAGATGTGGGCCCGGTTCCTCGTCGAACTGCTCGCGCAGGTGCCGGGCGCCGAGTACACGCCGAGCGGTCGAGGTGGTCGGCCCGTTGCGCATGTCGAAGGATGCGGCCGAGATCGACGCGCTCGCCGCAGCCGGCGCCGCCGTCGACCGCATCGCCGGGGAGCTGCAGCGCGGCGAGATCCCGCTGGTCGGTCGAACCGAAGCCGAGGTGTCGGCACACCTGAGTCGCCGGATCATCGAGGAAGGCCACGACAAGGTGAACTTCGCCATCGTGGCCGCGGGCGAGAACGCGGCCAGCCCGCACCACCACGCCGGATCCCGGGTGATCCGCGAGAACGAGATCGTCCTGTGCGACTTCGGCGGCACGATGGCCGGCTACTGCTCCGACACCACCCGCTGTGTCTTCACCGGCGAACCATCCGCCGAGGTGGCCGAGGCGTACGCCGTGCTCCACGAGGCGCAACGGGTCGGAGTCGCCGCCGGGGTGGTCGGCACGCCGTGCGAGGAGTCGATCGGGCGACCCGTGCGGTCATCGACGAGGCGGGCTACGGCGAGTACTTCATCCACCGCACCGGCCACGGCATCGGGATGGAGGAGCACGAGGACCCGTACATCGTCGAGGGCAACACGTTGCCACTCGAAGCGGGCCATGCGTACAGCGTCGAGCCGGGCATCTACGTCCCGGGCAGGTGGGGCATGCGGCTCGAGGACATCGTCGTGGCCACCGCAGAATGGCCCGGTCGCACTCAACAACTCCGCCCACGCCCTCGTCGGCGTCGACGCCTGACGCGACAGCGCTCCGACACAGAACCGCGTGCCCTTTCTGCGTCAGCTACTACGCACGAAGTCGGCGTTGTCGCTGACACATAACGGCCCAACGCTTTCTGCGTCAGCTACTACGCACGAAGTCGGCGTTGTCGCTGACACAGAGTGCGGGAGGTGGCATTGGTGTCAGTTCGTGTCGAACTTGGTCTCGTCGGCCACGTCGGTGACGGTGACGAGTTCGATCGCCAGATCGGCGCCCTCGTACCGGGCGAGCACACCGGAGTCGAGCGCGCAGTAGATCTTCGTTCCACCGGAGACCGGCACGTCGGCGCAAGTCGCGGTCTGTCCGGCGATGGTGCTCTGCGTAGCCGCGGGCGTTGTCGAGGCGCCGGCCCGCGTCGACGCGCAGACGGCGGGCGATGCTCGATCCGTAGAAGTCGTGGGTCACCTGGATGTCGCTCGTGCGGGCGTCGTTGATCACGGCCTCGCACTCGTCGGTCGTCAGGTTGCACGTCGCGGCATTGCCGGTGCCGTTCGAGGATACCGCACGTCGTTCACGGTCACCGAGCGGCGGCTGTTGTCGGCCTGGACGACGGTGGCCGTCGACTCCTGCCCACCGAGGCGGGTGAGGATCGTGTAGTCGGCGGTGAACTGTTCGAGGCCGACAGCAGTCGAGCCGCTCGAGGACGGCGTCGATGCCCGGATCGCCGGTGGGTGCTGAGGAGCGGTTCGTCGGCGTCGAAGCTCGGCCGCTGGCCCGTCGCGCATGCCGAGAGCACCAGCGCGCCGATCAGCGCAGCGGCGAGCGGGAGCGGACGGCGTCGGCGAGAGCGGACGTTCAGGCGGAGGGAGGCCATGGCGCCGTCAGGCTACGGCGTTACCGTGGTCGAACGTGATCAGCCTCGACGCCGCCACCGTGCTCCTGCAGTGGGCGACCGGCGGCATGTTGTTCTGCTGGTTCACCACCCGGCGCCGAATCGCCAGCCTCGGGTACGGCTGGCTGCTGCGTGGCGTCTACTTCTGCTTCGCCGCCGGTGCGCTCGCTGCCGGGCTGGCGTTCGGGGTCGTCCCCGTCCGCGAGGCGGCGTCGGTCGGCGTGATGATCACGTGCCTGTTCGCCCTGGTGGTGTCGATGCGTCGCAAGGCGGCCGGCGTGAGCGGGGCGAGGGCCGAGTACGACCGTCGCAGCGAGCGCGTCGCGGCGATGACCGGCATCGAACGCACCGTCGATGCGCCGGCCGACGATCCCGACGGCGGCTCGCCGGTCGGGCCCGAGTTCCCGCCGATGCTCGATCTCGTGCCGGCGCTCATCGGCACGATCGGCCTGCTCGCGGCGGCAATCGACGCCGGCGGCAACACCGGTGTGGCGATCGCCCGCACCCTCGTCGGGCGCTGCGTTCATCGGGGCGCTGTCCGACGCCATGCTGCTCGGGCACTGGTACCTCACCCAGCCCGGACTCCCGCGCGTGCTGCTCAACGAGATGGTCGACGCGCTCAAGTGGCTGTGGCCGGCCGAGGTGTTCGTGATGCTGCTGCCGACGGGCATGATCGCCGTGCTCACCGGATCGGTCGACGACGGCTGGGGCGGGATGCTCGGCTGGATGTGGGTGATGTGCGCGATCGACCACGATCATCCTGATCTTCGTCACCAAGGCGGCGCTGAGGGAGCGCTACTACTCGGCCGTGATGGCCGCGACCGGCTGCTCTACCTGGCGATCCTCACCGGCTTCGGCATGGACATCGTCCCCCGCGCCATTCTCGCCGTCTGACCGCCTGGCAACTCGACGGTGTGGTTGACTCTGCGGTATGGCACGGCCGGTGTGGAGTGGGACGATCTCGTTCGGGTTGGTGGCGATCCCGGTCAAGCTGTTCCACGCGGTGCGCCGCCAGAGCGTCTCGTTCAACCAGCTCGACGAACGCAACATGGCGCGCATCCGCTACCGCAAGGTCAACGCCGAGACCGGTGAGGAGGTCGGCGACGACCACATCGTCAAGGGCTACGAGATCTCGAAGGGCCGCTACGTGGTGGTCGACCCCGACGAGCTCGAACCGTTCATGCCCGTCGGCCACCAAGTCGATCGACCTCGAGGAGTTCGTCGACCTCGCCGACATCGACCCCGTGTACTTCGACACCGCGTACCACCTCGCCCCCGACGGCCCGCCCAAGCCGTACGTGCTGCTCGCCCGGGCGATGGAGGCCAGTGGCAAGGTGGCGATCGGCCGGTTCGTGATGCGCAACAAGCAGTACACCGCGGCGATCCGCGCCGAGGAGGGTCGGCTCGTGATGTCGACGCTCGCGTACGCCGACGAGGTGATCGATCCGGCCGACATCGACGAACTGCAGGGTCTCGATGCCGTCGAGGTCAACGACAAGGAGGTGCCGATGGCCGAGGCGCTCGTCGCGTCGCTGGCGGCCGACTTCGAGCCCGAGAAGTACCGCGACGAGTACCGCGAGGAAGTCATGGCGCTGATCCAGATGAAGGCCGACGGCGAGGAGTTCGAGGTGCCCGAAGCTGGCCGCGCGAGAAGCCCAAGGTCGTCGACATCATGGCGGCGCTCGAGGCGAGCGTCGCGGCCGCCAAGGAGGCCCGGACGCAGACATCCTGCCGAAGAAGTCGGCAGCCAAGAAGAAGTCGGCCTGACGGTCGCGTCGCGGACCGACGATGGCAGCACCGATCGAGGTCGACATCGACGGCCGCACCGTTCGACTGACCAACCTCGACAAGGTGCTGTACCCGTCGGGGTTCACGAAGGCCGAGGTCGTCGACTACCACGCCCGCATCGCGCCGATGGATCATCCCGCACCTCGCCGGGCGCTGCATCACGTTCCGGCGGTATCCCGACGGCACCGACAACGACGGGTTCTTCGAGAAGCGCTGCCCGACGCACCGGCCCGACTGGGTGCCCGTCGCCCTCGGGCCGGGCGATCGCCGCGGCGGCATCGAGTACTGCCGGATCGAGGAGCCGGCGGCGCTGGTGTGGGCGGCCAACCTCGCGGCGATCGAGCTCCACGCCCCGATGGCGCTCGCTGCCGACCTCGACACACCGCGCACGCTGGTGTTCGACTTCGATCCCGGGCCCGAAGACGTCGATCGTCGACTGCTGCGAGGTGGCGCTCGGCGTGCGAACGGTGCTCGACTCGGTCGGCCTGCAGGGGTGGTGCAAGACGTCGGGATCGAAGGGTCTCCAGCTGTACGTGCCGCTCAACACGCCCGGGGTCACGCACGAGGCGACCGCCGACTTCGCCCTCGCCGTCGGCCAGGTGATGGAGCGTCAGATGCCCGGGCGGGTCACCACCGTGATGGCCAAGGTCGAGCGGCCCGGCAAGGTGTTCGTCGACTGGAGCCAGAACGCGCACCACAAGACGACGATCGCGCCGTACTCGCTGCGGGCCCGTCACGATCCGACCGTGTCGACGCCGGTGACGTGGGACGAGGTCGAGCGGTGCGCCGACGAGCGGGTCGAGTTGCGGTTCGAGGCCGCCGACGTGCTCGAACGTGTCGGCGAGTTCGGCGATCTCTTCGGTCCGGTCCTCACGCTGGAGCAGCACCTGCCGACTGCGTCCTGACGCGACTCACGGGGTGCCGCCGCGACGCCGATGCGGGCGGGTCATCATGGCGAGGTGCACGGAGCCGCTCGACGACACTGCGACCTCGCGTGCAATCGCCGCGCGTCGGCATCGTGCTGTGCGCGCGTGTTCGTCGCCGACGGCGGAGTCCGAGGGGCCGCCGCGCCGATCCCGCCGGTGTCGTCGGTCGCCCCGTCGACGACCGAGCTGTTCGACATCGCGGACCGCGATCCGCTGCCGTTCCCGGGCTACAGCGTCGACCGGGTCACGATCGCGCCGCTCCCGGCGAGTGAGTCGCTGGACGACACCGAGGCGCCGGCGCTCGACCGGCTGGGCGGCCTTCGACGCAGGAGATCGACCGATCGGTGCTCGGCGGAGGGTCCGACGCGGTGTCGGTCGCCGTGGCGATCGACGGCGAGATCGTCCACGACGGCGGCGATGGGCGTGCGCGTGCCCGACACGGTCGAGGCCGTCGACGACGACCGACAAGTTCCGCATCGCCAGCATCTCCAAGACGATCACGGCGATCACGGTGCTGCAGCTGGTCGAGGAGGGACTCGTCGGCCTCGACGATCCGGTCGGAGCGCTCGTTGCCGAGCGATGTCGGCGTCGGCTGCGCCGAGCGCCGGCGCCGCCGGCCATCACGGTGCGGCAGCTGTTGACGCACACCTCCGGGTTCGCCGCAGTACGAGAACATGTTCTTCCGCAACCAGGTCGGCTCGTGCGAGGAGGCGGCCGCCGTCGGGGCTCGGCCGGTCGTTGCGGGCGGGGGCTTCCGCTACAGCAACATGAACTACTGCGTGCTCGGTCTGCTGATCGAGCAGCTCACCGGGCGAACCGTACGAGCAGGTCGTGTACGAGCGCCTGCTCACCCCGCTCGGGATCTCGGGGATGCGGCTGGCCCCGACCTACGACCCCGGCCCCGGCGAAGTCGTAGCATCGCAGCGTGCCCGGCCGCAACTACATGGAGGTGCTCGGCGCGGCCGGGGCCTGGGTGGCCTCGCCGGCGGATCTCGTCGACGATCATCGACTCACTCGATGCCGACACGCCCGGATGGAAGCCGCTGGACGCCGACACGGTCGCCGAGATGAAGACCAGCGGTCAACGACCCGCTGGCGCCGGATCGCGGCTACGGGATGGGCCTGATCCTCTACGGCGGCGGTGCCGTCGGCCACACCGGCACCGTCGAGAGCACGCACGCGATGGTGCTTCGATCGGGCCGACAACGTCACGTGGGCCGTCACCGTGAGTGGCGAGAATCCGAGCGACACGGTGCGGCTCGCGCGCATCGTCGACCGTGCGCTCGCTGCCGGCGGCTTCGTCGCCGGCTGACTTCAGAAGATGATGCCGGCGGCACGGAGCGCGGCGGCGTCCAGGCCGATCTCGGCGACGATGTCGTCGCTGTGCTGGCCGAATGCCGGGTGCGTGGTCGCTCACCCGCTGCGGGGTGGCCGAGAGCCGGGCAGCCGCTCGGGGCTCTCGGACGCGTCCGGCGAGCGGGTGGTCGCGCTCGACGAACACGGCGTTGTGGACCACTTGCGGATCGTCGTGGATCTCGTCGAGCGAGGTGATCTTCGACGCGGGGACGTCGTGTTCGACCGACTCGGGTGGTGAAGTCGTCGAGGGAGCACGCCGTGGCCGCGTCGACGAGCAGTTCGCCATCGCGCCGACGTTCGCCATCCTCGCCATCACGTCGGCGAACCGAGGATCGTCGGCGACCTCGGGAACCCCGAGCGCCGCGCACAGCCCCGGAACTCCGAGTCGGTGACCGGCGATGCTGCCGCGAATCCGTCGGCGAGTCGGGTGATGGCGTAGTTGGCGGCGATCGTCGGCGCCCGCATCACGTCGTCGTCGAGCAGCGCGGCATCCATCGCCGAGTCGGGCCACATGAACGCGATCGCCGTGTCGAGCATCGCGAGCTCGATGTGCTGGCCGGCGGCCCTGCCCGAGGCCCTCGCGAACAGCGCCGCCGTGATCGCCTGCGCCGCCGTGTAGGCCGTGGTCTTGTCGCAGATGAGCGTGCGGTAGAGCGACGGCTCGCCGGTCGCCGGGTCGCCCTGCACGCTCGCCAGGCCGGATGCCGCCTGGATCACGTTGTCGTACACCCGTCGGCTGCTGTACGGCCCGTCCTGTCCGTAGCCGGAGATCGAGGTGTAGACGAGGTCGGGATTGATCGCCTTCACGTCGTCGTAGCCGAGCCCGAGCCGGTCCATCGCCCCCGGGCGGAAGTTCTGGATGAGGACGTCGGCGTCCTCGACGAGTCGTCGCACCAGGTCCGTGCCGGCAGCCTGTTTGAGGTCGACCACGATCGAGCGCTTGCCGCGATTGTTGTTCGCGAAGATGCCGGTCATCCCGCCCTTGTTGGTGCCGAGGAACCGCATGATGTCGCCGAGGCCCGGCGATTCGACCTTGATGACGTCGGCGCCCTGGTCGGCGAGCATCATCGCCGCGAGCGGCCCTGAGATCATCACCGAGAAGTCGAGTACCTTCACGCCGTCCAGTGGTCCGACCATTCCCGTGTTCGCCGTGTTCCGCATGGACAGCATCGTGGCAGTCCGTGCGGTTCCGACTCGCAGTCGGGCGCGTCCTGGCGTGTCGTTCGCTCAGGCGTGGGCGGCCTCGAACGGGCGGCCGCCCACCACGGTGCCCCACACGCCGATGTCACGGATCGTCATCGGATCGACGGTCAGCGGGTTGTCCTCCAGCACGGTGAAGTCGGCCGCCTTGGCGCACTCGATCGTGCCGAACTCGGCGTCGAGGTGCAGCTGGTACGCGGAGCCGAGCGTGACCGACTTCAGCGCCGAGGCCACCGAGATGCGCTCGTGTTCGCCGAGCACTCTCCCGGACGGCGTGACCCGGTTGACGGCACACCACATCGTGTGGAGGTGGCCGAGCGGCGTGACGTTGGCATCGCTGTGCAGGGAGAACGACACGCCCTCGCGTTCGGCGGTGGCCGCGGCCTCCATCCGTCGCGCCCGCTCGGGACCGACCGTGATCTCGCTGTGCTGGTCGCCCCAGAACCAGAGGTGGTTGGCGAAGATGTTGGCGCACATGCCGAGCTTGGCCATGCGTCGGTACTGCGCCGCCGTGGTCAGCTGGCAGTGCTGCACGGTGTGGCGGTGGTCGAGCCACGGATGGTCGATGACGAGCTGCTCGACGGTGTCGATCCAGGCGTCGATCGTGAGGTCGCCGTTGCAGTGGGCGTGGATGTTGATGTGGCGTTCGTGGAACGGTCGGCAGATGTCGACGAGCTGCTCGGGTGGCACCATCCACTGGCCGTGGTCGGTGCCGGTGTAGTAGCCGGGCCATCCCATCTTGGCGGTGAATCCCTGGATCGAGCCGTCGAGGACGAGCTTGAGCCCGGCGGTGCGGAGCTTGTCGGTGTCGTCGGCGGCCAGCCGGAGCATCAGGTCGGCGGCGTCGGCCCAGTCGGTGCTCCCCGGCGGTCGGGCGTGCACGTGGCGCTGAAGGATCCGAGCCGGATAGTCGGCGCGGTCGACCACGTCGTGCCACAGCGCCTGGCCGTCGGGCCGCGACAGACCCGACGCAGCCAGGTCGCACAGCATGGTGATGCCCTGGTTCGCGCAGATCTGGCCGAGCGCCTCGATCGCCCGGGGATCGTTGAGGGTTCGCATGATCACGCGCAGCGCCGAGGAGGCGAGCGCCATCGCCGGCATCTCCTGGAGCTCGCCGTTCGGTTCGCCGTCGGCGTCGCGGGCGACGCCCGGCGTGGTGGCGTCGCGGGTGATCTCGTGGCGTTCGAGCATCGCCGAGTTGACCGTGGCGAGATGGGCGCTGGCGTGGAACACGAAGATCGGGCGATCGGTCGACACCCGATCGAGGTGGTGGCGGGTGAGTCGCTCCCGGTGAAGTAGATCGGGTCGAATCCGCCGACCACGATCGGTTCGGAGGACCCGGCCGTCTCGGCGTCGATCTCGTCGCAGCCGGTCGAGGAGGACGTCGTAGGTCCGGATCCCGGGTGACGTGCCGCCGTCGACCCGGTGGCGGTCGAACCAGCCGACGTACGGGATCATCGAGAAGGCGCCCTCGAGCGAGTGGGCGTGGGCTTCGATCATGCCGGGCACCAGCACGTGGTCGGCGAAGCGCCGGTCGACGGTGTGGGGCCCCCAGCTGGCGCACTCGTCGAATGACCCGGCCGCGAGGATCCGGCCGTCGCGGACCGCGACCGCCTCGACCTCGGGCTGCGACGGGTCCATCGTGACGATCGTGCGGGCCGTGAACACCGTGATCTCGCTCATCGCCCGACCGTACCGAACCCCTCCCACCCGGTTTGCGTTGCAGTTCTGTTGGCCCGCCCCAACCGAAGTGTCACGCAAACAGATTGGTGGGTCAGGCGAGCGTCGGGGCGACCTCGTGGGCGATGAGGTCCAGGTGGTCGAGGTCGCCGAGATCCATCACCTGGAGGTAGATCCGCTCGGCGCCTGCGTCGGCCCACGCTCGCAATGTGGCGGCGACCTCGTCGGGCGTGCCGGCGGCGCCGTTCTCGCGAAGCTCGGCGGGTTCGCGTCCGATCGCCGCCGCTCGGCGTTCGACCTCGGCCTCGTCGGCGCCACAGCACACGACGAGCGCGGCGGAGAACGTCATCGTCGCCGGGTCCCGGTCGATCGATTCGCAGGCAGCGCGCACCCGGTCGTTCTGCGCGGTGAAGAACTCGCGTGGCACGAACGGCGTGTTGAACTCGGTGGCGAACCGAGCCGCCAACGCCGGCGTCTTCTTCGGTCCACCGCCACCGATGATGATCGGGACCGGTGACTGCACCGGCTTGGGCAGTGCCGGCGACGCGGTCACCGGATAGTGCCCGCCGGGCGAGTCGAACGTCTCGCCGACCGGAGTCGACCACATCCCGGTGATGATCTCGAGCTGCTCCTCCAGTCGGTCGAAACGCTCGCCGAGCGGCGGGAACGAGATGCCGTACGCCTCGTGTTCCTGCTGGTACCAACCTGCGCCGAGCCCGAGCTCGACCCGGCCCGCCGACATGTCGTCGACCTGCGCGACGGTGACGGCGAGCGGCCCGGGCAGCCGGAACGTCGCCGACGTCACGAGTGTGCCGAGGCGGATCGTCGACGTCTCCCGGGCGATCCCGCCGAGCGTGACCCAGGCGTCGGTCGGGCCCGGCAGACCGTCGCCGCCACCCATCACGAGGAAGTGGTCGCTGCGGAAGAACGCTCCGAAGCCGAGCTGCCTCGGCGCGCTGGGCCACGGCGAGCAGGTCGCCGTACGGACGCGCCCTGCTGTGGTTCGGTGAAGATGCGGAGATCGGCGAGTTGCACGCCCGCAGAGCTACGGCGGCACCGGTGCGCGACACTGTCGGCCATGGCATCGCTGCAGCAACATGGCCGTTCGGTCGAGGACGTCATCGCCGACCTGACCGCGAAGCGCGTCAACGACGTCAAGTGGGCCGACGGCCGCACCTTCGGGATGGTCTACGACGGTGGCCCGACGGTGCACGAGGTCGCCGAGCAGGCCGCCCGCCTGTACCTGCACGAGAACGCGCTCAACACCAAGGCGTTCCCGTCGCTCGGCCAGATCCAGTCCGAGGTGGTCGGCTGGACCGCCGGTCTGCTGCACGGCGACGACGACGTCGCCGGGTTCCTCACGAGCGGGGGCACCGAGTCGATCCTCTGCGGGGTGCTCGCCGCCCGCGAGCGGGGCCGCATCGAGCGCGGCATCACCGAACCCGAGATGGTGGTGGCCGAGTCGGCGCACGCCGCGTTCCACAAGGCGGCGCACAGCTTCGGGATCACGCTGCACAAGGCGCCGGTCAAGGCCGACTGGACCGCCGACGTCGACGCGATGGCGGCGCTGTGCGGCCCGAACACGGTCCTGGTCGTCGGCTCGGCGCCGCAGTACCCGCAGGGCGTGCAGGACGACATCCCGGCCATCGCGGCACTCGCCGCGTCGATCGGCGCCAACTGTCACGTCGACGCCTGCATGGGCGGGTTCGTGCTGCCGTTCGTCGAGATGCTCGGCCGCGAGGTGAAGCCGTGGGACTTCCGCGTCGACGGGGTCACCACGATCTCGGCCGACATCCACAAGCTCGGCTACGCACCCAAGGGCGTGTCGGTGATCCTGCACCGCACCAAGCAGTCGCGGGCGTACCAGACGTTCGTGTTCGACGGGTGGCTCGGCGGGTTCTACGCGTCACCCGAACATGCAGGGCACCCGATCGGGACTGCCGATGGCCTGTGCGTGGGCGGTGATGTCGCACCTCGGCATCGACGGATATGTCGATCTCACCCGCCAGACGCTTGACGAACGCCGACGCCTTCCGCGCCGGGGTGGCAGCGATCGACGGGATCCGGGTGCTCGGTGACAGCCGGTTCCACCTCGTGGCCGTCGCCTCCGACCCGTCGTTCGAGCCCGAGATCGACATCTTCGCGCTCGGCGACGCACTGCTGGCCAAGGGCTGGTTCCACGACCGCCAGGGTCCGCCCGACAGCCTGCATTCGACGATCAGCAACTCGAACACCGGCGTGATCGACGACTATCTGACCGATCTCGCCGCATGCGTGGCCGCGGTGGTCGGGACCCGCACCGACGACCGCAGCACGAACTACGCCACCCTCGAGTGACCGGGCCGAAGCCCTTCCAAGGTTCGGGGGCCGGTGCTACGGTGCGCGCAGTTCCGCACGTCGACGAGAGGATGCCATGAGCACCGCACCACTGCAGCAGGCCGTTGCCACTACGAGAGGTGTGCTCGCCGCAGTCACACCCGACCAACTCGGCGCACCGACACCGTGTGCGTCGTGGGACGTGGCCGCTCTGATCAACCACATCATCGGTGCTCAGTACTTCTTCCTGTCCAGTGTGACCGGGACACCGCTGACGGACCCTCCGGACTTCGCCGCCGGCGACTACCTCGCTGCCTTCGACGAGGTGTCCGCGGCGACCATCGAAGCGTTCGGCGCCCCCGGGGTGATGGAGCGGACGATCACGCTCGCATTCGGCGACATGCCCGGGGCGGCCGTGATGGGGCTGGCCACGACCGACACGTTCCAGCACGGCTGGGACCTCGCGAAGGCAACCGGCCAGAGCACTGACCTCGCGCCAGAGCTCGCGTCCGCGCTGCTCGCCCAATCGAAGGCAGCGATCTCGCCTGCCTTTCGTGGTCCCGAAGGAGCGGCCCCGTTCGGGCAGGCGCAGTCGGCCCCCGACGGCGCGACCGCAGCGGATCAGCTGGCCGCGTTCCTCGGCCGAGAGGTCTGAACCACCCCACCCCCACCCCCACCGAAGTGTGAGCAATGCACGCAGTTGGTGCGTGTATCGCTCACAACAACGCTCGGGTGGTGTCAGTGGACCTGGCGGGTGGCGTCGGCCCAGAACGGCTCGCGGAGCTTGAACTTCTGCAGCTTGCCGGTGGCGGTGCGGGCCAGCTCGTCGCGGAACTCGATGCGCTTCGGGCACTTGTAGCCGGCGAGCTTCGTCTTGGCGAACGCGATCAGGTCGGCCTCGGTGAGCGGCACTGCCCGGCGCCGTCACCACGAGCGCCGTGACGAGCTCGCCCCACTTCTCGTCGGGGATGCCGATCACGGCGACCTCGGCGACCTCGGGGTGCTGGAAGATGGCGTCCTCGACCTCGATCGACGACACGTTCTCGCCGCCGGTGATGATCACGTCCTTCTTGCGGTCGGAGATCGTCAGGTAGTCGTCGTCGTCGATGGTGCCGCCGTCGCCGGTGTGGAACCAGCCGTCGTGGATCGCCGCGGCGGTCTCGTCGGGCTGCTCCCAGTAGCCGTCGATCACGATGTTGCCGCGGGCCAGCATCTCGCCTTCGTCGTTGACCGCCATCGTGCACCCGAGCGCCGGCGCGCCGGCCCGGCTGAGCTTCGCGGCCCGCTCGGCCGGGGTGAGGTCGTCGCACTCCGCCCGGCCGCGGTTCATGGTGAGCAGCGGCGTGGTCTCGGTGAGGCCGTAGATCTGGATGAACTCCCAGCCGAGCTCGGTCTCGCACGCGCTCGATGGTCCGCGTCGGCGGCGGAGCGCCGGCGACGACGATCCGCACCCGGTCGCGTCCGGGACCGGGGACCGTCTCGGCCTCCCACGTCGCGGCGGCGTCGAGCACCATGTTGAGCACCGCCGGGGCGCCGCACATCAGCGTGACGCCGTGCTCCTCGACCCGGCGCAGGATCTCGGCGCCGTCGATCTTGCGGAGGACGACGTGCTCGGCGCCCATCCCGGTGACGGCGTAGGGCATGCCCCAGCCGTTGCAGTGGAACAGCGGCAGCGTGTGCAGGTACACGTCGCGGTCGTTGACGCCCATGTGCCAGCCGAAGATCGACGGCGTTGAGCCAGAGGTTGCGGTGCGTGAGCTGCACGCCCTTGGGTCGGGCGGTGGTGCCGGACGTGTAGTTGATCGTGGCGGTGGCGTCCTCGTCGGCCGTCCCACGGCTCGCGGCTCGACGCCGAACTGCATCAGCACGGCGTCGGCCTCGGCGCCGATGATCAGCTTGTGCTCGCACTCGACGTCGGCCAGCGCGTCGGCGAGCTCGGGGTCGACCAGCAGCACTCGGGCGCCGGAGTGCTCGACGATGTACTTGACCTCCTCGGCGACGAGCCGGAAGTTGATCGGCACGAGGATGCGGCCCGATCCCGACACGCCGAAGAACGCCGTGAGCAGGCGGGCCGAGTTGTGGCTGACCATCGCCACCCGCTCGCCGACGCCGATGCCGAGTGCGTCGAGGCCGGCGGCCATCGCCCGGGCCCGCTCGGCCATCTCGCGGTAGGTGATCGTTCCCCACGACTCGGCCGGCTGGTCGGGCTCGTCGACGATCGCGACCCGGTCGGGGTAGACGAGCTCGGCGCGTCGGAGGAAGTCGTTGACGGTCAGTGGCACCTTCATGGTGCGCAACCTATTCGCTGCGGACGGCCGGTCGATCAGCCAGGGCGGCGGAACCGGCGCAGCCACGTACGATCGACGTCGTCATGGACTCACGAACGTTTCTCGGTCTGGAATCGACCCACAATCCATTTCGCTGGAAGCTGCCCGTCACGGAGGGGATCTCGACCACCGGCAACTTCCTCTTCGGCGGATCGGGTCTCGGGGCTGCGATCTCCGCGCTGGAGGGAACCTCGGGTCGCCAGTGCGTGTGGGCGACGGCGCAGTACCTGTCCTATGCCAAGCCGGGCGAGGTGCTCGACATCGACGTGCACGTCGCCGTCGACGGGCACCAGATCACGCAGGCCCGAGCCGTCTGTCATGTCGCGGATCGTGAGATCCTGACCGTCAATGCCGCGCTCGGTGATCGGCCGATGGAGGCTGCGGGCCAATGGGAGCAGATGCCCACCGGTCTGCCACATCCCGACGATTGCCAGGCCCGTCCACACAACTCCGAGTGGTCGGGTTCGATCAACGATCGACTCGACCAACGCCTCGTGAAGGGTCGGCCGTTCGAGGGCCTCGACGGGTCGGAGCCCGGCGACGGCCAGACACTGCTGTGGGCGCGTCTGCCCGACGTGATCGCCGGCGTCGACGCCACCACGCTGGCGATCCTCGGCGACTACGTCCCCATGGGCATCGGTCAGGCCCTCGGCGCCCGCGCCGGTGGCAACAGCCTCGACAACACCCTGCGGGTGGGTCGGATCGTGCCGACCGAGTGGGTGCTCATGGACATTCGCGTCCACATGGTCGAGCGAGGATTCGGACACGGTCTGGTCCACATGTTCGCCCAGGACGGAACCCTGCTGGCGACGGCGAGCCAGTCCGTCATCGTTCGCTACTGGAAGGGTTGAGCCCCACTGGGGCGCAATTGCGACCCGGACGAAGCGTCGAGCACACTGCACCGATGCGACGAGCGGTCGGAGTAGTCATCACGTCGGCGCTGCTGCTGGCAGCATGTGGTTCGTCCGACTCGTCCGGCGTCGCGACGCCCGATGTCTCGGCGGTGGCGGACACCGCAGCGCCGACGACCGTGGTGGCGGCAACATCCGCGCCGACCGCGACCGAGTCGGCTCCACCGCTCGCGATCAACCACATCCAGGTGATCGGCTCGCACAACAGCTTCCACCTGAAGCCCCAGCCGGTCGCCTTCGAGGCGATCACCGCGGTCTCGCCCGAACTCGCCGAGAGCATCGAGTACTCCCACCGGCCGTTGACCGAGCAGCTCGAGCAGTTCGGCATCCGTCAGTTCGAACTCGACGTCTTCGCCGATCCCGACGGCGGTCTCTACGCGAACCGCGCCGCGAATGCCGTGATCGGCCTCGACCCGATCGCCCCTGATCCCGAGCTCCAGCTGCCCGGCTACAAGGTGCTCCACACACAGGACTTCGACTACGAGACGACCTGCCTGACGCTCGTCATCTGCCTGACCGAGATCGAGGCCTGGTCGAGTGAGCATCCCGACCATCTGCCCGT
This sequence comes from Ilumatobacteraceae bacterium, assembly GCA_963744705.1. Classification (GTDB taxonomy): domain Bacteria; phylum Actinomycetota; class Acidimicrobiia; order Acidimicrobiales; family Ilumatobacteraceae; genus Sva-07. The sequence goes on from CAVUUX010000002.1 coordinate 147,144, forward strand.
GATGATCATGTTGGAGATCAAGACGCAGTCGGTTCCCGAGGCCGCGGCGGCCGACGGCCTCGAGCTCACGATCGACCTGCCGTGGACCGTGCCGGTGCCGATCACGCCCGAACTCCTCGACGCACTCGACGCCGAGATCACGTCCGTCTTCGAGCGTGGGCAAATCATCACCCCGGACGACGTGCGCGGCGCTGCTGAGACACTGGAGGCCGCAGTCCTCGACACCGGATGGCCGACCATCGACGAGAGTCGCGGGAAGGTGCTGTTCGCGCTGAACAACACCGGGGAGCTCCGAGCGATGTACACCGATGGCCGTCCCAGCATCGAGGGCCGCCCGATGTTCACGAGCGCGACGCCCGGTGACCCCGATGCCGCCTTCGTCCGCTTCGACGAACCGAACTCGCCGGGCGTGAGCGACGCCGCGCGTGCGGGATACCTGATCCGTACCCGTACCGACTCACCCACCGCCGACGCTCGGGCCAACGACACCACGGATCGCGAGGCGGCGTTCGTGTCGGGGGCGCACTACCTGAGTACCGACTACTACGAGCCCAGCCCGTACTTCGACAGCCCGTACGTCGTGGAGTTCGCCGACGGCGCGGTGGCGCGGTGCAATCCGGTCACTGCGCCCCCCACCTGCTCGGATGACCAGCTCGCAGAGTGACGCTCCGACCCCTGCGGTCGTCGCCACGGGTTCCGATGCCGCAACCCGATCTGCGTAGTGTCGGCGCATGGCGCTTCCGACACGACCTGGCATGACCGTTCCGCTCCCCGGCCCGCTGCACAGCCACCGCGAGAAGCTGGGTGCGCTGGCCGACATGGGCTACACCGACATCTGGTCGGCCGAATCCGATGGGGCCGACGCGTTCACGCCACTGGCCCTGGCGGCCGCGTGGGAGCCTCGGCTGCGTCTCGGCACGGCGATCGTCCCCGCCTACACGCGGGCTCCGGCGTGCATGGCCCAGAGCGTGGCCTCGATGGCCGATGCCGCGCCTGGCCGATTCGCCATCGGGATCGGCTCGTCGAGCAACGTGATCGTGGAGCGCTGGAACGGCGTGCCGTTCGAGGAGCCGTACAAGAAGGTCCGCGACATCGTGCGGTTCCTGAAGGACGCGCTCGGTGGCGAGAAGATCAAGCACGCCTACGACACCTTCGAGGTGAACGGGTTCAAGCTGGGTATCCGCCCCGAGCAGACCCCGCCGATCCTGGTCGCCGCGCTCCGCGAAGGCATGTTGCGCCTGGCCGGTCGCGAGGCCGACGGTGCGATCATCAACTGGCTGTCGGCCGCCGACGTGTCGACCGTCGTGCCCGTGGTCCGTGACGCGGCCGGGGGAGAGGACCGGGAGATCGTCGCCCGCATCTTCTGCTGCCCGAGCGAGAACGCCGACATCGTGCGCGGCGCCGCGAAGTTCGCGATCGCCGCGTACCTCAACGTTCCCGTGTACGCGGCGTTCCACCAGTGGCTCGGCCGGGGCGACCAACTCCAGGGCATGTGGGACGCCTGGGCAGCAGGTGACCGCAAGGCCGCGCTTGCCGCGATCCCTGATCAGGTCGTCGACGACCTCGTGGTGCACGGCTCACCGGCGCAGTGCCGTGCCCAGATCCAGCAGTACTTCGACAACGGGGTCACCACGAGTTCGTTGGCGATCCTCCCGCTCGACCCGGCGCTCGACTACTGGCAGGCCGTCACCGACCTGTCGCCGAGTGCCGGCTGACGACGCCCGGCCTCAGTCGGCGAGCGGGTGTCGCCAGCGGAGCCGTTCGAATCGGGCGAAGCCGCGGTCGGCGCTCAGCAACGTCGCATTGTTCTCGACGGCGTACGCGGCGATGTACGCATCTGGGATGTCGTTTCCCCGGGCGTCGAGCGCGTCTGCGAGTTCCACGAACGTCGACCAGTGTCGCTCGCCTGATCGCAGCAGGATCCCTGCCGGGGAGTCGATCAATCGGTTGACGTTCTCGAGCGCGAGTCGGGTGGGCGTGGGGACCTTGAAGACGCGGCGGTTGGTGACGACGCGTACGAAGCCGGACAGCACGATGTCGGGAAGGCCCAGTGGTTCGGAGTCGTTCGCCAACCTGACGAGGAGATCGGCGTAGTCGCGGTGATCCGGTGCGTCGAGCCGGTGAGCATGCACCAGGACGTTGACGTCGAGACAGATCATCGGAGTGAGTCGATGTCGAGGCCGTCGTCGAGGACTTCGCGGAGTGCGGCGTTCGACGACAGTTCGACCCCCGGCTGGAGACCGCCCTCGCCGGTGGGGACGAGGACGAAGCGATCGGCGGCCTGTGATTCGGGTGCGGCCATTCCCACACGTACCGCATCTTCGAGCACCGCAGCGACGGTCCGGCGCTCAGTGGCCGCTCGTTGCTTGACCCGCCGATACAACTCGTCATCGATTCGCACCGTGGTTCGCACGGATGGCACTTTAGTGCGAACCATGGGCATCAAGATGCTCAGGCTGCCTGCTCGTGACTCGTCCTGAGCGCCTGCACGTTGCCGGTCGTCGCGTTCGTGGAGGAGTCGGCTCGCTCGGCGAGCATCCGGCGAATCTCGGCGACATGACGCAGGCCGCGCTCACGGGTGTCGCGGCTGAGGCGGAACCGCGCGGTGACCGCATCGTTCGGGAGGAGGGAGAGCTGCTCGGCGGTCAACACGGCGTTCGCCCGGCGGGTTGAGGAAGCGTTGGTGATCATGGGCACCATCTTGACGAAGGGCTGTCACAGAGATGCCGGAATCGCATCGCCCCAGCTCAGAGCTACCGTGAAGACGCGTGAGTGGACTCAGCCGAGTGCCATCAACGCGATGCCGGTGATCACACCGAGGATGCCGACCATCTGCCACCAGCGCAGCGTGTCCTCGTCGAACGCCGCCGCCAGCGTGGCCGACACCGCGGGGAACATCGAGGCCGACACGGCCACCGCGGCGAGCGAACCCTGCTGGGTGCCGAGCGCGAAGGCGACGATGGCGAGCGACCCGCACGTTCCCGACACCAGCATCGGCCCGATCAGCGACCGGCGCGGCAGTCGTGGCACCTTGCGCACGGTGGCGAGCAGCAGCATCACGGCGAAGGCAACGGTTCGCTGGGCCGCCGGAGCCCAGGCCCCACTGTCCTCACCGGCCTCGCCGACCATGGTGAAGGAGACACCGAACAGCACCGCAGCGATGAGCGACAAGCCGATGCCGCGCCGCAGCGTGCCCTTCAACGCCGGCGAGTACATCACGAGCAGCAGGCTGGCGATCGCGATGGCGACGCCCATCCCCACGAGTCCGGACGGCGTGTTGCCCCTGGCGATGTCCCATCCCAGCGGAATGAGGGCCGCGCCGAGCGCGACCAGCGGGCCGGCCACGGCCGCCGACGACACCGACATCGCCTCGTACAGCAGTGCCAGAGCGATCCCGACGATCAGGCCGGATGCCGCGCCGAGTGCGACGTCGCGCGTCGTGAACACGCTGGGGATGACGACCAGGGCGGCCAGGCGACGACGGACCCGCCGAGCATCGCCCCGCTCGTCGCGGTGACGGCATTCGAGCGGCGGGTGCCGTAGCGCCCGAGGAAGTCGGAGCATCCGATGAGGATCGACGCCAACGCGCCCAGGAAGATGGGCACTGCTCGGGTTCAGGTCGTCGTGTCGGTCGGTGCGTCGGGTGTGGCGATCGACGACGCGCGCTCGGCGCGCCGCGGGATCCTGGTGGTAGAAGCCGCGCAGCTCGGCGTACAGCGCCGGCTCGTGCTCGAACAGCTCGACCGGGCGGTTGAAGAACACCTCGGTGGCAACGGCGAAGAACTCGGCCGGGTTCGTCCCGGCGTACGGCCGCAGCACAGGTGACCCCTCGGCGCGAACGCGTGTCGTAGGCGGTCGTGCACACCTCGACCCAGCGCTGTCGGGCGGCCTCGTCGTCGCAGCGGCGGCGTGCCGTCGGTGACGCCGTCGAGCATGTCGAGCTGGTGAGCGAACTCGTGGTACACGACGTTCTGGCCGGCATCGGGGAAGCGGGCGCCCCGCCGGGCTGCGTTCCACGACAGCACGACGGGGCCCCGGTAGTGGGCCTGGCCGAGCAGGTGCTGTGTGCCCGACGCGACGCACCGCCACCGCCGGCCGGGTACTCGCCGTGCAGGCGAACCGTCGACGGATGCACGATGACCGAGGTGAGCTGCGGGTAGCCGTCGATCTCCAGTCCGAGCAGGAGCATCGATGCCTGTGCGGCGATGAGCACCTTGATGTCGTCGGTCAGGTCGAAACCGTTGGCAGCCTCCCACCGGGTGCCGTGGAAGAAGTCGGCCACCAGCAACTCCATGCGTTCGAGCTCGCCGGGCGTCAGCAGTTTCCAGTGCTCGAACTCGCTGCTCGAGCAGCGGCCGCCAGGCCTCGTCGAACTCGAGTGGCGTGCGTTCGCCGCGACAACCAGCTTGCGGATCGATGCGATCACGAGGTCGGTGTCCGGGTGCGATCGTCCGGCTCGAGCACGCACGGCGGGCGGGATTGCGTCGGCTCCACCGAAGTACTCGGCCAGGCGCCGTTCGGCGTCGTCGCCGAAGAGGATCTCGGCAACGTCGAACAGTCCGGGCGAGTTGCGGATGTCGTCGTCGTGGACGACGAGTTCGATCTTCGAGCGTCGCCGCATGAAGTCCTCGAGCCGCGTCACCATCTCCGAACGCGCCGCCGAGTGCAGCTCCACGCGGAGGTAGTCGGCCGAACCCATCACGTCGTCGGCCATCGTCGGGTCTTCGCGGATCGCCTCGAGCATGCCGAAGGCCCGGCCGCCCGTACCGTCGCCAGAGTCGGTCGGTGAGCGGTTCGGTGTCGGCCTTGGTGCGGTAGCTCGTCGAGCTGCATCAGCCGCGCCTGTCGGTAGAACTCGTCGCGCGTCGCCTCGGCCGGCTCGCCGTACCAGTTGCGCAGGTCGGCTTCGAGCGGCACGCCGAGCGCCTCGATCTCGTCGGCGACCTCCTCGCCGACGTTGAGGCAGTCGGTGAGCTTGCCGCCGAAGATCGTGACGATGCCGCGGTCGCGGTCGGTCTCGACGGCGTGCTTGCGGCTGAGCTTGGTCCAGTCGACCGTCGACGTGGTCGGTGTCGCCGCCACTGCGACGGAACCACGATCGCCGACGCTTCGATGTGGGGACCACGAGCGGGCGGACACCGACAGCGCTCGGCGATGATGTCGGCGCGGGTGAGCGGCGCGTCGAGGTCGAGCCGGGCGTTGATCTGGCCGAGGAGGAACTCGACGTCGTCGTCGGTCACCTCGGTGAAGGGCGTGTCGACGCGGGTGTCGGTCGTGCCGATCACGGAGCGGCGGCCCATCGGGATGACGTAGAACAGCCGCTGGGTGTCGTCGAAGAACGCCAGCACACGGTGGTGGTCGGTGCGTCGTCAGCCGGCGCACGACGAGGTGGATGCCCTTCGAGTACACGATGCGGTGGTCGGTGCGTGACGCCCCACTGCTCGTTGAGCTCGTCGACGAACGGGCCGGCGGCGTTGACGATCGTGCGTGGCCGTGACCGTGAACTCGTCGCCGCGGTCGACGTCGCGCACCGTCGCGACCCAGCGTCCGTCGACGCGCTCGGCCGACACCAGCTCGACGTAGTTGGCGGCGGCGGCACCTGCCTCGATCGCGGCACGGACGAAGGAGAAGACGAACCGGGCGTCGTTGTCGACGAGGATGCCGTCGTAGTACTCGATGCCACCGGCCACGTTCGAGGTGTCGACGGCGGGCTCCTCGCGCTCGATCGTGCTCCGTCGACAGCACCCGGGGCGGCTTGGTGCCGAACTGGCCGATGATCCAGTAGCCGAGCGCCCCGAGCCCGGCGAACCACGGCTTGTACGGCGCCGACTCGTCGAGCGCCGCGTAGAACCCGATCTGGCGGATGTTGGCCGGGTAGGCCCTCATCAGCCGGTTGCGCGACCGGCACAGCTTGAACACGAGCCACAGCTCGTAGTTCTCGAGGTACTTGAAGCCACCCCACACCAGGTTCGACGACGCCTGGCTGGTGAAGCTGGCGAAGTCGCCGCGGTCGATCGAGCGCCACCGATGCGCCCCGGCCGGCGAGCGAGGCCGCGGCAACCGCGCCGTTGATGCCGCCGCCGATGACGAGCGTGTCGAAGTGCTCGTGTGCGGAGGCGCTGCGAGGTGACGATCGCGCAGGCTCATGGGCGATCGCGTGTCACGATCACGACGTCACGATCATGACGGAGGCGATCACGCTGAACGCGCCGACGGCGATCGGCGTGGCGTACGACGCCCACGCGGGAAGCTCCTGTAGGCGCGGCGCGAGCATCACCGGCGCCGCAGATCGCACCGGCGATCGCTGCCGCCGACGTGGCCGCCGATCGAGATGCCGGGGATGGCGAAGGTGATGAACAGGTTGAGGATCAACGTGGTGCCGATGCCCGTGCGTGAACGGGTTGACGCCGCGCCGCCAGAGCCCGACCGTGGCCGCCGCCAGCAGTCCGAACACCGCGCCCGATGCGCCGGCGGTGATGCCGCCGCCGCCGATGCACGATGACGCCGAGCGAGCCGCCGAGCAGTGACGCCATGTACAGCAGCAGGTAGTGGACGCGCCCCAGCGCCGGCTCGAGCATCGCGGCCGAGCACGTACAGGAAGTACATGTTGAACGCGAGGTGGAGGATCCCGAAGTGCATGAACCCGGACGTGACGAGGCGGTACCAGCCGTCCGGTTCGGTGATGAAGAGCCGCCGTCGTCGCTCTGCCAGGCGATCTGCTGGGCGAGCACGTCGCGGCTGAGGCCGAACTCGCAGGTGGGCGTCGGTGACGCTTCCCGTCAGCGCACCGGGGTCGCGGGTGAACAGCAGCACGTCGACGAAGATCGCCACGTTGATCGCCGATCAACGACATCGTCACCAGGATCGGTTGGCGGGCCGACCAGAACCGGGCGCGGGTCGTCGCGTCGGGTCGGCCGGCCTTGGCGCAGCTCGAGGCAGTGACTGCCGACGGTGGCCTGGACGAGACACGAGTCGCAGGCCGGGTTGCCGCACCGGGTGCATCGCCGGCCGGCTGGGCGGTCCGGGATGGCGGTAGCAGGTGGTCGTCGGCGTCGGCGGGTGCTGGCAGTGGCTCCCGAGGGGCCGGCGGCACCGATGGCGGAAACGGCACCGTGCGACGGGGTCCGGCGGCACCGGACGAGCCTGGCGGGGGCGGCGGCGGCAACGGCACGTGCGTCAGGGTATCGACCAGCGTGGCGATGGGGCAGCGTCGGAGCGGTCAGAACGGAGTGGTCGTGACCAGATCGTCGCGCTGGCCACCGGAGCCAGAAGGTTGCCCTGGACCAGGTCGCAGCCAGCCGATCGCAGGTGGCGGAGCTGGTCGGCGTCGCTGACACGCTGCGGCGACCACCCGCATCCCGAGCGCATGGGCGAGCAGCACCATGGCTCGAACGAGGCGCGTGTCGGTGTCGGTGGAACCCGTTGGCGAGGCCGAAGAACCGTCGAGCTTCAAGATGTCGGCGCCGATGTCGGTGAGCACCGAGAGCGCGTTCGCGCCGGTGCCGAAGTTGTCGATGGCGATGCGCACGCCGAGCCGGCGCAGCGCCTGCACCGATCGGTCGACGTCGGGGTTCTGCGTCCGAGCAGGGCGGTTTCGCGGGCCTCGAGCACGAGCTGTTCGGGCCGCACGACCGTGACTTCGCAGCGTGCGACATGACGAGGTTGACGAACGGCGCTGCTCGCCAGCTGGACCCGCGACACGTTGACGTGGACGGCGAAGTCGTCGCCGACGACGCCCCGCTCGATCCAGCGCCTGGTCTCGAGCAGGGCCTGGTCGAGGACGAACTCGCCGAGCTGCCCGATCGACCCGGCTTCCTCGGCGATCGAGATGAACGTCGTCGGATCGATCCAGCCCGCGCTCGGGGTGGTGCCAACGCACCAGCGCCTCGGCGCCGACCGCCTGGTGTGTGACGGTCGAGAACATCGGCTGGTACTCGATGGTGAGACTGTCGGTCGGTGATCGCCCGCGCCAGCTCGGAGGCCGAGTTCGGCGCGTTCGCGTGCGCCGGAGTGCATCTCGGCGGTGAAGAGCACGCTGCGCCCGCGCCCGGCGCTCTTCGCCTCGTACATGGCGGTGTCGGCATTGCTGATCAGCGTCGCCGCGGCCGACGTGTCGTTGTCGGCTCAGCATCTCGTCGTCGGACAGGGCGACGCCGATGCTCACCGAGAACGGCAGGTCGAGTTGCCGGAGTCGGAGATGCCCGGTCAGTGCCCGCCGGGCGCGATCGGCGAGTCCGAGTGCCGCGTGCGGCGTCGGCGAGGTTCGTGCAGACCACGAGGAACTCGTCGCCGCCGATGCGGGCCACGCTGTCCTGCGGGCGGATCGAGTCGGACAGGCGCTGGGCGGCCGAGAGCAGCAGACGGTCGCCGACCTGGTGGCCGAGCGCGTCGTTGACGTGCTTGAGCCGGTCGAAGTCGACGAAGATCGCGGCCACGTGGCCCGGTCGTCCCCGTTGGTCGGCCAGCGCGTGCGCGAGTGTCGAGAGGATCTGGCGTCGGTTGGCGAGCCCGGTGAGCGAGTCGTGCGTCGCCGCGGTGGCGCAGGTTCGCGGCCGTGCTCGCGCGAGATCGTGACGTCGTGGGCGACGATGCCGACGAATCCGCCGCCGGCGATGCGCCGAGTCGTGCCGGGTGGCGAGCGTCGCCCGGAAGATCCGGTGTTCGCCCGTGGCGTCGATGTGGTCGATGTCGCCCTGCCAGATGCCGTCGGTCGTGCCGTTGACGAGGTGGCGAGGCGCGTGGTCGAGCATCGATCGGAGCATCGGCGTGGCTCGCCGACCCGGTGTCATGGCGGCGACGGACTCGGCGCCGAGGAGCTCGAGGGCGGTCTCGTTCGCCGACGAGCACCGTGCCGTCGAGACCCAGCACGACGACGCGGCGGTCGGATCGGCAGTCGAGCGAGTTCGAGTGATCGCGGCGAGGTCGACGCACTCGGGAGGCGGCGGAACTGAGCCGCCTCGGGGTGACCGCTCGCTGCGTTGTCGCCTGGTTGCTCGCTGTCGCCGTCGGCACAACTTGCTCGCTTCCGTTCGATGTCGATCCGGGACGCGCCGGTCAGCGCTGGTACGTCCCGTTCAGGTCGGTCGACCCGATCGTGGACGTGAGCGATGGACGTCCAGGAACTCGGTTGCAAGTGCTCCATCGGCAAGTTGGAGCGCAGTGTTGAGCGCGTATGCCGTCAGGCGGTACAGATGGGCATCATCGCCGGGCGGCGGACACGGGCCACCGTAGCCGACATCGCCGAAGAAGTTGAGCGCCTGGACGGCCCCGTCGGGGACATCGCCTTCGGCCAGGGCGATCTCGTTCGGGTCGAGCCCGGCAATGACCCAGTGCACGAACGGCTGGCCGTCGCTGACCGCGGAATCGTCGACCAGCGCGATCGCGATCTCGACGGTGCCGTCGGGCACGCCACCCCAGCTCAGCGGCGGTGCGACGTCGAGGCCGTCACACGTGTACCGAGCGTCGATCGTCTCCCCGCTCGAGCCACGGCGCCGTCAGCGTGAACGGCTCGGCGGTGGCCCGGCGTCGGCGATGCCGAGCTGAGGCTCGAGCTCGGAGGCGCCGACGTCGTCGGACTCGCCCGGGAACGACCTCAGCGACGCTGTCCTCCACGTCGGTGGTCGGGGTGGGCGCCGGGTAGTCGGCGGGGTCGTAGGGCTGGAGCTGTCTTGCCGTCGCCGGTGTCGCATCCGGCAGCGAGCGATGCACAGCGCAACGCGCAGCAGCGACCGCAGATCGATCGTCTCGCCGTGTGCGGTCTCACGCGCCGGAGCGTAGGCGCTCGGTGGTCGGGCACGGTCGTCCCGTCCGGCCGCGATCGGCACCGGTAGCCTGCCCCGGGTGACCGAACGCCTGACGTTGCTGACCGTTCACGCCCATCCCGACGACGAAGCGTCGAAGGGTGCGCCGACGTTCGCGAAGTACCACGACGACGGCGTCCACACCGTGCTGGTGTGCTGCACCGGCGGCGAGGAGGGCGACCTGCAGAACCCGTCGCTGCGCGAGCCGGGCCAGCCGTTCCACGGGCTCGACCCCCGAGGAGGAGCGGGCGCTCGTGGCATCGATGCGGGCGGCCGAACTGGCGGCGTCGGCGGAGATCATCGGCTTCGACGTGGTCGAGATGCTCGGCTACCGCGACTCGGGCATGGCCGACACCGAACCCGAACAACCACCCCGACTGCTTCCATCAGGCCGACATCGACGAGGCCACCGGCCGGCTCGTGGCGATCATCCGCCGCGAGCGGCCGCAGGTGATCATCACCTACGGCGACGACCAGGCGCGGCTACCCGCATCCCGACCACCTCCGGGTGCACGACATCTCGGTGCTCGCCTTCGAGCGTGCCGGCGATCCCGACTGGTACCCCGACCTGGGCGAGCCGTTCGCCCCGTCGAAGCTCTACTACTCGGTGTGGTCGAAGGCCCGGATGATGGCGATCCACGAGATGATCCTGCGCGTCGAAGGGCGAGTCGCCGTTCGAGCAGGAGTGGCTCGACCGGCCCGGACAGGACCATCGCATCACGACCCGGATCGACATCACCGGGTACATGTACGCCCGGACGGGCGCGCTGCGGGCCCACGCCACCCAGGTCGACCCGAACGCGCCGTGGTGGTTCGGCGTCGACGACGACCAGATGACCGAGGCGTACCCGTGGGAGGACTGGATCCTCGCCCGATCGCTCGTGGGGTCGATCCCCGCCGACGACGGCGAGCGCGACCTGTTCGCGGGAGTCCGCGAGCGGGTGGCGCCAGTGAGCGTGCAGTACCGGGTCGTGGTCGCCAAGAAGGACGAGCGCGTCGACGGGCCCGACGACGCCGACGTCGTGGTCACCGTGCCGCTCGTCGATGCCGCTGCCGACGACTTCGACCCGACCGTGGCGTACATGCGCGGCGTGCTCAAGGCGATCGGGCCACACGGGCATCGTGCTCGACCAGTTGAAGTCGGCGAGCGCGGCCGCCGCGATCGCCGCCCTCGTCGCCCAGTCCTGACCTCGCCGTCGCACGGTGCCGGGTCAGACGTGACGTTCGACCGCAGGATCAGTCGGTCGAACGCATCGCGTCGCGAAGATCGCGGTAGCCGATCAGCGTGGCGCCGCTCGCCGCGAGGCGATCGTCGCAGCGTCGTCGCCGGTGACCAGGTCGAGGTCGTCGATCCAGCCCTGCGTGTACGCGCCGAGCGCTCGGACCTCCGGCGTGTCGATCGCCGGTTGGACGTGGATCTCGGTGACGCCGGGCTCGGAGGTCGTCGATGGCGGCGTACACACGGTCGGCGCTGCCGGCGCGCCAGTCGTGGTCGAAGTGGTCGGGGAAGACGACGCCTTCGTCGCGCGGCGAGACGCCGGAACGGGAAGCCGGCCTGCTCGGCCGAGATCGTCGACGGCAGGCGGATCGGGCAGCGCGAACTCGACGGCCAGTTCGAGGTAGACGTCGAAGAACTCGGGCCGCAGCGTGATGGCGGTGAGGTGCGGCGCGAGGTGGGTGACGTCGATGCCCCAGGCGATGCGCCCGCTCGATCTGGGCACGCAACTCGCGCAGCACTTCGGCCGGATCGGCGTGCTCCCAGAGGTCCTCGAGCGTTCGGGGGAAGCCACCCTCGCCGGACTGCAGCGACGGGGCATGGGTGATCGGGCCCCAGCGGTAGCACTCGTGCTCGGCGTTGAGGGTGAGGTGGACGCCGATGTCGTCGGTGGGCTGGACAGCGCGGGCGGCGTGGCCGGCCCACGGTGCCGGCACCATGATCGACGCGCAGGTGGCGACGCCGTCGCGCAGGGCCTCGAACACCCCGACGTTGGCGGCGTGGCACGACCCGAGGTCGTCGCAGGAGATGATCACCAGACGGTCGTCGGGCGAGTGCCCGAGGCGTTCGGCGAGGGAGATCTCGTCGGTCACCGCGGCGACGCTACCGGCACGGTCAGGACGAGCAGGCCGCCCAGAGCCCGAGCCCGGCAGCCTCGGCGTCGCGGGCCGCCTGCGGCGAACTCGCGTGCGAACGTGCGAGTTGGGTTCGATCGTCAGCGGTGTCGGCGTAACCCTGCCGCGATGATCTCCATGTTGACGAACGTGTCGGCGCCGTCGGTCGGTGAGGAGGTGCACGTAGCCGAGCAGTCGGCCGTAGTCGTCGCGGCCGACGACGTCACGTTCGATCCGGACCCGGATGCCGACCGGGAGCAGCGACGCGGTGAACGCGCTCGCCTCGGGGCCGTAGCACTCGATCGGGCTGTTCGGCTTCTTCGTCTCGGGCGTGTCGATGCCGATCAGCCGCACGCGTTCGTCGCGCCCGCCGATCCGACGTCGATCGTGTCGCCGTCGACCACCTGCAGGATCGTCGCCGTGCCGTCGTTCGGCGTGCGGTCGGCCCCGCTGCAGCCCGCCGACGACGGCAAGCACACAGCACACGGCTCCGAAGTGGCGCACCGGTTCGTTCTACCCGCACCAGCTCGCGCCCCCTCCCTCTTCGTGTTTGCGTGACGGATCGGTTGGGTCGTCCCAATGGAACTGCAACGCAAACCGGAGGATGGCTTGCTGCTCGCCGCTCGCTGCGCTCAGAGGCGTTCGATGATGGTGCCGGTGCCGAGGCCGCCGCCGCAGCACATCGAGACGAGGCCGTAGCGCCCGCCGGTGCGCTCGAGCTCGTACAGCGCCTTGGTCAGCAGGAACGCACCGGTGCCGCCGAGCGGGTGGCCGAGGGCGATCGCGCCGCCGTTCGGGTTGGTCTTGGCGAGATCGGCGCCGACCTCCTTGGCCCAGGCGAGCACGACCGAGGCGAACGCCTCGTTGATCTCGAACACGTCGATGTCGTCGATCGACAGCCCGGTGCGCTCGAGGAGGTGCCGGGTTGCGTCGATCGGGCCCGGTGAGCATGAGCACCGGATCGTCGCCGACCAGGCAGGTGTCGACGATGCGTGCCTTCGGCGTGAGGCCGAGCGCGGCGGCCTTGGCCTCGGTCATCAGCAGCACGGCGGCCGCGCCGTCGGAGATCTGCGACGAGTTGCCGGCGGTGTGGACGCCGTTCTCGCGGGCGACGGGCTTGAGCGACGCGAGCTTCTCGAGCGTGGTCTCGCGGAGCCCTTCGTCGCGCGCGACCGTGTGCGTGGTGCCGGTCGGCTTGCCCTCCTCGTCGAGGTCGGGCGCCTCGACGGTCACGTACTGGCCGGCGAAGCGATCCTCGGCCCATGCCTGCGCAGCGCGCTGCTGCGAGGCGAACCCGAAGGCATCGGTGTCGTCGCGGGTGATGCCCCACTTGTCGGCGATGCGCTCGGCGCCCTCGAACTGCGAGGTCATCTCGTAGTGCCCGAAGTAGGTCTTGGGCATCGGGGTGCCGAGACCGAGCGCCTTCCCGCCGGCGCTGCCGATCGGGATCCGGCTCATCGACTCGACGCCGCATGCGACGGCGACGTCGACCACACCGGCGCCGACGAGCGCCGTGGCGAGGTTGGTGGCCTGCTGGCTCGACCCGCACTGGGTGTCGACCGTGGTCGCGGCCACCGTCAGCGGCAGCCCGGCCGACGAGCCACGCGGTGCGGCGCGATGTTGAAGCTCTGCTCGCCGACCTGGCTGACGCAGCCGCCGATGACCTGGCCGACCTCGCTCGGGTCGATGCCCGTGCGATCGATGATCGCCCGCTGGACGGTGCCGAGCACCTCGGCGGGATGCATGGTGGACAGGCCGCCACCGCGCTTTCCGATGGGGGTGCGGACGGCATCGACGATCACGACATCAGACATACCGACGACGGTAGTTCGCAGCCCGCCTCCACCTTCAGCCGAGTTGTGAGCGATCTGCGCGCCGGCTGCGCTCATCGCTCACAGCGGCCCGGAGAAGGAGGGAGGGGGGAGGGAGTGGGGGTCAGGCTTCGGCGAGCCATTCGTCGATGAGGCGGCGGGCCACGGAGATCCCCGGCGGGATCGTGGGAAGGGCATCGCGGCGGTACCAGGCGGCGTCGGCGATCTCGGTCTCGTCGAGCACGAGGTCGCCGCTCAGGTACTCGGCGCGGAACCCGATCATCAGGCTGTGCGGGAACGGCCACGGTTGGCTCGCCCGGTACGTGACATTGCCGACCCTGACACCCACTTCCTCGGCGACCTCGCGCACGACGGCACCCTCGAGGTCTTCGCCGGCCTCGACGAATCCCGCGAGACACGAGTACATCGGCATCGGGAAGTTGACACCCCGTGCGAGGAGGGCCTCCTGATCTGGCCCCGGTTCGCCCCGGGTCACCAACACGATCATCGCCGGAGCGAGACGCGGATAGGCAACCAGTCCGCACGCCGGGCACTTCATGCCGCGCTCACCCGACGACGGTTCGGTCGGTGTGGCGCACCGCCCGCAGAAGCGGTGCGTGCGCGCCCACTCGACGATCTGCACGGCGCGCCCCGCAGCCATCCACTCGCTCTGCGCGGCCCGGCCGAAGTAGCTGAACAGATCGAGCGCGGAACCGTACGACGGGTCGTCCGCCTCGGCCGGGACATCGACTGCCCACCACGCGTCGCCTTCGACGATCCCGACCACGTGGCGCTCCCACGAGTCGTCGGCGATCTCGGTGTCGACGAACACCGACGAGCCGATCACGTGGACGTACCGATGGCCACCGGCGTGATCGGCCGGCTCGACGTTCAGCGCCAGGTACAGGTCGGACGAGTTCGGGTGTGGATCCATCGGACCCATGCGTAGCACGCACCCGGTCGGCGTCGCCGTACGGTGGGTGCATGGATCCCGAACTGCATCCGGACGTGTCGGTGCTCGCTGCGCTCATCGGAACCTGGGAGGGCGCGGGCGTCGGCGAGTACCCGACGATCGACGACTTCGCCTACGTCGAGTCGATCACCTTCGGTCACGTCGGCAAGCCCTTCGTCGCGTATTCGCAGCGCACCCGTCACCCGGAGACGGGTGCGCCGATGCACGCCGAGTCGGGCTACTGGCGCGTCCCGGCGCCGGGCAGCATCGAGATCGTCATGGCCCAGCCGACCGGCCTCGCCGAGATCTACGAAGGGGCCATCGTCTCGAACGAGGGAACGGTCGTCGTCGACGTGCGCTCGAGTTCGATCGGCGCGACATCGACCGCCAAGGAGGTCACGATCACCGAGCGCACGTTCTCCGTATCGGGCGACGAGTTGCAGTACACCTTCCGCATGGCGGCCGTCGGCCAGCCGCTCCGACACCACCTCAGCGCGCGCTTGCATCGGGTCGCGTGACGAAGCGTCACATCTGGCCCGGCACCGTGTGACGTTGTCGGTTTTCGCCCCGCTAAGGTGGTCTCCACACATCTGAAGGGGAGTACCCCTCGAGGTCCGTCGTCAACACGCTCCATCCGGAGCCGGTGGGCCAGCCCGAGTGGCGGGGAGACCTTCAGCGAGCCATCCACGTTTGCTGAAAGTTGACCATGACGAAACCCTTGACCCTCCCCGACGTCGGCCGTGCCGACATCCCCGTCCAGCCGTGGCATCGTCGATCGGTCGATGTCGTCCTGGACGACCTCGGCGTGTCGCTCGATGGTCTCGATGCGGCTGAGGCGGCCTCCCGGCTCGAACAGTTCGGGCCGAACGAACTGGCCGAGTCCGCGGGGACGAGCAAGCTCCTGCTGCTCTGGCAGCAGATCTCGTCGGTGATGGTGCTCATCCTGATCGGCGCCGCACTGCTGTCGCTCGCGCTCGGCAAGTACCTCGAGGCAGGAGCGATCGGCGCGATCGTCGTGCTGTTCGCCGCACTCGGTTTCTTCCAGGAGTACCGCGCCGAGCAGGCCATCGCTGCACTTCGCCGGATGGCGGTGCCGTCGGCGCGCGTCACCCGCGGCGGGCTCGCGACGTCGGTTCCGGTGGGTGAACTGGTGCCGGGAGACATCGTGCACCTCGACGCGGGCACGGTCGTGCCGGCCGACATGCGGCTCATCGAGACCGCCAGCCTGCGAATCGAGGAGGCGGCGCTCACCGGCGAGTCCGAGCCGGTCGACAAGCAGGTGGAGGCGGTCGATCGCGACGATCTGGCGCTCGGCGACCGGGTGTGCATGGCGTACTCCGGCACGCAGGTGAGTGCCGGGCGCGGTCGTGGCGTCGTGGTCGCCACCGGAATGGCGACCGAGCTGGGTCACATCGCCAGCCTGCTGCAGGGCGTGGAGTCGGAGCAGACACCGCTGCAACGCCGTCTCGACCTCGTCGGCAAGCAGCTGGCCTTCATCGGCATCCTCGTGGCGCTCGCTGTCGTCGTCATGGGTGCCTTGTCGGGCGAGTCGGCTGCCGATCTGGTGCTGACCGCGATCAGCGTCGCCGTCGCCGTGATTCCCGAGGGCCTGCCCGCCGTCGTCACGTTCACCCTGGCGATCGGCGCCCAGCGCATGCTCCGGCGAAATGCGCTGATCCGCAAGCTTCCTGCTGTCGAGACGCTCGGTTCGGTCACCGTCATCTGTTCCGACAAGACGGGAACGCTCACGGAGAATCGCATGACGGTGACGGTGCTCGACGTTGCCGGCCAGCAGCTTCGATTCGAGGCCGGTGCCGCTGACGGTGTCGAAGCCGGTCCACCCGCACTTCGGTTGGCGCTCGTCGCCGGACTGCTGTGCAACGACGGTGAGTTCCGCCGCACGGCCGACGGGACCGTCGAGCTGATCGGGGATCCGACCGAGACGGCGCTCCTGCAGGCCGCTGACCACGCCGGTCTCGACGTGGCGGGACTGCGCAGCGCCGTCCCGCGTGTCGACGAGCGCCCGTTCGACTCGACCCGCAAGCGGATGAGCACGATCCACGCACCGTTCGCAGGCGGCATTCCCGAGCTCGCGGCGCTGCCGCAGGATCGAACGATCTCGTTCGTCAAGGGCGCCCCGGACGGCCTGATCGAACATGCCACGTCCGTCTACGACGGACATGAGGTCGTCGACTTCGACGCCTCGTGGAGGCAGCGTGCACTCGACGCCAACAACGCGCTTGCCGCGGGTGGCATGCGGGTGCTCGGGTTGGCGTACCGAACGCTCGACGGGCCCGACGACGACCCTGAATCGTCACTGACCCTGCTCGGGCTCGTCGGGATCATCGACCCGCCGCGGCCCGAGGTCCGTGATGCTGTCGCGATCTGCCGCAGCGCCGGAATCCGCCCGGTGATGATCACGGGCGATCATCCGCTGACCGCCGTCGCCATTGCCACGGACCTCGGCATCACCGACACCGACCGCGTGCTCATCGGCTCCGAACTCGATCGGATGAGCGACGAGGAGTTCAGCGCCGCGGCGGCCGAGGTGTCGGTCTTCGCCCGTGTGTCGCCCGAGCACAAGCTGCGTATCGTCGGCGCCCTGCAGGAGCAGAGTGAGGTCGTCGCGATGACCGGCGACGGCGTCAACGACGCCCCAGCGTTGAAGCGGGCCGACATCGGCGTTGCGATGGGCATCACCGGAACGGACGTCTCGAAGGAGGCGGCCGACATGGTGCTGCGCGACGACAACTTCGCCACGATCGTGGCCGCCGTCGAAGAGGGCCGGGTGATCTACGACAACCTGCGCCGGTTCGTGAGCTTCGCCGTCGCCGGCAACCTCGGCAAGATCATCGTCATGCTCATCTGGCCGATTCCCTTCCTCATCTGGGGGGACGAAGACGTGAGCAGCGTGATCGCGTTCCTGCCGCTCCAGCTCCTGTGGCTCAACCTGATGACCGACGGTCTGCTCGGGCTGTCGATGGGTGTCGAACCGGCCGAGCCGGGTGTCATGCAGCGCGGCCCGCACCGGACGACCGACGGGCTCTGGGCGGGTCGGCTCGGGCATCGGACCGCATGGGTCGGCACGCTCATCGGCGTCGCGACCCTGGCGGTCGGGTTCAGCTACTACGCGCTGGATCTCGACCAGTGGCAGACGATGATGTTCACCTCCCTCGCGTTCATGCAGGTGGGGCAGGCCTTCGCCACGAGGTCGTCGACCGAGTCGTTGCGCACGATCGGGCTGGGCACCAACCGGGTGATGCTCGGCATCGCCGCCGGCGTCGTCGCCCTGCAGCTCGCCGCCGTGTACACGCCGCTCAGGGAGTTCCTCGACCTCGACACGTTGAGCGCCGTCGACCTCTCGATCTGTGTGCTGCTCGGTGTCGGACTCCTCGCCGTGATCGAGACGGTCAAGCTGGTCGCCCGTCGCCGAGCGGCGTGAGCTTGTCGGAGAACCAGTCGAGGATGATCTCGGCGCGCTGCACACGATGGACGGGCGACCCCGATCGCGACAGCTCGTGGTTCTCGCCGGGGAAGCGGTAGTAGTCGACCTCCTTGCCGAGCAGCTTCAACGCCACCCAGAGCTCTTCGGCCTGGCCGATCGGACAGCGCCAGTCCTCCTCGGAGTGGATGATGAGCATCGGCTTGTCGATGTCGCGCACCGCGCGGATCGGAGAGAGGCGCTCGTACTCGTCGGGGGCCTCGAGGTGGTTCACGCCGTGGACCGCGTTGAATGCCGTCGAGATGTCGGACGACCACTCCAGCGCCGTCGCGTTGTTGACCGCTCGCTCGGAGCAGAACGCCCGGAACCGATCGCCGTGGTGACCGGCGAGCCACGTGGCCATGAAGCCGCCGTACGAGCCGCCGAGCATGCCGACGCGGTCGGCGTCGCAGAAGTCGTAGCGGTCGAGTGCGGTGTCGATGATCGCAAGGACGTCGTCGACGTCGACCGTTCCCCATCCCGGACCGGGCACGGTCGGGTGGTTCGGACCCTGGATGGCCTGGCCCCAGCCGGCGTGCCGGCCACTGCTGCCGCGTGGGTTGCCGAGCACCACGACGAAGCCGGCCGAGGCCTGCATCTGGAACTCGTCGAAGAAGTACTCGCCGTACTGGGTGTGGGGACCGCCGTGGACGTTGAGCAGCACGGGGTAGCGCTTCGTCTCGTCGAAGTCGGCGGGCCGCATGATCCAGGCGTCGATCTCGTCGGTGCCGTCGGTGGTGCGGGCGGTGAAGTGTTCCCAGTCGAGCAGATGTGCGGCGAACTCGTCGCCGACGTGGGTGCGTCGTTCGTCGCCGATGTGGAGCTCGGACGGATGGGTGGCGGACTCCTGGGCTCGGGCCACGACGCCGCGCGCGGCATCGAACGACGTCACCGACACGGGGCCGTCGGTCAGCGGGGCCGGGACGAACGAGCCGTCCGCGGGCAACCGGTACAGGTGCGTGGTCCCTCGGTCCTCGGCGGTGGCGAGCAGGTGGGTGTCCGATTCCCACACCGGTGCGCGGGAACCCACCGTCGGCCGGAACGTCCGGTCGAACCCGGCGGAGATCCAGCGGATCGCGGCGTGCGGGTGGTGATCGCCGTCGAGCGGCAGGATCCCCACCTTGGCGTTCTGCGGGGAGATGCTGGGGTCGGCGGAACCGATGAAGGCGACGAGCGTTCCGTCCGGTGACACCGATGGCTGGCCGTACTGGCCGTCGTGGTCGGTGAGGGACCGGACGTTGGCACCGTCGGCGTCACCGTCACCGTGCTCGGGCACCGTGACGACGTACAGGTCGCTGGCGCGGTCGCGGTCCCAGGTCTCGTGGCGCTGTGCCGAGGTGACGATGCCGTTGCTGTCACGCAACCAGCTGACCCCGGCGTGCTGGAACTCGCCGGGCGTGAGGTTGCGCGGTGTGCCCGTGCCGTCGGCCGCGATGACGTACACGTGGTTCGGGCGATCGAACGTCCAGTCCTGTCCGTTGAGGCGGCTGAAGAAGCGCTCGACCTTGCGCGGCGGCTGCCAGGCGGCGCTCTCTGCGCTGTAGCGCTCGTGGCGCGTGCGGCTGGTGAACGCGATCCGGCGGCCGTCGGGCGACCAGGCGACGTCGTCGAGGCCGTCGGGCATGGTGCAGAGCGTCCGCATCTCGCCGGCGGCGCCGACGGGAAGGACGTGCAGCGTGGAGTCGCCCTTGGTCTCGCCGCGGCGTGAGGTGAACGCGAGGAAACGACCGTCGGGGGACCACGTGGGATTGGCGTCGTGGTCACCCGCCGACACGGGGGCGTCGTCGATCCAGACGTGGGTCCGTGTCGTGTTCCTCCCGAGGTCGACCGTCGCCACCACGAAGGCGACGTGGAGGCCATCGGGACTCACCGCGACGGCGCCGACGGCACTGCGGTGGTCGATCAGGCGCTCCGCGATCTCGCGATGTGTCGGCTCCGGCTCTTGCTCCGGCTCCTGCTCGAGCGAAGCATCGGGCGAAACGGCCGGGGAACTCGGTGACGGCGGGGGCAGCTGGGTCATGGCGCCCGACGGTAGCCCGATGTGCTGGTGCTCCTCCCGAGCCCCGGGTCACTCGGCCAGGCCGACGGGTTGGTCGTCGATGATCTGGTCGAGGTACTCCGACATGCCGTAGCCGACGCGTCCCTCGAACTCACCCGAGTGGATCGTCCACTTCGTGTAGGCCTCGGAGATGCGGGTCTGCAGCCAGTCGCCGTCGGGAGTCTGGCGTCGGTTGCGCAATGGGATCAGGCTGATCGCCTCGCCGGTGAACCTCCACTCACGATCGGACCGGCTCGAACGGATGACACCCTCGATGCGGTCGTGGTAGCTCTCCTCGCCGCGGGTCCCGGTGGAGATCTGCGACGTCGTCGCAGAGGTGGAGCTGCCCGTTCTCCCACACGAACCCGCCTCGTGTGCCGGGAGCATCGCGCTTCGCGACGCGGCTCGCCATGAACCCGAAGTTCTCGTCGACATTGGCGGTCAACCAGCGGTAGTACCAGGGCGCCTGCCAGTAACGCGGACCCCACGAGTGATCGCGCAGGCCGAAGCCGTTGACCTGCCACTCGCGGTCGCCGACGCGCATCGTGCCCGTGGCTTCGACGAGCTGCTCGTAGTGCCCCTTGGCGAACTCCTCGCCGGGGGTCTCGTGCGGCTCGTCGGGCTCGCCGCCGAACATGCTCGGGCGTCCCTGGCCGGTGAAGGTGAGGTGGATCTCGGCCTCGGCGTACGGGTTGTTCGTGAACGCTTCCTTGGGGTTCGCCATCTGCTCGGGTTCGTCGAGCACGACGACCTTGCCGACGTAGTCGACACGCAGTTCCTCGAACGGTTTGACCATGGTCCAGGTGAGCCCCGCGGCGTCGAACGCGTCGTTGTTGTCGATGGCCGGCCGCTTGAACATGAACCCGACCTGACGGTTGGCGCCGTCGACCTCGGGCGGCAGGTACAGGCACACCGTCATCTCGGCGGTGCCCTCGTTGGCGCGATTGCCCATCCGGAACCATCCGCCGACGCCCTGGACCGGGTCGAAGCAGTTGATGTACATGCTCTCGTTGAAGTTCGGCTCGGGGCCGAGTTCGTGCATGTATTCGTCGGACTCGTCCAGTCGTACGGCCATGGGAGTGACGATACGCACGCTGCGCAGGGCCGACACGAGTCCGACTGTCGGTCTCGCCGGGCTCAGTTCCCGGCGGAACTCGTCCGAGTGGGTGAGCTGCGTCGGATCGAGGAGCACGATCACGACGCAGGTCAGGGCAGCGGCACCGAACACCACGATCGTTCCGGTCACGGATTCGAGGAGCTCGGGTGCGAAGAGCATCGTGCCGGCGAGTGCGAGCATGAGCACACCGCTCACGAGCTGGAGGATCCGGCCCTGTCGTTCCTGGAGCTTCGCGGCCCGAAGTGTGAGCACGGCCACGGTGAAGATCGCGAGCTCGTCGACCAGGAACACGGCGAGATAGAGCACGAACAGGAGGAAGGCCCCTGCCGCCGGGACGTCGCGAGCAGACACCAGGTCGGTCCACAGCAGGGGGAGCCCGGCAGTGCACGGTGTCTCGGCGAGCGACACTCCGACGGCCAGCGCTGCAGTGCCACCCAGGAGGGCTGCCATCGAGCGGTCGGGGTCGGCCAGCCGCCTCATCCGTCGGAACATGTCGGGCTTGCGTTCGTCGTCGATCGTCAGCGAGACGCCGCGGGATGTCACGTACTCCTTGACGTGCAGCACGCCGAACGTCCCGGCGACGAGGGCGACCCCGACCCGGATCCAGGTCAGCTCATCCGCGTAGCCGAGCACGCTGTACGCGCCGAGCATGTACAGGCCGTACAGCGCCGACGTGATCGTGAGGAACACGATGCCCACGATGGCCGTGTGTGCCCGTGACCCGCTGTGTACGACGAGCGCGAGCAGCATCGACAGCACCCAGAACGAGCACGGGTTCACGCCGTCGACGAACCCGATCAGCACGGTGGCGACGACCAGCGACGAATCGCCGACGTCGACGGTGCCGAAGAATGGCACGTCGACCGACGTGCGCTCCTCGACGGGTGGTGCGCGGTCGGCGGCCAGGGCCACCACGGTCTGTTCGATCTGATCCCTCACCGTCGAGTCGAAGCCCACCCAGTACCGATCGGCGAGGAATGTCGTGGGGACCGCCGAGACGTCGATACCGGCCGCGGCCGCCATGGAACGGAAGCGGTCGAGATTCTCCTCGTCGTTCCACACTTCGTACGCCAGCACATCGAGTGACGGGTGACGTTCTTCGAGTTCGTCGAGGAATTCGAGCTCGCGAGCGCAGTACGGGCATCCCTCGCCGTAGAAGATGACCAGCTCGATGCGGTCGTCGTCGGCGCCATTGGCGCCATCGTCGACCGGAGCGGCGGTGATCGCCGCGCCTGGCGGGCTCGCGGCCGTGAACCAGAACGCTGCCGCTGCTGCGAGCACCGCGGCCAAGGTGCGCGGCCGGAGGAGGACGAGGCGATGCCTCACACCTCGACGCTACGAAGCGCCCGCTGCAGATGGCAGGGCACATGGTCGGAATCCGCCGTCGCCCACGTGTCGTACGTCGTCAACCGGGCACCGGGCCGCCCTCCACTTGGTCGCCGAACGGTGCACCTGGCCGAGGTTTGCCCTGTGTTCGGCAAGTACGTTGGCAGCAGCGGCGATCGGCGTCGCGCTGGAGGGACGAGATGAGCATCACCGACGACGACCTGGAATCCACGAACTTGGCGATCGCCAAACTCGAGGGGATCGAGCCGTCCGGCGACATCGGCGAGTTCAACGCTCGCAAGCTCACGTTCGGACCCGACCGGGCCGTGATCGGCCCCGTCGCCCACTTGGCGGCCGAACGCATCCGCCTGACGGCGTTGGAGTGGGAGCACTTCGAGGTCCGCCAGGTCGGCGCCACGCTCGGCGGCATCGTCAAGGGTCTCGATCTGTCGAAGCCGCTCGCCGACGAGGTGTTCGACGAACTGCGACGCGCCTGGGTCGACTACAAGGTGCTGTTCTTCCGCGACCAGGTGCTCACCGCTGACCAGCACATCGACTTCGCCCGCCGGTTCGGGGAACTCGAGGTGCACCCGTTCCTGCGCAACAACGACGAGCGCCCCGAGCTGGTTCGCTTCGCCAAGGACGCCGACACCGGTGGCTACGAGAACGGTTGGCACCACGACGTCACGTGGCGAGAGGTGCCGTCGAAGGGGGCCGTCCTCCGCGCGATCGAGGTGCCCGAGACCGGCGGCGACACGCTGTTCTGCGACATGAACGCCGCCTACGAGGGCCTGTCCGACGAACTGAAGGACCGCATCGAAGGGCTCGTCGCCGAGCACGACTACATGCAGGCGTTCGGCCACACGATCGTTGGTGCCGACGCGGAGGCGATGCGGGAGAAGTACCCGGTGGTCGAGCATCCCGTGGTGATCAACCACCCGATCTCCGGCCGTCGGCTGCTGTACGTCAACCGGTTCTTCACCACCCGCATCGTCGGTCTCGACCCCGCCGAATCGGATGCGCTGCTCGTCGAACTGTTCGCCCAGGCCAACACGCTCGAGTACCACTGCCGGTTCCACTGGAAGCCGAACTCGATCGCGATGTGGGACAACCTGGCCGTGCAGCACTACGCATCGAGCGACTACTGGCCCGACGTCCGTGTGATGGAGCGCGCCAGCATCGTCGGTGTCCGCCCCTCCTTCTGACCCGAAGCGGTGGCCGGACACGTTGCGCGATGGGAGCTCGACGGTGTCGGTGGCGCGGTCGTGGTGATCGATGTGATCCGGGCCTTCACGACGGCTGCGTACGCGTTCGGATCGGGTGCGGCCGAGATCTACCTGGTCGGCGACGTCGACGAGGCCTTGGCGTTCAAGGCCGCCCACCCGGGATCGATCGCGCTCGGTGAGGACCGCGGCCTGCGCCCGGCCGGCTTCGACTACCCGAACTCGCCCGCGATGGTCAGCCGGGTCGACCTCGCCGGCCGCACACTGGTGCAGCGCACCTCGGCCGGCACCCGCGGTGTGGTCGCGGCGACGCACGCCGACCGCTTGTGGGCCGCGAGCCTGGCCTGTGCCTCGGCCACCGCACGGGCGGTCAACGAGGCCGGCCTCGGCGAGCCGACCTACGTGATCACGGGCCGCTTCGAAGACAGCCCCGCGGTCGGCGGCGCCGACGACGAGATGACTGCCGAACTCATCGAGCGGGCCCGGATCGGTCGGCCGCTCGACGCCGCAGCCACGTCGACCGCGCTGTTGGCCACGAACGAGGCAGCCAAGACGCTCGCGCTCGGCCCCGACCACTGCGATCCGGCGGACATCGAACTCGCCGCCGCCGTCGACACGTTCGACTTCGCCATGGAGGTCGAACGCACGCCGCTCGGCCTCCGCCTCACCGCCCGAACTCCGCAGTGACGGACGAGTCACCGCGACGCTGCGCGGCCGGGCGGACTGCGCCGTCGGTCAGCCGATGTCGGTGCCGTCGGGGGCGGCGATGTGCCAGCGGCCGTCGCTGTCGCGGGTGATGGTGAAACCCTGTTCCTTGAGATAGTTGTGACGGGGACACAGCGGGGCGCCGTTGGCCTGGTCGGTGGGACCTCGAGTGCTCCAGCTGGTGAGGTGATCCGCGTGACACCAGCTGTGTGGTTGGTCGCAGCCGGGCCAGATGCAGGTGGGCTCGAGCAGCATCACCGCCTCGCGGGCGTACCCGGCGAACAGCCGGGAGGTTCGTCCGAGGTCGATGACGACGCCCTGGGCGTCGGTGACGACTCGACGGATCATCGCCCACAGCGACACGCCGATGATGGCGTTGGGATCGACGTGATGACCGCGGTCGGTGCGGGAGACGACGTCTCGGTAGGAGAGCGGGTCGATCAGGTCGTTGTCGGCGGTGGCGCGGGCGGTCTCGGCGTCGAGGATGAAGTTGACGGTCGGCAGCGGGCGTTTTGCGTCCGGCGGGCACGCGGCGGCGGCGCGCGCCATCTCCAGGAGTGCGTCGGCGCGACGCTGGGCCTCGGTGCGGCACAGTTTGGAGACGTCGACGTTGCCCTCACCGAGGCGCTCTCTGGCTTCCGACCAGTCGCGGTCGAACTCGCGGTCGGTGTACCAGGAGAAGATCTCCAGGAACTCGGGTCCGCCGACGTCGTCGAGGTCGGCGTGGAAGGTCCAGGCGCCGCTCGGGTGTTGGTGCACTGACGCTGCTCGTCGCTGGTGGATGCGCTCGGCCTTCTCGGCGGTACCGATCGGGTCGGCGAGCGCTTCGAAGGTGAGCGCCCGGCGTTCGAACTCGACGTAGGAGACGTCCATCGCGTCGACCATCAGCTCCCAGACGCCGGCGACGAGCACGTCGGAGGGGATGCGGGGGTTGGCGGCGATGCGGGCCATCAGCCGGGTCTGGGCGACGCCGACCTGTCCGCCGGCGAGCGCGTTGTTCCACACCCGGCCGGCGCGACGCAGCCTCGCTTCCTGCACGCGCCCGTGAGCCTCGGCGCCGGACAGTTGCAGGTGGTGTCGCATCCACGCCTTGGCAGTGAAGAACCCGTGGTGTCGGAACGGTTGGGCAGCGTCGAGATGGTCGGCCACGGCGATGCCTGCCGCAGCGGACTGGCGGCGGAGCTGTTCGACACCTTTCGCCCAGGTCTCGGTGGTTGCGGCGTCGAAGCCCGACGGGTCGATCGCTTCGAGCATCGCCAAGCCCTGCGCGCAGTGCTCGACGACCGCCTCGACCCACTCGGCGCCGGGTGCTTCGGTGCGACCGAAGGCGATGTCGCTGACAGGGTCGAAGCGTCGATGGTCATCGGCCGGGAACCATCCGAACCCGTCGCCGAACACATCGCCGAACCCCGATCGACCGCCGGCGCGTCGGGCGCCTCGGCAGCGAACGGATCCTCGACGACGGTCATGGCTCCATCATGACGAGGGGGTCTGACAGAGTTGTCAGGCCGCCGCTCGACGTCTGCGGAGCGGCGGGTTTCAGTCGGTGAACATCTCCAACTGCTCCCAGGTGACGGCCACGTCGCTCACGACGCGCCAGCGCAGCCGGCCACGCGAGCCCGGGCGACGGATCTCGACGCGTTCGGCTCGCAGGGACCGGGCGGACCCGTCGGGGTCGCGGAGGGTGATGCTGCCGTCGTGTTCGATGCCGGCCACCCGTCCGACGATCCAGCGACCCTTGTCGTGGCGCCGGAACCGGATCGGCTCACCCATCCGCAACCCGAGGCGGGCGAGCGAGGCGGGGGAGCGGTGCATGTCGCCGGTGGATCGAGGTCAGGCGCCGAGGGTGCGACGCTGGAGCTTGCGCATCCCACCGAGCCATCGTTCGGGGTCGGTGGCCTTGAGTGCCATGTAGTCGGCCACCTCCGGATGGGGGAGCACGAAGAATCCCTCCGCCTCGATCGTGTCGGCGACCTGACGTGCGACGTCGACCGGCTCCAGCACGACCCCGGCAGCCTTGACGACGTTGCTCCCCGACAGGGCATCGTCGCCGGCGTGGAGCATCTGGGTGTTGACGCCCTGCGGGCACAGGCAGGTCACCTTGATGCCGGCATCGCCGTAGGTGACCGCCATGTACTCGG
Organism: Ilumatobacteraceae bacterium; assembly: GCA_963744705.1. GTDB lineage: Bacteria > Actinomycetota > Acidimicrobiia > Acidimicrobiales > Ilumatobacteraceae > Sva-07. Next base: position 173,847 of record CAVUUX010000002.1, read on the forward strand.
CGAACGCCACGGCGGCCCGCTTGGTCACCGTGTACGGCCCGGACCCGATCTGCATGAGCAGCCCCGCCGCCGACGCCGTCGAGCAGAAGTATCCCTCGCCACGTTCCAGCCAGTCGGGCAGCAGGTACTTCGCGGCCCACCGGTGGGCGTGCACGTTGACGGCGAACGCGAGGTCCCAGTCGGCCTCGGGGGTCTCGACCACGCCACGACCGATGCCGACGCCCGCATTGCAGAAGAAGAGGTCGATCGAGCCGAGCGCCTCGCGTGATGCATCGACGAGGGCACGATTGCCGGCCTCGGTGCTCACGTCGGCGGTGATCGCGGTGGCTCGTTCGAGCGATGCTGCGACGGCGTCGGCGCCGGCGAGATCGGCGATCACGACGTTGGCGCCTCGGTCGTGGAACTCACGCGCGAGCGCCTCGCCGATGCCTCGCCCTGCCCCCGTGACCACGATGTTGCGACCGGCGAACTCCATGGTGTCATCGTAGGTGCCGCGGTCGGGCGAGACGATCAACCGACACGCTCGTGTAAACGTTGTGTGACACCTTCGTCATTGCGCCCGTGGGTGCGCGCGCGAGGGCCGAGACACAGGTACCGTGTCTACCAATGACTGATGAGCGCATCGACTCCAGCAACGAGGCCGTGATCACCGAGGCACTGAGCGTCATCGACGGCGCCCTTGCCCGAATGATGCAACGTGAACTCGTGTCGACGGGTGAGGTTGCCGATCTGTCTGCTCGACGTGCGCACGTTGCTCACGGCCGAGCCGACCCGCTTGATCGAAACGGTCGAGCCGGTCACCACCGACGCTCTCTGAGCCTCAGCGGTGACCGCCGAGCGTCGACGCGCTCGCGCCGATCGCCGCCACGCCGCACCCGATGACCGACGGCTTCAGGCCGGAGCGAGGCGCCGCGCGATGCGACGGCCGACGAGTCCGAGCAGCAGCGCCGACGACGGCGCCCGCCACCACGTCGGAAGCCGTGGTGGATGCGGACGTAGGCGCGACTGATCCCGACGACGGCTGCGATCTTGAACCACAGCATGCTCAGCCACGGGCCGTCCCAGCCCGCCAGGACCATGGCGGCGAACACCGCCGAACTCGCAGTGACCCGACGGGAACGACGAGGTCGACGGTCGCCGCACCTGGAGTCGGTCGTCGCCGGTCGTCGTCGGGCGCTGACGCCGGAAGAGCCGCTTGATGCCCTGGTTGACGAGCAGGCTCTCGGCGCCGAGCAGTGCGGCGAGCACGATCACCTGGTCGGGGCGGCCCTTGGCGATGCCTCTCACGATTCCGATGCCGTGCCAGATCATGCTGAAGTCGGCCGACGTGCGTGGTGTTGGTGAACACGAAGTCGGCGAGCGGGTGGCCGCGAAGGTGTTCGAGCAACTCGTCGACCCGGCGGTCGAACGCGTCGACCTGCGGGCCCAGGTGGCTCTGGCCGGGAACGACGGCCGCAGGTTCGCCGGCGATGGTGGACAACGCGATCGTTCATGCGGCGCCGACCTCCGACCGGCTGTGCGAGCAAGGCCTCGTGGGCGGCGACGGCCTCGGTCGCAGCCAGCGACGGGTCGCCGCCGAATGCGGGGCACCACTGCTGGAACGAGCAGTAGTCGCACAGCTTGCTCTGGCGCGGGCGGAAGTCGCCGGTGGTGCACGCACGCTCGACCGCCGACCACACCGCGGTGGTGCGGGTGGTGATGAACTTCACCGACTGCGCCGACGGCACCGTCTCGATCGTCTCGCCCGACGCGAGGTACATCAGCCGGATCTTGGCGGGGCGCTTGCCGAACACGGCCTCGCACAGGAACGAGTAGAAGTGCACGCCGGCGAGGCTCTTCTGTTCGTAGTTGCCCGACGGCGCTCGACCGGTCTTGTAGTCGGTGACGACCAGCTCGCCGTCGGCGTCGAGTTCGAGCCGGTCGATGATGCCGCGCAGGGTGAGGCGCCGACCTCGGCCTCCATCCACAACTCGAGCCCGATCTCGCGGACCGTCGTGGGGTCTTCCATCGCGAAGTACTTGTCGATCAGCGCATGGCAGTCACGGTCGAACTGTCTCGGCGGCCGTCGGCGTCGAGACGCAGGCCGACGTAGTCGGGGTGGGTGCGGTACTCGTCGAGCGCCGTCGCCATGTCGTCGGCCGAGCGCCTCGGGGGTGCGATCGGCGGCCGGGCGGACGAAGAGCAACTCGAACGCCCGGTGCACGATGGTGCCCTTGGTGGTGGCGGGCCGGGCGGCTCGGGCAGCTTCTCGATGCTGGAGAACCGGAACTGCATCGGGCACGACGTGAACGACGACACCCGCGACGGCGACAACGACATGGGCACCGGGAACGTCGGTGCGGGAACGACGGTGTCGGTCATGTCGGCCATCGTAGAGCGGGGGTGTCACAGGGTTGCGTTGCCCGTCGGCTCGAGAGCCTCCGGCTCAGGCTCGGGCCGCGTCGGCGATGATCGTGGCCATCGCCGCCGGATCGATGAACGGCGTGAAGTGGTTCCAGTCGTCGTGCTCGACGTAGCGTCGCGTTCGGGAGCTGGCTCGGCGATGTCGCGCGGCGATGGCGGCAGGCCCGAACTCGTCGACCTTGCCGGCGAGCGACGACCACCGGCGTCTCGATCTCGGGCAGGACGCCCCACGTGGTGTGGCCGCCACCCGTGTCGAACGTGCGGGCCTCGTGTTCGGGGTCGCACTTCAGCCGGACGCCTTCGGGCGAGGGGCGGAATCCGTGGGCCACGTAGAGGCGCAGCACATCGGGGTCGAACGCCATCATCGGTGGCTTCGAGGCGTAGTTGGCGATCGCCTGCGTCGAACGACTCGAACGTCGCCCGCCGCTTGCGTGCACCGATCGACAGCGTCGGGCCGTCGTTCTCCGTGGCCGTCGTGCGGGTCGATCTCGCGAGGCGGGAACACGATCGGTTCGAACGCCACGATCACGTCGAACAGGCCGGGGTCGCGATGTGCCGCCATCAGCAGGCAGGCGCCGCCCATCGAGTGCCCGAAGCCGACCAGCCCGCCGTCGGGGGCGACGGCCCGAGCCGCTGCGAGCGCGTCGTCGCCGTAGCGGTCCCACTCGACCTGCCAGTCGTCGGGGCGGGCGGTGTCGCCGTGGCCCCGGTAGTCGACGGCGTACGACGTGAAGTCGTCGGCGAGTGCATCGGCGATCGGGAGGTAGCAGTAGCCGTGGAATCCGGTGGCATGTGACAGCAGCAGCGGCCGGCCCGCTCCGCCGAACTCGTGGATCGCAACGCTGACGTGGTCGGACGACATGACGCGCACGGCCGTCATCATGGTGACGGCGACCCGCCACGGCGAATCGTCACCGCAGTGTCACCGGCGACATCGTGTCAGTCGTCAGGTCGGCTTGGGTTCGCGGGGGAGGCCGAGGAGGCGTTCGCCGATGATGTTGCGCTGGACCTGGCTCGTGCCGCCGGCGATCCGGCCGCCGGGTGCTGCGAGCATGCCGGCCGCGTCGGGGCCGTCGAGCATCGCCTCGGGGCCGGCGAGGTCGCCGCGCAGCATCGCCACGTCGAACATCATCTCGGTGATGCCGAGCTTCATCAGCGACGCCGCCGTCGACGCGATCGGCCCCTGGCGCTGCGCCATCGCCTTCGCAGCGGTGCCCCGGCTCAGGCAGCGAGGCGAGTGCATCGCGCTCGATCGACGTCAGCTCGCGACCCTCGGCGAGTCGTGCCATCTGGTCGAGCCGGCGTTCGAGCCCGATCACCGAGGTGCCGATGTGGCCGCGCTCGCTGGTGAGCACCGCCATGCCGACACCCCAGCCGCCGTGCAGCGGCCCGAGGAGGTGGTCGGCGGGCAGGTCGCACGTCGGTGAAGAACACCTCGTCGAACTCGGCCTCGCCCGTCATCTGCTTCAGCGGTCGGATCTCGATGCCGGGCAGATCCATCGGGCACAGGAAGAACGAGATCCCCTCGTGCTTCGGTGCGCCGTGTTCGCCGGTCGGATCGAGCGGGCGCGTGCGCGCCATCAGGATGCCCCAGTTGCAGTACCGCCCGCCGGAGCACCAGACCTTCTGGCCGTTGACGATGTAGTGGTCGCCGTCGAGTTCGGCGCGCGTCGACAGCGAGCCGAGGTCGCTGCCGGCGCCCGGTTCGGAGAACAGCTGGCACCACACGTGCTCGGTCGGCGAGCGTCGCGCGAAGGTGCTGTGCCTGCTGCTCGGGCGTGCCGTAGCGCATGATCGCGCCGCCGGCGAGCACGAAGCCGACCATGTTGAACACCGCCGGAACGCCGGCACGGGCGCACTCGAGCAGCCAGACGCCGTTGTGCTCGGGCGTGAGCCCGCGCCCGCCGTGCTCGATCGGCCAGTGGATGCCGGCCCACCCCGCATCGGTGAGTCGTCGCTGCCACGTCGAGCCCGGCGTCGACGAGGTCGGGCGGACAGATCGCGCCGTAGTCACGCGGGGCGTGCGAGCGGTTCGCGGCGAGCCATGCTGCAGCATCGGACTGGAACTCATCGACCGTGATCACGGCGCGAACGTAGCGTTGTTCGGTCGGCGTGCTCAGCGTTCGAGGACCACGAGCCGCCACCACAGGCTCGACGAGTTGGCGTGCCGACCGAGCGATCGCGGGCAGCCGGAAGAACTGTGAGCGTCCGTGCGGGCGCGTCCGGTGGCTCACGGCGACCTCGGCGAATCGGGCGTCGGCCCGCTCGAACTTGCGCATCATCTCCACGCAGATGACGCCGGTCGTCGAGGTCAGCTCGACCCGCTCCAGCAGGGTCGCCCTGATGAGCCGGAAGTCGCAGTCGGTGTCGCGGACGTGGAGGTCGAAGAGCAACTTGACCGTGTGGTGGTAGGTGCGGCCGATCAACTTGCGGTACCACGGGTCGCCCCGGCCGACCTTCCATCCCTGCACCACGTCGATGTCGTCGCGAGCAGCGTCGATGCAGCGCACGATCTCGGCGGCGTCGTACTGCGCATCGCCGTCGGTGTAGAAGACCCACTGCATCGAGGCCGCTGCGAATCCGGAGATCAGCGCGCCGCCGTAGCCTCGGTTCGTGTCGTGACGCACGAGCCGGAGCTCGGGGATCTCCTCGACCAACGATTCGAGCACGGCGACCGAGCCGTCACGGGAGCCGTCGTCGACCACGATGATCTCGAACTCCTCGACAGCGTCGACCAGGGCGGCACGCACGCTCGCACCATGATCGGGATCGCGTGCTCGTCGTTGTAGCAGGGAAAGAACGCCGAGACCGTGCGGACCGACGGGTTGCGGAGGGTCATGGTGCGACCCGCTGCAGGGCGTCGCCGACGGTCTCGACCTCCGCGTCGGTCAACTCCGGGTAGCAGGGCACGCTCATGCACTCGGCGGCCCATCGCTCGGCATGCGGACACGGGGTGCTCGCGAGTTCGCGGTAGGCGGGCTGTTGGGTGATGGCGACGGGGTACTGGACCGCCGTGCCGACACCGTCGTCGGCGAGCTGCGAGCGGGCGCGGCTGCGGTCGCTGACCCGCGCGACGCACAGGTGGTAGACGTGGTCGGCGTGGTCGGCCTGCCACCGCAGTTGCGGGGCGACCGAGCGGTAGTGGCGGGCGATCTCCGCGCGTCGTCGATTCCCCGCAGCGAGGTGCGGCAACTGGATCCGCAGCCACGCAGCTTCCAGTTCGCTCATCCGGAAGTTCTGACTGACGTCGACGTGCACGTACCCCTCGGTCATGCCGTGTACCCGTCGCCGCCGAACGGCGTCGGCCAACTCGCTGTCAGCCGTCCACACGGCGCCACCGTCGCCGATCCCGCCGAGGTTCTTGGTCGGATAGAACGAGAAGGCGGTCGCCGCGCTCGTCGAGTGCCGCACTGCGCCGTGGGCCTGCGCGGCGTCTTCCACGACGGTGACGGCCGGTGGCAGCCAGTTCGACGGTGTCGACCGGCGCTCCGTACAGGTGCACCGGCACGATCGCCCGGGTCCGCTCACCCACGGCGTCGCACGCGCCGGCGACGTCGATGAGCGCCGTGTGGGCATCGACGTCGACGATCACCGGCCGAGCGCCGGCAGCGACGACCGCCGACACGGTCGGAACCGCCGTGAATGCCGGCACGATCACCTCGTCACCGGCGACGATGCCGAGCGCCTGGATCGTCAGCTGAATGGCCGCCGCACCGCTCGACACTGCGACGACGTGGCCTCCGCCGAGTGAAGCGCTCGATTCGGCTTCGAAGGCCTTCGTCTCGTCGCCGAGCAGCACCGTGCCCGATCGCATCACGCGGCTGACGGCGTCGAGGTACTCGGGCTCGAATCGTGTGAGCCGCCTGGTGAGATCGAGGAACGGGATCACGCCACCGACCGGTAGTGGGCGATCGTCGCCGCCATCCCGTCGGCGAACGAGATCCCGGGGGTCCACCCGAGCGTCTGTTGCGCCTTGGAGAAGTCGCCCTGGAAGCTCCCGATGTCGATCCGCTCGAGTTCGTCGGGCCATGGCACGCAGCGAACCGTGCTGTCGGTTCCGGCTGCGGCGATCGTGAGTCGGGCGATCTCCGACAGCGACAGCACTTCGCTGTGCCCGAGGTTGAAGATCTCGCCGAAGGTGCCGGGCATCGTTGCCGCGCGCATCAGCGCATCGCACACGTCATCGACGTGCAGGCAGTCACGCAGTTGCGATCCGTCGCCGAACAGCGAGATCTCCTCGCCGGCCAGTGCCAGACGGACGAACACCGGGAGGAACCCCAGGCCGTTGCGCTCGAGGTGCTGTCGGGGGCCGTAGACGTTCGTCAACCGCAGCGACGTGGCATGGAGTCCGTGGACGTTCGAGTACACGATGTGCAACTGCTCGCAGGCCAGCTTGTCGACACCGTTGACGTCGACGGGAGCGGTCGGGATGTTGCTCGTCGACGGGAAGGTAGTGGGGGCGCCCGTAGACCTGCCGGGTCGATGTCTGCACCACGTGTGCGGTCGGCGCGACCCGCCTCAACGTCTCGAGGAACAACAGGTGACTGCGAACGTTGAGTTCGAGGTCGCGCAGCGGGTCGAGCATCGAGTCGAGGTGGCTGACCTGACCCGCGATGTTGAACACGACGTCACACCCTGCCGACGATGTCGGCGACCGCGGGCGAGGCGATGTCGGCGATCGAGCACCTCGATGTCGTCGGCCACGTTGTCGCGCGATCCGCCGTGTTCGGGGATCAATGCGTCGACGACGGAGACATTCGCACCGACGCCGACGAGGTGGCGGACCAGATTCGAGCCGATGAACCCGAGACCGCCCGTGACCAGGCACCGCGCACCGCTCAACGACTCCGCGACATCCTCATCGACACTGAACACAGAAGCGGAAATCTACGGTGTCGCGCTTCGCCACGCGTGCCATCGCGTCGGTTCACGGGATCCACGACTCGACGATCACCAATCGGGCGAAGACCACCAGTGCAACCGTGGAGACGGACATCGCCGACACCACGACCCATCGGTGTCGATCGGCCAGGAGATCGGCGGCGGCGAAGGCCAGCGGGAACGCGAGGACCGAATACCGTGCCAGGCCGATGACACCGAGCGCGAGCGCCGGCAACACTCCCAGGATCACCACGGTCGACCACGCCAGCGGTTGGCGTCGCCAGCGCAGCGCGTAGGGCACGACGAAGATCAGGAAGCACACGAAATGGAACAGGGCGAGCGGCTGGTGGATGACGTCGGTGGCGAACTCGATCAGCGTGAGTTCCTGCCATCCCGCCTTCGACGACCAGAACACGAACGGGTCGCCGGTCGCCCAGTTCAGGTAGATCATCCAGCCCAGGAGCACCGCCAAGGATGGCGCCACCAGGGCCGCCAGTTGCCGAAGGGTCGCGCGCATCCCGATGGCGATGACCACGATCACGACGACTGCGATCACGCCGTTCGGCCGGCTCGCGGTTGCGACGGCAGCCACCAGGCCGGCGAGCATCCACTGTCGCCGTTCGACCAGCACCACGGCCCAGACCAGACCGGCCAGGTAGAAGGCGTCGGAGTACCCCAGGATGAGGCTCAATCCGCCGGGTGACAGCGAGATCACCCAGGGAACGAGATCGCCGCTGCGCCGTCCCAGATGTTGCGTAGCGAGGTACCGGGCGCCGGCGAGCGCCACGAGCGCGCCGATCCACGCGAGCCCGGTGAGTGCGACCGTCGACGGGACGCCGATCTGCATGAGTGCACCGCCGGCGGCGGGAAACAGCGGGAAGAACGGGTACTCCGAGAAGCCGCCGGGCAGGTACGGGCGGTCGTACCAGTCGAGCGCGATGAACCGGAACCAGTTGCCGTCCATCGCCAGCAGGTTGCCGACACGCAGTGACCCGTCGGGTGGGCTGTCGACGATCAACACCGGAACCACCAGGAGACGAGCGAGCAGCCACGGCAGCACGACCGATCGGAACGCGAACAGCTCCCGAACCCGCAACGATGTCGGTCGACCGCTCTCCCTGGTCTCTAACCTGCGGTTGCGTCGTTGCCATGCCCGGCGAATAGTAGGTCCGGCGAAGAGTGGAAGGTCGGTGTTGCCGCGTGGAGATCGATGAGTACCGCCGCATGGCGCAGGTGGAGCACTCGCACTGGTGGTACGACTCGACCCGACGTCTGCTGCAGCAGATCCTGCGCCGCCGAGGTGGCCTCGGGTGGCCGGTTCCTCGACGTCGGCGCCGGGACCGGCGCAACAGGTGCGTGGCTGGCAGAGCACGGCTCGCTCGTCGCGAGCGACTTCATGCCGCTGGCTCTGGAGCTCAATCGCGAGCGACACGAGGTTCCGGGCCAGACGCTCGATCTCGTCGCCGCCGATGTGACGAAGCTGCCCTTCGCCACCGGCTCGTTCGATCTCTGTCTGTGCGTCACCGTGCTGTGCCACCAGTCGATCGTCGATCCGGCCGAGGCCGTCAGGGAGCTGGCTCGCGTGGTGCGGCCGGGAGGCGTGGTGTGTCTCTGGGAGCCCGGTGTCCGACGCCTTCGTCGTGCGCACGACCGTGTGACCCATTCGGCCCGTCGCTTCTCGCGGCGTGATCTCTCCGAGCTGCTGCGACCGGGCAGGGCTCACGCTCGAGCGATCATCGGGGGCCTACTCGTTCCTCGTCCCGCCCGCCGCCGTGAAGGCGGTGCTCGAACGCGGTGAGACGGCGAGCGACCTCGACCACAACGAGGGCGGCCTCGGCGGGACCCTGGCTGCCCTCGCCGGCGCCGAACGGTCAGTGCTGCGTCACACCGATCTGCCCGCCGGTCTGTCGGTGTTCGCAGTCGGCCGTGTGCCGCGTTGACCGCGCAGCTGGTGGCGTCGTGCGCGGCGTCGGATGATCAGGCCAGCGCTTTGAGGAACAGTGCCGTCTCGTCGGCGATGGTGGCGGGCACGGCGTAGCCGTCCTGCGCGGTGACGCTGTCCCAGTGGGCGGCGAGGTCTTCGGGGGTGAGGTCGGTGGTGTTCGTGTAGCCGACCGTTTCGGCGATGAACACCTCGGCCACGCGGCCGCCGCCGACCGAGAACACCCGGCCGGTCGCCTCGCACGACTCGTGCGCGAGGTAGGTGACGAGCGGCGAGATCAGCTCGGGCTTGAGCTTCTCGCCCAGGCCGCCGAGGATGTCCTCGGTCATGCGCGTCAGCGCGAGCGGCGCGATGGCGTTGGCCTTGATGTTGTACTTGGCGCCCTCGACGGCGAGCACGTTGGTGAAGCCGACGAGGCCCATCTTGGCGGCGCCGTAGTTGGCCTGGCCGAAGTTGCCGAAGATGCCGGCGGCCGACGACGTCGACACGATGCGGCCGTAGCCCTGTTCGCGCATGATCTTCCACGCCGGCTGGGTCACGTTGAACGCGCCACGCAGGTGGACGTCGATGACCGGGTCGAACAGGTCGGCGTCCATGTTGTGGAACGACTTGTCGCGCAGGATGCCGGCGTTGTTGACGACGATGTCGACCTTGCCGAACGCGTCGACGGCGCTCTGCACGATCGCCGCGCCGCCCTCGGGGGTGGCGACCGAGTCGGTGTTGGCGACGGCCTCGCCGCCGGCGGCCCGGATCTCGTCGACGACGAGCTGGGCGGCGCCCTTGTCGGAGCCGGTGCCGTCGACGGCGCCGCCGAGATCGTTCACCACGATGAGCGCACCGCGCTTGGCCATCATCAGCGCGTGCTGCTTGCCGAGGCCGCCACCGGCGCCCGTGATGATCGCTACCTTGCCGTCGAATCCGAGATCAGTCATGGCCGCCAACGCTAACGGCGTCCCCCTCCCTGCGAAAACCGCCTGCGATTGTGAGCGATGCACGCAGCTCGTGCATGCATCGCTCACAACGGGTCGAGGTGGGGCGGGATCACCAGCGCTGGAAGCCGCCTTCGGAGTCGATGACCTGGCCGCGGATCCAGGCGCCCTCGTCGCTCACCAGGAACGCCACGAGGTTGGCGACGTCGTTCGGCGTGCCCCAGCGGCCGTCGGGGAACATCGCCGCGATCTGCGCGATGGACGTCGGGCGGGGCGTACCCCGTGTCGACGGGACCGGGATTGATGCAGTTGGCGATGATCCTGCGAGCGGCGAGCGCATGGTCGATCGACCTGGTCATCTGGTGGAGTGCGCCCTTCGACACGGCGTAGGCGATCTCGCCGTCCATCGGCGCGATGTGTTGTCCGCTCGTGAACCAGATGCATCCGTCCCGTCGGCGACTGGTCGGCGGGCGCCGGCTCGTGGCGTTCGGCCAGGCGCTGGGCCAGCAGGACGACGCTGCGGACGTTCGCCGCCCAGCAACGGTCGAGTTCGGTCGGCGGTCACCTCGGCGAACGGCTGCGTGCGACGAGCGGGCGTGCGTCGCCGACGACGATGTCGATCCGTCCGTGTCGTTCGACGACCTCGTCGAGCAGCGCTGCGGGCGCGTCGGCATCCTCCAGGTCGTGCTGGGCGACGTCGAACGGCAGCGTCGTCACCGGATCCTCGCCCCAGGGCATCTCCGCGTCGTGTGGCACCCATCCCGTTGCGACGACGGTCGCTCCGAGCTGGTGGCAGTCGATCAGCGACCGTGGCCGCGATCCCGATCGACCGCGACACCCCGGTGACCAGCGCGACCCGTCCCCGCCAGTCGTGGTGACATGTTCGACATCGTCGAATCGTGCCACGTTCGAGAGGGTCGGGGCGGCGGCAGTCAGCTACCGAGTCGGACGCGAGGGATCCGGTACGGCTCGTCGGTGGTGACGAGCGTGGACCGTCGTCGTGACGGATCGGGACGCCGGATCCGGTGAGCACCGTCAGGGTCAGGCCCTCGGGGTCGAGATCGATGCGCATGCGCGAGCCGTGACGGCAGCAGGTGGAACGTCACGCCGTCCCACGCGCTCGGCAGCCGCGGCGAGAACTCGAGGTGGTCGCCCTGCTCGACCATCCCGGCGAAGCCGTACACGATGCCGGCCCACACGCCGCCGGCCGATGCCACGTGCACGCCGTCGGCGGTGTTCCCGTGCGCGTCGCACAGGTCGAGGTACAGCGCGCGGGTGAAGTACTCGAGCGCCAGGTCGTCGTAGCCGACCTCGGCCGCGACCACTGCCTGCACGCACGCCGACAACGACGAATCGCCGGTGGTGATCGGGTCGTAGAAGTCGAAGTTGCGGCGCTTCTGCTCGACCGGGAACCGCTCCGAGCGCAGGAACATCGCCAGCACGACGTCGGCCTGCTTGAGCACCTGGTGGCGGTAGATCACGAGCGGGTGGTAGTGCAGCAGCAGCGGGTAGTTCTCGGGCGGGGTCGTCTCCCAGTCCCACGGTTCGAGATCGAGGAACTCCGAGTCCTGCGGATTGATGCCCAGCTCCTCGTCGTACGGCACGAACATGGCGTCGGCGGCGGCGTCCCAGTCGTCGAGTTCACCGTCCGTGCGAGACTCGGTGGCGCGACTCAGGCGCTCGTACGCCTCCGGGTTCCAGCTCGACAGGAACCGCACCGTTCGAGCCGCGTAGCGGAGATTGAACCTCGCCATCACGTTCGTGTAGAAGTTGTCGTTGACGACCGTCGTGTACTCGTCGGGTCCGGTGACCCGGTGGATGTGGAACGTGCGCCGATCCGTTGCTCGAGTAGAAGCCGAGATCGGCCCACAGGCGTGCGGTCTCGACGAGGATCTCGGCGCCCTCGTGCGACAGGAAGTCGATGTCGCCGGACGCCTCGAGATAGCGGCGCAGCGCGAGCACCACCGCTGCGTTGATGTGGTACTGCGCGGTGCCGGCCGCGTAGTAGGCGGAGGCCTCCTCGCCGTTGATCGTGCGCCACGGGTACAGCGCTCCGACCTGGCTCATCTCGACGGCGCGTTGGCGGGCGGCGTCGAGCATCTTCCATCGGAAGCGGATGACCTTCCGGGCCGCCTCGGGCATCGTGTAGGCGAGGAACGGCGCCACGTAGACCTCGGTGTCCCAGAAGTAGTGGCCGTCGTAGCCGCCTCCGGTGACGCCCTTCGCGGCGATGCCCTGCTCCTGCGTGCGCGCCGACGCCTGGGCGAGCTGGAACAGGTTCCAGCGCAGGGCCTGCTGGGCGCGGTCGTCGCCGCGGAGTTCGATGTCGGCGTTCGACCAGAACTCGTCGAGCCACTCGCGTTGCTCGTGACAGCAGCTGGTCGGTGCCCTCGGATTCGGCTCGCGCCAGTGTTCGGGTGCACCGATCGGCGAGCTCCTGCGCCGGCACGCCGTTCGACGAGTGGTAGGCGACGAGCTTGGTGATCTTGATCGGATCGCCCGGCGTCGCCCGCACGGTGAACACGGTCTTGGCGAGGTCGGCGCCGACGTCGGTCGTCGATCGTCGGTGTCGCACGACGTCTCGATGCGGTGGCGGGTTCCGCATGCCAGCGTCATCTCGCTGTTCGCGCATCGGTAGCCGAGGACGATCTCGTTGTCGTCGCTCGCGTTGAGACTGCGGTTGCAGCACCCGGTGGTCGAACTTGCGGGCCTGCCGTCGGGTCCTTGCCCTCGCCGAGGGCGGCGGACCGGCACGTGGTACTCGTCCTCGCCGTCCTGGCGGTTGAGCAGCTGCGAGGAGACCACGATCGGGGCCGGCGGAGTCGAGCAGCGTCACCTCGAGCGTCATCACCGCGAGGTGGCGGTGCACGAGGCTGACCATCCGCTGCGACGACACCCGGACCCGCTTGCCCGACGGCGTGCGCCAGATCATGTCGCGGGTGAGCACGCCGTTGCGGAAGTCGACGGCGCGCTCGTAGGTGTCGAGGTCGGCCGTCGGCCAGCAGCAGCGGCTCGTCGTCGACGTACAGCTTCATCAGCTTGGCGTCGGGCACGTTGACGATGGTCTGGCCGGTCTTGGCGAAGCCGAACGCATCCTCGGCGTGCAGGATCGGCCAGGTCTCGTGGAAGCCGTTGAGGTAGGTGCCGTGGCTGTGGGCCTCGCGGCCCTCCTCGGGGTTGGCGCGCATCCCGAGGTAGCCGTTGCCGAGCGCGAACAGCGTCTCGGTCGTGCCGAGGTCGTCGCTCGGAGTACTCGCTGCTCGACGAGTCGCCACGGGTCGACGGGGAATCGGTGCGCGGGCAGACCGATCGGGGGCGGCTGGCGGTTCATCGACGATGCTCCCGGTCGTCGTCGAGGAGGTCGGCGAGGTCGGCGACGACGAACGTGGCGCCGTGGGCCAGCAGCGCGGCGGCGCCGGCGCCGCGGTCGACGCCGATCACGACGGCGAATCCACCGGCGGCACCGGCGGCGACGCCGGACACGGCATCCTCGACCACGACGGCGCGGTCGGGTGCGACGCCCGAGCTGCGTCGGCGGCGTCAGGTGAACATGTCGGGTGCCGGCTTGCCGGCGATGTGCTCGGCGGCGGCGACCGTGCCGTCGACGACGACCTCGAATCGTTCGCCGAGTCCGGCGGCGTCGAGCACCGGTCGGGCGTTCTTCGACGACGACACGATCGCGGCGGCATACGTCGTGCTCGGCGAGCAGGTCGAGCGTGGCGCGCCGAACCTGGGTAGGGCGCGATGCCGTCACGCTCGAGGATCGTCGTTGAACAGTTCGTTCTTGCGGTTGCCCGAGCGCGCACACGGTGTCGACGCCGGGCGCGTCGCTCGGGCTCGCCGTCGGGCAGCTCGACGTCGCGCGATGCGAGGAACGAGCGCACCCCGTCGTAGCGGGGCTTGCCGTCGATGTAGCGGAGGTAGTCGGCCTCGGTGTAGTCGAAGTCCGGCGAACAGCTCGCCCCAGGCGTGCTCGTGGATCTCGGCGGTGGGAGTGATCACGCCGTCGAGGTCGAACAGGACGGCCGTCGAACGCGCCGCCAGTCGAACTCCGTCACGTGCCCCGCTCACCCGGCCAGGTTAGACAGCGGGTTCGGCGATGGCGTCCGACCGGAGCTTCTTGTAGTCGAGCTTGCCGTTGGCGGCGCGTCCGATCGACGTCACCGCGACCACTCGCTTCGGTGCCTTGTAGGCCGCGAGCCGCGACTTGACGTGGGCGATCAGCGCTGCCTCGTCGACCTCGTCGCCGGCGTGTGGTTCGACGAGCGCGGTGATCGCCTCGCCCCACTTGTCGTCGGGCACTCCGACCACGGCAGCGTCGGCGACGCGACGGGTGCAGCTTCAGGCACTCCTCGACCTCCTCCGGGTACACCTTCTCGCCGCCGGTGTTGATGCACTGGCTGCCACGGCCGAGCAGGGTGACCGTGCCGTCGGCCTCGACGGTGGCGTAGTCGCCGGGAATCGAGTACCGCTCGCCGTCGATGACGACGAACGTCTGGGCCGACTTGGCCTCGTCCTTGTAGTACCCGATCGGGGTGCGGCCGCGCAGCGCCACTCGGCCGAGTTCACCCGAGCCGGGCACGACGTCGCGTCCGTCGTCGGTGACGACCCGGGTGGTGGGGCCGAGCTCGAACTTGGCGGTCTCGCCGCTCGACTCCGACGTCGTGGTGTTGCGTCGCCATCCCGATCGCCTCGCTGGAGCCGAGCGAGTCGACCATGATCAGCCGTGGGTTGTGGCGCAGCAGGCCTTCCTTCGATCTCCTTCGACCACATCACGCCCGACGACACGATGACGCGCAGCGTCGAGATGTCCCACCGGTCGGGCTCGGCGTCGAGGGCGCGCAGGATGGGCTTGGCGAACGCGTCGCCGACGATCGAGGTGGAGTTGATGCCGTAGCGCTGCACGTCGTCGAGGAACTCCTCGGCGCTGAAGTGGCGACCCTCCATCGTGGTGATCGACCCGCCGATCATCAGGTTGCTGATGGCGTTGAACAGCCCGGTGCCGTGCATCAGCGGCGCTGCGGGCATGTTGCGCGGGCCGGGCTTGTCGATCCGTTCGGCGACGGCCTCGAGGTCTTGTTCGGGCGGCATGCGCTTCTTGTTGTTCGCGTCGAGCACGCCGAACAGGTCGTCCTGGCGCCACATCACACCCTTGGGCATGCCGGTGGTGCCGCCGGTGTAGAGCAGCAGGAGGTGGTCGCCCGATGCGGCCCCAGGGCGCGCTGCACGTTGTCGTCGGTGCCGGCGGCCGCGGCGTCCTCGTACGGCGTGGCCCACTCGGGGCACGGGCCGGATCCGTCGTCGACCCAGAGCCACAGTGCGTGATCTTGGGAACCCGATCGCGGACGGCCTCGCACTGGTCGGCGAACGTGCCGTGGAACACGACCGCGGTCGCGTCGGCGTTGTCCCACAGGTACACGAGCTCGTCGGCGGCGTAGCGGTAGTTGGTGTTGACGACGGCGAAGCCCGCCTTGAAGGCGGCGAAGATCGACTCGAGGTACTCCGGGGCAGTTGTAGAGGTACTGCGCGACCTTGTCCTGCTCGGCCGAGCCGGGCCGCAGCAGCGCGGCGGCGACGCCGTTCGCCCGCCGGTTGAACTCGGCCCACGTGTGAGGTGCGGTCGCCCTGCTGCTGGGCGAGGGCGTCGGGGATGCGCGTCGCCACGGTCTCCCACAGGTCGGCGAAGTTCCAGCCGGTCTCGGTCGTCGTCACCCGGTCGACGGTAGCGGTGAGCGGATCAACCGGCCGACTCAGCCCGCGAACGAGCCGACGCCGGCGTCAGCCGGGCGGGCCCTGGAGGAGCCGGTCGTAGGCGGCGGTCACGGGGGAGTGCTCGGCCATCGCGTCCCACATCGACTCGATCCACCACGTGGCGCCGGCGTCGGCGTACGCAGCGGGGGAGTGTTCCGACATCGTGCCTTCGATCGACGATGTCGTAGCCGTCGGCAACCGAGTCGCGCAGGGCGGCGACCTCGTCGAGATGTGGCTGGCGGACCGTTCCGCCGTCGAGCACCTGCGGGATCATGCCGTCCCATCGCATCGCCCGGGCCACCGACTTCGTCGCGACCCAGCGCCGCGACGCACCAGATCGGGACCCGCGGTTCCTGCACGACGTGGCCGATCGTCGGGAACTCGGTCGGCGGCCACCGTGTAGTGGGTGCCGTCGTAGGCGAACGGCTGGCCGCCCCACAGCCCGCACACGATGTCGAGGCACTCGTCCATCAGCTCGGCCCGCACACGACGGTCGCACTCCTCGCCGAACGTCTCGAACCCCGAGTCGATCGCGCCGAGCCCGACCGACAGGGTGACCCGACCGTTCGACAGACGATCGACGGTGGCGACCTGGCTCGCCAGTTCCCACGGACGGCGTCGCGACGGTGGGGTGAGCAGCGTGCCGAGGCGGATCTTCGAGGTGCGCACGGCGGCGAGCCCGAGCGAGATCCACGCATCGACGCCCCACACCGGCTCCCACACGAACAACCCGTCCCAGCCCGCGTCCTCGGCCGCAGCGGCGAGGTCACCGACATCGTCGGCGTCGCCCCAGGGGACCACGAAGCCGAACTTCACACCTCCGACCGTAGACCACCCGACGAACTCGTGCCCACCGAATGGCGCGGTTCTGCCCCGTTCTGCCCCGTTGTGTCCCATCCGGCGACGGCGAGGACCGGGCGTGGATCCCGTAGTGCCCGTGCGGTGCACCTACAGTCGCGAGACATGGTGACCGCATCGATCGTCGAAGCCGCACGCGACCTCGCCGAGTTGGTCGAGGCGCACGCCGACGACGGTGAACGCGTCCGCCGACTGCCGCTGCCGACCGTCAAGGCGCTCGCCGACGCCGGCCTGATGCGGATGTGTGTTCCGCAGGTCTACGGCGGGCCCGAGGTGGATCCGGCGACGATGGTGGAGGCGATCGCCACGGTCGCCCACGCCGACGGCGCGGCGGGCTGGTGCACGATGATCGCTTCGACGACGTCGTCGATGGCGGCGTTCCTGCCCGGCCGACGCGGCACGGGAGATCTACGGTGACCCGACGTCGATCACCGGTGGCGTGTTCGCTCCGAACGGCAAGGGTGTGGCCACGTCGATCGACGGGGTCGACGGCTTCGCCGTGACCGGGCGCTGGGCGTGGGGGAGTGGCACGCAGCACTGCCGATGGGTCCTCGGCGGCACCCTGTGCGACGACGGCACCTTCCGGCTCTGCTGGTTCCCGCAGTCGGCCGTGACATTCCACGACACGTGGCACACGACGGGGATGCGGGGGTCGGGGTCGCTCGACTACTCGGTGACCGATGCGTTCGTCGCGGCCCAGCGCACGATCCAGCCGGGCGTGACCCGACCCGTCGTGACGACGCCGCTGTCGATGTTCCCGAACTTCACGCTGCTCGCCGCCGGCGTGTCGGCGGTGGGGCTGGGCGTCGCTCGGCGGGCGCTCGACGAGCTGGTCGACCTCGCCCAGGGCAAGAAGCCGCAGTACTCGTCGAAGACGCTGGCACAGAGTGGCTTCACGCAGGTCGAGGTGGCGCGCGCCGAGGGCAAGCTGCGCGCCGCGCGGGCGTTCCTGCTCGACGAACTGGGGTCGGCGTGGGAGATCGGCGCTCGCCGGTCGTGACGTGTCGGTCGCGGCCCGCACGGGTATCCGCCTGGCCGCAACCCATGCGGCATCGGTCGTGCGCCGAGGTGGCCGACGCCGCCTTCACGCTGGCGGGTGGAACCGCGGTCTACGACACGAGCCCGCTCGGGCGCTGCCTGCGCGACGCGCACATCGTCACCCAGCACATCCAGACCGCACCGAAGTTGAACGAGACCATCGGCAAGCTCCTGCTGGGCGTCGACGTCGACACCTCCATGTTCTGAACCCCCCGACCGCCCCTCACCTCCCCCCAGACCGTTTGCGTTGCACTTCGGTTGGGCCGGGCCAACGGAAATGTCACGCAAACCGATTTGGGTGGGTGGGAGTACGGTCGGCGGATGGACGCAATCGAGGCGATCATGACCACACGGGCGATTCGTCGGTTCAGCGACGAGCCCGTCACCGACGACGAGATCGGCATCTGTCTGCGCGCCGCGCAGCAGGCGCCGAGCGGGGGCAACGTGCAACCGCAGCAGTACGTGGTGGTGACCGACGCCGGAGCGCAAGGCCGAGGTCGCCCGCTGGTACCGACAGTCGTTCGACCGCTACGAGAAGTCGTTGCCCGACGCCAGCGCATTCCGCGACGAGGCCGCAGCCGAGTCGTGGCGCAAGACCCGAGCCGCCAGCCGCCACCTCGCCGACCACGTGCAGGAGGCGCCGGCGATCGTCTTCTTCCTCCAGCCGATCATCCCGTGGACGCCGTCGGACGACGAGGGCCCGATGGACATCGGGCGGCTGGATGCCAGCGTGTATCCGGCGGTCCAGAACTTCTGTGTGGCGGCGCGGGCCCTCGGGATCGGCACGTCGCTCACGACGGTCATCAGGATCCACGCCGCCGAGACCCTCGCCGCACTCGGCGTGCCGGCGAACGACGACGGGTCGCCCCGCTTCGAGATCGCCGCCTGCATCCCGATGGGCCGACCAGCCGGCCACTTCGGCGTCGCCCCGCGCAAACCGGCGAGCGCGGTCACCCACTGGAACACCTTCGGCAACCGTCGCCGGTGCCGGGTCAACGTGACGTTTCAGCCGGTCCCTCGCCCCACGACGGACGCCGGGGTCGGAGTGGATCCCACCGGTCTGCGACGATGAGCCGATGATGACCGCCACGCCGATCCGATCGCCTCGTCGCCGACCTGCTCGACCCCGAGCTGTATCAGCGCAACCCGCACGACGTGTGGGCGTGGATGCGGGCGAACGAGCCGGTGTACCGCGACGATCGCAACGGGCTGTGGGGGATCACGCGCCACGCCGACCTGATGGACGTCGAGCGCCGATCGACGGTGTTCGTGTCCGGCCTCGGCTACCGGGCGCTGTGGTCGCCGACCGAGGTCAACATGATCGCCCAGGACGATCCGCGCCACCGCCAGCAGCGGATGCTCGTGCAGCCGATGCTCACCGGCAAGTCGGTCGGCGAGCGCCAGGCGGAGATCGCCGCGCTCGCCACCGAACTGATCGACGCCGCGCTCGCCGCCGGCGACGAGATGGAGGTCGTCGGTGCGCTGCCGGGCCAGCTCCCCGCCCGGCTCACCGCCCGGCTGCTCGGGTTTCCCGAGGCGATACTGGCCCGAGCTCAAGTCGTGGTCCGAGCGGCTGATGCGCACCGACATGCGCGACCGCGACGGCCGGATCTTCACCGAGTTCATGGCCGCGAACATGGAGTTCGTCGGGGTGCTCGGCGAGGTGGCCGCCGACGAAGTACGCCAACCCGACCGACGACCTCATCAGCACGTGGGTGCACTCGACGATCGACGGCGAGCCGCTGTCGCCCGAGAACATCGTGCACGAGGTCGGCCTGTTCATCGCCGGCGGCGCCGAGACCACCCGGACGGCGATCAGCCACGGTCTCCGCGCCTTCGTCGACCACCCCGACCAGTGGGAGGCGATGGCGGCCGACCCGACGCTCGTGCCCGGCGCCGTCGAGGAGGTGCTGCGCTGGGTGACGCCGCTCAACAACATGTTCCGGCGCGCCGATCGCCGACGACGTCGTCGGCGGCCAGGAGATCGCAGCGCGGCGATCGGCTCGTCCTGCTGTACCCGTCGGCGAACCGCGACGAGGCGGTCTTCGCCGATCCGTTCACGTTCGACATCCGCCGCGACCCGAACCCGCACGTCGCGTTCGGCTTCGGCACCCACCTGTGCATCGGCACCCACGTCGCCCGCGCGACGCTCGCCGCGGTGTTCGGCCAGATGAGCGCTCGGGTCACCGATCTGCGCGTCGTCGACGAGCCCGACGTCGAGGCCAACATCTTCGCCCGCGCCGTGCGGTCGTTCGGTCTCGGCTACACCCAGCGCGTCCGGCGTGAACCGGCGTACGCGGCTACGGACTACGGTTCTGCGCGCCATGGGGAACATCACCAGCCTTGCCGACATCCTCCGCGTGCACGGAGCCGATCGGGCCGACCACACGGCGCTGGTCCAGGACGACCGCCGACTCACGTGGGCCGAGCTCCACGCGCGCTCGGCGCAGGTCGCTCAGGGTCTCGCCGCCGACGGCGTCGGCGTCGCAGGATCGGGTCGCGTTCCTCGACAAGAACGGCATCGAACACTTCGAGGTGTTCTTCGGCGCGGCGCTGCTCAACGCGGTGTGCGTCGACGTCAACTGGCGTCTCGCCGCCCCCGAGGTCGAGTACATCGTCAACGATGCGCAGGCCAAGGTGCTGGTCGTCGGCCCCGACTTCGTCGCCGGTCCTCGACGCCATCGCGCGCCAACCTGACGACGGTCACGCGGATCCTGGTGATCGGCGGCCACGACGGCTACGAGTCGCTACGAGGACTGGGTGGCGTCGTTCCCGGCCGACGATCCCGGCGCATCCGCTCGGCGAGCGGCGACGTCGCGTTCCAGCTCTACTCGTCGGGCACCACCGGCCGCCCGAAGGGCGTGATGCTCAGCAACGACAACTTCTTCAGCCTGCTCCCGCTGGCGAAGGAGATGTGGGAGCTGACGCCGGACGTCGGTGAACCTGGTCGCGATGCCGCTGTTCCACATCGGTGGTGGCGGCTGGGCCGTCGCCGGGCATGTACGAGGGCTGCACGTCGGTGATCTTCCGCGAGCTCGATCCGGCGGCGTTGATCCGCACGATCGAGCAGGAGCGCATCACCCACGCCTTCCTCGTGCCGGCGGTGCTGCAGTTCATGCTGATGGTGCCCGGCGTCGCCGACGCCGACTACTCGAGCCTGCGGGTGCTCGTCTACGGCGCGTCGCCGATCAGCGAGGACGTGCTGGCGCGCTGCGTCGAGATGTTCGCGCCGTGCAAGTTCTGGCAGGCCTACGGGCTGACCGAGACCACCGGCGCGGTGGTGAACCTGCCGCCGGAGGACCACGATCCGAGCGGCCCGAACCGGCACCGGCTCCGCTCGTGCGGTCTCCCGGGACCGGGCGTCGAGCTGCGGATCGTCGGCGACGACGACCGTGAGTGCGACGTCGGCGAGGTCGGCGAGATCTGGATCCGGTCGCCGCAGGTGATGATCGGCTACTGGAACCAGCCGGAGGAGACGGCCAAGTCGGTGACACCCGACGGGTGGTTCAAGTCCGGCGACGCCGGCTACCTCGACGCCGACGGCTACCTCTACATCCACGACCGGGTGAAGGACATGATCGTGTCGCGGCGGCGAGAACGTGTACCCGGCCGAGGTCGAGAACGTGCTGATGGGTCACCCGGGCATCGCCGACGTCGCCGTGATCGGCGTGCCGGACGAGAAGTGGGGCGAGACCGCCAAGGCGATCGTCGTGAAGGCGCCCGACTCCGAGGTCACCGAGGCGGAGATCATCGCCTACGCCAAGGAGCGCCTGGCGACGTTCAAGTGCCCGACGAGCGTCGACTGGGTCGAGATGCTGCCGCGCAACCCCAGCGGCAAGGTGCTGAAGAAGGACCTGCGCGAGCCGTTCTGGGAGGGTCATGATCGCCGGGTCGGATGACGATGCATGACGATGGATGAGCAACATGACGATCGACGACCCGAGGACCACCGATGACTGATCTCGACACCTGGCAGACACCGTTCCTGCAGGGGCTGATGGCCCCGGTGACCGACGAGCGCGACGACCCGACCTCGAGGTGATCGGGCGAAATCCCGGCAGGTCTGCGCGGCATGTTCGTGCGCACGGGCCCGAACCAGCAGTTCGCGCCCCTCGGCGCCTACCACCCGTTCGACGGCGACGGGATGCTGCATGCGGTGTACCTGCAAGATGGCAGGGCCCGATACCGCAACCGTTGGATCGAGTCGAAGGGTCTGCTGGCCGAACGCGCCCGTGGGCACGCGTGCTACGGCGGCATGAGCAACTTCCGATTCCCCGACGCCGACGTGCTCGCCGAGGGTGGCATGCTGAAGAACACCGGCGAACACGGCCACGGTGCGCCATGCCGGCAGGTACTTCGCACTGCTCGAGGCGGGCCCGCCGACCGAGTTCGACCACGAGCTCGCACACGCTCGGCGAGTACACTACGGCGGCCGCCTGCAGGGGCCGATGACCGCCCATCCGAAGGTCGATCCGGTCACCGGTGAGATGCTGTTCTTCGGCTACAGCCCGATGGCGCCGTACCTGCGCTACCGCGAGGTGAACGCTGCCGGCGAGCTCGTGCACACCACCGAGATCGACATCCCGGCCCCGGTGATGATGCACGACTTCGTGATCACGGAGAACTACGCGATCTTCCTCGACGCGCCGGCGGTGTTCGACATCGACGCGCATGCTCGAGGGTGGCGACCCGATGAGCTGGAAGCCCGACAACGGCACCCGCATCGGCATCATCCCGCGCGGCGGGTCGAACGCCGACGTCCGCTGGTTCGAGATCGACAACTGTTACGTCGTCCACTTCTTCAACGCCTGGGAGTCGGGCGACACGATCGAGATCCGCGCGCCGCGGATGGCCGACATGCCGGGCGGCTTCCAGTTCGAGAACCCCGGTGCCGCCCGCGAGCCGATGCCGTGGCGCTGGGTGATCGACCTCGCCACCGGCACCGTCACCGACGAGCAGATCGACGACGTGGCCGGCGAGTTCCCTCGCGTCAACGAGCAGTCACCGGTCGTCGCACCCGGTACGGCTACAACTGCCCGCAGCGCACCTGGGACTTCGAGTTCGACTTCGACGGCGTGGTGAAGTACGACTTCGACGCCGGAACGTCGCAGGCGCACTACTACGGCGACACCGAGGTGAGCGGCGAGCACGTGTTCGTCCCGGATCCCGACGGCACGGCCGAGGACGACGGGTGGCTGATGAGCTTCGTCACCGACCGAGTCGACCGAGCAATCCGAACTCGTCATCCTCGACGCTCACGACGTCGAGGCGGAGCCGGTGGCCCGGGTGAAGATGGCGGCGCGTGTGCCGATCGGATTCCACGCCAACTGGTTCGCCGACTGAGGTCGAACCCGGGTCGCCGCGTCAGGTGAGCGCGATGATCGAGCGTGTCGCGGTGTAGAACGCGACCACGACGAGCAGGATCACGAACCACTTCTGCAGGAAGCTCGGGTCGCGGGTGCTGGCGAGATGGCTGCCGACCACGACGCCGATGAGGCTGGCGACGGTGAACGGGACGACGATCCCCCAGTCGACGGTGCCGCCGGGCAGACGTGTGGCGAGCGCCACGGTCGAGTTGACGGCGATGACGAGCAGTGACGTGCCGACGGCTTCGGGCATCGTGAATCCGAGGGCCAGCACCAGCGCGGGCACGATGACGAAGCCGCCGCCGACGCCGAAGAATCCCGTGAGCAGGCCGACGAACGAGCCGGCGAGGATCACCTTGATCGCGGTGCCGCGTCGATGTGGACCGTCGGTCTGAGCCGGTCGTCGCCGTCGTCGGTGTTGGCGGCCGCGCCCGCCGATCGGACCGGCGGGGGAGCTGCTCTTGAGGCGCCGCCACATCGCGTACGCGGCGACGAGCATCAGCACGGAGAAGGCGAGCAGCAACACGTCGGGGTCGGCGGCCTCGTTCCAGCGTGAGCCGAGCAGCGATCCACCGATGCCGGCGAGCCCGAAGATGGTGCCGGCCGCGAAGCGGACGCGACCGGCGCGCCAGTGGGGGATGATCCCGATCAGCGCGGTGATGGTGACGAGCACCAGTGAGGTGGTCGTGGCGGCCTTGGGGTCCTGCCCGGCGGCGTAGACGAGCGCCGGCACCGCGAGGATCGATCCGCCGCCACCGAGCGCGCCGAGCGACAGCCCGATCAGGAACCCGAGAGGTGACGCCAGCAGTCCTCGCACCCGACCAATATACCCCATAGGGGTATCGATCTCACGTTCCGGATGGGGCGATCGTTCGTTCGTGAACGGGGGCGATAGCGTGGTTTGTCGTGTCCCCCCACGACCAGACCCTTCTCGAGGCACCGGCTGACGCCGACGATGCCAACCGTCCGGCACCGTCGCCGACATCCGCAACATGGCGATCGTCGCGCACGTCGACCACGGCAAGACCACGCTCGTCGACGCGATGCTCCACCAGTCGGGCGCGTTCCGCGCGAACGAGGAGGTCGCCGAGCGCGTCATGGACTCGGGCGACCTCGAGCGTGAGAAGGGCATCACGATCCTCGCCAAGAACACCTCGCTGGTGTGGCACGATCCGCGCAGCGGTGACGACATCACGCTGAACATCGTCGACACGCCCGGCCACGCCGACTTCGGCGGCGAGGTCGAGCGGGCACTCACCATGGTCGACGGCATCGTCCTGCTCGTCGACGCCGCCGAGGGTCCGCTGCCGCAGACCCGGTTCGTGCTGCGCAAGGCGCTGGCTCGCAACCTCCCCGTGATCCTCGTGATCAACAAGGTCGACCGACCCGACGCCCGCATGGCCGAGGTCATCGACGAGGTCTACGAACTCTTCTTCGACCTCGACGCGAAGGAGCACCAGGTCGAGTTCCCGATCGTCTACTGCTCGGGCCGCGACGGCTGGGCCACGCTCGACCTCGACGAGTCGCACCGGCTGATCGCCGAGGGCAAGGGCGACAAGAACCTCGCCGAACTCGTCGAGGTCCTGCTCGACCACATCCCGTCGCCCACCTACCACGAGGGCTATCCGCTCCAGGCGTGGGTCACCAACCTCGATGCGTCGCCGTACCTCGGCCGTCTCGCGCTGCTGCGCGTGATGGAGGGCGAGATCAAGAAGGGTCAGTCGGTCGCCTGGTGCAAGCGTGACGGCACGGTCGCCCGCGCCAAGATCGCCGAGCTGTTCCTCACCGAGCACCTCACCCGCGTGCCGGTCGACAGCGCCCGTCAGGGCGATCTCGTCGCCGTCGCCGGCATCGAGGAGATCTACATCGGCGAGACGCTCGCCGACCCCGAGGATCCGCGTCCGCTGCCGGTGATCACCGTCGACGAGCCGGCGCTGTCGATGACGATCGGCATCAACACCTCGCCGCTCGCCGGGCGCGAGGGCAAGAAGCTCACTGCCCGCCTGGTGAAGAACCGTCTCGATGCCGAACTCGTCGGCAACGTGAGCATCCGGGTGCTGCCGACCGAGCGTCCCGACGCCTGGGAGGTCCAGGCCCGTGGCGAGCTGCAGCTGGCGATCCTCGTCGAGCAGATGCGACGTGAGGGCTTCGAGCTCAACGTCGGCAAGCCGGTCGTGCTCACCCACGAGGTCGACGGCAAGGTGTACGAGCCGGTCGAGCGGGTCACGATCGACGTCCCCAACGAGCACCTCGGTGCGGTCACGCAGCTGCTCGCCACCCGCAAGGGCCGCATGCAGAACATGGGCGGCACCGGCTGGGTGCGCCTCGACTACCTCGTCCCGGCCCGTGGGCTCATCGGGTTCCGCACCGAGTTCCTCACCGAGACGCGCGGCACCGGCGTCATCAGCCACACCTTCGAGGGCTACGAGCCGTGGGCCGGCGAGATCCGTTCGCGCCAGTCCGGCGTGCTCGTCGCCGACCGCATCGGTCCGGCCACCACCTACGCCATGATGAACCTGCAGGACCGCGCCGCGATGATGGTCGGTCCGGGCACCGAGGTGTACTGCGGCATGATCGTCGGCGAGAACTCCCGCGCCGGCGACATGGACGTCAACATCTGTCGTGAGAAGAAGATGACCAACGTGCGTGCGGCCTCGGCCGACGAAACCGTCAAGCTCACGCCGCACCGGGTGCTGTCGCTCGAAGGCGCGCTGGAGTTCATCGCCGACGACGAGTGCGTCGAGGTGACCCCGCTGAACATCCGCCTGCGCAAGGCCGACCTCGACCCCACCAACCGCGCCCGCGAAGCCAAGCGTCGCTCCCAGTCCGCCTGACGTCACGGGGTCTGACCCAGATGTACGCTACGGGCCGGTGACGAGGGCGGTCGTCGTGGAGGTCGATGGCCTCGTTGGCGTGGAGGCGCAGGCCCGGGCGCCTCCCACCGCAGCACGCCGATGCGGCAGCGTTCCCAACGATTGCCGCTGACGTCGCAGTCCGACGCACCCCACTGCACGATGCAGCCACTGTCGCCGTCGCACACCGCGTTGCCGTCGACCAGCGCCTGCGAACCTCCGTCGATGTCGATGCCGCGCATCGTGTGACCGACGAAGTTGCCGTGGACGTGCGCACCCTCGGTCCGCTCGAGGTGGATACCCCACCAGCGCGCCGTGATGTTGTTGCCGCGCACGACGACGGCAGTCGCATCGGACACCCGGATCGCGCACAGATGGTCGGTGAGTTCACTGGAGTCGATCTCGTGGCCGCTCCCACCGATCAGGTGCACGCCGACGTCCCAGCGCATGCCCGACAGCTGACATCGTGACACCGAGAGCCGGTCGACGCCATCGGCGACGACGCCTGTCGCCGTGGTGGCGCGAACCAGTGCATCACTGGCCCGGGCGACCACGTGGCCGTCGATCCGGCAGCCGAGCACCGTCGCCGACGGGCCGGTGATCTCGACGGTGGCGCGTCGGGTGCCAGGCAGTTGCGAGCCGGGCCGCCCGTCACGCTGAGATGTTCGAGGCGGGCGGCACCCTCGAGCGTGACGGCGGTCGAGCCGCCGCCGTCGATCACGGTGCGGTGTCCACCGAGGCCGCGGATGACCACGCCTCGCGGCACCGTGACCGGGCCGGTGTAGACACCGTCGCCGAGCTGCACGATGTCGCCCGGCGCCACGTCGCGCATCAGCGGCGCCAGCGCGATCGGCTCGCGCGGCTCGGGCAGGAACAGCGCGCTCGGTTGCTCGATGTCCGAGTACACGATGCGGTACACCCGGATGTCGTCGACGCGCCGCGTCGCGTCGATCGGAGAGCAGTCGGGGCAGGTCGAGATGCAGCGCGTCGGCGTCCTGGTGGAACCGCAGGAGGTCGATGTCACCGGCCGTCGGCCCGACCAGTTCGACCGACTCGACACGGCAGCACTCGGAGCCCAGGGCGGCGAAGTGGGCGTGTCCGCCGATGTCGACGGCATGCAGCGTCCCGTCGACGTCGAGGTACCGCACGTGTTCGTCACCCCAGGTCCTCCACGGCCTCGACGTGGAGAGCAACGAGTCGTACCGGCGGATCCAGCGTCCGGCGTCGCGCAACGGTTCGGCCTGCAGTTCCGGAACGGTTCCGTCGGCGTCGGGGCCGATGCCGAGCAGGAGGTGCCCACCCTTGGCGACCACCTCGGTCAGGAGTGCGACGATCCCGTGGCCGGAGAGGTGGTGCTCGGCTCGCTCGGCCCGGTTGTGGCCGAAGCTCGAACCCACCCCCCGACGCAACTCCCACGGTGCGTCGACGATGTCGTCGGGCATCTCGTACTCGAAGGTGCGCACCGTGTCGGGACGCCCCGCCGGGCCGTGGTCGTCGGCCGCCCACCATCGGTCGTTGACGATGATGTCGGGATCGATCGACCAGATCCGTGTCGAGGAGTTCGCGTGTTCGCCAGTGGTCGGCGCCGTGGCCCCAGTGCCCGTCGCCCCACAACATGCTCGACCCGTACCGCTCGACGAGGTCGACCACGTGCGGGTGCAGCACGTCGCCGACGTAGTCGTCGCCCGGATACCGCGGGTCGCCCCAGTCCAGCAGCGAGTAGTAGGTGCCGAACACGAGCCCGTTGCGCTCGCAGGCTGCGGCGTACTCGGCGAGCACGTTGCGCCGTGGTCCTCCGGAGAGCATCGTGCGGTTCGTGTTCGGCGCGTCCCACCACGCCCACCCGTCGTGGTGCTTGGCCACGAACACCGTGTAGCCGGCGCCGGCGTCGACGGCGAGTCGCGCCCACGCCTCGGCGTCGAACTCCTCGTAGGTCAACAGTGCAAGGAAGTCGTCGTAGGCGTCGATGTGCCCCCAGCGGTCGCGGTGGTGAGCGAGCACCTCCACCATCGGGCTCGGGTGGAACACGACGTCGGTGACGCCGTCGCCCATGTGGCTGCGGTACCAGTCGGAGTACTCGCCGATGGGCGACCACGCCGGAACGCTGGCGAGGCCGGAGTGTACGGAGAGGCCGAAACGCCGCTCGTCCCACCACCTCGGCATCCCCATCGGACGGCCAGTCTCGCGCGTCGTGGAAATCTGGACGAACCGCGCGGGCTCGTCGGCACCGTGGAGGTGACCGATCGGCGCTTCGATGGGTCCCCACGTCTCGCCGCCACATATCCTTCGGCCCCATGAAGCTGTCGATGATGATCAACTACTCGGGTGACTTCCATGCGGACGTCGCAAAGGTCGTCGAGCTCGAGAAGGCCGGGCTCGACATGGTGTGGGTGCCCGAGGCGTACAGCTTCGACGCCGTGTCCCAGATGGGCTATCTCGCCGCCAAGACCTCGACGATCGAGATCGGCTCGGGCATCTTGAACGTGTTCTCCCGAACCGCGACGTGCATGGCGCAGACCGCCGCCGGCCTCGACTTCGTCTCGGGTGGCCGTTTCACTCTCGGGCTCGGCGCTTCGGGGCCACAGGTGATCGAAGGCTTCCACGGCGTCCCGTACGACAAGCCGATGCCGCGCATTCGCGACTACATCAACGTCTGCCGGATGACGTGGCGACGCGAGAAGGTCGTGTACGACGGCCCGACCGTCAAGATCCCGCTGCCCGAGGGTGAGGGCACCGGGCTGGGCAAGCCGTTGAAGCTGATCAACCATCCCGTGCGCGAGAACATCCCGATCTTCTGGGCGAGCCTGATGGGCCAGTCGGTGAAGAACACCGCCAAGTACGCCGACGGCTGGCTGCCGATCTTCTTCGACCCCGAGAAGTTCCACACGGTGTGGGGCGACGACCTCAAGGCCGGCCAGGCCGAACGTGATCCCTCGCTCGGCCAGCTCCAGATCTCGGCGGGCGGCATGGTGGCCATCGGTGAGGAACTCACCGGTGAGGCGCAGAGCCGCATCCTCGACTACTCCCGCCCGAACACGGCGCTCTACGTCGGCGGCATGGGTGCCCGCGACCAGAACTTCTACAACACGATCTGTCAGCGCTACGGCTACGTCGACGAAGCCATCGAGATCCAGGATCTGTACCTGTCGGGCAAGAAGGACGAGGCTGCGGCCGCAGTGCCCGCCGAGATGCTGGAGAAGACGAACCTCGTCGGCCCGGTGAGCTACGTGAAGGAGCGGCTCGCCGCCTACAAGGAAGCGGGCGTCACCCACCTCTCGGTGAGCCCCGTGGGCGCCGACCCGGTCAAGACCATCGAACAGCTCCGCGACCTGCTCTGACCGCGCCGCGGCATACTGCGTGCGTGATCGGCCCCGACTCGGACATCGAACCGCTGCTCGCCGCCAAGGTCGACGCGCTCGAATCCGAGTTGCGTCGGATCGGCCGGGTGGTCGTGGCGTTCAGCGGCGGCGCCGATTCGGCGTTCCTCGCCGCTGTCGCCCACAGCACGCTCGGACCGGAGCATGCTCACGCGGTGACCGCCGTGTCGCCGTCGCTCGCGGGTGACGAGGAACGTGACTGTCGTGCGCTCGCCGACGAGTGGGGCCTGCGATGGACGGCGATCGGGACCGCCGAGATGGAGCGGGCGGCATATCGACTCAACGACACCGATCGCTGCTTCCACTGCAAGGCGGAACTGATGGACGTCGTCGGGCCGATCGCGGCAGACGAGGGAGCCACGATCGTGCTCGGTGTGAACCTCGACGACGTGGAGTCCGGTGGTCAGGGCGACCATCGTCCGGGCCAGCGTGCGGCGAGCGAGGCGGGAGCCGAGTTCCCGCTCGTCGTGGCCGGGTTCACCAAGGCCGACGTCCGAGCGGCGTCGCAGGCGCTCGGACTGCGCACGTGGGACAAGCCGGCAGCTGCGTGCCTCGCCAGCCGGATCCCGTACGGCACCGAGGTCTCGGTCGAGATCCTCGGTCGGGTCGACCGTGCCGAGGCGGCGCTCCATCGGCTCGGCTTCCGCCAGGTCCGCGTCCGCCACTACGACGACACGGCGCGCATCGAAGTCGATCTCGTCGATCTCCCCGAGATGATCGAACGGCGTACCGATGTGGTGACCGCCGTGAAGGCTGCGGGGTACCGCTACGTCACCGTCGATCTCGAGGGTTTCCGCAGCGGGAACCTCAACGGGTGAACCCTGCCGCTTGAAACCTGCCGCTCGAACCCTGCCGCTCGAGACCATGCCGCTCAGACCATGCCGCGTAGCCACCACAGGCTGAGCGCCCATGCGAGACCGAGGACCACGAACGCGGCGAGCGCCCACTGCCAGGTCAGCTCGGTCACGACCTCGACGGGTTCCCCGATCGTCGTCGCCGAGCGATTCGGCGATCTGGCCGTAGGCGGAGGCGAGTTCGTCACCGGTACGGGCCTCGAACGCCTCGCCGCCCGTCGTTTCGGCGACGAGGGCGAGATCCTCGGGTCGCACCGGCACGGGAACCACATCGCCGCTCGCCGGGTCGACGATCTGACCGTCCTCGGTCCCGAAGGCGATCGTGTACACCGGGATGCCCGCGGCGGCCGCGTCCTGAGCACCTTCCTGGGTCGGCCGCCCGACCGTCGTCTCACCGTCACTGAGCAGGACCATCACGCCGGGTGCCTGGTCGGGGTCGGCGTCGGGGTCGGCCGAATTCACGAGCAGCCGCGTGCCTGCTGCGAGCGCTTCGCCGATCGCCGTCGACTCGGCGAGTTCGAGGTTGTCGATGCCGCGGTCCATCGCGGCCCGATCGAGGGTGGGGTCGACCTCGACGTTGACGTTGCCGGAGAACGAGACGAGTCCGACCTCCACGCCGTCGTCGACCTCGGCGACGAAGTTCCGCGCCGCCTCCTGGGCTGCGACGAACCGGTCGGGATCGACGTCGTCGGCCATCATCGACAGCGACACGTCGAAGAGCACGAGGATCCGTCCCTCGCTGTTCACGTTCTCGGTGGTCCGGTCGACGGGTCGCGCGGTTGCCACGACGGCGAAGGCGAGCCCGAGCAGCATCAGGACCGCAACCACGTGGCGGCGCCAGCGGGGCCGCTTCGGTGCGACCCTGTCGAGCAGGTCGACCTGCGTGAAGCGCACTGTCGCCGCCCGCCGCCACCGCAGGACGACGACGTAGGCAACGCCGAGCGCGACGACGAGCAGGAGCAGCCAGAGGCGCTCGGCGGCGAGGAAGTCGGTGCTCATCGCTCGATCCCGTCGCCGCGAACCGCCTGCACCCGCTTGCGGCGGGTGTGCTGCACGATCGCGCCGAGCCAGTCGCTGTCGGTCGACAGCTCGATGACGTCGGCACCCGATCGTCCGAGGGCGGTCGTCGCGCCGGTTGCGTTCCTCGGTGGCCGCGGCGGCGAAGCGTTGCTGCACCTTGGCGGTCACTCGGACCTCCCGGACCGCGCCGGTCGACGGGTCGACCACGTCGACGAGGCCGATCGGCGGGATGTCGTACTCACGGGGATCGTGCACGGTGATGGCGAGCAGGTCGTGGCGGAGGCTCAGCCGGGCGAGGGACGGTTGCCAGCGATTCGCCCGCGAAGTCGCTGATGACCGCGACGAATCCGCGACGGTTGGCGATCGCTCCGACGCGGTCGATGGCACCCGCGAGATCGGCACGGCCGAGACCCTCCGGATTCGGGAGGGCTGCTGAGCGTCGACAACACGGCGCGCACCTGGTTCGATCCCGAACGCGGAGGGATCACGTGGATCGATGGGCCGGCGACGAGGACGGCGCCGAGGCGGTTCTGGTTGCGCGCCGTCAGGAATCCGACGCAGGCCGCCGCGGCAACGGCGACCTGGGCCTTGTCGTTGGCGGCGGTGCCGAACTGCATCGTCGCCGACACGTCGACGACGAGCCAGGCGGTCAGGTCCCGGTCGGCGATCTGCTCGCGAACGTGTGTCTCGCGGGTGCGCGCCGTGATGTTCCAGTCGATGCGGCGCACGTCGTCGCCCGGCTGGTACAGCCGTGACTCGCCGGGCTCGGATCCGTGGCCGGGCGTCAGCCCCTGGTGGTTGCCGTGCAGCACGCCGTCGAGTCGGCCGTTGATCGTCAACTCCAGCGTGCGCAACAGCTCGGCGACCGTCTCGGTCGGCGGGCCGGCCGCCCAGGCGTCGTGCCGCGGTCGTGGCTGCTCGGCCACGTCGCCGTCGAGGCGATCGCAGCGGCCTTCGGCGACACGCTCGCCGGACCCAACGGTGTCATCGTCAGCTCGCGTGCGTCCGCGCGTCGTTGGGCTTCGGCGAGACCCACGTGGCGGGGACGGTGGACAGGACCCGCTGGACGACGTGGTCGGTCGTGATGTCGCGGGCGAGCGCGTCGTAGGTGAGCAGCAGGCGGTGCCGCAGCACCTCGGGAGCGAGGTCGAACACGTCCTGCGGCGTGGCGTACGAGCGTCCTCGCAGCAGCGCGAGCGCTCGGGCGCCACGCACCAGGTTCAGCGAAGCTCGCGGGCTCGCGCCGAGGCCGATCACCGTCGAGAGGTCGGCGAGCCCGAATCGTTCGGGTGTGCGGGTGCACTGCACGAGATCGACGGCGTACTGCGACACCGAACGATCGACGAACACGCGGTCGGCTGCGTTCCTGCAGCGATGATCAGTTCGTCGAGCGTGATGACCTGCGTCGGGCACCGGTGGGCTGACGCTCATCCGGTCGATGATCAACATCTCCTCGTCGGGCGTCGGGTAGTCGAGGACGATCTTCATCATGAAGCGGTCACGCTGAGCGTCGGGCAGTTGGTACACGCCCTCGGACTCGATCGGGTTCTGGGTGGCGACGACGAAGAACGGCTTGGGGACGGCGTGCGTGATGCCGCCGATCGTGACCTGCTGTTCGGCCATCACCTCGAGCAGGGCCGACTGGACCTTCGCCGGGGCCCGGTTGATCTCGTCGGTGAGCAGGAAGTTCACGAACACCGGGCCGAACTCGACGTCGAACGTCTCGGTGCTGCCCCGGTAGATGCGGGTGCCGGTGATGTCCGACGGCAGCAGGTCGGGCGTGAACTGGATGCGTGAGAACGAGCCGCCGACGACGTCGGCGAGTGTCTCGGCGGCCAGCGTCTTGGCCAGTCCCGGAACCGATTCCAGCAGGCAGTGACCGCGGCACAGCACGCCGACGAGCAGTCGCTCGAGCAGTCGTGTCTGGCCGACCATCACCTTGCGGAGCTCGAAGAAGATCTTCTCGAAGGTCTCGGCGGTCTGCCGTTCGTCCGGTTGGGTGGCGCCGGAATCGCTCGTCATGTCGCTCATTCCGGCCCGACGGTATCCGGACCGTCTGGTGCCCGGGTGGCGCCCGGGTAGGAGTTCGGTGAGTGCGGATGCGCCCTTCGACAGTACGACGCTGTCACAATGGCTCGTCGTGGAGCTGGTCAGACGCAACGACCTGCCAGGTCTCGTCGTCGTCGGCCTCGCAGTGATGCTCGCGGTTCGCGATCGATCGGGTGATCGGGATGTCGCCGCTGGTGGGCGGCGTCGTGCTCGGCGCGATCTTCGCGAACGTCGGTCTGCTGACGGCCCGTTTCGTGCCGGGTGTCGCATTCGCCGGCAAGCGCCTGCTGCGGATCGGCATCGTGCTGCTCGGCCTGCGACTCTCGTTCGACCAGATGCGCGAGCTGGGGGTGAAGGGGGTGGTCGCGGTCGTCATCGTCGTGCTGCTGACCTTCTTCGGCGTGCAGCTCCTCGCTCGCCTCATGGGGCTGTCGGAAGGGCTCGGCCTGCTCGTCGCGACCGGCTACTCGATCTGCGGGGCGTCGGCCGTGGCGGCGATGGCGCCCCTGTCGACTGCCGACGAGGAGGAGACGGCCTATGCCATCGGGCTCGTCACGCTGTGCGGCAGCTTGTCGATCCTGGTGCTGCCGTTCCTCGGCCACCTCATGAACCTCAGCGATCTGACCTTCGGTGCATGGGTCGGCGCCGGTGTGCACGACGTCGGTCAGGTGACGGCGACGGCATCTGCCTACTCCGAGGCGTCGCTGGCGCCGGCGACCCTGGTGAAGCTCACGAGGGTGATCCTGCTCGCACCGATGGTCTTCGGCGTCGGCGTCGCGAGCCGCCGCCGACGGACGGCGCAGCGTGCGGCCGGCGAGGGAGTCGACGGCGCCGTCCCCGACGTGCACGTGCCGCTGGTCCCGCTGTTCGTCGCCGGATTCCTCGCGGCGATCTGCCTGCGGGCCACTGGCTGGTTGTCGCCGGAGCAACTGTTGCGGGCGAAGAACGCCGAGCAGATCTTCCTGACGGCCGGCATGTTCGGCCTCGGCGCCAGCGTGCAGGTGGCACGCCTGCGACGGCTGGGCGGCCGCCCGATGGTGCTCGGGCTGGCGTCATGGGTTCTGGTCGCAGGGGCTGCCCTCCTGGCGGCGATCGCAATAACCTGACGGTGTGACCGACGATCGCATCCCCGACGATCGCCTCTCCGACGATCCCGTGGAGCGGCTCGCCCGTGATCTCGAGATCGACGTGGCGCGGATCGAGGCCGAGGAGCGGGCCGCGGCGCGTACCGCGCTCTCGATGATCCAGGCCGGGCGGCGCAAGGGTGGCATCCTCGGCGCGGCCGCAGCCGGCGCGATGATCGGCCTGCGCGACATCTACGGGGGCCACCCAAGCAGGACGACATCGTGATCGAGATCGAGTCGTCGGGCGAGCCCGACCGACATCGACGTCGACGGCATCGCCGGATCGCGTCGACGACGTCGACTTCTGGGCGCCGCCACCGGACCCCGGCGACGGAACCCGGCGACTGAAACCCGGCGACTGAGACCCCGGCACGTCGCGGCTGATCGTCGACTCGGGCCGATCAGACGTAGGCGCCGGGCTGGGCGAGGAATGCGGCGGTGCCAGCGGCTCGGGGTGAGCAGCAGGGCGCGGGGTTCGTCCTCGAACATCCAGCGGGCGAAGTTCCGCTCGGCCCCACGAGCCGCTCGACGGCCACGACGCGGATCGCGCCGCGGGCGCCCCACGGCGTGGTCGAGGACCGAGCCCGAGCGCCAGCGACATCCGATGGTCGGCGACCAGGTGATGGCGCACGCTCGCCCGGTACAGCGCGCGCGGCGTCGTCGGGCTGCAGCGCCCCGGCCGCGATGATCGCCTCGGCGGCGAGGCGGCCGGTGAGGAGCGCCTGGCCGATGCCCTCGCCGGTCATCACGTCGGTGGCCATGGCGGCGTCGCCGGTGAACAGCACGCGGCCGGACGTGAGCGACGGCCTCGTCGATGCGTGCCGGGATCGGCCAGGCCGTGTGGCGATCCTCCAGCTCGAACGCCGGGCCGAGCGCGTCGACGATGTGCGGTCGTCGGAGCAGGTCGACCCAGAGTTCCTTCATCTCCTGGCCCTTGCGGCCGCCGTCGCGCAGCACGCCGAAGCCGATGTTGACCCGACCGTCGGGGAGCGGGAACGACCAGGCGTAGCCGGGCAGCAGGTCCGGCTCGAACCACACGTACAGCTGCTCGGCCGCCGGGCCGGTGACGTTGCGGCCGTACTGACGGAAGCCGTGCCACTCGCCGAGGTAGCCGGGCTCGTTCGACGCCGAGTCGACTTGCGGACGGGGCTCCACATGCCGTCGGCGGCGACGACGTACCGGGTGTCGATCTCGAGGCCCTCGGCGAACACGGTCACATGGTCGGCGTGCTCGACGAGACGTTCGAATCCGTGGCCGTCGCGAACGTCGGCGCCGTGCTCGCGGGCGAGTTGCACGAGGGCGTCGTCGAGCTGGAGGCGCGGTGCGACGGCGGCGTACTTCCCGGTCGTCGGCAGCGCAACGACGACCTCGCGTCCGCTCGGTGAGCGGATCGCGGCGCCGCGAACGTCGAACCAGTCGGCGATCGTGCCGGGTCGAGCCCCAGGTGGTCGAGTTCTCGCAGTGCGAGCGTGGTCAGGCCGTCGCCGCAGCACTTGTCGCGCGGGAACACCGCCTTGTCGATGACGATCGACCGATCGTCCGGCCCGTCGCAGTTCGATCGCCGCCGCGGTGCCCGCCGGCCCGGCACCCACGACCACGACGTCGGCGTGCAGGCGGCTCGTCGTCGGATGGTCGGGCGCGGTCACGGCGGCCAGGCTACGACCGGTCGTCCGGCAGGGCGACCACCCCCACGCCCCGAAATGTGCTGCCCGAATGTGCACTGACTGCACGAATCGGCGCAGGTTTCCGGGTGGGATCAGGTGAGATGCGTGTTCAGGCGGACGGCGCGTTTCGATCGGGCCCGGGTCCGAGCGCATGCAGACGGGTGGCGTGGACCCGGCTGCGCCAGCCGCCGAGCAGCGTGTAGCCCATCGTCGCCGGGACAGGCGGTGTACGTCACGTCGCGATGCCCGGAGATCGTCGGTGTCGTGATCGTGCGTGCCCGCCGGGAACTTGTCCGATCCTCTCGACACGAAGGTGGTCGTGGCAGCCGGGTCGGTGTCGATGTCGTAGCGGTCGGCCAGGAAGATCAGCATGCGCAGCAACGAGTCCTGGGCGGCCGGCGTCGGTGGCTGCGCCGTGAAGTCGCCGATCAGGCAGACGAGCTGCGCGAAGCCCTGGTTGCCGCCGGTGGCATCGGCGACCACCGGCCCGGCGAGCGACCCGGCCCGGGTCTCCCACACCGAGCCGTCGGGTCCGATCATGAAGTGGTAGCAGATGTCGGGCCACGCTTGCTCGGGCCGGTCTGGAAGGCATAGGTCTGGCGGATCACTGCACGTGGGTCGGGCACCACGTTGCTCGATGCGGTGTGGTGCACCAGCAGGAACTTGACGTCTCCGGGCCCGATGGCGCCCTTCGGCGGCAGATCGGCTCCCCACTCGCTGCGCGGGTGGATGCGCAGGCCGGGAGCACCTCGATCGACGTGAGGGACGCGACAGGTGGGAGCTGTGCGGCGCGGCGTGGCACGTCGAACCGTCGCGCAGGCGCTCAACCCGAATCGCAGCGGCTCCGAGCGCGCCGATGAAGAGCTCCCGTCTCGTCCGCTGGCAGCCGCACACGAGGGTCGACTCTACGATGCCGCACAGCGACGGCCGTTTCCGGCGTCGCCGCCTGATCGGGCGAGGCCGGTGAAAGGAAGATCGATGAGTGGTTTGTGCGAGGGTCGGGTTGCGATCGTCACGGGAGCGGGACGCGGGATCGGGCGCGAGCATGCGCTGAGCCTCGCCCGCCACGGCGCCAAGGTGGTCGTGAACGACCTCGGCGGCAACGTCGACGGCAGCGGTGGCGACATCTCCCCGGCCCAGCAGGTCGTCAACGAGATCATCGACGATGGGCGGCGAGGCGGTCGCCAACGGCGACAACGTCGCCGACTGGGAGGGCGCCCAGCGGATGATCAACACGGCCATCGAGACGTTCGGCGACCTCCACGCGCTCGTCAACAACGCCGGCATCCTGCGCGACCGCGTGCTGGCCAACATGACCGAGGAGGAGTGGGACTCGGTCATCAACGTGCACCTCAAGGGCACCTTCGCCCCGTCGCGGTGGGCGGTCGCCTACTGGCGTGAGCGGGCCAAGGCGGGCGAGCCGGTCAGCGGCCGCATCGTCAACACCACCTCGGTGTCGGGCATCTACGGCAACCCCGGCCAGGCGAACTACGGCGCGGCCAAGGCCGGCATCGCCGCGTTCACGAACATCGTCGCGCTCGAAGTCGCCCGCTACGGCGTGACGGTCAACGCGGTCGGCCCGGTGGCGCTCACCCGGATGACCGAGGGTCTCGGCCCGGCCCCGGAGACCGACGAGGAGCGCGAGGCGCGGGCGCCGCACTGGATCGCCCCGATCGTCACCTGGCTCTGCTCGCGAGGAGTCGGCCGACGTCACGGGCCGGGTGTTCGAGGCCTCCGGCCAGATCGCTCGCCGTCGCCGAAGGATGGGTCCGCGGTCCGTCGACCACGCCGGTCGACGACCCGACGAAGATCGGCCCGGTCGTCGCGCGAGCTGCTCGCCGAGGCCCGGCCCAACTCGGGCATGAACGGCGAGCCCGGCGGCTGGCCCCAGACGATGCTCGACTCCTGATCACCACCCCAGGTTCAACGAAAGCGAGATGACATGCCACTGAATCCCGAAGCCGTCGGATCGAAGAGCGATCCCGTCGACGCCAGCTGGAACTCCAAGGACGCCCTGCTCTACGCGGTCGGCATCGGCGCCGGCCAGAACGAGCTGGCGTTCACCACCGAGAACACCAGCGGCGTCGACCAGCAGGTGTTCCCGACCTTCCCGGTCGTGATCGGGTGGGGCAAGGGCTCGGCGATGCGCGACATCGGCACGTTCAACCCGGCGCTGCTCGTGCACGGCCAGCAGGCCGTGACCTTGCACCGGCCGATCCCCGTCGAGGGCACCGTGACGATCACGAGCGAGCTCGTCGCGATGTACGACAAGGGCAAGTCCGCCGCCGTCGTCGTGACCGAGACGAATGCCGTGATGGACGGCGAGCCCGCTGTACACGACCACGTCGTCGGCGTTCATCCGTGGCGAGGGTGGCTGGGGCGGCGATCGCGGGCCGTCAGGACCGAAGAACGTGCCGCCCGAGCGCGATCCGGACCATGTCGTGACGTACCCGACGCTGCGTGACCAGGCCTTCGTGTACCGGCTCTCGGGCGACCGCAACCCGCTGCACACCGACCCGGCGTTCGCCGCGATCGGTGGCTTCGACCGCCCGATCCTCCACGGCCTGTGCAGCTACGGCTTCACCGGCCGGGCGCTGCTGCACACGGTCTGTGGCAGCGACCCCGCGCGCTTCGGGCACATCGAGGCCCGCTTCGCGGCGCCGGTGCTGCCGGGCGACGCGCTCACGATCAAGATGTGGTCGGGCGGGTCCGGCGAGACGCTCTTCACCACCAGCGCCGTCGACCCCGACGACCCCGGCCACCGAGCGCGTCGTCATCGACCAAGGCCTCCTCCGCCACTCCTGACCCGACCCCGACCCCGCCCAACCCCGCGCCAGCGCCGAAATTCTCCTGGCGAGTGCGCGCTCGGCGCGCAGCCCGGAGCGAGAGCGTCGGGGTCAGTGGCAGGTGGCGACGAGGTGGGCGACGACGTCGGCGAGGGCGATGTCGTCGCGGTCGCCGGACTTGCGGTCCTTGACCTCGATGGTCGGGTTCTCCTCGTCGGCGACGCCGCGGCCGACGACGGCGATCGTCGGGATGCCGATCAGTTCGGCGTCCTTGAACTTCACGCCGGGCGACGGACCGTAGCGATCGTCGAGCAGGACGCGTAGCCCCGCGGCCTCGAGGTCGGCGGCGAGCTGCTCGCCGGCAGGGAACTGCGGGCCCGTCGGGCTTGCCGGCGACCACGATGTGGACGTCGGCCGGCGCGATCTCGCGTGGCCACACGAGGCCGAGGTCGTCGTGGCTCGCCTCGGCGATCGCGGCCAGCGCCCGGGTGACGCCGACGCCGTAGGAGCCCATCGTCGGCGTGACCGGGCTTGCCGTTCTCGTCCTGCACGGTGAGGCCCGAGCGCCTCGGCGTACTTGCGGCCGAGCTGGAAGATGTGGCCGATCTCGATGCCGCGGGCGATCTCGACCGCGGACGCGCACGCCGGGCAGACGTCGCCGTCGCGGATCTCGGCCGCCTCGATCGTGCCGTCGGGCGTGAAGTCGCGGCCCGCCACGAGGTCGATCACGTGATGGCGCGGCTGGTCGGCGCCGGTGATCCATGCCGTGCCGTCGACGACGCGCGGGTCGACGAGGTAGCGGATGCCCGACGCGTTCGTCGTCGCCGAGCGCGCCCGGGCCGATGTAGCCCTTGACCAGCGACGGGTGGTTGGCGAAGTCGGCCTCGTCGAACGGCTCGGGCTCGGCCGGGGCGACCTGCGCTTCGAGCCGCTTCATGTCGACCTCGCGGTCGCCGGGCAGGCCGATGGCCAGCGGCTCGATCGTGCCGTCGGGGTGGCGGAGCTTCACCACGACGTTCTTCAGCGTGTCGGCCGCGGTCCAGTCGCGGTCGGGATGGCGCAGCTCGGCGTCGGCGTTGACCCAGTCGACGAGCGTGGCGATCGTCGGCGTGTCCGGCGTGTCGTGCACGATCGCCGGCGGCAGCCCGTCGAACGGGATCGCCGGGGGAGCGGGCGTGACGACGGCCTCGACGTTGGCGGCGTAGTCGCACGACGTGCAGCGGATGAAGGTGTCCTCGCCGACGTCCATCGGGGCGAGGAACTCCTCGGACGCCGACCCGCCCATGGCGCCCGACATCGCCGACACGATCACGTACGGCAGACCGAGCCGGTCGAACAGCGAGATGTAGGCCGCGCGATGGGCGTCGTACGACGCTTGCAGGCCGGCGTCGTCGAGGTCGA
Source organism: Ilumatobacteraceae bacterium (assembly GCA_963744705.1). Taxonomy (GTDB): domain Bacteria; phylum Actinomycetota; class Acidimicrobiia; order Acidimicrobiales; family Ilumatobacteraceae; genus Sva-07. The sequence continues at coordinate 214,142 of CAVUUX010000002.1, forward strand.
AGCTGTACGAGTCCTTCATCACGAACTCGCGGCCACGCAGCAGACCGGCGCGGGGACGGGCCTCGTCGCGGTACTTGGTCTGGATCTGGTAGATCGACAGCGGCAGGTCCTTGTACGACCCGCAGATGTCCTTCACGAGCAGCGTGAACATCTCCTCGTGGGTCGGGGCGAGCAGGAAGTCGGCGCCCTTGCGGTCCTGGAGGCGGAACAGGTTGTCGCCGTACTCGGTCCAGCGCCCGGTCGCCTCGTAGGGCTCGCGGGGGAGCAGGGCCGGGAAGTGCACTTCCTGGAAGCCCGGCGGCGTCCATCTCCTCGCGGACGATGCGCTCGACGTTGCGGTACACGAGCCAGCCGAGCGGCAGCCACGAGAACCCGCCCGGCGCGGCCCGGCGGATGTAGCCGGCCCGCACGAGCAGGCGATGGCTGGCGACCTCGGCATCGGCCGGATCGTCTCGAAGGGTCCGCAGGAACAGGGTCGACATCCGAAGCACCCGGGCACTGTACTGAGCGGCACCCGGCGATCGTTTGCGTTGCAGAACGGTTGGGCCGTCCCGACGGAACCGTCACGCAAACCGGGGGTGGTCCGGCGGCGGGTGCGGGCGTTGGCGCCCTGTCCGACGTCGCTCGAGGCCGCTGCTATGATGACGTCTCCATTTGGTTTGGTACCGAAAGGCGTGGGGCTGAGCCCCACGCCTTGTTTGTTGAAAGGAGGCAGTTCCGATGAGCGCAGCGATCAGAGATCGATCGCATGCACGCCCTCGTCGGCCCGATCGCCTCCGATCTGCCGACTCGACGTCTACGACATCGAGCGCCGCGGCGGCACGATCCGCGATCACGCTCGACACGCCTGCCGGGATCCGAGGGCGGCATCACGCTCGACTCGCTGTCGCTCGCCACCCGCCTGATCTCGCGCGAACTCGACCACGAGGACCCGATCGCCGGGCAGTACACGCTCGAGGTCACCAGCCCCGGGCTCGAACGCCAGCTGCGCACGCCGGCGCACTTCCAGCGCGAGGTCGGCAAGACCATCTCGGTGCGCCTGCGTGATCCGCTCGCCGACCCGCGCCGGCTGCAGGGTGCGCTGGTCGCCGCCGACGATCGCACGCGCCACGCTGCTGCTCGACGACGGCACCGAGCGCAACGTCGTCGATCGACCGAGATCGACAAGGCCCGCACCGTGTTCGAGTGGGGCCCCAAGCCCAAGCCCGGCAAGCAGCCGGTCAAGCAATCGACGAAGAAGGCCGCGTGCCGAAGCCATCGGCCGCAACGACCCAGAATCCGACATCGACGAAGGAGAAGCAACCGTCATGAGCAACCTCGACATGAGCGAGGCCATCGGCATGCTGGCCCAGGAGAAGGGCATCTCCGAGGACACGCTGCTGCACGTCCTCGTCGACGCCCTCGCCTCGGCCTACAAGCGCCGTCCCGACGCCGCCGACGAAGTCGTCGTCGAGGTCGAACCCCGAAACGATGGAGTTCTCGTTCATCGCGTACGACGTCGACGAGGACGGCAACTGGGTCAACGAGCGCGACGACACGCCGAAGAAGGACGAGCTCGGCCGCATCGCCGCCCAGACCTTCCGCCAGGTGATGAGCCAGCGCATCCGCGAGGTCGAGTCCGAGCGCAAGTTCGAGGAGTACGCGAACCGCGAGGGCGACATCGTCACCGGCATCATCCAGCGCACCGACGCCCGCTACACGCTGCTCGACCTCGGCCGGGTCGAGGCGCTGCTGCCGCAGGCCGAGCAGGTGCCGTTCGAGCGGCCCGGCCCAGGGCGACCGCCAGAAGGCCTACATCGTCGAGGTGCGCCGCACGCCGAAGGGCCCGCAGATCGTCGTCGTCGCGCACGCATCCCGGCCTGATCAAGCGGCTGTTCGAGCTCGAGGTGCCCGAGATCGCCGACGGCATCGTCGAGATCAAGGCCTGCGCCCGTGAACCGGGCCACCGCACCAAGATCGCCGTCTGGTCGAACGACCACAACGTCGATCCGGTCGGCGCGTGCGTCGGCGCCCGCGGTGGCCGTGTTCGCATGGTCGTCAACGAGATGCGCGGCGAGAAGATCGACATCGTGCCGTTCAGCGAGGACCTCGCCGACTTCGTCGCCAAGGCGCTGTCGCCGGCGAAGGTCACCCAGGTGCATCATCTCCGAGGACGGCACCGCGGCCGACGTCATCGTGCCCGACCACCAGCTCAGCCTGGCGATCGGCCGGGAGGGCCAGAACGCCCGCCTCGCCGCTCGCCTCACCGGCGTGCGCGTCGACATCCGTTCCGAGACGCAGCTCGCCGAGGGCATCCCGGCCGGTGGCCGCGACGCCGACGTCGAGTACGCCGACGGCGAATGGCGCGCCAACGCCGAGACCGGCGAGATGGAATGGCACGCCGCCGACGGCAGCGTCATCAGCGAATCCGACTGGCAAGCCGCCGCGGCCGTCGCTCCGACCGAGGCCGAGGCAGTCCGCCGGTGAGTCGGTGGTTGCCGTGCGACGAGCCAGACCTCCGAAGCCGGCGACGAGTCGGCGGTCGGGTGTCGAAGATGTGGACGTCGAACGCCGTGGCGGTGTCGGACACCACTGACGTGGTGTCGGACACCTTGTCCGACGCGGGTGAATCCGACGCAGGCGAATCCGACGAGCCCGCCAACGAGAACGGCGACGACGACTGAGTGTTACCGACCACCCCGAACCCATTCGCAGCTGTATCGGCTGCCGTCAGCGACGCCCGCAGTCCGCGCTCGTGCGAGTCACGAGATCGGATGCGGGCATCGTCGTCGACGGCGCCAGCGACGGCCGAGGTGCGTGGTTGTGTCGCGGATCAGTGGTGGCGCGGCATCGTCGAGGCTGCGTGTCTCGACGCGGCGCATCGCGCGACGTGCGTTCGCACGGGCGTGGCGGCGTCGAGGTCGGCGCCGACGACGAACGGGCGATCAGGGAACGTTGCAGCGGTGAGCGGTGACGACGAAGACGAATCGAGATGCGCAGTGATTCCAGCATCTGCGAGGCAAAGACGACTGTGAAAGGTTGAATCGACAACGTGGCAGCTAAGAAGATCAGGATCCACGAGCTCGCGAAAGAGCTCGGGATGACGAACGCAGAGGTCCTCGACCTGTGTGGTGTGCTCGGCGTTGCCGCCAAGGGCCCGTCATCGTCGCTCGCCGAGGCGTACGCCGACATGGTGACCCGTCGCGCCGAGCGTGACGGGCTCACGCGCGACGAACAGCCCGAGGAGCCCAAGCCGGTCAAGAAGGCCGCGCCGAAGAAGGCCGCGGCCAAGAAGGCTGCGCCGGCGACGGCGCGATGCCGACGAAGGCTGCAGAGCCAGAGGCGTCCGAGCCGCATCGTCGCCGCGGCCGAGCCCGACGTCGACGCCGCCGAGGCGGTCGTGGACGCCGGTCGTCGAGGCCGCGCGCCGTCGAGCCGGCAGCGGCCGCATCCGTCGTCGAGGCGCCGGTCGTCGAGGCGCCGGTCGCCGAGACCACGACGCCCGAGCCTGCGACGCCGCGTCGAACCAGAGGTCGTCGAGCGGGTCGTCGAACCCGAAGTCGAGGTTGCGCCGACGCCCGTCGTCGTCGAGCGCCGAGCCGGTCGAACCGGCGCCCGGTCGACGGCGCCGCGTCGTCGAACAGGCGCCGGTCGCTGCGCCGAGCCAGCCGCCGGTGCCCGATGCCTCGTCGCGAGTGATCTCCAGCGGTCGTCCGACCGCCGGTGGCCGCCCGCCCGAGCAGGCGGCGATGCCGCCCGAGGCGCGCCGGCGTCGAGGAGCGTCCCGCAACGGCGCTCACCCGAGCGTCCACTGTCGCCCACGCGGCCGTGCCGATCCCGCCGCCTCCCGGCCGTCCGCTGTCGCCGAGCGGCAAGCCGATTCCGCCGCCTCCCGGTTCGGCTCGCCCGACGAGCCGCACCGGTGGCCCCGGCGGTCGCCCCGGTGCCCGCGCCCCGGCGGCTACACCCCTCGTCCCGCGCGGTGGCCCCGGTGGCGGCGCCCGGGTCGTCCCGGTGGCGCTCCCGGCGGTGGCGGTCCCGGTCGTCCCGGCGGTCCCGGCGGTCCCGGTGGTGGCGGCAATCGTCCGAGTGGTCAGCGGCGCCCGCCGCGTCGCACCGGCCGTCGGCGTCGTCGTCGCGACCAGGACGATCTGCAGCCGCAGTTCACCACCTACACCTCGCGCGACGCGCCCGTTCCCGAGGGCGACGTCATCATCGAGCGCGGTGTGTCGGCCCAGGAGTTCGCTCCGAAGCTGAACCGCACCGCCGGCCGACGTCGTGCGCTTCCTGCTCAACAACGGCGAGATGGTCACGGCCACGATGACGCTCGCCGACGAGCAGATGGAGCTGTTCGCGCTCGAGGTCGGCGCCGAGATCCTGCTCGTCGAGCCCGGTCAGCAGGAGGAGGTCGAACTGCAGAAGTTGTTCGACGACTCCGACGACGACGAGACTGCAGGAGCCGCGCCCGCCGGTCATCACCGTGATGGGCCACGTCGACCACGGCAAGACCACGCTGCTCGACCACATCCGCGGCGCCAACGTCGTCGACGGCGAGGCCGGTGGCATCACCCAGCACATCGGCGCCTACCAGGTGCGAGAACGAGCACGGCTCGGTCACGTTCCTCGACACGCCGGGCCACGCCGCGTTCACGCAGATGCGTGCCCGTGGTGCCGACGCGACCGACATCGTCGTGCTGATGGTCGCCGCCGACGACGGCATCATGCCGCAGACCATCGAGGCGATCAACCACGCCCGCGCCGCCGACGTGCCGATCGTGGTGGCGGTCAACAAGATCGACAAGGACAACGCCGATCCGCAGCGCGTGCTGACGCAGCTCGCCGAGTACGAACTCGTCCCCGAGTCGTGGGGCGGCGACACGATCGTCGTCGAGATGTCGGCCCTGCAGGGCCTCGGCGTCGACGACCTGCATCGAGCAGCTGCAGGTCGTCGCCGAACTCGAGGAGCTCACCGCGAACCCGACCGGGCGAGCCAAGGGCATCGTGCATCGAGGCCCAGCTCGACAAGGGTCGCGGCCCCGTGGCCACGGTCCTCGTCGACAAGGGCGAGCTCAAGGTCGGCGACCCGATCGTCGCCGGTGCCGCCTGGGGCAAGGTCCGCGCGATGATCAACGACAAGGGCGAGCAGGTCAAGACGGCCGGCCCGTCCACGCCGGTGCAGGTGCTCGGTCTGTCGCTCGTGCCCGAGGCCGGCGACGAGTTCCGCGCCGCCCCCGACGAGAAGACCGCCCGCACGGTCGGCCGAGGCCCGCGAGCAGCGCCTGCAAGGCGAAGCATCTGCGCGAGGACGCCCGCGTCAAGACCGGCACCAAGCTCGAGGACATCTTCGCCCAGATCCAGTCGGGCGAGAAGGCCACGGTCAACCTGATCCTCAAGGCCGACGTGCAGGGCTCGCTCGAAGCGGTCACCGAGTCGCTGCGTCGACTCGAGCGCGACGAGGTCGACGTCAGCTTCGTGCACCGCGCCGTCGGCGGCATCACCGAGAACGACATCTCGCTGGCCAACGCCACCAACGCCACGATCATCGGCTTCAACGTGCGACCCGACCGCAAGGCCCGCAAGCTGGCCGAGCAGGAAGAAGTCGAGATCCGTACCTACGAGATCATCTACAAGCTGCTCGAGGACATCGAACAGGCCGTGATCGGCATGCTCGAGCCCGAGTTCGAAGAGCAGGTCACCGGCGAGGCCGAGGTCCGCGAGATCTTCCGGGTGCCCAAGCTCGGCGCGATCGCCGGTTGCTACGTGCGCTCGGGCGTCATCACCCGCGGCTCGAAGGTGCGCTTCCTGCGCGACGGCACGATCATCTGGAAGGGCGACATCACGTCGCTCAAGCGGTTCAAGGACGATGCCCGCGAGGTCCGCGAGGGCTTCGAGTGCGGTATCGGCCTGTCCGACTTCCAGGACCTCAAGCCCGGCGACCTCATCGAGACCTACGAGGACGTCGAGATCGCCCGACGTGACCGTGAGCTCGTCGCGTAGGTTGGACCGATGGCCGCCGACCTCGACTTCTTCTTCGATCCCGTCTGTCCGTGGGCGTGGATCACCTCGCGATGGGTGGTCAACGTCAGCGAGCAGCGCGACTACGAGGTCGACTGGCGGTTCATCTCGCTGTGGATGCTCAACGAGGACAACACCAAGGAGTGGTACACGCCCCAGTACCGCGCCGGCCACTACCTCGGCCAGCAGGGACTGCGCATCGCCGATGCGATCCGGCTCGGGACGACGACCCGACAGCGGTCGGACGCTGGTACACCGCGGTCGGCACGGCGCTGCACGTCGACGCACAACGCGAGGCGGCCCGAGCCGACGCGCTGGCGTTGGTACGGCGGGCTGCTCGTCGGCGCCGGGTTCGACGAGTCGTACCTCGATGCCGCCGACGACGAGTCGCACGACGACGTACATCCGCGCCGACACCGAGCTGGCGCTCAGCCGCACCGGTCGCGACGTCGGCACGCCGATCCTGACGTTCCATCCGGGCGCCGACAACGAGGCGAGCTTCTTCGGCCCGGTGATCTCCAAGGCGCCGACCGGCGCCGAGGCCGTGGAACTGTGGGACGCCGTCGAGAAGCTGGCCACCATGTCCGGGATGGCCGAACTCAAGCGATCGAACCGCGTCGCCCCCGACTTCACCTGACGTTACAGCAGGGGTCAGACCCCCGAGCGTGACACGCCATCGACCAAGGAGAGTTCCGATGGCAGGCAAGCGCAGCAGCCGCAGCAGCACACCGAAGTACTCGCGCAGCGCGCGGGTGAGCACGACGCTGCAGGAGATCATCGCCGACGAACTCGTGCGGATCGACGACGAGCGGCTCACGTTCGTGACGGTCACGGGCATCGACGTCGACCCGGAGCTGAACCGGGCGATCGTGTTCTTCGACTCGCTCGCCGGCGAGGAGGGCGACGCGGAGATCCTCGAGGCGTTCGCCGATCACCGGGTCCGGCTGCAGGCGTCGATCGCCCGCCAGATCCGGGCGAAGAAGACGCCGATCCTCGACTTCCGCCCCGACATGGTGATCCGCTCGGCCGCCCGCATCGACGAGATCCTGAAGTCCGATCAGGCCCGGCTCGATCGCGAGGCGAGTGGCGAGCCGCCGGCCGGCGACTCGCCGGACACCGGCTCGACCGAGGCCTGATGGCGCGGCGCAAGCCGGCCACCACGCACGGGGTCGCCGTGGTCGACAAGCCGGCCGGTGTGACGAGCCACGACGTGGTCGGCATGCTGCGGCGTCGATTCGGTGAGCGCCAGGTCGGCCACGCCGGCACCCTCGACCCGGACGCGACCGGCGTGCTCGTGGTGGCGGTCGGCAAGGCGACCCGGCTGCTGCGGTTCGTCGAGAAGACCCGCAAGGGCTACACCGGCGAGGTCGTCCTCGGCTCGTCCACGTCGACGCTCGACTCGTCCGGCGACGTGCTGGCGACGTTCGACATGTCCGGCGTGACGATCGACGACGCCCGCGCGCGCGGTGGCCGAGCACCTCGTCGGCGACATCGAACAGGTGCCGCCGATGGTGTCGGCGATCCGCGTCGACGGCAAGCGGCTCCACGAACTCGCCCGCGAGGGCATCGAGATCGAGCGAGCGCCCCGTCCCGTGACGATCCACCGATTCGACGTCGATCGACTGGGCCGAACCGGGCGTGCTTGGCGATCGACGTCGAGTGCTCGGCGGGGACCTACATCCGCACGCTCGCCGACGACCTCGGACGGCTGCTCGGCGGGGGAGCGCACCTGCGGCGACCTCCGCCGGACGCACGTCGGGGAGTTCACGCTGGCCGAGGCGGCACCGCCCGGACGAGTGCGAACTGCTCCCGGTCGCGAGCGCGGTCCGCGCGCTCGCACGCGGTCGACGGTCGAGCGACGACGTCGCGGCGCTCGTCGCCAACGGTCGCGTGCTCGACGCGCTGGGACGGCGAGGGCCCGTGGGCGGTCTTCGACGGTCGCGGACAGCTGCTCGCGGTGTACGAGGCGTTCGGTGACGGCCAGGCCAAGCCGGCCGTCGTGCTGCCGCGTTTGACCGCCTGCCGGGCATGCGTGTCGCGACCGATAGCGTTGCGGTCGTGCTCGTCGTGACCGACCTCGAACGCTGCTCCGTGGGCGTGACGACCGATCGGTCATCACGATCGGCGCCTACGACGGCGTCCACCTCGGCCACCGGGCCGTGATCGATCAGGTGCGACGTCGAGCCGACGAGCTCGGCGCGAAGTCGGTCGTCGTCACCTTCGATCGCCATCCGGCCAGCGTCGTGCGCCCGGAGTCGGCGCCGCGGCTGCTGACCGAGCCCCGAGCAGAAGCTCGAGCTGCTCGAAGCGACCGGGTATCGACGCCGTCGTGGTCGTGCCGTTCGACGAGGCCCAGGCGGCCGAGAGCCCCGAGTCGTTCGTCGACCGGGTGCTCGTGCGATGCCTCAGGACCCGGGTCATCGTGGTCGGCGAGGACTTCCACTTCGGACGTCATCGCGACGGCAACGTCGACCTGCTCCGCAAGCTCGGCGCCGAGAGCCGACTTCGACGTCGAGCCGATCCAGCTGCGTCGCAGCGTCGCGACGGCGTCGACGAGCCGGTCAGCAGCACGGCGATCCGTCGGGCCCTCGCCGGCGGCGACATCGCCCGTGCCAACGCGATGCTCGGGCGTCCCTACGAGGTTCGTGGCGACGGTGTTCGACAGGCGACCAGCGCGGCCGCCTGCTCGGCTTCCCGACGGCCAACGTCGGTGTGCCGAACGGGATGTGCCTGCCCGCCGACGGTGTGTACGCCGGGTTGGTACGAACGCCCGAACGGCGACGTGCACGCCTGCGCGATCAACCTCGGCCGCCGCCCGACGTTCTACGAGCATGCCGACGCGTCGCTGCTCGAGGCGCATCTGCTCGATGTCGACGTCGACCTCTACGGCGAGACCGCCGAGGTGCGGTTCACGCACTTCCTGCGCAGCGAGCGCAAGTTCGACGGCGTCGACGCGCTGATCGCCCAGCTCGAGCCACGACGTCGACCACGCCCGCCAGCTCCTCGACACCTGACACCTGACGCCTGACACCGGCGCCGGCGTCTGGGCCGAGCGTGGCCGTCGGTCAGCTCGGCCAGATGACCTTGCCGTCGCCGGCGTAGACGCCGCACGATGATGTCGTCACCGAGGCAGCGCAGCGGCGTCCGGTGCGCCGGCGTCGCCGAAGAGGCCGATCTCGGCGTACGTGTCGAGTTCGTTCTGCAGCGCAGCCGGCCTGAGGCACGCCGTAGCCCGGTTCCCTCCGGCGTGAGCGACGAGATGAGTGCGGCATCGGTCGTCCAGCGGAACGCCTCGCCCTCGGGTGACAGGAAGTTCGGGTTGCCGCCGGCGTTGATCCGTTCGACCGCGATGTCGGCGGCCGCCTCCGGATCGGCGATGGCATCATCGAGGCCGAGCATCGTGGCGCGGACGAAGTCCTCGGCCGCCGTCGGGTGCTCGTCGATGAACTGCTGGTTCGTGTAGATCACGCCGAACGATCCGGGGATGTCGTAGTCGAGCGGATCGAACAGGTCGAACTCGATGCCGGCGCGCTCGAGCTGGCCCGGCTCGTTGCTCTTGTACCCGGGGAATCCGACGATCGACTCGATGGCGATGTGCTGCACCGGGTCGAAGCCGTCGAGCAGCACCGTGTCGAAGTTCTCGCCCTCGATCAGACCCGCCTGCGCCAGCATGGCCGCCACGCTCGGCGGGAGCTTGCCCTTGACGCCGATCGTCGGTGCCCTCGAGGTCGGCGAGTTCGGTCGCGACGCCGGGCTTGACGATCAGCGAATCGATTGCGGTCGGGCCTTCGACGGCGATCGACGACCAGGTCGGCGTCGTTGGCGGCGGAGAACGACACGACCTCGCTGAAGGATCCGCCCGAGGCGAACTGGGCGTCGTTCTCGGCGACGAGCGGGTAGTTGGCCGTCGAGAAGCTCGGCGTCACCTCGACGTCGAGGCACATGGCGTCGTAGTAGCCCTTCTCCTCGGCGACGAGGACGTCGACGATCGAAGCCGTCGCCGCGAAGTCGAACCCGGTCAGGTAGGTGATCGTTCCGGCGGCCTCGATTGGCTGCGCAGCGATCCTCGGGGAACGCCTCGCCGGCGACGACCTCGGTGACGCCCGAGGTGTCGCTGTCGGTGGTCGCCGACTCGGTGGTGCTCGTGTCGGTGCGGTGTCGGTGGTCGTGTCGGTGCCGGTCGTGTCGTCGTCGCTCGAACACGCGGCGAGCGAGGGCGGCGGTGCAGACGGCGAGAGCAGTGACGTTGCGGAGGCGCATCGAGGTTCCAGTCGTTCGGGGGTCGAATCGCGCGGTTGCCGGCGCAGGTGATTCATGATGCCACGTGCCGTGCAGAACGTCCCGGTCAGCGGCGTGGTCAGCGGCGCTGCGAGACGTGCCACTTCAGCAGCACGCGTTCGAGTACCGACACCATCGATGAGCCCGACGATGCCGAGCAGCGCCGAGCACACGATCGTCGTCCAGAGCGTCTCGGCGTCGTTGAACGATGCGGCACGACGACCGATGGCGCCGAGCCCGTCGGTGGTGAGTGCGGACCCCTCGCTGAAGTAGGCAGCTGCCAGACCCAGCCCGACGGCGAACCGAGCGGTGGTGAAGATCGACGGCAGTGCCGACGGCAGCCGGAGCCGCCACAGCACCTCCCAGGGCCGGGCGTCGACGCTGGCGAGCAGCTCGCGTGCGGCCGGGTCGGCGGACTTCATCCCGCCGACCACGCCGAAGGTGAACACCGGGAACGACGGTGAAGGCCACCATGAAGTAGATCGTCGGATCTCCGCCGTCGAGCCAGAGCACGACCGAGGTGATGTAGGCGACCCACGGCGTCACGAGTACGAGGATCGAGCACCGGCTGTGCCGCCTCCTCGATGAACCGAGATGCCGCCATGACCGACCCGACGACGACGGCGCACAACAGCGAGATCGCCAGCCCGACGAGCATGTGGACGGTCGGTGACGAGCGCATTGTCCCAGTAGAACCCCGGATCGGCGGCGAGCGTGTCGATGATCGTCGACGGCGGCAGCAGCACGAATCGCCGGATGTCGAAGATCTGGACCAGCAGCTTCCCAGAAGCACGGCGAACGACGACGATGCCGACGAGCGGCGCCACGATGCGGCGGACCCCCGGGCTCATCGGTCCATCCCGTGCGCTCGAGCGCGCTCCGCAGGCGACGTCGTGAGGTGGAAGAACTCGTCGGTGTCCTCGATGTCCGGGGTGCGGGGATGGGCGAGATCGATCGTGAGATCTTCGGTGACCCGGCCCGGGACGTGGCGACATCACCGCCACCCGATCGGAGAGGAACGTGGCCTCGGGGATCGAGTGGGTGACGAACACCACGGTCGTTCCGAGCGGCTCGCGCAGTCGGCCCAGCAGGTGGCGCATGTCGGTGCGGGTCATCTCGTCGAGTGCTGCGAACGGTTCGTCCATCAGCAGGATCGGGGCGTCGAGCGCGAAGGCCCGCACCAGGCCGACTCGCTGCTGCATGCCGCCGGACAGTTCGTGCGGGTAGGCGTCGAGGAACTCGCCGAGGCCGACCTCGTCGAGGAGGTCGGCCACCGAGACGCTGGGTGTCGACGGCGACGCCGACCGGTTGATGTCGAGGAGCAGCCGGGCGTTGGCCTCGACGGTGCGCCACGGCAGGAGTGCGGGCGCCTGCGGGATGAAGCCGATCTGCTTGTGTCGGCGGGCCTCGCTCGGCGTCATGCCGTTGACGACGATCTCGCCCGACGTCGGCGTCTCCAGCCCGGCGATCAGTCGCAGCAGCGTCGTCTTGCCGCAGCCCGACGGCCCGAGCAGGGTGACCGTCTCGCCCTCGGCGACGTCGAAGCTCGACCGGCGCCAGCGCGTCGAGTGTCCCGAACGACTTCGAGACGTCACGCAGCTCGATCCGGGGTGGCACGACGAGCGAGCGTACCCGTCCGCCGCCATCGCGGCGACCGCTCCCGTTGTGGCGGCGGCCCGGGCGCCCGTAGCATTGCGGGGTCCGTTCGGGCTGGAATCTCCGGCGCGGGCGTGATGCAGAACACTCCGTCCGGAGCGTGCTGCGACCTCCACGCTGCCGGTTCACCGGCGGCACCACCGGAAGGCGACACACCATGGCTGATCTGGCCGACACCACGCCCGAACAAGACGGCGACCATCGAGAAGAACCGCACCCACGAGACCGACACCGGCTCGCCCGAGGTGCAGATCGCACTGCTCACCGAGCGCATCACCCACCTCACCGAGCACCTCAAGATCCACAAGAAGGATCACCACAGCCGTCGTGGGCTGCTGATGCTCGTCGGCCGTCGCCGTCGCATGCTCGACTACGTCAAGGCGATCGACGTCGAGCGCTACCGCACGATCATCGCCGAACAAGGCCTCCGCCGCTGAGGCGGGCCAGCTGCGCCCGATCGCTGCGTTCCGCAGGCTCCTCGCTGACCGTGAGTCAGCTTCGTCGCTGCGCGCCTTGCGCTCGAACGAACTGATCCCGCCTCAGAATCTTGGATTGGTCTCGTCGCCTCGAGCGTCGTGACGCGTCCATGTCGGTGATCGACCTGCCGCGGATTGGTGCGGCGCATCACGGTAGGGTGTGCGGCTGGAGCCGGAACGTCTGGCTCCGCAACATGAGCGACCCGTTGTCGGTTGCCGGTTGCTGAATCCGAACTCTGCACGTTTCCGACGGTGCAGGAGATGTCGGGTTGACCAACTGGGAACCGGCCGATCGCTCCAGAGGCGCACTCCCGAGGGGGAGTGCACACGAAAGGAGCCCTTGTGGCTGACCCAATCATCGTGTCCGGACCCGTGTCCGGAACCGACAAGACCCTGACCTTCGAGACGGGCAAGCTCGCCCCCCAGTCGATGGGTGCCGTCGTGGCATCGATCGGCGGCACGAAGGTCCTCACCACCGCCAACGCCGCCAAGAGCGTGCGCGAAGGCATCGACTTCTTCCCGCTGACGGTCGACGTCGAGGAGCGGGCGTACGCCGCCGGCAAGATCCCCGGCTCGTTCTTCCGTCGTGAAGGACGTCCGACCGAGGACGCCATCCTCACCTGCCGCCTGACCGACCGGCCGCTGCGCCCGTCGTTCCCCGACGGCTTCCGCAACGAGACCCAGGTCGTCACGACCGTGCTCGGCGCCGACCAGGACAACCCGCACGACGTGCTCGTCGATCAACGCCGCCTCGGCTGCGCTGATGATCTCGGGCATCCCGTTCGAGGGCCCGATCGGCGCCGTCCGCATGGCCTACAGCGTCGACGGCGAGTGGATCCCGCACCCCACCTACGAAGAGGCCGAGGCCGGCACCTTCGAGCTGGTCGTCGCCGGCCGTGAGCTCGACAACGGCGACGTCGCCATGATGATGGTCGAGGCCGGCGGCACCGAGAAGCGCGTTCGACTACTACGAGGACGGCGCCACGAAGGTCACCGAGGAAGTCCTCGCCGACGGCCTCGAGGCCTGCAAGGTGTGGATCAAGGAATCGATCGCGCTGCAGCGCCAGCTCGTGGCCTCGGTGATCGCCACCGAGGGCCCGATCACGCCGATGAAGTGGACGCCGGTCCTCGACTACACGCCGGAGATCTTCGCCGCCGTCGAGAAGGCCGGCAGCGACAAGCTCGCGCCGGTCATCACCATCGCCGACAAGTCCGAGCGCAACGAAGCGACCGACGCCGTCACGGCCGAGATCCTCGCCGAGCTGTGCGGCACCAAGGACGCGCCGGGCGAGTTCGCCGGGCAGAACGGCATGGTCAAGGAGGCCGTCCGCTCGCTCAACAAGAAGCTGATGCGCGCGCGCGTCGTCAACGAGGGCGTCCGCATCGACGGCCGCGGCGTCGCCGATCTGCGCCCGATCTCCGCCGAGGTCGGCGTCCTGCCGACCGCTCACGGCTCGGCGCTGTTCCAGCGTGGCGAGACCCAGGTGATGAGCGTGGTGACCATGGCCATGCCCCGCATGAACCAGATGATCGACTCGCTCTCGCCGAACGACACCAAGCGCTACCTGCACCACTACAACATGCCGCCGTGGGCCAACGGTGAGACCGGCCGTGTCGGCTCGCCCAAGCGCCGCGAGATCGGCCACGGTGCGCTCGCCGCCCGTGCAGTCCTGCCGGTCATCCCGAACCAGGAGGACTTCGCGTACACGCTGCGCCTCGTCTCCGAGGTCATGTCGTCGAACGGTTCCACCTCGATGGCGTCGGTGTGCGCCTCGAGCCTGTCGCTGATGGACGCCGGTGTGCCGATGCGCAGGCCACGTGTCCGGCATCGCCATGGGCCTCATCTACGAAGACGGCAAGTACATCACGCTGACCGACATCCTCGGCTCCGAGGACGCCTTCGGCGACATGGACTTCAAGGTCGCCGGCACCGAGGACGCCATCACCGCGCTGCAGCTCGACACGAAGATCGACGGCATCCCCGCCGACGTGCTGGCCGCTGCGCTCGCCCAGGCCCGCGTCGCCCGCCTCGAGATCCTCGAGGTCATGAACGCCTGCATCGCGCAGTCGCGTGACGAGGTGGCCGAGACCGCACCGAAGATCTCACGATCTACATCCCGCTCGACAAGATCGGTGAGGTGATCGGCCCGAAGGGCAAGGTCATCAACACGATCCAGCAGGAGACCGGCGCCGACATCGGCGTCGACGACGACGGTGCCCGCGGCATCGTCACCATCGGCGCCGTCGAGGCGTGGCGGATGGAAGAGGCCAAGGCGGCGATCCTCGCGATCGTCGACCCGCCGAAGGCCGAACTCGGCGCCGTCTACATGGGCCGCGTCGTGAACATCACCAAGTTCGGTGCGTTCGTCAACATCCTGCCGGGCCGCGACGGTCTGGTGCACATCTCCAAGCTGGGTGGCGGCAAGCGCATCAACTCGGTCGAGGACGTGCTGGAGCTCGGCCAGGAGATCGAGGTCCGCGTCGAGGAGATCGACGACAAGGGCAAGGTCAGCCTCACCCCGGCCGGCGATCCGCCTCCCGTCAAGGAAGGCGCCTCGTCGAGCGGCGGAGGCGAGTCGAGCTCGTCCGAGCGTCGTGCGCCCCGCAAGGAGCGCTCGAACGACGCCGAGGCAGCACCCGAGTCCAGCTCGGGCGGCGGCGTCGACGTCGTCGAGGTGAGCTTCGAAGACAGCTTCGACGCCCAACTCGCCGACGAACTCGGCGACCTCGGCCCGAAGTCGGAGCGTCCCGCCGGTGACGGCGGCGGTCGCAGCGGCGGCGGTGGCCGTCGTCGCCATCGCTGAGCGACCACACTCACAACCTCGCCGGCGTCAGAGCGCACAGGGTGCGTACATCGCTCACAACGGCGGAGGTGGTGAACCGATCGGGTCCGACGTGACCGGATCGGCCAGACTGCACTCATGAGAGTCGGGGTCAACGGAGCAGCAGGACGAATGGGTCGAACCGTTTGTGCTGCTGTCGCCGCTGACCCCGATCTCGTTTTCGCCGCCGCCGTCGATCCGTTCGGAGTCGGCGAGACGGTGGAAGGCGTCGTGGTGTCCGAACACCTCCACGCGTTCGCCGACGCGGCATGTGACGTCGTGGTCGACTTCACCGTTGCCGACGCAGCACGCAACACGTTGCCCTGGCTGGGGATGCACGGCATCCACGCCGTCGTCGGTACGACCGGATTCACCGCCGACGGACTTCGAGTTGTTCGAGTCGATCGTTCGCCGGCGAGAGCGGCCCCAACTGTGTGATCGCCCCGAACTTCGCGATCTCTGCGGTGCTGATGATGCGATTCGCGGAGATGGCGGCGCCCTTCTTCGACACGGCCGAGATCATCGAACTGCACCACGACCGCAAGATCGACGCACCGTCGGGCACCGCCGTGAAGACCGCCGAGCGCATGGCTGCTGCCCGGAACGCGGACTTCGACCCGGACCCGACGACGGAGATGGTCTACGAGGGAGCCAGAGGTGGCGAGCGCGCCCGCGCGGCATCCGGGTCCATTCGGTGCGGATGCGCGGCATGGTGGCCCACCAGGAGGTCATCCTCGGCGCCACCGGCCAGACACTGACGATCCGCCAGGACAGCTACGACCGCGACAGCTTCATGCCCGGCGTGCTCCTCGCCTGCAAGAAGATCGGTTCCGTCGCCGGCCTGAGTCGCTCCCTCGACCCCTTCCTCTAGGTCGTGTGGTCGGGGGCCTGCCGACTGATGCCGTTCAGGGTGGCAGTTGGCCGGGTCACGCCGAGTGTCGCCCCCGTCGCCGGGACGCGAGCAGTACCGCGCCGAATGCGATCGCGCTCAACGCGATGATCAGGCTGCGTCGGACATCGTTTCCGGTCTGCGGGAGCGTGTCGGTGAGCATTGTTCCGGGCGCTCCGGGGTCGACGATGACACCATTGGCGAGACCGTCCGCGTCACCGAGTCCGCCGTCGACGAGTGTGACGACGATGCCACCCGGGATCGGGGCCGTCGGCAGCTCGGTCCACGTGTTCCCGATGAACTTCCAATAGCGGTTCACGTCGACCGGGCTGTCGATCTGGAGCTGCACCGATGCTCCTGTGGGAACGTCGGTGATGCGGAACCGGATCACGCCGAGTGGGAAGTCGACCAGCGGCGGTGGCGTGGGCAAGGTGGATGGGTCGACCGACTCGACCTGCTCGAGCCGGCCGGTCGACGGGGTGAGTTCGATGGTGCCGGCGGGTGTCGCCAAGGTGACCGCCGCTGTCGGCGGCACCGCCGTGGTCGACGTGGGTCCCCGGTCGGCATCCGTGGTCGTCGAAACGGGCGAACTCGAGGTGGGGGTCGTGGGTGGCGTCGTCGGTGGTGTGGTCGGGGTGGTGGGTGGTGTGGTGGGGGTGGTGGGTGGTGTGGTGGGGTGGTGGGTGGTGTGGTGGGGGTGGTGGGTGGTGTGGTCGGGGTGGTGGGTGGTGTGGTCGGTCGTGGTGGTGGTCGTCGTGGTGGTCGTGGTGGTTGTGGTCGTGTCGTCGTCGTCGTGGTCGTCGGAGCGATCTGGAGCACGACGTCGATCGAGCGCTCGTTGCCGGCGGGGTCTCGCACGACGAACGTCACGTACTCCCACTCACCCGGCGTGGCGTTCGCGAGCACCTCGATCGTGCACACCTCGGGTTCGGCTTCGTCGACCAGTTCGTGCCGGACGATCCCGAGCAGTGCCGTCTCACAGGAGGTGAGACGAAGCGCCGAACCTTCCGGGTCGGTCGCCAGGTCCGCCGCGCGAACCGTGACCGAGGATGACGGCGACATGTCGAGCCGGAATTCCTTCTCCTCGGGTGCTCGGTCGATGAGGCTCGAGACGAACCGGAGGCGGCCTGCTTGCGGGTCGAGGTCGAACGTGTCCTGGTCGAGGAACTGGGGGAAGTAGCGGTCGACGGCGTATCCCGGCTCGGTGATCGGGTAGTCGTATCTGCAACACGAGGTCTGATCCCGACTCGACGAGTCCCGAGGCTGCCCTCGGTGGTTCGATCACCACGCCGGGGTCCACCTGGTCGGTCACGCCGGCCAGTGTCACGTCGAGCAGTCCGTAGGGAGCGTCCCAGAAGAGCGTCTCGACGGCGTCGTTCGGGTCGGCCGGACGAAGCACCGCCGATTCGATCCGAACGCTCGGATCGACCGTCACCGTCACCGTGCCGGAACGAGATTGGACGTGACGGACGTTCTCCTGGGCGACCAGCACACGGACCTCGAGCGTCACGATGCTCTGGGCGCCGTCGGGGTCGGCCACGGCAAGGTCGACGAACTCGGACAGCGGCCAGTTGACGTCCGGCGATGGAGAGGGGGTGTAGGTGCACGATGCCACGACACACTCGATCGTTCCGTTCGCGGCCGGGCTGATCGGAGTGACCGTGATGTCGTCGCCGTCGAGGTCGATCAGGCCCGCTGCAGCGATCACGTCGACGGTCACCGGTGTCAGGTTGTCCGTCGTCACGGCCATGTCGGTGCCTCGCGGCGGCCGGTTCACGTCGTAGGGGTCACAGGCGTCGCCGATCCCGTCGCCGTCGGTGTCGTCGTTGTTCGGCGACGCGAACACCGGGCACGTGTCGATGTCGTCGGCAAACGTGTCGAGGTCGAAGTCCGGCTGCCACGACCAGTAGAAGCTGGCCCCGATCGCGCCCGGGTACTCGTCCGACGTCCACGCTCTGACCCAGGCCTGTTGGCCGGCAGGCACCGCAACCACGGGGGTCGCGGTGGACACTGCGGCGTCGATCTGAGTGAGATCGCCGAGTGAGGTGCCGACGAACAGGTCGGTCCCTCGGTTGCTCGCCGTGAATCGGTCGAGCTGGAAGACCGAGTTCTCCGTCGCCGTGTACCGGTACCACACGGATCCACGCGCCGGACCGGGATTCGCCGCGGGTTCGTTCGGTTCGACGGTCGTCATGGCCGTGTTCACGCTCTGCAGCCCCCCGGTTCCCACCAGGTCGGTGGCGTCGAGGAAGTCGTCGTTCGTTGCCGGTCCGTCGAGCCTCCATCGGATCACGTGGCTCGTGGGGAGGTCGAACGAGGAGCAGCAGGACTGCGGCGTCGAGTAGACGGCGAGGTCGATCCTGTCACCGGCACGGACCGGTATCGGTCGGAATCCTGCGCTCGGGTTGCCCTCCTGGAGTGGGGTCGTCTGCCCATGACGAAGCACTCGCATCGACGCAGGACGCAGACCTGGTCCGTACGAGGTGGTCAGCTGCGGCGTGAACACGCCGTCGGACGGGGCGATCCAGTGGAACCACACCGACTCGCGCGGGATCGGGAGACCGGGAAGTTCGACGTCCGTGGTCGCGCCCGGTGCGGGGGCGAGCGTCGTTGCGCTCCCGAGCACCGCAGCGGCCGAGCCCGTGGCGCCGACGAGTTCCGCGGAGTTGCCAGGATCATCGTTGACGGGACGGAAATCCGACTCTGGCGCCGGGTAGACGGAGGAGAAGTCGCTGAGGAAACTCGAGATGCCGTTGTAGGTGAGAAGTCGTGCGCTCAGTGCGGCAGAGCTGTTGGAGCTGGGTTCGACGGTCAGATAGAGCGTGGCGATTCCGGCCGTCGATGGGGGCAGTCTCCACAGCCCGTTCGTCGGGTCGTACGTCGACGGTCCCTGGCTGTTGATTCCCGGGTACACCTGGGCGGCCACGAATCGCGTTCCGTCGGGGACGGGTACCGACACGATGGGTTGGCTGATCGCCTTGGCCGACCCGGCGATCGTGTTCGTCTCCGACGCGACGCTCACGAGGAACGTGAACAGTCGTCCTGGGCCCCGATGGTAGTGCGTGGCGTTGTCGATCTCGATGCCGGGGTCGGTGGACGGCGCGCCCGGGTCGGTCACGTCGTAGCACGGGTCGGGTTCGTAGTCGTTGACCTGGGTCGGGGCGCCGATCGGACACCAGAAGCCGGTTGTGCCGGCGTTGACGGTGATCGAGGTGGGGGAGGTGACGGCGCCGACCGCCTCGGTGTCGCCGGGCCAGGTCGCATCAGTGCCGGGCCCGGGGCCGATGACCAGCGCTGCGGTGGTGGCGTCGGGCGTGCCGATCGCAGAGTTGGGGTCGCGTTGGTCGAGCGTGGCGATGAACGCGCGGACCGTGCCACCGTTGCTGATGCTTCCACTGAGGACGAGCGTGGCGGTCTGTCCGACCCCGATCGATCCGATCGTCCAGCGGCCGCCGGCGACGTCGTAGGAGCCCGGTCCGGACACGACCAGGACGTTGTCGAAGGTCCCGACTCGCTGGATCTGGATGGAAGCGTTGGTCGCAGGATCGGGTCCGGCGTTGTAGACGGAGATCGCGATCTCGGCAGAGGCCCCGGGTGCAGGAACGGCCCCCGAGCGCGGTTGGACCGTGATGACGAGGTCGCTCGCTGGTCGTGTCGGGCAGGCGTCTCCGGCGCCGTCGTTGTTGCTGTCGACCTGTGATGGGTTCGCAACCAGCACACAGTTGTCGAGCGGATTGGCGACACCGTCGCCGTCGCTGTCGAGCGTCGCCCACTGCGTGACCTCGATCGGTGGTTGTTCGTCGAGCGGAGCACCGGCAGCGGGCTCGTCGTTCGGCAGGGCATCGCGATGGTTGAAGTCGAGAGCGTTCCACTCGGGTCGGGCGACGTGGACCTCGGTCGGACTCACACAGCGAAATGAGTTGCCGTTCAGGTCGGCCTCGAGGCCCGTGTCGAGCGTGTCCCCATCGTTGTTCCAGTCGATCGGCCCACTTGCCGGGAACGAAGTGGCAGCCGTCGCATCGGACTCGCCGCCTGACGCCACCAGACGATCGGCCACCGCGCCATGTCGCTGATGTCGCCCGGTCCGAGACCGTCCTTCGAGATGCCGACCGGCTCGTCGAGCACCGTCTCCGACAGCACGCTGAACGAGCGGCCGTAGTCGAGCGGGCGGCCCGCTGGAGGGCTGACGCCGGGGATCGCGCCGGCCCACCCCGGGTTCTGATAGCTGTAGTTCATCACCGAGAGGTGATTGGGCTTGTACTCGACGTCATCGTCGGTGCCGCCATGGCGAAGACCGAGCGTGTGGCCGAGTTCGTGCATGAAGGTGCCGGCCTGGACGTTCCTCCAACAGTTCAGGCCGGAACAGAGTCCGTCCGTGATACCGCCCGCGACCTGTATCTGCTCGAACGCAGTGGCGCTGTCGGTCTCGAAGTTCCCGAGGCTGACGACGAAGGCGTCGCCTCCGTATCGCGCCAGACCGGAACCCTTCGGGGCGTCGGTCTGGCTGTGTGCGAACAGGGCGTACCGTGACGTCGCGAGCGTGGCGAACCGACTGGACACGCATTCGGTCGGATCGCTCCGATCTGCAGCCGTTCCCGTGTAGCCATCGCAGAACCCGACGGCGAAGTGCCGAATCGAATGTCGTCGACCGGTGTGCCCGATGTGAAGAAGCCGGGGCGGAGCCGGACGGTCGACAGGTCGCCAGTCGGATCGGGGATGAAGTCGTCGCGCTGGATTCCCGCAGGTGCAGGCGGGAGATGGAGCCGGATCGGGCCGGGTTGGCCCGGTCCGGTCGGTGCGTTCTTGAAGGCATCGACGACCTGGCGCATCGCGGACTCGTACGGCGTGACCTCCTCGAAGTTCGACCCCGGGACCTGTCGGTTGTCGACGGCGTCGACCTCGACGTAGACGTCCTTGCCGGCGGCGCCACCGGCGGCGCTCCGAGCGGTCCAGTCGTCGTCGCCGTCACGGTCGACATCGAGCCCGAAGGCTTCCCACTCGTCGCACAGTGCGTCCTGGTCGACGTCGTAGAAGTCCCGCTGGGTGAGCGGGTACGTCGGGCGCGTGGATCCGATGCACGCCGACGATGCCTCCGAGGTGTTGCCCGACGCGTCGGTGACGACCGCGACGTAGGTGCGTGCCCTGCTCTCCGTCGAGGAGCCGTACGTGAATCGAAATCGGCGCGAGCGGGGTCGATGTCGGCGGAACGCACCGTTCCGATCCAGCGCAGCGGCTGGGGATACGCGGTCGCGCTCGTGGCGCTCGGCGCCGGAATGAACCACGCACGCAGGTCGGTGTCGTAGCGTGCACCGGCGCGTAGCGTCCGGGTGCCGAACAGGTCGTCCAGATCACGTTCCTGGAAGATGCCGTACTCGTAGATGTCGATCGTGAGGCCGCTGAGATCCTCGCTCATGACCATCCCGCTGACGGTGAGGCTGCCCCCCTGACTGCCGCCGCTGACAGCGACGGGCGTGTTCACGAGACCGTTCGGACCCGTGTCCACGTCGATCGAGGTCGGGGTGGCATCGTTGGCGGTCGGGCCGAGGTCGCCCAGATCGATCCCGAGGCCGACGTTGCGCGCGATGTCATTGCCCCGCACGGTGTTCCCCGAGCCGGCAGGAGTAGTGGCCCCGGGACGAACGGCCTCGCCCGTTCCGATCCACACGCCGGCGACGTAGTTGTTGAGGATCTGGTTGCAGGCGTGCCCGGGTCCGCAGGAGGCCGGTGGAGGAGGATCATCGCCGATGGGAACACCGATCAGGTTGTCGGACGCTCCATCGCGCACGAGCACACCGACGGAGTTGCCGAAGTCCGCCGGTCCGATCGCCTCCGTGCCGATCGAGTTGCCCTGCACGACCACGCCAGTGGTGCCGGCGCCGGTCAACTCGATGCCGGCGATCGACGACCGTCCGATCACATTGTCGGTGATCCGTGCACCGGTCGCGGCCACCGGGGTGCCTCCGTGTGTGTCGACGATGACACCGGACTGTCCGATCGGGAGGATCGCTGCCGAGTCGCCCGCAGCACCGATGTGGTTGGCGCGGACCACGAGGTTGTCGGTGTTGCCGGCAGCCGAGACGCCGGCCCCGCCGATGGATCCGATGGTGTTGTCCCGGATCGTGATGTCATCGGAGGAGACCTCCTGGATCGGGGTCGAGTCGTTGAGGGCCTGAGGCTCGCCGCTGACGAAGACGCCGTACTCCGCCCCGGTCGTGTTGCCCGGTGCCATGAATCCCGTGACCCCGTCGATCGTTCCGACGAAGTTGCGGGCAATGTCGACGTCGTCGCTGTCCGCGTCGATCAGGATCCCCGTGTTGGAGAATCCGGCGACGACGTTGCCCTCGGCCACCGTGTTGCCGCCGATCAGGGTTTCGGAGGCATTGGCCTTGATGTAGATGCCATTCAGCTGGTCGGCGATGTCAGCCGAGCCCGGACGCACGCCGAACCAGCTGCGCGACACGATGGATCCGCCCGCGTTCCAGAGCATCAGCTGAGTGCATGGAGCGCCGAAGATCGCCACGCCGTACATCTCGAAGCGGGTGTTCTCGACTTGGATGGCCACGTCGTCCTCGGCGACGCCCTGCCCGATGCTGATGCTTCCCCCCGAGCACGACGACGCCGGCAGGCTCGATCCGTCGATCACGATCCCCGGTGTGGCGGGGAGCTGCGGACGGGGTGTCGCTTGGAGTTCACCGTCGATCACGAGTGGCTGTGTGATCGATGGGAGTGGACTTCTCGGAATGATCCGAGCTGCGAAGCCGGGCGAGAAGACGATCCGGTCGACGTCGGGATCGGAGCCGGCTTCCTGGAGCGCAGCTCGCAACGTGCAGTTCCCGGTGGACTCGGTTGCGCAGGCGCCGTCGCCGATGTTCGCATCCGGATCATCGGTTGCGGCGTTCACCTCGAATGTCTCGGCGGGGGCCAGTGGTTGGACGACGGCGGGCAGTTCCGGGCCCGACCGCTGCCGATGGTGAGCCAGGCATGACGAGCTGCGACGCGAGGCCGACCGCGACGAGCACGGTCAGCGTGGTCCGTCGAGCAATCCCGCCACGAGTCGACATCGATGGAGTCTCGACCACTCGCGGCAACGTGCGCATCAGTGGTTTCCACATGTCTCGCCGCGGACACACCGGCGCCCGGGCCGGCCGTGATCAGCCATCCGAGCGAAGCCTGGCCCCCAGTTCGGTGCGACTCCGGACGCCGAGCTTGCGGTACACGCGGGTGAGGTTCGACTCGACGGTCCGCACGCTCACCACCAGTTCGGCGGCGATTTCGCGGTTCGACCGCCCGGCGGAGACCCGAGCCGCGATCTGTTGCTCTGTCGGTGTCAGGAGTTCGTCGATCCCGCTGCGCTGACCGATTCGCTGCAATTCGGCCTTGGCCCGTGCGAGGAACGGCACGGCACCGAGTTGCTCGAAGGTCGCCACGGCCTCGGACAGCGCCGACGTTGCGTCGCGCCGCCGGCCCGCCCGTCGCAACGCGCTCCCGTGGGCCAGCTGCAGGCGGCCGTACTCGAGCGGGTACTGGACCTTGCCGTGCCAAGCGAGTCCGTCGGACGCAGCGTCGATGGCTGCATCGAGATCATTGCGGGCGGCGGCCACGAGTACGTCGGCCCGGGCCGCTTGCACCAGCGCGAGCGGCAGCCCCG
Organism: Ilumatobacteraceae bacterium; assembly: GCA_963744705.1. Taxonomy (GTDB): domain Bacteria; phylum Actinomycetota; class Acidimicrobiia; order Acidimicrobiales; family Ilumatobacteraceae; genus Sva-07. The sequence continues at coordinate 237,905 of CAVUUX010000002.1, forward strand.
ACCACTGTGCGAGCTCTCGAACGTGTGCCGCCCGAACCGCCGCTTCGTCCACACGGCTGCAGTTCGTGAGGGCTTCGACGAGGTCGGCGCGAAACGGCAGCGACGTCAGATCTCGCAAGCCGACCCTGTCCGCAGCCACCCACGCTCGCGTGAGGGCCTCGCTGGCCGGCTCCCAGCGGCCGGCGCAGAGATCGATGAAGCCGAGGCAGGATTGATGAACTGCGACCAGGAGTGGGAGTTCATCTCCGCCCGTGGCGGTCGGGCACCGCATCGCGGCGGCTTCGGCCTCGTCGAGATGTCCGGTTGCGGCCAGCAGCAGCGCGAGCGCGGAACGGGACATGTCGCCCGGCATCTCGGTCAGGTCAGCTTCGTCAGCGGCGGCGCGGAGTTCGGCCTCCCCTTCTCGCACGGCACCGCGGCGGATCAACAGGTTGCCGCGGAAGTCGAGAAGCTTCACGATCGACTGCGCTGCGCCGGCCGAGCGTGCTGCTTGTTCGAACCGGTCGAGTGCCTGATGGGCGAGGTCGTCGTCGACGCCGCTCCACGTCAGTGCTTCCAAGGCCATCCAGCTCGAACTCAGATAGTCGGCGGCATCGATGACCGGTTCGGCCAGCCGCCAGAGTTCGACGACGTCGGTCGGCTCCCCCTGGAGGAAGCGGGCATGCCGGTGTGCGATCTCGAACTCGAGTGCCTGCGTCGGGAGTTCTGCGGTGAGCATCTCATCGCGCATGCCGGCGGCAGTCGAGGCGGCCAGCGAGAGGTCGATCAGTTGCTCGAGCCGGACCCGGCCACGTCCGAGGAGCGCTCGAACGCCGACCGATTGGGCGCGTTCGTCGAGCAGATCGACGATGAAGCGGTGGGCCGACACGATGTCGCCGTGCGACGCCATGATCTGCACCCGGATGCCGCCGGCGATCGCGATCTGTGCGGGGTCGACGGCCGTGGCGAAGGCTTCGTTCGACGCGGCCTCGGCGGCGCGCAGGTCGCCGGCGCCGAGGAACGCGTCGGCGGCTGACGTGATCCGACGCCATCGGCTGTCGGCATCGCTCGTGGGCGTCAAGTCAGCGGCCTGCAGGAATCGTTGGCCGGCGGTCTGCTTCGCACCGCGTTCGAGCGCGTGCGCGGCGGCTCGTTCCAACGCGCCGGCGGTCGGCTCGTCGGGTTCCGACGTGGACGATGCGAGGTGCACCGCCGCCCGGTCGTCGTCGTTCGGGAAGTGTTCGCCGAGCTGGCGGTGGATCCTCGCGATCGTTGTCGGTCCGAGTCGGGCCAGGATGGCGGCCGGAACAGTCGGGTGGGCGAACACCGCCCGTCCCGAGCGATCCGCGACGACGAGCCCGGCGTGTTCGGCCGACTCGAGTGCGCGGGCGGTGTCGACGGCCGGGAGGCATCGTCCGATCAGCGCGCTGTCGACATCGTCGAGAACTGCAGCGAACTCGAGCACCGCTCGAGCGTCGTCGTCGAGCGCATCGACGGCAGCTTGGTGACCCTGCGCGATGGACGGGGGCAGTGCACCCCGACGCCATCCGCTCGCGGATCTGGTCGATCAGCATGATCGTGTGCAGCGGATTGCCGGATCCGAGCGAGAACACATCGTCGAGGAGGGGTGGGGTGACGACGACCTCTCGTCGGCGGAGCAATTCGTGAACATCGGCGCGCGTGAGCGGACCGACGTCGACAACGGCAAGTTCGTTGCCGAAGATCCGCGGCAGGTCGATGGGCATGACGTCGTCCGTACGCATGGCTGCGATCAATGTCAGAGGATCCGTGCGCATGCCCGAATCGCCGAGGAGAACGCTGCGGCGGTGCCTGCATCGACCCACTGCAGATCGTCGATGGCCACCACAGCGGGGCCGTCCTGCGTTGCGCGTCGCATCAGAGCACGAACCGCTGCTGCCACGAGGCCGGTCACGTCGGAGTCGACGGGATTCCTCTCTCCGAGCGCCACCTGCACCGCGCGTCGTTGTGCCACGGGGAGCTTCGCGGTCCAACTCCGGGGAAGTTCGTCCACGAAGCTCGCGAGTCCGGCCCAGGCGACTTCCGCTTCGGCTCGGGTGAATCCGAGGCGAATGATGCGGGTGTGCCGAGGTGCCGCGTCCTCGAGTGCGGCGTCCAGCAGCGCGGTCTTCCCGATGCCGGGCTCGCCGATGATCACGATCCCGCAGGCTCCTGGCGATCGGTCGCTCCACGCAGCAGCGATTGCCGACCGCTCCGCCTCCCGCCCGATGAGATCATGTCCGCTGGACACGGCTTCATCGTAGGAGTGGTTCGGTGCGCGGACGAAGGCAGAGGGCGGCCACGAGCCCGGGTCTGGCCCCTGATGCAGGGTCAGGCGCTGCGGAAGTTGCGGAGGTTGACGAGCACCACGAGGGCGATCGAGATGCCGACGGCCCACCACTGGTAGCGCTGGAGCCATTCGAGGAAATCGACGAGCTGCGACTCGAACGTGCGCGCCAGCCACCACATGAGCGCGAGTCGGGCGGCGATGCCGATCGACAGCAGGGCGGCGAGCCGCATCGGGGGAGTGCGGTGCACCCCGCTCAGCGCCGCCACGATGTTCGACCCGACGAAGAACGGGATCAGGATCCATTCGGCCTTCGCGAATCCACGGTTGAACCCGTCGATCGTTTCTGGCGCTCACCCCGAGGTACTTGCGGAACCAGCCGATCGCATCGTCGTGGTAGGCGCGTCCGATCAGGTGGCACACGAGGAAGGCCACGCCGATGCGCAGGAAGCCGATGACCACGTAGACCCACACGGGCACGCCGGCGGCCAGCGTCAACGCGAGATAACGGTTACGCGACGACAGAGCGAGCAGGCCTTCGGGGTTGGTCTCGACCCACCGCGCCCAGACGCCAGCTCGCGACGTTGGTGGCGATCACGAGGGTGACGAACGCGACGAGTGTCAGCGGCGCCCACGTCGGCCGCACGTGGCGGCGCATCGGTGGCTTCGATTGCGGCGTCGGTCACGGACGCCAACGGTACCGGTTCCGGTCGATCGGTTCACGCCGGGTGCGCTACCTTCGCACACGATGCAAGGCCTGATGCAAGACGTCCCGCTCGCGATCCCGCACATCTTCGAGCGGGCCGAGAAGTACCACCCGCACAAGGGAATCGTCACCGCGACGGGCGACGGTCTCGAGCGGACCACCTACGGCGAGTGGGCGGCGCGCACCCGCAAGCTCGGCGGCGTGCTCGACAACCTCGGCATCTCCGCCGACGGCCGCGTCGCCACCTTCGCCTGGAACACCGCCCGCCACCTCGAGCTGTACTTCGCGGCGCCGTGCACCGGCCGGGTCCTGCACACGCTCAACATCCGGCTGTTCCCCGAGCAGCTCACCTACATCGTCAACCACGCCGAGGACGAGGTGATCTTCGTCGACCGCTCGCTGCTCGGCCTGCTCGCCCCGCTGTTGCCGACGTTCGAGAACCTGAAGCACCTCGTGCTGATGGACGACGGCAAGGGCGACATCCCGGCCGATCTCGACGGCCACGAACTGCTCGACTACGAGGAGCTGCTGGCCGCCGCCGAGCCCGTCGAGTTCCGGGTCGACGACGAACACCGCGCCGCGAGCATGTGTTACACGAGCGGCACCACCGGCAACCCGAAGGGCGTCGTCTACACCCACCGCTCGACGTTCCTGCACACGATGGGCGCGATGACGGCCGACAGCCTCGGCGCCCGCGAGAGCGACGTGATCCTGCCGGTCGTGCCGATGTTCCACGCCAACGCCTGGGGTCTCGCCCACGCCGCTGTCGCCACCGGCGCCGACCTCGTCATGCCGGGCCCCGACCTGTCCGGCCCGGCGATCGCCAAGCTGATCGTCGACGAGAAGGTCACCGTCGCCGCCGGCGTGCCGACCATCTGGATGGCGGTGCTCCCCGAGCTGAAGGGCAAGGACACGTCGTCGCTGCGCAGCATCCCGTGCGGCGGGTCGGCGGTGCCCAAGGCGCTGTCGGAGGCATACCGCGAGCAGACCGGGCTGCCGATCTTCCAGGCCTGGGGGATGACCGAGACCAGCCCGATCGCCGCGGTCTGCCGCCTCGACGCCGACCAGGAGCTGCTCCCACAGGACGAGCAGGCCGAGCTGCGCACCCAGGTCGGCCGGATCGTGTTCGGCGTCGAGTGCCGCGTCGTCGAGCCCGGCACCACCGACCCGGTGCCGTGGGACGGCGAGAGCAGCGGCGAGCTGCAGTGCCGCGGCACCTGGATCGCGTCGGACTACTACAACGACGAGCGCTCCCGCGAGAGCTTCACCGACGACGGCTGGCTGAAGACCGGCGACGTCGCCACCGTCGACGAGCGCGGCTTCGTCCGCCTCGTCGACCGCACCAAGGACCTCATCAAGTCCGGCGGCGAGTGGATCAGCTCGGTCGAGCTCGAGAACGAGCTGATGGCCCACCCGAAGATCGCCGAGGCCGCCGTGATCGGCGTCGCCCACGCGAAGTGGGGCGAGGCGCCGCTGGCCTGCGTCGTCGTGGAGCCGGGCGAGGAGCTCACCGAGGACGAGGTGCTCGCGTTCCTCGAGGGCAAGATCGCCAAGTGGCAGATGCCCGAGGGCGTCGTGTTCATCGACGAGGTGCCCAAGACCAGCGTCGGCAAGTTCTCCAAGAAGACCCTGCGTGACGAGTACGCCGGCACGCTCATGGCGACCTGATCGCACCCCGGTGAGAAAACCTGCCGGTCGCGGTTGGATGCGGCTCGGCGCTGACAGACTCCCGGACCCATGTCTGCTCGCCCCCCATTCCACCGCGCCCGTTGGGTGCTCGCGATCGTCGCCGCATCGGGCCTGATCCTGGCGGGCTGCGGTTCCGACGACGATGCCGGCTCTGGAGCAGACGTCACCGACGTCGCGACGTCCGCGAGAGACGAGTCCGACGGTCGCGTCCAACGGTGAGACCGTCGACGTCATCGCACTCGACAACAGCTTTCGTCCCGAGACCATCGAGGTGACCGCGGGGACCGCCGTTCGCTGGGAGAACCGTGGCCGCAACGACCACAACGTGCTGCCGACCGACGACTCCGAAACGTGGGGTGCGCCGACCGAGGAGTTCCTTCCCGGTGACGAGTACACCTGGGTCTTCTCGGAACCCGGCACCTATGACTACTACTGCTCGATCCACGGCACGAAGGACGCCGGGATGATCGGCACCGTCGTCGTTGCGGCCGCCAGCTGACGAAAGTTCGACCATGAAGAAGACCGTGAATTCGACCATGAAGACGACGAGAGGCCCGATGATGAAGAAGACTGCGCTTGCCCTGGTGGCCGTCGTGATCCTCGCCTCGTGTGGTGGCGATGACAGCGCCTCGACCGCCACCGACGCTGCGACGTCGACCGCCACCGACGCCGGCACGTCGACGGACGCTCCCGTCGCGACGGATGCGGTGGACGCCGGCGCCGCCGACGGAGTCCTCTCGGTCCCCGAGGAGTTCGCCACCATCCAGGAGGCGGTCGACGCCGCCTCGCCGGGCGACCTGGTGCTCATCTCGCCCGGCGTCTACAACGAGGCCGTCAACGTCACGACCGACGAGATCACGATTCGCGGCCTCGACCGCAACGAGGTCGTCCTCGACGGACAGTTCGAACTCGACAACGGCGTGCGCGTGCTCGGCGCCAGCGGTGTCGCCGTCGAGAACCTGACCGCGCAGAACTACACGAACAACGGCGTGTTCTGGACGGCGGTCGACGGCTACCGCGGCTCGTACATCACCGCCTACCGCAACGGGGACTACGGCGTGTACGCGTTCGACTCGATCAACGGTCTGCTCGAGCACTCCTACGCCAGCGGCAGCCCGGACGCCGGCTTCTACATCGGCCAGTGCTACGAGTGCAACGCCGTGATGGACGACGTGATCTCCGAGTACAACGGCCTCGGCTACTCCGGCACCACCTCGGGCGGCAACCTCTACATCATCAACAGCCGCTTCAACAACAACCGCGCCGGCATCAACGTCAACTCGGCCACCTACGAGTTGTGCTACCCGCAGCGTCGGGCCACGATCGTCGGCAACACCGTGTACGACAACAACCAGGGCGACACCCCGGCCATCGACGACGCCATCCTGGCGATGAACAACGGCATCCTCGTCGAGGGCGGCATCGGCAACGTCATCGAACGAAACCTCGTCTACGGCCAGACGAAGGTCGGCATCGGCCTCGTCCCGTTCCCCGAGTTCGAGCCGAACGACGCCGAGCCCAGCGAGGACACCTGGGACCTCCCGTGTTCGGAGACCCGCGACCTGCCGCTGGCCGATCCCGACACGCTCGAGGCGATCCTGTGGGCGCCCAAGGAGAACCGCGTCGTCGGCAACGTGGTCGAGGGAAGTGGCGTTGCCGATCTGGCGGTCTCGGCCGTCGACGTCTCACTTGCCCCGATCGATCCCACCACCCTCGGCAACTGCTTCGCCGACAACGTGTTCACCACGAGCGCACCGACGGACATCGAAGCGCTGCTTCCGTGCGAGGGCACCGGCAGCGGTGGCGACTGGTTGCTGGGCGACCTCAACGTGGTGAGCTGGCTCGCTGACGCGGAGAGCGCACCGCCGTCGGTCGACTACGACAAGGCACCGACACCCGCACCGCCGCTGCTCGACGGGATGCCCGACGCCGCAACGGCTCCCGCGCAGCCGGCGACGAACATGCCGCCGACGGTCGACATCACGACGATCGTCGTACCGACGCGGCCCTGACGCCGCAACTCAGTGATGTCGATGACGCGACGCATCATCGGCCTCGGCGCCGTGGCGCTCCTCCTCGGAGCGTGTTCGACGTCGGCCGAATCGTCGACATCGACGGTGCCGGTCGGGCCGGATCCGGCCCGACGCGGACCACAGGGCCACGTCGCGCAGTTCATCGTGCAGTGCGATCTCAGCCATGTCGCGTACGACGACCCGATCGTCCACCCGGGCATGTCGGGAATGAGCCACCTGCACCAGTTCTTCGGGAATCGCGAACGTCGACTCCGACCCCGACTACGAGCGCATGCTCGGCGCCGACACGTCGTGTCACCAATCGCTCGACACGGCCTCGTATTGGGCGCCGGCGCTGCTCGACGAATCGGGCAACCGGGTCGAACCGGTGGGGTTCACCGCCTACTACCGACCGGGCCGCGGTGTCGAGCCGGCCGAGGTCGAGCCGTACCCCGCCGGGCTGATGCTGATCGGCGGCGATGCCATGGCGACCGAGCCGCAGTCGACCGAGATCGTCGCGTGGTCGTGCGGCACCGGCGCCGCCCGCGACGTGCGCCCGCCGGCGTGCCCGTCGTCGACGCCGCTGCGCATGCTCGTGACGTTCCCCGACTGCTGGGACGGTCGAGACGCTCGACCGGCATCGGTGACGAGTCGCCGCGCGCGCTACAGCGACGCCAACGGATGCCCTGACGACTTCCCCGTGCCGGTTCCCCAGCTCACGATCGCCATCGACTATCCACCGGTCGACCCGGAGGGATTGATGCTCGCGTCGGGCGACATCATCACCGGCCACGCCGACTTCTGGAACGTGTGGAACCAGGAGAAGCTCGAGCAGGAAGTGGCGCTCTGCCTCAACCGTGACCTCGTCTGCGGGGTCAGCGACGTCGGCAGCTCGCGCTCAGAGACGGCCGGCGTCGATGACCCGCTGGAGGAACTCCTGCGTTCGCGGTCTCGCGCGGCGGCCCGAAGATCTGGGCGGGTGGGCCCTCCTCGAGGATGCGGCCCTGGTGGAGGAAGCAGACCCGGTCGCTGATCTCCTTGGCGAACGCCATCTCGTGCGTGGCGATCAGCATCGTCATGCCGTCACGCTTGAGTCCCCGGACCACGTCGAGCACCTCGCCCACGAGTTCCGGGTCGAGCGCCGAGGTGATCTCGTCGAGCAGCATCACCTCGGGATTCATCGCCAGCGACCGGGCGATCGCGACACGCTGCTGCTGGCCGCCGGACAGCTGGTCGGGGTAGGCGTCGGCCCGGGCGGCCAGTCCGAGCCGGGTCGAGCATCGCGAGGCCGTTCGCCCGGGCGGTCGACTTGTCGGCACGCCGAGCACCTTGCGCGGTCCGATGGCGACGTTGTCGGTGACGCTCATGTGCGGGAACAGGTTGAAGCTCTGGAACACCATCCCGATCCGGCGGCGGATCGGGTCGGGGTCGAGCCCCGGCTCGGCGATGTCGACACCGTCGAACAACACGGCTCCGTCGTCGATGGGCTCGAGCAGGTTGACGCATCGCAGCAGCGTCGACTTGCCCGAACCCGGACGCGCCGATCAGCGTGATCACCTCGCCCTCGGCGACGGCGAGGTTGATGCCGTCGAGCACCGTCGGTCGAGCCGAACGACTTGCCCACGCCGCGCAGCTCGAGCTTGAGCGGGCTGCTCGTCGCCCTGATCGGACGCTCATGAGATGCGTCGTGGCGCCGGTGCGGCGGCGTTGCTTGGCGAGGGCATGGTCGGCGAGCCGGGTGCACGGGAATCGTGATGGCCAGGAAGATCAGCGACGCGGCCACGTACGGGGTGAAGTTCGCGAACTTCGCCTTGTCGATGCCGGCCTGGCGGAGGATCTCGACCGGCCCGATCAGGCTGACGAGCGCCACGTCCTTCTGCAGGCTCACGAACGTGTTCATCATCGGCGGCCCGATGCGTGCGGAACGCCTGCGGCAGGATCACGGTGTTCATCGTCTGGCGGCTGGTCATGCCGAGCGAGCGTGCGCGCCGCTCGCTGGCTCTCGTGGCACGCCGTCGATGCCCGACCGGATGATCTCGGCGGTGTACGCCGAGTACGACAGCACGAGCGTCACGGTGCCCCAGATCAGCGGGTTCGCCCACTCGCGTGACAGCCCGAGCGCCGGCACGCCGAAACCGATGAGGAACACGAGCAGGATCACCGGGATCCCGCGGAACACGTCGGTGTAGATCACCGCGAACGCACGCAGCGGGAACAGCGCCGGGCTGCGGGTGTTGCGGGCCAGGGCGATCAGCAACGACACGATCAGGATCAGCGGCGTCGACCACAGCAGGATCTGGACGTCGAGCCAGAACGCTCGAAGGAGGCCGGGGGAAGCTCTCGACGAACACGTCGCCGTCGAAGAACGCCTGACGCACCCGGTCCCACCCGGGGGTCATCGGCACGAGCGACGATCAGGGCACCGACGACGACGACCGTGCTGATCGCGGCGATGACGTTCGACCGCCGGCGACGAGCTCGCTCGTAGAGCTCGCGCCGGGTCGGTCGATCGGTCATGACGTGTGGTGGTGACCGACGGCGACCGGGATCACTCGACGGTGATCACCGGTGCGCCGGTGAAGTCCGACGAGCCACTCCTGGGTGATCGCGTCGAGCTCGCCGTTCTCGGTGAGCGTCGTGATCGCCGTCGTTGACGCACGAGGTGAGCGCGCTGTCCTTCTCGAGCACGAAGCCGAACTGGTCGGTGGTGCCGCCGGCGTCGGCCGGGAACTGGCCGACGACGCTGCTGCCCTCGATCTCGACGCCCGACACGTAGAGCGCCGTCGGCAGGTCGAACACCGCGGCATCGATCTGGTTGGCCTCGAGTGCGGCCTTGGCGCCGACGTTGTCGTCGTAGACGAACACCTCCTGGTTGGGCTGGATCACCTCGTTGATGAAGTCCAGGCTGGTGGTGCCGACCTGGGCGCCGAACTTGACGTCCTTCAGGTCGGCGACCGTGGTGGCGCCTTCGGCGGCGCGAGCCTTCGAGGGCGACGATGGCCTGGTTGCTCGTGTAGTACGGCAGCGAGAAGTCGATGTTCTCCTGGCGCTCGTCGGTGATCGAGTACTGCTGGAGGTTCATGTCGAAGTTCTTCGCGCCGGGCTGGATGGCCTCGTCGAACGTGGTGCGGACCCAGACGACCGACGTCGGCTTCGTAGCCCATCTCGGCGGCGACGGCGTAGGCGACGGCGGCCTCGAAGCCTTCGCCGGACTCGGGGGCGTCGTCGATGACCCACGGGTAGAAGGCGGGTTCGCCGGTGGCGATCGTGAGCACGCCGTCTTCGATCGTCGGCGCCGCAGTCGACCTCGCCGGCAGCCGGCGGTGCCGTCGGTGCTGGTCGGCGGCATCGGTGCTGGTCGCCGCATCGGTGTCGCCGGACGAGTCGTCGTCGCTGCCGCAGGCGGCGAGGACGAGGGCGCCGACGGCAATGGCCGGGACGATCCGGCGCAGGGCGGGGGAGGGTCGCATGATGATCTCCTTCAGGTTGTTGTTCACGCAGGTCGAGAAACTAGTGGGTGGCACGACCGAGCAGCCCGTCTCGTCGACGCCTACGTTCGCTGTCGTGGCCAGACGACCGTCGACCGACCGGGTTCGAACCGGTCTGTTCGCGCTGGTCGGGGTGGGCTCTGGTCGCGGCGGTCTGGTTCCAGCGGGACACGATCGGTTCGGCGCTCGCCGAGATGCGCTCGATGTCGACCGCAGTGGTCGCAGCGCTGATCGCTGCTCGGTGTCGCTCGAACGGGTGACCCGCGCCGACATCCTGCGTCGGCTGCTCGGGGCGACGACGTTCGCCAAGGCGCTCACGATCCATGACGTCGGCGCCGCTGCGAGCAAGGGGGTTCCGCTCGGCGGCCCGCTCGCGACCGGGCCTTCGCTGGTCGATCGCCCGCGATGCGCGACATCGCCACCAATCGGTTCACCTCGGCGCTGGTCGCGTACGGCGTGGCGACGACGTTCGTGACGTGGATGTTGCCGTTCGGGGTGCTGCTCGTGGACATCACGCAACGGCCGCCGACCGACACCGACCTGGTGATGTTGGCGTCTGTGCTCGTGGTCGTGGGCGGTTCGGCGCTGTTCTGGGTCGTCGTGCTGAGCTCGGAGCGGGTCACCGAGTGGGTGGTGCGATGCAACGAGACGGGCGTGGCAGGCGTGTGGTCGTCGCTCGCGCGGCACTGGCGCCACGATCCGGCGCCTGCGTTCATCGAGGTGCGCGCGTCGCTGCGAGCGTGGCGGTCGTCGCCCGGTCGGGCTGCTGCGCGGACGGCGGTGGCCCAGTCGGTGGTGCGGTCATCCTGCTCGTGGCGCTGCGCGGCGTGGGTGTCGGTGCCGAACTGGGCGCGCTCGAGTTCGCCCGGGTGTACTTCGTCGTGACGCTGCTCAGCTCGTTCGTTCCGGTTCCCGGCGGCGTCGGGGTGGTCGAGGCGGGTCTGACCGGTGCATTGGTCGCCGCGGGAGTCGCCCCGTCGGCCGCGCTCGCCGGCGTGCTCGTGTATCGACTGCTCACCTACGTCGCTCCGATCGTCGCTGGGCGCTCTCTACGTGGCATGGCGCATCGACGTGCGCCCGCCGTCACGACCCGGCTCGGCCGGCGAATCGGACTGCGCGAACGCGGCGGTCATCGAATAGGTTGCGGTCGTGATTGGCATGATCGCACGCCCGACGTCCCGACTGCCGACCGCGGGCGGTGGCGCTGATGGCTCGGTTCGGGCGGGTCCTGACCGCGATGGTCACGCCCTTCGACGACGAGGGTGAACTCGACCTCGACGCGGCGGTGGCGTTGGCCAAGTGGCTCGTCGAGCAGGGCAACGAGGGCCTCGTCGTGTGCGGCACCACCGGCGAGGCGCCGACACTGTCGATCGACGAGAAGCTCGACGCTGTTCGAAGCCGTGGTGAACGCGGTGACCGTGCCGGTGATCGCCGGCACGACCGGATCGAACACCCGTCACGACATCGGCCTCACCGAGGAGGCCGGCCACCTCGGTGTCGCCGGAATCCTCGGCGTGTGCCCGTACTACAACCGGCCGTCGCAGGCCGGGCATCGAGACCCACTTCCGGGCGATCGCCGCGTCGACCGACCTGCCGATCGTGCTCTACGACATCCCGGCGCGCACCGGCCGCAAGATCGCCAGCGCCACGCTCGTTCGGCTCGCCAACGACGTGCCCAACATCGTCGCCCTCAAGGACGCCGCGGGGAACCCCGGGGCGACCGCCGCGGTGACGGCGAACGAGCCCCGACGACTTCGAGATCTACTCGCGGCGACGACTCGATGACGCTGCCGCTGCTGGCCGTCGGCGCCGTCGGCGCGATCGGGGTGGCCACGCACTGGTGCGCCCCCGACCACGTCGAGATGTTCGACGCCTGGGACCGCGAGCGACATCGTCGCTGCGCAGCCGGATCAACGCCCGCCAGCTGGAGAGCTACGAGTTCGAGACCAGCGACGACGCCCCGAACCCGGTACCGTCGAAGGCGATGTTGAGAACGCTCGGTCATGACGTCGGGGAATGCAGGTCCCCGATGGGGCCGACGCCCCATGGACTCGAACACGCCGCTCGCGGCGTCCACGAACGCCTGGTCGCCGCCCGTGGCTGACCGCCTCGCACCCGGCGCGACCGATCCGTCCGTCCCGGTCCGCATCGTCTTCCTCGGCGGACTCGGCGAGATCGGCCGCAACTGCATGGCGATCGAGCAGGGTGCCGCCGACGACCCCGACCGCACGATCATCCTCATCGACTGCGGGCTGATGTTCCCCGATGCGAACATGCACGGCGATCGACCTGATCCTGCCCGACTTCACCTACCTGCGCGAGAACGCCGAACGGATCGCAGGCGCTCGTGCTCACCCACGGCCACGAGGACCACGTCGGCGCCATCCAGTACCTGCTGCGTGACCACGACGGCATCGGCGACCTCCGCGACGATCCGCTGCCGATCTACGGCGCCGCGCTGACGCTCGGCCTGGCCCGCAACCGCATCGAGGAGGCCGGGCTGCTCGCCGAAGACCGACATGCGCAAGGTCGCCGACGGCGAGATCCGTCGAGATCGGCCCGTTGCTCGTCGAGTTCATCCCGGTCACCCACTCGGTGCCGCACGCCCACGCGATCGCGGTGCACACCGCCGCAGGGCGTCGTGCTGCACTCGGGCGACTACAAGATCGACCTCACGCCGGTCGACCGCCGCCGCACCGACCTCGCCCGCATCGGCCAGCTCGCGAAGCGACCCGGGCATCCGCCTGCTGATGGCCGACTCGACCAACGCCGAAGAGGCCGGCTACTCGCCGAGCGAGACCAGCGTCGGCAGCGTGCTGCAGCGGGCTGTTCGCAGCGCAGCGCGACCGCCGCATCGTCACGGCCAGCTTCGCCAGCCACCTGCACCGCATCCAGCAGATCGCCACGGCGGCGATCGCCGACGGCCGCGTCGATCGCCACGCTCGGGCTGAGCATGAAGAAGAACGTGCGGCTCGGGCGCGAGCTCGAAGGTGCTCGACATCCCCGAGTCGTCGATCATCGACATCGACGACATCGACAAGTACGAGCCCGGCAAGGTCTGCATCATCTCCACCGGGTCGCAGGGCGAGCCGATGTCGGCGCTCGGGCTGATGGCCCGCGGCGAGAACAAGTGGCTGAAGCTCGGCGAGCACGACACGGTCGTGCTGTCGAGCCACGCGATCCCCGGCAACGAGAGCAACGTCAACGCCGTCATCGACGGGCTGCTGCGCATGGGTGCCGAGGTCGTGCACTCCGGCATCCTCGACGTGCATGCCACCGGCCACGCCCAGGCCGACGAGATCAAGACCTACCTGTCGATCGTCAACCCCGAGTGGTACGTCCCGATCCACGGCGAGTACCGCCACATGGTCGCCAACGCCAAGCTCGGCGAGCTGATGGGCGTGCCGCACGACCGGGTGATCCTGTGCGAGGACGGCGACGTGCTCGAGCTGACGACGACGGACTTGCGTCCGATCGGTCGGGTGCCGTCGGGCTACCTGTACGTCGACGGCATCGTCGGCGACGTCGGCCAGGGCGTGCTGCGCGACCGCCAGAAGCTCGCCGAGGAAGGCGTGGTCGTCGTCGTCGTCACCGTCGACATCCAGACCGGCAAGGTGCTCGTCGGCCCCGAGATCATCACCCGTGGCTGGGTGTACGCGCCCGAGGCCGAGGACCTGCTCGACGAGGCGTGCGATGCCGTCGCCGACGCGGTCGAGGCGTCGCTCGGCAAGGGTGTTCGCGACGTCGAGGCGCTCGAGCGCGACGTGCGCCGCGCGGCCGGCAAGTTCGTCAGCGAGCGCACCAAGCGCCGTCCGATGATCGTGCCCGTCGTCATGGAGGCCTGACTCTTGGCGATGGTGCGCCGCCGGCACGTCCGGATCCGATCGTGGTCGGGCTCGCGGTCGCCATCGCGGCTGCATGGCGGCGTGCGGTCGGCGACTCCGACGAGAGCGTCGACACGTCGTTCGTCGGGGACATCCGCGCCGGCGTCGAGGCCGTCGAGGCGGAACTCGGGGCGGGTCAGGAGTACTTCGAGGTGACCGCCGGACCGAAGCTGACGAACATCTTCGTCGCCGTCGACGATGCAACGGCGGCGATTCCGTACGTGTACCCCGACGGCGAACTCCTGCCTCCGGCGCCGGCGCTGACCGGGGCGTCCGGATTCACGTTCACCGCCGATGCGATCGACTTCGACGAGGAGGCGATCCTCGCGAAGGTCGCCGAGGAACTGCCCGGACGCCACGATCCAGACGCTCAGCGTCGAAGGCGGCGAAGGCGGCAGCCGTGCGCTACGTGGTGTCCGCGCCAGTCGGCCGAGGGCGGCGTGCTCGACATCACGGTCGGCCCCGACGGCTCCGTCCTGGCCGTCGACCCCGTCTGAGCGCGTGCGGCGTCCGGCGGCACGAGGGTCACGGTTCGGTGTGACAGCGGCTTGGTACCGTGTGCAACGTCATGACCACGTGGGGCCCGTCCAAGAAGCGTCGTCGTCGACCGCCAAGAAGTCCGGTCCGCCAAGATCGGCTCGACGGCGTCTGCGAGCAGTCGTCCGACCAGAGGTCGACGGCCTCGAAGAGCTCGTCGACCAAGGCCTCGTCGTCGCGTTCGAAGGCGCCGGCAGCGTCCGTGACGCAACGCCGCCCGAGGGTCGAGATCACCGATGGCGGCTCGGTGCTTGCGCGGTGCCGTCGGCGGGCGCGAGCACGAGTTCGTCGGGATCGGTCTGATCGGCCTCGCGGTCGTGCTCGGCCTGGCCGTGTACCTCGACCTGGCCGGTCCGCTCGGGCGTGGCATCGAGACCCTGATGGGCTGGCTGGTCGGCTCGGCCGGTACGCCTGCCGATCGTGCTCGTCGCCGTCGGCGTGGCGTTCCTCCGCACGGGCGCACCGCCAGCCCGGTGCAGCTGGCGATCGGCTGGTCGATCGTGTCGCTGTCGGCCCTCGGGCTGCTCCACGTGCGTCCTCGGGCCCGACAAGATCTCCGACGGCGCCGACGAGGTCGTCGATGCGGGCGGCTACATCGGTGCGCTCGTCGGCGCGCCCCTCGAGGCGCTCCTGGCGCCGGCCGGTGCCGCCGTGGTGCTCATCGCCGTGTTGCTCGGCGGGGCGCTGCTCGTCACCCGCACCTCGATTCGCACGTTCGCGCAGCACACCGGTGGGTTCCTCGCCGCCGTCGGCGCTCCGCTCGGGCGGGCGGCCAAGTCCGGCATCAGCAACATCTCCACGCTCAGCAGCGACCGCGAGGCCGCCAGCAGCGGCCGATGCGGCCGACGGCGGCGCCGTACGACGTCGCCGGCGAAGCGTCCGCGCTCGTCGGCCGGGCCGTCTGTACGACTTCGCTGCCGAGGGCGACGAGCTCGGCGAGCGACGAGTGCGGCGCCGAAGCGGCGTCGCACGCCGCAAGCCCAGGTCTCGACGCCGGGAGCCAGCCGCGGGCCGGTGAGCCCTGACGGTGCACAGTGTCGGCGCCTGGGTGCTGCCGCCGATGACGTTCCTCGATCGGCCGGGCGAGCAGAAGATCGACCGCAAGGCCGTCGAGGCGCGCGGCGTGATGCTGCACGAGTCGCTCGCATCGCACGGCGTCGAGACCACGCTGGTCGGCATGACGGTCGGCCCGACCGTCACCCGCTACGAGCTCGAACTCGGCCCCGGCGTCAAGGTCGCCCGGGTCACCAGCCTCCAGAAGGACATCGCCTACGCGATGGCGGCGGTCGACGTGCGCATCCTGGCGCCCATCCCGGGCCGTTCGGCGATCGGCGTCGAGGTGCCCAACCACCAGCGCCAGCTCGTCGCGCTCGGCGACCTGCTGACCTCGCCGGAGGCGGCCAAGGCCACCAACCCGCTCGAGGTCGCCATCGGCAAGGACATCGCCGGCAAGGCCGTGTTCCTCGACCTCGCCACGACCCCGCACATGCTGATCGCCGGCGCCACCGGCGCCGGCAAGTCGAGCGGCATCAACTGCATCATCACGTCGCTGCTCATGCGCACCACGCCCGACGACGTGCGCCTGATCCTGATCGACCCCAAGCAGGTCGAGATGGGCCAGTACGCCCGGCTGCCGCACCTGCTCACCCAGCCGGTCACCAACCCGAAGAAGGCCGCCAACGCGCTCGGCTGGGCGGTCAAGGAGATGGAGCGGCGCTACGACGTGCTCTCCGAACTCGGCTACCGCGACATCACCGGCTACAACAAGGCGTTCGCCAAGGGCCAGATCCAGCCGCCGCTCGGCTCCGACCGTCGAGTACGAGCACCTGCCCTACATCGTGGTGGTCGTCGACGAGCTCAACGACCTGATGATGGTCGCGGCCCGCGACGTCGAGGAGTCGATCACCCGCATCGCCCAGAAGGCCCGCGCCGTCGGCATCCACCTGATCGTCGCCACCCAGCGCCCGTCGGTCAACGTGATCACCGGCGTCATCAAGGCCAACATCCCGGCGCGCATGGCGTTCGCCGTCTCCAGCCTCACCGACTCCCGCGTCATCCTCGACCAGCCCGGCGCCGAGAAGCTCGTCGGCAAGGGCGACATGCTGCTGCTGCCCGGCAACTCGTCGGTCGCCAACCGCATCCAGGGATCGTTCGTCAGCGAGGAAGAGGTCCGCCAGGTCGTCGCCCACTGGCGGGCGCAGTCGCCCGAGCCGATCTACTCCGACGACGTCGAGTCGGGCGGCGAGGGCGGCGGCGACAACGATGCGATGGTCGCCGGTCAGTCGGCGCTCGTGCCGCCACGTGGCGGGCCCGGGTCGCGGCGGGTGCGGGCGCGCATGGCATCGCTCGACGATCTCGACGTCACGTCCGACGCGAACGCGTTCTCGGCCGGCGACGACGACGAGGACACCGCGATGATGCGCCAGGCGATGGAACTCGTCGTGCGCAGCCAGCTCGGGTCGACCTCGATGCTGCAGCGCAAGCTGAAGGTCGGGTTCGCCCGCGCCGGGCGGATCATGGATCTGCTCGAACAACGCGGCGTCGTCGGCCCGAGCGAGGGATCGAAGGCCGCGGGCGGTGCTGATGACCGTCGAGGAGTTCGAGCTGCTCCAGCAGAACGGCCAGGTCTGAGCCGTGACCGGCGTCGCGGTGACATCATGGCGCCATGGCCATCACCGACCGTTCGTGAGTTCACCCCCGAGTTGACCGAGATCGCCCACGGGCTCCGGTTCCCCGAGGGCCCGATCGCGATGCCCGACGGCTCGGTCGTCTCGTGGAGATGTTCGGGCCCCGCCTCACCCGGGTCCATCCCGACGGTTCGACCGAGACGATCGCCGAGATCCCCGGCGGCCCGAACGGTGCCGCGGTCGGTCCCGACGGCGCGTTCTACGTGTGCAACAACGGCGGGTCGTTCACGCCGGTCGACCTCGGTGGGATGACTGTTCCCGGGCGGGTTCGACCGTGACCGGTACATCGGCGGGCAGGATCCAGCGCGTCGACCCGCACGACGGCACGGTCACCGACCTGTACACCGAATGCGACGGCCACCCGCTGCGCAGCCCGAACGACCTCGTGATGGACGGCCACGGCGGGTTCTGGTTCACCGACCACGGCATCCGTGACACGACCGCACGGACCGCCGATCTCACCGGCATCTACTACGCCCAGGCCGACGGCAGCGGCATCGCGGAGGTCGTGTTCCCGACCGACTCGCCCAACGGCATCGGCCTGTCGCCCGACACCGACACCCTCTACTGGGCCGAGACCCACAACGGACGGGTGCACCAGCGCACGATCACGTCGCCCGGCGAGGTGCTGCGCGCCGGCTCCGCTCGACTCGTCGGCGGTGCTGTGCGGCCTGCCCGGGCTACCAGTTGCTCGACTCGCTCGCCGTCGACGGCGAGGGCTGGGTGTGCGTGGCGACGATCGTCAACGGCGGGATCACCGCGATCTCGCCCGACGGCAGCGAGATCGAGTTCCATGCCACCGGACGACGTCCTCACGACCAACATCTGTTTCGGCGGCGACGACCTGCGCACGGCGTACGTGACGTGCTCGAGTTCGGGGCGCCTCGTGTCGTTCCCGTGGCCCCGCCCGGGCCTGCGCCTCGCCCATCAATGAACCGATCGCGACCGGCGATCCCGGCGTCGTGAGTGCGCGACCTGCGGCCCGGGGTGGACGGCGGACCCGGTGCCCGGGTAGCGTGGACAGCCGTGTCCCAGCGGTTCTACATCGAGACGCTCGGCTGCCCGAAGAACGACGTCGACTCCGACAAGCTGATCGGCGCGCTGCTCGCCGACGGCATGGAAGCGACCGACGACGCTGCGCTCGCCGACCTCGTGGTCGTGAACACCTGCGCCTTCATCGACGAGGCCCGCCGGGAGTCGATCGACACGATCCTGGCGCTCGACGGACAGCGTCGCGACGGGCTCGCGACTGGTCGTCACCGGGTGCATGGCCGAGCGCTACGGCGACGAGCTGGCCGCGGCGCTCCCCGAGGTCGACCAGGTCGCCGGGTTCGGCAAGGCCTTCAACGTCGTGCCGGTCGAGCGCGACGGCACCGAGGTGCCGAACGGCCGCAGCGCAAGCTGATCCCGGTGTCGTCGACGCCGCTGCCCGAGTTCGACCTGCTCAACCTGCCGCGCCCGAAGTCGGCGGTGCCGTGGGCCTACGTGAAGATCGCCGAGGGCTGCGACCGCTCGTGCGGGTTCTGCGCGATCCCGAGGTTCCGCGGCCCGCAGCGCAGCCGCGACGTCGCCTCGATCCTCGCCGAGGTCGACGCAGCTCGAGGCCCGCGAGATCGTGCTCGTCGCCCAGGACCTCGCCTCGTACGGCAAGGACCGTCCCGACGAGCTCGGCGCCGGCTCGATCGTGCCGCTGGTGCAAGGCGGTCGCCGACGCCGTCGACCGTGTCCGGCTGCTGTACCTGTACCCGAGCGATCTGACCGACGACCTCGATCGACGCGATCTGCGACTCGGGCGTGCCGTACTTCGACCTGTCGCTGCAGCACGTGAGCAAGCCGCTGCTGCGCCGGATGCGCCGCTGGGGCGACGGGCAGCGCTTCCTCGACCGCATCGCCGACATCCGCGACCGCGAGCCCGACGCCGCGTTCCGGAGCAACTTCATCGTCGGCTACCCGGGCGAGACCGAGGCCGACCACGACCAGCTGCTGCACTTCGTCGAGGAGGCGCAGCTCGACTGGTGCGGGTTCTTCTCCTACAGCCGCGAGGACGGCACGTACGCCGCCGACCTCGACGGGGCGGTCGACCCCGGGCTCGATGGGCGAGCGGCTCGCCGAGCTGCGCGAGCTGCAGGACGACATCACCGCCACCCGGCGCGATGCGCTGATCGGCACGACGCCGTCAGGTGCTGGTCGACACTCCCGGCGTCGGCCGCAGCCACCGTGAGGCGCCCGAGATCGACGGCGTCGTCCACCTCGCCGCACGACCTCGCTGCCCGGCGACGTTCGTCGAGGTCGAGATCGTCGACGCGATCGGTCCCGATCTCGTCGGCGTCGGGTGTCGACGTCGAGGCGCTGGAGACGATCTGATGGTCGAGCCCGACAAGCTCGCGACCTGGGCCAACGCCGATCACGGTCGGCCGGCTGCTGCTGTCGCCGCTGATGTTCTGGGTGATCCCCGAACGACGAGTTCGGATCGTGGATCGCGTTCGTGATGTGGTTCGCTGTTCTGCTCGACCGACTTCGTCGACGGCTACCTCGCCCGTCGTCAGGGCACCACCTCGGCCGGCGCATTCCTCGATCCGCTCGCCGACAAGGTGCTGATCCTCGGCGCGATGTTCACCCTGGTGAGCACCGGCGTGTTCTGGGTCGTGCCGGTGGTGATCATCACCGCCCGCGAGGTGGTCATCAGCGTGTACCGGGTGCTCGTCGGCGGCAAGGGCATCAGCGTGCCGGCGATCAGGCTCGCCAAGTACAAGACGGTGTGCCAGCAGCTGGCGGTCGGCTTCGCCCTGCTGCCGCTCACGGCCGTCGACGCCACGTGGCTGTGGAACTCGTTCCTGTGGATCGCCGTGGTGCTCGCGCTCGTGAGCGGTGCCCAGTACCTGTGGCGGGCTCGTCAGCTCGAGGCCGCGGCGCCGGATGCAGTCGACGAGGACTCGGCGGGTCGGCCGAGCGGCGACCGCCGAATGACGCTGCGCTGCGACGTCCTGGCCGTCGGCACCGAACTGCTGCTCGGCCAGATCATCGACTCGAACTCGGCGTGGATCGGCGGCGAGCTCGCCGCCAACGGCATCGACTCGCTGGTGCAGGTCAAGGTCGGCGACAACGTCGGGCGGATCGAGACGCAGCTGCGGCGGCTGCTCGAGTCGCGCCGACGCGGTGATCATGTGCGGCGGGCTCGGCCCGACCCACGACGACCTCACCCGTGACGCGATCGCCGCGGTGATGGGCGTCGAACTGGTGCACCGACGACGCGGTCGCCGAGGTGATCCGCGAGATGTTCGCGGCGCGTGGCCGCCGGATGGCGGAGAACAACCTGCGCCAGGCCAGGTGCCGGTCGGTGCGACGATCATCCCGCAGACCCGCGGCACGGCGCCGGGCCTGATCTGCCCGGTGACGGTGAACGGCGTCGACAAGGTCGTCTACGCCGTGCCCGGCGTGCCGCACGAGATGTACGACATGGTGCACCGGGCGATCCTGCCCGACCTGCGCCGCCGCAGCGGCGACGACTCGGTGATCGCCAGCCGGGTGCTGCGCACCTGGGGCGAGAGCGAGAGCGGGCTCAACGAGCGCCTCGACCACGTCATCGAGCAGCTCGAGGGCCCCGACACGCCGACGCTGGCGTTCCTGGCCAGCGGCTGGGAGGGGCTCAAGGTGCGCCTGACGCACAAGGCGCCGACGCTCGGCCGAGTGCACCGCGCAGCTCGATCACTGGGAGCAGGTGGTGCGCGCCGAGCTCGGCGACCTCGTGTTCGGCACCGACGACGACACGATGGAATCGGTCGTGCTGGAGCTGTGCCGCCAGCGGGGGCTGACGCTGGCGACGGCCGAGTCGGTCACCGGCGGACTCGTCGGCGCCCGGCTGACCGGCGATTCCCGGGGCCAGCGACGTGTTCCGTGGGGCGATCGTCAGCTACGCCACCGAGGTCAAGCAGACGCTGCTCGGCGTGGGGGAGGGGCCGGTGGTGAGCGAGGCCGCCGCCCGCCAGATGGCCCACGGCGTGCGCGAGCGTCTCGGTGCCGACGTCGGGCTGTCGCTGACCGGGGTGGCCGGCCCCGACGAGCAGGACGGCCAGCCGGTCGGCACGCTGTACGTCGGCCTGGTCGGGCCCGGGTTCGACGAGGTCCGCCACGCCCGCCTGCCCGGCCAGCGCGAGCAGATGCGCCAGTTCTCGGTCATCACCGCCCTCGGCTTCCTGCGCTACCGAGTTGGCTGCCCGCTAGCGTTGACCGAAAGCCCTCGTAGCTCAGTTGGATAGAGCAACGGCCTTCTAATCCGTAGCGCGCACGTTCGAATCGTGCCGAGGGCGCTGTGCAACGGCTACGTGACGGAGAGTTGCAGGCCGGTGAGACCGCGGATCACGAAGTTGGGGTGGTAGGTCGGCTCGGCCGCCAACGCCAGGCGAGGGAAGCGTCGAACCAGTCCGGCCAGTGACACCTCGATCTCCTGGCGAGCGAGCGGCGCGCCGACACAGAAGTGGATGCCCCCGCCGAAGGCGATGTGGGCCGGATCGTTCCGACCGACGTCGAATCGGTCGGGGTCGTCGAAACGCCGCGGGTCCCGTTCGGCCGAGCCGAAGAGCATGGCGACCTCCTGGCCCACCTCGAGTTCCTGGCCCGCGATCACCACACCGGGCTCCAGCACCCAACGCTCGAACAACTGCAGTGGCGCGTCCCATCGCAGCAACTCCTCGACCGCGGCCTTCGCGGGGACCTCGCCGCGGCGAGACGTTCCCACTCGCCACGGTGGAGCATCAGTGCCCGCAGTCCGTTGCCGAGCGTGTTCACCGTTGCTTCGTGGCCGGCCTCGAGCAACACCATGGTCGTCGAGATGATCTCGGCCTCCGTCAGGGTGTCGCCTTCGTCCTCGACGCGGACGAGTTCGGAGACGAGCAACGAGTCGGGCGCTCGCCGCTTCTCGGCGATCAGCGCCTTCGTGTACTCGATGTACTCGGCGGCGGCCCGGTTCGCGTCGACCATCACCTCGTCGGTGGGAGCCAGCTCGTACATCTTCACGATCGCGTGCGACCAGTCGAGCAGCGCCTGGGTGTCCTCACGGGGGACGCCGAGCATCGAGCAGATGACCGCCACCGAGTACGGCTGGGCGTAGTCGGCGAGCAACTCGAATCGGCCCTTGTCGCGGCACGCGTCGAGGAGTTCGTCCGACCAGCGTTCGATCTCCGGTCGCATGGCGGTCACCGCGCGTGGGGTGAACACCTTGGCGACCAGCCGCCGGATGCGGGTGTGATCGGGCGGTTCGAGACACAGCAGCGACCAGGCCTCGTGCTGGTGGAAGGCTGCCCACCTCGGGTCGGGCTCGGGTCGACCGAACTCGGCGTGCGTGTAGCGCGGCGTGTACGAACGGCCGAGTCGGCGATCGCGCAGCGTCTCGTGGACGTCGGAGAACCGGGTGATCGTCCACTGCCCGGTCTGTTCGTTCCAGAATCCCGGTGTCGCCTCGCGCAACGCGTTGAGCGCCGGATACGGGTCGGCGATGAACGCCGGATCGTGCGGGGCGAACGCAGCGTTCGGCTCGACCTGCCCCATGCGTCAGCGAAGTTCGTGGATCTCGTAGACGAGCTTGCCGTCCGCGGTGAACGTGCCCTTGGCGGCGGCCTGGATGCGGTTCATCCACGCGTACCGCTCGTCGCCGGTGTGGTACAGCGGCGCGGCGTAGACGGTCAGGCTGTCGAACAGCAGACGACCGCTGTAGGTCATGTGGATGATCGCGCCGTCGTCGGTCTCGACGGTCGCCTTCACGTCGAGCGTGCCGTAGCCCTCCGGCGAGATCGTGATCCAGTCCGCAGCGGCATTGCCCTTGAGGTCGGCGCGAATGCGCTCGCCCTCCATGCGGAGCCCGATCACCTCGCCGATCGCGAGGGTCGACGACACGGGAATGGTCTCGGCGAGCGTGACAGTGGCCGTGCACAGTGGGACGAGTTCGAGCGTCATGTCGCGATCATGGCACCGCACACCGCTTTCCGCTCACGTGGGACACAACGGCGCGAGGGCGCTGTAGCCTTGAGGAGCGCTGCGTCCACCCGCGGCCCCCACCCCCGATCAGGCGAGGTTCTGCGTGAAGTTCAAGAAGGGCGAAACCGTCATCTATCCCCAGCACGGCGCATGCGTCGTGCATGGGGACCAAGAAGATGGAGTTCTTCGGCGAGAAGCAGGACTATCTGATCCTCAAGACGGTCATCAACGAGATGACCCTCAAGGTGCCGATCTCCAGCACCGACGAGGTCGGCGTGCGTCCGCCCGTGTCGGCCGACGAGCTCGAGGACCTCGTGGCCGTGCTCGCGAAGCCCGACCCCCGTGTGCCGTCCAACTGGAGCCGTCGCTTCAAGAACCACCAGGAGAAGCTCAAGAGCGGCGACGTGTACCAGGTCGCCGAAGTGGTCCGGAACCTCGCCGCTCGCAACCGCGACGCGTCGCTGTCGGCCGCCGAGCGCACCATGTACGAGCGGGCCCGCGTCAACCTCATCTCCGAGATCTCGCCGGCGCTGAAGGTGTCGGCCGAGGAGGCCGAGGCCTACCTCGACGACGCGCTCGCCAAGGGCGTGCTCAAGGCCCCGGCCGCCGAAGCCAAGAAGAAGAAGTAGACCCCGCAACAGGGTCGTGCAGAACGGGTCAGACCCCTTCTGTGACACTCGGGAGCGAGAAGCGGACCGTCACCGGGAGGTGGTCGGAGATCGCTGCCCAGTCGGCTCCCCCGGCGGGTACGTCGATCGACACGTCGATCGCGTTCGCCGGCAAGCAGGACGTGGTCGAGCGCCTGTGTCGGTGCCTCGGACGGATTGGTGTTCGACGGCAGCGACGTGCTCGATCGCCGGGGAGGGCGTCGATGATCGACGGGTCGTCCGGCGTCGTTGAAGTCGCCGGCAACGATCGGCGGTGGGTCGTCACCGATCGCCGCCACGATCTCGTTCACCCGCGCGGCCTCGGATCGTCGGGAGTCGGCGATCTCGTGCGGCGACAGGTGCAGGTTGTAGATCATCAGCATCGACGCGGTCGGCTCGGCCGACGCAGGGCCCACTGGGCGATCCGGCGCCGCCAGCTCCGCATCGGCTGCTCGTCGGAGATCTCCGTGTGCCCGACGGCGTCGAGCAGGTGAGGCGTCATGATCGCCATCCCCTCGGATCGCCACCACATTGCCTTCGTGTACGGCGTTGTGCTTGAGCGCCCACGAGTACCGCATCGACGAGGGCCGAGCGCCAGCGACTCCGGCCTGGCGCCTTGCGGATCTCCTGGATGACCACGATGTCGGGCGACTCGGCTCGGATCGCCGCGGCGATCGACTCGATGTCGGGCCCTGCGGATCCGTGCACGTTCCACGTCAGACGCACCACGGCGACTCGTCTCGCCGGTCCTCCACGACCTGGGCAGTGTCGCACGACGGGCGTGCCAGACTCGGCGACCATGAGCAAGGTCGCATTTCTCGGACTGGGCGTGATGGGCGCTCCCGATGGCCCGGCATCTGGCGAAGGCCGGGCCACGAGGTCGTCGTCTACAACCGCACGGCGGCCAAGGCGCTCGCCTGGGTGGCACTCAACGGCAATCGAGCGGCGCCGACGCCGGCCGAGGCAGCTGCCGACGCCGACTTCGTGGCGTTGTGCGTCGGCAACGACGACGACGTTCGCGAGGTCGTCCTCGGTCCCTCGCGGGGCGCTTGCGGCGATGTCGGCCGGATCGGTGCTGATCGACCACACGACGGCGTCGGCCGGGGTGGCGCGGGAGCTCGTCGGCGGCGTGCGCCGAACGCGGCGTCGGATTCGTCGATGCCCCGGTGTCGGGTGGCCAGGCGGGAGCCGAGAACGGCCAGCTCACGGTGATGTGCGGGTGCGACGACGTCGAGGTGTTCGACCGGGCCGAGGAGGTCGATCGACGCGTACGCCAAGTCGTGTGTCCGGCTCGGCCCGGCCGGCGCCGGGCAGCTCACCAAGATGGTCAACCAGATCTGCATCGCCGGCCTCCTCCAGGGCCTCGCCGAAGGCGTGAACTTCGCCAAGCTCGCCGGCCTCGACGTCGACCAGGTCGTCGACGTGATCGGCAAGGGTGCGGCGCAGAGCTGGCAGATGGACAACCGGGCCCGCACGATGGCCGCCGACGAATTCGAGTTCGGCTTCGCCGTCGAATGGA
The DNA here is from genome assembly GCA_963744705.1 of Ilumatobacteraceae bacterium. Lineage (GTDB taxonomy): Bacteria > Actinomycetota > Acidimicrobiia > Acidimicrobiales > Ilumatobacteraceae > Sva-07. The sequence continues at coordinate 263,328 of CAVUUX010000002.1, forward strand.
TGCGCAAGGACCTCGGCATCGTGCTCGACGAAGCCGATCGCAGCGGGGCTCGACTGCCGGTGACGGCGCTCGTCGACCAGTTCTACAAGCAGGTCGTGGCGATGGGCGGCGACCGGTGGGACACCAGCAGCCTCATCCGTTTGTTGAACCCCTGACGGCCGGGGCCGTCCGGCGGGTCACCGCAACGCCAGCTCCATACGGTCGACTCCGCGGATCGTGAGCCGGTCACGGAAGGTCGGTTCACTGAGCAGTTCGATCTCGTCGAACCGACGGATCAGACGTCCCAACGTGACCGTGGCCTCGAGCCGCGCCAGTGACGCCCCGAGGCAGTAGTGGATCCCCGCAGCGAACGCGAGATGCCGGTTCGCGTTGGCGCGGTCGAGCCGCAGCGCGTGTGGATCGTCGAAGACCGCCGGATCGTGGTTGGCGGCGCCGAGCACCGTGAGCACCGACGTGCCCGGTTCGATGTCGACCCGCTGTGACCCTTCGCCGAACGACATCGGGACCATGGCCACTCGAACGGTGTGCTGTACCGGGCCGTCGTAGCGCAGGAGTTCGTCGACGGCGTTCGCATCGAGCGACGGATCGCGACGCCACCGATCGAGTTCGGCCGGATTCCTCAGCAGCGCGAGCATGCCGTTGCCGATCAGGTTCACGGTGGTCTCGTGGCCGGCGACGTACAGCAGGATCACGAACGACAGCAGCTCCTCGGTGCTCAGTCGGTCGCCCTCCTCCTCGGCGATGATCAACGCGGACAGGACGTCGCCGCCGAGGTTGCGGCGCCGGAGTTCCACGATGTCGACGAGGTAACGGCCCATTTGCGCCAACGCGTCCTCGGCGGCATCGAGTGTCTCGAGGGTGGCGGTCGGCTCGAGAGACGCGGTGAGGAGTTGGCCCCACTCGCGCATCTCCGCCGACCGATCCTGTGGGATGTCGAGCAGGTCGGAGATCACCTGGAACGGCACGGGGAACGCCAGCTCGTCGACCAACTCCATGGTGCCGCGCTCGGCGGCCCGATCGAGGACGGCGTCGACCTGTTGCACGATGCCCGTGCGCAGCGCGTCGATGGCGGTCGGCGTGAACGCCTTCGAGACGAGTCGTCGCAAGCGGGTGTGGTCGGGCGGGTCGAGGTTCAGGATGGACTTCGATCCTCGTGCTCGGCGCAGGCGTCGGCGCTGCGCGACGGCATCGTCGCTCGGTGTGGCGTTGGCGTCGATGTCGCGGCTGAAGTCGTTGCTGCGCAGCGCGTGGGACACGTCGCTGTACCGGGTGAGTACCACGAGCCCGAATCCGGTGTCGAATGCCGGCGCCCGCTCGCGCAACACGTCGTAGAACGGATACGGATTCGCCCGGAACGCGGGGTCGAACGGGTTGTACAGGGGCTCGGCGGTGACGGAGTCGCTCACCCGGTCATGTTCGCACGTCGGCCGTCGTCAGGCCCCGCCGATGTCGGCGAGTGCCGCGGCGAGGGTGTCGACGATGCGGTCGACCTGCTCGTCGGTGGTGACGAACGGCGGGCAGAAGGTGACGGTCTCGGTGCCGATGGCGCGGGTGACCACGCCGAGCTCCAGCATCCGGTCGCGTACGCGCATGGCGTCGGTGTGCGCGTGCAGCTGGACGCCGAAGATCGCGACGTCGCCGCGGACGTGGTCGACGGTGCCGTCGGCTTCGAGCGCCCGCAGCCCGCTGCCGAGTCGGCGACCCGACGTGTACGGCAGCGTCGAGCAGGCCCTCGCGCTCGATGATGTCGAGGTTGGCGAGTGCGCCGGCGCAGGCCGCCGGATGGCCGGAGTACGTGTAGCCGTGTCGCAGGATGAAGTCGGGGTCGGCCTCCAGAGCTTCGCGGACCCGCCTGCCCGACGATCACCCCGCCGAGCGGCTGGTAGCCGGAGGTGACGCCCTTGGCGAAGGTGGTCATGTCAGGGGTGACGCCGTAGTGCTCGCGCCGCGAACCAGGTGCCCAGACGACCGAAGCCGGTGATCACCTCGTCGAAGATCAGCAGCGCCCCGTGCTGGTCGCAGAGGCGGCGGGCTTCCGCGAGGTAGCCGTCGACCGGTGGGAACACGCCGGCGGCGCCCTGGACCGGCTCGGTGATGACAGCTGCGAGTTCGTCGGACCGTTCGGCCATCAGCACCGACAGTGCCTCGACGTCGTCGCTCGGCACCTGCACCACGTCGGCGAGGAGTTCGCCGTAGCCCTGCTTGTTGAGCGTGATGCCCTGCGCGCTGGTGCCGCCGTAGTTCGTGCCGTGGTAGCCGCGAACCCGCGAGATGATGAGACGCCGCTCGGGATGACCGTTCTGTACGTGGGTCGAGCCGTGCGAGCTTCATGGCCGAGTCGACGGCCTCCGACCCGGAGCCGGCGAAGAAGATGCGAGCGTCGGGCATCGGGGTGAGCGACGCGATCCGCTCGGCCAGGGCATCGGCGGGTGCATTCGTGAACGGATCGAAGCAGGAGTACGCCTCGATCGTGCCCATCTGTCGGGCGACGGCGTCGGCGATCTCGCGTGCGGCCGTGGCCGACCTGGCAGTACCAGAGGCTCGCCATGGCGTCGATCAACTCGTTGCCGTCGGCGTCCCACAGCAGCGACCCTTCGCCACGGGCGATCGTGATGAAGCGCTCTCGCGTCGGCTTGGCGAACGGATGGAGGAAGGCACCGGGCATGTGCGCATTCTGGCAGGCGCTCCCCTTCGTACGGCCATGGCGCCGACGCGCCGGTAGCGTCGTCGTCCATGCGCAAGCCAGAGGTCACGATCCCGCAGGAAAACCCGCCCACCGAACTCGTCATCGAGGACGAGACCGTCGGAGAGGGCGACGAGGCAACCGCAGGTACGAACGTCACCGTGCACTACGTGGGCGTGTCGTGGTCGACCGGCGAGCAGTTCGACGCGTCGTGGGACCGGATGGAGCCGTTCCAGTTCGGCCTCGGTCGTCGTCAGGTGATCCAGGGGTGGGATGACGGCGTACAGGGCATGAGGGTCGGCGGCCGTCGGCGTCTCACGATCCCGCCGCACATGGGCTACGGCGCGGCCGGGGCCGGCGGCGTCATCGCTCCCAACGAGACCCTGGTCTTCGTCGTCGACCTCATCGCCGTCGGCTGACGCGACGGTTGGTGTTCGACACAGCGATCATCGCTGCACGGGGGCTCATGAGGGCCCCAGATGTTCTCCGAGGAACTCGACCACCTGGCGTTCCCACTCGTCCGGTTGCGTGTCGAGCCCATCGACGTGGCCCGCACCCTCGACCGTCCACACGTTCACACGTTCGGGGGCTGCGCTCTGGATCCACGTCGCCGCGTGGCCCTCGTCGGCGACCGTGCCCGCAGCGATCAGGAGGAACGGCGTGTCGGACGCACGATCGACAGCCGTCCGCAGAGCCGTGGGCGACGACGCATCGGTGAGCAGGTCGGTCACGCCGAACTGCACCTTCTCGACCTGCTCCTGCACCCAGCCACGCCAGCCGTACACGTCGGACAGCCAGGCCTTGTCGGATGCGGTCCGAGCTGTCGCGCCCTCGGCGACCACGGCGGCGATCAGCGGGTTGGCGGCAGCACCGATGACCTCCTCGCCACCCATCGAGAAACCGACGGCACCGATCCGATCGGGATCGACGTCGTCACGTCCGGCGAGGTACGCCACCGCCGCACCGACGTCGAGATCGCCGTACCAGCCGAAGTCCATCGCGGTGCCGTCACTGTCGCCGTGGCCGCGCGCGTCCAGCAGCAGCGTCGCGAACCCATTGCGGTGGAGCACCGCAGCCTGGTCGAGCACGTCGGAACGCGTGGACCCTGCACCGTGCATCATGACGACCGCGGCTGACGTCGTCGACGGCACGAACCAGGCGGCGAGTTCCACCCCGTCGGAGGTGCTGAGCGTGACCGCCTCGTAGTCGAGCGCCAGATCGCCGGGCGTTCGCGTGATCGTCGACGGTGGGACATTGGTCGCAGCCACGGCGGGCGACACGATCCAGGCGGCGACCCCGACGACCAGGACGACCCCGATCACACCACCGATCTTCAGGCCGGGTGTTCGGTCATGAAGCGCGCCACGCGCACCGATGACCACGAGAGCTGCCCCGCCGAGGATGCCGACGATCGAGAGCAGAGCGCCGGTCGACGGAAGGTTCTCGACGAACTGTGGGATGAGCCCGATGCCGCTGGCGACTGCGAGCGCTCCGACCGTGACGAGCAGCCAACCTCGAGCGCCGTTGCTCAGCCTGACCCGGCCGGACTCGGGAAGTATGCGCCGACTGCGGGATCGGGCCCTCATGGGGTCATCGTGCGCATTCGACGGCGAGCGGGCCAAGGGTCGGAAGACTCCGACCCCGACTCACCGGAAGAAATTGGAGCGGACGACGGGAATCGAACCCGCATCATCAGCTTGGAAGGCTGAGGTTCTAGCCGTTGAACTACGTCCGCAAGAGCCGACACCCTATCGGGCTCGGCGTGTGACCCTCAGATGCGAAGGAGGGCGGACAGCCCGACGATCCACGCTGCACGGGTGCGCTCGATGGAGCTGGCGAAGAGTCGGGTGTGGATCGCGTAGGAGTCGTAGCTCGTGAGGACCACCACAGCATCGACGATGAAGTCGCGCTCGGACTGGGCTCGGGCGGCCAACTCGACTGCGAAGTGCTCGCGGGTCTGGTCGCGGAACTGGTCGGCGATCACGGCGATCTCCTCGTCGATCGACGGGATCGTGTAGGCACGGAGACGGGCAAGCTGCATCGTTCCATCGACGAAGGCGAACAACGCGAGGCGCGCATCGACGAGATTGGCGACTCGCTCTTCGAAGGTGCCATGCCCTGCGTCGGGGATGGTGCTCAGTGGAGCGGCGTCCTGGAAGGCCTGGTCGATCGCTGTACGGGCGAGGTCGTCGAGATCGTCGAAATACCGGAAGACCGAACGGTGCGAGACTCCGGCGCGTTCCGCGATCTCGGCCGCGCCCGGGTGCAGGTCGCCCTCGCGGATCATGTCGAGGAGCGCCGTGATCACCGCAGTGCGGTTGCGGTCCCGACGCATGGTGCGCCCGTCGACCGCACCACGGCCCGTGTCGAGGACGGGAGTCTGTCGTGTCTGGTTCATCGTCGTACGCTCGCAGTGTGAGTCTCGTTCCCAATCAGGACATGTTCTGAATGGTCTCGACAACTTACCCCCACGACGACGGGGGTGGTCACCGTGCGTTGCTGCAGCGCGTGCGCAAGCTCATGGACAAGGCGGCGGCCACGTCGAATCCCCACGAGGCCGACGCGTTCGCGCGCAAGGCTGCGGAGCTCGTCGCCCGACACCGGATCGATCCGGACCGTGTGGCCGAGGCCGGCGACCGGCACGATCTCGTCGTTCGGGAGATCTCACTCGGACGAGGCGCCTACGTTCGGGCCCGTCTCGCCCTGCTGATGGCTGTTGCCGCGACGCATGATGCCCGCGTCGTCTTCGGCGCCACACCGGCCGGCACGGTGGCGTACGTGGCCGGCTACCGCTCCGATCTCGATGTCGTCGAGCTGATGTATCACTCGCTCCACGGGCAAGCAGCGGCCCGGATGGCCTCGGAGCGACGTGCCACCTCGGCAGCAACGCAGAGGTTCCGCCGATCGTTCCTCTTCGGGTATGCCGACCGGATGAGGGAGCTGCTCGCTGATTCCCGGCGGGATGCCGAGGCCGACGTGACCACGGCCGACGATCGAGTCGTCCTCACACAGGTGGCTCTCCTCGAGCGGAGTCGGCGGGTCGACGAGTTCGCGAGGGAGTCCTTCGGTCGCGTCAGGACGGCGCGGGCCCCGGGCGCTGCGCAGGCGACCGGGTGGAGTGCCGGTGCGGCGGCCGCGGACCGTGTCGACGTCGGCCGGGCGCGCCTGGCCGGTCGGCCGGCGCTCGGGTCGGGCTGAACGGTGGACGTCGATCGATCCGCGGTGTACGCGGCCGAACTCCGGGCGTTCGAGGGCACCGACCTGGAAGACGTGGGGGAGTTCGGTGGCATCGCCGCGCGGATGGAGCTGGTCGTGAAGGGGGAGTGGTGGGCCGGCCCGGCGGTCGAGGTGCTGGCGTCGCGAGCCGACGCAGCCTCATCGAGTACCCGCTGCGAGGTGGTGGCGCAGGGAGGACGTGCGACGATCCGGCTCGCCCGAGCACAGACGACCATTGCCACCGCTGCTCACGAGTTGGGCCATGCTCTCGCCGGGGTCGGGGAGGGTCACGGCCCGGTGTTCCGCGCGGCCTACCTCGATGTGGTCGCGGTCATCACCAATGCCGACAGCACCGACCGTCGTCGCGAGCTGCACGTGCACCAGTTGGCGACGGCGTTCGCCGAGGATGGCTTGTCGGTCGGTGAGCGGAGATGGCCGCAGCCACCGGCGTCGACGACCACGGCAATTGCACTGTGAGGCAATCGGACGTCGATCAGTAGGATGACCCGCCACATCCGGGATGTAGCGCAGCTTGGTTAGCGCGCCTGCTTTGGGAGCAGGAGGCCGGGAGTTCGAATCTCCCCATCCCGACCACATCTACCAGGTCTACCGGGCGCTCGGGTCAGTTGACAGCACTCGACCACTCCTGAGCCGGAAGACATGACGACATGTGGTCAGGAGTCGGGTTCACCGAGTGACGCTTGAAGACTCTCGGGTCAAGGTCAGGTCCGAGCGAGCCTGGACCGGATGGCAACGGGCGATCCACCGTAGTGATCCAAACGATCACCCGCCGCTCGGCGGCGCCAGCAGCGAACTTCGGGAACGACGAATCCACAGCACGCGCCACAAGGTCGCCGGGCGGCGCGCGATGGCCACCGGCGGCTGGCTCGATCCGGTGTCCGCGATGCACGGATCGTTCAGTCGTCGATCTCCTCCCAGATCGCTTGTTCATCGTGCTCCTCCCAGTCGCCGCCAGGCATGGCGACGGCCCAGCGCGTCCATGTTCCCGCCGGATGAGCCGGAGCAGTTCGTACTTTGGAGCGCACGACCATGCCGGGCATCAGCTCCACTGACGAACGCAACGGGGCCGTCGTCATACCCCAGTGCGTCGCTGGATCACCGGGGCCCACAGAGAGCGAAACGCCGGGGGCCAGCTCTGCACTGAACCACAGCGCGAGCGCATTGGCCGTCCCCTGCTCGTGGATCGCAAGCCGGATCTCGGCGGCGTGAGCCGCCTGCGCCTCCTCGAGCGGAATCGTCTGCGTGTCAGTCACCCAGAGTGGACTGCCCTCTGAGCGCATGTCACCGGCCTCGAGATGACGGAACGAGCCGGAGTAGGAGATCTCGTTGACGGTCTTCTCGATCAGATCGTCGAGCTCGACGCCGTACGGGTTGTTCCGCATGAACTCCACCATGTCGTCGAGATAGCGATCGTGGACCAGGCCGGCCCACGCCGTGACCGAGCTGGGGATCATGGCGCCGCCCGGCTTGAGCCAACGGTCACGGGCTGCGATGACCGGAGTGAGCATCCCTTCGTCGATGCCGAACCCTCCGAGCCACTCAGAAACGATGACGTCGACCTGTTCGGGCAGGTCAATGTCGAAGAGATCACCCTGGATTACCTCGACAACGTCTGCGACCCCATTCGCGGCGGCCAACTCCTGCGCCAAGACAGCGATCGTTGTGCGCTCCACGGCGTAGACCCGCGCCGCACCCGCTCGTGCGGCGAACACGCTCAAAATGCCGCTTCCTGCGCCGACGTCGAGCACGACGTCGCCGGGGCGGACCACCGAGTCGATTGCGCGTCGGAAGGCGTCGGTGCGCACGATGTCGCGGATCATCGTGCGGTGCACTTCGAACTCGGCGTACATCGGGTCCGGGTCACTCTTGATCGGCGTCCGCATTTGCTCAATGTAGTCCGGCGCCTGGGCAGGACCCTTTGGTAACGACGGGGGCCGAGCGCTCAGGCAGACGTTTCGTCCATTGTGGAGGACGCTGCTTCCAACGGTCCGTGGCAGGCTGGTTTCATCCGAGGAGTTCTTCGTCGGGCATGTCAATCAGGAGGGTTTTCCCATGGGTATGAGACGACGTACCAGGCGCCGGTCGCTCGTCGCCGGAGCGGCGGTCGGAGCGGCAGTCGGTCACCACGTAGCAAAGAAGAACGCGGCAGAACAACGAAGCGCCTGCGGAGCAGTACGAGGAACAAGCACCGCCCCCCGCTCAGTACGCGCCGGCACCAGCAGACCCGTACGACGAAATCGATCACCTCGCCGCACTGCACACTTCGGGTGCCTTGACCGACGAGGAGTTCGCGTCGGCAAAGGCCAAGGTACTGGGGCTGTGATGGGGGATTCGAACAAGGAAGTTCTGTTGAAGGCTCTCGAGGCCGAAGTCGGTGGCGCTTCCGTCGATTTGAGCACACTGTTCACCGACGACGTCGTGGGATGGTCGCCGTACGCGAGCGTGTCAGGTTTGGACGCACTCCTGGCGTTGTCCGTGTTGCACGAGCTTGCGTTCTCGAACGTCGTCATCATGTTCCGTGGTCTCGACGAAGTCGGCAACAAGGCGTTCGCCGAGTGGGTCGTCGAAGCCGACCACACCGGTCCGCTCATGCTCGATGAAGACGTCGTGGTGGAAGCAACGGGACGCCACGTCGTGTTGGCCGGTGCCACAATGGCCGACTTCCGCGACGGAAAGATCCGCTCGTTCCGGACCTACTTCGACGATGTGTCACTGATCGAGCAGATCGTCAGCGACTGACAGGTAGCCCCCGTGGACTTCGAGGTTGAGATCCACCCCGACCCGCTCGACCTCGAAGTCCTCGAAACCCACATCCGTCGTGAGGCGTCCATCGCAATGGGTCTCGGTGAAGAAGTCGACTTGGCGATCTTCGTGCGTGATGGTGGCAAGGTCGTCGCCGGTATCGCCGGATGGACGTGGGGAGACTGCTGCGAGCTGCAGAGCCTCTGGGTGCAGCCGGATCTTCGCGGTCGCGGGCTGGCCACCCAACTCCTCCTTGCCGCCGAAGCAGAGGCGGCCGCACGCGGATGCTCGCAAACCGTTCACTTCACCTACGGCTTCCAGGCCCGAGCCTTGTACGAGCAGAACGGCTACGAAGTCATGGGTCGTGTGGACGAGTTCCCATCGGGCACCGACACGTTCTGGTACCGCAAGCGTCTGCGTCCATCCGACGAATCAACGACGTAACGACCCAACGGCTCGTCGAAGGCGCGGTCCGAAGGGGCGTGATGCCACGGTGATCTTCGCTGGTGGATCCCAATCACCCGGTTGGGTGATGATGCTGTGTTCCCGACGGTCGACGACACGGTCGAGAACGTCCACGAGGGCGTCGTCCTCGCCATTGCCCTGGGCGCCGTCTACCTGGTCATCGTGACCACGGTTCTCGGCTGGTGGAAGCCCGCCATCCACGAGCCCCGCAAGGTGGGCAGCAGGTGGATGCGGAGCATCCCCGTGCTGCTCCTCCTCGGCGCCATCGCCAACCTGCCGACGACCAAGTGGGCGCGGGATCGACGGTGTCGGCGAGTACGCCCCGTGGCTGGCGATCGGAGTGCTCCTCGTCGGATTCTCCGAGGAACTCCTGACCCGTGGCCTCGCGATCGTCCGGGGCCGCGGATCCATGCACGAGAAGTGGGTGCGGGTGTTCTCCGGCGCCACCTTCAGCCTGCTCCACCTGCCCAACGCATACTTCGGACAGAGTGCGAGCAGCACCGTGCAGCAGGTGGTGTTCGCCTTCGCCGTCGGGCTCACGTATTACGTCACCCGCCGGCTCACCGGCACCCTGATCGTCACCATGGGGTTGCACACGGTCTGGGACTTCTCGGTGTTCATCCAGGATCACTCCGGGTTCTATCAATCCGAGGTGCACCAGCCGGTGTCAGCCTGTCCGGCCGGTGTCAGCTCGTCCGCACGTCGTCCCTGCTCAACGGTATGATTGGACACGATCCGGTACGAGGCGGATCTCACCGATATTGCGCTCAGTCAGATTTGGGAGCAGGAGGCCGGGAGTTCGAATCTCCCCATCCCGACCACATCCACCAGGTCTCGTCGTCGGCATCGGAGCGCTCACGGAGAACAGGTTGGATCCGCCGGCTGGTGGCCGGTTCCCTGATCGTGGTTGGAACAGATGCCCCGTTTCTGGGGTCTCGACATGCACACATTTCTCCGGTCCGCTGCGACACTCGGACGCTAGAGTCTTCGACGAAGGGGAGTATCCCGACGGGCACTGTCGCCATCACGGACCACGATCGGTCCCGGCAGTCCGGCTCCTTTGAGCGGAGAGACCTTCGAGCGGACGTACGTCCATCGAAAGGTCACCCATGCCCACGAAGACCAACAACGGTAGTCGGCACCGGACGGCGCGACCGACCGTCTCCATGACCGGCGCCGCGATCGTCGTTCCTGCCACCGAACAGCTGGTCGACTGGCAAACCGTCAACCCTGGCGTAACGGCACCACATGTCGACGCCCCCACCATCGTCACGAAGGAGCTGACCATGACTCACGCGACCCTCGCGGAACTACAACGGCAACGCTGCTACCCGAGCATCACCGTGCTCATCAACACCACTCCCGGTGTCATTCTCACGGCGAGCGAACTCGACGCGGCGTCACGACTCACTGTGCAGATCAGTGACCGACTCGACGGCGACATCACCGACGGCCTCCGTCACGATCTGATCGATCGCCTCCGCGTTCTCATCAACGAAAACGCCCTGCAGCCATCCACCCACGCGCTCGCCCTGTTCGTGTCCCCTGACCACGGCGGCGCCGTCCGCCTCGGGCACCGCATCGACGAACGCGCCACCATCGACGACACGTTCACCACACGCGACCTCGTCGCCGACCTCAATCGCGCCGCTACGTACCGCGTCATCACCATCAGCGAGCAACGCAGCCGCCTGTTCATCGGCGACCGGCAACGACTCGTCGAACAGCGCGACGACACGTGGCCACTGACCCGCCGCGACGACCACAGTCCTGCCACATGGGCCCGCGACCTCGACCACCATCTTCGGCACGAACGCACCACCTCTCCGCTGCCCACCGTGATCGCAGGCGTTCAACGCTCCATTCGCAAGCTCGCTCCCACCCTCGACGACCCCATCGGCGTGATCGCCGGCAACCACGACCGGACGAGCACCACCGACCTCCACCACGCCGCCTGGCCCCTGGTCAGCGACTGGCTCCGCCGCGACGCCACTCGCGCCCTGGGACAGCTCGACAACGCATTGTCCGCCAACCGCTATGCCGGGGGTATCCACGAAATCTGGCCCCTCGCCCATGACGGTCGCATCGACACCCTCGTCGTCGAGAACAACTACACCCTTCCGGCCCGCATCGACCACAACAACCAACTCCATCCTGCCGAGGACGCCCACCACCCAGAGGTCAACGACGACATCGTCGACGACACCATCGAAACCGTCCTGCATCACGGCGGTGCTGTGATCATCGTCAACGACGGTGTTCTCGCGGACCACCACCACATCGCTGCGATCCTCCGCTACTGACCCACCCCGACCACCACCTGGAAACGAGCCCGACATGATCAGCACCCGCACCCGCCGCGTCACGAGCGCCCTCCTGCTCACAGCGGTCCTCACCAGCTGCGCCAGCGACACAGACACGGACGAGGACTCACCGCCCGACGACACCACGATCGAGACCGGGACCGACGACACCGGCGGTGACGACGAAGGTGACAACGAAGGCGACGAGGACTGACCGGCCTTCTCCGATCCCGTCATGTGGCTCGCCCACAGAAAGGAGCCCCCCGATGAAATGCCCCACCTGCTCAGATACGACACTCGTCATGGCCGACCGTAGCGGCGTCGAGATCGACTACTGCCCGATCTGCCGTGGCGTCTGGCTCGACCGCGGTGAACTCGACAAGATCATCGAACGTGCATCGGCCACCGCCCCTGTGGCAGCGCCCCCGCCACCACCCGCGTCCCGACCTCGCTACGACGACGACCGGAAGTACTCGAACGACTCCTACCCGTCCAAGAAGAAGAAGAAGTCGATGCTCTCGGAGATCTTCGACTTCTGATCTCGTCCACGTCACATCACTGGAGGAACACTCATCATGATGGCCAACACACTCAAGACCGGCGTCCTGCTCGCCGGCCTCGGCGGATTGATCGTCGTCGTCGCCGGCGTGCTCGGCGGTGGCAGCACTGCATCCCTCGTCATCGGCCTCGTGTTCGCACTCGTCATGGTCGGTGGCTCGTACTGGTTCTCCGACAAGCTGGCGCTGAAGAGCGCCCGGGCACGCATCATCTCTCGCGACGACCATCCCGAGTTCTACGACATGGTCGCCGACCTCGCGCGGCGGGCGAATCTGCCGATGCCCACGATCGCCGTGTCGCCGAGCCCGCAACCCAACGCGTTCGCGACCGGGCGCGGTCCCGACCGCGCTGTGGTGTGCGCCACCGAGGGACTCCTCGCGTCGATGCCCAGCAACGAGGTGCGCGGGGTCATGGCGCACGAGCTGATGCACGTCAAGCACCGCGACATCCTCATCGGTTCGGTGGCAGCGGCGATCGCAACGGCGATCAGCTTCATCGCGAACATGGCGATGTGGGCGACGATGTTCGGCGGTGACGACGACGAGGAGAACCCGAACCCGATCGCCATGCTCGCCGTGGCAATCCTGGCGCCCATCGCGGCCGGTCTCATCCAGATGGCGGTGTCGCGCAGCCGCGAGTTCGAGGCCGACCGCGGCGCGGCCGATCTGCTCGGGTCCGGTGACAGCCTGGCCGATGCGCTCGGGCGCATCGAGGTGCTCGCGCATCGGACACCGATGCCGGTCAACCCGGCCCAGGCCTCGGCCTACATCCACAACCCGTTGGCCGAAGCCGGCCCGAGCAGCCGCTCGGCGAACATGGCCAGACTGTTCTCGACGCACCCGCCCACCGAGGAGCGCATCCGCCGCCTGCGCGAGTACCGCTCCGTCGCCGCCTGACTGATCGCCACTCCTCACACGTTCCGGGTGCGCGAGCTGCGCGATGGTGATCGGATGTCCGGCAACCGGCGAAGCAGCGAGGTTTCTCCGCCAGGCGATGATCAGGCTTTGGGCGCATTCGGCAGGTCATCGCCGGCAGGGATGATCTCGTGGTGACCTTGTCGACCATCAGCCGACTGGAGTCTCGGATGCCGGTCATCTCGTCGGCCTCGACGAGCAATCGGACGAGTGGCGCATCGGTCGGATCAGTGGTGAACGCACAGAAGGTCACCGAAGCGGTGGCGTCGAAGCGGTCGTCTTGCACGATGACGAACGAGGCGATGTGCCGCCAGCTGCCCCCGCGATCCTGTTGGGCTCCATCACCCTTGCCCGACGGCAGGCATTGCGCTCAGCCAGAGCTGGGAGCAGGAGGCCGGGAGTTCGAATCTCCCCATCCCGACCACTCCACGGGTACCGATCCCGCCGGATCAACCGGCTCGACCTCGTCGTCCATCGACCACCCCCGAGCAAGAATCGAGCGAGGGCTGGATCGACGGAACCCGGACTAGGGTCCCCGCCGATGAAGCGGGCAGATCGTGGTGATGCCTCCAGAAGCGGTCGGTTCGACGCCCCGCGCCCAGCTGTCGGCCTGGCGTTGCGCACGAAGGTCCTCGAGCGACTGTCCACATCGGCCGTGCGGGTCGGCGTGATCGTCGCTCCAGCGGGGTACGGCAAGACGTCGCACGCCGGCGCTGTTGCGGCGCGGGATCACCGTCGCGTGGCGTGGATCGACGTGGAGGAGGCGCACGACGATGCCTTCGTCCTACTCACCGATCTGGTCGCGGCACTGACTGCCGTCACCGACTTCGACGGTGACGACCTCGACGCCCAGGGTGCGAGCCCGGGCATGTACGCGACGCGGGTGGCCTCGGCGCTCGGGCAGGCGGTGCGCAGGTGCACGGTGCCGTTCATGCTGGTACTCGACGACGTGCACCGGGTCACCGACCCGTCGGCGACCGATCTGCTCGGCGCAGTCGTCTCGAACGTGCCGGCGGGATCGACGGTCCTGCTGGTCGGCCGAGCGGTCCGGCTCGAGGCGCTCGCGCGGTTGCGGGTCGAGGCGACCACCGTCGAGATCGGCGTCGACGATCTTGCGCTCGAGGCCGCCGATGTCGCCATCGTCCTCGCCGACTTGGGTGTCGAGGCCGGCATCGAACAGGTGGAGCAGGTGACTGCCGCCACCGAGGGGTGGCCCGTGGGTGTCCGATTGGCCGGGCTCGCCACTCTCGCCGAGATGCAGCACGACGTCGTCGAGTCGGAGCGTGCTCAGCGGTTCCGAGGCGTTGGTGCTCGACTACATCGGCACGGAATGGCTGTGGGGCCTGACCGACGACGATCGCGACTTCCTGCTCAGGGTGAGCGTGCTCGACTGGATGTCGGGCCCCTTGTGCAACGAGGTGTTGGGCCGTCACGACGCGGGCGAGGTGCTGCACCGTCTGTTCAGCGACCGTCTCCTCGTCATTCCACTCGATCGGCGTGAGAGTGCCTATCGGATGCACGGCCTGCTCCGCGATGCCCTGCGTGCCGAATTCGAGCGGCAGGACGTGAACGCGGCGCGCCAGGTCCACGATCGGGCGAGCAGGTGGTACGAAGTGGAGGGTGACATCGATCGTGCGGTCCGGCACGCGTTGGCCGCCGCCGACGTCGATCGGACCGAACGTCTCGTCGTCGGCCACACACCGCCGTACTACACGAACGGTCACTACACGACCCTCAAGAATTGGATCGAGTCGATCCCCCGGAGCCGCGTGCTGGGCAACCCGGGTCTGTGTCTGACCGCCGCGCTCGCCTCGCTCGGCCTGGGTGAGGCGGCGGCGCTGTTGATCTGGCTCCGGCTCGGTGAACAGGCAGCGGCGTCCGCTCCCGAGTCGGATCCGATGGCGCGGTTGTGCCTGCTCAGCCTTCGCTCGACCACCAACACCGGACCGGTTCGCCCGGCCCTGGAGGACGCCGAAGCGGCCTATCAGGGTCTTCCACCCGGCATCTGGCACGCAGCATCGTGCCTCCCCTACGGCGTGTGGTCATGGACGGTTGGTGACGACGTCGCCGTCGAGCTCCTCACGGAGGGCGTCGACGAGGCGAGGGTGCTCGGCGCGCCGGCAGTGGAGGCCTACTGCACCGCAATGCTCGCGTTGATCGCCCACGCCGAAGGCGACTCGGGACGCTCGGCCTCACTCGCGAGGAGCGCCCGGAGAGTCGCCGTCGACAACCGGTTGGAGCGAGCGCCCGGGATGACGGTCGTCAGCGCGATGTGCGCGCTCGCGGCAGCCGGCGCTGGTGATGCGGCGGCTGCACGCGTCGACTGGCATCTCGCGCGGGCACAGCTGGCTCTCCTGAAGGACCTGTCGGGCTGGGCCAACGTCCAGACGCGGGTTGCGCTGGCGCACACGAGCGTGCTGCTCGGTGACCGGATCGGTGCCGAGGCGCTGCTGCGCGAGGCGCGCGAGTTCCTGATCCGCCAGCCCGATGCCATCCGCGCCCATCGCCAGGTCGCGAAGCTGGAGGAACTCGTCGGTCACCTGCGTCGACACTCCTCGATCGGATCGTCGGCGCTCACGACGGCGGAACTCAGGGTGCTGCACTACCTCCCCACCAACCTCTCGCTCGCCGAGATCGGCAACCGTCTGTACGTCTCGCGGTACACGGTCAAGACCCACTGCGGGTCGATCTACCGCAAGCTCAACGTCACGTCGCGCTCCGAGGCAGTGGAGTCGCGCGAGACGATCGGGCTGCTGGCGGACGGCCAGCTGCCCGACGAGCGGTGAACCGGCTCCGGGGTCGCTTCAGCTCTGGGTTCGTTCCGGCGTGGCCGTGTCCGCCTCTCGCCGTCGTCGCGAACGCTGCTGCAGCCTCAGCGTCGCGGTGCTGGCGATCACGAGCATGGTCACGTTGGCGATCAGCACCGTGAGCGCTCCCCACATCGGGTCGTCCCGGCCCATCGCGATCGCCGCGCCCACGTAGGCGGCGGCGGGGATCGTCGTCACCGAGATCGCCACACCGACGGCTGCGCCGCCCGGGCGCTCGAACGCCAACATGCCGGCGACCCCTGCGACCGCGGCCACCATCAGGCTGCCGGGGCCGAGTTGGGTGAGCGCCTCACCCATCGCGGTGTCGGCGAGCCGCAGATCTTCCGGAACCCGATTGAACAGTCGGAGCAGCGCCGTGGCGGCGAACGCGCCGAGCGCGCCGGTGGCGAGCCCGATCAGCAGCACTCGGACCGCGCCGACGGCGAGGTGCCATCGGTGCTCCACGAAGCCGATGGCGGCGGCCGAGATGGGGAGCAGGTCGGGGCTGATCGCCATCGCCCCGACGAGGAGCACGGCAGAGCCGGTGATCACCCCGATGCCGGCGATGATGCCGGCCGAGGCCATGAAGACGAGGTAGATCGAGGCGAGCTTGGCATTCTCGTCCGCCCGGCCGACGATCTCGGCCCAGACTTGGACGTCGGACTCCTCCGAGCGAGTCTTGCGGTGCCATCCGAGCGGTTGGATGCCGGGGACACGCCACAACGTCAGGTCGTTCGAGGCGATCCCGAGTTGCGCCAGGCGCTCGACGACCGCGTCGGCACTGTAGGCATCGACCTCGGCGGACAGCGCGATCATGCCATCGGCGGTCGGTGCGCCGGTCGTCACGTGACGCACTCCGGGGAGCCCGACGAGCGTTGCTCTGACGTCGTCGACGAGCGCAGGGGGCACGAACGAGTCCAGGCGGAGCACCTCAGGCCCTCCGATCCGGAGCGGGCATGCCACCACTATCCATCGTCGAGCCTGCGATTTCATCGGCCAGATCAGCCGATAATCGGTCTGCGGACAAGCAGCGCCGAGTCTCAGCCGATCTGGCGGATGCCGGAGCACCGCGTGCGATCGTAGGTTGACGTCAGAGGGAGAGCGTGGGTTCCCGCAGAGACGGAATGGAGCAGATCATGGCGAACGAGATCAACGAACTCACCGAGTTGGCGTACGACGGGGGCGGTATGCCGCTGACGACGACCCCGGTCGTCGGCACACCGGTTGGGCCGTACGCGGACGTGCTGGCACCCGGCACCGAGACGCTGGCATCGGACGAGATCCGGGTGACGATTCTCGGGAGTGGCGATCCGTTCATGAAGAAGAGTCAGGCCTCGGCGTCGTTGCTGATCGAGGTCGGCAATCCGGAGGGCGACTTCTTCTTCTTCGATCTCGGCTCCGGATCGCTCGCCAACTTCAACGGCCTCGGGCTGCCGGTGACGTCGACGACCAAGGTGTTCCTGTCGCACCTGCACGCCGACCACGTCGGTGACATGCCGACACTGCTGTGGAGCCTCGCCAAGGCCGGCCGCCGCGATCCGGTGGAGGTGTGGGGGCCCGCCGGAGAGCACGAGCATCTCGGCACCCAGGCGTACGCTCACCACCTGGAGGCGGCACACGCGTGGGACATGAAGTCCTTGTGCGGCCACCCTGGCCAGTCGGGGGCGCGTGCGATCACCACCGAGGTCCCCTACGACCGGCCCGAGGTCGTCTACCAGCGCAACGGTGTGACGATCACGTCGTTCCCCGTGATCCACATCCACAACGGTGCCGTCGGCTACCGACTCGACTACGCCGGGCGCAGCGTGGTGTTCTCCGGCGACACCCGCCCGTGCCGGCACCTGGTGGAGGCGTGTGACGGTGCCGACCTGCTGATCCACGAGACGTTCCCGACGGCGACGGTCCTGTCGCAGAAGGGCGGCATGCCGCTGAAGGTCGCCGAGATGGTCGTCAACGGCGCCCACACCAGCCCGGCGATGGCAGGCATGGTGTTCGAACGAGCCGGTGCGCGCATGTCGGCCATGTGGCACCTCGTCGTCGATCACGAGCACGATCGGCCCGGTGTTCTCGGAGATGCGCACCCGCCACGACGGCCCCGTGGTCATCAGCCAGGACCTCACCGTGTTCAACATCACCAAGGAAGCCGTCGTCGCCCGCCAGCGGACCATCGACCCGTACGCCTGGCCGGTCGTCGGCGCATCGAACATGCAGGGTCCGCCGATGTCAGCGCCACTCGAGCCCCCCGCCTGGTGGGCCGACGCCCTGATCACCGACTGACGTCGGGGACCGATCGTCATGGACACGGCACAGGACGCTCCGTCGGCGAACCGTCGCATGCCCCGGCCCGGCGGCGTCGTGCTCCCGGGCGGCCGCGCTCGCCTGCTCACCGAGATCTTCGCCGGCGTCACGCTGGCAGCGCTCGCGCTGCCACTCAACATCGGCTATGCCGAGGCCGCAGGACTGCCGGCAATCGTCGGTGTCAACGCGGCGATCATTCCGGCGATCGCGTTCGCGCTCTTCTCCGGTTCCCGACAACTGGTCATGGGGCCCGACGCGACCATCGCCGCGCTCCTCGTCGCCGTGATCCCCGCGATCGCAGCGGAGACCGGAGCGATCCCGGACGAGCTGGCGCTCGGAGTGGCGTTGCTCTCCGGAGTCGTGCTCATCCTCCTCTGGCTCGTCAAGGCCGGCTCGATGGTGCGCTTCATCTCGAAGTCGGTGCTCATCGGGTTCCTGGCAGGACTCGGCATCGAGGTCTTGACGTCGCAGGTCGAGAAGATCATGAACGTGAGCGTCGACACCGGTGAATGGCTCACCGACGTGGGCGAGATCATCACGAGCATCCCGGATGCGTCAGCTGCGAGCGTCGTCGTCGGTCTCTCGACCATCGTCGATCCTCCGTCTCGCGAAGCGCTTCGCCCCGCGGCTGCCCGGTGCTCTCATCGCGCTCGTGGTCGTCGGTGGTGCGGTGTACATCCTGGAGCCGGGCGGGGTCTCGGTGCTCGGCGAGATCCCGTCCGGCCTTCCTGACCTGTCGTTCCCGACGCTCGACTTCTGGACGTGGGTCGACCTGTTCGGTACAGCGGTCGCCATCGCCGTGCTGACGATCGCCGAGGGCCTGCTCGTCGCGAGCTCGGCTGCGCGACGCCACGACGACGATCTCGACGTCAACGGCGAGCTGGTGGCGATGGGCTTCGCGAACATCGCAGCGGCGGTGACGTCGGCCATGCCGATCGGAGCGAGCGCTTCGCGTAGCGCGGCGACCGAAGCAGCCGGCAGCCGCTCACAGATGCCGAGCCTCGTGAGTGCGCTGATCATCATGGTGGTCGTGCTGTACTTCACCGACCTCGTCGCGGAGATCCCGTCGGCAGCGTTGGCGGGATTGGTGGCGAATGCGGTCGTGTCCATCATCGACGTCCGCTCGTTCAGGATGTTCGCCCGCGTGCGACGCAGCGAGTTCCTCATCGCGATCGGCTGCACCGTCGGCGTCCTCGTCCTCGGCCCCATCGGCGGTCTGGTGCTGGCGATGGTGGCGACGATGGTCGACATGGTGCGTCGGGTCGCCGGCTCGCCGTGGGTGACGCTGGAACCGCCCGAGGGCGACTGGGAGATGGAGCGCTTCGCCGCGGTCGCCGATCCCGACACCCCTCCGTCCGAGCTCGAAGGCGTCAGCTTCGTCCGGCTCAGCGGCCCGCTGTTCTTCGCGAACGCCGACACGCTGCGCGACCGCGTCGAAATCGCAGCGGCCGGCGACGTCGAGTGGGTGCTGCTCGACTTCGAATCGGTCACGGACATCGACCCGACCGCGAGCGAGGCACTCGCCGACGCGGTCACGATGCTCCACGACAGCCACAAGGTCGTCGGCATCACACGCGCCTCGGCGCCGGTTCAGGACCTGCTCGTGCTCTACGGGATCACGGAGGCCATCGGCAGCGACCACATCTTCGCGAGCAACCGCACGGCCCTCGCCTCCTACCTCGACCGGAGTCGCGCGAGCGAGGGTTCATGAGGCAGCGGTCATTTCGCTGACGGCGAGGCCGGGGAAGCCCACGCAGTTCGCCACCCGTCGGGTCGACGGCCCCGCAGATCGAGCACGGTCTCGGCCGCTGCTTCCGTCGCCGACCCGGCACGACGTGGTACCTTCCAATGGTGTTCGAGCCGGCGCCACTCCTTCGGCGTCTCGATGAGGTCCTTGCGACCACTGCCGATCCGACTCGGTCGAAGCGGCCCCGACCGGTGAGCGGCGGGTACATGGTCGGACCAGCCGATGATCGTGCCGAGCGTGTGGCTGATCGCGTTGCCGACCGGGGCATGGCGGCCCTGCGCGATGGCGCCGGCCACGAAGGACAGCGGTTTCCCGGGGCCACAGCGGGCAGCTCCAGGATTCGTCGATCGACGACCGCTCGGTCACGTACATCGGCTGGGTCGATCGGGGCGGCCGGCGGGGAGACGGATGCGACCTTGTCGACCGAGATCGACGTCGCCCGCGGAGGTGGTGGCCGGAACCTGGAGCCCCGGATCCAGGCCGACGTGCAGCGCGCCATCGGCCACGACGTCAGTGACGTGAAGATCCACACCGACGGCCGCGCCGATCGGGTCGCAGGGCGCATCCAGGCCAGTGCGTTCACCGTCGGCCGCGACATCTTCTTCGGTCGTGGCCAGTACCGACCCGAGACGACGGGCGGCATGCACACACTGCTCCACGAGTCCGCTCACGCGATGGACGCCGGTCCCAGGGTGCAGCGCATGCTGCGTCGTCGCACACTGTCCGTCACGACCGAGGAGTTCGACGGGACGTTCAAGAAGGGCACGGGCGTCAGCGGAGCGATCAAGAGTTTGAGCAGCGACGAGATTCCCAAGATTCGCGAGGCGCTCAAGGCCTACCACGGCAGGCCGGAGGGTGACCCGAAGCGGATGGCCGCGTTGCAGACGTTGATCAAGTTGACGGACTCCTGGCTCAAGAAGCACGCCGCGCCGAAGAGCCGCGAGGAGACGTCGCGCATCGACGTCGTCGACTCGATCCGAACGCAGGTGAGCATCGAGTACGCGAAGACGCAAGCGGATTCCATCTACATGCAGGCGGGAAGGGCCAAGGTCGCCCAGGATCGCGGCGAGGAGGGTGCCACCGACTCGGCTGTGAAGCCCTTGGCGAATCTCGAACACACACAAGCCTTCGCCAAGCAGGACATGTACAACGGACGCGCCGATGCCGGGGGGAGTAACGCCTCTGCAAGGTCAGGACGCAAGGCGAACAACCTGGCTCCCGTCGACAAAGAGACCGAAGACGCCCTGAGCGCGGCGATGAAGACACTGTCCCCGGCGGAGTTCACTGCGATCCACACGTACACCGGCAACGACTACAGCTACATCAACCCGAACGTCGGCGGCTGGGGCAAAGGCGACTTCGACACCAGCCCTGGCAACGAGGCCGTCGGGAAGGCAAACCGGGAGACGTACGAGGAGGCGGGCCTGCATGCCGGGTTCATCGCCGAAGCATTCCGCAAGCTCCCGGTGTGGAAGGGCAACACCTATCGAGGGATGGCGATGGCCGTCGACTTCCTCGGGCTCACCACCAAGAGCCGGTACAAGGCAAACGACTACTGGAGCACCTCGGAAGCGAAATCTGTGTCCCAGGGTTTCCTCAAGACGTCGGCGAACCAGGCAAAGACTCCACCCACCATGGCGGCGATGTGCAGCGTCCAGGTCACGAATGGCCGAGATGTGGCGCGGATGTCGAACGCTCCCGAGGAGATGGAGATCCTGCTGCCCCCCGGCTCGATCTACAAGATCAGCAATCGCAGGTGTCTCACCCGCGGCGTCGACGACGACGAGATCAAGACGGAGTTCACGGCGGGCTTCTTCAACGGTTTCCCATTGGTGACCCAGTTCTGGCTGATCGACATCTCGCAGCAATTCAGCGATGACAAGGATGTCGTCGGCGCCTATCAGCGGGCCGCCACCTGGGAGGAAGGCGACACCAACAGGACCGTCAACAACTTCACCGCACCCTCGATCGGGTTGGGTCGCAGCCGCGTTCGCAACGCCGGCCGCGGCAAGTGACACTCGTGCTCGAGTGTCCCGGACTCCCCGAGTAGTGTCCGACGCGGTGGAGCGCTCGACGGGCGGCAGCGTGGACGATCGTCACAAGGAGGTCGGCCGGAGACTGACGACACCACGAGCAGCGGCTGTCGCAGGGATCGCCTTCTCCGTGCTGCTGACCGTCACCTACACGCTGCTGCGATCGTCGATCCCGGAGGACCCCCAGGACTCGGGGGAGTGGCTCGCGAGCAATGCCGACCGCGTCACCTTCGCGCTCTGGCTCGTTCCTTTCGCCGGCATCGCATTTCTCTGGTTCATCGGCGTCATCCGCGACCGACTCGGGGTGTTGGAGGACCGCTTCTTCTCCAGCATTCTCTTCGGAAGCGGCCTGCTGTTCATCGCCATGACGTTCATCGCGACAGCGCTCGCCGGCGCACTGATCGCGTCATACCAGCAGGACCCCGTGGCGACGATCGAGAACGGGCTCTACGCGTTGGAGCGCGAGACCATCTTCAGGGTCACCAACGTGTTCGGCGTCAGGATGGCAGGCGTCTTCATGTTCTCGGCCGGCACCATCTGGTTGCGTTCGGGCACGATGCCGCGCTGGCTGGTGGCGGTCACCTACCTGACCGCACTCGTGCAGCTGTTCTCCCTCGGCTTCACCCTGTGGTTCACGCTGCTGTTCCCGGCATGGGTGCTGATCGTCAGCGTCCATTTCCTCGTGTACCCGCCGGGCGATCCGCTCGGTGACGACGCGCCGTCGCCGGACGCGTTGTCCGACTGAGCGCCGCCGGACCGCTACTTCTTGGCAGCGGCTTTCTCGAGGCGCTTGGCTGCCTTGCCGATCGGCTCGATCTGACGCTTGTCGAGATCGCCGACCTCGGCTCCGTTGTCGAACAGCACCCGGTAGCGCTGCCAGTTGAAACCGTTGGCCAGGATGACCTTGCCCTCGGTGCCGGCCGGCACGCCGTGCATCTCGACGATCGTGCGGACCCGGTCGTTCATGCGCAGGTCGAGCTGGTCGGCGTGCGGGGTGGCGAGCGCGTGTGGCTTCCAATACTCCATCGGCATCCATTGTGCCCGCTGGGGGCCGCGACGCGCGAGTTCTCGTGCGAGACGGCACCGGTGGGCCGGACCGGAGGCAGGGCGTCGCCGATACACTCGCCCGTCTGTGAAGAGTTCGGTGGAGACCCTCGAGGGCAACAAAGTCAAGCTGTACGTCGAAGTCGACGAGGCAGAATTCGAACACGACATCGATCGGGCGTTCAAGCTCATCGCGAAGGAGGTCAACCTTCCCGGCTTCCGAGCGGGCAAGGCCCCCCGCAAGGTGTTGGAGGCACGTGTCGGCGTCGCCGTCGCCCGCGAGCAGGCGCTGCGTGACGCGGTGCCGCAATATCTCGCCAAGGCGGTGCGCGAGCACGAGATCGACCTGATCGCCACACCGGAGGTCGAGATCACCGACGGTGCCGATGGCGGCCCGGTCGAGTTCGACGCCACCTGCGAGGTGCGTCCCACGATCACGGTCGAGGGTTACGCCGAGCTCCGCGTGGAGCTCCCCTCGATCACGGTGAGTGACGACGATGTGGCGTCGGCACGCGAAGCCGAGCTGAAGCGCGGTGGCTCGCTGGTGGACGTCGACCGTCCCGTCCAGATCGGTGACTTCGTCACGCTCGATCTCGCCACCACCCGTGACGGTGAAGAGCTCATGGGTCTCAACACCGAGGACTGGTCGTACGAGGTCGGCCAGGGATGGGTCACCGACGACTTCGACGACCAGCTCGTCGGCGCATCCGTGGGCGACGAGCTCACGTTCACGTCGACACCCAAGGGCATCGACGAACCTGCCGATTTCGTCGTGAAGGTGACCGCCGTCCAGGAGATGACCGCCCCCGAACTCACCGACGAGTGGGTGTCCGACAACCTCGGCGAGTTCGACACCGTCGAGGAGTGGGACGCCAGCCTCAGGGAGTCGATCGCCAACACCAAGCTCAACCAGGCTCGCCAGAGCCTCGTGCGCTCGCTCAACGAAGCGCTGGCGGCGCTCGTCGACGTCGAGGCGCCCCCGTCGATGGTCGATGCCGACCTGAACCAACGGGTGCAGGGCACGGTCCAGCAGTTCCAGGCACAGGGCATCGATCTCGGCCAGTGGCTCGCCGCCACCGGTCAGGAGCCCGAGCAGTTCATCGAGTCGATGCGTGGTGCTGCCGTCGAGGCGGTCAAGGTCGACCTCGCCCTGCGAGCCGTCGCCGACGCCGAGAGCCTCGAGGTCGAGCCGTACGACCTCGATCGCGAGTACGCCCGTATGGCGATGCAGTACGGCCAGAAGGCCAAGGACATCCGCAAGGCCTACGAACAGAACGACGCCGTGCCCGAGCTGCACGCACAGATCCGCAAGTCGAAGGCGTTCGACTGGTTGATCCACAACGTCGAGTTCGTCGACGACAGCGGCGAGGTCATCGACCGTGACACGCTGCTCGGCCACACCCACGACGAAGACGGTGGCCACGGCGAAGATGATGGTCACGGCGACCACGACCACAGCGTTGCCGACGTCGAGGCGGCAGCAGCCGCGGTGATCGCGGCGACCGATGCCGAAGCGGCGGCCTCCGAATCCGCAGCGACCGAATCCGACAACGAAGAGGAGACCCCGTCATGAATCTCGATGCGGTGAGCTACCTGGTTCCGAACGTCGTCGAACAGACGAGTCGTGGCGAGCGTGCGTACGACCTGTACAGCCGTCTGCTGAAGGACAACATCATCTTCCTGCAGACCCCGGTCGACGATCAGATCGCCAGCCTGCTGTGCGCGCAGTTGATCCACCTCGAGTCGGAGAACCCCGACAAGGACATCAACATCTACATCAACAGCCCGGGTGGCGACATCACGGCACTGTTCGCCATCTACGACACGATGCAGTTCATCAAGAACGACATCGCCACGATCTGCCTCGGGCAGGCCGCATCAGCGGCGGCGGTCCTCCTCGCTGCGGGCACCAAGGGCAAGCGTCTCGCGCTCCCGCACAGCCGCATCCTGCTCCACCAGCCGAGCGGACAGGTCAGCTACGGCCAGGTCACCGACCTCGAACTCGCGGCCGCCGAGATCCTCCGCATGCGCGAGCTGATCGACGGCATCCTGGCCTTCCATACCGGCCAGCCGATCGAGCGGATCCACGCCGACACGGACCGTGACTTCGTCATGGAGGCCGACGAGGCGCTGGAATATGGCATCATCGACAGAGTGATCTCGTCTCGCGAGGCGGTGGACCGGACCGGTCCCATCCGCTGATCGGGTGGGGTCGGCCTGATTCGTCGGGTGGGTCCACGACTCGTCGTGGTGGACGCGCCAGACTGTCGGGCTTCAACTCGCACAGCCAGCGCAGGAACGACACGGAGGGGTACCGACAGTGGCGAAATTCGGGGACACCGGTGAACTGCTGAAATGCTCGTTCTGCGGCAAGTCGCAGAAGCAGGTCAAGAAGCTCATCGCGGGCCCGGGCGTGTACATCTGCGACGAGTGCATCGACCTGTGCAACGAGATCATCGAAGAAGAGCTCACCGAAACCGCGGAGCTGAGCTTCGACAACCTTCCGAATCCACGTGAGGTCCGCGCGTTCCTGGACGACTACGTCGTCGGGCAGGAGTCGGCGAAGAAGATCCTGTCGGTCGCCGTGTACAACCACTACCGGCGGATCCAGCATCAGAGCCAGGCCACCACGGTCGGGCGTCGCGACGAGGTCGAGCTCGCCAAGTCGAACATCCTGCTCCTGGGTCCCACGGGATGCGGCAAGACCCACCTCGCACAGACCTTGGCGCGTCAGCTCAACGTGCCGTTCGCCGTGGCCGACGCCACCGCGCTCACCGAGGCCGGCTACGTGGGCGAAGACGTCGAGAACATCCTGCTCAAGTTGATCCAGGCGGCCGACTTCGACGTGAAGCGCGCCGAGACGGGCATCGTCTACATCGACGAGATCGACAAGGTTGCCCGCAAGAGCGAGAACCCTTCGATCACTCGTGACGTGTCGGGTGAGGGCGTGCAGCAAGCCCTGCTGAAGATCCTCGAGGGGACGCAGGCATCGGTGCCGCCGCAGGGTGGCCGCAAGCATCCTCACCAGGAGTTCATCCAGATCGACACGACCAACGTGCTGTTCATCCTCGGTGGAGCGTTCGCCGGGCTCGAGCAGATCATCGAGTCGCGTATCGGCCACAAGGGCGTCGGGTTCCACGGCACGGTGCGTTCCGCCGTCGACCGCGACCCCGGCGAGTTGTTCGCCCAGGTGTTGCCGGAAGACCTCGTCAAGTTCGGCATGATCCCCGAGTTCATCGGCCGCCTGCCGATGATCGGAGCGGTCGGCAGCCTCGACCGCGAGGCGCTGGTGAAGATCCTGGTCGAGCCGAAGAACAGCCTGGTCAAGCAGTACGAGAAGGTGTTCAGCTTCGAAGACGTCGAGCTCGAGTTCACCCCCGACGGTCTGCAGGCCATCGCTGATCAGGCGATCCTGCGCGGGACCGGCGCTCGCGGGTTGCGAGCGATTCTCGAAGAGGTGCTCCTCAACACGATGTACGACCTCCCGGGGCGCACCGACGTGGGCAAGGTCGTCATCGACGAGACCACGGTGATCGACAAGGTGAATCCCACGCTCGTGCCCCGGTCGTCGGGCCGTCAACGAAAAGCCGCTTCCTGAGCAACAGCGCGCCCCGGCCCTAGCCTGGGCGTTTCATGACCTACGACGACGCGCTGCGTTACCTCGACGAGCACGCGACCTACGAGAAGACCGGGCGGATCACGTCGCCGTCGCTCGACAACATCACCGCGCTGTGCGAGGCAATGGGTGATCCGCAGCACGCCTGCCCGGTGATCCACATCACCGGCACGAACGGCAAGGGTTCGACGGCCCAGATGGTCTCGCGCCTGCTCGTTGCAGCGGTCTGACGGTGGGGACGTACACCAGCCCGCACCTCGAGCGGGTCAACGAGCGGATCAGTCGCAACCTCGAGCCGATCTCCGACGAGGAACTCGCCGAGCAGATCGCCGCGATTGCCGAACTCGAGGCGATCATCGGTCGCCGTCCCGGCTACTTCGAGATCATGACGGCCGCGGCATTCCGATGGTTCGCCGATGTCGCGGTCGACGTGATGGTGATCGAGGTCGGGCTGCTCGGCCGGTGGGACGCAACGAACGTCGTCGACGCCACCGTGGCCGTGGTCACCAACATCGGGATGGACCACACCGAGTTCGCCGGCCCGACGCTCGCCGACATCGCCCGCGAGAAGTCCGGCATCATCAAGCCGGGGTCGGCGACGGTGGTGGGGGAGACCCGGCCCGAGTTGGTGTCGATCTTCGCCGCCGCAGGGGGCGCCGCGCTGCTCGCCGTCGACGACGACTTCGAAGTGGTCGGGAATCGGCTGGCGATCGGCGGCCGTCTGCTCGACATCCGCACGCCGACGACGATCTACACCGACATCTATCTCCCGCTCAACGGCGCCCATCAGGGCAGCAACGCTGCGGTGGCCCTCGTGGCCGTCGAGACGTTCTTCGCCTCACCGCTCGCCGAGGACGTCGTCATGGAGGGCTTCGGGGAGGTGACGATGCCCGGGCGCTTCGAAGTGCTCGGGCACCAGCCATTGGTGATCGTCGACGGTGCGCACAATGCGCCGGGAGCGGACACGTGCGCGGCGGTCTTCTTCCAGGACTTCGATCCCGACGGTCGCCGGATCCTCGTCGTCGGGACCCTTCGTGATCCCGACGAGATGCTCGCCGCCCTGCGGGCCGACGAGTTCGACATCGTGTTCGCCTGCACGGCGCCGTCGCCTCGCGGCGTGCCCGCCGCTGCTGTCGCCGACGCTGCGCGTCGCCTCGGATGCGACGACGTGTACGTCTTCGACTCCGTCGAAGCCGCCTGCCGGCGTGCCATGGAGTACGCCGACGGCGACGATGCGATCCTCGTCACCGGCAGCCTCTACACCGCCGGGGCCGCCCGCCCCGTCCTCCAACGCTCCGCCAACTGACCCTCCGACCCCTCCCGAACCCTCTCCGAAATTCTCCTCCACGTGCGCGCTCAGCGCGCACTCCGAGGAGAATTTCGGAGGTAGGAGCGGGGATGGGGGGTAGGTTCGGCGGGATGTCCGATCGAACACTGGTCCTGTTGAAGCCCGATGCCGTGGAGCGCAAGCTCGTCGGCGAGATCGTGTCGCGATTCGAGGCCAAGAACCTCGACATCGTGGCGATGGAACTCCGCTCGCTCGACGCCGACACGCTGGCTCGCCACTACGAGGAGCACGTCGGCAAGGGCTTCTACGGCGAACTGGTGGAGTTCATGAGCCGCGGCCCCGTCGTGGCGATGGTCATCGAAGGCCCCGAGGACACATGGGAGGTCGTCCGTGCGATGATGGGCGCAACCAATCCGCGCACGGCGGCTCCGGGAACCATTCGTGGCGACCTCGGCATCCTGTTCACCGAGAACCTGGTGCACGGCAGCGATTCGCTGGCGTCCGCCGAACGCGAGATCGGGATTTTCTTCCCCAATCTGTAACATTGAGCGTTCCCGGTTGCTGGCACGGTTGGAGTGCCGGATCGGATCTCTCGACAGCTCGCGAAAGGTGGCCAGTCCATGGCCCGCAACAATCCGCTCAGTCTCGGGCGTGACCTGGCCATCGACCTGGGCACGGCCAACACGCTGATCTACGTCAGGGGCCACGGCGTGGTCCTCAACGAACCGTCCGTGGTCGCCATCAACGCCAACGACGGTCGTCCCGTCGCGGTCGGCATGGAAGCCAAGCGGATGATGGGTCGTACCCCGAACCACATCAAGGCGATCCGACCCCTCAAAGACGGCGTCATCGCCGACTTCGAGGTGTGCGAGAAGATGCTGCGCTACTTCATCCAGAAGGTGCACGGCTCGAAGTGGAGCAAGCCGCGCATGGTCATCTGCGTGCCGTCGGGCATCACCGGTGTCGAGCAGCGCGCCGTGCAGGACGCCGCCGAATACGCCGGGGCACGCAAGCCCGTGCACATCATCGAAGAGCCGATGGCCGCCGCGATCGGTGCCGACATGCCGGTCCACGAGCCCTCGGGCAACATGATCGTCGACATCGGGGGCGGCACCACCGAGGTGGCCGTCATCTCGCTGGGCGGCATCGTCACGGCGCAGTCGATCCGCGTCGCCGGCGACGAGCTCGACGACGCGGTCCTGCAGTACGTCAAGAAGGAATTCTCCCTCGCGATCGGCGATCGCACCGCCGAGGAGATCAAGATCCAGATGGGCTCGGCGTGGCCGCTGGAACTCGAACTCACCGCCGACATCCGCGGACGCGACCTCATCTCCGGTCTGCCCCGCACGGTCCAGGTCACGACCGAACAGGTACGTGAAGCCCTTGCGGAGCCGATCTCTGCCATCGTTGACGCCGTGAAGACGACGCTCGACAAGACCCCGCCGGAATTGGCAGCCGACATCATGGAAGACGGCATCACCATCACAGGTGGTGGCGCGTTGCTCGGTGGCCTCGACCAACGGTTGATGCACGAAACGGGCATGCCGATCCGTATCGCCGACGAACCGCTCTACAGCGTGGTGATCGGATCCGGCCGAGCCCTCGAGAACATCGATGCCATGCGTGGCCTCATGTCGCTCGGCGGCGGGGACTGACCGCCGGCCTCGCGCTGAACCCCCTCTCACCATGGCCATCTACTCCGTCGGGCGCAAGCGTGTCATCCTCGCGCTGCTGCTCACCACGGCACTCCTGCTGACCCTCGACCTACGCGGCAATCCGGTGATCGACGGCCTGCGCAACGGCTTCTCGTACGCCATGGATCCGGTCGAGTCGGCGACCGATGTCGTGACCGTTCCGATCGAGCGGATCTGGCACGGCATCATGGACTACGACAACCTCGAGCGCGAGAACCTGGCACTGCAGGAGCAGATCGACCGCCTCATCGGAACCCAGGCGGCCGCCGAGGCCGCAGTGATCGAGGGCAAGGAACTCCAGGCGCTCTACAGCCTCCCGTCGCTGTCGGGGATCGACACCGAGGTCGCCCGCGTCGTCGGCTACGCAGCCAACAACCTCGACCAGGTGATCGAGATCGACAAGGGGTCGCTGAGCGGCATCGAGGTCGGGATGCCGGTCGTCAACCAGGCGGGTCTCGTGGGCAAGGTCACCCAGGTGTCGGCCAACTCGGCGCGTGTGATGCTCGTGACCGACGCCCGCTACAGCATCGCCGTCAAGGTCACCTCCTCCGATCAGGCGCTCGCCGACACCCCCACCGACACCACACCCTCGGGCCTGGACCCGCAGCAGATCGCCGACGCGGCGACCACGACGACGACCACGACCACGACGGTGCCGGCCGCGCTCGTGCCCGGGGTCACCGGACCCGACGGGCTTCCGGTTCCGGCCACCACCCTGCCGGGTGCCACGCCGCCCAATCCGTTCGTCGATGCAACGGGTCGCCCACTGACCGAGGAGGAGATCCTGGCGCTCGCGGAGGCGTTCAACACGACCGATTCCGTGCCGACGGACTCCGTGCCCGACGATTCGGTGCCCGAGGATTCCGTGCTCGCCCGCACGGGTACGGCAACGACCACGAGCACCACGACGACCGTGCCGATCATCGAGAAGGAATACGGAGCGCTCGAGGGCCGGGGCCGACTCCGGCTGCCCCAGATCCGTTTCCTCCAGGACACGCCATCGCTCGCCGAGCTCCAGGTCGGCGACCTCGTCGAGACCGCCGGCGGGTCGGAGAGCCTGGCGCCACCGGGTATCCCGGTCGGTCGGGTGCTGAACCGCGCCAACCGCCCCGGGTCGGGTGGGCCGCTGCTCGACGTGGAGTTGAACGCCGATCTCGCCCGCCTCAACTTCGTACGAGTGGTCTTGTACAAGCCGCTGTCCGAAGTCGGCCAGTGACCAGCGCTCGACGACCGGTACGCCCTCGGGCCAGCTGATGTTCGCGGCGTTCGTCCAGGGGCCTCTCGTCAGACTGATTCCCGTCGGCATGGTCCTGCTCGCGTTGCAGCGCACGATCTTCGTGGAACTGCAGGTGCACGGCGTCATCATCCAGGTGATGATGGCCACAGCTGCCGCCGCCGGAGCGGCCGGCGGCAGCGAGCGTGGCGCCCTCGCCGGGTTCGTGTTCGGCATCATGTTCGACCTCGCCGAGGGCACGCCTCTGGGGTCCACGGCAACGGCCATGACCATTGCCGGTGCGGTCGGCGGGTTGCTCGCCCTGATCGCTGCCGATCCTCAGTGGTGGCTGAATGCGTTGTTCACCGGCCTCGGCGCTGCAGCGGGAGCGCTCATGATCCCGGTCGTGCGGCTCTTCGTCGGAGAGCCCGAGCCGTTCCAGGATCGACTCGCGTTGGTGGTTCCGGTGGTGGCGATCTCGGCGGCGGTGATGAGTCCCGTGCTCGTGCCGCTCGCACGCTGGTGCCTGCGCATGAAGCGACCCGAGTGGACCCAGCCCATCGGCGGCGACTCCCAGGTCTGAGTCGAGCCCGAGTCCGAGTCAGAGTGTGAACCAGGTGAGAATCGGGGAGTTGTCGTGGGCGCTCCGCCCGCGCACCGCAACGCGTTTGTAACATGCAGACTGGTATGCCATGGTGATCTCCGCCCCCATCGACGCGCCGGTGCGCCATGGCCGCTGACAAGCGCGCTGCCCGCCTCGGTGTGCTCGCGCTCGTGGGCATGCTGTTGTTCGGACTCGTCGGCGCGCGGTTGTGGTTCCTGCAGACCGTCGAGCAGGAGAGCCTGCAGGCCGAGGTCAACCAGACGAAGCTGCGCACGGTCCCGCTCCTGCCCGAGCGTGGTCGCATCTTCGATGCCGAGGGCCGGATCCTCGCCGACAACGACCGTGTGCTCACCGTCGGGGTCGAGTGGGAGATCATCCGGAGCACGACGTACCGCACCGAGATCTTCCGGCGACTGTCCGGATGGGTCGACGTGCCGATCGAGGAGATGGAGGCCCGCTATCAGAGCGGCATCTACAGCCCGTTCCTGCCGATGCCCGTGGCCGAGGACATCGACGAGCGCACGGCGACCGCGATCCAAGAACGCGTCGAGGACCTGCCCGGGGTGTCGATCCTCGAACAGTCACGACGCGTGTATCCCTACGCTCCGCTGGCCAGCCACGTGGTGGGGTACCTGGGACGCATCACGGCCGAGACGAAGGACTACTACCAGGGCAAGGGGTACTTCCTCAACGAACGCGTCGGCCAGTTCGGCATCGAACTGAGCATGGAGGACGAACTCCACGGTCAGTGGGGGTCGGTCACCTACGAAGTCGACAACGCCAACCGCATCGTCCGCGAGGTCGAGCGGGTTCCGCCGATCAACGGCAACGACGTCCAGCTCACGATCGATCTCGACCAGCAGCAGTTCGCCGAACAGGCGCTCCAGACCCAGCTGCGGCTCCGCCAGCAGGTCACGGCGAGGAACCCGTTGGACCCCGAGACCAACTTCGAGGAGCGCGTGTTCCCGGAGTATCCCGAAGAGGTGCCCTACAAGGCGCCGGCCGGCTCGGTGGTCGTCGAGAACTACCAGAACGGTCAGATCATCGCGCTCGCGAGTTATCCGACGTTCGACAACCGGTGGTTCGAGGCCGATCTGGGCGGCGGCAAGTTCGAACAGATCTTCCCATCGGTCGATGCCAACGGCGAACCCATCGACCCCGACGAGTCGATCCTCGTGAACCGGGCGATCCAGGGTCGCTACAACCTCGGGTCGACGTTCAAGCCGTTCACCGCCTTCGCCGCACTCGACAGCGGTCTGCTGACACCCAACGACTACTACCGCGACGAAGGCTCGTACCGGATGGAGTCGGTCGAGGACGACAGCTGCAACTCGGGCCTCGTCCGGTGCGTCTATCGCAACGCCACCTGCAGCGGCACGGGTCGTCCGTGCGTGTACGGCTCGGTCGACGTCGAAACGGCGCTCGCCGTGTCGTCCGATGCGTTCTTCTACCGCATCGGTGAGCTGATCATGACGACCAACGACTATCAGCCCGTGTTGCAGGAGGAGGTCCGCAAGTTCGGGTTCGGCTCGGATCCCGGCATCGAGTTGCCCTACGCCTTCGACGGCACCGTTCCCGACGCGGCGCTCAAGGCCGACTACGCCGAACGAGGTGTCATCAGCGAAGTCGAGGGCTCGAACTACTTCACCGGCGACAACGTGCAGCTCGCCATCGGACAGGGCTTGCTGTCGGCATCGCCGCTGCAGCTCGCGATGGGATACTCCACGATCGCCAGCCGGGGATTCCTGATGAAGCCCGAGATCATCAAGGCGATCTGGCAGCCCGGTGTGCCGGATTCGGCGACCCAGGGGTACGCCGACCTGTCGGAGGCGAAGCTGGCCGAGCCGGCCAACCTGTCGGGCGAGGTCATCCGGCAGATCCCGATGACCGACGAGACGTGGCAGGAGATCGACAACGGCCTCCGCCGGGTGATCACCGGGCCGGGTACGACGAGCGATTCCTATCACTCGACCACCGGCGAAAAGCTCTTCTACTACTACCCCGACAGCGCCATTCCCCTGTCGGGCAAGACGGGCACCGCGCAGGGCGCCGGCAACTACCCGTGGAACGACTCCTCGGCGTTCGCCGCCTACAGTCGTGACCCGTCGCGGCCGTACACCGTGGCGGCGTATCTCGAGAAGGCCGGTTACGGCTCGCAGGCAGCAGCACCGGTCGTCAAGTGCGTCTTCCTGCAGATGTCGGGCCTCCAGCCGTCCGATCCCGTGGTCCTGTCGGACGCGCTCGACACCAGCTCCGACCTGCCGGCGCAACCCCTCCAGTTGACCGACCCGAGCTGCTTCGCCGGACGGTTCGACGGCGGCGTCCGTCCGATCGAGTAGTCGTGGCGACCTCGTTCCTCTCGCGCAAGCCCGACTCCGGTCTGGGCAACATCGGAGCAAGCCCCGCTGCGCCGAGCCGCAACGTCGACTGGGTGCTGCTGTCGGTGCAGGCGATCCTGACCGTGATCGGATGCTTCGTCGTGTTCTCCGCATCCCGGACCCGCGTCGACGACGACCCGTATGCCTTCGCAACCCGTCAGGTCGTCTTCGCGATCGTGGCCACCCTCGTCATGTCGATCGTGATGTCGGTCGACTACGAGTGGTGGAAGGACCGGGCGCGGTTCCTCTACGGACTCACGCTCGTGATCCTGTCGCTGCTGTTCCTGGTCGGGATCGCCTCGGGCGAGGACCGCATCTCGTTCGACCTGGGGCCGTTCAACTTCCAGCCGGCGGAGATGGCCAAGTTCACGACGCTGCTCATGCTCGCGACGTACCTGGCCGAAGAGCGCAGCGACGAGGTGTCGTACCCCCGGTTCCTGGGCGGCCTGATGATCGTGGGGGCGCCCGCCGTGCTCGTCATCATCCAGCCCGACCTCGGGTCGGCGTCGGTGCTCGTGTCGATGGCGATGGGCGTGCTCCTGGTCGCCGGGGCCAAGGCCCGCTACATCGTGCTGATCACCCTGTTGTCGGTGACGACCGTGCTCGCGGCGTTCGTCGGGCGATTGGTGAACAGCTATCAGGCCGCCCGAATCCGTGCGCTCGTCAATCCGGCCGCGGCCAACGAGGACGACCTCTACCAGGCCGACAATGCCATGCGCGCCATCGGAACCGGTGGGGTGTGGGGCAAGGGGTGGCTGAAGGGGCCGTTGACCAACGGTCGGGACATTCCGGTCATGTGGGCCGACTTCCCGTTCGCGGCGATCGGTGAGCAGTTCGGCCTGATCGGATCGGCGGTCGTGCTCGGCCTCGTCGGTGTCGCACTCGTGAGGATCTGGCGCATCGCCCACCTGTCGCGTGACCTGTTGGGCACCTACCTGTGCGCCGGTGTGTTCACGATGGTGTTGTGGCAGACGTTCCAGAACATCGGGATGACCCTCAAGATCATGCCGGTGACGGGCCTGCCGCTGCCGTTCATCTCGTACGGCGGCTCGGGGTTGATCGTCAACTTCGCGATGTTCGGGCTGGTGCAGTCGGTCCACATGCGCCGGATGCGTTGAGGTCGGGTTCGGTCGAGAAATCGACGGTCATCCCTCGACTCGGCGTCGCGCCACGTAGAATTGCCAACCCAGTGGCCAACTTCGACGGACTCATCCCCCATGAGCGGTTGCGCGAGCAGCGCAGTCGGGTCGGTTCACGTATCAGTCGAAACGCTCGCCAGGGGGCGATGCGTCTTCCCGGGGCCGCCGACCGGCGGGTCCGCACGTCACGAGCAACCGGAACCCACCGCACGGCGCGGACGGTCCCCGTTGCGGAGAGCGCCACCTGCGCTGCTCTCCTGAGAAGGGACACCCTCCAACATGGATCACTCCGAAACCGACATTCCCGCCGAGGTGGCGGCCAGCACACCGACAACTGACGAGCCGGCCACGGCTGTCGTCGACGTCGCACCCGCTGCGTCGCCAGGCGACACCGACCCGGGCCTGCCTGCATCCGACGATCAGCCGCTCGACGAGAGTTCCGTGGCCGCAGGGGGCACCTCGAGTGCCGCGCGGCGTCGCCGCGGCTCTCGTGGCGGACAGCGCCGACGAGGTGCGGGGCAGAGTGGTGAGACTCCGGGCGCCGATGACGACGACCCGTCATCCGACGACGACGATCGCAACGACGTCGAACTTCCGGAGCCGATGAGCGAGGGTCGGGCGTCGGTCGAAGCTGCCGAGAAGGCCCTCGTACGAAAGCCCCGGATCGGTGACACGATGCCGATCCCGACGTCGCCCCCGCCCGGTCCGGCGCGTGTGGCCGGTACCGCCGGCGCCAAGGTGGGCAGCGACAAGCCGGGCGGCGACAAGCGGCGCCGCCGGCGTGGCAGTGGCCCGGGCGAGTCGACCGGCGACGGTGGCTCCGCGGGCGTCGAAACGGCGGCGGCCCGAACCGGTCAGGGCGCATCGGAGTCGGGCTCGAAGAAGAGCCGCCGAGCGCGCGGGCGGGGCAAGGGCCGCGCCGACGACGGGCAACTCGATGATGCGATGCTCGAACAGCGTCGGGGACGCGAACGCAACGGCAAGCCGATCGGGCGCTACTTCATGGCCGTGCAGGTTCGCCCGGGTATGGCGCAGGTCGGTGTGCTCGAGGGTCGCAACCTGATCGAGCACTACGTGAGTCGCCCGGCCGACGACGTCAGCCAGATCCACGGCAACATCTACGTGGGTCGCATCCAGAACGTCCTGCCAGGCATGGAAGCCGCGTTCGTCGACATCGCCACGCCGAAGAACGCCGTGCTCTACCGCGGCGACGTGCAGTACGACGCCGAGGACATCGACGAACGCGGCAAGAACCCGCGCATCGAAGACATCTTGAAGAACAAGCAGTTGATCATCTGTCAGGTGACGAAGAATCCGATCGCCCACAAGGGTGCGCGTCTCACCCAGGAGGTGTCGCTCCCCGGTCGGTTCGTGGTGCTCATCCCGAACTCGAAGACCTACGGGATCTCGAAGCGCCTCCCCGACGACGTCCGCAAGCGCCTGCGCGGCATCCTCGACCGGGTGAAGCCCGACGAGCACGGCCTCATCGTGCGCACGGCCGCCGAGACGGCCACCGAACAGGAACTCGTGGCCGACATGACCATCCTGCTGCAGCAGTGGGAGGAGATCGCCGAGAAGGCGGCGAAGGCGCAGCGGCCGACCCTGCTCTACCGTGAACCCGAGTTGGCGGTGCGGGTGATCCGCGAAGAGTTCAACGCCGACTACCGCGGCGTCGTCATCGACGACGAGCGCCTCTACAACGAGGTCAAGCGGTACGTGGCGGCGTTCAACCCCGAGCTCGCCGATCGGATCGAGTACTACGACGCTGCAGCAGAGGGCGGCCTGTCGGTCTTCGAGCGGCATCACATCCACGAGCAGGTCCACAAGGCGCTCGATCGCAAGGTGTGGCTGCCGTCGGGTGGGTCGCTGATCATCGAGCACACCGAGGCGCTTGACGGTGATCGACGTGAACACCGGCAAGAACGTCGGCAAGTCGAACCTCGAAGACACCGTGTTCGTGAACAACATGGAGGCCGCCGTCGAGATCGCCAAGCAACTCCGGCTGCGAGACATCGGCGGCATCATCGTGATCGACTTCATCGACATGGAGATCAGGGGCAACCGGGCCAAGGTCGTCGAAGCCTTCCGCGATGCGCTGGCGCGCGACAAGACCCGCTCGCAGGTGTTCGACATCACCGAACTCGGCCTCGTCGAGATGACCCGCAAGCGCATCGGCGAGGGCCTGCTCACCGAGTACTCCGAGATCTGCCCCGACTGCGAAGGTCGCGGCGTCCTCGTCGACTACTCCCTCCTCGAATGACCGTCACACCGTGCCGGGCCCAACGTGACGTTCTAGCCTGAGCGCATGCAGATCGAGATCAGCGACGAGGCCCGGGCGCTGTTGGAGCGCAAGGGCGGGACGATGTCGATCGACTTCATCCGTCCCACCGGTTGAGGAAAGGTCGCCGAGGTGTCGGTCGACACCAACGTCAAGGGCAAGAACCTCGCTCCGTACCGCAAGTTGCGCCACGAACGATTCCAGATCCTCATCTCGCCGACGCTGATCGGCATGGCCGAGTCGATGCGGGTCGTCACCAAGGGTCGACTGTCGAAGTCGCTCACCGTCGAGTTCCGCGCCGCCGACGGCGTCACCGACGACTCCTGCGCCATCTGAGCGCACACGTGTAAGGTTGGCGGATGGCTGATCTCCTGGCACTGTCCTCCCGGGTCATCGATTCAGGTGTGGTCGACGAACCGGTCAACCGGGTCACCAACGAGTTGTCCGAGTTGGCCGATGGGTTGGCGATCGTCGAGAGCTTCAGCCACAGCATCGTGCTCGACGCAGGGGAGGGGCTCGTCGCGTTCGACGCCTCGCACGCTCGAACGGGTGCCGACGTCGTTGCTGCCATCCAGGGCTGGACGACGACGCCCGTCACCCACCTCGTGTACACCCACGGCCACGCCGACCATGTCGGCGGGAGCCCTGACTTCGCCGCGGCGTTCGGCCACATGACCGTGGTCGGTCACCGCAACGTCGAGGAGCGCTTCGACCGCTACGCCTACACGAACGACTGGAACGTGCGCATCAACGCCCGCCAGTTCGGTGGTGTACGTGGTGACTTCGGGATGGGTGAGACCCCCGAGTTCATTCCGGCCACGACGCTGCGTCCGGATCACGTCGTCGACGACCACGACACGGTGACGGTCGGCGACACCTCCATCGAACTCCATCACGCCCGTGGCGAGACCGACGACCACCTGTGGGGGTGGATCCCCGATCGTCGGTGGCTGTTCACCGGCGACTTCGTCATCTGGAACTTCCCGAACGCCGGCAATCCGCAGAAGGTCCAGCGCTATCCGATCGAATGGGCAGCTGCTCTTCGAGCGATGGCCGAGCGTGGCCCGGAACTGCTCCTACCCGCCCACGGCCTGCCGATCGAGGGGCGCGATCGCATCGCGTCGGTGCTCACGGACATCGCAGCGGCGCTGGAGCATCTCGTCGTCGAGGTCGTCGACATGATGAACGCGGGCGAGGTGCTCGACACGATCGTGCACACCGTGCACGTCCCCGACGATGTGCTGTCCAAGCCCTACCTCCGGCCGCTCTACGACGAGCCCGAGTTCGTCGTCCGCAACATCTGGCGTCAGTTCGGTGGCTGGTGGGACGGTGCGCCGAGCCGCCTCAAGCCGGCCACCGATGCGGCCCTGGCGGTCGAACTGGCCGAGTTGGCCGGCGGGTCGTCGGTGCTCATCGATCGGGCCACTGCAGCTCGCCGAGGTCGGCGACTTCCGGCTCGCCTGCCACCTCGCCGACCTGGCCGGATGGGCCGCACCGACGGATCCGGGCGTGCATGCATCCCGAGCCGTGATCTATCGGGCTCGCCGGGCGGCGGAGAGTTCGCTGATGGCCAAGGGCATCTTCGCGGGTGCAGCGAGGGAATCAGAGGCCGTCGCGGGTTGAGGCGGGCAGTTCGGCCGCTAGCATCGGACAACGCTATGTACGCAGTCATCGCCTCAGGCGGCAAGCAGGAAAAAGTGGCCGAAGGCCAGCAGGTACGAGTTGAACTGCTCGA
The DNA here is from genome assembly GCA_963744705.1 of Ilumatobacteraceae bacterium. Classification (GTDB taxonomy): domain Bacteria; phylum Actinomycetota; class Acidimicrobiia; order Acidimicrobiales; family Ilumatobacteraceae; genus Sva-07. The sequence continues at coordinate 302,104 of CAVUUX010000002.1, forward strand.
CGCCGATGAGGGCAGCGACGTGTCGCTGACCCCCGTCATGGTGGTCGATGGAGCAACCGTTCTCGCTACGCCGGATGAGCTCAAGAGCGCATCGGTCACCGGCAGGATCATCGGCCAGGTCAAGGGTCCGAAGATCAACGGCTACACCTTCAAACGCCGCACCAACAACCATCGTCGCTACGGCCATCGTCAGAAGTATCACCTGGTCGAGATCACCTCGATCACGGTCTGACCGCCGACACTCATTCGAACGGAGCAGAGCACTCATGTCAAAGACAAAAGGTGGCGGTTCAACCCGTAACGGTCGCGATTCGAACGCCCAGCGCCTCGGCGTGAAGGCATTCGGCGGCAGCTCGATCACTGCCGGCACGATCATCGTGCGCCAGCGTGGCACCAAGTTCCACCCTGGCAAGAACGTCGGCAAGGGCAAGGACGACACGTTGTTCAGCCTCGTCGACGGTACGGTCGAGTTCGGCCAGATGAAGGGCCGCAAGTCGGTCAGCGTCATCCCCGCCGACGCCTGACGCCGACCCACGACAACTGAACGCCGACACTGGCCGGGGCCTACGGGTCCCGGCCGTTTCGCGTCTCGGGAGCACCACGCCGGCTTCTCGTGAACTCGTTGCGGCACTATTCCGCAACGAGTTCACGAGAATGGTCAGGCGTCGGCGAGTTTGGCTTCGAGGGTGTCGACCTCGACGTTCAGGACCGCCGGGAGACGGTCGCCGAACTGCGCGAAATGCTCGCGGATCTGGGGGATGGCGGACTGCCAGCCGTCGACGTCGACCGACAGCAGCGTGTCGAGATCTGCGTCGTCGATCTCGAGGCCGTCGGTGTCGAGCGCCGCCTTGGTGGGAAGCTTGCCGATCGGGGTGTCGATCGCCTCGGCGGTGTCGTCGACCCGCTCGAACACCCACTTGAGCACACGGCTGTTCTCGCCGAAGCCGGGCCACAGGAAGCGGCCGTCGTCGTCACGGCGGAACCAGTTGACGTAGAAGATCTTCGGCAGGTTCGCCGGATCGGTCGCCTGCTCCATGCTCAACCAGTGGGCGAAGTAATCCGCGTAGTTGTACCCGCAGAACGGGAGCATGGCCATCGGGTCGAAGCGGAGGTTGCCGACGGCACCCTGCTGGGCGGCGGTGGTCTCCGAGGCCATGATCGAGCCGAGGAACACGCCGTGCTCCCAGTTGTTGGCCTCGGTCACGAGGGGCACCGTCGTGCGGCGACGTCCACCGAAGAGGATGGCCGAGATCGGCACCCCGGCCGGGTCCTCCCACTCCGGGGCGATCGACGGGCACTGCGCCGCCGGGGCAGTGAACCGGGCGTTCGGGTGCGCGGCCGGGGAGTCCATCTCCGGATTCCAGGCCTTGCCCGTCCAGTCGGTCGCTCGAGGCGGCGGGGAATCGGTCATGCCCTCCCACCACACGTCACCGTCGTCGGTGAGTGCCGTGTTGGTGTAGATGCAGTTGCCCCAGAGGGTCTCCATGGCGTTGGAGTTGGTTTCCCAACCCGTACCGGGAGCGACACCGAAGAAGCCGGCCTCCGGATTGATGGCGTACAGCCGACCGTCGTCGCCGAACTTCATCCAGCAGATGTCGTCGCCGATGGTCTCGGCCTTCCAACCGGGAATCGTCGGGACGAGCATGGCGAGGTTGGTCTTGCCGCACGCCGACGGGAAGGCCCCGGCGATGTACTTCGACTCGCCCTGCGGGTTCGTCAGCTTGAGGATGAGCATGTGCTCGGCGAGCCAGCCGTGGTCGCGGGCCATCACCGAGGCGATACGCAGCGCGAAGCACTTCTTGCCGAGCAGTGCGTTGCCGCCGTAACCCGACCCGTACGACCAGATCTCACGGGTCTCCGGGAAGTGCACGATGTACTTGTTCTCGGCGTCGCACGGCCACGGCACATCACTCGCACCATCGGCGAGCGGTGCCCCGACGGAGTGCAGGCACGGCACCCAGACGCCGTTGCCGAGGGCATCGAGTGCACCCTGGCCCATCCGGGTCATGATCCGCATGTTGGCTGCCACGTACGCCGAGTCGGTGAGCTGGATCCCGATGTGGGCGATGGGTGAGCCGAGGGGACCCATCGAGAACGGCACGACGTACATCGTGCGGCCCGCCATCGACCCCGTGTAGAGCTTCGTCAGCTCGGCGCGCATCTCGGCGGGATCACGCCAGTTGTTGTTCGGTCCGGCGTCATCCTCGTTCGCGGCACAGATGTAGGTGCGATCCTCCACACGCGCCACGTCGCCGGGATCGGAGTGGGCCCAGTAGCTGTTGGGCCGCTTGGCGTCATCGAGCTTGGTGAACGTGCCCGAGTCGACCAGTTGCTGACACAGTTGTTCGTACTCGTCGGCAGATCCGTCGCACCAGTAGATGTCAGCGGGCTGCATCACCGCTGCCCATTCGGACACCCAGTCCTTGAGGCGCTGGTTGGTCGTGGTTCCGCTCATCTCGTGACTCCTCGTCGAGTTCGTGGTGTGGCATTCGGTGGGGGGTTGCGTGCAGTCGTGCGCGCGCCGTGGCGAGCGCGTCGATCACTGGTCGCAGCGTAGGGCGCGTCGATGCCGGGAGCGAAACACAGCTGCGGGTCGAAAGTCACGAATCAGCCGCCATGACGCGGTCGTCGCTCTCAGGCGCCGGGGGTCTGCATGTCGACCTCGGAGCCGAGGCGCAGGCGCGTGGCCTGGCCGGCATCGTCGAGGTCGAACACCACACGCTGGCCTTGGCGCACCATGCGGAAGATCGAGCCCGCCAGCGCATCGGCGGCGAGCTCGTAGTCGTTCAGATCGGTGTCGGACATGACGAGTCCGTCACCGGTTGCGGGGTCGTAGGCCTTGATGACGCCCTGCATGTCGTTGTCGGCTCAGCCGGCCTTGACGATCTTGCCGGACTTGATGCAGCCCGTGCAGACGTTGACGCGCTTCGCTGCGCCGTTGACCTGTGCACGCACCCGCTGGATGTTCGGGTTCCAGCGACGCTTGGTGCGCCGATGCGAGTGAGACACCGACATGCCCCATGACGGGCCCTTGCCACACACTTCACATTTCGATGCCATTGGGTTCTCCTGCGGGCTGCCGGGAATCCCGGCTCGATCACGTTGGACGGGTCGTCGGACGACCCGTTTGTCGCCCCTCGACGTTTCCGCCTGTCGGGACAGCCATGAAATGCTACCAAGGCGCGCCCGCAGCGCCACGCCGAACGGTCAAGTCGATCGCTGCGGGGTGGTCGGGGCACCGGTGCAGCCGGATGCCTCATATGCTGCCCGGTCGTGCCCACGCTGGAACGGTTGAACACCGCTGCCCTTCGCGAATCGGTCAGAACCTTTCGCGACACCGTCCGCGAGCACGCCCACGGCCTCAACCGACTCAACGTGTATCCCGTGCCCGACGGCGACACCGGTACGAACATGGCGCGCACGCTCGATGCCGTGGTCGCCGAGATGGACGCCACGGCCGATGACGACCACGACGCGACCTGCGACGCCATCAGCTACGGCTCGCTCATGGGGGCACGCGGCAACAGCGGCGTGATCCTCAGCCAGATCATGAGGGGTTTCGCCGGCACGCTCAAGGCGCAGGCCGACGTGCGGGGCGCGAAGTTCGCCGAAGCACTGCAGGCCGCAGCGGTGGGCGCGTACGACGCGGTGCTCAAGCCGATCGAGGGCACGATCCTCACCGTGTGCCGCGAGAGCGCCGAGGCGGCCAAGGTCGCCGCCGATGCGGGTGGGTCGCTGGCCGACGTCGTTCGTGCGGCCCGTGCCGCCGGGAGGACGGCGCTCGCCAACACTCCGGAGCAACTCCAGGTGCTGAAGGACGCGGGTGTCGTCGACGCAGGGGGAGCGGGCTTCTTGCTGTTGCTCGACTCGGTGCTGTACGTCGTCGACGGCGAACCGCTCCCGGTGGCCGAACCCGACGACGGCACCGTGGGGGCGGTCGGCGCCGTGTTCGACGCCGTTGCCCACCGTCACGCCGCGGCGGCCGGCGAACTCGACGTGAGCGAGCAGCGCTACGAGGTCATGTACTTCCTCGAGTTGGCCGACGACCGCATCCGCGACTTCAAGTCGGGATGGGGTGCGATCGGCGATTCGATCGTGGTCGTCGGCGGCGACGGCCTGTGGAACTGCCATGTCCACACCAACGAGATCGGCGCGGCGATCGAGGTCGCGCTCGACCTCGGCGGGAGGCCCAAGGCCATTCGTGTGTCCGATCTGTTCGAGGAGGTCGACGAGGAACACGCCAAGCGGGAGGCCGAACTCGCCGTGACGGCGCACGATGCCCCGGTCGCCGACGCGTTGGCGGAGGTGACGACTGCGGTCGTCGCGGTCTGCTCGGGCGACGGTCTCGTCGAGCTGTTCGCCCAACTCGGCGTGCAGGGTGTCGTCACCGGTGGCCAGACCATGAACCCGTCGACGGCGGAGCTGCTCGAATCGGTGCAGCGCGTGAACGCCGATCAGGTCGTGATCCTGCCGAACAACAAGAACATCATCCCGGTTGCCGAGCAGGTCGGCGCGTTGACGGACAAGACCGTCGTGGTCGTGCCGACACGCTCGATGCCCGAGGCCCTCGCTGCACTCGTCGTGTACGACCCCTGGGCCGATGCGATCGACACCGCGGGCGAGATGCTCGAGGCCGCCGAGTCCGTCGTCACCGGCGAGGTGACCCAGGCGGTCCGGAGCAGCAAGAGCTCCGTCGGACCGGTGGCCGAAGGCGACTGGATCGGGCTGGTCCGCGGGGACGGCATCGTCGTCGGTGGCGCCGACCGTCGACGAGGCGTCGATGGCGCTGCTCGACCGGATCGTCGGTGACGATGCCGAACTCGTCACCATCGTCACGGGCAGCGATGCGGTCGAGTCGACCACCGAGGCGATCCGGGCGTGGCTCGCGCGACCATCGCGGCGACGTGGCGGTCGAGGTGCACCGGGGCGGCCAGCCCCTCTATCCGTATCTCTTCGGAGTCGAATGACGTCACTGTCGCTGCGCGAGCTCGCCGGGATCGACGTCGGCCGGCTGAAGGGCGTCGGTGACAAGAAACGCGGCGTCGCTGGCCGGGATCGACGTCGACAACCTCCTCGACCTGCTCACCTTCTATCCGCGGCGTTGGGTCGATCGATCGAACGAAGCCCGCATCGCCGATCTCGTGGCGGGCGACGAGGCGCTGGTGCTCGCCACGGTTCGTTCGGTCACCAAGCGCACCACGCGCAATCGCCGCACGATGGTGACGGTCAACGTCGGCGACGGATCCGGACGCATGGAGGTGGTGTTCTTCAACCAGCCCTGGCGGGAGCGGCAGTTGCGTGAGGGGCTCCAGATCGCGTTGTTCGGCAAGGCCGACGTCTACCGGGGCGGGTTGCAGATGTCGAACCCCGTGGTCGATCTGATCGGTGATCGCACCGGCCGCATCGTGCCGATCTACCCGCAGAGCGAGAAGGCACAGATCAACACCTGGGAAGTGGCCGGGTGGGTCGAGGAGGCGTTGCGTCGCTGTCGTGAGCGCGGCATCGACGACACGTTGCCCGATGACATCCGTCGCCGTCTCGGACTGCTCGACGCGCTTCGATGCGTTCGCCAACATCCATCTGCCCGAGAGCATCAAGGACAAGGAGCAGGCGCGCCGGCGTCTCGCATTCGACGAGCTCCTGCGGGTGCAGCTGGTCCTGGTGCTGCGCAAGCGGGCGATGGAGCGTGAGCAACGCGGGCTCCAACACGAGGTCGACGGCGATCTCGTCCACCGCTTCTACGACGCCCTGCCCTACGGGCTCACGGGTGCGCAGCGGCGCGTGATCGGCGAGATCGAAGCCGACCTCGCTGGGCCGCACCCGATGCACCGGCTGCTCCAGGGCGACGTGGGTTCCGGCAAGACCGTGGTCGCCGTTGCCACCATGCTCGCGGCGGTGCAGGGTGGTCACCAGGCGGCCCTGATGGCGCCGACCGAGGTGCTCGCCGACCAGCACGCCACCGGTGTGCGGGCGTTGCTGGGCGGGGTGAGCGTGCCCGACCCCGACAACCTGTTCGGTGACCGACCGTTGCGCGTCGAGTTGCTGACGAACCGGGTGACCGGGTTCCGACCGCAGGGAGGTCCTGGCCGGCCTGGCCGACGGCACGGTCGACATCGTGATCGGCACGCATGCGCTGATCCAGGACGCGGTCGACTTCGCCAGCCTCGGCGTCGTGGTCGTCGACGAACAACACCGTTTCGGTGTCGAGCAGCGGGCGGCCCTTCGCGCCAAGACGGTCGGCGGTGCCGTTCCGGACACGCTGGTGATGACGGCGACCCCGATCCCGCGGACCGCAGCCATGACCGTGTACGGCGATCTCGACGTCAGCGTCCTCGACGAACTCCCACCCGGGCGCACCCCGATCGTCACGAAGTGGGCCGAAGGCCCGCTGCTCGAAGCCGAGGTGTGGGCCGACATCCGCTCGCAGGTCGCCGACGGCCGGCAGGCCTATGTGGTGTGTCCGTTGATCGGCGAGAGCGAGAAGTTGGAAGTGGCCTCGGCCGAGGAGACATTCGAACGACTCGTGGCGGGCGAGCTCGCCGGTCTCCGGCTCGGGCCTGCTGCACGGGCGCCTGTCGCCCGCGGAGAAGGAGACGACGATGGATGCCTTCCGAGCCGGGAAGCTGGACGTGCTGGTGGCGACCACCGTGATCGAGGTCGGCGTCGACGTGGCGAACGCCACCGTGATGGCGATCCTCGACGCCGACCGTTTCGGCATCGCCCAGCTGCATCAGCTGCGTGGTCGGGTGGGCCGCGGAGCTCACGCCTCCACGTGCTGGCTGGTCACCCAGCAGCCCGGTGACGACGAGATCGGCGTCGGCAACCCCCGGGTGGAGGCGCTCGTGGCCACGACCGACGGATTCGAGTTGGCCGAGATCGACCTCGACCTGCGGGGCGAGGGCACGTTGATGTCGACCTCGCAGAAGGGCCGGAGCGATCTGAAGCTCGCGTCGCTGCGCCGTGATCGGAACCTGGTGGAGCTGGCCCGTGAGGTCGCGTTCGAGATCGTCGACGCCGATCCCGAGCTCGCGGGCCACCCCGGCCTCGCCGACGAACTCGACCTGTTGTTCAGCGAGTCCGACGAGCAGTTCCTCACGAAGAGCTGATCGCCGACTCACCGACTGCAGCACGAGCTGATCAGTCGCCGCGAGCCACTTCCTCGTCGTCTTCGTCGGACATCACGAGATCCCATCGGTCGAGGCAGTCCTCGCAGCGGTAGGCGATGATGTCGCCCGGTTCCCAGATGCCGTCCTCGGGCGGTTGCGTCAGCAGGAAGCAGCGGCCGCCGCAGTCGATGCAGATGATCTGAGGTGTCGGTGTGAGCACGGCTCCAGTCTTGCCTGCTCGAAGGTGGGCCCGTGTATCTGCTCGTATCGTTGGGGCATGCGAGTCGTGGCGGGTGAACTGGGTGGACGTCGATTGGTGACTCCCGACGGCACGTCGACGCGCCCCACGACCGACAGGGTCCGCGAGGCCGTCTTCAACTCGCTCGGCAGCGCCGGCGTGCTCGATGGCGCACTGGTCGCCGACCTCTTCGCCGGGAGTGGCGCCATCGGGATCGAGGCCCTGTCGCGTGGCGCCGAACGTTGCGTCTTCGTGGAACGCGACCGCAATGCGCTCCGAGCGCTCGACGACAACCTCGATGCACTCGATCTGCGTGATCGATCGAAGGTCGTGGCGGCCGATGCCGTCAGCGCCGCCGCCACGATCGACGCCGACATCGTGTTCGCCGACCCGCCGTACGACTTCGACGACTGGGCCCTGTTGCTCGGCCGTGTGCGCTCCGACCTGGTCGTGGCCGAATCGGGCACCACGATCGGGCCCGTCGATGGCTGGGAGGCGACCCGGGAGAAGCGGTACGGCCGCACGTGGGTGACCTTCCTCGAACGGCGTGCGACCGTGGATGTAGGGTCTGGATCCCCATGACCGCCGGACCGACGCCACTGCGAGTGCTGTATCCCGGCAGCTTCGATCCGATCCATCTCGGCCACGTCGACATCATCGAGCAGGCGTACGAACTGTTCGGCTCGGTCGTGGTGGCAGTGATGCACAATTCGGGCAAGCCGTCGGGTCTGTTCCCCGTCCACGAACGAGTCGAACTCGCCCGCGCGGCGCTCGCGCATCTCGACGGCGTCGCCGTCGAGTCCCAGACCGGCCTCGCCGTGCAGGCGGCGTCACGCGCCGACGTCGACTTCATCGTCAAGGGGTTGCGGACCCCCGGTGACTTCGAGATCGAACAGCAGATGGCCCACAACAACTACGCCGTGACGGGAATCCGCACCGTGTATCTTCCCTGCCGCCCCGAATTCGGGTACATCAGCAGCCGTTTCGTGCGCGAGATCGCGAAGTACGGTGGGGCCATCGACCATCTCGTCCCGGCGCCCATCGCCGACGCACTCCGCCGCACCTTCGACGGCGACCAGAACTGAGCGAAACCATGAGCCACGACGACCGCGACGGCGATCAGTACGACGACTACGACGACATCGACGACGAGTATCCCGATCCGGGCGTGCCCGGCGGATACGTCGGCGACGCCGAAACCCTGCTTCGTCGGGCGATCGACATCATCGCGACCGCTCCGACGATGCCGCTGTCGTCGTCGCCACGAATCGACCGCGACGAGATCATCGAGCTGCTCGAGGAGTCGTTGCACCGACTTCCCGAGGAGTTGCGCCAGGCGCGCTGGATGCTCAAGGAGCGCCAGGAGTTCGTGGCCAAGACCCGTCGCGAGGCCGACGAGCTGCTCGAGGCAGCCCGCGTGCGCGCCGAGCGGATGGTGCAGCGGACCGAGGTCGTCCGCGCCGCCGAGCAGCGTGCCCGTCAGGTCCAGGAGACCGCCGAGGCCGATGCTCGCCGCCTGAAGCACGAGACCGAGGACTTCCTCGACCAGCGTCTCGGCTCGTTCGAGATCCTGCTCGACAAGCTCCAGAAGACCGTGGGCGCCGGCCGTCAGCGTCTGTCGATCGGTACTGCCGTCGACGACACCTCGATGCACGCCGTCGAAGAGGAGGACCCCACCAAGGGCTTCTTCGACCAGGACCACTGATCGGGGGTCCCCCGGACATGGCCGATCCTCTGCGCCCGTTGCGCATCAACGCCGTCGAACTGCTCCGCCAACCCGGTGCGACGCGTGACCTCGACGTCGTCATCGACGCGGAACCGCTCGATGCCGCCCACGAACATCTCACCGGGCAGATCCGTGTGGCTCTGCATCTCCGGGCGATGAACGACGGGATCAAGGTCACCGGCACGGTCAGCGCCCCGTGGGCCACGGTGTGTCGGCGGTGTCTCGTCGACGTGGCCGGCATCGCTGTGGGGTCGGTCGACGAGCTGTATCAGATCGAACCCCTCGATCCCGACGCCTACCTGATCGAGGACGGCCAACTCGACCTCGTGCCGCTCGTTCGGGAGACGGTCCTGCTGGAACTCGATCGCGAACGGCAATGTCGCGACGATTGCGCCGGGTTGTGTCCCGTCTGCGGGATCGACCGCAATTCCGGCTCGTGCGACTGCGACTCGACGGTGATCGACCATCGGTGGGCCGCGCTCGAGGGTTTCGTCGCCGACGACGAGTCCTGACGGGCGCACGGCGAGTTCGCACCCATCGAGGTCCAGTTCGTGGGCGGTCCGCGGGCGGTTCGTGGGTCATTGGGCCCGGCGCCCGATAACGTGATGCAGCCCTTGCGGCACGGGTGAGCCCGGCAGCGGGCAGCAGTCCACCAACGAACCGGTCGTTCATCGACCGAGCATCCCGACGAGGAAAGCGAACGATGGCCGTTCCGAAGAAGAAGACATCGAAGTCGAAGACCCGCAGCCGACGGGCGAGTGCCTGGCGTCTCAACGCGCCGGCGCGCAGCCTGTGCCCGCGCTGCGGCAACGCCAAGACGCCGCACACCGTGTGTCCGTCGTGCGGCTGGTATCGCGACCGCGTCGTCGTCGACGTCGCCTGAATCCCTGACGATGCTCCCCGTAGCCGTCGACGCCATGGGCGGCGACGACGCCCCCGGACCCATCCTGGCCGGGGCCCATCGGGCTGCCGCGTCGGGCATTCCGGTGGTCCTCGTCGGGCCTGCCGACCTCGAGGGTCGCACCGCTCCCGACGGCTCGGTACTCGATCTGATCGAGGCATCCGAGGTCATCGGCATGCACGACGACCCTGCGCAGGGCGTACGTCGAAAGAAGGACTCCACGCTCGTGCGTGCCGCCGAGGCCGTCCGTGACGGCAAGGCCAGTGCGATGATCTCGGCCGGCAACACCGGCGCCACGATGGCCGCGGCCCTGCTGCGCATGGGCCGGATCTCGGGCGTCAAGCGGCCGGCAGTGGCCACGCCGATCCCGGTGCCCGGCGCGAAGCCCACGGTGCTGCTCGACGCCGGCGCCAACTCCGAGGTGCAGGCCGAATGGCTCGTCCAGTTCGCGCTGATGGGTTCGGTCTACGCCCACCACCGCTTCGGCATCGAGTCGCCGCGGGTCGGGCTGCTCTCCATCGGTGAGGAGCCGGGCAAGGGCGACTCGCTGCGCAAGGAGGCCTACGAGTTGCTCTGCGCCGCATCACACCTGAACTTCGTCGGCAACGTCGAGGGACGCGATGTGATGAGCGCCGATCTCGACGTCTGCGTGACCGACGGGTTCACCGGCAATGTCGTGCTCAAGAGCCTCGAAGGGGGCATGAAGGTGATCGTGAACGCGATCCTCGAAGCCTTCGCCGCGGAGGAGCACTACAAGCCGCACGCCGACGCATTGATGCCCGCCCTGTTGTCGCTGTACCAGACACTGAGTCCCGACACCTACGGCGGCGCCGTGCTCCTCGGCGTCGACGGAGTGTGCATCATCTCGCACGGCTCGTCCGGTGAAACGGCGATCGCCAACGGCATCGGCGTCGCCGCGACATGGTCGAGCACGACATGGTCGGCGAGATCCGCGCCGCCATCGCAGGCAACGCGGCCTGAGTCGCACAACTAGACTCGCCGTTCGTGCCATCAGAGACCGAAAAGGCCCCACTCGAACGCGAGGAGATCTTCGAGATCGTCCGCGACCGCCTCGCCGACATCCTCGAGATCGACCCGTCGACCATCAGTGAGGGCCAGTCGTTCGTCGACGATCTCGACGCCGACTCACTCGCCCTGATCGAACTCGTCGAGGCCCTCGAGGAGACGCTCAACGAGCGGACCACCGGCTTTCGCATCGAAGACGAAGACCTCGAGGATCTCAAGACGGTGCGCGACGCCGTCGACTACGTCCACGATCGGGTCAAGTAGAGCAACGTCGCGTGGTGACGTCCGGATCCGACACGGATCTCGCAGCACTGGCTGATCGCATCGGCCATCGGTTCGCCGACGAGTCGCTGCTGCGTCGTGCGCTCGCCCATCGTTCGTGGTGTGCCGAGACCCCCGGTGAGATCAGCAACGAGCGGCTGGAGTTCCTCGGTGACGCCGTCCTCGGCTGGGCGATCGCCGACATGGTGTACCACCGCTACGACGTCGCCGAAGGCCAGCTGACCGACCTGCGCAAGAGCGTGGTCAACGCGATCGCGTTGGCCGAGGTCGCCCATGATCTCGATCTCGGGCCGCACATCCTGCTCGGACGCGGTGAGGCTGCTGCCGGCGGTTCCGACAAACCGTCGATCCTGTCCGATGCCTTCGAGGCGGTGCTTGGAGCGGTGTATCTCGACGGCGGCGCCGAGGCTGCGTACGGGATGGTCGAGCGGCTGGTGATGCCACGGATGCCCGAGACAGCGGACTCCATGGACCAGTTCGACCAGAAGACGCAGCTCCAGGAACTGAGCGCCCGCGCCGGCCGCGGCGCGCCGGTGTACGACGTGACCTCGCGCGGTCCGGATCATGCCAAGTCGTTCCATGCGACCGTGAGCGTCGACGGCGAAATCGTCGGTGAGGGTGACGGGCGGTCGAAGAAGGCCGCCGAGCAGGCTGCCGCCACGCAGGCCTGCCGGACGTTCGACTGACGTCGAGTCGCCGTGCCGGAACTTCCCGAAGTCGAAACCGTTCGGCGGGGCCTCGAACGACATCTGGTCGGCCGGCGGATCACCTCGGTCGACGTCGGCCGGGAACGTACGGTCCGCCGCACGTCCCGCGAGGCGCTGATCGCCGGGCTCACCGACACCGTCGTGGTCGCCGCCGACCGGCGTGGCAAGTACCTGCTGCTCCCGCTCGATTCCGGCGACACGATGATGATCCACCTGCGCATGAGCGGCCAGGTGTTGCTCGCTGCCGCTGGGTCGGCCCGGCCGCCCCACACACACGTGGTGATGCATCTCGACGACGGTCGCGAGGTGTGGTTCGTGGACCCTCGAACGTTCGGCGAGGTGGTGGTGTTCGACCCCGACAATGTGGGCGTCGAGCTGCCGGAGCTGGCGCGCATGGGAGTGGATCCGATCGCCGATCCGTTCGATCCGACCATCCTGCGTGCGGCGTTCGGCACCTCGAAGCGCGCGCTCAAGCCGATGCTGCTCGACCAGCAGGTGGTCGCCGGGATCGGCAACATCTACGCCGACGAGATCCTGCATCGGGCCCGCCTCCGGCCCGACCGTGCTGCCTCGACGCTCGACCGTCGGCAGTTCCGGGTGCTCCACGCGTCGATCGTCGATGTGCTGCGTGAGGCCATCGAGGCCGGCGGCTCCACCCTGGGCGACGCCCAGTACGTCGACCTGATGGGAGAGGGCGGCTCGTACCAGGACGACCACCGCGTGTACGGGCACGGCGGCGAGCGCTGTTCGACCTGCGGGCGAGGCTGGATCCGCCGGACGGTGACCGGTGGTCGCGGCACCCACTTCTGCCCCGTCTGCCAGTTCTGATCGGGAATTCCCGGTTCTGAGCGGGAATTCAGGGCCAACGAAGGCCGAGCGGGTAGTTTCGCTGCTGCTGTGTTCTTGAAGAGTCTCAACCTCAAAGGGTTCAAGTCGTTCGCCGACAGCACCACGATGGTGCTCGAACCCGGGGTGACCGTGGTCGTGGGACCCAACGGGTCCGGCAAGTCGAACGTCGTCGATGCCATCGCGTGGGTGCTCGGCGCCCAGGCACCCAAGGCCGTTCGAAGCCAGAAGATGGACGACGTCATCTTCGCGGGCACCGCGACGCGCCCGGCGCTCGGACGCGCCGAGGTGAGCATCACGATCGACAACTCCGACGGCACGCTCGGGGTCGAGTTGGGTGAGATCACGGTCACCCGTGTGCTGTTCCGCAACGGCGACTCCGACTACGCCATCAACGGCGTGCCGTGCCGGCTGCTCGACGTACAAGAGCTGCTCTCCGACGCCGGCGTGGGCCGCCAGCAGCATGTGATCGTCAGCCAGGGCCAGATCGATGCCGTGCTCAATGCGCGCCCCGAGGATCGCCGCGCGATCATCGAGGAGGCCGCGGGCGTCCTCAAGTTCCGCAAGCGCAAGGAGAAGGCCGAGCGTCGCCTCGACGCCACCGAGGCCAACCTCCTGCGTGTGCAGGACCTCCTGCGTGAGGTTCGCCGCCAGTTGCGGCCGCTGGAACGCCAGGCGCAGGCGGCCGAACGACACGGCTCGCTGATCAGCGAGCTGTCGGAGGTGAAGACCTACGTCGCCGGCCGGGAGATCGCGTCGTGGCGGGCCAAGCTCGAGTCACTGGCGGCGACCCGCCTCGACAGCGCAACGGCCGAGTCCGAGCTGAAGTCGGCGCTCGCTGCGCTCGACACGCAGGTGATGGCCATCGAGGCGCAATTGTCGGCTCGAGGTGCGAGCGATGTGAGTGATCGTCTCGTGCGGGTCGAGCAGCTGCGCGAGCGCGCCCGTGGCCTCGCGGCGGTGCTCGTCGAGCGTCGCCGCTCGCTCGAACGCGACAAGGGTCAGCTCCTCGACGCGGGTGTGGTCGCGAACCTCGAGGCCGACGCGGCCCGGTTCCGGGAGGAACTCGACCGCGGCCCAATCGCGCCCGGATCGTGCCCGCCGTGCCCGGCGTCCACCACAATCCGCCGGATGGGAGTGGCGGCCTCGTCCCCGCCCTCGTCGGACGGCGCGGTCTCGACCTCCGCGGCGGCGGGCGGGCCGGGAGCCCCCCTCGCCTCCACGCCGTCCTCGGCGGCGCTTCGCTCGGGGTGAGTGGACGGCGCGGCCGGGGTTCGCTTCGCCTGCGCCTCCCGCGCGTGCGTTCCCACGTCGAGCACGAGCCTCGGCGGATCGTCGAGCGCGAAGAGCTGGACGCCGTCGCCTCCCGGCAGCTCGAGCACGACGCGAACCGTCTCCGGGTCGTTCTGGGCCGCCCGGACGCGGTCCACCTGGTCGCCCGCGACGGGCCGGGCGAGGGAAGCGCCCTCGAGGATCGCGGGCCGCAGGTCGAGCGCGATGCGGCGCGGGTGGCCGGGCGCCGGGGCGAGCTCGAGCTTCTGCCAGCCGACCCAGTGCGAGAGGTAGATCGCGACGCGCGTGTAGTCGTCGGACGCCCAGGTCCGGACCGCCGAGACTCGGGCGGGTCCCTCTCCGCCCGAGGGACACCGAGTGGGTGCGTGGGCGCGGCGGAGGGGCGAGATCCACGAGCGCGGCCTCGAGGGCCGGATCCGGCGGCGATCTCGTCCGCGGCCTCGCGGGCAGGCTCTGCGCGGACGGGCTCCGGGCGAGGGCTCCGCACGAGCGCGGGCGGGGGCGGGGGCGGGGGCCGACGCGACCCGCCTCGGCGCGGGCGCAGGGCGGTCCTCGCCCGCCTCGCGCCGGATGGCGCGCGCGAGGGCCGGCGCGTCCGGCGAGCCGAGGCGACCGGCGCGCGCTGCGTGCGCAAGCGCCGCGTCGCGATCCGCCTCGTTCGCGGACCAGCGGTAGAGCGCATAGCGCGCCCGTGCTGCCTCGAGGTGGGCGGCGGGCGCGTCCTTGCCCCGCGCGGCCCGCAGCAGCTCACGGATCGCCCGCTCCCATTGGTGGTGAAACCGGCGGCGGGTCCGATCGCGCATGAGGGCGGTCATCGCCGCCTTCGCCTCTGCGAGCGACGGCGCCCGCCGCGGCCTGGCCTGCGGCTGCGCGGGCCGCGCCGGTCGGGGCGCCGGCTGGCCGCGGGCGCGCGCACGCTGCGGCGCGGGACGCGGCGACGCGGAGGCGGCGTCGAGCGGCGTCAGCAGGAGGACGAGAGAGAGCGCGAGCGCCTGGCGGCCCATGCGTCGCCACTCTCGCCGGGCGCGATATCTCCGTCCAATTCCTGGCCGGCGGAATACCGACCTCCACCGCCGGAGCGCTGCCCCGCTCGCGGGACGATGCCCGGGAGTCCCACCCGGGCCGGATCCCTCGCCCGCGCGGAGCGGTATCATCCGGTCTCTCCGACGCGGAGGTGTCACATGGGTTAACCCAGAAGCGCGTGGGCGTCGTCCTCTCCGGCTGCGGCTTCCTCGACGGCGCGGAGATCCACGAGGCGGTCTGCACGCTCCTCTCGCTCGACCGCCGCGGCGCGCAGCTCGTCGCGATGGCGCCCGACGTCGAGCAGCTGCACGTCGTCGATCACGTGAAGGGCGCGCCGGCGGAGGGCCAGCGGCGGAGGGTGCTCGAGGAGGCGGCGCGGATCGTCCGCGGGCAGATCAAGGACATGTCGCAGGTCTCGGCGAAGGACCTCGACGCGCTCGTGTTCCCGGGAGGCTACGGCGCCGCGAAGAACCTCTGCTCGTTCGCGGTCGACGGTCGGAACATGAGGGTCGTCCCGGCGGTCGAGCGGCTCGCGCGGGACGTCCGCGCCGCCGGCAAGCCGTCCGGGTACATCTGCATCGCGCCCGTCATCGCCGCGCGGCTCTTCGGCGCCGAGGGGGTGAAGCTCACCGATCGGCAACGACCCCGACACCGCCGCGGCGATCGAGTCGTGGGTGCGCGCCACGTCGACTGCAAGGTCGACGAGATCGCGGTCGACGAGCGGCTCAAGATCGTCTCGACCCCCGCGTACATGCTCGGCCCCTGGATCGCGCCGGTCGCCGCCGGGATCGACAAGCTCGTCGTCGGCCGTCCTCGAGATGAGCTTAGCCGCCTGGGCGTACGGCGTCTCGGCGCATGAGACCGTGTCGCGCTCGGTGCGTCGCGCGCCGCACTATTTTCTTTCGCCGCGTGAATTCCGGGTAGAGTCCCGCGTCTCTCAAGCGGGCGGGCTGGGCCGCCCCATCGATTCAGGAGCAACGACCGTGACCAAGACCTTCGCGGCATCGTCGCCGCCGTCGCCCTCGCCTTCGCCTCGACCGCCTCGCGGCGGCGCCGGCCGGGCCGATCACCCTCCCCGCCAAGCCGGGCGACGTGACCTTCAACCACTCGAAGCACACCCGCTGAAGTGCACGACCTGCCACAAGGACGACAAGGGCGGCGCCATCGAGGGCTTCAACAAGACCGTCAACAAGGACACGGCCCACGCCAAGTGCCAGGAGTGCCACAAGAAGGAGGGCAAGGGCCCTCAGAAGTGCGCCGACTGCCACAAGAAGGCGTAAGCCCTCGCCACCGCGAAGCACCTCGAGAGGGGCCGGGAAACCGGCCCCCTCTCTCGTGTCATCCGACGGCGTGAAGCGGCGCTCCGCGTCCACTTGCCGCACCCGGGCTCGGCCGACGCGGCTAGAGTCCCGCGCTCGTCGCGCCGGGAATCGACCCGCGCGCACGCGCGCTAGCGCAAGGAGTCTACATGAAGACCTTCGCGTCCCTGGTCGTCGCCTTCGCCCTCGCCTTCGCCACCTCAGCGTCCGCCGCCGCCGGACGAAGCCCATCACGCTGCCGGCCAAGCCCGGCGCGGTCACCTTCAACCACAAGACGCACGCCGCGCTGAAGTGCGCGACGTGCCACACCGACGAAAGGGCGGGACAATCGAGGGCTTCGGCGACTCAACAAGGACAAGGCCCACGCCGCTGCCAGGAGTGCCACAAGAAGGAGGCAAGGGCCCGCAGAAGTGCGCCGACTGCCACAAGAAGGTAGGCACTCGCCGCCGGCTGAAGTCCGAGTGGACCGGGGGACCGGTCTTCCGGTCCCTTTTCTTCGGCCGCTGCCCGGCGCGGCTCAGCCGCCGAGCTTCTTCTTCCAGCCGGCGAGCAGGTTGAGCGCGTCGAGCGGCCGGAGCGCGTCGACGTCGAGCGCGCGCGAGCGCCTTCGCGACCTCCTCCGCGGCGGGTCGGCGGCGCGCCCGCCGAACAGCCCGAGCTGGCCCGGGTCGCGCCTGCGCGGCGGCGGCCCGCGCGCGAGCGCGGCGTGGCCGCCCTCGTCCACCTCGATCGACTCGAGGTTCCGCAGGATCTCCCGCGCGCGCGCGAGCACCTCCGCGGGCAGGCCGGCGAGCTTCGCCACCTCGATGCCGTAGCTCCGCGAGCGCCGCCCTGCACGAGCTTGCGCAGGAAGACGACCTGCTCGCCCACCTCGCGCACCGCGACGGTGAGGTTGCGCACCGCCGGCCGCTCGCGGGCGAGGTCCTGCAGCTCGTGGTAGTGCGTCGCGAAGAGCGTCCGGCAGCCGATCGCGTCGTGCAGGTGCTCGGCGACCGCCCAGGCGATCGAGACGCCGTCGAAGGTGGAGGTGCCCGCGCCCGATCTCGTCGAGGACGACGAGCGAGCGGCGGGTCGCGTTGTGGAGGATCGCGCGGTCTCGGTCATCTCGACCATGAAGGTCGAGCGGCCGCGCGCGAGGTCGTCGGACGCGCCGACGCGCGTGAAGATGCGGTCGACGAGCCCGACGCGCGCGCGCCGCGCCGGGACGAAGCTCGCCCATCTGCGCGAGCAGCGTGATGAGCGCCGCCTGCCGCATGACGGTGGACTTCCCGGCCATGTTCGGGCCGGTGATGACGAGCAGCGCGCCGTGCCGCGCGCACTCCGGCGCGCTCCCGCGAGGCGACGCGCGACGTCGTTCGGGACGAACGCCGCCGGGCCGCCCGGCGAGCAGCGCCTCGACGACCGGGTGGCGCCCGTCCTCGATCTCGAGCACCTCCGAGCCGTCCACGTCCGGCCGGACGTAGCCCGCGCTCCGCCGCGACGCGCGCGAGCGAGAGGAGCGCGTCCGCGGTCGCGACCGCGTCGGCCGCGGTGCGGATCCGCGGCGCCGCCTCCGACGCCGCCTTCGCGCGCAGCTCCTCGAAGAGCCGCTCCTCGAGCGCGAAGCGGCGCTCCTCCGCGGTGAGGACCTTCTCCTCGAACTCCTTCAGCTCCGGCGGTGACGAAGCGCTCGCCGCCGACCGTCGTCTGGCGCCGCTCGTAGTCGGCGGGCACGAGGTGGAGGTTCGGCTTCGTGACCTCGATGTAGTAGCCGAAGACCCGGTTGAAGCGGACCTTGAGCGAGCCGATCCCGGTCCGCTCGCGCTCCTTCGCCTCGAGCCGGGCGATGAAGCCCTTGCCGTCCTCGGCGATGGCGACGATCTCGTCGAGCTCCGCGCGAGTAGCCGCGGCGGACGAGCCCGCCCTCCTTCAGCGTCGGCGGCGGCTCCTCGGCGACGCGCGCGGTCGAGGAGCGCCGCGAGCTCCTCGAGGCCGCGCAGCCGCGCCGCCGGCGTCGCGCAGGAGCGGCGCCGCGCCGCGCGCCGAGGAGGTCCGCGAGCGCGGGCAGCGCGAGCAGCGCGCCGGCGAGGGCGCGGAGGTCGCGCGCGTTCCCCTGCCCGAGCGCGAGCCGCGAGAGGAGCCGCTCGGCGTCCGCGACCGGCCGGAGCGCCGCCGGCGAGATCCTCGCGCGACGACGGCCGAGGCCGCGAGCTCCTCGACCGCGTCGAGCCGCGCGCGGATGGCGGCGAGGTCGGCGAGCGGGTAGCGGAGCCACTCCGCGAGCCGGCGCGCGCCCGGCGCGGTCACGGTCCGGTCGAGGAGCGCGAGGAGCGTCCCCTTCCGCTTGCTCGCCGCGAGAGCGTCCGCTCGAGCTCGAGGTTCGTCGCGGGTGCCTCGTCGAGGAGGAGCGCGTCGTCGGTGCGGAGCCGCGAGATCCGGTCGACGTGGCGCGGCGCGGCGCGCTGCGTGTCCGCGAGGTACGCGAGCGCGGCGGCCGCGGCGGCGAGGCCGAGCGGCAGCCCGCCGACGCCGAACCCGTCGAGGCTCGCGACGCCGAGGTGGCGGCGCAGCCGCTCCTCCGCGCGCTCGAAGTCGGCGTCGGGGCGCCGCGCCGCCGGCACGCCGACCGCCCGCGCGATGGCCTCGGCCCGCGCCGGGTCCGCGCCGCGCGGCGAGCACGAGCTCGCGGACCCCGGCGCGCCGGAGCTCGTCGACGAGCCGCGCGTCGTCGCGGCACCTCGCCGCAGCGCAGCTGGCCGGTGGAGGCGTCGAGGAGCGCGAGCCCGCGCGCCCGCCTCGCCGAGCGCGACCGCGCCCGAGGAAGCTCGCCTCGCGCGGGTCGAGGACCTGGTCGTCGAGGACCATCCCCGGGGTCACGACGCGCGTCACCTCGCGCCTGACGAGCTGCCGACTTCCCGGGCTCCTCGACCTGGTCGCAGATCGCGACCTTGAACCCCTTCTCGAGCAGCTTCGCGACGTAGCCGCGCGCGGCGTGGTGCGGCACGCCGCACATCGGCACCTTGTCGTCGCCCTTCGACGCGGGCGGTGAGCGTGATCTGCAGCGCCTCGGACGCGGTGACGGCGTCCTCGAAGAACATCTCGTAGAAGTCGCCGAGCCGGAAGAAGAGGATGCGCGTCCGGGTACCTCGCCTTCGTCTCGAGGTACTGCCGCATCATCGGCGTCGCGGCCTGGGCGATATCCGGCATGGGGCGAGGGTTCTATCGCGCCGCTGCCGCCGCGCGAGCGGGGCGCCGCGGGTCGTGGCGGCGCCGCGAGCGACCCGATGCTACAGTCCGCGACCGATGCTCGCGCGGGCTTTCCAGGACCTGAACCGGCTGCGCCAGATCGCGTCGGCGGTGGCGCGGCACGGCTTCGGCGCCTACCTCGCGCGCACGCGCGCTCGCGCGAGGTGCTCGGGCGCGACGCGCCTGCCGGCGGAGGGCGAGCCCCTGCCGCCGCCGGACCGCAAGACCGCGGCGCGCTTCCGGCAGCTGCTGGCCGAGCTCGGGACCACCTTCATCAAGCTCGGGCAGCTCCTCTCCACCCGGCCGGACTTCCTGCCCGCCCACTGGGTCGAGGAGCTCGAGACGCTCCAGGACGACTGCCCGCCCCTCGCCATCGGCCGAGATCCGGCGAGCGAGATCGAGCGCGGGCCTCGGGCGGCGCGTCGAGGAGCTGTTCGCCGAGCTCGACGAGGGCCGCTCGCGAGCGCGTCGATCGCCCAGGTCCACCGCGCCCGACCCACGCGCGGCGAGCGGGTCGTCGTGAAGGTGCAGCGGCCGCGCATCCGGGAGCAGGTCGAGTCGGACCTCGCGCTCCTCCACTACCTCGCGAAGCTGCTCGAGGCGGTGATCGAGGAGACCGGCGTCTACACGCCGACCGGCATCATCGAGGAGTTCGACCGGACCATCCACGAGGAGCTCGACTTCGCGAACGAGGCGCGCAACGCGACAGGCGATGGGCGAGGCGGCGCGCGGGCGCGAGTTCCTCGTCATCCCGCGCGTCCACGACGAGCTCTCCTCGCGCACCGTCCTCACGCTCGACTACATCGAGGGGACGAAGGTCTCCGACGTCACCGCCGAGGGCGGGCTTCGACCTCGAGAAGGTCGCGCGGAACATCATCGAGGCCGCCTTCCGGCAGCTCTTCGAGGACGGGCTCTTCCACGGCGACCCGCACCCCGGGAACATCCTCGTCCTGCCCGGGGACCGGATCGCGCTCCTCGACTTCGGCCTGGTGGGGCGGCTCGACCCGCGTCGCAGCAGGAGGCGCTCGTCACGCTCATCGTGGCGGTGGCGCTGCGCGACCCGGAGACCGTCGCGCGCATCCTCAACCGGATCGGCGTGCCCGACGCGCACACGCCGATCGCCGAGTTCCGCGAGGACATCCGCGGGATCCTCGAGCGCTACCTCGGGCTGAAGCTCGACGAGATCCGGACCGCGACGCTGCTGCGCGACCTGCTGGACCTCGCGGTCCGCCACCAGATCCGGATCCCCAAGGAGTACGCGGTGCTGGCGAAGGCCGCGATCACCATCGAGGGGATCATCCGCCGGCTCTACCCGCAGCTCGACATCCTCGAGGTGGGGCTGCCGTACGCGAAGGAGCTGCTCCTCTCCCGCTTCAACCCGGGCGACGCGTCGGCGCTCCTCATGAAGACCCTCCTCAAGCTCCAGGGGCTCGCCGAGGACGTGCCGGCGCAGCTGGCGCAGATCCTGGTCGACCTCGAGGGCGGCAAGTTCCGGGTGAACGTCCACTCCGACGACGTCGATCGGGTCGGCGCCCACGTCCGCGCCCTCGGGGTGATGCTGTTCCTCGGGATCTGGCCGCGGGCCTCACGGTCGGGGCCGCGGGTGCCGCCGGCGGCGCGGGCGGCGCCTGGCGCGGGCCGAAACGGCGGACGCCCGGGAGCGCTCGCCCGCGCCGCGCCGCCGGCGACCACCTCCGCGGCACCTTGCTGATGCGGGAAGCGACTCCGCGGGTCCTCCGTCTCGCACCTCGGCGTTGAAAAAGGGGACCTACGGCCTCACGCCGCGACCTCGAACCCGACCGAGCAGCCGCTGGTCCCGGGAGCTCCCCCGCCCCGGCGGCGCGCGTCGAGGGCGACCGCGACCGCGACCCCGACCTCGACCCCGACCTCGACCCCGACCGCGACCCGACCGCGACCCCGACCGCGACCCCGACCGCGACCCCGACCGCGACCCCGACCGCGACCGCGACCTCGA
The DNA here is from genome assembly GCA_963744705.1 of Ilumatobacteraceae bacterium. GTDB lineage: Bacteria > Actinomycetota > Acidimicrobiia > Acidimicrobiales > Ilumatobacteraceae > Sva-07. Next base: position 323,771 of record CAVUUX010000002.1, read on the forward strand.
CCTCGACCGCGACCCCGACCGCGACCCCGACCGCGACCCCGACCTCGACCTCGACCTCGACCCCGACCTCGACCGCGACCTCGACCGCGACCCGACCGTTCACCCTGAGCGTAGCGCCGCCGCAGCGCGGCGCGGAGTCGAAGGGCGAACGCCCCGTCCTCCCCTCGGTCGCCGTCTTCGCCCGCTCCGCAGGAGCCGCGCCCGGCTCGCCGGTCACGGCTCCTGCAAGCGGTCGGTCCTCGCGCGACGACGGCTCTGGCGCGGGTCGCCTGGCGTTTCGCATGCGGTCTCCTTCCTTTCTTCGAAAGGAGACCGCATGCGAAACGACAGCATCGACCGACGTCACCCGCTCCCCGGCGCACGCGCCACCCGCTTCCCGTTCCAGGAGCTCGATGTCTATCGCGCCGCGAGGGAGCTCGCGGCGCTCGTGCACCGGGCGGCGATCCGCGACGCGGAGCTCAGGGACCAGGCGACCCGCGCCGCGAAGAGCGCGTTTCTCAACCTGTGCGAGGGGCTACCCGACGATCGCGCGGCCATGCGCCGCAAGTACTTCGCTCAGGCAGACGGCTCGCTCCACGAGACCGCCGGCGCGGTCGATCTCGCCGCCGCAATCGGCGCGGTCGAGCAGGACCGCGCGGAGGAGATCCTCGCCGTCGCCGCGCGCGTCCGCGCGATGATCCGCGGGCTGCTGCGCTCAGCGGCAGAGCCGCGTGAGCATCGCGACGAGCCGGTCGGCGACCCGCGCGACCTCGCGCGCGGGCTCCGCCGGCGCGTCGCCGCAGAGCACGGCAATCTCGACCGCCGCCGCGGCCTCGACCGCCTCGGCGCGCGCGATGGCGAACGCGCGACCCTTGTCCGCGCGCGTGACCCGACCGGCACCCTCGGCGCAGTTGAGGCAGGCGGACTTGGCGGAGCGGGTGGCCTCGTCGCGGAGCTTGGCGTCGCGGATGGAGCAGCGGAGCACCGCGAGCAAGAGGTCGCGGGCGACGCCGAACGCGAGGAGCTTGTGGTGCGGGAGGACCGGGAAGAGGCGAGCGAGGAGCGGAGGAGGCGGGAAGCGGACGGAGGAGACGGGAGAGCGGGAGCGGGAACACGCGGATGTCGTCCATGGTGTGGCTCCTTTCACTGAGGGGAAGGAGCCGCACAGGGACGACCCCGGACCCTCCGCCCAGCACACCCGTCGCTCGCGGCGCGCCCTCACGAGGGGGCAAGCGCAGTGACACCGCAGGTGGCACGAGCTTGCGCGAGACCGCAGCGCCGCGAGCCGAGACGGCCCCCTCGCCCCGACCCTCTCCCCCGGCTCCGCCGGGCGAAGGAAACTTCCGCGACCTCGACCTCGATCGCGAGCCCGAGCCGCGACCCCGACCCGACCGCGACCCCGACCCCGACCCCGACCCCGACCCCGACCCCGACCCCGACCCCGACCCCGACCCCGACCCCGACCCCGACCGCGACCCCGACCCCGACCCCGACCGCGACCCGCACCCGCGACCGCGAGGCCGGGAAGGGCGAACGGCGCCTCGACCCCTCCCTCGACCCTCAGTACAGCCGCGGCCGGATGTCGAACGCGAGCCGCCGGTGCGCCTCCCGCAGCGCCGCCTCGACCTCCGCCGGCGTCTCGGCGCGCGCGAAGAGGAAGCCGAGGTAGCTGTCCCCCTCCGGGAGCGGCACCACCTCGCGCCCCTCCGGCACGGTGATCACGACGTCCTCGACGCCCGGGCACCGCGCGCGCCGCCTCGACCCCGCGCACGCCGTGCAGGACCCCGCGCGCTCGGGATCGGGAGCATCATCACGCCGGCGGCCCGCGCCTCGCGCCGGAGCGCGTCGAGCGGGAGCCCCATCGCGTGCGCGACGAGCACCTCCTCGAGCGACAGGCCGGCGCCGAAGCGGAGCGTCCGCGAGCAGAGCCCGCCGATCGAGCGCGCCGCGACCTCGAGCACCACCGGACCGTCGGCCGAGAGGCGCAGCTCCGCGTGGACCGGCCCCTCCACGAGCCCGAGGGCCGCGCGCCGGCGGCGGTCGACCGCCTCGATCCGGGCGAGGACCGGCGCGGGGTGCCGCGAGGGCGTCACGTAGATCGTCTCCTCGAAGTACGGGCCGTCGAGCGGGTCGGGCTTGTCGAAGACCGCGAGCACCTCGAGCGCCCCGCCGCGGAGCAGCCCCTCGACCGCGACCTCGGCGCCCGCGACGAACGCTCTCGACGAGGAGCGTGCCCGCGCCGTCCTCCTCCCGCGCGCGCCGCTCCGGCGCGGTGTCGCGAAGGAGCTTCTCGATCCGCCGCCAGGCCGCGACGAAGCCGGCGGGATCGTCGGCCCGGATGACGCCGCGGCTCGCGGAGAAGATCGAGCGGCTTGAGGACGCACGGGTACCCGACGGCGGCGGAACTTCCGGCGGCCCCCGGGATCCGGCGGTCGCCGAGGGGCCGCCTCCCTCGCGGCCTCCAGGCTCGCCGCGGCCGCCTCCGGGTCCTCGTCGAGCCGGAACGCGCGGAACGCCGGGACCGGCACGCCCGCGTCGCGGAGCGCGATCCGCATCGCGTGCTTGTTCGCGGCGCGGCGCGCCGCCTCGGGGGGGTTGTGCGGCAGCCCGAGGCGCTCGGCGGCGAGCGCCGCGATGACCGCGGTCGGATTGCTCGCCGGGACGATGCCGCGGATCGACCGCCGTCGGGCCGCCTCGGCGATCTGCTCGGCGGCGCGCGCCGGCCGGCGGTAGTCGAGCGAGAGGAGGTCGCGCTCCTCGCCGAAGAAGTCCTCGACGCGGTGGCACCGGTCGCTCCCGACGACGAGCGGGACGCCGAGGCGGCGCGCCGCCGCGCGGAAGTCGTCGAGCCGGTAGCTCGTGGTGGGGACGAGGAGCAGGAGCTCGCCGGGGGAATCCGCCATGTTCCGGGGTGTTATGCGCGGGCGCGGGGGCGGGCGCAAGCCGGGCAGGCCCCGTCGCCGGGGCCGCAACAATTCGACACGTCTCCGCAAGACACCCCCGCGGCCCTGACGGCGTAACTTGTTCGCGACCGAGGGGTTCTCGAGGCATAGGCGTGCCTCCCGCGGCCGGGTTGACGCCGGAGGGGCGCTCGAATAGGTGTCGCGCGCCGGTCCCCCCGTCCGCTTCACCGCTGCGAGAGAGGAATGGAAATGAAGCCCGCCGAGCGGATCACCCCCGAGCCCGCGCACCCACCCGTCCGGCCCGCCCGGCGCAGCCCGCGCGCGCCGGCTCGTCGTGGCCGCCGCGGCCGTCGTCGCCGCAGTCGCGCTCGCGGCGTTCGCCTGGCGGGCGACGCGCCGCGCGCCCGAGCCGCGCTACGAGACCGCCCGCGTGGACCAGGGCCGGATCGTCGCGCAGGTCACGGCGACCGGGACGCTCTCCGCGCTCGTGACCGTCCAGGTCGGCAGCCAGGTGTCCGGGCGCATCCAGCAGCTCTACGTCGACTTCAACAGCCCGGTGAAGAAGGGGCAGCTCATCGCGAAGATCGACCCGCAGCTCTTCCAGGCGGCGCTCGAGCAGGCGCGGGCGAACCACGTCGCGGCGAGCGCCGATCTCACCCGCGCGAAGGTCCAGGCGGCCGAGGCGGCGCGGCAGCTCGTGCGCACCCGGAGCCTCGCCGAGCGGAAGCTCGTCGCGCAGGCGGATCTCGAGACCGCGCAGGCGAACGCCGACGGCGCGCAGGCCGGGGTCGAGGCGTCGGCCGGCAAGGTGGCGCAGGCGCGGGCGGCGCTGCGGCAGGCCGAGGTGAACCTCGCCTACACGAACATCGTCTCCCCCATCGACGGCACGGTCATCTCGCGCAGCGTGGACGTCGGCCAGACCGTGGCCGCGTCGCTCCAGGCGCCGACGCTCTTCGTGATCGCCGAGGACCTCGCGAAGATGCAGGTCGACACGAGCGTGGCCGAGGCGGACATCGGAAAGCTCCGGGCCGGCATGGAGGCGTCGTTCACGGTGGACGCGTACCCCGGCCGGCGGTTCCGGGGGGCGGTCCGGCAGATCCGGAACGCGCCGCAGACCGTCCAGAACGTCGTCACCTACGACGCGGTCGTGGACGTCGCGAACCCGGACCTCGACCTGCGGCCGGGGATGACCGCGAACGTGAGCTTCGTGTTCGCCGATCGGGCGGACGTGCTGCGCGTCCCGAACGCGGCGCTCCGCTTCCGGCCCTCCGCCGAGCTCCAGGGCACGCAGCGGCGCAACGGGAGCGGGAGCGACGCCCGCCGCGGCCAGCGCCGGCGGCGCGGCCGGGCGTCGAGCCCCCCGGGCAGGCACCGGGGGCGCAGGTCCGCGGGCGGCGCGGCGAGGCGGGGCGGCGACGCGCCGGCGCGCGAGCCGGACCGCCGGACGGTGTGGGTGCTCCGCGGGGAGAAGCCCGAGCCGGTCGCGCATCCGGACCGGCGTCTCCGACGGCTCGACGACCGAGGTGCTCGAGGGCGACCTGCGCGAGGGCGACCCGGTGGTGACGGACGTCGTCGGCGGCAGCGGCAAGCCCGTCGGGCGCGCCCCCGGCCGCGCGGCCCGCGGCGGGCGGATCTTCAGTGACCGGATGGCGCGCCCGCTCGTCGAGCTCGACTCGGTCGCGAAGACCTACCTCATGGGCGAGGTGGACGTGCGCGCGCTGCGCGGGGTCTCCCTCCGCATCGCCGAGGGCGAGTTCGTCGCGATCATGGGCGCCTCCGGCTCCGGCAAGTCCACGCTCATGAACGTCATCGGCTGCCTCGATCGCCCGACCGGCGGCGCCTACCGCCTCGCCGGCGAGGAGGTGTCGCGCCTCGACCGCGACGCGCTCGCCGCGGTCCGCAACCGGACGCTCGGCTTCGTCTTCCAGAGCTTCAACCTGCTCGCGCGCACGAGCGCGCTCGAGAACGTCGAGCTGCCGCTCGTCTACGCGGGGCTGCGCACGAAGGAGCGGCACGCCCGCGCGCGCGACGGCCCTCGAGCGCGTCGGCCTCGGCGACCGGCTCGACCACCACCCGAACCAGCTCTCCGGCGGCCAGCAGCAGCGCGTCGCGATCGCGCGCGCCATCGTCACGCACCCCCGGCTGCTGCTCGCCGACGAGCCGACCGGGAACCTCGACACCCGCACCTCGCGTCGAGGTGATGGCGCTCCTGCAGGAGCTCGGGCGCGAGGGGATCACCGTCGTGCTCGTCACGCACGAGCACGACGTCGCCGAGTACGCCTCGCGCCTCGTCGTCCTGCGGGACGGGCTCGTGCAGAGCGACGAGCGCCGGATCGCGCGCGTCGCCCGCCCCGCTCCCGCCGAGGAGGCGCTCCCGTGAACCTGCTCGATGACGCTGCGGGTCGCCGCCCGGGCCCTGCTCCGGAACAAGATGCGCTCGTTCCTGACCACGCTCGGCATCGTGATCGGCGTCTCCGCGGTGATCGCGATGGTCGCGATCGGCGAGGGCGCGAAGAAGCGGGTCGAGGACGCCTTCGCCTCGATGGGCGCGGACCTGCTCATCGTCCTCCCCGGCACGACCACCCGCGGCGGCGCGTTCGGCGGCTTCGGCTCGATGCCCACGCTCACCTGGGAGGACCTGCGCGCGATCCGGGCGGAGGTGCCGTCGGTCCGCGCCGCGGCGGTGCAGCTCCGCACGACCGCGCAGGTCCTCTCCGACGACCAGAACTGGACGACGCAGGTGACCGGGACGAGCCCCGAGTTCTTCGAGATCCGGACGTGGCCCATCGCCCTCGGCGCCGTACTTCACCGCCTCCGACGTGGACGGCGGCACCAAGGTGGCGGTGCTCGGGAAGACCGTCGCCGACAAGCTGTTCGGCGCCGGCGTCGATCCGGTCGGCCTCACCGTCCGGCTGAAGAACGTGCCGTTCCAGGTGGTCGGCGTCCTCGCGCCAAGGGCCAGTCGCCGATGGGCCAGGACTACGACGACGTGGTGTTCGTCCCGCAGTCCTCCTACCAGGCGAAGATCCAGGGCGGGCTCCAGAAGTACATCTCCGGCCCGATCGTCGTGGGCGCCCTCCCCGGCCAGACCGCGCGAGCGCAGCGGCAGATCTCGGAGCTCCTGCGCGACCGCCACCGGATCCCGCCCGGCGGCGACGACGACTTCTCGATCCGCAACCTCACCGAGATGGCCGGCGCGCAGCAGGAGGGGGTCCGCACCATCACGACCCTCCTCGCCGCGATCGCCGCGGTCTCGCTCGTCGTCGGCGGGATCGGGATCATGAACATCATGCTCGTGTCGGTGACCGAGCGGACCCGCGAGATCGGCATCCGCATGGCGGTCGGCGCGCGGCCGAGGGACATCCTCGCCCAGTTCCTCGTCGAGGCGCTGACGCTCGCCATCGCCGGCGGCGCGATCGGCGTCGTCCTCGGCGTCGTCGCCGCGCAGCGGCTCGCGGCGCAGTTCGGCTGGCCGATGCTGATCCGCCCGGACATCGTCGTCGTCTCGGTCGCGTTCAGCGCCGTCGTCGGCGTCGCGTTCGGCATCTACCCCGCCCGCAAGGCCTCGCAGCTGGATCCCGATCGAGGCGCTGAGGTTCGAGTGAGCACCGCCCTCTCCGTCGCCCTCGTCCTCCTCGCGCTCCCGGCCGCCGCACAGGCGCCGGCGACGAGCGCCCGCCGCGCGCCCGGCGCCGGCCGCCCCGCGCGTCCTCGGCCTCGACGAGGCGCTGCGCCTCGGCCTCGCGCGCCAGCCGCAGCTGCGGCAGGCGCAGGCGACGACCGAGGCGGCGCGCGCCCGGGTCGACCAGGCCCGCGCGCCGCTCCTGCCGCAGCTCTCGGGGTCCGCGAGCTGGCAGCGGTCGGACTCGGACGCCGAGCGCGCGCTCCTCCCTCGGCTCGACCTCCGGCGCGGCGATCTCGTACAGCGCCGGGCTCACCGGCAGGCTGCTCGTCTGGGACTTCGGCCAGACCTCCGGCCGCTGGCGCGCGGCGCAGGCGGCCGCCGCCGGGCAGGCGGACTCCGAGCGCGGCACCCTCCAGGCCGTCGCGCTCGGGATCCGCACGACCTACTTCGACGCGGTCGCCGCGAAGGCGCTCCTCGGCGTCGCGGAGGACACCCTCGCGAACGAGGAGAAGCACCTCGAGCAGATCCGCGCCTTCGTCGAGGTCGGCACCCGGCCGCCCATCGACCTCGTGTCGGAGCGGGCCAACGTCGCGAACGCGCGGGTCCGGCTCATCCAGGCGGAGAACACCTACGCGACGTCGCGCGTCCAGGTCGAGCAGGCCATCGGCGCGACCGACCTCGGCCCCTGGGAGATCGCGGACACGACGCTCCCGCCGGTGCCCGGCGAGGACGCCGCGCCGGAGGTGCTCCTCGCCGAGGCGGTCGCCGCGCGCCCCGAGCTGGCCGCGCTCGAGCAGCAGCTCCGCGCCCAGGAGCTGACGGTCCGCGCGGTCGAGGGCGGCTACGGGCCGAGCCTCGGCGTCTCGGCGGGGGTCACCGAGTCCGGCGAGCGGCCCTCCGACCTCTCCTCCGGGTGGAACACCGCGGGTGACCCTCAGCTGGCCGCTCTTCCAGGGCGGGCAGACGCGGGCCCAGGTGCGCGAGGCGCGCGCGAACGCGACGGCGCTCGAGCGCGCAGCGCGACCAGCTCCGGCAGGCGGTGCGGCTCGAGCTCGAGCAGGCGCGGCTCGGGGTCCGCGCCGCGCGCGCGACGCTGGTCGCCTCCGAGGAGGCGGCCGAGGCGGCGCGCGAGCGGCTCGTGCTCGCCGAGGGGCGTTACGAGACCGGCGTCGGGAGCGTGCTCGAGCTCGCCGACGCGCAGGTCGCGCTCACGGCCGCGCTCGGGCAGCGGGTCCAGGCGAAGTTCCAGCTCGCCGCCGCCCGCTCGCAGCTCCTGCGCGCGCTCGGGCGGCCGTAGCGCTCGAGCCACGGCCACCTGCTCGGCGCTGCAGGCGAGCGCCCTGCGGCCGGCGGGGCCCCGCGCCCGCGACCTCGTCCCGCCCGGTGGACTTCGCGGCGCCCGACTCCGCGCGCTCATGTGGCGAAGGCCCGCGCGGCGGCTATGCATCTCCTCCAGGAAGACGAAGGAGGAACGACCATGGCGACCAGCACGTCCGCTTCCCAGCTCCCGCCCGCCGGGAGCGCCGAGGAGGCTCCCCGCCTCGAGCTCAACGGCCCCGCGCCGGACTTCGAGGCGAACACGACCCACGGGCCCGATCAAGCTGTCCGAGTGGCAGAAGGGCAGCTGGGTGATCCTGTTCTCGCACCCCGCCGACTTCACCCCGGTGTGCACCACCGAGTTCGTGGAGTTCGCGCGGCGCGCCCCGGACTTCGAGCGGCGCGGCGTCGCGCTCCTCGGCAACTCGGTGGACTCGGTCTACAGCCACATCGCGTGGGTGCGGAACATCGAGGAGAAGTTCGGGCTGAAGATCCCGTTCCCGGTGATCGCCGACCTCGACCAGAAGGATCTCCCGCCTCTACGGGATGATCCACCAGCCGAGCTCGGTCGACCGCCCCCGTGCGCTGCGTCTTCTTCATCGACCCGAAGCGGACGCTGCGGGCGATGATTTACTACCCGCTCAACGTCGGCCGGAACTTCGACGAGATCGTGCGGGTCATGGACGCGCTGCAGACGGTGGACGCGAACGCGCGTGGCCTGCCCCGCGAACTGGAAGCCGGGCGAGGACGTCATCGTCCCGGCGCCGGTCACCTACGACGCGGCGGCCGAGCGCGCCGGGTCGAGCGACTACCAGGTCACCGACTGGTACTTCGCGAAGAAGCACCTCGACCCGATGCCCGGGCGGAAGCCCTGAGCGGCCCGCGACCCGCTCCCGGCGGCGTCCGAACCCGGCCGCGAGGATGGCCGGGATGAAGACGAGTTGCAGGAGCGTGCGGGCGACGAGCGGCGTGGCGGCGGTGCCGCCGATCGTGAGCCCTTCGCGCGCAGCGTGCACGTTCGCGGGGAACATCGCGACGAGCAGCAGGGCCAGCGCGAGCGCCGCGAGCCGCGCCGTCCGCGGGACGAGCAGCGCGGCCGCGCCGACGCAGCTCGGCGATCCCGGTCAGCGTGACGAGCAGCTCCGGGTCGCCGAGCGCGGGCGGGACCATGGCGACGAGGTCCGGGCGGCGGCTCCCGAAGTGCGCGGAAGCCGTGAGGAGGAACATGGACGCGACCGCGAGGCGGCCGGAGAGCACGTGGTCGCGGAGGGCGCGAACGCCGAGCGCCCCGGCGACGCGGAAGACGAGGAAGGATCCGACGAGTACGATGAGAGGTGCCATGGCGGGAGGATGGCCGGCGGGCCATGGCCGGAGCACACCGGCGAGGTCCGATGGCTGTGGGAGCAGCATGACCGCGTTGTAGCGGGTCAGAACGCGAGCCGCGTCCCAATCGCGACGCTGAAGACGTCCGTCGGGCCGAGCGCGCCCGTGTTGCCGAGCCAGTGGGCGAGGCCGAGATCGAGCGCGACCACCTCGACGTAGATCCCCAGGGACCGTCGCCCGACCCGCCGGCCCACCTCGGCCCCGAGCGCGAGACCGCTCCGGAGCGCCGTCGGGACGAACCCCTCGCGCGGGAGCACGAAGTACCGGTCGCCGAAGGTGTAGGTGAGCTGCACGGCGGCGGTGATCGGCCGGAAGGACCACGGGGCGCGACTCGATCGACCAGGGCGCCCAGGTGAGCTTCCCCGTCACCGAGAAGATGTCCGCGCCGCCAATCGCCTCGGGCACCCAGCCGAAGAACACGTCCCCCTCGAGCCGCCGCGCCAGGGAGTACCCGACCCCCGGGGAGAGGAAGCCGATGTTGCCGGCGAGCTGGAGCTTCGCGTGTCCAGGCTCGTACCAGGGCTTACCTCCGCCGGCGCGGGCCGGCGGCCGGCGTCGCGACCGCCGCGAGCACGGCCGCGACGACTGCCGCCCTCGACAGCGCGGAGCGCGCCATCAGAACTCCACCTTCTCGAAGTCGAACCCGCGGGGGCTGCACTCCAGGCAGCCACCCAGGGCTGCGAGGACGATCCAGGCGCGCGTGCGCGAGTGCACCCTGCAACGGTACGAATCAGCCACGCTGAGCGCTGTGCGGCCATCGAGACCCCAGACGCACCGAGCCCTCGGACGCCGTCCTTGACGTGGTGGGGCTCGACGCGAACGCTGGCCATCGGTGAGGGAGCGGCAGGTCCCTCGAGCGTGGACCTGCCGTCCAGGAGTCGGTTCGTGCTCAGGCGGTCACGGACACGCCCAGTCGCCGGGGGCCGGGAAGTACGACGCCGGGTACCGGTGCGCGCGGTACACCCACGCCGGGAACGTCGGGAAGGCCCTGGGCTGGATGTATTCCCAGACAATCTCGCCCTCGCGGGTGACCTCGAACACGCGCCCGTCGGCTCCCTCGGTGATGAGGGTGTTGCCGTTCTTCAGCCGCTGGACGCGAGCTGATGAACCAGCTGAAGAACCTGCGATCGCCCCCGTTCGCGCGCTCGTCCGTCTCGTTCGTGTACTCCCACACCTTCTCGAAGGTCACCGGGTCGTACTCGACGCCCGCGAGTAGCTGCGGAAGTTGACCGGCCAGTACGGCGGCGCGCCCGGCAAGAGCGAGCCGAAGCCGGCGAGCCCGCCGTTGTCGAAGACGAGGATGTTGCCGGCGCCCGGGCAGGCCGGCCGGGATCATGTGGGCGGTGTGCTGGCCGATGATCTGGCCGATGCTGGTTCTTGTCCTGGGGTGGCCGAGCCGTAATCCGGGCCGGTCCTCCACACGATCGCGCCGCTCGTCCCAGCGCCCCTGCGGGATCTCGTGGCGCGCGACGATCGCGATGATGTTCGAGCTGCGCCCGTCCAAGATGATGTTGTCGGGGTGGAAGCGCTCGTCGCCGGCCTCGTACCACTTGTTCGGCCCGAGCAGCGAGATCGGCGTTCACGTGCTGCCAGTCGGTCTCGGGGATCCCCGTCCGTCGCCCACGCTCGCGACCGTGTTGACCCTGATCGTCCTGATGGCCTCGCGCGCCGAGCGTCGTCGAAGCCCATCTGCTCGATGTGCTTCTACGCGTCCCACCGCCAGGTGATGCTCGCCGTCTCGCGATCGACCTCGATGATCCCGTCGTCCTGGAGCGGGAAGTCACTGACGGCGCACCGTGTCGAGCAGCGCGCTCGGCTCGCGGTGGACGAGGAGCCAGTGTCTTCGCGGCGTAGCCGTCCACAATCGCCTCTGGCGCCGGGGGTCGTGGTACCCCACCGGGTTGCCCTCGCGCTGGTAGTCGTGATGGACCCTCGCTCCGTACAGCGGCGCGATTCTCACCCGGGCCGGCGCGCCATCCCAGCTCCGGTACTCCTCCGTCGCCGCACCAGCTCAGCTGCACGAGCGCGGCCGTAGTCCCCGTAGCCCGGACGGCCGGTGCCCCGGTAGCCCATGAATCGAGCCGCCCGGAAGCATCTTCGACGGGAAGGACGGCTCAGGGGTGCCGACCAGCGCTTCACCACGGTCCCGTTCATGTCGACGAGCGATGGGCGCCCGCGAAGAGAGAGCTGATGAGCGTGTACCCCGGCGAGGCCTTGCTCACGTCGTGCCCGGGGATGAGGCCGCTGGCGCGCGGAGGCGGGTTGTTGTCGTCGTTCCTCAGCCTGTTGATCAGCATCCGGACCGGGCTGGTGGCCACCGGGTTCGTGAGGGCGCTGTGGATCAGCTCCGCCTCGAAGAGGGGCACCTCGTGCCCGTACCAGAACGACAGCGGCTGGCTCGTCGGCCTCGTGCTCCGGACATTCTTCGCCGAGGCGAGGCACGGCGCGGCCAGCAGCGCCAGCGGCGAGCGGTAACATCGAGACCGATCGATCGCGATCACTGCTCATGTGCTTGCTCCCTTTCGCCGAGCGGATGCGGCGGGGGACGGACACCCGTGTCTGCGTCCCCACCGCGATCGGCGGGTCGCGGCTAACGGAATGTTGCGCAGCGGGTCGAGGTTCTCCTGATGCGTGAACGTGGGGTAACGTCGAACGAGGGGCGCCGGCCGGGCACGCCTCGCGCCCGGGTCTGCGCGGCACGCCGCGCCCCGGGCGTCGGAGCGCCGTTGATGCGGTCAGGCGAACAGGGTCAGAACTCCACCTTCTCGAAGTCGAACCCGCCGTCGCTCCGCTGCGAGACGACGAGGTAGCTGCCGGTGATCGACGGAGTCGGCGAGCACGAACCGGACGCCCCCGCGCTCGTAGGCGTCGTAGCGGTGCGCGTGCCCGTGGATCGAGAGGTCCACTCCGCCGCTCGCGAGGACGCTGATGAGCGGCTCCGTCAGGGCGTCGTTGAAGGTGTCTCCCTGCCCCGGCGCGACGTGCGCGAACGCGAGCGCGCGGTCGTGGTCCGGCCCCGGCGCGAGCTGGCCCGCGACCCAGGCGACGTCCGGCACGATCCTGTCGTCGTGCTCGGCCGAGTTGCTGTCGAACACCACGAAGCGCACCCGCGCGTGGGTGAACGCGAAGTCCGTCGGCCCGAACATGGAGGCGTAGATCGCCTCGCCGTTCCCGAGCAGGTCGTGAGTCCCGATCGACCACGAGGTAGGGGACGTGGAGCCGGGAGAAGATCTCGTTCATCAGCCTGTACTCGAGCCACACGCCCACGTTGGTGAAGTCGCCGATCTGGACCACGAACTGGACGTCGCCCCGCCGGTTGATCGCCTCGACGACCTCCTCCGCCTCGTCGAAGCTCCGCTGCGTGTCGCCGACGACGGCGAACCTGAGCAGGTCGACCGGGCGCGCGACGATCCGCTCCACCGCCTTCCGGTTGAGCTCCTGCTCGTCCGAGTCGGTCGGCAAGCTGGTGAGGGCTGTACTCCAGGCAGCCGGTCAGGGCCGCGAGGACGATCCAGACGCGCGTGCGCGGGTGCACCACGCAACGGTACGAATCGGCCCGGCACGGGGCTGTGGGGGTGCTCCGCCGAGGGCGAGCGGCCGTCCGCCCGGCGGCGCGCGGCCGAAGGTGGACTCCTCGGACGGGGGGAGCGTCAGCGGTCCACCGTCTTCATCCGCTCCGCGTCGTAGCGGGGGCCGGCGACCGAGCCCGGCGGGAGCGCGGCGTCGAGCTCCGCCAGGTCCGCGGGGGACAGCGAGAGCGCGGCCGCGGCGACGTTCTCCTCCAGGTAGCTGCGCCGCTTCGTTCCCGGGATGGGCACGACGTCCTCGCCCTTGTGCAGGAGCCACGCGAGCGCGAGCTGGCCGGGCGTCGCGCCCTTGCGCGCCGCGAGCGCGCGCACCGCGGCCGCGGCGCGGACGTTCGCGTCGAAGTTGCGCGCCCTGGAACCGCGGATCACGATGCCGGAAGTCGGTCTCCGGGTACTCCTCGGCGCGTCGCGCCGTGCCGGTCAGGAACCCGCGGCCGAGCGGCGAGAACGGCACGAGGCCGATGCCGAGCTCGCGCAGGAGCGGGATGATCTCCGCCTCGAGGTTCCGCTCCCACAGCGAGTACTCGCTCTGGAGCGCGGCGATCGGGTGGACGGCGTGGGCGCGGCGGATGGTCCGCACGCCCGCCTCCGAGAGCCCGAGGTGGCGCACCTTGCCCTCGCGCACCAGCTCCGCCATCGCGCCGACGACGTCCTCGATCGGCACCTTCGGGTCCACGCGGTGCTGGTAGAGGAGGTCGATCCGGTCGGTACGGAGGCGGCGCAGCGAAGCCTCGACCGCCTCGCGCACGTGCTCCGGCCGGCTGTCCAGCCCGACGGT
>CAVUUX010000003.1:0-587407 GCA_963744705.1 Ilumatobacteraceae bacterium
CCTGCTGGTCGTCGGTGAGCACGACAGCGGTCCGGACCTCGGCGAGGTCGAGCTGCTTGGCGCTCAAGGCGCGCTGCACGAGGCTGTCGACGATGGCGGGCAGGTCACGGCTGCGGCCGGATCCGACCACCATCGAGACGAGCTGGACCGTGGTGGTCGTGGCCTTGCCGTCGAGGAGGTCCTCGACGATGGCCTGACGCTTCTCGGCGGGGACGTGTTCGTCGGTCAGCGCGTTGCGCAGCGGCGTCGCTCGACTCGTACGAGCGAGCGAATCGGAACAACTCGTCCTCGACCTCGTCGAGGGTGCCCTCGGCGCGGGCGATCTCGAACAGCGCGCGTGCGTAGCCTTCGATCAGTGCGTCACTCATGATGCAACTCCTGCTCCGACTCGGGCGATGAAGCCCTCGATGAGGTCCTGCTGGGCGGCGTCGTCGAGCGTGTCGCTGACGATGCGGTCGACAGCCTCACCCGAGTAGCGGGCGATCTCCGAGCGAAGTTCGTCGCTGCCTCGTCCTGCGGCAGCGGCGATGTCACTCTCGGCGCGGGCCTCGAGTTCGGCCATCTCGGCCTCGAGACGGACGCGACCGTCGGCGAGCAACGCCTCGGCCTGAGCGTCGGCTTCGGCGTACAACCGAGCGCGCTCGGCGTCGATGTCGCCCTGCGCCTCACGGATACGGACGGCCTCGGCCTCGGCTGCGACCTTGGCAGCGGCCGAATCGTCGAGCTGCTTCTGGATACCGGCGGTGCGGTCGGCGAAGCTCTTCTTGATGACCGGTCCGGCGTACTTGTACAGCAGCGTGAAGACGATGATCGAGGCGATCGAGCCGGGGACGAGTTCCTTCCACGGCGGCAGGAGCCAGTTCTCGGTCGTGTAGCCCTTGTCGTCGAACGGGATCTCCTCCGAGGAGGGAAGCAGTCGGCCGGCGGCGAGGGTGGCGGCGGTGTACAGGCTCATGCCGACACCTCCTGACCCATTGCCTGGGCGACAGCGGCACGGACCACGTCGTCGGACGGACGGCGACCGGTGGCGAGTTCGCCGAGGCGAGCCGACACGTCGGCGACGGCCGAGACGACCTGTCCCCTGGCCGCCTGCTTCGCGGCATCGACCTCGGCCGCGGCGGCGCCGCGCTTGTCGGCGATGCGGGCGTTGGTCGCGGCCAGCTTCTCGGCCCGCTCGGCCTCGAGCGTGGCGCGGGCAGCCTCGACGCGTGTCTGGGCTTCGGCGCGCACGGCGGCGACCTGGGCCTCGTAGTCGGCGACGTCACCTCGAGCCGATGCGGTGAGCGCCTCGGCCTGCTCGAGGTCGCCCTCGATGCTGTCGTAGCGCGACGACATCCCGTCTCGCACCTTGCGGAACAGGAACAGACGCATGGCGAGCGCCAGCACCACGAAGGCACCGAAACCCCAGACGACTTCTTTCAGTTCGGGCGCAATCGGGTTGAGATCACTCTCGGGACCCGCTGCTTCCTCGCCCTCTTCGGCAGTGACGAACGAAGCACCCAGCAGGGTGACCTCGATCGTCGAGCCGGAGGACGTCACGACGGCTGTCAGCACGTCATCTCCTTCACGATCTTGACCGTTGGACGGGACGCTCGCAGGTCAGGCGAACTTGAGCAGGATGAAGACCACGAAGCCGATGAGGGCGAGTGCTTCGGTGAAGGCGATGCCGAGGAACATGGTCGTGCGGACCATGCCGGCGGCTTCGGGCTGGCGGGCCATTGCCTCGACGGACTTGCCGACGAGGTAACCGATGCCGATACCGGGGCCGATCGCGGCGAGGCCGTAGGCGTAGCCGGCTCCTGACGCCGCCGCGATGTTCTTCGCGTCGGCCGGATCGTCGATCTGGGCAACCAGAGCGCTGAATGCTTCCATGGGATGTTGTCTCCTGTTGTGCTTTCGGTAGAAGGGGAGATCGGGATGATCAGTGGTGAGCGGGTTCGCTCAGTGATCCTCGGCGTGGCCGACGGTCGAGTTGTTGATGTAGACAGCGGCGAGGATGGCGAAGATGTAGGCCTGCAGGAAGGCCACGAGGATCTCGAACGCCGTGAGGAAGATGAGCATGCCGAACGGCAGGATGCTCATCGGCACGAGGAAGATCTGGCTCGTCTCGGCGTTGAACAGTGCACTCGTCAGGAGGCTGAAGGTCACGAGCAGGATGTGGCCGGCGAGCATGTTGGCCATGAGACGAACCGTGAGCGAGAACGGCGTCACGAGGATCGTCGAGATGAACTCGATCAGCCCGACGAGCGGCTTCAGCGCCGTCGGCACCCCCGGAGGCCACAGCAGGTGGCCGAAGTATCCGAGGCCCTGGTGCTTGATGCCGGTTCCGATGTAGATCACCCAGACGAGCAGCGCCAACGACAAGGGGATGGCGATACGCGCCGTGGCCGGCATCTGGATGATGGGGATCACGCCGGGGATGTTGCACAGGAAGATGAAGATGAACAGGCTCAGCAGGAAGGGGGTCCACTTGAGACCGGACTTGCCGAGCGTCTGCATCACGACGCTCTCCTCGATGAAGTCGATCGTGACCTCGGCGAGGTTGCGCACGCCCGTCGGGGCGACCATCGGGTCGCGCCGTGCCGCGATGAGGAACATGACGATGCCGATCAGCGCAGCAGCGACGGCGATGAGGGCGATCTTGTTGAACGTCGGGAAGACGTCCTGCCAACGAAGGATTTCGTTGATCGGCGGAAACTCGAGTCCGAGCACGTGGTGTCCGTTTCAGTCGTGAGTGTGGGCGGTGGTGGTGAGCGGGGTGGTGAGCGGTGTCAGATGCGGTCAGGTCGCAGGATTCGACCCGGTCGGTTTGAGCCCCGGCGCAGCGAGCGACAGGGCGACGAACTTCATCTCCCAGAAGAGCAGTCCGAGGTGCGTGATGATGATGGTCGATCCGAGGGCCGGAAATGAAATCCACGCCGTGTCCTTGACCAACCAGACGGCGAGGAAGATCAACCCGAGGCGGATCAGGTAGCCGAAGAGCACGGCTCCCATCATCATGCCGAGCGAGATTCGCGCCGACCCGGCGATCAGCGCGGCGGCGAGCGCGAAGTTGGTGAGCACGATGGCAATGGCGTAGGCGCTCGAGAAGGCGCCGTCGGCGCCCCAGATGACGGCACAGGCGGCGATCAGCGCCGGGGCAGCGATGAGCCCGCGCCTGATCATGTCCTTGGAGACGGCGACCTCGGGTGCGGGGCCGTCGAATCGCGTGGTGAACGCGTCGGCGCCGGCGGCGGGCGTGTTCACGTCAGGCCGCCTTCCGCTTGCCCTGGAGTGATGCTCGGCGCTCTGCTTCGAGTTCGTCCATGCGACCGTCGTACCGATACTTCAACTTCGCGAACAGCCCCACGGCGCCGAGGACGGTCATGACGACCATGAAGATCGGGGTGGTGCCGAAGATCCGGTCGAGCACGTAGCCGAGTCCGAGGAACAGCGCGATGATGACCGCGGCTTCGATGCCGAGGCCGACCGAGTCCTCGGTGTTGACGCGTACTTGTTGCTTCGGGAGGAGCTTCATTGATCCAGGTGGGGGTTCACGGCATTCGATCGGCGGAGTGCATGATCGTGGTGCTTGTGAACGCGGGCACAACCTAGTGGTCGCCGATGGTCGACGGCAACTCGGACGGCACGGTTTGCTCGTCGACAGTGTCGGAAATGCCGGAATCGCCGGCGGGCGGCACGCCATCGGGCGCAGAGGGCTCCGTCGAGGCGTTCTCCCGACGCCGCGCCCGGACACTCGGGTGCAGCACGGTGTAGAGCACGATCGCCGCGGCGATGACACCGAACGGCAGGTACGCCGGGTTTCGTCCGGTCAGGGTCGGGTACAGCACGAAGGCCGACAGCAACGCGGTCCACCCCCACAGGATCACCACGCTGCGCCGGTGGCCGTGACCGAGATTCATGAGGCGGTGGTGCAGGTGCCCCTTGTCGGCAACGGCGAAGGACTTGCGGCTCGACACGCGGCGAACGATGGCGAACGCCATGTCGAACAGCGGGACGCCCAGGATGAGCAGCGGGATCGCGAGCGGGGCGAGGAAGAAGTAGGTCTGGCCGATGAACTCCTGGCTGAAGGAGTCGGCACGACCTCCGACCACACTCGTCGACACGGCCAGCAGCAACCCGAGGAACAACGCCCCGCCGTCACCCATGATGATGCGCGCCGGGTTGAAGTTGTGGGGCAGGAACCCGACGCACACACCCACGGCGATGATGGCGAGCAGCGGCCCGATGTTGCGCACGTCGAGCAGGTCGCTGTCGGTGAGTTCCTGGCTGTAGAGGAAGAACGCGAACGCAGCGATGGCGACGATGCCCGCCGCGAGGCCGTCGAGCCCGTCGATCAGGTTGATCGCCTGCGTCATGCCGACCAACCACAACACGGTGACGAGGGGTGCGAGGTCGGCGAGCACGATCGGGCCGTCGTAGAAGGGCAATCGGAACGAGTACATCACGACACCGAACTGCACGAGCACGATGCCGGCGAGCACCGTCCCGGCGACCTTTGCCGGCGCCGAGACCTCACGGATGTCGTCGACGAACCCGACGGCGAAGATGATCGTGGCGGCGATCATCACGCCCAGGGGTTCGGAGTTGTTCTCGAACAGCACGTCGAACGCGCCGACGAACCAGGCCGTCGACATCGCCGCGAGGAAGCCGACGAACATGGCGAGGCCACCCACGTCGGGCAGCGGCGTCTGGTGGACCGTTCGGTCGTTGGGGAGGTAGACCCAGCCCTGGCGTCGCGCCAGCATGCCGACGAGCGGCGTGGTGATGAAGGTGACGGCGGCGGCGACGGCTCCGATCAGCAGAAAGGAACCGAAGTCGGGCACGGTCGTTCAGTCTACGGCGCCGGGTAGGCAGGGAACCGCGAGCAGAGTTCGGCGACGTCCTTGCGCACGAGTTCGAGCTCGGTGGGGTCGTTGCGGTGACGGAGCGACGCGGGAGATGAAGCCGGCGATCAGCGGCATCTCGGCCTCGGTCATGCCCTGCGTGGTGACCGACGGGGTGCCGATGCGCACACCGCTCGTGACGAACGGGCTGCGCGGATCGTCGGGGATCGTGTTCTTGTTGAGCGTGATCCCCGCCTCGTCGAGCTTGGCCTGCGCCTCCTTGCCGGTCAGTTCGGCATCGAACGGCGTGAGATCGACGACCATGAGGTGGATGTCGGTGCCGCCCGACACGAGGCGGAACCCCTCCTGGACGAGTGCGTCGGCGAGCGCTGACGCGTTCTTCACGACCTGGTGGGCGTACTCGGTGAACGACGGGTCCATCGCCTCGCGGAACGCCACGGCCTTGCCGGCGATGACGTGCTCCAACGGGCCGCCCTGCCAGCCGGGGAACACCGCCTTGTCGATCGCCTTGGCGTGCTCCTCCTTGCACAGGATGCAGCCGCCGCGAGGACCGCGCAGGGTCTTGTGGGTGGTGAACGTGACGACGTCGGCGTACGGCACCGGGTTGGGGTGCGCGCCGCCGGCGACGAGACCGGCGAGGTGGGCGATGTCGAACAGCAGCAGTGCGCCGACCTCGTCGGCGATCTTCTTGAACGGTTCGGGATCGAGGCGGCGCGGGTAGGCGGTCGTGCCGGCGACGATCATCTTCGGGCGGTGCTCGAGGGCGAGCGCTCGCACCTCGTCCATGTCGATGCGATCCTCGGCGCCGGTGCCGTACGAGACGAAGTTGTAGAGCAGGCCGCTGGCGTTGACCGGCGAGCCGTGCGTGAGGTGACCACCGTGGTCGAGGCTCAGGCCGAGCACCGTGTCGCCGGGGTTCAGCAGCGCCTGGTACACGCACATGTTGGCGTTGGCGCCGGAGTGCGGCTGCACGTTGGCGTGGTCGGCGCCGAAGAGCTCCTTCACACGGTCGATGGCGAGCTGTTCGATGCTGTCGACGATGGCGTTGCCGCCGTAGTAGCGCTTGCCGGGGTAGCCCTCGGAGTACTTGTTGGTGAGCACCGAACCCACCGCCGCCATCACCGCGGGCGAGGTGAAGTTCTCGCTCGCGATCAGCTGGATGCCGGTGATCTGGCGTTCGACTTCACGCTCGATGAGGCCGATGACCTCGAGGTCGGGATCGGTGTCGGACGGAAACGGCATGGGGTACCTCTTCGGGATGTTCGGGTGTCTCGGGGTGTCGGAGAGTCGTGGCGGTCAGGTTCAGAACTGGGCTTCGAGGTCGGCGATCTGGGCGACGCGACGGGCATGACGTCCGCCCTCGAACGGCAGTGGTGAGGAACGTGTGGACGATCTCCTCGGCGAGGCCCTCGCCGACGACGCGGGCGCCGATCGACAGCACGTTCGCATCGTTGTGCGAGCGGGCCATGCGGGCGGTGTAGAGGCAGTTGCACAGCGCGGCACGCACACCGCGCACCTTGTTGGCAGCGAGTTGTTCGCCCTGGCCGCTCCCGCCGAGCACGATGCCGAGATCCGCATCGCCGTCGCGCACGGTTCGCCCGACACCCGCACAGATCTCGGGATAATCGACCGACTCGGTGGAGTGCGTGCCCTGGTCGTCGACCTCGTAGCCCTGGCCGAGCAGCATCGTCACCAGATGCTGCTTCAGGTCGTATCCGGCGTGGTCGGAGCCGATCGCGATACGCCGCGCCGAACTGCCGTCGCCAACCTCGTCCATGTCCGCCGAGTGTAGGTGCTCCCCGCTCACCCCTCCCCCATCTGGCCCCCCATACCGTTTGTCCGGTCCCCAACCGGTTTGCGTTGCAGTTCGGTTGGGACGGGCCAACCGAACTGCAACACAAACCGTTGCGGGCTGGCTCCGGACGGGGGCGGGTGTCTATGGTGCGGGCGTGAGTCCCCGCCCTGTTCCTCGCACACCCGACCCTCGCACGCCGGTGATCATCGGCGTCGGCCAGTACCTCCACCGCGGCGACGTCACTCGACGATGCGCTCGAACCGGTTGCACTGATGGAGCGGGCCGTGCTCGCTGCATCGACCGATGCCGGGCTCGACGGGCCGCCGATGGCCGACGCCGTGCGCGTCGTCGGGCAACTCTCGTGGCGGTACGGCAACACCCCGACGGTTCCTCGCCGACCGGCTCGGGCTCACCCCTCGTCACCTCGACTACACCACGATGGGCGGCAACAGCCCCCAGTCGTTGGTCAACGCGACCGCCATCGAGATCCAGTCGGGCGAGATCGACATCGCCGTCCTCGCCGGCGGTGAGGCAACGAGGAGCCGCCATCGAGCGCGCACGGCGGGCATCGACTTCGACTGGCCGAAGTCCGAGCCGGGTGACGAGCCGCGAATCATCGGCGAGGACCTCCAGATGAACCTCGAGGCCGAAACCGACGCGCGGCATCTGGATGCCGATACAGATCTACCCGATGTTCGAGACCGCGATCCGAGCGGCGTCGGGCCGGACCGTCGATGAACATCGAGCGCATCTCGGTCGCCTGTACTCGGCGCTGAGCCAGGTCGCGGCACGCAACCCGTACGCCTGGATCCGGGAAGCCAAGACCGCCGAGGAGATCACGACCGTCACCGACGACAACCGGATGATCGGACTGCCGTACCCGAAGCTGATGAACTCGAACAACCAGGTCGACATGGGCGCAGCACTGATCATGTGCTCGGTCGAAGCCGCCCGCCGCCTCGGTGTCGCCGAGGATCGGTGGGTGTTCGCCCACGCCGGCACCGACTGCCACGAGCACACCTTCATCTCGCACCGCGAGACGTTCGCCCGGACCCCGGCCATCGAGATCGGTGGCCGACTGGCACTCGAGCTCGCCGGGATCGACATCGACGACGTCTCGATCATCGACCTCTACTCGTGCTTTCCTGCCGCCGTGCAGCTCGGCGCGCAGTCGCTCGGCATCGACCTGCACCGCCAGTGGTCACGCACCGGCGGGATGACCTTCGCCGGAGGTCCGTGGAACAACTACGTGATGCACGCCATCGCCACCGTTGTCACCGAGCTGCGCGAACGTCCCGGCGAATTCGGGCTGGTGTGGGGCAACGGCGGGTACGCCACCAAGCACTCGTTCGGCGTGTACTCGACGACGCCGACGCCGAACTTCCGACACGACAAGCCCCAGGCGCGCATCGATGCCCTCCCGCGTCGCGATCTCGCACTGCCCGCCGACGCTGCGGGCCCGGCGACGATCGAGGCCTACACCGTGATGTTCTCGCGCGACGCCGTCGCCCGAGCAGGCGATCGCGTCGTGCCTGCTGGCCGACGGTCGACGCGCCTGGGGCACGTCGAGCGACCTCGGGCTCGCCACCGCGATGTGCGAGGGCGAATGGGTCGGCGCCGAGGTCACGCTCTCCGCCGACGGCACCCTCCACGCCACCTGACCGCGCCGCCCAGCCCACCTGAACGCGCCACCCGACCGCGCCACCCGCGGGTGGGTCAGCCGTCGATGCTGTCGTTGCCGGCGAGGATGCCCTGGTCGGGACACGTCGCCGCGATGTAGGCCAGTGTCCGCGGGGCGGCCGCATCGGTGACCAGGCTCGGGTCGTCGCTGACGGGCACGACGTCGGCCGAGAACGATTCGACGGCATCGTCGAACGCCGGCTGGAAGCCCGGCGGCACCACGACGACGAGGTCGGGGTCCTGCGATCGCTGACTCCTCGATCGTCGCCAGCCAGAGATCCCCCAGCTCGTCGACCTGCCCCACGGTCAGCCCTGCCGCGAGCAACGCTCTCGTTCGCGACGACGGGCGCGGTTGGCGAACGGCCCGAGCAGTCCGCCGAGGAACGCGTCACGCTCGTCGGCGACGTCGGCCGGCAGGAGGCACCCAGATCGGCGACTGCCCCCATCACGGCGCCGGAGGCAGCGACTTCGAGACGGAGCGCATTCGTCGGGATCGGTCCCGGCACTCGACGCCAACGCCAACGTCTGGAACGACCCGGCGAACTGGCTCCATGCCCGACAGAACGGGTTGTCGCTGTCGAGTCCGGGTACCGGTTCGTCGGGCACGGTGGCGAACGCCGGCGACCGGCTCGGGGGTCACCGGTCGGAGGTCGCCGGCTCGGAGGTCGATCGCCGATCGCCGTGTTCGGCACCGTCGACTCGACGATCGATGGTGGGGCCGGCGAGTTCGGCTGCGCCTCGTCCGAGCCGCTGCATCCGGCCGCCGGCAGGAGTAGCCCGACCAGCCACTGCACCGGGGCGACGGCGGCCGTCTTGCGGGCGAACACCATGAGAACAGTGTGGCCGCCGAGATGGCATGCTCGGCGCGATGTCCGACGAACCCTTCGCCTCGCGGCCCCGGATCCTCCTCGACTGCGATCCCGGCCACGACGACGCGATGGCGATCGTCGCTGCCGGCCGACTACGCCGACCTGGTGGGCATCACCACGGTGGCCGGCAATGCACCACTCGAACGCACCACGTACAACGCCCGGGTGATGCGAGATCTGTTGAGCCTCGACGTGCCGGTGCACTCCGGGAGTCCCCGACCGCTCGTCGCCGAGGCGCGGTCCGCCGACGTTCGTACACGGCGAGAGCGGTCTCGACGGTGCCGACCTCCCGGCGCCGACGACCCCCTCGACGGCATCGACGCCGTCACGTTCATCGTCGACACCTGCCGACGGTCGACGACGTCTGGCTCGTGCCGGTCGGCCCGCTCACCAACATCGCACTGGCGCTGCGGGCTGCTCCCGACATCGCAGCGCGCATCGCCGGCATCTCCCTGATGGGAGGTGGCACCTTCGGCAACCGGACATCGACCGGCGAGTTCAACATCTGGGCCGACCCCGAAGCGGCGGCCATCGTGTTCGGCTACGGCGGTCGACTCGTGATGGCGGGCCTCGACGTGACCCACCAGTTCCAGGCCACACCGGAGCGCATCGCTCGAATCGCTGCACTCCCCGGAGTGCTCGCCGCCGTCCTCGCCGACCTGCTCGCCTTCTTCTGCGGCAACTATCTCTCCCGCCACGACCCCGGCTCCCTCGAGGGCGCCGCGGTGCACGATCCGCTCGCTGTGCTCGCGATCACGCACCCACAGCTGTTCGACCGCGTCGAACGCCACGTCGCGATCGAGACCCGCGGCGAGTTCACCCGCGGGATGACCGTCATCGACCACCGCCGGATCATCGAGCGCCAGCCGGCGAACTGCGAGGTGCTGACGGCGGTCGACGCCGACGCCGGGTTCGGGCTCCTGATCGACGCCGTCGCCCACTTCTCCCGCTGACCGGTGAACCCGTGGCCTCGCGGCACGACACCCTTTCCTACAGTGGTGGCGTGAGCGACACCTTCCCCCGCCAGTACGCCCGGACCCAACGACTCACGCTGGGCGAACCGCGCAACGTCACGGTGTCACCCGATGGCCGACGGGTCGTCTTCCTACGCAGCTCGAACGGTGGTGACCCGGTGAACTCACTGTGGGTGCTCGACACCGAGAGCGGTGACGAGCGGCTCGTGGCCGATCCGCGCGCGTTGTCGGTGGCGGACGGCGACGACGAAGACCAGCCTGCCGAAGACCTGCCTGCCGAGGAGCGCGCCCGCCGCGAACGCGCCCGCGAGGCTGCAGGCGGCATCACGTCCTACGCGACGGACGCATCGAGCAGCGTCGTTGCGTTCGCACTCGGTGGACGGCTCTTCGCCGGAGGGCTGCTGTCGGGGAAGGCCCGTGCGCTCGACGTGAGCGGGCCGGTGTTCGACCCCCGCCCGGATCCGCTCGCCCGCCGCGTTGCCTACGTGAGCGGCGCGACGCTCCGCCTCGGCGAACTCGACGGATCGTCGCGAGTGCTCGTCGGCGACGGCGAGCCCGACACCGTCACCTGGGGCAGCGCCGACTTCATCGCCGCCGAGGAGATGGGACGCTTTCGCGGCTACTGGTGGAGTCCTGACGGTGACACCCTCGCCGTGTGTCGGGTCGACAACGCTCCTGTCGGCGAATGGGTGATCGCCGATCCGGCGCACCCCGATCGGGCGGCCACCACCGTCCGCTATCCCGCCGCCGGCACGGCGAACGCCGACGTCACCCTCCACCTCGTCGGCCTCGACGGGTCGCGCACCGCCGTGGACTGGGATCGCGACTTCTTCCCCTACCTCGCGTCCGTGACCTGGACGACGGCCGGGCTCGTGATGCTCGTGCAGTCACGCGACCAGCAGGGCTCGATGGTGCTGCGCGTCGACGTGGGCGAAGGATCCACTCGCGGTACGACCACCGTGCTGGCGCACGACTACGACGACGCGTGGGTCGAGCTGGTGCCCGGCACGCCGGCGCTCCTCGCGGACGGACGCCTCGTCCACGCGGCCGATCGCGAGGGTGCGCGGCGACTCACCATCGACGGCGAACCGGTCACGCCGGTCGAACTCCAGGTGCGCGGCGTGCTGGCGACGACCGACGACAGCGTGCTCTTCCAGGCCAACCCGATCGACGATGCGACCCAGATGCAGGTGTGGCGATGGGACGACGCCGGACTCCGGTCGATCGCCGACACGCCCGGGGTGCACACTGCCGCGATCGGCGGCCCGACGACCGTGGTTCGCTCGGCCACGATCGACACGCCGGGCTCCACCACCGAGGTCCACAGATCCGACCACGAGTCGATCACGATCGAGTCGCTCGCCGAAACGCCGCTCGTGTCGCCGAACGTCCAGATCCTGCACGTGGGTGAACGCCGTCTGGCGACCGCCGTGCTGTTCCCCCACGACCACGACGGCACGCCGCTCCCGGTGCTCCTCGACCCCTACGGCGGGCCGCACGCCCTGCGCGTCACCCAGTCGCACAACGCCCACCTCACCTCGCAGTGGTTCGCCGACCAGGGGTTCGCCGTCATCGTGACCGATGGGCGCGGCACGCCGGGGCGCGGCAGCGAGTGGGAGCGCGCCGTGCACGGCGACCTCGCGACCAGCCCGCTCGACGACCAGGTCGAGGCACTCCACGCGGTCGCACGAGAAGTCGGGGGGCTCGACCTCGACCGCGTGGCGATCCGTGGATGGAGTTTCGGCGGCTACCTCGCTGCACTCGCAGTGCTGCGCCGACCCGACGTGTTCCACGCCGCGATCGCCGGTGCGCCGGTCACCGAATGGCGGCTCTACGACACGCACTACACCGAGCGCTACCTGGGCGATCCGGCGCATCGCGCGGACGCCTACGACGCGAGTTCGCTGCTGCCGTTGGCGCCCCGGCTCACCCGCCCCCTGCTGCTGATCCACGGCCTCGCCGACGACAACGTCGTCGCCGCGCACACCCTGCAGCTGTCGTCGGCGTTGCTCGCCGCGGGACGCCCGCACGAGGTCCTCCCGCTCGTCGGGGTCACCCACATGACACCGCAGGAGACGGTGGCGGAGAACCTGCTGCTCCACCAACTCGAGTTCCTGCGTCGCTCCCTGGCCACCCCGCCGGCTGCCACCCCGGCAGCCCCGTCACCTAACGTGCACGAACAGGACCCATCATGAACCGCCGACTTCTCGACCTCTACCAGGGCGTGGCCGTCCACGCCACCGCCGACCTCGAACATCGCGCTGCGCTCGAACTGCTCGCGCTCGTGATGCTGGCCGACCACACCATCAGCGACGACGAGGTCGAGTTGCTCCGCGAGATCAGCACCGAGTGGCGCGAGGAGGGTGCGACGTTCGAGGAGTACGTTCGCCCCGCCATCGAGGAGGCACGCCACGCGATCGAACGCGATCGCGTGGAGGAGTTCCTCGACACGATCGATGCGCGCATCAGCAGCCGCGTGCTGCGTTCGGCGCTGTTCTCCGCCGCGCGCGACATCGCCGGCGTCGACCACGACCTCACCCCCGACGAAGGCACCATCCTCGCCGAGGTCGCCGTCCGCTTCGCCTGAGCGCGCTCAGGGCCGTCGGCCGAGAGCGATGCGATCGTGGCCGGCGAGGTCGGGCAGGATCGCCACCTCCTCGAAGCCGGCTGCGAGGAGCAGATCGGCAACGGCCGCCCCCTGATCGGCACCGATCTCCAGGACCAGCCAGCCACCCGAGCGGAGCCGCTCCGGCGCACCGGCGATGATCCGGCGGATGTCGTCGAGTCCATCGTCGCCGGCGAACAGGGCGACGTGCGGCTCCCAGTCGCCCACGATCGCCTCGAGATCAGGAGAGTCCGTGGCGACGTACGGCGGATTCGAGACGATCACGTCGAAGCGGACGTCATCGGGCAGGGCGTCGAACCACGAACCTCGCCCGACGCGCACGTTGACGCCCGCACGACCGAGGCCGGCGATGTTGGCCCTGGCCACGTCGAGGGCGTCGGTGTCCGCGTCGGTGATCCAGACCGTCGTCCCCTCGAGTGGGAGCTCGTGGGCGAGCGACAGGCCGATCGCCCCCGAGCCCGTCCCGAGGTCGGCGACGACACGCGTCGGAGCGACCTCGGAGGCCTTCGCCAGGGCAACTTCGGCGACCAGTTCGGTCTCCGGTCGGGGGATCAGCACCCGCCGGTCGACCGCCAGGGTGATCCGGCGGAAGCTCCACTCCCCCAGCACGTACTGCAACGGTTCACCCGCGCGCCATCTGGCGATCATCGCGTCGAGGTGTGCGACCATGCGCACGGTCGCCGGTTCGTCGAGTCGGGCGAGGAACTCGTCGCCGTCGACGGATCCCGAGGCAACCTCGCACAGCCACCGCGCTCGTGCCCGATCGGCGACCACCTCGGTCGTCTCGGCCCACAACTCGCGCCACGTGACCGATTGACCGACATCGCGGTCACCGACATCGCGGTCACCGACATCGGACTCTGCGTCGGCGGGCTCTGCGGCGGCGGACACGTCAGTCACCGTCGGCGAGGAGTCGGGCCCGTTCCTCCGCAGCCAGCGCGTCGACGATCACTTGGAGATCGCCGGCCAGGATCGCGGCGAGGCGATAGACGGTGAAGCCGATGCGATGGTCGGTCACGCGGTTCTCCTTGTAGTTGTACGTCCGGATCTTCTCGCTGCGGCCACCACCACCGACCTGCGACCGGCGCTCGGCCGACAGTTCGTCGCTGCGTTCGCGCTCGGCGAGTTCGAACAGCCTGGCCCGCAGCACGAGCATCGCTCGAGCCTTGTTCTGGAGCTGCGATCGTTCGTCCTGCATCGACACGACGACCCCCGTCGGACGGTGGGTGATGCGAACGGCGGAGTCGGTGGTGTTGACGCTCTGGCCGCCTGGCCCGCTGGCGCGGAACACGTCGATGTCGAGGTCGCGTTCGTCGATCTGGACGTCGATCTCGTCGACTTCGGGCAGCACCGTCACCGTCGCGGACGACGTGTGGATTCGGCCCTGGCTCTCGGTGGCCGGAACCCGCTGCACCCGGTGCGGACCGCCTTCGTACTTGAGGTTGCGCCATGCAGTCGCGCCGCTGATCTCGACGGTGATGTCGTTGAATCCACCCATGTCGCTGGGCGACGACGACAGCGTCGTCATCTTCCAGCCATTCGCGAGTGCATAGGCGTGGTACATCTCGTACAGGTCACGTGCGAAGAGGTTGGCCTCCTCGCCGCCCTCGGCACCGCGGATCTCCATGATCACGTTCTTGCCGTCGTGCGGATCGGACGGCAGCATCAGTTCGCGGAGTTGGTCCTCGAGCGCGGCGACCTCGGCAGTGGCGGTGTCGATCTCGTCGACGAGCATCTCGCGCTCGTCGCCCGTGGCACCGCTGAGCATCTCCCGGGCGGCGTCGGCGTCGGCCCGACGCGCCTCACGGCGCCGGTACGCCTCGACGACCGGGCCGAGTTCGGTGTACCTCATCGACAATCGACGCAACTGGTCCGAATCGGCCAGCACCTCCGGGTCGGAGAGTTGATGTTCGAGGGTCTCGTACTCGTCGACGACGTGGGCGAGGCGGTCGAACATGGCGAGTCGAGGTTACTGGTCGAATCCGCCTCGCCTCGGCCGACGTCGTTCAGACGGTGTGGATCTCGACCGGCTCGGCGAGCAGACCGAGCAGCTCCTTCGTGATGGGCAACAGGTCACGTTCCTTCAGGGCGACGATCACCGGTTCGTCCGACATCGACTGGACGTCGGCGACGAACCCGACGAGGTCGACGTCGACGCCCACCGAGCACACGATGGTGTGCAGTCGCCCATCGGCGGCGACGCCGCTCGCCACGCACGGGATCGGATCCTTGAGGTTCGGACGGGGCAACGGCGGCTGCGCCGACGCGACGCTCGTCATGTCGACCAGTCCGGGCATCTGCTCGAGCCGCCAGCGGAGATACCGCTCCTGGCCGAGGCGGTTGAGCGGATGCTGCGGTGCATCGGGTGAGCGATGGGCGGCAACGGCCTCGACCACGGACGCGAGCGCCTCGATCGTGGGGATGTCACCGTGGATCAGCCGGAACGCCTCGCGATCGTTGGCGCCGACGCCGACTTCGAGCAGCACGCCGTCCGTCGACGCGAACAGCGATGGGTCGATGTCGCCCAACTCCGCGATGTGACCGATGGTCGGCTCGTCGACGACACGGCAGACCTCCAACCCGCACACCTCACCGAAGACCACCCCGTGTTCCACGTTCGCGGTCGCGCCGGCGGCCACGATCATGTCGGTCAGCGCAAGATGTTCAGGTGTCGGCGGGACCGGTTCGGCGAGGGGCTCCGGCACCGCCGGCAACAAGGTCCGACCCTCGACGAACCACACCGAGACGGGGAATTCGAGACGTTCTGCCCGCCGTGCGAGCAGGCCGGTGTCGGTCTCGGCCACCACGTCGAGCGACGCTGCGCCATGGCGCAGCGCCCAGGCGAGCGCCCCGCCGAGCGCCCGCGATGCATCACCCTCGATCAGCACCCACGCGGCATCGTCGACGACGAGCGCGGCACCGTGGGGAAACGACGAGGTGTCGGCGTCCAGCGCGCGGCCGAGATGTTCGGCCACGAGCGCCCGCAGTTTGATGCCGAGGAGTCGGCTGTGCCGATCGGCCGAGTTGGTCTCGGCCACGCGATCAGCCCTCGTCGGGGGTGGCCGGCGCGTTCTTGCGCTGCCCGTAGCGCTTGTTGAAGCGCTCGACACGACCACCTGCGTCGACGAGCTTCTGCTTGCCCGTGAAGAACGGGTGGCACTCGTTGCACAACTCGACGGCGAGGTCACGTCCGACGGTCGACTTGGTCGTGAACGTGTTTCCGCACGAACAACGAATCGTCGTGTCGGTGTAATTGGGGTGGATGTCGGCCTTCATGTCGGATCCTTCCGGGGATGGCTGATCGGGTGGGCCCAGTGCCCCCGATCGTCATCCAGATCGGCAGACAAACCTAGCGTCACACGGTGCCGGGTCAAACGTGACGGTTGCGTCACGTTTGACCCGGCACCGTGTGACGACCGGGTCAGGGCTGCTTGGCGATTTCGGCGAGGAACTCGTCGTTGGTGCGGAACGTCTTGAGTCGGTCGATGAGCAGCTCGAGGCCGGCTGCGGCGCTGCCGTCCTGGGCGAGACCCGACAACACGCGACGCAGCTTCCAGACCTGCTGGAGCTGCTTGCGATCGAAGAGGAGCTCCTCGTGGCGGGTCGACGACGCATCGACGTCGATGGCCGGGTAGATGCGCCGCTCGGCGACCTTGCGGTCGAGGCGCAGCTCCATGTTGCCGGTGCCCTTGAACTCCTCGAAGATCGCCTCGTCCATCCGGCTGTTGGTGTCGACGAGCGCCGTCGCGAGGATGGTGAGCGAGCCGCCCTCCTCGACGTTGCGGGCCGAACCGAAGAACTTCTTCGGCGGGTACAGCGCGCCGGCGTCGATACCACCGGACAGGATCTTGCCGCTCGCAGGCGCGGCAAGGTTGTAGGCCCGGCTGAGACGGGTGATGCCGTCGAGCATGATGACGACGTCCTTGCCGTCCTCGACCATGCGACGGGCCTTGGCGATCGTCATCTCGGCGACATGCGTGTGCTCGTCGCTCGGACGGTCGAACGTCGAGGAGATCACCTCACCCTTGACGCTGCGACGCATGTCGGTGACCTCTTCGGGTCGCTCGTCGATGAGCAGCACCATCAGGTGCACGTCGGGGTTGTTGAGTTCGATCGACTTCGCGATCGTCTTCATGATCGTGGTCTTGCCGGCCTTCGGGGGCGACACGATGATGCCGCGTTGGCCCTTGCCGATCGGTGACACG
Organism: Ilumatobacteraceae bacterium; assembly: GCA_963744705.1. Lineage (GTDB taxonomy): Bacteria > Actinomycetota > Acidimicrobiia > Acidimicrobiales > Ilumatobacteraceae > Sva-07. The sequence goes on from CAVUUX010000003.1 coordinate 16,997, forward strand.
AGGTCGATGATCCGCGCCGTCATGTTCGTCGGATCGTTCGGGTCCTCCAGCGTCAGGCGCTGATCGGGGAACAGCGCGGTGAGGCTCTCGAAGTGCGGCCGCTTCTTGGCGTTCTCGGGATTGCCACCGTTCACGGTGTACACCTCGAGCAGACCCGGGTTCTTCTCGTTGCGGCCGGCCGGACGTGCCTTGCCGGTGATGTGATCACCCTTGCGCAAGTCGTACTGGCGTGCCAGCTTCAGCGGGATGTAGGCATCGGCCTTGCTCGGCAGGTAGCCACTGACGCGCAGGAAGCCGTAGCCCTCGTCGCGAATGTCGAGGTAGCCCTCGACGTCGAACGGCTCGTTGCTCTCGAAGCCGTGATCCTGCTCGATCAGCTCGACGTCTTCGCCCTGGGGACCTTCATGTCCGCCACGGCCCTTCCGACGACGACGGCGCCGCTTGTTGCCGTCGCCCGAGTCGCTGTCGATCCGGTTGCGGGTGCCGGCCTGGTCGTTGTTGCGGTTGCGGGCGGCACCTGGCTGGTCGCCGCGCTCGCTGCTCGCCGCGCGGTTGCTCGCCGCGTGGCTGGCCGTCGCGCTGCTGATCGCCGCGTGACTGATCGCCGCGCTGCTGTCCGTCACGCTGCTGATCGCCGCGTGACTGATCGCCGCGACCGCGGTCACCGCGTGGCTGATCACCGCGGACGCGGTCGACACGCGGGGCCGCGTCAGCTGTTGGCGGCGTCTCGTCGACATCGACAGCAGCGCCCTTGCGTGCAAGTTCGATCTCCCAATCGGCGAGGGGTTCGCCGTCGGGTCCGAGCACGACCTCGGGGGCACCCTGGGAGTCGGGGGCCTGCCGCACCTCCCTGGTCGGCGCCTCGGCAGGCGCGATCGGCGCTGTCTCGACGGGAGCAGCCGGGGCAGGTGCGCTGCCGGATCCGGTCGTGTCGAGGATCTTGTCGATGATGTCGGACTTCTTGAGTCGAGCGTTGACCTTGACGCCGAGCGCCTTGGCCATCTCCAGAAGGGTGTCTTTGTCCTTGGATTCGAGCATGGACTGTTCGAGTGCCGCTGCGGCCACGAGGGTTCCTCTCTTCTCGTGCGCCGGAGCGACGGCACGAGTGTTGGAGTACCAGAGGGAGGGGGTGTGTGGTGGCGCACATCGCGCCGACAGACGGTGTTCCCCTGGCAGGATTCGCACACGACCGAGATCTCGGGGTGCGGCCCGGGCGAACCGAGCGACTGTCAACATACCAGCCAAAACCCGTCACAGCACGCATCCTCACCCCGACACGCATCCTCACCTCTGAAATTCTCCTGGCGGTGCGCGCTCGAGCGCGCACTCGCAGGAGAATTTCAGAGCGGGACGGGTGCGGTCAGCGGAGGGTGAGGTGTTCGACGAGGGCTTGCACCGCGGCCAGGTCGTTGGCGACCGTCTGGGTGCGCTCGGGGAGATCGAAGAGATCGGCGAGATGCTCGGGAAGCTCCGGACGTCGGCCGGTGGCGCGCTCGACGGCGTCGGGGAACTTGGCCGGGTGCGCGGTGGCCATCGTCACGACCGGGTGGTCGGGCCCGTCGAGGCCGGTGAGGAGTGCAGCCGCCGCGGTGCCGGTCGCCGAGTGTGGATCGAGCAGCATCCCCGTCTCCCGGTGGATGCGAGCGATCTCGGTCGTCGTGGCATCGTCGTCGAACGCCGCCGCCCGGAAATGGCCGGAGATGAACTGCTCACGCTGGTCGGGCTCGACCTCGAGACGTCCGGTCGAGCGGAAGCGGGTCAGCTGTTCCGCGGTCAACCCGCCGTCGCGACCGTTCATCTCGAACAACAACCGCTCGAAGTTCGACGACACCTGGATGTCCATCGACGGGCTCAGGGTGGGCACCACGTCACGCGTCGTCATGTCGCCGTCGTTGACGAAGCGCGACAGGATGTCGTTGGTGTTCGACGCCACGATGAAGTCACGGATCGGCGCCCCCATCTCACGGGCGATCCACCCGGCGAGCACATTGCCGAAGTTGCCCGTCGGCACGCTGAACGTGACGGGATCGGCGAACGTCTCGGCCGCCGTCACGTAGTAGACGGTCTGCGCCATCACGCGCGCCCAGTTGATCGAGTTGACCGCCGACAGCTGATTGCGCTCACGGAACGCTGCGTCGTTGAACATCGCCTTGACGAGGTCCTGGCAGTCGTCGAACGTCCCCTCCACGGCGACAGCGTGGGCGTTCGGTTGATCGACCGTCGTCATCTGGCGGCGCTGTACGTCGCTCGTGCGACCCAACGGGTAGAGGATCACGATGTCGACGTGTTCGCACCCGGCCACCCCGTCGATCGCGGCCGACCCGGTGTCGCCGCTCGTGGCGCCGACGATCGTCACTCGCCGGCCCCGCTGGGCCAAGACGTGGTCGAACATCCGACCGACGAGCTGCAGCGCGATGTCCTTGAACGCGAGCGTCGGGCCGTGGAACAACTCCTGCACCCACTGCCGGTGGTCGAGTTGCACCAGCGGCACCACGGCGGGGTGGCGGAACGTGGCGTAGGCCTCGGTGCACAACCGGGTCAGGGTGAGCTCGTCGAGGTCCGGTTCGACGAACGGCAGCATCACCTCGACGGCGCGTTCGACATACGTCACTGCCGAACTCGGCGCGAGCGTCGGCCAGCGCTCGGGGACGTACAGCCCGCCATCGTTCGCCAGCCCGGCGAGGAGGACGTCGGCAAAGCCGAGCTCCGGAGCGCTCCCACGAGTCGAGACGTAGCGCACGTCAGTCCCCGATCACGCGCAGCAGGCCGCCGACCTTGCGGACCACGTCGAGTTCGCGCAGCGCCCTCACCGTTGCCTGGACATCGGACTCGCGTGCGTCGTGGGTGATGAACACCAGACGCGCGTCGGGGCCGTTGCCCTCCTGCTCGGCGGCGCGGATGCTCACACCGTGCTGCGCGAAGACGCCGGTCACGGCGTGCAACACGCCCGGGCGGTCGGCGACGTCGAGGCCGAGCAGATATTCGGCCGACGTCTCGTCGATGGCGCGCACCGTGGCGGGCTCGAGCACGCCGAGCGACCCGTGGGTGCCACTGCGCAGGTTGATCGCCGCGTCGACCACGTCGCCGAACACCGCGCTCGCCGTGGGGGCGCCACCCGCGCCGCGGCCGTAGAACATCAGCGAGTCGACGAAGTCACCTTCGACGAACACGGCGTTGAAGCTGTCGCGCACCGATGCCAGCGGATGGTGCAGCGGCACCATGGTCGGGTGCACGCGCACGCTGATCTCGCCGGAGTCGGAATCGCGTTCGACGATTCCGAGCAGCTTGACGACATAGCCGAGACGGTGCGCAATGGCGATCTCCGCGCCGGTGATCCGGCTGATGCCCTCGTGATACACGTCGCCGGCGACGACCTTCGCACCGAACGCGACGGTGGCGATGATCGCCGCCTTGGCGCCGGCGTCGAAGCCTTCGACGTCGGCGGTCGGGTCACGTTCGGCGAATCCGAGCCGCTGCGCCTCGGCCAGCGCGGTCGCGTAGTCGGCCTCGCCACCGGCGGCCACCGCATCGGTCATCTTCGTGAGGATGAAGTTGGTGGTGCCGTTGATGATGCCGAGCACACGACGGATCGGTTCGCCGTGCAGGCTCTCGCGCAGCGCTCGGATGATCGGGATGCCTCCGGCGACGGCAGCCTCGAAGAGGAGGTCGCGTCCCGCCGCGTCGGCAGCCGCGTAGAGCTCGGCGCCGACGTTGGCGAGCAGCTCCTTGTTGGCCGTGACGACCGGCTTGCCGTTGGCCAGCGCGGCGAGGATCAGCTCGCGGGCCGGCTCGATGCCGCCGATGGCCTCGACGACCAGGTCGACGTCGGGGTCGTCCACGACGCTGTGCGAGTCGCGGGTGAGCACACCATCGGCGAGTTCGACGTCGCGAGGCGCCGACAGATTGCGCACGGCGACGCGGGTCACCTCCAGGCGCAGCCCGGTACGACGTTCGACGAACGCGCGTTGGGCGTCGACGAGCTGCACGAACGCTGCCCCGACGTTGCCGCACCCGAGGACACCGATCCGGACCGTCTGCACGTTGCTCGTCACGACCGTGGAGGCTACGGGATCGGATACCTTCAACCCCATGACGGTTTCCGACGCCCCATGACCGTTTCCGAGGCCCCATGACCGTTTCCGAGCAGGCCGGCCGCCCACGGCGATCGGATCGATGAGGATCAGCCGCGCCACGGCGACGCTTGCCGTCCTGGCGCTCACCGCTGCAGCGTGCAGCACCGGCGCGCAGGACGGCGCTTCGCCGACACCGCCCGCCCCGGCCGACAGTGGCGACGACACCGTTGCCTCCACCACGACACCTGCGCCGTCGAGCAGTACGACGGCACCCACCGTGCCGGCACGACGTTCCTACGACTTCTCGATGATCTCGCCGGTGGTGCAGGAGTTCGTCGACGAACGCGAGCTCGTGGGTGCCGGATTGATCGTCGTCGACGAACAGGACGGCTTCGTCCACGAGGAGTACTGGGGCGAGTTCACCGACGACCGCATCTCGCTGGTCGCCTCGTCGAGCAAGATGATCGTCGCCGGTGTACTCATGGCGCTCGACGACCAGGGCCTCCTCGACATCGACGCCCCGGTCGCCGACGTCGTCGAGTGGGGTGCCGGGAATCCCACGATCACTCCTGCGCAGCTGCTGTCGAACAGTTCCGGTCTGGTCGGCCTGCTCCCCGACCCCGGCTACGCGCCGTACGTCTGCCAGTACCTGGCACAGGGGACATTGGCCGACTGCGCCGAGACGATCTTCACCACCGACCGCGACGATGCCGACGTCGTTGCTCCGGACACCGAATTCCGCTACGGCGGCGCGCAGTGGCAAGTCGCCGGTGCGGTGGCCGAAGCCGCATCGGGCAGGTCGTGGGCGCAACTCATCGACGACGTCTACATCGAACCGTGCGGCGTCGAGTCGCTCGGGTTCAACAACCAGTGGACCCAGTTCGGGACCGCCTGGTTCACCTACCCGCCCGCATTCGACGCCGATCCGACCACGCTTGCCCCGACCGACAACCCGAACATGGAGGGCGGTGCGTACATCACGGCGCCCGACTACGCGGAGTTGCTCCTGATGCATCTTCGTGGAGGCCGGTGCGGTGACCGACAGGTGCTCTCGGCCGCAGCGATCGACCGGATGCACGCCGACCGGATCGGCCAGGTCTACGACGGATCGGTCGGCACGATGGGCTACGGGATGGGATGGTGGATCGATCGGGAGACCGGCCGCCTGAGCGACCCCGGGGCCTACGGTTCGACAGCGTGGCTCGATCTCGACGACGACTACGGCGTCTACCTCGTGGTCGAAGCGGACGGAGCGACGGGCACTGCGCTGGCCGACCTGCTGGCCGACCCGATCGACGAGGTGATGACCTCGGCACCCTGACCGACCGTTCCGTCAGTCCGATCGGGTGATGTCGTGGAACCGTGCGACGCCGGCAACGACGTCGTCGAAGTGGTTCCGTCGGAGGACGGCGCCCTCGCGCCGGACCGCATCGGCGTCGATGGACAGCAACCGGTCGACCTTCGCGAAGCTCTGTCGGCCCTCGCGGTCCCATGGGCCGGTCCCGACCGGGATCTCGTGATCACGGTCGTGATCCTTCGAGGTCAGCGGCACACCCGCCAGATGGTCACCGGTACGCCCGATGATCACGACGGGGCGATCCTTGCCCCGACTCGGGTCGTCCTCGTAGGGCACCCACGTCCACACGACCTCACCGGGGTCGGGATCGCCGTCCATGTCGGGGGTGTACTCGACCCGCACGCCCTTCCCGGCCGCCCGTGTCCGACTCGGGGCCTCGCCGGAGGGGCTGCGGTTCTGCGGTGTCGACTCGGAGCGACGACACGACGGATCGCAACGTCCTGTCGAGCAGTCGTCGGGCGGAGTGCAGCAGCGAGGCCATCGCGGCATCGTACGGGCGCCTGGTTTCGGCGAAGGCCTCAGCCGACGTCGGTGGCGAGCAGGTCGTCGTAGGTCTCGCGACGCACCACCAGACGGGCATCGCCGTCGGCGGCGAACACCACCGGCGGCCGGGTGATCTTGTTGTAGTTGGAGCCCATCGAGTGACCGTACGCACCCGTCACCGGCATCGCGAGCAGGTCGCCGACGGCGATGTCGGACGGCACCTGCGCGGCGAAGGCGAGCACGTCGCCGGACTCGCAGTGCTTGCCGACGAGACGCACGGTGAGTCCGCGCTCGGCGTCGAGCTCACGGGGCAGGAACGACTCGTACCCCGACCCGTAGAGCACGGGCCGCGGGTTGTCGCTCATGCCTCCGTCGACGGCGACGTACGTGCGCACGCCGGGGATCTCCTTGATGGTGCCGACCGTGTAGATGGTCATCGCAGCCGCCGCAACGATGGCTCGGCCCGGTTCCACACTCACCCGTGAACGCACGCCGAGCGACTCGCACGCGTCGAGCAGCACGCTGCCCCACTGCGTGATCGTCGGCGCTTCCTCCGCCTCGACGTAGGCCACGCCGAGGCCCCCGCCGAGGATCAGTTCGGGCAGGTCGAGGGGCACGGCGAAGTCGGCCATCACCTCGGCGGCCTTGGCGAACGACGACGCCTCGAACACGTTCGATCCGATGTGGCAGTGCACACCGACGAGATCGACCGAGTCGGACCGGCGGGCGCGGTCGACCGCACGGAGCGCGTCGCCGTTGGCGAGGTTGAAGCCGAACTTCGAATCGTCCTGCCCGGTGGCGATGAACTCGTGCGTGTGGGCGTGCACACCGGGGGTGATGCGCAGCACGACGCGCGGCGTCGGGCCGACACCGGTGGCGGCGAGCGACGTCGAGGCGATCGAGTTCGTCGAAGGAGTCGACGACGATGTAGCGAACCTCGGCCTCGATGGCCTCGCGGAGTTCGGCGCCGGACTTGTTGTTGCCGTGCAGCGTGCAGGCGCTCGGCCGGCACGCCCGCCGCGAGCGCCACATGCAGTTCGCCGCCGGTCGCGACGTCGAGCAGCAGGCCCTCGTCGTACGCGAGTCGCGCCATCGCCCGGCACAGGAAGGCCTTCGTCGCGTAGATCACGCGGTCGGGCCCGAACGCAGCGACGGCTTCGCGGCATCGGGCGCGCAGGTGGGCCTCGTCGTACACGAACAGCGGCGTGCCGAACTCCTCGGCGAGCTCTTCGACCGAGCAGCCGCCGATCGTCAGCGTCCCGTCATGGCCGATCGTCGGCCGTGTCGGGCAGCAGGCACCGGGACGCGGCGCACCGCATCGTCACATCTGCTCCGGGGCGTCGATGCCGAGCAGGTCCGAGGGCGTGGCGCGAGAATGCGCGCCGTGAGGTCGCACAGGGCGAGGCGACTCGACCGCAACGGGCTCGTCGGCCTTGAGCACCGGGCAGTGCTCGTAGAACGCCGTGAAGTCGGTGGCGAGGTCGAACAGGTAGGTGCACAGCTTGTGCGGGCTGTACGTCTCGAGCGTGACGTCGATCGCCGTCGGAACGCGAGCAGTCGCAAGCGCCAGCGCCCGCTCCTGCGGGGTGTCGAGCAGGATCGTCGTCCGCCCGTACGGACGCCCGCTCGACCCCGGCACGCCGGAAGATCGAGCAGATCCGGGCGTGCGCGTACTGGAGGTACGGGCCCGGTGTTGCCGTCGAACGACAGCATCCGGTCCCAGTCGAACACGTAGTCCTTGACGCGGTCGGTCGACAGGTCGGCGTACTTCACGGCGCCGATGCCGATCATGTGGGCGACCGTCGGCCCGCTCGTCGGCGGTGAGGTCCGGGTTCTTCTCGGCGACCGCGGCGGCGGCGCGCTCGACCGCCTCGTCGAGCAGCGTCGGCGAGCTTCATCGGCTCGCCCGCTGCGGCTCTTCAGCATCTTGCGGTCGGTCCCGAGCACGTTGCCGAACGCCACGTGCACCGCCTCGCGCGGCGGCGCGCAGCCAGCCCGCCATCTCGGCGACGGCGAACACCATCGCGAAGTGCTGCTGCTGCGGCGCGCCGACGACGTACAGCATCAGGTCGGCGCCGAGCCGCTCGACGCGGTCGATCACGCAGGCGAGGTCGCTCGTGGCGTAGTTGAAACCGCCGGCGCCCTTCTGCACGATGAGCGGCAGCGGGTCGCCGTCGCGGTTCGTGAACCCGGGCGGGAACACCACGTCGGCGCCGTCGGACTCGGTCAGCAGGCCGGCTGCTCGCGAGCGCGTTCGATCACCTCGGGCATGCAGCGGGTGGTACGCGCTCTCGCCGGCGAGGTCGTCGTCGGTGAGCAGCACGCCGAGCTTCTCGTAGACCGTGTCGAAGTAGCTGCGTCGACAGCTCGACGAGCAGGCGCCACAGCGCGAGCGTCGTCGGCGTCGCCGCCCTGCAGCAGCACGACGCGCTGCGCGGGCGCGGTCCTGGAACTCGTCGGATCGCGTCGAACTTCGCGCGGGCCTCCTTGTAGAAGCCGTCGAGATCGCCGAGCGACAGGTGCTCGGCGGCCTGCTCCTCGCCGAGGTCGAGCAGGTGCTCGATGAGCATGCCGAACGGCGTGCCCCAGTCGCCGATGTGGTTCTCGCGGATCACTGGTGGCCGAGGAACTCGAGCATCCGCACGAGGGCGTCGCCGATCACCGTGCGTGCGCAGGTGGCCGACGTGCATCTCCTTGGCGACGTTGGGCGCCGAGTAGTCGACGACCACGGTCTTGGCGCGGTGACGCGGCCGACACGCCGAGCCGTTCGTCGGCCGCGACGCTCGCCAGCTGCGCGGCGAGGAACGTCGGGCGAGAACGTGACGTTGATGAAGCCCGGCCCGGCGATCTCGAGTTCGCTCACCGCCCGTCGAGCACGCCGCGACTCGACGACGGCCTCGGCGATGTCGCGCGGGTTGCCACCGATCTGCTTGGCGAGCGCCAGCGCACCGTTGACCTGGGCATCGGCGCGATCCGAGGGGCGCACGGTCGGATCTGCGGGCTCGCCGCCGTTCAGCCCGGCGAAGATCGGTTCGAGCAGGTCCGAGATCGTGGCGAGGGGGTCCGACATGGTGCCCACAGTCTGCCGGATGGAACCACCGCGCTCACAGGACACTCGTCGCGTCGCCGACGGGTCGGCCCGGGGATCCGGATCGGGGGATCCGGCTCGGGATCTGGATCGTGAGCACCTGGAACGCACCGAGCGTCGGGGCGAGTCGCCCGCCCAGACGTTCGAGGATCGGTGACCACCGCTCGATCATCGGCAGCGCGCGGCGAGTAGAGGCCCGCCTGCACCCGACACTGCCCGTGTGGAGCGCCGAGGCCGAGGAGCGTGCGACGGTCGAGGAAGCCGGCCGTGTTCCACGGGGCGGTATCGAACTGACGGCGGTTCCAGCAGCCCCACGGGCTGGTCCGGTTCAGTGAGCCGACCACGACCCGACCTCCGGGCCTGACGACCCGGGCGAGTTCGGCGACCACTCGTGCGGGGTCAGCGGTGAACTCGCACACGGTGACCGCGAACGCGACGTCGACCGATCGGTCCGGAAGCGGGAGCTGGTGGGTGTCCGCGAGCAGGAGCAGACCTGTCGTCCTGGTGCGGGCGATGGCGAGCGCGTCAGCGTCACGATCGACACCGATCACGCCGGCGCCCTCCGCTTCGAGGCGATGCATGAATCGTCCGGTGCCGCATCCCGCGTCGAGCACGCTCGTTGCTGCGACCGGGCCTGCTGCGTCGAGCAGCATCCGGTGCTCGGTCGCCGCAGCGAAGCGCCCCCACGGCCGTTCGAACCAGGCGTCGTACGCATCGGCCGGGGCGATCCAGCGCGACGGCGGCTCGACGGTGCCCACGGGGTCGACCGTGATCACCGGGTCTCGACGGGCAGGTTGGCGCGGCGCCACTCGGGGAAGCCGTCCTCGAGGCGGCGCGGACCATGGGGGCGTGCGGATGTACGAGACCCATCCGCGCTGATTTCTCTTGCCTTCCCCATATTCAAGGCGTACCTTGAATATCCGAGGAGCTACTTGGTGGCATGGTCCACCGGGATGGGGGCACGTCATGTCGGGCGAACTGCTCGTCGATGTCGAGATCCTGCGCACCCAGGTGCGCGACAAGTACCGCGAGGTGGCGATCGACCCGCACGGCCCGCACCACTTCCACACCGGACGTCCCCTCGCGAGCCGCCTCGGCTACGACGACGCCGTGGTCGATGACCTCCCCGATCGTGCCGTCGAGTCGTTCGCCGGGGTCGGCAACCCGTTCTCGCTGCGACGCATCGAGGCAGGGTCCAAGGTCGTCGACGTCGGCTCGGGCGCCGGGTTCGACTCGTTCATCGCCGCGACGCAGGTCGGTCCGACCGGTCGGGTGATCGGCATCGACATGACGCCCGAGATGCTGGCCAAGTCCCGTGCCACGGCCGCACACCTCGACGTCGATCACGTCGAGTTCCGCGAGGGGCTCGCCGAGAGCATGCCCGTCGAGGACGGGTGGGCCGACGTGGTCATCTCCAACGGCGTCATCAACCTGTGCGCCGACAAGCAGGCCGTGTTCGCCGAGATCTTCCGGGTGCTGCGTCCCGGCGGCACGCTCCAGTTCGCCGACATCGCCAACGGCCGTCCCGTCCCGATCGAGGCGGTACGCGACGTCGACCTGTGGACCGGTTGAATTGCCGGAGGGCTGCCCCGTGCGGGCTGGCAACAGATGCTCGAGGACTCCGGGTTCGAGCACGTCACCATCGGGCCGGCGGTCGACACCTTCGCCGACGCGACCGGCGAAGCGAACGCACGCTCGTTCGAGGTGTACGGCTACGCCTTCCTCGCGCACCGGACAACGGGCACCCGGTCGGCCTGAGATCTGGGAGACTGTCCCCATGTCCGGGGAACGTCGGGTCACGGTCGTGGTGGTGGGCGGCGGACACAACGGGTTGGCGATGAGCAAGTGCCTGTCGGATCGGGGCATCGACCACGTCGTGTTGGAGCGCAGTGAGTTGGCGAACTCGTGGCGGACCCAGCGATGGGACTCGTTCACGATGCTCACACCGAACTGGCAGGCCCGGCTGCCGGGCCGCGTGTACGACGGCAACGATCCGGACGGCTTCATGACCGGCGCCGAGATCGTCGGCTTCATCCAGACCTATGCCCACTCGATCGGGGCGCCGGTCGAGGTCGGAACCACGGTGACCTCGGTTCGACCGACCGCTGACGGATACGAGGTCGTCACCGATCAGGGGACCTGGCGCTGCCGGTGCGTGGTGTTGGCCGGGGGTGCCTGCAATCTGCCCGGCATTCCGGAGTTCGCTGCGGCGGTGCCGGCACGAGTCGACCAGGTCAACCCACTCGAGTACCGGAATCCGGATCAGCTCGCCGACGGCGGCGTCCTCGTGATCGGGGCTGCCGCAACGGGGCTCCAGCTCGCGGAGGAGATCCATGCGTCGGGTCGGCCCGTCACGCTGTCGGTCGGCGAGCACGTTCGGATGCCGAGGACCTACCGGGGGGCCGACATCCAGCACTGGATGGAAGCCATCGGACGGCTCGACGAGCGCTACGACGAGGTCGACGACATCGTGAAGGCGCGCAAGGTGGCATCGCCACAACTCGTCGGCACACCGGAGCGCCGGACCCTCGATCTCAACGCCGTCACCGACACCGGTGTGCAACTCCGGGGTCGACTCGGCGCCATCCGCGACGGGGTGGCGATGTTCTCGGGCGGTCTGCGGAACCACTGCGCGTTGGCCGACCAGAAGCTCGGCCGCCTGCTCGACGACATCGACGGGTGGATCACCGATCACGGACTGGACGCCGACGTCGGGCCCGTCGAGCGCTACGAACCGACTCGCGTCACTCGAGGTGCACCACTGACGCTGGATCTGAACAACGGGGAGATCACGACGATCGTCTGGGCGACGGGATTCCGTCCCGACCTCTCCTGGGTCGACCTCCCGGTGTTCGACGCTGCCGGCCATCTCCGCCACGACGGCGGCGTGGTGGATGCTCCCGGCGTGTACTTCCTCGGCGCCTCGTTCCTCCGCCGACGCAGGTCGAGCTTCCTGCACGGTTCGGTCGACGACACCAGGGATCTGGCCGACCACCTCGTCGGTCACCTTGCCGGTTGATCGGAGTGCCGGTTGATCAGCGCCGGTTGATCAACGCTTCGTGCCGACGTAACCGAACAGCTGGACCTCGCCGCGCAACGCGAGGCCCTCACGTACGTGCGCGGCGGCGAGTTCGGTGGCCCGGTCGGCGAACTCCTCCTCACCGATGCTCTGGATCGCTTCGTAGGCCGGGCCGGTGGAGGCGAGTCCGCGGGCGAACGTCTCCGGGTCGGGGAACTCGAACACGAAGGGGACCTCGAACCGCTCGGCGACGTCGAAGCCACATTCGTCGAGGAACGCCTCGCCGACGCCCGGTCGCCCCAACGAGACCATGTCGGCCTGGTGCCGGACCTTCTCGTCGGTCGCCCAGCGGAACGGTGCCATCATCCACGCGCCGGGAGACTTGCCGACGTTCCCCCACACGGTGATCGCAAGACGGCCGCCCGGAACGAGCACCCGGTGCGCCTCGACCACCGCGGTGGGTGTCGTTCCCCAAATGCCGCGGAAACTGGTCACGACGTCGAACGTCTCGCGGTCCCACGGCAGGGCCTCCATGTCGCCGACCCGGATGTCGCTGTCAGGATTGCGGTCCTTCGCCACCGCAACGAGACGGGGAGATGCGTCGATGCCGGAGCACACGGCGCCCCTGACCCCGGCGAGTTCGATCGCCAGCCCCGAGCCGCAGGCGACATCGAGGAGACGGTCTCCGGCTCCGACGTCGAGGCGATGATGCACGGCGACGTACTCGCGGCAGGCCGACGGTTCACTCAGTGTCGCGAATTCGACGGCGCGACGCCCCCAACCTTCATCGACCATCTCCCACGACATGGCACACCCCTCTCGGCCGTGGCGACGATCGTAGGAGCCGTCGCCGTTGCTGTCGACCCCTGGACAGGGTTGCCGACGAGGCCTACTGTGTTTGCCGACGACCGAGGGGGTTCGGTCATCCCAGGGGGTTTACCCAACCGAGGGGGTGTGGTCATCATGGCCGACGAAGTCAACGGCGTACCGTGCGACAAGATGTTCGCTGCGATCGCGAAGACACGCGAGAACGGCGAACTCGCGCAGTTCCGGTTCTCGGCGAGGAACGAGTGGGTCGAGGGGACCGCGAGTCGGTCGACCGTCCACGAGTGGTACGGCATGGGCGGCGACCACGAGCACGTGCAGGAGTTCACGTACCAGGCCGACCACCCCACCCTGGGCCACGGTCACGGTCCGACACCTCAGGAGTACGTGCTCCACGCGCTCGCAGCGTGCATCACCGCCGGTATCGCAACCGGTGCAGCGGCACGCAACATTCAGCTCAACAGGGTGTCGTCGACCGTGAGCGGCGACATCGACGTCCGAGGGGTCCTGGGCGTCGACCCCGATGTCCGCAAGGGGTTCGGCAACGTCGACATCGAGTTCGACATCGATGCCGACTGTGACGACGAACAGAAGGACGCGCTGCTCGCCGCGGGGGCGAAGTACTCGGCCGTGTTCGACATGTTGGCCAACCCCACCGAGGTCAACGTCATCCGCCGGAACTGACGACCGAGTCTCGCCGGGCGGGGTGCCGCCCGAGACTACGGCTCGCGCGGGACGTCGGGCAGGTCGGTCGGGTCCGGCACCTCGGCGCTGAGGACGACGACCGCTGACGGCTCGTCATCGGTGGCGTCGACGAGCGTCACGGTCTCGGCGCCGCTGTGGTCGGGCTCGGCGCCGGTACCACCGGTGAGCGAGCGCATGAGGGTGGCGGCCAGGCCGTCGAGCGATCCGCCACCGCCGGTGACGAGCACCTCGGGGACCACCGTGACGTGGCCGTCGGCCACCGCGTTGGCCACCGCCACCAACGCGGTCGCCGGAGCACCCAGCGCTTCGGTCTGCGCCTCGAACCCGACGGCCCTCGCCAGCCCGAGCGCCTCGGTGGCCTTCGCCTCCGCGAGCCCGATCGCCTGGGTGCGCGCGGCCTCTGCCTCACCGGTGAGCCGCACGTACGCGGCCTCGCCCCGCGCCTCGGCCTCTCGGGCCTGTGCCTCGTTGGTCCTGATCTGGACGCCGACCTGTGCGGTGGCGAGTTGCGACTGCATGTTCGCAGTGCCCTTCGCCTGCTCCATCTCGATGCGTGCGGTCTCCGCGCGCTGCTGCTCCACGAAGGTGGCCTTCTCCTGGTTCGCGATCTCGCGCTCGGTGAGCACGCGCACGAGCTCGGCCGGGAACACGACGTCTTGGATGTAGACGCCCTTCGTCTCGACCTGGTACTGGCCGAGGTACCCGGTGATCGCCTCGAACGCTGCACTCTGCACGGCCTGGCGAGTCTCGATGAACCGCACCGCCTCGAGCGCCTGCAGCGTGTTGCGGAAGTGGTTGCCGACCGCCGCTCTGCAGCACCTCGCTCACGAGGTTCTGCATCGTGCCGACCATCGAGATCACCTTCGGTGCACGCGTGTCGGGTACGTGGATCTGGACCTGCAGATCGATCTGGAAGACGAAGCCCTCGCGGCTCTTGGCCAGGATCGACGACAGGTGCGCGTCGAGGTCGTGGGCCTCGGAGCTCGCCTCGGCCCAGTTGAGGGTGAGGATGAACGTGGGCACGATCTCCGCGGCGTACACGCGCGGGTTGATCGCGTACTTGCCGGTGCGCAGCGGTTCGGTCCAGATGCCGCGGTGCCCGGGGCGCACGATCGAGCCGAACTTGAACTCCTCGCCGGACGTGTCGGCGGTGGGCAGACCGACGAATCCCTTGATCACGGCAACCTCGCCCTGGTTCACCACGAGCATCGGCACGAGATCGACGCGTACGAGGAACGGGTTCAGGAGGTAGGCGCCGTAGAGCAGCGGGTCGTGCTGCAGTCCGATCTTGCCGCCGGCATCGAGGAAGGCCTGGAAGTCCTGATAGTTGTTGTGCAGGTTGTTCTTGCTGCCGAGCAGGAGGTCGATGAGCTCCGCATCGGTGGTGCTGGTGCTTCCACCCGCGTTCGACGCCTCGATCGCCGCGACGTCGGCGAAGCCGCCGAGCCGACTGGCGATGTCGCCCGACGGGAGCGGTTCGCCCTCGAGTGCCGTGACGACACCGACCAGGTCGATCGCGGAGTCCGGCGCGATGACCATCACGCGCAGCTGTTCGGGCGACAGCCCGAACGACTCTGGGGTCAACACGCCGTCGCTGGCCTTGTCGGCGAGATCCGGTGACACGGGCATGCCGTACACCATCTGCGGCGTGAGCACGAGGAACGCAACCGGGTGGATGGGCACGAGCGTGCCCGGCGGCAGCACCGGCCGCTGCACGCCCTTCTGGCCGCCGTGCTGCACGAAGCTGGCGATGTTCGAGAAGTTCGCGAGCTCGGGCTTGTACACCGCGCTCTTCGCGCCGATCGGGAGGGGGTCGCCCACCTGCGCGATGACCACACCGATCTCGCCGGCCGGGACCTGCACCCACGGGAACTTCTTGACGTAGAACATCGGCCAGAGCTTGAAACGCAGACCCGGCATCAACAGCGTGGCTTGGTATCCGGCCTCGCCCCGGAAGGCGATGGGGTTGTCCTCGCCGAGCTTGCGGAACGCGAAGCGTTTGGCGACGAGTCCGACCTCGGCGGCGCCGATCGCGTGGAACGATTTCCACACGACGACCGCGAGCAGCACAGCCACGACGATGACGACGATCATTCCGACACTCATGGGGCTCCGCCTTTCGTCCGGCGAACTCATCATACGTCGACGGTGAAACCGGACGGTGAAACCCGAGTGGTCGGCGAACCGGCCGTTCGCCCGTCGCCGAGTGCGAATCGGCGGCTCACGCCTGCGAACCAATGGGCGCCCTCGGCAGGATTCGAACCTGCGCACACGGCTCCGGAGGCCGCGTGCGCGTGGGTGCGTTTGCCCTGGTCACAGCCTTGAAACAGGCGCCGCGGTGACCGCTGTACCGCGCCGCGCCTGTGGTTGCTCCAGACGTGACGGCGAAGGGGTGCCGAGCGGAGAGTATCCCCTGGAGGGAACGGCGCTCGCACACGCTGAGATGAATGCGCTGGCACGGGTGCCGAGCGGTGTTGCACTCAACGATTGCACGTTGTGGAGCAGCCTCGAGCCGTGCCTCATGTGTCTGTCGTCCGCGCTGTTGTCAAGTGTTGGTGAGATCCGATTCTTGGCTCCGGACCCGTTGTGGGACGGCGTCGAAGGACTGCCGGCGCTCAACGCCTTTGTCGAGCGCCGCTGGCCCCTCCACCACGAACCTCACGACGGCGAGTGGGCTGTGCTCGGCATGACGTTCGCTCAGCATCTGTTCGCATTCTGGCAGCCAGCCAACAGCCAGGCCCTTGCTGCCCACGAACTCGGCGAGCCAGAGACCGCAGCCCTCGTGCGCCGCTGGGTGACCGATCAAACGTTGGTCGACCTCGCCTCGTCGGGCGCCGCAGTCGAGCAGGTCCTCGCGGCCGTTTGGGGGGACGTGTCTGAAGCCGCCAGGGTTCGGGCGACCAGGCGAATGTGAGCACGCGGCGGCACTCTGAGCGACGCGTCCGGTAGGAAACGAGTCGCACACGTCGCAAGCGCAACCCTGCCGTGCCGGGCCGACCGGTCAGCGCCGGACGGGATCATCTCGTGTCACGGTTGGGCCGGAGTCGAGTGGGTCGTTCGCGCGGTGACGCGGATTATCGAGTGACGTTGTGTGGCGCCAAGAACGTTTCTCCGACTCGGCGGGTGACAACACGGTGGCCGGACCCCTGACCGACCGGTCCGTCAGGATGGCTCGACGAGCTTGGCGAGTCCGTCGAGGTTCTTCTGCATGTTGGCGGCGTGCTCGCCGAGGCGGCGCTCGACGATGTCGTGTTCGCGTTCGGGCATTCGCTCGATCGCAGGGCTGAGCCCGCTGCGGCCCGGACCGATCTGGCACCACTGGGTGAGGCGCGTGCCGCCATCGACCGGCTCGAGCGAGAACCTCCAGCGCGCCGCCGGGTCGGCAGGATCCTCGACGATCCAGCCGATCACCCGCTCGGGCTCGTACTCGACGATCGTGCACTCCACCTGCCACCTGCCGACGACGGGATGCTCGTTCGTCCCGCGGAAACGGGCACCGAGCGCCGGCTCCGTCGCACCGTCGAGCCACTCGGCACCCTGGAATTCCGAGGAGAACCTGGCCGGCAGATTGATGTCGGCCACGTACACCCAGAGGTCGCCCGGCGACGCTGCGATCACTCGCGACACCTCCGTCGTGGGTCCGTCTGCGTAACGCAGTCGTTCGGTCATCGGTCCCTCGCCTCCGGCAGTCCGGTTCGCTCACATGGCGGTTGGAACCACCGCCTACTGTCGATCGTATGCAGGTCGGGGTCAGCGCGGTCGTGTCGTCCCACGAGGACGTCGAGTTCGTCCGCGAGTGCGAGCGGGTGGGCGCGACGTCGGTCTGGGTCCCGGAGGCGTGGGGGTACGACGCGTTGACACCGCTCGCGCATCTTGCGGCTGTCACGTCGACGCTGCGGCTCGCGACGGGCATCGTCCAGGTGGGTGCCCGCTCGCCGGCCATGCTTGCGATGCAGGCGATGTCGGTGCAGCAGCTGTCGGGCGGTCGCCTGGTGCTCGGGTTGGGGTCGAGTGGTCCGCGGATCATGGAGGCGTGGCACGGTGTGCCGTTCCGTAAGCCGGTCGCGACGATGCGCGAGACGATCGAGATCGTGCGGCAGATCGCACGGGGTGACCGGCTCGACCACCACGGCGAGGTGTACGACCTCCCACCCGAGGGTTCGGGTCGCGGGATCCGCTCGATGGTGCCGCCGGTCGAACCGATCCCGATGGTGATCGCAGCGCTCGGACCGAGGAACCTCGAACTCACCGGCGAGATCGCCGACGGATGGCTGGGCAACGCGTTCATGCCCGAGCACGCCGACGTCTTCCTCGACCCGATCCGCACCGGCTGCGCACGGGCAGGCCGCACGATCGACCAGCTCGACCTGGTCATGCCGGTCGCCGTCGAGTTCACCGACGATCCCGAGGAGGCGGGTCGACGCCATGCCGGCGGCTACGCGTTCACCATCGGCGCGATGGGAGCACCCGGGAAGAACTTCTACAACCGTGCGTTCTCGGCGCAGGGCTACGGCGACGACGTCGCCGCGGTGTACGAACTCTGGCAGGCCGGCAAACGCGAGGAGGCCGCGGCCCGAGTGCCGTTCGACATCGGGTTCAAGACGAACCTGCTCGGGCCGCCCGAGGTGATCCGCGAGCGCGTCCGCCTCTACCGCGACGCCGGCATCACGACGCTGCAAGCGAAGGTGACCGGTCCCGAACGACTCGACACGGTGGCGCAACTCGTCCACCTCGTGCGCGAGGTGGACGACGAACGGCGCGGAGTGCCCACGCGATGAGCTTCGTGGGGGTGCATGGTGCCTCAGATTCCCTTCAACGCTGCGGGATTGCATGCGTGATGCAGCGCGACGACCTGTCCTCTGGTAGCCGGTCAAGCGACCGCTGAGCGTTCCCGATGAGCATCGACGGATCGGCAATATCGGGCGCTCGGTATGGGCTGCGATGCGGCGCGAGCCGACGCCTCTCGAAGGTGATTACGCGTGGCTGATACCGGGTGAGTGTTTCGACGCTCAGCTGGGTTGCAGGTATCGGCGGAGCGCCTCTCGAATCACGTCCGATGGTGATGTGTGATCCTGTTCGGCGCGGAGGATCAGTTGATCCTTGAGTTCCGGATCGAGACGAACTGACTCGACGGACGCCGGTGCTGACCCGAGTGTCGGGCGCCCTCGCTTGTTGCGCCGTGCGACGAGGTGATCGATGTCGTACCCGGCCTCGGCCTCATCGGCGAGAGCTTCGATTTCGGAATCGGTGAGGGTTCGGTTCGTCGTCATTGTTCGAGCAGCTTTCGGTACTTGGGTCGCAGTGCCATTGCGTGGATCACGATCTCGCCGCGCTGATCGACGAGGACCACGAGTTCGAGCAGATTGCCCGCTCGATCCGGGCCGATGACGAGCCATCAGTCTGGGTCCTCGCCGATGTCCTCGATCGCCAGTGAGTGTGCGACGGCGTGCTGGATGTCGAGATCGTCGACGCCGTGCCGGCGAGCAGAAGAATGGATCTCCACACGATAATATCGTACTACAGAATCCAAGCATCTAGGACGGACGAGCATGATTTCGTGGCGCGGGACTTGGGCTTCGTTCTGTGCGGGTAGATCCGGCGTCGGGGCGGGTTATCGATCGGTGTTGACCGGGTGCCCTCGACCGGACTGTGGGGATGGCCCGTTCAGTGTGCGACTTGCTCGCGCAGCGCTGCGATGTCGGCGATCTCCCACGCCTCAGCCACCTTGCCCTCGCGGAGATGGAGAATCACTGCCTGATCGATCTGGAAACTCTGCCCCGTACCGCCCACGCCGCCGAACCCTGCTGTCATCGTTCCGGTGACGACAACGCGAGCCATTTCGATGTCCCCGTCGACGACGACCTCTTGCACTTGGTGCTGGAGGTCCGGGATCGCGGCGAGGGCATCCTTCCAGACGGTCTTCTCGGCCTCAGCGCTCGTCGTTGAAAGTCCAGCCGGTGCGTGGATCAGTGCGTCCGCATGGAGCAGGTCGTCGAAGGCGTCGAGGTTGCCGGCGTCACCTGCAGCAAGCCATCGGAACACCACGGTCTGACGGGGATCGGCCATCAATGGATTCTCGCATGACGGCTACTTGGACTGCGCAACATGTCAGTACCACCGGCTTGGTGACGCGAGTACGTGCCGCAGAACTTGGGCCGGAGTGCTGCGCTTCGGCTGCCTGACCGGTCGTGATTACCCGGAGTGTTGTCGGGCGCTCCAGTCAGGCACTTCAGGAATGTTGTCGGGCGCTGGTAACGAGAGCGTCCTGGGGGCCTTCCCAGGTGCCGGCTCTCACAGGAATTCGGCCTCGTCTCGATGCGGTCTGAAGGGCGGAACCACTCCGAGAAGGTGGCGACTGAGGTCCGCCATCGCCGACTGGACATCGTCGCGGAGACCGATGGCTGTGCGAAGCGATGCGCCCCAGATCACCGATCCGCCGACCAGTGACCCGGCGGCAGCAGCAGCGAGTCGTGGGTCGGCGAGCCCGTTGGGTCGTGACTGGGCGGGCACCTGTCGCGCAACTGCTACCAGGCCGTGCATCACGGGGTAGGTGTGACGGACCGATCCGATGGCGACGTCGTCCACGAGGGTGCGGGCGATCAGTTTCGCAGGCGTCGAATCGTGGTGCATCACACGGACGACCTCGTCGATGTCGAACCCGTCGGGCGCGAGCGCTCCGGGCAGCAGCGACGAGACGCCCACTTCGATCGCCTCGGTGATCAGGTCGTCCTTCGATCCGAAGTGTCGATGGACGAGGCCGTGGTTCACATGGGCGTGGCGTGCGACGTCGCGAATGGACACCGATGCCGGCCCGTGTTGTGCGAACAACTCGATCGCCGAGGCGAGGAGTGCATCGTGGGCTCGCCGATCGCCCGGGGCGGGTGGGCGCCGGGACGGCGCTTCGGCTGCGATCGGCCTCTGTTCGAGCCTCGGCTCGGCCGCCGCAGCCAGTGTCCACAGGTGTGCGGCTGCAGCAGCCATGGCCTCGTCGCGGCGGCGGTCACTCATATTGCCGAGGCGGACGGCTGACGTCAGGAACCCGTCGAAGGTCAGCCACCCGAGGAGGAGGCTCGATGCGGCGTACTGACAGATTTGGAACCGGTGATTGACGCCCGGATCATTGCGGGCCGAGGAACGCAGCCACTGCCCGCCCAAGCAGGCAGGGAAGCCGTTCGGTTGCAGATCGCCCAGCGCTGATCGGATCAACAGTTTCGTCATCGACGGGTCGTCGCGGGCGGATCTCAGCAACTCGGCGAAACCCTCGCGACCGCAGGAACTCACCGCGTCGATCTCGGCCTTCACGTGCGCCGTCAGTCGGTCGCCGACCGCACCGACGAGTCCACTCTTGGACCCGAAGTACCGCGAGACGAGCGGGTGCGTGACCCCGGCCGAACCGGCCACGTCGCGCATGGAGACCCCGTCGGGGCCGGCACTGGCGTACATCGTCACGGCAGCATCGAGGATCGCCGACTCGCTCGACGCCCGTTGCTGTTGTCGTGTTCGCAGCCCCAACGTCATGCGATCACCAATGTAGGCAGTTGGCAGCCAGCGGGCGTAGACACATGGTCACCGAATGATGTAGACATGTGGTCAACGGCAACCTGGTGACTGACCGCACACGCCAACCGACCCATACCCAGGAGGCTCCTGTGACCGAACCAACAGCAACGCCTGCGACGAGAGCGGCCATCGATGCGATGGCGGCAACCTTGCCGATGCACGATCGGCAGGACTTCGACGATGCCCGCCGGGGCTTTGTCGGCCGGTCGACGGATCGACAGGTCCGGGCCACCGACGGACGGGTCGTGTGGGATCTCGACGCCTATGAGTTCATGCGCGACACCGACGCTCCGGACACGGTCAATCCGAGCCTGTGGCGTCAGGGGCAGTTGCTGATCGAGGACGGGCTGTTCGAGGTCGACCCCGGGCATCTATCAACTACGCGGGTTCGACCTGTCGATCATGAGCGTCATCGAGGGCGAGACCGGTGTCATCGTGATCGACCCGTTGATCAGCGAAGAGACCGCTGCGGCAGCGTTCGCCCTCTACTCGCGAGCATCGCGGGCAGCGGCCGGTGAAAGCGATGATCTACACCCACTCACACGCTGATCACTTCGGCGGAGTGAAAGGCATCATCACCGACGAGCAGGTGGCAGCCGGCGAGGTCGACGGTCATCGCTCCAGAGGGCTTCATGCAACACGCTGTGTCCGAGAACGTGTTCGCCGGCACCGCCATGCTGCGTCGAGCCGGCTACATGTACGGCGCCGCACTCGACCGCGGACCGCCGGCCAGATCGGTACCGGGCTCGGCCAGACCACCTCGACGGGCACCGTCATCGCTCATCGCGCCGACGATCGACATCACCCACACCGGACAGACACTGACGATCGACGGCGTCGAGATCGTGTTCCAGATGACCCCTGGCACCGAGGCGCCCGCGGAGATGAACTTCTACTTCCCGCAACACCGGGCCCTGTGCACGGCGGAGAACACCTCACACACCCTGCACAACGTGCTCACGCTCCGAGGCGCCTGGTCCGCGACGCCCACGCCTGGGCGCACTACCTCACCGAGACGATCTCCCTGTTCGGCGACGAACTCGACGTGGTGTTCGCTTCGCACCACTGGCCCACCTGGGGCCGCGAACGCGCCGTCGAGTTCCTGGCGATGCAGCGCGACATGTACCTCTATCTGCACGACCAGACCCTGCGGCATGATCAACCAGGGCTACACCGGCACCGAGATCGCCGAGGTGATCGAGATGCCGCCGGCGCTGGACGCACCAGTGGCACACCCACGGCTACTACGGGTCGGTGAGCCACAACGTGAAGGCGATCTACCAGCGCTACATGGGCTGGTACGACGGCAACCCCGCCAACCTGTGGCCGCACCCGCCCGGAGGCCGCGGCCGCGCGGTACGTGGCAGCAATGGGCGGCCGAGACGGGGCGCTCGCCATGGCCCGCACAGGCATGGGACGAGGGCGACTACCGCTGGTGCGCCGAGGTCGGCAAGCACGTCGTGTTCGCCGACGACACCGACGGCGACGCGCGCGCGCTGCTCGCCGACGCGCTCGAGCAGCTCGGCTACGGCGCCGAGAACGGCACCTGGCGAAACGTGTACCTCGCCGGAGCCACCGAGCTCCGCACGGGCAACTTCGGCACACCGGCCACGACATCGCCCGACATCGCTGTACTCACTCAGCGTCGTCGCAGGTCTTCGACAGCATCGCCGTACGCATCGACGGACCGCGTGCGTGGGACGAACACCTGCGTGACCGCCTGGACAATCACCGATGAAGACACCACCTACGTCGATCGAGCTCCGCAACGGCGTGCTCCACCACCGCACCGTCGCCGAGGCGCCCAGCGATGTCACCAGGTTCACCCTCAGCCGACAGCGCCCTCATCGGCGTGGTCACCGACCAAGTCGACCTCGCCACAGCCCTCGCCGACGGCACCCTCACGATCCATGGCGATCCGGCCGCCATGGCGAACCTCGTCGGCCTCCTCGCCCCGGTCGACGCCGAGTTCAACATCGTCCTTCCGTAACACCCACCAACCAACACCCCACCCAACCCGACCGTCACTATCCGGCAGCGCGACGTGAGGCGACTACAGCGGTGAAAGTGCGGCGGCACGATTGAGCCGAACCCGAGCGGCCTCATCGGCCGACGCGCATTGAGTACGCACGCGATTACCGAGTGGTCGGGCGTGGGGGTCCGACGGTGCGTCCGCGGGCCAACTCGGTGTCACGACAGCTCCTACTCGAGTTCGCCGAGTGGCCCGAACTGGAGGCTGTCGAGGATGTCGCCCAGTGCTGTTGGTGCGGTGACCAGCAGCAGGTCGACAGGCGAGACGAGTTCGAGGTAGGTCCTGGACCCGGCGGTGAACGTCACGTCGCCGAGCGCCGGTGAATCGATTTCGCCACCCGTGAGGGCGTGAGCGATCGACACCAGCTCCTGCGCGGTCGGTGTCTTCTGGAGTCGCACGATCGTCGTGTTCACCCCGTCGGAGGGCTCTCCGCTCGGGCTGTGCGTCACGGTGACCGTGTCGACGGTCAGGACCCCGGATTGTTCGCCGTCGATCGTGGCATCGGCGACATAGAACCCGTCGAGGTCGTCGATCTCGTCGATCGGCCGATCCCCGATCGCGGTTGCGATGTCGACGAGTGTGCCCGGTTCGACGTACGGCCCACCGCCGCCGAACGTGAAGAGCTCGGCGGGGGCCACGAGCCGGATCCCGTCGACGAGCGGAATCGTGATCGCGACCTCGTCGGCGTCGACGTAGCGGGCGCCGTCGATGCCGATATCGACGGCCGGTCCGCCCGGGCCGGCTCCGGGGTCGGGCGCGTCGATGATGATCGCGCGCATCAGCAACGTTGCCTCGTCCATCACGATGACCTCCGCGCTGTCGGGTTGATCCGCGAGCGCGTCCAGGTATGCCGCGCCAGGCAATGCTGGAACGGACCGTTCCGGCGCGACTCGCGGGGCGGGGATCGTCGGGTCGTCGAAGAAGGCAACCGTGTCGTCGTCGAGCGGTTCCGAGAACCGCAGCCGTGATGGATCGATGACAGCGTCGCCGTCCGACTGGATGGCTGGCCTGGTCGGTGCATCGTCGTCGGAACGATCGATCAACGCGAGCGCACCGATGAGAGCGAACACGAGCACGCTCGCCGCAGCAACCAGCCACCAGCCGCGCTTCGGCGGGCTGGTCTCGGCGACGTAGCGGTCACGTTCGACCGGCGATGTCTGATCGAACGCAGCGTCTGCGACCGCTCTGATCTGTGCCTCGATGTCGGCATTCATACCGTGACTCCCAACTCGCTGCGGAGCCTGGCGAGGCCCCTTGCGACATGTGTGGCAACCGTCGACGTCGACACCTCCAGCGACTGGGCGATCTCTGCATGCGTCCAGTCGCAACCATGGGCGAGCCACACCGCAGCGCGCTGCGACGGCGGCAACGCCGCCAACGCTGCGGGGAGCCCCGGCTCCACGTCCGGCAACCCCACTGGCTCGACACGCAACACCTGCAACAGTTTGCGAGGTCGACTCTTCGACTGACCGACGCGGTACAAGAAGCCCACCGGGTTGTCCATCACCTGGATCTCGGACCAGTGCGTGAACGCATACGCCAACGCCTCGCCGACCGCATCGGCGACACGGTCCACACCCACCGCACCGATCAGCGCACGCCGCAAGCGCGGCTCTGCATCACGCACGAACACCTCGAACTCCTCTTCGATCACGATCTCGACAACCTCACAAACAACAAGACCATCGAGGAGGCTGGTCGCGCTACAACAGGACGCCACGCCGTGAAGAGACCCTCGTCAGAAGAGCAGAGGCCCATCTCAGCGATTGCAGCCTCGCGGAACGCACAGACCTCGGTTGCTGCACCCACCGCCGCCAACGACGCAA
Source organism: Ilumatobacteraceae bacterium (assembly GCA_963744705.1). Lineage (GTDB taxonomy): Bacteria > Actinomycetota > Acidimicrobiia > Acidimicrobiales > Ilumatobacteraceae > Sva-07. The sequence continues at coordinate 41,965 of CAVUUX010000003.1, forward strand.
ATCTCCCCCATCGGCTCCAGACTGTGGCACACCGACCGACTCACGAGTGCTCGGCCGTTCGTGCAGCGAGTCGCAACTTCGGCGCGGCCAATCCCGACACGATGGCAGCCAGCAGGCCGCCGACAAACAGGCCACCCAACATGCTGGCACCGGCGATCACGGCCCCAATCGACCCGGCCACAACGCCGATGCATGCGATCGCCAGAGGGCTCCGTCTCGACGGGGCCTTACTCGACGTGCCGCCAGAGTAGACGGACAGTGGAAGCAGGTTTCAGAAGTGATCGCTCGTGACCACGACCGCAAACACTCGGGCGACTGGCTCCGAGGTACTGCCCTGGCCGACTACTCGGTCATCAACGAGGAGCACCGGGGAGGCCGGCGTTCAGGTGGTTCGGTACACGTCGCCGCGGTGGTCGACGCGGAGCACCGTGACGGTCCGCTCGTTCTCGTCGATTCGATACAGGACGCGGTAACTCCCACGGCGGGCGCTGTGGATGCCTGCAAGCTCGTTTCGCAGCTCGCGTCCGACGCGACGGGGATTTTCGAGTAGCGATCCGGTGATGAAGTCGATGACTGCAGCGGCGACCGGTTCAGGAAGCGACTCGGCGATCGCCCTCGCCGCTGGGCGGGAGACGATGAGCTCGTAGCCGTCTTCGGTCACGACGGTGGCGATATGCGCAATGCTCGGACAGCGTCGACGCCGCGGACCACGTCGCCAGCGGCGACCGCTGCTTCAGCCTCGACGAGCTCTCGGATCGCGTCATGATCGCCGAGGAGCTCGAGGGTCTCTTCGAGGCTGTCGAGGTCGTCGGGACTGATCAGCACCGCAGCCGGTCGGCCGTTGCGGGTGACGATGATGCGTTCGTGTTCGCGGTCGACGCGGTCGACGAATTCGGAGAATCGATCCTTCACGTTCCGCAGCGAGTCCGTCGTCATGGTCACGATTGTGCCACGCCTCGAGATGGTCGGCAACCCACTCGGAAATCACAGACAGACACAAGGGACGGGCCACCCACATATCATGCGAACTGTGGCGGGCACTGCAGCTTTCGACGTCGCTCGTCATCTCGCTTTGACCGCGCTGATTCCGGGATCGAGAAGCCGCTCGACTGCGCAGAAGATGTGCCGTGCTGCGCTCTCCAGGGACTCGTGCGACTGCCGTTCTGTACCGTGGCTGTACCGTGGCTGCACGCAGACAACGGCGGTCAGGAGCGGTGCGTGACTGTTCGAGCACTTTGCGGGGTGAGGATTTCCTCCCGCAGTTCCGCATGAGTCCAGCTCAACGCACCTGTTCCCAGAAATCCAGCTTGCGCCCTCGGCAGGATTCGAACCTGCGCACACGGCTCCGGAGGCCGATGCTCTATCCCCTGAGCTACGAGGGCAGGGGCTGGGAAGGTTACCGGCCCGACGGGCGATCAGGCGACGGACCCGCGAGGCAACGGGCCGTCTGCAACACTGACCCGCAGTGAGCGAGACAGCGAGCAATGGTGAGAGAGACAGCGAGCGAGACGGCACAGTTCCCGACCGGTTTCCTCTGGGGAGCCGCAACTGCCAGCTACCAGATCGAGGGCGCCGCACGCGACGGCGGCGGGGCGAGAGCGTCTGGGACGTGTTCTCGCACACCGAGGGCAAGGTGGCACACGGCCACACCGGCGACGTGGCATGCGACCACTACCACCGACTCGACGACGACGTCGCGATGATGGCCGACCTCGGCCTGCAGAGCTATCGCTTCTCGATCTCGTGGTCGCGGGTGATGCCCGACGGGCGGGGCGAGGTGAACCAGGAGGGCCTCGACTTCTACCAACGGCTCGTCGACCGGCTCCTCGAACACGACATCGTGCCGTGCCCGACACTGTTCCACTGGGACCTCCCCCAGGCGCTCGAGGAACTCGGTGGCTTCCGCAACCGTGACACGGTCAGCTGGTTCGGCGACTACGCCGCACTGATGGCGCGCGAACTCGGCGACCGGGTCGGCATGTGGTCGACCTTCAACGAACCGTGGTGCTACGCCTACCTCGGCCATGCGGCCGGCGTCCACGCACCGGGGCTGACGGACCCGCACGCCGCGGTGACGGTTGCGCACCACGAACTCCTCGCGCACGGCCTCGCTCTGCAGACGATGCGCGCCGAACGCGCGGCCTGCAACTCGGCATCGTGATCAACCCCTCGAACATCGTGAGCGACGGACAACGCCCCGCCGACGACGCCCAGATCCGTCTGATCGATGCCATCCACAACCGCTGGTGGTTCGACGCGACGCTGCGCGGTCGGTACCCCGCTGACCTGCTCGACGTCGTACGGGCCACTCGCCGACGCGATCCAACCCGGCGACCTCGAGACGATCAGCCAGCCGCTCGACTGGGTCGGCATCAACTACTACTTCGACATCATCGTGCGCGGGCTCGACGACGGCGAGACGACCGACCGCATGCTCTCCTACCCGACCGTCACCGGTGTCACCGAAGCCGACGAAGCCGAGATCCACACCGACATGGGCTGGCCGATCACACCCGACGGGATTCACCCGACTCCTCGTGCGGCTCCGCGACGACTACCCGAACCTGCCGCCGATCTACATCACCGAGAACGGTTGCGCGTACGACGACCCGGTCGTCGACGGCCGGTGTCCGGATCCGCGCCGCATCGACTACCTCGATCGGCACCTCCGGGCTCTCCGGGACGCGATCGACGCCGGGGTCGACGTTCGCGGCTATTACCAGTGGTCGCTGATGGACAACTTCGAGTGGTCACTCGGCTACGACAAGCGGTTCGGGCTGGTCCACGTCGACTTCGACACGCTCGTGCGGACCCCACGCGACAGCGCGTCCTGGTACCGCGACGTCATCCGTCGGAACGGCATCGGGTGAGTCGCGCTCAGTAGTCCGACGTGCCCGGCACGTCCTGGTCGCCGTCGATCACTGCGAGCAGTGCATCGAGCAGCCCGCTCGCACCGAACCGGAACGTGGCCGCGGTCGCCCAGCCCTCCCCCATCACGGAGTCGGCCAGGTCGATGTACGCCATCGCCTCGTCGAACGTGCGGATCCCGCCGGACGGCTTGAGGCCGACCGGGCGCCCGGCACGGGCGATGACGTCGAGCATCGCGGCGGCCGCTTCGAGGCTGGCCCCGGCCGGGATCTTGCCGGTGGACGTCTTCACGAAGTCGGCGCCGTTGTCGATTGCCAGCTGCGCAGCCGACGCGACGACGGCGGGGTCGGCGAGGGCACCGGTCTCGAGAATCACCTTGAGCAACGTCGGCGGCTCGACCAGCGCCGCGACTGCAGCCACCATCGCAGCGGCACGATCGACGTCGCCGGCCAACACGGCTCGGTACGGCAGCACGACATCGATGTCGTCGGCACCATCGGACAGAGCGACCGCGACAGCCGCCGTGACGGCGTCGATCGGCTCGTCGCCCGAGGGGAAGTTGACGACCGTCGCCACCCTCACGCCCGACCCCTGCAGTTGGGTCGCGCACGTCGCCACGTACTCCGGCCAGACGCACACTGCGGCAGTCGCATGTTCACGGGCACGACGACACAGCGCGTCGATGCCATCAGGTGAGTGATCGTCGGCGAGGTCCGTCAGGTCGATCAACCCGATCGCCCGACGCGCTGCGGCAATTCGTTCGCGGTCAGTCATCGAGACCGACGGTATCTGCCGGCGGGTCACCGTCGAGACGCAGCTGTCGTTCCTCGGGCGCGGCCAGCAGCACGCCGGCGAGGTAGTCGGCCAGCGCTTCCTGGGTCCTGACCTCGGCACCCCGCTTCTCCGCCATGAGATACCGGTGTTCGAGCAACTGATGGAAGAGTTCAGGGGGTTCGAGATGCGACCGCATGTCGGCGGGGATCGCGTCGACGACGGGCTGATAGACGTCGGCGAGCCACCGCGTGGTCGCAACGGCACGAGGGATCGACTGCCCGTCACGCCGTTCGAGCCACGCCTTGTGCTGGTCGATGTCGGACAGGAGCCGACGAGCCTGGTTCTCCTGCACCTCGAGGCCCGTGCGGCGGCGGAGCTCGCGAGCATGGTGACCCTCCTCGATGAGCACCGGCTGCACCGACAGTGTTCGCCCGTCACGATTGATCGACAGCTCCTCGACGTCGAACCCGAGATCGTTGATCCGCCTGACACGTTGCTCGATGCGCCAGCGCTCGTCGAGATCGAACTCCTCGACGCGGGTGAGTTCACTCCACAGCTCCTCGTAACGCGATCGGAGCGCCTCCGCGATCCCGAGGTGGTCGACCTCGTAGTCGATGCGTCCGCTGGCCTGGAGTTCGAGCAACCCGCCCACCACGTTCTCGACTGCGATGTCGATGTCGTAGTTGCGCATCCGGTCCGAGATCGTCGGCCGCCGCTCGGCGGTCTCGGCGTCGACCATGTAGGCCATCATCGCTCCCGCGTCGCGGCGCCAGAGGATGTTCGACAACGAACAGTCGCCCCAGAACACACCCTCGAGGTGGAGGCGCACGAGCAGCACGACCCCGGCATCCATCAGCCGGTCCGCGAGCGTCGGATCACCTCTGCCGAGCAGGTACCAGTAGGGCAACGAGTAGTCGAGGTATCGGGTGATGAGGACGGCGTCCTCCTCCTCCGGCGCATCGGACACCACCCCGACCGGCTCGACCACGGGCAGGTGGTCGTCGCGCAGGTCGCGCAACATCCGGTACTCGGTCTGCGCTGCGGCCACCGACGTCGCCTTGAGTGCGTAGACCCGCTCGTCGAAGCGCACGAACCGCACGACGTGTCGACTGATGCCGTGCGCCATCTTCACGAGCCGCGGATGATCCCAGTCGGCCAGCGGCACATCCCATGGCAGATCGAGGAAGTCGGGATGTCCCTGCTTGGTCACGATCTCCACGCCGGCACCTCCGATCCGACCGTGCCGACCGTGCCGACCGATCCGAGCGTGCCGTGCGGACTCACGTCGCCCAGACCGCCGTGTCGGCCGGGAGCCGGCCGTCGAGCAGAGGTCCGGACGCCAGGACGACCCTGCCGGCGGGGAGCGCCACCGGCTCGTCGCCCATGTTGGCGACACAGACGAACCCCGCCCCTCGCCGGAAGGCCAGCACGTCGTCGCCGAGGTCGACGAGTTCGAAGCCCGCTTCGTCGACGAGCAGCTCACGGCGCAACCTCAGTGCGGTCCGGTAGAGCGTGAGCGTGGAGTCGGCGTCACCGTCTTGGACTGCGGCCGACAGCGCTGCGAACTCCTCCGGCTGTGGAAGCCATGCCCCGTCGGCGCCGAATCCGAGCGACGGCCCCGTCGGCTCCCATGGAACGGGCACTCGACAACCGTCGCGCCCCTTGACGGTGTGTTCCGAGTCGTGCCAGATCGGATCCTGCAGCACATCGACCGGAAGGTTCCACGCTTCGGGCAGGCCGAGTTCGTCTCCCTGATACACGTACGCAGAGCCGGGCAGCGCGAAGGTCACCATCGCTGCCGCCCGGGCGCGCCGGGCGCCGCGCTCGGCGTCGAGCAGATCGTGCGGACCATCGAGCAACCACGATCCGGGCTCGACACCTTGCGGGAGCCCGTACCTGGTGGCGTGGCGCACGACATCGTGGTTCGACAACACCCAGGTCGGGTTGGACCCCACGGCGTGGGCCGAGCTGACACTCTCGGCGATGACGGCCCGGAACTCCCGGGCGTCCCACGGCGCCGACAGCAGGTCGAAGTCGAAGGCCTGGTGGTACTCGTCGGGACGCAGGTACAGCGGACGCCGATGGGCGTCGACCCATGCCTCGGCGACCATCATCCGGTCGTCGTACTCGTCGAGCAGGCGCCGCCAGCGACGCACGATCGGGTGGATCTCGTCGCGGTCGAAGTACGGAAGTGGTTCGATGCGTCCCTTGCCCTCGTTGATCGCGAGGCCGGCATCGGGGTAGCCGGGCGCCTTCACCAGCGCGTGGGCAACGTCGATGCGGAATCCGGCCGCCCCACGGTCGAGCCAGAAACGCATCACCGAGTCGAACTCCTCGGGAACGTCGGGGTGCTCCCAGTTCAGATCGGGCTGGCTCTCGTCGAACAGGTGGAGGTACCACTGGCCGTCGGCGACCCGCGTCCACGCCGGCCCACCGAACACCGACTGCCAGTCGTTCGGTGGGAGTTCACCGTTGTCGCCCCGCCCGTCGAGGAAGTGGTAGCGGGCTCGAGCGGGCGCGCCCGGAGGTGAGGCCACCGCCTCGCGGAACCACTCGTGGTCCCACGAGGTGTGATTCGGAACGAGGTCGACGAGGACGCGAATGCCGTGTGCCCGCGCATCCGCGATGAACTCCTCGGCCTCGGCGGTGGTTCCGAACTGTTCGTTGATCTCCCGGTAGTCGGCCACGTCGTACCCACCGTCGAGGAGCGGCGAGCGGTACCACGGATTGATCCAGAGGGCGTCGACCCCGAGACGTTCGAGGTACGCCAGGCGAGTGCGCATGCCGGCGATGTCGCCCGTGCCGTCGCCGTTGCCGTCGGCGAACGATCGGACGTAGATCTGGTAGACGACCGCGTGGCGCCACCACTCGTGACCGACGGTCGCCGGCGCGGAGGGATCTGGGTCATGCTCCACGACGAGCGAACGTACCGCACCGTCGCGCGACCGGGGCGACCGCCGGCACGCGCCGATCCTCTCGCGGCGCGGTCGGCTGTAAACGCTTACACTCCGCACGCATGGACGTGACGAGCGAGCCGCTGGCGCCGCGCCAGCGACGACCGCGCATCGAGGACGTGGCGCAGGCCGCACAGGTCTCGGTCGCCACCGTGAGTCGTGCACTGCGAGGGCTGCCCAACGTCGCGGAGTCGACGCGCGCTCGCGTCCTCGAGGTGGCCACGGCCATGCACTACGAGCCGGACCCCGCAGCCGCCCGGCTCGCCGCCGGACGCACGCGCACCGTCATCGTCGTCGTCCCGCATCTTTCGAGCTGGTTCTTCTCGACCGTCATCGCCGGAGCCGAAGCCGTGTGCAACGAATCCGGCTACGAATTCCTCGTGGTCGGCGTCGGCACCCAGGCCGAGTGCGACCGCCTCCTCGACGAGCCCTACCGGATCGAACGACGAACCGACGGCGTGATCCTCGTCAACATCCAGGCCACCGACGAGCAGGCGCGCTCGCTGCGTCAACGTGGCGTCGCCCTGTCGACCGTCGGCACACGGGTGCACGGGTCGCCGTCGGTGTCCATCGACGACGTGGAGGTCGGTCGGCTCGCTGCCCGCACGCTCACCGAACTCGGGCACCGCCGAATCGGGCTGATCAGCGGGCTCGGTGAGGATCCGCTGAACTTCGAGGTGCCGAAGCGACGCACGGCAGGATTCCTCGCCGGCATCGCACAGGCGGGGTTGACACACGATCCGTGCCTCGAGGTCGGCGGCGACTTCGGCATCGACGGCGGCCAGGAAGCGATGTCACGACTCCTCGACCTCGACGATCCGCCGACAGCCGTGTTCGCGATGTCGGACGAGATGGCCTTCGGCGCCCTGATGGAGCTGGCGGCGCGCGGTCTGCAACCCGGCGCCGACGTGTCGGTGATCGGCGTCGACGACCACGACGTGTCGCGCGTGCTCGGGCTGACCACGATCCGCCAGGACGTGGCCTCACAGGGTGCGGCCGCCGCACGGTCACTCGTGGCGGTGATGGCGTCGGTGCCGATCGACGTCGACCCGATCGTGGCACCGATCGAACTGGTCGCTCGCGCCACGACGGGTCCTCCTCGCTGATCTCGAGGCCGATGAGTGACAAGAACTCCCCCGTTTGGCCTTGACGGCGCGGGGTCAAGTCTGTAAGCGTTTACATCGCCGAAACATTTCGGCGATCATCCACCAGAGGGGGAGGACCCAATGAACAAACGCTGGCTCAAGCTGGCTGCTGTCCCGATCGCGTTGTCACTCGTTGCCGCAGCATGCGGAAGCGACGACGACAGCGATTCGAGCAGTGACACTTCGAACACCGAGACCGAGACCACAGAAGCCGCCGCCACCGGCGACGCCGGCGACTTCGGTGGCGTCACCGTCACCATCACCGGCCCCGAGCGCGACGACCCGTCGATCGCCGCGATCAACGACACGCTCAACGCGTGGGGCGAGACCGTCAACCTGAAGGTCGAGTACACCGGCGACGCCGACTGGGAAGCGAACATCAACACCCAGGTCGAAGGTGGCAACCCGCCCGACATCTCGTTCTTCCCCCAGCCCGGCAAGCTCGCCGACTTCGCGCGTGCCGGCTATGTGGTTCCCTTGACCGACGAGGTCAACGCCACGCTCGACGAGTTCTGGGCCGACGGCTACCAGCTGTACGGCAACGTCGACGACGTCCAGTACGGCGTGCCGGCCAAGACCGACCTCAAGTCGCTCGTGTGGTACCAGCCGCAGGCATTCGCCGACGCCGGCTACGAAGTGCCGACCACGTTCGACGAATTCACCGCGTTGGTCGACCAGATGGCCGCCGACGGTGGCGCGAAGCCGCTGTGCGTGGGCATCGAGTCCGGCCAGGCCACCGGTTGGACCTTCACGGACTGGGTCGAGGACATGGTGCTGCGCCAGGCAGGCGCCGACGTCTACGACCAGTGGGTCAACCACGAGATCCCGTTCAACGATCCGCAGATCGTCACGACGATGGAGACCATCGCCGATCTCTGGAGCGAGGAGAACGTCTTCGCAGCCGGTGGCTCGATCGCAGCCACCAACTTCGCGGACAACGGCCAGCCGCTCGTCGACGGGCAGTGCTACATGCACCGTCAGGCGAACTTCTTCGCCGGTCTCTTCCCGGAGGGCACCACGTTCGCCGATCCGGCGGATCCGACTGCAGTCGACGTGTTCTACTTCCCTGACATCAACGGCGACCGACCCGTGTTGACCGCCGGCATCTTCGCCGCGGCGTTCAACGAGGATCCCGCCACGATGGCCGTGATGAACTACATCGCCACGGCCGACTACGCCGAGACCCGTCAGAAGAACCAGACCGAAGCCGTCGGCGGCGGTCTGTCCGGCTACCTCTCGGCAGCCCAGGGCCAGGATCCCGCGGTCTACCAGCCGCTGGAGCAGAGCTTCCTGGAGATCCTCGACGCGGCACAGATTGCACGCTTCGACGCCTCCGACCTGATGCCCGCCGACGTCGGCGCCGGCACCTTCTGGTCCGAGGGCACGTCACTGGTCAACGGTGACAGCACCGCCCAGGAGGCCGCAGACGCCATCGAGGCCTCTTGGCCGCAGTGAACACGGTTCTCTGACCCGAGCGATCGGGACAGGTAACGCACGCAACGGGGCACTGGCACTACGGTGTCGGTGCCCCGCTGCTTTTTCGGTCACCACGCCGGGGTTCGAACACAGGGGAAGAACGATCAGGAGGGGGTCGCAGCGTGGAAACGCTCGAACGCACAGGAGCCGACGAAGGCACGCCGGAGCAACCCGCGGCGAGCACCGGGGACGGCTCGACGCCAGGCCGGTCGCGTACGAACCAGCAGTACGTCAGGATCGCAGTGGGATTCGTCCTCGCGCTCGGGCTGATCTACTGGGCCTTCGTCGAGGAGAAGATCCGCAGCACCCTCCTGACGGTCATCATCGCCGTCGGTGCGAGTGCCGGCATCTGGATCGGCGCCAACCTGCTCTTCAACCAGGTCCGGGGACGCTGGCAACTGTTCAACACCATCGCGTTCGGCGTCGTCGGTGCCGTCCTCGGCATCGCCCTGCACGGCAACCTCGTCACCATCGGTTCGGGCACCGGCTTTCTGACCTGGGTCGTCGGACCCGCCGCCGGTGCTGCCGCGTTCGGCGCTCTCGGCTACGTCCTCGCGGGCACCGACGACCCGCAGCGACGACGCGTGATCGCGCTCGGCAGCAGCATCGTGATCGGACTCGTCATCGGCGCCGTGATCCGTGACGCATACCAACCCGGGCTCGATCCGGTGGCCATCGCCGTCTACACGCTCGTCGGCGTCGCGATCGGCGCCGGTCTCAGCCTCCTCCTCAAGCACCCGCCGATCGGCGGAGCACTCGTCGGCGGAGCACTCGGCTGGGTCCTCGGCGCCTGGGGCGCAGCAGACCTCGGCGACGGCTCGCCCGCGACGTCGATCCTCGCCGCCGTGGTGCCTGCCGTCCTGCTCGGGCTCCGGCTGGGCATGACGAAGAACCCCGACTACAGGGGACGCGTGGCCATCGACAACCACTCGCGAGCCGTGATCTTCATCGGTCCGGCGCTGGCATTCATCTCCGTGATGCTCGTCATCCCCGCGCTCCGCACTGCCTATCTGTCGTTGCTCGACGCGGACTCGGTCGACTTCGTCGGCATCGAGAACTACCAGTCGGTGTTCGACGACAAGAACAGCCTCGATCTCGACAACTGGACGAACATGTTCACGAGCGTCCCGTTCATCCTCGGGACGATCCTGCTCGTCGTCGCCGTCGTCACAGGCGTGGCGATGAAGAAGCGCACCGGGCGCGCGGTCGAGATCGGCAACCCCACCGTCGCCCCGCTGGTGGTGGGCCTCCTGTTCGTATCGTTCGGCGCCTTCACGGCGATGCGCGGCACGCTCATCAACAACCTCTGGTGGGTCGTCGTCGTCACCTTCGTGTCGACAGCCATGGGCCTGGCGATCGCCGTGCTCGCCGATCAGCGAGGCGGTGAACGCGTCGCGAAGTCCATCATCTTCATGCCGATGGCCATCTCCCTCGTCGGCGCCTCGGTCATCTGGCGGTTCGTCTACACCGCCCGCGACACCTCCACCGAACAGACCGGCGTGATGAACGCGCTGTGGGTCGGCCTCGGGCGTCTCTCGACCGGATCAGGCCTCCCGACGCTCATCTTCACGATCCTCCTGGTTCTCGTCCTGGTCGGGCTGTTCATGGTCATGGCCCGCATGCTCGTGCGGTACGGGCCGGCGCGGGCCGTGGTCCCCGGCATCATGATCGTGCTCGTGGGCTGGATGTTCGTGCGATTCACCGGCATCGTCGGCGGCGGCATGGGAGGGTTCAAGACCCTGCCCGACGGCACCGTCGAGGGGCAGACGGTCTTCTTCGTCCAGGAGACCCCGTACAACAACTTCTGGCTGATGATCATCATGATCTGGATCCAGACCGGGTTCTCGATGGTGATCCTGTCGGCGGCGATCAAGGCGGTGCCGACCGAACTCATCGAAGCCGCGAAGATCGACGGCGCAACCACCAGCCAGGTGTTCTGGCGGGTCACGCTGCCACAGATCGCCACGACCATCGGCGTCGTGGTCACCACGCTCATCGTGGGAGTGATGAAGGTCTTCGACATCGTCAAGGTCACCACCAACGGCCAGTTCGGGTCACAGGTGCTCGCCAACCAGATGTTCCAGGAGGCATTCAGCTTCCAGAACAAGGGCAAGGGCGCCGCGCTCGCGATGTTGATCTTCGTCGCCGTCCTTCCCGTCATGATCTACAACATCCGCCGCATGCAGAGGGAGAGCTGAACGATGAGCACCACCACGACGACCCTCACGGGCACCGGTCGCCCGGCTCCCTCGCCCGACGGGCGCTCCAACGGCGTGATCGACCGGATGTACGGATTCCTGCGACGCATCCCGACCGGTGTGCTCTGGCTCATCGTCGTGGTCTGGAGCATCCCGACGCTCGGGTTGTTCATCAACTCGTTCCGCAGCCGCGATGCACAGCGCGCCACCGGTTGGTGGAAGGTGAGGCCCGACGAGCTGACGATCGACAACTACGACACGATCTTCAGCGCTCGTGCAGGGCTCGGCAGATCGCTGCTGAACTCGGCGGCCATCGCCATCCCGGCCACGATCATCCCGATCGCGATCGCCGCCTTCGCGGCCTACGGATTCGCCTGGATCCCGTTCCGGGGCCGCAAGACGCTGTTCATCGCCACGGTGGCGCTGCTCGCGATCCCGTTGCAGGTCGCGCTCATCCCGTTGCTGCAGATGTTCGTCGGCGGAGCGAGCGTCACCTTGCCACTGCTCGACAAGACCGTCGTCCTGATCCCCGACTTCGGTCTGGCGGGCACGACGACGTCGGCCTGGCTGACCCACACCGGTTTCGCGATGCCGTTCGCGATCTTCCTCCTGCACAACTACATCAGCTCACTGCCCAAGGATCTCTTCGAGGCGGCGCGCATCGACGGTGCCGATCACTTCACGATCTTCTGGCGACTCGTGCTGCCGCTGTCGATCCCGGTGCTGGCGGCATTCGCCATCTTCCAGTTCCTCTGGACCTGGAACGACTACCTGATCGCCAACACGATGATCGGCGCCAACGCCAGCCAGCAGCCCACGACCATCCTCATCGCCAACCTGGCGGGCGACTTCGGACGCAACGAGTACATCCTGCCCGCGGGCGCGTTCGTCCAGGCGTTCATCCCACTCGTCGTCTTCTTCGCCCTCCAGCGCTACTTCGTGCGCGGTCTGCTCGCCGGCTCGGTCAAGGGGTGAGCGAGCACGCACCGGGTGCGGCCGTGAATCTCGTTCGGACACATCGCCGCCAACTCGCCTCGCTCGGAGAGGTGGGGCCGCTCGCGTTCGGCCTGTGGCGATTCACGAACGACGACGTCCCAGCCGCGCAGGCGTTGCTCGAGACCGCGCTCGACGCAGGCATGAACCTCGTCGACAACGCCGACGTGTACGGCTTCGACTGGGGTGGCACCGGGTTCGGCGCCGTCGAGGAGATCCTCGGATCGGTGCTCCTCGCAGCACCGGGCCTGCGCGACCGCATGGTCCTCGCGACCAAGGGGGGCATCATCCCCCCGCTCCCCTACGACTCGTCACCGGAGTACCTGCGCAGCGCCTGCGAAGCGTCGCTGCGACGTCTGCACACCGACGTGATCGACCTCTACCAGATCCATCGACCCGACCTGTTCACCCATCCCGCCGACGTCGCGGCGACGCTCACGGCCCTGCGCGCCGAAGGGAAGATCCGCGAAGTCGGCGTCTCCAACCACACGCCGGCACAGGTCGCCGCGCTGGCTGCCCATCTCCCCTTCCCGATCGCGACGAACCAGCCCGAGTACTCCGCCGTCCATCTCGACCCCCTCCGCGACGGCACGTTCGACGACTGCATGCGAACCGGAACCCTGCCGCTCGCGTGGAGCCCCCTCGCCGGTGGTCGCCTGGCCACCGGCGACGGACTGCGGCCCGAGCTCGTCGAAGTGCTCGACCGACTCGCCGAACGCGAGGGTGTCGATCGCAGCCAGATCGCCATCGCGTTCGTGCTCGCCCACCCTGCAGCTCCCGTCGCCATCGTCGGCTCGCAGCAGGCCGATCGCATTCGTTCGGCCGCCGATGCGCTGCGTGTCGAGTTGTCCCGCCACGACGTCTACGACATCGTCCAAGCCTCCGAAGGAGTTCCGCTGCCATGAGCGCCATCGAGCAACCCAACGTCCCCGAGATCTCGTGGTTCAGTGCGCTGTGCGACGACGACTACGAGTTCCTCGGCGTCCCCGATCCTGCGCTGGCGAGTTCGTGGGAGCACTGCTCCGACATCGTCGCGACCGCCGACCGCAACGGCTTCGACAACGTGCTCCTGCCGTCGGGGTACACGCTCGGGATCGACTCGACGGCGTTCGCCGCCGCCATCGCCACGCACACCGAACGCATCAACCTGCTGCTCGCCGTGCGGATGGGCGAGATGTGGCTGCCGCAGCTCGCCCGCCAACTGGCCTCGATCGACCAGTTCGCGAACGGTCGGCTGTGCATCAACATCATCTCGTCCGACATCCCCGGCGAGGAGCTCGAGTCCTCCCCTCGCTACCAGCGCACCCGCGAGTGGATGCAGGTCCTGCGCCAGCTGTTGAACGGTCGGTCGATCGACTTCCACGGTGAGTTCGTCGACCTCGAGCTCGACCCGCCACGGGCCACCACCGTCAACGGCATGTGCCCGCCGATGTACTTCGGCGGCTTCTCCCCTGCGGCGAAGGACGTTGCCGCGGCAGAGGCCGACGTCTTCCTCACCTGGCCCGACACCGTGTCTGCGGTCGCCGCGACCGTCGACGAGATGACGGCGCTGGCGAGCGACCGCTACGACCGCTCGCTCGTCTACGGGCTCCGTGCCCACATGATCGTGCGCGAGACCGAGGCCGAAGCGCGTGCTGCGGCCGACCGGCTCGTTTCCCGTCTCGACGCCGACACCGGTGAGGCGATTCGGAACAAGTCGCTCGATGCCGCGTCGGTGGGCGTGCAACGTCAGGCATCCCTGCGCGAGGCCGCCAGCGACGACGGGTTCGTCGAGGAGGCATTGTGGACCGGTGTGGGTCGCGCCCGCAGCGGTGCCGGTGCCGCGATCGTCGGTGATCCCGATCAGGTGGTCGCGAAGATCCGGGCGTACCAGGACGCCGGGATCGGCGCCTTCATCCTGTCGGGCTACCCCCACATCGCCGAATGCGACCTCGTGGCCGAGCACGTGCTGCCCCAGCTCGACCACGCACCGCTCAAGCCGCGCTGGACCCACTGACCCGGCGCGGGTGGGCCGGGCTTCAGGCGAGCCGGAACTCAGGCGAGCCGGAACTCAGGCGAGATGGTTGCCCTCGATGCTCTCGCGGGTGTCGATGTCGAAGAAGTGCATGTTCTCCGTGGAGATGGCGATCTCGACCTGCTGGCCGATCCGGGCCTGTGACCGCGGGCTGAACCGGCCCACGGCGTTCGCCGTGTCGACGCCGGCCTTCTCCTCGACGGCGTCGGGATCTCCCGAGTCGACCGTGGTGGCGTCGAGGCGGAAGTGCGCCATGAGCTCGGAGCCCAGTGCCTCCACGAGCGTGATCGTTCGACGTGATCCGCTGCGACTCGGGAACCTGCGGGGCGAGGGCTGCGTCTTCGTAGTCCTCGGGGCGGATGCCCACGATGACGCGCTTGCCGTCGTAGGCGCGCAGCTTCGGGTGCTTCACGAGGCACTCGGGATCCAGCCCGAGCGTGTGCGATCCGAGCGTGACGGTGCCGGCGTCACCCGACAGGCGGACGTCGGCCTCGAACAGGTTCATCGACGGCGACCCGATGAACGCGGCGACGAACACGTTGACCGGGTGATCGTAGAGATTCTGGGGCGTGTCGACCTGCTGGAGATAGCCGTCCTTCAGCACCGCGACGCGATCGCCCATGGTCATCGCCTCGATCTGGTCGTGGGTGACGTACACGGTCGTGACGGCCAGCTCCCGCTGCAACGAGGCGATCTCGGCGCGCATCTGAACGCGGAGCTTGGCATCGAGGTTCGACAGCGGCTCGTCCATGAGGAAGGCGGCCGGCTGGCGGACGATCGCCCGACCCATCGCCACACGTTGGCGCTGGCCACCCGAGAGCTGCCCCGGCTTGCGGTCGAGGTTGTCCTCGAGTTCGAGGATCGCCGCGGCCTTGCGGACACGGGCGTCGATCTCCTCCTTCGGGACCTTCGCGAGCTTGAGCGCGAAGCCGATGTTGTCGTACACCGACATGTGCGGGTACAGCGCGTAGTTCTGGAAGACCATGGCGATGTCACGGTCCTTCGGTTCGACGTCGTTGACGATCCGATCGCCGATGCGCATCGTGCCGCCCGAGATCGTCTCGAGACCGGCGATCATGCGCAGTGCCGTGGACTTGCCGCAACCCGACGGACCGACGAGTACGAGGAACTCCTTGTCCGCGATCTCGAGATTCAGATCATGGATCGCGTGGAAACCGTTCTCGTACACCTTGTTGATGTTGTCGAGTTGCACTGTCGCCATGTTGATTTCTCCCTCTGGTGTTCCACTCGTCCGTGTCCGCCTGGAAACCCCCTCCGACCGACAAATCGAGAACCTAGTCGATCGGCACGCGACCGACCGCGTGGGCCGGAGCGGTCGTCGCCCGCCGGTCCGAACGGCGACCACGCCGGGGCGCCGATAGCGTCGGGCGACGTGAATCAGATGAAGAACCGGATGCAGGCGCTCGGCCTGCTCGATCGCTCGTTCAAGGCCGCCACCGACGAGGAGCTCGCTGCGGCGATCGAAGCGCTCGACGACGACCACCGTGAGGGCCTCGAGTCGTTCGTCGACGCGCTGACCCCCGAGGGCGTCCGCGCCGGAGTCAGGGCCGGTCGTATCGACGGTGGCATGGAGGCGATCGCCGCTGTGGTGACGGATCTGTGCCTGGCCGACTGCATCACCGAACTCGGCGACCACGCGGACAATCCGTCGACCGCCCAGCTGCAGGAGGTCCTGCCCGGCCTCGTCGAACGCCACGGCGTCGCGGTGACCCGCATCATGTTGGCCTCCACGGTGGCCGGTGAGGCACCGGCCTCGGCCATCATCCGCGACCTGCTGAAGAACGACGAACTCGTCAAGCTCCCGAAGCCCGACGAGGTCACCATCGCTCCGTTGATCGACACGCAGAAGCGCTCCGACGACGAGCAGGCTGCCGTCAAGGCCAAGCGCGCTGAGGCCAAGGCTGCCAAGAAGCAGGCCGAGCGCGCCCGCAAGGCTCAGTCGGCCGCCGCCCGCAACCGCGCCTGACCGTCATCGCAATCGATCGCGATCGGGGTCAGACCCCAATCGCGACAGCAACCCACGTTCGTGGTCGAGCAGCCAGGCCTTCGTGTCGAGGCCGCCGGCGAATCCGGTGAGTGAGCCGTTCGAGCCGACCACGCGGTGGCACGGGACCACGATCGAGATCGGGTTGCGACCGTTCGCCGCGCCGACGGCGCGGGCCTTGCGACGATCACCCATCCGTGCCGCCTGCTCGCCGTAGCTGACGGTCGTGCCGTACGGAATCGTCCGCAGGGCTGACCACGCCGCCTGCTGGAAGTCGGTGCCGATCGGATCGAGTGGGAGGTCGAACTCCTGTCGTTCACCGTCGAAGTACTCGGTCAGCTGGGCGACCGTCGCAACGATCACCGGATGATCGGGGTCGGCGCGAATCGTCGCGAGGCGGACCCGGTCGGGATCCTCGTCGGGCCACAGGATCGCGCGGACACCGTCGGCGGACACGACGATCGTGAGCGGACCGACCGGTGTGTCCATGACGGTCGAGACGAGTTCGGTGGTTGATCCGTGGTTCACGGCGTGGTCCTTCCGGGTGGTTCGACGGGCGACAGACTCGCCCACAGGTGGTGAACGGCGTACGAACGCCAGGGCGCCCACGCGAGCGATCGATCGGCCCCCGCCTCGAGCGCATCGAGCGCGTGGCGAACGCCGAGGTCGGCCTCGAGGAACGTGTCGGGGTGGCCGAGGCCACGCATCACGACGTAGTCGGCCGTCCAGGGTCCGACACCGCGAAGGCACAGGAGCTGCTCGCGGGCGATTGTCGGATCGGCGCCGACATGCAGCTCGACGGCGCCGACGAGGACCGCTTCGGCAAGCCGCCTGATCGTCTCACGCCGGGCGTCGGGCATCGAGAACGCCTCGTCGGGTGCGGCCAACAGCTGTTCGGGCGTCGGGAACAGGTGGCTGACGCCGTCCTGCGCCTCGATGGTCGAGCCGGCCGCTGCGACGATCCGACCCGCCACGGTGCGAGCACCGGCAACCGACACCTGCTGGCCGATGACGGCTCGCACGGCGGTCTCGAATGCATCGACGCTGGCAGGCGAGCGACGACCCGCCACGGCACGCACGAGCGGTCGCAGGACGGGATCACGGCCGAGCGCTTCATCGACCGCGCTCGGGTCGGCGTCGAGGTCGAGGAGCCGTCGGATCCGCTGCACCGCTGCGGCAAGGTCGCCCCACGACGTCAGCGCGAGCCGAGCGGCGACGTGATCGTCGTGCGCGACGAGGGTGACCACTCCCGGCCCACCGGGCAGATGGAGGCTCCGTCGGTACGTCGCACCGTCCCACGACTCGGTGCCCGGAATCGCCCGCTCCCCGATGAACGCCATCACCGCATCGGCGGCGAACGGCCGGCGAACGGGGAGCCTCAACGACACGGTTCCCGTCACGGCACCACCGACCCCGGGCTCGGGTCGAGGGGCCGCCGAACGCAAGCCACTCGGGGAGGTCGCGAACACGCTGCGCATGGTGTCGTTGAACTGACGCACGCTTCCGAAGCCGGCGGCGAACGCGACATCGGTGAGCGGCATCGTCGTCGTCTCGACGAGCAGACGCGCCGTGTGCGCCCGCTGCGCCCGAGCGACCGCGAGCGGCCCCGCACCGAGCTCGTCGGTGAACACCCGGTTGAGGTGACGTTCGCTGTAGCCGAGACGTCGAGCGAGCCCCGGGACTCCTTCGCGCTCGACGAAGCCGTCGGCGATCAGACGCATCGCTCGAGCCACGACGTCCTGGCGCACGTTCCAGTCGGGCGAACCCGGCGACGCATCGGGACGGCACCGTTTGCACGCACGGAAGCCGTGCTGCTGCGCAGCCGCCGCGGTCGGGAAGAAGTCGACGTTCGTGCGCTTCGGGGTGATCGCCGGACAGCTCGGGCGGCAGTAGATGCCCGTCGT
Organism: Ilumatobacteraceae bacterium; assembly: GCA_963744705.1. Classification (GTDB taxonomy): domain Bacteria; phylum Actinomycetota; class Acidimicrobiia; order Acidimicrobiales; family Ilumatobacteraceae; genus Sva-07. Next base: position 60,296 of record CAVUUX010000003.1, read on the forward strand.
GCGAACCGCGGTCACGAACCACCCGTCGAAACGCTGGTCGCGGCTCTGGACGGCGACGTAGCAGTGGTCGGGATCGAGCGGTGGCACGTGCCCATCATGACCGACCGACCGACGATCGACCAGCGGGAATCGGACATCTCGATCGCACGCCCCGAGGGGGCTTCGCGGGCGAACCGGTCAGTCGCCGCCGACGGGTGTGTACGACACGGAGTGGTCCAGGTGGGACGGGCCGGCCTCGGGCGAGCCGGCGGGCACGAGCCGGAATCGCAACAGGTAGAGCCCGAGCAGGCAGAACGCGACACCCCCGAGGAACCCGAGCTGTTTGCCGACGGCCTGAGCGAACGCGCCGATCAACAGGCCGCCGGCGACGGAGCCGACCTCGAAGAACATCGTGAACGAACTGACGGCCCATGCCCGGTCGCTGTCGCTGACCCGGTTGACGGTGAGCGCGAAGAGCGACGGATAGTTGAACGCCATCCCGAACCCGACGAACACCGCCGAGATCCACAGCGCCGGAATCGTCGGGAACGCGGCAAGCACCGCAAGACCGATCAACACGTTGCCGAGCGCAATGGTGACAGCTCGGCGAGGACCGAGCCGTTCGGGCAGGGTCGCTCCGAACAGGCGCACGAGCACCGACACGAGCGCATAGACGGCGAAGAGGGCGCCCGAACTGGCCATGCCGACCGAGCGGGAATAGTCGGGCACGAAGGCCCCGAACGCCGAGAACGCCGCGACGCCACAGGCCAGGACCACGCCGGGCATCATCGCCGCCGGATGAATCAGCCTGCGACGCCCGGTAGCGGTGACTGCCGATGTGATCGTGTCGTCGATCACCTCGTCGGGCTCGACCCACGCCGGCGCGAACAGCGCCAGGCCCGCTGCCAGGAACGCGAAGAGACCGGCGACGACGAACGCCCGGTCGAAGTTCGTCTCATCGAGCAGCGCTTCACCGATGAGCGGCCCCATGCCGATACCCCCGAACACCGCGACCGAGAAGTAGCTCGCTCCCTCGGCGCGTCGATCGCGGGGCGACATGTCGGCGATCAGGGTGGCCGCACCGACGAACACCGCGGCTTCACCGATACCCGTCAGGCCACGCAACGCCAGGAGCTGCCAGAACTCGGTGATCTGACTCGACCCGATCCCGCTGAGCCCGGCGATGGCGGCGCCGCCGACCATGAGCACGCGTCGCCCGTATCGATCGGCGAATCGCCCGAGCAACGGCCTGGCGCAGATCGCGGCCAGCGCGAACACCGCGACCGTCACACCGATACCGAACTCACCTTCGTTCAGCGGCCCTTCGATGAACAGCGGCACGATCGGGACGAGCATCCCGATGTAGACGAAGAACACGAACGCGACGCCGGTCACGATGAGGAATGGGCGCGTCAGCAACGACACGCGCTCCGCTCCGACCTTCGTCACCGTCGACATCCCCCCATCCAACCCGAAAATGCCTCCCTGTGCGCGCTCAGCGCGCACGGGGACGGCACTTTCGGAGCGGGGCAGGACGGGGTCAGATGCGCGAGACGTCGACGGAGACCGCCAACGACTGCGCCGAGGCTGGACCGACGACGACGCCGCGGACGGGTGCGACGTCGGCGTAGTCGCGACCCCACCCGATCGTGACGTGCCGCGACGGTGCAACGATCCCGTTCGTCGGATCGAAGTCGAGCCATCCGTGGTCGGGGATCCACACCGAGCACCACGCATGCGAGGCATCGGCACCGATGGATCTGGCCTCGCCGGGCGGGGGCTCGGTCTCGATGTACCCGCTCACGTACCGGGCGGCCAGGCCGAGCGTGCGCAGGCACCCGACGGCGAGGTGGGCGAAGTCCTGGCACACACCGCGCCGCTCCCTGAGCACGAGATCGAGCGGCGTGCTCACCTCGGTGAACGTCGAGTCGAACGCGAACGTCTCGAAGATCTCCGTGCAGAACGCGATGGTCGCCTCGACGATCGATCGACCCGGCCGGAACGCGGTCGACGCGAGCTCGAACAACGCCATCCGGTTGGTGTCGACGGTCACGAAACGTGACGGCGCCGTGAACGGTGCGACGTCGAGCGCCATCGGGCCTCGCAGTCCCGCCACCGTTGCCGCCACCCGCTCCCACGCGACGTCGACGCGCGGGAGTTCCTGGGCCCAGACGACGACTTCGGTGACCGCTTGAACCGTCAGGCCGTCGTGCGGCCGGTGCAGACCGAACTGGACCACCCGGTTGCCGAAGATGTCGAGGCGCTCGTCGTACTCGTCGGGCTCCGGGTCGGTCGTCACGACCGACGAGATCACGTTCTGCGACGGTGTCGGCCGAGCGAGCACGCACGCGACGCTGTAGCCGTCGAGCATCGTGGCCCCGTACAGGTACCCCGTCAGGTGCACGACCCGATAACGCCGGCCGGACATGTCAGCCGCGCCCATCATCCGCGCCCATCATCCGCGGGTCGACCGGAGCGGCCAGGTACGAACCGACGACGTCGCGGGCGAGGAGATCACATCGCGCGAACACGTCGGCGAGCGTGGTGACCGTTGCCTCGACCGAGTCGAACGACGCCACCTCGAGCAACGTCAGGAGTTCCGACGCGGCGTCGACACCGAACTGCCACCCGAGTTGATCGGCCTGGTGTCGCACGTCACGAATCGCCGACGCTGCCGCACGCGGATTGTGGACCTCGGCGACGAGCAGGTGCAGTGCCGTCGCGAGTTCCACGTCGCTGCGGTGACGCCTCCGATAGGCGACGAGGCTCTCGTTCGATGCGAGCACGATCTCGACGAGCCGTTGACGCTGGAAGTCGAGACGATGGTCGTCGGTCGATCGAATCGGCGACGACAACGCTGCCGGTGCTGCACCCTGGTACAGACCGAACGCACCACGCACGCCGTCGATCACACCGAACGCCCGCTCGAGGCGCCGGCCGATCTCACCGAAGCGCCACGCGGGGCCGTGCACGACGCTCTCGTTCCAGAGACCCACCAGCGCAGCCAGATCAACGAGGATCGACTCCAGGTGCCGTCCGTCGATCCGGGCGATGTCGACGACCGACGACGACGAGCCGTCGGTGCCGAGCAGCCATCTCAACTGCGCCCGTGACTCGGCGAGGCGGGCGAGCATGCGACCGGCCGTGACCGAGAAGAACTCCCGCACCGACGAGGCCTCGGCGAGGAACGATCCCAACTGGTGGGCCAGCGCCTCGACGGCGAGCGCGAAGGTGGCTCCGGGGCGGTCGGCCGCCTGCGGGTCGATGCGATCGGTCACGCCGGCCACCGCCGACAGCATGTCGAGGCCGTGGGCGACCCACGGCTCGGCCACTTCGGCATCGACGAGGCCGCTCGTGCGATCGAGCACCACTTCCATCGCCCGGGCGATCAGCTCCGCACGCTCCATCGCGCGTCCCGCCCAGAACAGCGCCTCCGCGGCACGAGTCGGGACCGACGCGATCAGATCGACCTGGGGCAGCGGCTCGCGACGCCGGATCTCGGGTGGTGCGACCGTTCCGCCGACGACCCACACGTCCTTGGCGGTCGCGAGCGTCGGCGCCATCGGGTCGTCGCCCTCGCCGAGCACACGGGCGCTCCCGCCCTGCAGCACGTCGATGCCCTTGTCACTCGCCACGAGGTGCAGGCGCAACGTGACCGCCCGCTCGACCAGCCCGTTGCCGTCGAAACTGGGGTACCTCGCCCACGCCGTTCGGGCGCGCTCGTCGGCCGACATGAACGGCAGGGGCCACGTGCCCTGGTAGTCGGAGTTCCGTCCCGTGAGCCACGCCCCGGCGACGTCCCAGTACTCGCCGAGTGCCGGATCCTCCAGGACACCGCAACCGTGGGCATTGGCGAGGCTGACACCGTGCGACCGGGCTGCGAGCAGGAGTCCGGGAACGCCCGCACTGCCCTCGGCGTTCACCTCCATGGGGTCGACGCGGTCGTCCTCGAGCCGACGGAACAACACATCGACGGGTTCGAGGCCACCCAGCGAACGCAGCCACACCCGCCGTTGGCGCACGACGAGATCCGCTCCCTCGGCCAGGTTCAACCCGAGCCGGGTGGCGAGATACGACTGCTCGACGAACGACGAATGCTCGACGCCGCCCGACAGCACGACGATGCGAGGGTTCCGGGTCGCCGCGACGTCGGCGAGGCCGTCGCGCAGGCGATCGGCGAACGGGTCGAGCGACCGCAACGCTCGCCCGGCAGGCAGGCGCGAGATCACGTCGCGATGCACCCGACCCGACACCGATCGGCCCAGCAACGCGTAGCCGACGCCGGCCGGCGCATCGGTCAGATCGCGAACCACGCGCCATTGGCCCGACGTGTCGCGAACCACGTCGACCGCGTAGTTGGTCAGCCACCGGCGATGCGGACGCGTGCCGAACGCGGCCAACCGGTACTTCGAACTGCCCCACAGTGCGATCGGGTCGACGACGGCATCACGAAGCACCGTCCGCGCCCCGTAGAGATCGCCGAGCAGCGCTTCGAGCATCCGCATCCGGGCGATGGCACCGTCGGCGAGCGCCACGAACTCGTCACCGTCGATCACGAGTGGGACCGGATCGAGCCGCCACGGACGCGACTCCAGTGCGACGGCCCGGCCATCGGTTCGCAACGGAAGATCGTGGACGATGTGGCCGGCACCCTCTGCCGCGAGGAGCCGATCGTGGTCGACCTGCCTCGACCCGAGGTCGGCGAACCCGGCGATCGACGACATCAATGCGGTGGCGTCCACGCCACCGGGGCTGAACATGCCGGCGTGGGGTGTCCCCTGGTTGCCGGTCCGGAGGTGTGTCTGATCCGTCATCGCTCAGTGCACGACGTACTGCTCGTGCATCACCCCGTCGAGCCGCGCCAGTGCCACCTGGACCTCCTCCATCGCCGCGTCGAGGGCGGCTCCGTCGTCAGCGGCCGGGCGGCTGCGGCGGAGCTGACGGTCGGCTGCCTCGACGGCGCCGAGCACCGTCGAGTACTCGGGCAGACGCAGGATCGACGTGCGCATCTCCGCGAGGCATCCGGCGACCGAGCGCGGGAAACGATGGTCGAACAGGAGGAACCTCACGACAGCGGGGCCGTCGATCGGTCCGCGTGTCGCCCGCTGGTACATCTGCAGCGCGGACAGCGAGCGCAGTACGCCCATCCACTGCACCTCGTCGAACTCGTCGGCCTCGCCCGCCGGCAACGACAACAGCGTGGCGGCCCGGACGCCGAGCACGCGGGTCGTCATGTCGGCGCGCTCGATGTAGCGCCCGAGCCGCCACATCTCGAACACCTCGTCGCGGGTCATCGTCGACTGCATCACACCGTCGAGGCGACGACTCTCGTCGATCACCCGGGCGAGGAACCGGTCACGGCGACGACGTTCGACCGACGTGACGGCGGCGCCGCGAACGTAGATCGACAGGTCGTTCAACGTCTGCCACGCCTCCCGTGGCAACACCTCCCGGCACGTCCGCAGGTTCTCCCGGCTGCGATCGACGGTGTTGACGATGCTGTTGTGATGCTCGCGGTCGGCGATCAGGAACTGGGCCACCTGGTTCTCGTCGGACCCGCTGACGGCCGGCAGCCGGACACTGCTCCCCGAGATCGTGACCAACGGACTCCATCGCGACGACGCTGTGGGGAGGTCGGCGAGCACGTCACCGTAGGCGCGCAGCACCCGGGCCGAGTCCTCGGCGCGCTCGATGTACCGGGCTGCCCAGTACATCCGATCGGCGACCCTCGACAGCAGTGCCATCAACCGGCCGCCTGGCTCTGCGACTGCGTGGTGACGGCCGGTTCGGAGGCGCCCACCGCCGGGTCGACGTCGACGATCCACGTGTCCTTGCTGCCGCCGCCCTGCGACGAGTTCACCACGAGCGAGCCCTTCGTCAGCGCGACACGGGTGAGCCCCCCGGCGGTGACGTAGCTGTGTGCGCCGGTGAGGATGAACGGACGCAGGTCGAGGTGGCGTGGCTCGATGCCCTCGTCGACGAGCGTCGGAGCCGTCGACAGGTCGAGGATGGGCTGTGCCACCCAGTTGCGCGGGTCGGCCCGAATGGCCGCAGCGGCGGTCTCCAGTTCCTCGCTCGTCGCCCGATTGCCGATGACGATGCCATAGCCGCCGCTCTCGTTGGCCGGCTTCAGCACGAGGTCGCCGATGTTGGCGAGGACGTGCTCGCGTTCGTCGTCGTACATGCAGCGGAACGTCGGCACGTTGGGGATCAGCGGCTCCTCACCGAGGTAGTAGCGGATCATGTCGGGCACCCAGGCATAGACGCACTTGTCGTCGGCGACTCCGGCACCCGGCGCGTTGGCGATGCCGACGTTGCCGGCCTTCCAGGCGCGCATCAGTCCGGCCACGCCGAGCATCGAGTCGGCCAGGAACACTTCCGGGTCGATGAACAGGTCGTCGATGCGCCGGTAGATCACGTCGACGCGTTCGAGCCCCTGGATCGTCTTCATGTAGACGCAGTCGTCGTCGCCGACCACGAGGTCCTGGCCTTCGACGAGTTCGGCGCCCATCCGCTGGGCCAGGAACGAGTGCTCGAAGTAGGCCGAGTTGAAGACGCCGGGGGTGAGCACCACGATCGTCGGGTCGTGGCGGTCGGCGGGAGCGAGCGAGACGAGCAGCTTGTTGAGTTCGTCGGTGTAGGCGTCGACCGGCCGGATCCGGTACCGCTGGAACAACTCGGGGAACGCCCGCTTCGCGATGGCCCGGTTCTCGATCACGTAGCTGACGCCCGACGGCACGCGCAGGTTGTCCTCGAGCACGTAGAGCTGCCCGTCGCCGGCCCGGACGAGGTCGGAGCCGGAGATGTGCGCCCAGACGCCGAACTTCGGATGGACGCCCCGACACTCCGGGCGATAGTTGGCCGAGTCCTCGAGCAGCTCGGCGGGAAACACGCCGTCGGCGATGATCTGCTGGTCGTTGTAGATGTCGTCGATGAACCGGTTGAGTGCTCGCAGGCGCTGGGCGAGCCCCCGTTCGACGACACTCCACTCGTCACCGTCGATCAACCGCGGGATGATGTCGAACGGCCAGGCCCGGTCGATGTTCTCACCGTCGGAGTACACGGTGAACGAGATGCCCATCGTGAGGATCTCGAGGTCGGACACGCGCTGGCGCGCGCGGACCTCGTCGAGCCCGATGCGGTGCAGCAACTCGATCAGGTCGCGTGCGATCGGCCGGGGACTCCCGTCGACCTCCAGCAGCTCGTCCACGCCCGCCGACCGTACTCCGCCGACCCTCGACCGAGCCACGCCCGTCGATTTCGTTCTCGTGAACAAGATGCGCACCTGGCCGCGCACTGTTCACGAGAACGGGGCGGGCGATGGAGGCGGCAAGGTGCTCGGTAGCGTCGGCGCCACGGGATGACCCGCTCGGCCCACCGGCCCTGAACCGCAGCGATCCATCCACAGGAGGCCCCATGGCCACCATCTCACCAACACTCGCCGAACTCGATCTCCCGTCGTCACGGTATCGTGACCCACGACGAGCTGCATCGCCGACGGCTACACCCACCACGCGGTGCGACGGCTCGTCGAACGAGGGGCTCCTCGTCACGGTGCACAAGCGGCGTCTACCGCTGGCAACCTCACCGGACACGTTCGAGGCACGCTGTGCCGCTGCCAGTTCGCCGACCCGTGCGCCATCGTCACCGGCGTCGCTGCCGCCCGCCTCTGGGAGTTCCGGCACGTCTGGCGGCCTGATGTCCCTCACGTGATGGTCGGCGCACGACCGGACCCCGATCACCCGGGGCGTCGTGCTACGACGCTCGAACGTGATCGCCGACGACGGACATCGTCGATCGCGAGCGACGGAATCCGTCGTTGCGAGTCCGCCGCGGGCGTGGTTCGACTGCGCCCGCGACCTCGACGACGAACGGTTCGAGCGTCTCACCGAGTGGGTGCTCGACAACCACGCCACGCTGCCCACGCTGTGGCGGACGGCGAGACGGCTCGAGGCACGCGGACGTCCGGGTCTGGCTCGCGTCAAGCGCGTGATGTCCCGACGCTCGGACTGGCAGAAGCCGGCAGGGTCCGGCATCGAGCTGCGCGTGCTGAAGGCGCTGGAACGACGCGGCATCGTGCTCGTCCGCCAATATCGACTCCGTCTCCCGAACGGCGTCACGATCCATCCCGATGGCGCCGACCCGACGATCAAGTGGGCAGTCGAGGTCGACCACGTCACCTGGCACGGTGGTCGGCTCGACGCCCAGCGGGACAAGGCCCGTGACCGCGACGCCCGGCGCGTCGGTTGGCAGGTCGACCGCGTCACCGATCTCGAACTCGCCGACGACTTCGACGGCGCGATCGACGAACTGGTCACGCTCCACCGCCGTCGGCAGGCCACCGTTCGCAGCCGCCTGACACGCCCACCGTTCTCGTGAACAAGTGTGCGGCCAGACGCGCACTGGTTCACGAGAACGGTGGGGAGAACGGGGGGTCAGGATTCGTCGGGGCCTTTGGGTTCCTTGGGGAGGCCGAGGACGCGTTCGCCGACGATGTTGCGCTGGATCTGGCTCGTGCCGCCCCAGATCGTCTCCGAGCGCGAGAAGAAGAACGACGACATCATCGGGCTCACCGGATAGCCGTCGCGGCGCTTGTCGCGCGCCGCTCCCGGCCACCCGCCTGCTTCGGGCCCGGCGTCGATCATCATGGCGTCGGCGCCGTAGATGTCGACCGCCAGTTCCATCGCCCGCTGGTGCATCTCCGACCAGAACATCTTGTTGGTCGCACCGAGGGCGATGGTGCCCATGTCGCTGCCGCCGCTCAGCGTCGCGGACAGATTGCGCAGGCCGTTGATCCGCAGGATCTGGATCTTCGTGTAGTACTGCCATCAGGCGCTGGCGGATCAGCGGGTCGTCGATCACGCCCTTGTCGGTCGCAGCTTCGACCAGCAGGCGGTACTCCTCGGCGAAGCGCCGGTAGCCGGTCGTCGCCGACTGGCCGCGCTCGAACGCCAGCGTCGAGTTGGCGACCTTCCAGCCGTTGTTGACCCCGCCGACGACGGCGTCCTTCGCGGCAGCGGGCGTTGTCGAAGAACACCTCGCAGAACTCGGCGGTGCCGTCGGGCTGGGTGATGCCGCGCACCTCGACGCCGGGCTGGCGCATCGGCACGAGCATGTAGGAGATGCCGGCGTGCTTCTTGACGTCGGGATCGGTGCGGGTGAGCAGGAAGCAGTAGTCGGCGTGGTGGCCCTGCGTGGTCCACACCTTCTGGCCGTTGATGACCCACTCGTCGCCGTCGAGCACGGCGGTGGTCTTCAGGCTGGCGAGGTCGGAGCCGGAGTTGGGCTCGGAGAAGCCCTGGCACCAAGCGCGTCGTGCCGCTCAGGATCCCGGGCAGGAACTCCTTCTTCTGCTCCTCGGTCCCCCACTGCAGGATCGTCGGGCCGACGAGCGTGTCGCCGAAGAAGTCGCCACGCATCGGCGCCTTGGCGTTCGCGAACTCCTCGGACAGCACGACGCCCTGCATCGTGGTGAGGCCCTTGCCGCCGTACTCGGCGGGCCAGGTGGCGCAGATCCAGCCGCCCTCGAAGAGCTTCTGGGGCCATTCCTCGTTGAACTGCTTGCGTTCGGCGTCGGTCATCTCGAAGCCGTCGTCGAACCAACCGTCGGGCAGGTTGTCGTGCAACCACGCCTTGATCTCGGTGCGGAATTCCTCGGCTTCGGTGGGATAGGAGAGATCCATCCCCCCATTCTGCCAGTCGACTTGACCCACGGGTCAAGTTTTCGACCGCCCGCCTTCGTGGTCACCATTCACACGCAGGAAACACGTCGGCGACAGAGGGGAAATCCGGTCGCTTTAGGTTGCGCTCGCAATCCGGGCGGCAACGGCGCCACTGGACGCGTGAATCCCATTCCCAACTCGTTGCCAACATCCATTGGAGGACACTGTGCCCAAACGTGCACGACGAATCATCACCGCCGCCGGCATCGGTCTCGCCGGCGCCGCGCTCTTGCCGACCATCGCCTTCGCGCAGGAGGAGGTGGATCCCGTCGTGACCCTGGCCCAGAACATCAACCTGCTGTGGGTCGTGATCGGCGCCATCCTGGTCATCTTCATGCAGGCCGGCTTCGCGCTCGTCGAAACCGGCTTCTGCCAGGCGAAGCACGCTGCCCACGTGGTCACCACCAACTTCGCCATCTTCGCCCTCGGGTTCATCGGCTTCTTCTTCATCGGGTTCCCGCTGGCGTTCGGCGGCTTCAGCTACTCGGCATTCGGCCTCGACCGAACCGGTCGGTGGACCGCTGCTCGGCTCCGGGAGCTGGGTGTTCCTGTGGGAAGGCGGCTGGGCGCTGAGCGGTGACCTGATCACGCCGGCGCTCGTCGGCTTCTTCCTCTACATGGTGGCGTTCATGGACACCGTCGCCACGATCCCGACCGGATCGATGGCAGAGCGGTGGAAGTGGGGCAGCTTCGTGATCTGGGGCCTCTTCTGCGGCGCCCTGTTCTACCCGCTGTTCGCAGCGTGGACCTGGGGCGGCGGCTGGCTGTCGCAGATCTGGGACACGATGAGCCTCGGCGCCGGCTACGTCGACTTCGCCGGATCCGGCGTCGTTCACGCGGTCGGTGGTGCTGCGGCTCTCGCAGGCGCCATCGTCGTCGGGTCCTCGAGTCGGCAAGTTCTCCGCGGACGGCACACCACGGGGCATCCCCGGCCACCACATCCCGATGGCCATGCTCGGCACGTTCATCCTGCTGTTCGGCTGGTTCGGCTTCAACGCCGCATCGACCTTCGCCGCCACCGACGTGCAGTTCGCCGTCGTCGCCACGAACACCGCGATCGCCGGTGCCTTCGGCGCCGTCGCCGCCATGGCGTGGATCACGAAGCGGACCGGCAAGCCCGACCCGGGCATGATGGCCAACGGCATGCTCGCCGGACTCGTCGCCATCACCGCAGCCTGTGCCTTCGTGGCACCGTGGGCTGCGGCCGTCATCGGACTGATCGCCGGCGTGCTGGTCATCGAGTCGGTGCTCTTCATCGAGCGCAAGCTGAAGATCGACGACCCGGTGGGCGCCATCTCGGTGCACGGCGTGTGTGGCACCTTCGGGGTGCTCGCCGTCGGCATCTTCTCCAACGGCAGCTACGGCGCCGGCTGGAACCTCAGCGACAGCGAGGGCGTCGAAGGCATCATCAAGGGCGACTGGGGCCAGCTCGGCGCCCAGGCGCTCGGTGCCGTCGTCATCTGGACGGTCATCTTCGGCATCGCCTTCGGCTTCTTCAAGATCCAGGACAAGATCTCGAAGAGCCGTGGCAAGGGTGGTATCCGCTCGAAGGACGAGGACCAGATCACCGGTCTCGACATCCCCGAGATGGGCGTCGAGGCGTACCCGACGTTCGTGAAGACCTGAGCAGGACGATCTAGGTACTAGGAGACATCATGAAACTCGTGACAGCAATCATCAAGCCGTTCAAGTTGGACGACGTCAAGGACGCCCTCAAGGCCGCCGGGATCACCGGCATCACCGTCGAGGAAGTTCGCGGCTTCGGACGCCAGGGCGGCCACACCGAGACCTACCGGGGATCGGAGTACAAGATCGACTTCGTGCCCAAGGTGTGCCTCAGCATCATCGTGGAGGACGACGCGGTGGACGGCGTCGTCGACACGATCGTGGCCTCGGCCGCGACCGGCAAGATCGGCGACGGCAAGATCTGGGTCTCCCCGGTGGAGCGGCTCGTCCGCATCCGCACCGGTGAGGAAGGGAGCGACGCGATCTAGTCCGCGATCCAGCCGGTCCTGATCGGGACGCATCGTTGCGTCCCGTTGCTCGATCCCCGAGCCTCCTTTGCGTCCTCAGAGGGTTGGCTCGGGGATCGGCGCGTTCGTGCACCCCTGTCGGGCCTCACCACCAGGCGGTGGTTGGCCACGTCAGGTCGGCCCGACTCCGGCTCGTCGCTGGCGCTTCCCTCGCCGGTCAACCGCCCTGTCGCGTACAGTCGGGTTCATGACGACCGTGGACTCCTCCGCCGAATCCGATGCACCCACCACGCCCGCTCAGGCGGGGCGGTGGACGGCACAGTGGAAGGAGCTGTACGCCGAGGTCATCACGACCGGGCTGTGCACGGGGTGCGCCGGCTGCGTGGTCACGTGCCCGCACGACGTGATCGGTTACGAACACGAAGAGGGCAAGTACATCCCCTTCCACCTCGAGGAGGAGCTGGGCCTCGACAACTGCATCCACGGATTCGGCGAAGGAGGCGGTTGCACCACCTGCACCCGGGCGTGTCCTCGCTTCCGGGCGTGGGAGCCGGCGGCCGACATGCACCTGTTCGGCCGGGTGCGTGAACCCGACGAGATGGCCGGCATCTGGCGCCAGCTGTACCTGACCCGGGCGAGCGACGACATGGTCCACAAGATGGGCCAGGACGGTGGCCTCGTGTCGGCGATGCTGATCTGGCTGCGTGAGCACGACTACATCGACGCTGCGCTCGTGAGCGGCGTCGAGGACGACGATGCGTGGAAGGCGAAGCCGGCCGTCGTCGCCACCAAGGAGGAGATCCTCGCCACCGCGGGGAGCCGCTACACCTACTGCGCGAACCCGCTCGCCCTCCCCGAGGCCAAGGAGAAGGGCTACGAACGCCTCGCACTGGTCGGCATGGGCTGCCAGACGTCGTCGCCGCCCACGATGTGGGACCGCAAGGCCGGCAAGGTGTCCAAGCCGTTCCTGTTCAACATCGGCCTGCTGTGCTCGAAGACGTTCGACGACGCCATCTTCCCCGAGCTCTTCGAGGCCAAGTACGGCCTGAAGAAGCAGGACATGGTGAAGATGAACATCAAGGGCGCGTTCCAGATCTGGATGAAGGACGGCTCGTACCACGAGATCGACCTCAAGGAATGCCACGGCTGGACCCGCAAGGGCTGCACGAGCTGCCCCGACTTCGCCGCCGAACACGCCGACGTGTCGACCGGTGGCATCGGCGAGGACAACGACTGGACGCTCACGATCGTTCGCACCGAACTCGGTGAGGAGGTCATCGAGCGGATGATCGCCGACGGCTCGATCATCGCCAAGCCGGCCCAGACCGACGAGACCGCCATGCGCCTGCTGCGCCTGCTGTCGATCGTCAGCCGTCGCCGCTGGCCCGAATTCGCCGACCGTGCCCCCGCCGTCGGCGTGCCGCCGCCCAAGAAGAAGGCCGCAGCGCCCGCAGCAACGGTGCCGGGCCAAACGTGACGTTTCGGGTCGTGCCCCGGATCAGCGGCAGGGCGACCGGGATCAGCGGCAGGCGGCGAGGTCGGCTTCGAACTTCGCGAGTTCGGCGTCGGCCGCCTTCGCCTTGTCGGCGTTGTCGCCCGCGGCGTCCTCACCCAGCTGGTCGAGGTCGTAGTCCTCGATGACGGCGAGCATGCATTCCTGGACCTCCGGCTGATCCGCCGTCTCGGTCTTCACGAGATCCTCCGCGATGCGCGTCGGACTCGGGTCGGATTCGCACGCCGACAACGCGAACACGGCCGCAACAGCGGCGACGATGACGAGCGAACGGCGAGAGGTCTTCACAGCGTCTCAAGGCTACTGAGCTCGACGGCGCGATGGAACACGGCATCCAGCATCGGTTCGGTGAGCCGCCCGGTGAACGTGTTCTGTTGACTGGGGTGGAACGAACAGATGAGCACCGGCCCGTCATCCACCGACACCTCGAGGCCGTGGCCGAACCGGGGACGGGGGCGAACACCGAAGTGCGCGCACGCCGCTTGGTAGCCGAACTGCCCCAGACAGACGACCACACGCATGTTCGTGAGTGCAGCGAACTCGCGCCGGAGGAACGGCGCACACGCGTCGCGCTCGGCGGGGAGCGGCTTGTTGCCGGGAGGCGCGCACTTCACCGCTGCGGTGACCCACGCATCGGTCAGATGCAGGCCGTCGTCGACCGACACCGACTCGGCCTGGTTGGCCAGGCCGGCCCGGTGCATCGCCCTGAAGAGCCAGTCGCCGCTGCGGTCGCCGGTGAAGACCCGGCCGGTGCGGTTCGCACCATGAGCGGCCGGCGCCAGACCGAGTACCACGATGCCGGCGTGCGGATCGCCGAACCCCGGGATCGGGCGGCCCCAGTAGGTCTCGTCGCTGTACGACGCCCGCTTGTCGACGGCGACCTGCTCACGCCACTCGACGAGCCGCGGGCAGGCCCGGCACTCGACGACGTCGCGTTCGAGCCTGGCGAGCGGAGTCACAGCACTCGACAGTAGGTTGGACACACTCCATGGCCACCACGAAGCGAACCTCTCCCCCGCGTTCGGCAACCAAGAAGTCGCCGGGCGCCGCGTTCACGACGATCCTCCTCGTTCGTCACGGGCAGACACCCACGACCGGCAAGGTGCTGCCCGGCCGCGCCAAAGGTCTGCACCTCGCCGAGGAGGGCCGCCGCCAGGCCGACATCGCCGCAGCGCGCATCGCCGAACTGAAGCGGGTCGACGCGGTCTACAGCTCGCCACTGGAACGGGCCAAGGAAACCGCTGCACCGATCTCGGCAGCGAGGGGCCTGCGAACGCAGATCGATCGCGGTCTGTTCGAGTGCGACTTCGGCGACTGGACCGGAGCGGAACTGAAGAAGCTGATGAAGCTTCCCGAATGGCAGACCGTGCAGCGGGCACCGTCGATGTTCCGGTTCCCGAACGGGGAGAGCTTCATCGAGATGCAGACCCGGATGGTGTCGACGCTCGACCGCGTGCGCGCCGCCCACCCCGGCGGCACCGTCGTGTGCGTCTCCCACGCCGACACGATCAAGGCGGCCGTCGCCCACGCGCTCGGCACCCACATCGACCTGTTCCAGCGCATCGTCATCAGCCCGGCCTCCGTCACCGCCATCACGTGGGGACCCGGCGGTCCTGCCGTGTTGGCCGTCAACTCCACCGGACGCCCACTGACCGACCTGCAACCCTCCTGAGCATGAGCGTCTTCTTCGAGTTCGACGACGTCACGGCGTTCACCGTCGGCACCGTGGGCCGCCCTGGTGAGCGCACGTTCCTGCTCCAGGCCCGAGACGACGACCAGCGGGTCACCGTCAAGTGCGAGAAGCAGCAGACTGCAGCCATCGTGCAGTACCTGCGCAAGGTGCTCGCCGATCTCCCCCCGGCCGAGGATCGCCCGATGCCCGGTGCGCTCGAGCTGCGCGAGCCGCTCGATCCGGCATTCGTGCTCGGGCCGATCGGCCTCGGCTACGACCGCTCGAACGATCGCGTGCTGATCCAACTCGAGGAGATCGGCGACGTGGACGACGAGGGCGAACCGCTCGACGACGATCGTGGTCACGTACGGCTCTATCTCAGCCGAGGCCAGGCAGCAGCGTTCTGCGACCACGCGGACCGCGTCGTCGAGGCCGGTCGGCCGGCATGCCAGTGGTGCAGCTTCCCGATGGATCCCGACGGCCACGACTGCCCCCGGATGAACTGATGGCCACGACCGAGCCCGCCGACGAGCTCGACGACGAGACGTTCGACGAGGACACGTTCGACGACGAGACGTTCGACGAGACGACGAGGAGGAGCAGCGCGGTGTCGAACTGCGCGTCGACGACGTCGCGGACCCGATTCGGCACCTGCTGCAGGGCGAGATCGAGGTCGAGGGTCGCATGCCCTACAGCAGCAACGCGACGTTTCTCGTGCACGTCACCCACGACGGGGCGAGTCATCCGGCGATCTACAAACCGGTGCGGGGCGAACGTCCGCTGTGGGACTTCGAGCCCGGCCTCCACCGCCGTGAGGTCGCGACGTATCTGCTGAGCGAATACCTCGGACTGCACGTCGTGCCACCGACGGTGCTGCGTGACGGCCCACTCGGCGAAGGGTCGGTGCAGTGGTTCGTCACTGCCGACCACAGCCAGCACTACTTCACGATCCACGAGGCCCACCCCGAGCTGCACGACCGGCTGCGGGCGATGGCCCTGCTCGACATCCTCGCCAACAACACCGACCGCAAGAGCGGGCACGTTCTCCTGATCCCTGCCCGCGACGGCGAGCCACCCTCCGTGTGGGGCATCGACAACGGCCTCTGTTTCGCAGCTGAGTACAAACTGCGAACCGTGATCTGGGAGTTCGGCGACGAGCCGATCGACGACGACCTGCTCGAACGCGTCGGGTCGCTCTGCGCACGCGTGCCATCGGAGATCGCCACACTGCTGGCCGACGACGAGGTCGAGGCACTTGCGGGCCGCGCCGCCTGGTGTGTCACGCACCGGCGGTTCCCGACGGACCCGACCGGTCGTCGCTACCCGTGGCCGCTGGTCTGAGTCGTGGACGACGCAACCGATGATGCGCTCGACGAGCTGATCCACCGCGCCGACCTCGACGGCCTCGTCCGCATGATCGACGACCGGTGCGGCGATCGTGACTGGGACGGCCTGCTTCGTGTTCGTGATCGCTCGCGCCATGCCGTCGCGACCGGTCGCCAACTCTGGCCTGCGGCAACGCTGGCCGAGTACCGCCTCGCCCTCCTTGCGACTCCCGAGCACGTCGCCGCTGTCCTCGACGAGAGCGACGGGCTCTCCGGACGGTTCACGATCGGCCCGCTCACGGAGGTCGCTGCGCAGCACCACACGTGGAGCGATCTGGCCCCGCATCTCGATCGCGGCCCACGAGCAGCGTTCGTGGCGCACGAGCGGGTCATGCGGGGCGAGATCGTCGTCGACCACGATCTGCCCGCGGTGCTCGACCTCCCGCTCGCGCTGCAGGCCTGGGAGCCCGACTACGCGCTCGCGACGTACAGCGAGGTCGGCGCCGAGTTCCCCGCTCCCCCCTCCCCGACGATTGGGACGACATCGACCCGACCCCGGCGGAGATGCTCGACGACGACGTGGAGTACGCCGTTCGGCAACTCGTCGAGCCGTGGACGACGAGTTCGAACGGCCAGGTCGACGTGGTGTGCGTCGACGGTGACGTGGCCGGAGCGCTCGGCGCGTTGGGCCTCCGTCGGGCGCGGGTCGTGGAACTCGAGCCGGCTGTCGCCATTGCCTGGTTGGCGTGGGCCGGGGCGAGTGGTGGCGCCCACGGACGTCGCCGCGGCGCTGCCGCGGGACGCTTCGGCGCCTGGTGGACACTGGCCGCGCTGGGCGATCTGACCGACGAGTGGCCCGTCGATCCCGATGCCCTCGGCGCGCTCGCCGCCGAGCTGCGCTGGTACCGCTGGGACGCCCACGAGCCGGCCATGGGCTGGCAACTCCAGCTCGCCGTCGAGGACCCCGAGGAATCCGTCGCCTGGGCCATCCTCGCCCGCGACGCCACCTGAAAACCCGAAATTCTCCTGGACGTGCGCGCTCAGCGCGCAGCTCCAGGAGAATTTCCGAGGTGGGCGGGATTGGTTCTCAGCCGCGGGCTTCGAGGGCGGCGAGGAGCTGCGGGAGGACCTTGTGAACGTCACCGACGATGCCGAGGTCGGCGACACCGAAGATCGGTGCCTCCTTGTCCTTGTTGATCGCGATGATGTTCTTCGAGCCCTTCATGCCCACCATGTGCTGGGTGGCCCCGGAGATACCGGCGGCGATGTACACCGTCGGCTTGACGACCTTGCCGGTCTGGCCCACCTGGTAGCTGTAGGGCACCCAACCGGCGTCGACGATCGCTCGCGACGCACCGGGCGCGCCATTGAGCGCCTTGGCCAACGACTCGATCATCGCGTACTTGTCGGCCTCGCCGAGACCACGACCACCGGCGACGACGACGGCCGCCTCGTCGAGCTTCGGGCCCGACGTCTCCTCGACGTGGACTGCGGTCACGGTCGCTCCGGCGGTCGAACCCAGATCGGGAACCGGAGCCGGGACGACCTCACCCGCAGCGCCCGCGCCGGCTTCGGCGACGAAGCTCTTCGGGCGGAAGGCGGCGAGGAACGGACGCTCGCCCGTGAACGTCGAGTTCACGAGCTTGGATCCGCCGAACACAGGTGTCTGCACCGTGACGGTGTCGCCGTCGACCGTGATGCTCGTCGAGTTGGTGAGCACCGTCCGGTCGAGCTTGACCGACAGGCGCGCCATCACGTCGCGACCCTCGTAGCTCTGCGGGAACATGATCAGGTCGGGCGTGTCGCCACCGGCGATCACGGCCTGCATCGCGGCCGACACGGCCACGCCGGGGAGCGCCCCGCCGAGGTCGCCGGTTGCATAGACCTTGGTCGCCCCGTGGTCGCCGAGTGCGGCGGCGACGCCGCCGGCGTCACCGGCGATGAAGGCCGAGACGTTGCCGGCGAGGCTGCGGGCCTTGGTGAGCAGTTCGAGTGTGCCGGTGGTCGGCGCGCCGTCGGCGGCCTGTGCGAACACCCAGATGTTGTCGATTCCCATGACGGTCTCCTCAGATGACTTTCAGGTTGTCGAGGAACTCGACGATCTTGTTGAACGATTCGCCGTCGTCCTCGATGACCTCGCCGGCCTCACGGGCCGGGGCATCCTCGACGGAGGTGATCTGCTGAGCCCACGACACCGACTCGACGCCGAGGTCGGCGGCGGTGACGGTCTCGACCGGCTTGGACTTCGCGGCCATGATGCCCTTGAAGCTCGGGTAGCGCGGCTCGACCACGCCGGCGGTCACGGAGACCACGGCGGGGAGCGAGCAGGTGACCTCGTCGTAGCCCGCTTCGGTCTGACGATCGACCTTGAGGACACCATCGGCGATCGACACCGTCTTGGCGAACGTGATCGAGGGCAGGCCGAGGACCTCGGCGATCTGCTCGGGCACGGTGCCGGTGTAGCCATCGGACGACTCGGTGCCGGCGATGATCAGGTCGACCTCGCCGAGCCGCTTCGTCGCGGCGGCGAGCACCTTGGCCGTGGTCAGCGCATCGGCGCCGGCGAGCGACGCGTCGCTCACGAGCACGGCCTTGGCAGCGCCCATCGCGA
The DNA here is from genome assembly GCA_963744705.1 of Ilumatobacteraceae bacterium. Lineage (GTDB taxonomy): Bacteria > Actinomycetota > Acidimicrobiia > Acidimicrobiales > Ilumatobacteraceae > Sva-07. Next base: position 79,091 of record CAVUUX010000003.1, read on the forward strand.
GGGCGGTGCGCAGGCCCGACGTCTCGTCGTTCGGGGCCATCGAGACGAGGCTGACCTCGCCGCCGCCGGCCGCCGTGACGAGTTGCAGCGCCATCTCGACGCCGTAACTGTCCGACTCGTCGAGAATGAGCTTGCCGTCACGCTTGAGCGTGTTGGTGGAGGGATCCAGCTCGCCCGGCAGAGCCGGGTCCGGGATCTGCTTGACGCAGACGATCACGTTCATAAGGTTCACCAAGTTACCGGTGCGTCAACTTCGACCCAAACTCGTGCCACCACCCAGGCCGCGAGCCGCCCGGCGCTGCGTTACCGTCACTCACCTTGAAGGTCCTGCTCGTCGTCAACTCGTTCGCCTCGTCGGTCACGGCGCGCAACACGGTGATCGTGCATCGGCGACTGAGCCGCGATCACGACGTCGAGATGGTCGAGACGAACCGCCGCGGTCACGCCACCCGGTTCGCCCACGACGCCGTGCGACGCGGACTCGACGTCGTCGTCGGATTCGGCGGCGACGGCACGCTCAACGAGGTCGCCACGGGCATCGCCGGCTCCGACACCGCCCTCGGCGTCCTCCCCGGCGGTTCGACCAACGTCTTCGCTCGCACGCTCGGCATGCCCAACGACCCCGTCGAGGCCGTCGAGTACCTCGCCAACGGCATCGACGCCGACCACTTCCGTCCGATCGGGCTCGGCCAGGTCAACGGTCGCTACTTCTGCTTCCACACCGGAGTCGGGTTCGACGCCGCAGTCGTCGAACGCGTCGAGAAGCACGGATCGTGGAAGCGGTGGCTCGGTCATCCGCTGTTCATCTGGGCCGGGCTCACCACGTGGCTGACCGGCTACGACCGCAGCACACCCCACTTCCAGGTGATCGGCGACGGTGCCACCGATCCGATCGACGGCTACTTCACGATCGTGCTGAACACCAGCCCGTACACCTACCTCGGGAACCGACCGCTCGACCTGTCACCGGCAGCCACGCTCGACCGAGGTCTCGTGGCGATCACGTTCACCGAGATGGGTTCCGTGGCGATCCTGTCGTCGCTGGCGGGCGCCCTTCGCGGCGGAGGTGTCAAGCCGGCAGCGCACCTCGACGTTCGCGAGGACATCTCACATCTGGTGGTGCAACACGACACGCCGTTCCCGTACCAGGTCGACGGCGACGCACTCGGGTCGACGAACCGTCTCGAGTTCGTCCACGTGCCCGATGCCGTGAAGCTCGTCGTGCCGCTCAGTCCGCCGACGGCCACCGCGCCCACGACGGGCTGACCGCGACCGGATCGCCGGCGCGACCGAGCGCCTCCAGGGCGACGTCGGGCACGTCGGTACAGACACCGTCGACACCGAGATCGGCGAGCTCGACGAGCCGCGCCGGATCGTTGCAGGTCCAGGTGTTGACGGCGAGCCCGGCATCGTGGCACTGCCTGACGAACTCCGCTGTGACGTTGGGTTCCCACGGGTTCACCGCAGCGTGTCCGGCCTCGGCGATGCACGGCGATCCGATCGGCGCTGAGGGTCGACACGAGCCATGCGGTGGCGATCTCCGGCGCAGCGGCTCGACACGCCTCGAGCGTGTCCCACGAGAACGACGAGATCAGCCACCGCGACCACCGCAGCCCCGGCGACGCAGCTGCTCGACGATGGGAGCCACCATCGCCATCGTCGGATCGAAGCCGGCATCGGTCGGCCAGTTCTTGATCTCGACGTTGACCAGCATCCGGTCACCGCACGCGTCGAGCACCTCGTCGAGCGTCGCCAGGTTCAACCGGTCGACCTCGTCGAGCGCGTCGGGCAACGGATCGTGAGCGACGAGCAGCCGGCCGTCGGCGACGCGTCGCACGTCGAGTTCGACCCCGTCGGCACCCATCTCGTCGGCCAGACGGAATGCCTCCGGCGTGTTCTCCCTGGTGGCGACCGAAGCGCCACGATGACCCAGTACCAGCATGGTTGCCATCATGGCGCAGGCGCCCGATGGCGTTCGAACGCCAGATGAACCGGAACTGATCATTCCGTGAACATTGGGACCAAACGCCTCTTGCGAGGCCTTCGCATCGCGCTTACAGTGCGACCCGGCCTGATGGCCAGCGACGTCGTTCCAGGACGACGAAAACCACAAAATCCCCCCGGCGATCCGCTCGCCTCAACACCTTCGAGGAGCACCAACGTGTCGATCCTTGCGTCCAGCCTGACCCTGGGAGCCGCGGACTACGAATGGCGCGACGACGCCATCTGCCGTGACACCGATCCGGAGTTGTTCTTCCCGGTGGGAACCACGGGAAATGCGCTGTACCAGATCGACCGGGCCAAGGAGGTGTGCAATGAGTGCACCGTGGCCGTGCAGTGTCTCGATTTCGCGCTCGACACGAATCAGGACTCGGGCATCTGGGGCGGGCTCACCGAAGAGGAACGTCGGGTCATCCGACGTCGCCGGGTCGCTGCGGCCCGCGCCGCCCGCGCCAGCTGACGCTCAGTCGTCCGTCGGGACCGTCAGCTCGATGATCGTGCCGTGTTGGCGGCTCGATCCGTCGCCGATTCCCGGCGAGTTCGAGTTCGACCGTGGATGCGGGCCTGATCTCGATCGTGCCGTTGAGCTCGGTGGTCACCAGGGTCCGCACGATCGAGAGTCCGAGCCCCGTGGCCTGATCGAGTTCGAACGACGGGTCGACGCCTCGTCCGTTGTCGACCACCCGCACCGTCAGGTGTCCGTCGAGATGGCTGAGCGCGACGTTGACGTCGCCGCCGCCACTGCCCTCGGGGAAGCCGTGATCGACGGCGTTCTGGAGCAGCTCGGTGAGCACGACCGACAGCGGCGTGGCGGTGTTGGCGGGGATGCGACCACCGTCGCCGCCCACGGTGAACCGCACCGGACGATCGGGTGACTGCAGGCTCTCCTCGGCGAGGCGCAACAACGGCCTGACGATCTCGATGAAGGCGATGTCCTCGCCAGGCTCGCGTGACAGCGACTCGTGGACGAGGGCGATGGTCCTGATCCGGCGCACCGACTCCTGGACCGCCGCCTTCGCCTCCGGATTCGTGAGCCGCCGCGACTGGAGACGCAGCAGCGACGAGATGGTCTGCAGATTGTTCTTGACCCGGTGATGGATCTCGCGGATCGTCGCGTCCTTGCTCAGCAGCAACCGGTCTCGCTTGCGGAGTTCGGTCACGTCGCGGACGAGCAGCAGTCCACCGGTGATCTCGCTGCCCGAGTCGGTGCTGCCGATCAACGGGACGCAGCGGCACAGCAGGGTGACGTCCGCGCCCTGCTCGAACTCCTCGACGATCGGTTCACGTCGCTCGAACGCCTGGCGAACCGGACCGTCGTGGAAGCCGAGTTCGGCCAGGCGCATCCCGACGGGGTTCGCCTGGATGCCGACGCGGTGCAGCGCCGAGTTCGCATTGGGCGACACGTACGTGACGGTGCCGGTGGCGTCGAGCGTCAACACGCCGTCACCGACACGAGGGGCCGCGCTGGAGTCGGCGACCCGCCCGGGGAACGGGAACGCCCCGACCTCGATCATCTGGGCGAACTCCTCGAAGATGAAGGAGTAGTTGCGTTCGAGTTCGCCGAGGGGCCGCCCGGCCCTGACCTTCCACTCCTTCGACAGCACGGCGATGATCTCGCCGTCGCGCCGGACGGGCATCGCGAGCATGCGAGCGTGGTTGATCTCGTCGCCGCCGCCGTCGACCTCGATCGCACCTTCGACCCGCTGCCCCGTCGAGGCCACCCGCTCGATGAGCTCGGCTTCGTCCCCGTCGGCCCACGACCCCACGTAGTCGGTCGCGTACATCGTCTGGTTCGTGGCCGGTCGCACCTGATCGACGATCAACCACTTGCCACCGCTCGATCGGACGTAGAGCAGCAGGTCGGCAAAGCACAGGTCGGCGAGGAACGCCCACTCTGCCGTCAGCCGATGCAGGTGATCGATGTCGTCACGGTCGAGCGTCGTGTGCTCGCGGGCCAGTTCGGCGAGAGAGGTCATCACTGATGATTCTGCCTGATCATTCGCCGGCGCGCAGGTGACCCGCGAGCAAGTCGAGCCCGGCGAGGTCGTGGATGTCGCCGGCGAGCCAGGGCACGGTCAGGAACACGGGGGCGAGCGTCGGCCAGTTCGGAACGTCGATCCGACTCGCGCGCCGCCACCATGGCGACATCGTCGAACCGGGTCGCGATCTGCGTGAGCACGGCGCTGACCTGCTGACGCGGAGCTGCGAGCTCCGACGCGACGGCGTCGGCGAGTTCGCCGTCGGCGTGTTCGAGCAGCGCCGCTGCGCTCTCGGCCGCGGCCGAACTCGCGAGCGCCGCGGGCAGGACGCGATTGGCGACGATGGCCCCGAGCGACATTCCCCGCTCGACGAGGGATCGTGCGAGATACCGCGCCTCGTAGCTCGGTGCCGTTTCGAGCGTCGTCACCACGACGAAGGCCGTGCGGGGGTCGCGCATGAGCGACTCGACCTCCTTCGCCCGGCGCACGAACCCGCTCTCCATCGCCTGGAACAGCACGAAGAAGTCGGCGATGTCCTGGAGGAACCGTGACCCCAGCACCCGATCCGCCACTTGGTAGAACGGCTTGGACGCCATCGTGAACAGACGCGATCGGTAGGGCACGGTGAGCCACCGGAGCAATCGGCTTCCGAAGAACTCGATCATCCGGTTGGGTGCGTCGAGGATCGACAGTGCGTTCCGGGAGGGCGGCGTGTCGACGATCACGAGGTCGAACTCACCGCGGGCGTGCAGGTCGTGGAGCTGCTCCATTGCCAGGTACTCGTGGCTGTGCACGAAACGACTCGTGATGTTCTCGTAGAGCGGATTGGCGAGCACGGCGTCACGGATGGCGGCGTCAGGGGCATGGCGTGTGATCAGCTCGTCCCACCCGGCCTTCGTGTCGAGCATCGCAACCCACACCTCGCCACGCACCTTGTTGCCGGCCGCAGCGAACGCCGTCGGGTCGATGCGCACCGGCGTGTTGCCGAACTCGTCGAGCCCGAGCGCCGTGGCGAGACGCCGAGCCGGGTCGACGGTCATCACGAGAACTCGTGACTTCTGCCGCTGCGCCGCGGCGATGCCCAGGGCCGCGGCGATCGTCGTCTTGCCGACACCGCCGGAGCCGGCGACGAGGATCATCTCGCGGCTGGCGAGCAGGTTGTCGAGCTCAGCCACGACGGCCTCCCGCCGGCACCGGCTCGGGATCGAGTTCGTCGGTGAGTGCCTCGGCCACGAGCGAGACCACTCGCGGTCCGGACCCCCGTGAGAACAGCTCGGGAACGGTGATGATCGGGAGTCCGTCGGCGACCTCGCCGCTCGAGCGGAGCCAGCGCCGCAGACGGTCGAGGTGCTCGGCTCCGGTGCTGCGGCGCATCTCGGTGAGTCGGGCAGCGTCGACCACCGTGGTCACGGCCGGGCCGGCCACGTCGACGAGCAGTGGCATCACGTCGTCGAGACGATCGACGATCGCCTGTTCGCGTCGGTTGAACATCGCGGGCAGCACCCGGTTGGCGATCACCGCCGAGGCGTGGGCGCCGGTTTCGTCGCGCAGACGACCGAGCAGGTCGATCGTCTCGGTGACCGGCATCTCCTCGGGCGTGGTCACGACTGCCACGCCGGTGCGCAACGGGTCGTCGAGGATGTCGAGCATCCACTGGGTCTGGTCGCGGACCAGCCCGACCTGGACGAGATCGGCGATCACCTTCGGTGCTCCGATCTGGCTGACGATGTGTCCGCTCGCTTCGGCGTCGACGACGATGAGGTCGTAGTGACGCTCGCGCACCTCGTAGCAGAGCTTGCCGACGCCGAGGATCTCCTTCACCCCGGGGGCCGCGTCGGCGACGAAGTCGAACGTCGAGGCGAGCGGCCCGATGCGTCCGAGCAGGGGGATCCGCACGAACAACCGCAGGTACTCGCGCAGCGAATCCTCGGTGTTCATGGCCATGGCGTGCAGCCCGGGCGACACCTCGGTGGGCTCGAACGTCAACTCACCGACGTCGAACGCGTTGGCCAGCGCCCCCTTCGCATCCATTTCGCACACGAGCGTGCGACGGCCGTGACGGGCCGCGACCTCGGCGATCGAGGCCGCGATGGTCGTCTTGCCGACGCCTCCCTTCCCCGTGACCCAGAGCAGGTCGAGGTCCAGGAGGCCCGGCCGACCGGTGGGGCCCAGGTTCAGCCTCCGAAGCCGATCTTGCGGTCGCCGTCGGCGGAACCGAGCTCGATGTAGGCGATCTTGGCCGACGGGATGGCGACATCCTTGCCGCGCTTGTCGGTGATCCAGAGCACATCGGTGGCGCCGGCGAGGGCGGCCTCGACACGCGACTTCAGATCGTCACGGTCGGCGTCTTCTGCGAGCTCGATGTTGATCTCGCGGGGGGCCTGGGTCACTCCGATGCGTACGTCCACGTCGGTCACGCTACCCGCCAACATCTCCCCCCGGTTCTCGTGAACAAGTGCGCGAGCCATTGCGCACGGAGTTCACGAGAACGCCGGACGACGGGGAGTCCGTCGGTCACTACGGTGACGGCGTGACCAGCATCGCGATTCCCCTGTTCCCCCAGTTCACGGCGCTCGACGGCATCGGGCCCTACGAGGTGCTCCAGCGGATTCCCGACTTCGACATCACGTTCATCGGCCATCGGCGTGGCGTGGTGCGCTCCGACAACGGCATGCTCGGCATCGAGATCGACGCAACATTCGAGGAGATGACGAACCCCGACATCGTCGTGTTCCCGGGCGGGTTCGGCACGCGGGCACTGATGACGGACGAGCGGGTCCTCGACTGGGTGCGCACCGCGCACTCGACCAGCATCTACACGACCTCGGTGTGCACCGGCTCGCTCGTGCTGGCCGCCGCCGGGTCTGCTCGACGGTCTCACGGCGACCACGCACTGGGGAGCGCTCGACGTCCTCGCCGAGCACGGCGCCGTCCCGACCGGCGATCGTGTGGTCGAGCACCTCGATCAGCGGATCATCACCGCCGCGGGCGTCTCGAGCGGGATCGACATGGCGCTGCGCCTCGTCGAGATCCTCGTCGACCGCACGGCCGCCGAGGCAGCCAGTTGATGATCGAGTACGACCCGCAGCCCCCGTTCGACAGTGGCTCGACCGCCAAGGCCGGCGACGCCGTCCGGCAACGAGTCATCGAGTACGCCGCGCTGCGGCAGTGACCGTGCGAGGGAGTTCAGGCGGGTGTGAACACGACCACGGCCGGGCCACTCGGCGTGTCGTAGGTGACCGTCATCGTCGAGCCCTCGCACACGTAGGGGCGACTGCCCGTTCCGAACGTCTCGCGGAATGCTGCCAAGACGGAGTCGTTCGGCATCGCCGCGCCGTCCATCGTGACCTCGGCATCGAGGTCGAACGACGTTTCGACGAACTCGATCGTCGTGCCGGTGTCGACGACCGTGCCCGACACGGTGCCCGAGACATCGGCGACCATCGAGACACCGCCGCTGATGTCCATGGCGAGCGAGAACCCCTCGGCGGTGGCCTCGTAGTTCTCCGGGCCGATCTCGATCACGAACCGGCCGGACGGCGTGAACACCACATCGGGTGGTGCTGCGACGGCATAGAACGGCTCGAGTCCGGCACCGTCGACCTGCCAGGTGCCGACCGGGCACCCGGCGTCGGGTTCGGCGACGGTGTCTGCAGCCGTACACTCGTGCTCTCGGCACAGGTTCGGTCCGGTGGCGACCACGGATCCCTCGGGTGCCGGTCCGATCCTCTCCGCATCGCTGACAGCCGCATCCGCCAGGACGACGATGGAAGCAGGGTGCCGTCAGACGGCGGTGGAGCAGAAGGTGTCGCCGCGGGCGAAGCTCGACTCGGTGACGACGTCGACGCATCGTCGTCGTCGGTCGTCGACCAGCGCTGCGAGCATGCCCTTGACCATGCCGCGATCGACCGCGCAGATCACCGGGTGGTCGGTGGCGACGTCGCCGAACGGGCAGTGGTTGTTGATGATGCGCAGCTGGTCGTTGCGGCCCTCGGCGTGGGCCGCGAATCCGTGGGCCGTGAGTGCGTCGGCCACGGCCTGCATCGCGGAGCGCAGCGAGCGGCGTCCGGTGGCGAGCGCATCGCCGGTGAGCCCTTCGGCCATCGCCCGGCCGTACTCCTGGCCGACCTCCTCGGCGATCATCTCGGCCTCGTCGTTGCGGCAACCGGTCGAGCGCTCGGCCGAGCAGCGACAGCAGCAGGTCGTCACTGCGCACCGGGAAGTCGACGTCGCTCATCCTGAGCGAGTCACCCACGACGACGTAGCGCTTCGACGGCCGGCCGGCGCCGGCGCCGGCGACCTTGCCCGAGACCACTTCGAGGTATCCGCCGGCGGCGAGCTTGTCGAGGTGGTGGCGGGCGACGTTGGCGTGCACGCCCACCTCGGCGGCGACCATCGAGGCGGTCACCCCGGTGTCGTCGGTCGCCCGAGTGCTCCTTCGCGAACAGGTAGATCGAGCGGCGCGTCGGGTCGCCGAAGGCGTCGGTGATCGCCGACACGGTGGCGGTGAACGACGGGCTCGTGCTCATGTGCGCAATTCTACCTATCCGCGTAGTGCAAATTCGGTGCAAATCCGACGGCCCGTCGCCACAATGGCGTCATGGCCGCCATCGTGACCGAAGAACAGATCATCGACGCCCTCCGCCCGGTCGAGGATCCCGAACTGCACCGCTCGATCGTCGACCTCGGCATGCTGCGCGGGGTGTCGATCCGCGACAACGGCGTCGTCGGCGTGCTCATCGCCCTCACCGTGCCGGGCTGTCCGCTCAAGAGCGAGATCCAGCGGCGGGTGTCCGAGGCCGCCACGCAACTCGACGGCGTCGAGTCGATCGACCTCGAGTTCACCGTGATGAGCGACGAGGATCGCGAGAACCTCCGCCGCACGCTGCACGGCGACGCCGGGGCGACCGCCGGCTCGAGCCAGGCCCACGGCCACGCCGAAGGGCCGCGAGATCCCGTTCTCGAAGAACACCTCGAAGACCCGCCCGCTGCTGATCTCCTCGGGCAAGGGCGGCGTCGGCAAGTCGAGCGTCACCACCAACCTCGCCGTCGCGCTCGCCTCGCAGGGCTACTCGGTCGGCGTCGTCGACGCCGACATCTACGGCTACTCGATCCCCCGCATGCTCGGCACCGACCGCGACCCCGTCGTCATCGACGAGATGCTCGTGCCGCCCGAGATGTGGGGCGTGCGCTGCATCTCGATCGGCTACTTCGTCCCCGAGGGCCAGGCGGTCATCTGGCGGGGCCCGATGCTGCACAAGGCGCTCGAGCAGTTCCTCACCGACGTGTTCTGGGACGAGCCCGACTTCCTCCTCGATCGACATGCCGCCCGGCACCGGCGACATCGCCCTGTCGCTCGCCCAGTACCTGCCCCGCGGCGAGGTGTTCGTCGTGACCACGCCGCAACCGGCCGCGCAGAAGGTGGCGTCACTGTCGGCGGCGATGGCCGCCAAGGTCAACCTGCCGGTGCGCGGCGTGATCGAGAACATGTCGTGGTTCACCGGCGACGACGGCAAGCGCTACGAGATCTTCGGCTCGGGCGGCGGCCAGGTGCTCGCCGACGAACTCGACGTGCCGCTGCTCGGCCAGCTCCCGCTCGTGCCCGCGCTGCGCGAGGGCGGCGACGACGGCCGGCCGATCACCGCCGTCGACCCCGAGTCGGAGGCCGCCCAGATCTTCCAGCGGATCGCCGCGCACGATCGCCGTCGACATGAAGCCCAAGAAGGTCTTCTCCGACAAGCTCAAGGTCATCTGAGCGGACTGTTACGTCATGGTGTCTGACACCCGATGTAACACTGATCGCTGATGGAGGTCGTGGCGACGGTACAAGTTCGAGGCGATGGTGGCCGACGCGCTCGACGATCTGCCCGACGAACTGCTGCACGTGCTCGACAACGTGGTGGTGCAGGTCGTCGACCGCCACCCCGACGAACCCGACGCTGCTCGGGCTGTACGAAGGTGTGCCGCACACCGAACGCAACGGCACCGAGGGCCCCGACATCGTGTCGATCTACCGCTTCGCCCTCTGCGAGATGTGCGACGACATCGACGAGCTGGCCGACGAGGTCTACGTGACCGTCATCCACGAGATCGCCCACGCCGCCGGCATCGACGACGACCGGCTCCACGAACTCGGTTGGGGATGACTGCGCCGTTCGAGCACGGCGACTCGATCGCGCTCGTGATCGCCGACGGCGATCGGTGCCGCGCTCGGTGACCGACGGCGGTGCCACGCTGGAACTCGACGACCGACGGAATGGTCGCCGGCCCTGTTCGAGATCGAGCGGACCGATCGGCCCCCCGCTGGGTCTGGTGGTCGACCGACACCGCCCGAACCCTCGTCGGCGTCGGCCTCCGCCCGGCGCGCTGCTGGGATCTCGAGGCCGTCCACCGGCTCCTCGTCGGTGGTTGGCGCGGCGGCGCCGGGCGGATCTGGGCCCACCGCCAGGGCCTCGACACCGACCGACCTCCCGACAGACGGCGGCTCCCGACCTGTTCTCGCCAGCCCGGCGACGACGACCGTGTCGACGCGGTCCGCCCCGACGGGCACCTCGACCCGGCCTGGATCGACGGGCTCTGGAAGTCGGACCTCGACCACCTGCGGACGCTGGGCAGCGCTCGCGCTCGAGGTCCATCGACGGCAGCTCGACGAACTCGGCCGCCTCGCCCGACCGGCCCGGCGGCACCGAGCACCGCACGATCGGAATCGGCGGCCGCGCTGCTGTGCGCCGAGCTCGAAGCCGACGGCCTGCCCATCGACGTCGCCGAGGCCGAGCGGATCATCTCGTCGTTCATCGGTCCACGACCGATCGACGCGCGCCGACGAAGCGACGGCTCGCCGCCGAACGCGACCACCTCGTGCTCCGCGCATCTCCCGGGTCCGCTCGGCGACCTCGATCTGCGCAACCCCGCCGGCGTGAAGTCGCTGCTGCGACGCGTCGGCATCGAGGTGCCCGACACCCGCGCCTGGCGTCTCGAGCAGCTGCGTGACGAGCACGAGATCGTCGACGCGCTGCTCACCTGGCGCAAGGCCGAGCGCATCGCCACCACCTTCGGGTACCGCTGGCTCGACCAGCACGTCGGGCCCGACGGGCGTCTCCGAGGGCAGTGGTCGCCGTCGGACGGCGCGGCCGGCCGGATGACCGCGACCGCGGGGCTGCACAACATGCCCGCGGAACTCCGCCCGGCGATCGTCGCCGAGCCGGACCACGTGTTCGTCCGCGCCGACCTCGGCCAGATCGAGCCCCGGATCCTCGCGGCAGTGTCGAACGACGACGCACTCGCGGCTGCCACCTGGGACGACGACATGTACGCCCCCGTGGCCGCACGGCTCGGCGTGACCCGTGACGTCGCCAAGGTCGCCGTGCTGGGAGCGATGTACGGCCAGACGACGGGACACGGTGCCGTGGCGCTGCGTGGCCTCGAGTCGCGCGTACCCGATCGCCATGACCTACCTCGACACGGCCGCCCGCGCAGCCGAGGGGGGCAACGACCTGCGAACACGCGGGGGTCGCCTCGTTCGCATGTCGTCGAACGAGCCCGACTCCGAACCCGGCGACGCATCGCAGCGCGCAGCCCGATCACGTGCGGCCGCACGTGGGCGTTACGGACGCAATGCGATGGTCCAGGGTGCCGCTGCGGAGTTCTTCAAGACCTGGGCGGCGATCGTGCGGGCACGCTGCATGCCGATCGATGCCCGCATCGTGCTGTGTCTGCACGACGAGTTGCTCGTGCACAGTCCGGCCCACCTCGCCGAGGCGGCTGCAGCGATCGTGGCCGACGGCGTACAGGAAGCGAGTCATCGCTGGTCGGGCGGCGCGACCGCGAGCATCGACCGGCGAGACATCGATCGGGGTCCGCTTCGTGGCCGACACGAGCGTGATCGCCCGCTGGTCCGACGCGAAGTGATTCCGTCGCGCCGCGCGCTGTCGGACCGCACCGCCTCCTCGGCGCTAGGTTGGCGACAGTGAGTGACATCCCTCCGCCTCCCGGTGCCGGGCAGCCGTCATCGACACCTCCACCGCTCACCCCTCCCCCTCCGCCCACTCATCCGCTCACACCCCCTCCACCACCTCCGCCGAACCTCAGCGCACCGGCGGGATACGTCGGCGTTCCAGTCGAACCCGACGCCGTACGGAGGCCTGAAGCGCGTCGGCGGGCTCGCCAAGGCGATCGTCATTCTCACTGCGATCGTCGCCGTGGCGACCGTGATCACCACGCTGCTGAGCGTCGGCGTCGCCGGCGACGCCTCCGACTTCCTCGCCGGCGAACTCACCGACGACGAGTTCCACGATGCGCTCGCGCCGCTGAGCGCCGTGCAGAGCATCGCCGGCGTCGCCACGCTCGCCACCGGCATCCTCACGATGATCTGGATGTACCGGATCGCCGCCAACATCCGTGCGTTCGGTCGCCGCACCACGTGGATCCGTTGTTCTCGATCTTCGGGTGGATCCTCCCGCCGTTCTTCCTCTACGTCATCCCCTTCCTGGTGCTTCGTGAACAGTGGAAGGGTTCCGACCCCACCGTCGACGGAACCGACCGATGGAAGGCGAACGACGACAACCGCACGCTGTGGGGCTGGTTCGCGTTCTACGGCCTGCTCCCGCTGGTGCTGTTCGTTGCCCAGATCGGTTCGGTCGCCAGTGCCGGCCTCGGTACCGGCGACGTCGAGACCGTCGCCGAGTCGCTCGATCAGGTCGAGTGTGCTCACCTTCATGTCGGCCGTGTCGGTCGTCGGCGCCGCGGTCTTCTGGATCAGCTTCGTTCGTCAGCTGACCCGACGTCACATCGCTCTGACGAACGAGTCGTCATAGCCGGTGAGTACGTCCGACGTCATCTACCTGGTCCGCCACGCCAAGGCCGGCGAGCGGCGAGTCTGGGCCGACGACGACGATGTTGCGACCGCTGAGCAGGCACGGCTGGAAGCAGTCGCATGCGGTCGCCGAGCGACTCGCCGGCAAGGGCGTCTCGACGATCCATTCGAGCCCGTACGTCCGCTGTGTGCAGACCGTCGAGCCCCTCGCCGAACTCGTGGGCACGGAGATCAGGATCGACGACCGACTCGCCGAGGAGTCACCGTTCGAACCGGTGCTCGACCTGCTCGCCGAGGTCGACAGCGGCGCCGTGTTGTGCAGCCACGGCGATGTCATCCCTGCCACGATCGAGGCACTCGTGCGCCGCGGCATGGAGGTCCAGTCGACCGTCGACTGGCGCAAGGCCACCGTGTGGGTGCTGCGGCGCAAGGGCGACCGGATCACCAAGGGCAAGGTCTGGCCCCCGCCCTCCTGAGCCCGGTCTGTCGGGGTCGGGTCCGGAAAGACCGGGCCGGTCAGTTGCCGGCGGCGCGGATCTCGTCGGCGAAGTTCGACACGAGCGAGCCGACCTCGGCGGGCGGGTTGCTCGCCTCGCACTTCTCGATGTGCGGCAGTGCGGCCTCGGCGTCGCCGCGGAACTGGAACTCGATGATCGCCAGGAAGCACTGCGGATCGGCATAGTCGGGTTCCATCTCGGCTGCCTGCCCGAGCGCGAGCCGGGCGGCATCGAGCCGCTCCTCGCCGTTCGGCTGATCGGGGTTCTGCCGGGTGAGCAGCGCCAGCGTCCACCCGAAGTACGCCAACGCCTCGGCGTTGTCACGTCCCCGGTCACGCTCCATCTCGATCACGCGGCCGAACAGCGAGTTGGCGAGTTGGAAATCACCCTGACCCATCGCATCGCGGGCGTTGGTGAGCACGATCCGTGACTCGTCGCCCGGAGTGAGGCCCGTGATCTCCTGGCCCGACGATCGTTCTCCCCACGCGCCGGCGAGGATGAACCCGACGGCCACCGACCCGACGACCACGGCGGCGGTGACGGCGACGATTCGGCTCCACCGGCGAGGAGGCCGTTGCGGGAGTTCACCGCGGCCCTGCTCGATCTGACGCAGCACGTCGGACGGCGCGGACGGTGTAGCCGTCCTTCAGGGTCTGGTAGTCGAGATCGTCGACGTCGCCCGCGTCGTGTTCCCTGTCGAGATCGACCAGCGAACGCAGGAGGTACCGGCGCTCCTCCTCCAGCTCCGCGAGCCGGTCCAGACTTCGGCCACTCGCCGTCATCGCCCGGTGTCCTTCACTTTCCCGTGTCCCGATCGTCGACGTCGGCGAGCAACGCAGCTTCGACGAGCGCCCGGTCGTCGTCGGTCGGCTCGCGCATGTCGCCCGCTTCACGCTTCCATCGCCGGAACACCACCACGAGCGCAGCGAGACCACACGCGAAGGCAACCGCCGGGAGCACCCACACGAGCGCGTCGAAACCGCTCGCCTTGGGAACCAGCAGGACCTGGGCGCCGTAGCGCGTCTCGATGAAGGCAATGATCTCGGTGTCGCTCAGGTCGTTCTCGGCGACGAGCTGCTGCACCTGGTTGCGGATCGCCTGCGAGGCGTTGTTCTGCGACTCGAAGACACTCTCGCCGTCGCAGATCGGGCACGCCACCCGTCGAGCGATCGCGTCGACACGATCCTCCTGGCTCTCGGGCCCGGTGGACCGCGTCGCACCGACCGCGAGGAAGCCCGCGACCACCAGGATCAACAGCACCCAACCGGGCCAACGCTTGAGCTTGGTGTTCAATTCACTCGCCATCAGTACTGCTCGCGGAACTGTTGGAGGATGGAGTTGAGCTGATCGGCCGTCACCTTCGAGATCAGACGCAACTGGACCACACCGCTCGGATCGACGATCCAGGTCTCGGGCACCTGCGAGACGCCGAATGCGACGGGGATCTCGTCGGCCTCGGAGTAGATCGCCGGCCAGTCACCACCGTTCTCGGCGAAGAACTCGTCGATCTCGGGCTGCTCGCCACGGGTGATCACCGAGTACAACTCGGCGCCGTCGGTGCCGAGGGTCGCCTGGTCGTCGGCGAACTTGACCAGTTCGGGGTGCTCCTGGACGCACGGGATGCACGTCGGATCGAAGAAGTTGAGCACGACCCAACTCCCCTTGCGACGTGACAGGTCGAACGATGTGCCGTCGTCGAGGGTGCCCGTCGCCTCGGGCGCGGGCCGGCCGATCAACGGCGAGTCCGCGGACTCCTCACGGCTGGCATCGGCACCGGCCAGCACGACGAACAAGCCGACCATCACGAGCGCGATCAGCCCGACGACCAACGGTGCGACACGCCGTCGCCCGCTCGAACGTCCTGCGTCAGCCCCCTGCTGCTCGGCGGGTGCCATCTCGTCGACGATCTCGCTCACACCGGCGCTCCGGTCCGTGTGTCGACATCGTCCTCGAAGCGAATCGTCGGATGAATCATCTGCTGAATCGTCGTCGCGTCGGTGGGCCGTCCACGGCGATCGGCGCCGACACGGGATCGATCGCGATACGACGACGCGAGCCGGGGAACGCGGCGAGCAGTGTGCCCACGGCCATGATCGCCCCACCGAGCCAGAGCCACAGGATCATCGGCTTCACGAACACCCGGATCGTGGCCGTCGTGTCGCCGGGGGCGGCGCCCTGGCCGAGCGTGAGGTACACGTCCTCGGTGAAGCCGGTGCGCACTGACGGCGTCCCGATGTCGGCACCCATGTTGAGGTAGGTCGTGATGGCCGGGCGGTAGGTCGTGGCGCCGTCGAGGATCACGTTCGCGGCGATCCGGCTCTCACGGTCGTTCGTGCGTTCGTCGACCGAGACGAGCTCGAAGGTGTGACCACCCCACTCGACCACGTCGCCCTGGTTCAACTCGAGCGTCGCCGAGTGCGTGAAGCTGTTCGATGCCGCCAGCGCGACGGCGATGACGATCACACCGATGTGCACGACCATCCCGCCGTTCGCCCGGCCGACGAGGCCCCGCCAACCCTGGCGTCGAGTGGCCAGGGCGAGCTGGCGACCGGCTGATCCCGCGGCGAATCCGGCGAGACCGAACGCCACGAGCGGTGCCCAGCCGTCGGCGCCGACGAACACGGCGATCATCAGTGCACCCGCGCCACACCACGCCGGCCAGAACAGCCTCGTGCGCAACAGTTCGGTCGACGCCTTGCGCCACGGCAGCACCGGAGCGACACCCATCAGGAACAGCAGTACGAGGCCGATCGGTTGCGAGAGACGATCGAAGTAGGGGGCGCCGACGAGCGTCTGGCGGTCCTGCAGGGCCTCGACCAGCAGCGGGAACAGCGTGCCGAGCAGGATGATGAACGCCCACACGGTGAACAGCACGTTGTTGGCGAGGAACGCCCCCTCGCGCGACAACGGCGAGTCGATGGTGCCGGGCGAACGCAAGCGGTCACCGCGCCACGCGATGAGGCCGAGCGACACCACCACGATGAGGCCGAAGAACGCGAGGAGCCACGAGCCGACGGGGCCGTCGCCGAACGCGTGCACCGAGTTGAGCACGCCCGAGCGCGTGAGGAACGTCCCGAGAATCGTGAGCGCGAACGTGGCGACGAGCAGGCTGAGGTTCCAGACGCGCAGCATGCCGCGACGTTCCTGGACGAGCACCGAGTGGATGTAGGCCGTGCCGGTGAGCCAGGGCAGGAACGATGCGTTCTCGACGGGGTCCCACGCCCACACGCCCGACCAACCGAGCACCTCGTAACTCCACCACCCGCCGAGGAGGATGCCGATGGTCAGGAACGCCCACGAGAACAGCGCCCACCGGCGCGTCTCCATCAGCCAGCCCTCGCCGAGGCGCCCCGTGACCAGTGCGGCGATCGCGAACGCGAACGGCACGGTGAAGCCGACGTAGCCGAGGTAGAGGATCGGCGGATGGAACAGCACGAGGATGTGGTTCTGCAGGAGCGGATTGGGGCCCGGGCCGCTGGTGACGCCGGCGGCACCGGCCGCGAACGCGTCGGCCGGCCCGAAGCTCAGCATGGCGAAGAAGGCCGAGACCACGAACATCACGATGAGCGCCCAACCGACGAGGACGTCGTCCATGCGGTCACGGAAACGCCAGGCGACCGCTGCGGTGAAGATGCCGAGCATGAGTGCCCACAGCAGGATCGAACCCTCGAGAGCCGACCACATGGCGGCGATGTTGTAGAGCAACGGCGTGTCGGCCGATCCGACCTGCTGGATGTAGGCCATCGAGAAGTCGCGGGTGATCAGCGCGCGCTGCATCATGATCACCGCGAGCACGATCCCGCCGAGCGCGATGAAGGCGTACATCGGGCCCTGTCTGAGCAGGCGCTCGTCGCGGCGGCGGATGCCGTAGAGGACCGCCAGCGCGCCGAACACGCACGCCGCGAGCATCAGCAGCAGTCCCGCTCGGCCCAACGCCGAGTTCACGCTCGCGGCAACCAGCATCACGGTGTGGTCGTGGTGCAGCCGGCCTGCTCGGCCTCGAGCACCCGTTCATCGTTCACGGCGACGTATTCGTCGGAATGCTTGACCTCGACGCGGTCGCCCGACAACTCACCGTTCTCGATCACCCCGTGCACGACGACCGGAATGCATTCCTTGAAGATGCCACCCGGTTCACCGTCGTAGACGACCGGGATCGTCTCGCCGTTGAAGGAGATCGTGAACACCGTGGTGTTGGCGACCTTCTCGACCGAGCCTTCGTCGACGGTCCCCTGCAGGCGGATGCGTCGACCCTCGTCGCAGCCATCGCGGCTGCCGACCTCGTCGACGTTGCAGTAGTAGTCGACCGCCGAGGTCAGGAACTGCGTGAGGATCACCCCGCCGGCGACGACCACGAGCGCGAGCACGAGCATGGGCAGCCACTTGCGCTTCGCCTTCGGCTTCGATCCGGTGGGATCGACGGGGGCTCGGGGGGAGAGGTCCATGTCGGTCATGTCAGATGTCATTCTGCTCGCTCAGAGCCAGTATTTCTCCGCGTCCGGTACCCGCTGGGCGAGTCGTCGACCCGTGCGCACCACGCGCCAGGCCATCAGCACCACCGCCGCGAAGGTGAGCGCGTAGCCACCGAGGATGAATCCCGCGTCTTCCATCAGATGTCTCCTTCACCAGCAGCGGCTGCATCGGAGAGCGGGTCGCCGATCCGACCTTCGTCGGCCTCGGCGCGCCGAGCGGCCAGAGCGACATCGAGACCGTGGTCGTCCAAGATGTCGTCCATCGCCATCACCCGGGTGCGGTGCATGACGTACCAGACGTAGAACAAGCGTGAATGCGACGACCCCCACGAAGAGGCTGAAGAGCATCAGGCCGTCCATCTTGACGTCGGCATCGCCGTCGTTGATGGTCGCAGTCTGGTGGAGGCTGCGCCACAGCACCACGCTGAAGTGCACGAGGGGGAGCAGCAGCACCGCCAGCAGTCCCACCACCGCGCTGCGGCGCGCGCGTTGTCGGTGGCTTCCCTCCAACCCGCGCACGGCGAGGTAGCCCACGTAGGTCACGAAGAGCAGCGCCGTGGTCGTCAGACGGGCGTCCCACTGCCAGAACACACCCCAGGTGAGTCGTCCCCACAGTGCGCCGATCACCAGCGTCACTGCGACGAATGCCGTGCCGAGCTCGGCGCTGGCGCCGGCGAGGCGGTCCCAGCCGAGCGACTTCTTCTTCGACAACAGGTACGTCGCCGAGGCGACCGCCGTCACGATGAACGCCAGGTAGGCGACCCAGATCGTCGGGACGTGCACGTACAGCAGACGGACCGCCTCGCCCTGGTCACGATCCTCGGGCGAGAAGCCCAACCCGAACGCGACGAGCCAGCCCATGGCGATGATGGTGCCGATCCCGACGATCCGGGTACCGCGACTCCCGGTTCCCGTCGCGGTCGAGACGCCGACGACTCGTCGGCTTGGATTCGGTCGTCGTCATGTCCGTTCCGTCATTCGTCGATCCCTGTCGTGTCGTTCTTCGATCCGGGTCATTCGATCAGGTCATCCGATCAGGTCATTCGTCGATCAACGGACCGAACGCCAACGATCCGCCGACCCCGAAGGCGACGGCGAAGACGACCAGCAGGCCCACCCAGGGCCAACCGTCCGACACCACTGCGCCTGCGGTGCCGAGCGCTGCTTCGACCGCTCGTGTTGCTCCGATCAGGACGGGCGCCACCGCCGGGAGCGTGAGCAGCGGGAGCAACGTCTCGCGGCCCCTGAACCCTGCGGCAAGGCCTCCGTACAGAGTACCGACCGCGGCGAGGCCGCACGTCGCGGAGATCAAAGTGGTGACGAGAAGCACAAGCCCGCCGAGCGGCACCGTCTGGCGGTAGAGGACGACCGCCGCGAACAGCAGCACGACCTCGAGCACGAGCAGTTGCACGGCCAGCCCGCTGGCCTTGCCGAGGAAGATCGCCCGTGGGTCGACACCGGCGACGCGCAACGCGTCGAGGGCGCCGTCGTCGGTCTCGACGGCGAACGTGCGCTGGACGAGCACCAGCATGCTGAACATCGTCGCCAGCCACACGAGGCCCGGAGCGACCCGTTCGAGAATCGCATCGGAGTCGAGGGCGAACGCGAAGATCACCATCGTCACCCCCGCGAACGGCAGCACCTGATTGGTCAGGACGCGGCTGTTCCACTCGATCCGCAGGTCCTTGAGCGCCACCAGACGGGCGATGCGCCAGACGCTCACGACGAATCCTCCGGGGCACGGCGCTCCTCGTGGACGCGGCCGGCGACGACGTCGACCGTGCGGGTGGCGAGCGAACCGGCCCGTTCGAGTTCGTGGCTCGCCACGACGATCGTCGCCCCCGCGCTCGGCGGCCTGACGCAGCGTGGAGTCGAGTTCGTCGCGGGCGGCAGGCATCGAGCCCGGCGTGCGGTTCGTCCAGCAGCCACAGTTGCGCCCGGCGGGCCACGAGGCAGGCGAGCGCGGTCCGGCGTTTCTGTCCCGCCGAGAGCTTGCGAACGGGGATGTCGACGAGGCGTCGGCCGACCCCGAGCCGCTCCATCGCTGCACGTGTCTCGGCGTCGCTCGCGCCGACGGTGGCGCCCCAGAAGCGGATGTTCTCACCGACGGAGAGGTCGAGGTAGAGCCCGTTCTGGTGACCGAGGACGCCGACGTGTCGACGAATCGTCCTCGCGCTGGGTGACGAGATCGAACCCGAGGATGTGGCCGGTGCCGCGCACCATCGGCACCAGACCGGCGCACAACCGCAGCAGCGTCGTCTTGCCGGCGCCGTTGGGGCCGCGCAGGAGGACGATGTCGCCCTCGTCGATCGTGATCGAAGCACCGGCCAACGCCGGGAACGAACCGAGGACCGCGACAGCCTCGGTGAGTTCGACCACGGGCGCGGACATGCCGCCACGCTAGGGAGAAAGACTTCGACAACCGCGATCGCGTCGCGACCAGTGCCGGCATGGAGTGCCAGCTAGCTTCGACGGACGTGTCGGACGTCGCGGAGCCAACTGCCGAACCGGGACGCGTCCGCAAGTTCGACCGTCCCCCACCCCCGCACGACTGGCGGTGGTGGGTCGGCGGGCTCGGCAAGACCCTGATCGCAACGGGCCTGCTCATGTTCGGGTTCGTCGCCTACCAGCTGTGGGGCACGGGAATCGAGACGGCACGGGCCCAGAACGCGCTGGAGAACGAGTTCGAGGACCTCCTCGCCGGCACGACCACCACCGATGCGCCGACGATCGTCGACACCGTGCCGGAGAACACCGTGCCGGAAGATCCCACCGTGCCGGACACCGCGCCCGATGTCACTGCGCCGGACACCGTGCCCGTCGAGGCGCAGACCCCGGTGGTCGAGGAGGGCGATCCCATCGCTCGCATCGAGATGCCGACCATCGGCGTCGACAACATCGTGGTGGCCGGCGTCGAGAAGTCGGATCTCAAGAAGGGCCCCGGCCACTACCCGGAGACGCCGATGCCCGGCCAGCTCGGCAACGCAGCCATCGCCGGTCACCGAACGACCTACGGTCAACCTTTCTTCGACATCGACAAGCTCGAGGTCGGCGACGAGATCGTCGTCACCACGCTCGACGGTCGCTTCGTCTACCGGGTGACGGGACAGCAGATCGTGTCGCCGAGCGACTACCAGGTCGTCGCCACCGTCGATCCCACCACGGCGACGCTGACCCTCACCTCGTGCCATCCCAAGTGGACTGCTCGCGAACGGATCATCATCACCAGCGAGCTGGACACTGCGGCGTCATCAGGCCCCGCCGGTGAGCCGGTGATCAACTACGGCCGCCCGATCGACGAGACCGACGACGGAACCGGCGACGAGATCGATCCGACGACGGTGGTCGACTCCGTACCCACCGACTCCGTGCCGGCCGACTCCGTGCCGACGTCGGAACCCGCTGCAGCCGACGGCGGCGACGATCCGTCGACCGGCGCCCAGGCCGACGCCGTGAACACCGGGATCGCCGACGCCTTCGACGACGGCTGGTTCAGCGACCCGAACGCCAACGGACAGGTCGCCCTGTGGGGTCTCCTGCTGGCGGCCGTCGGGGTCGTGTCGTATCTCGTCAGCAAGAAGGCCAAGCGTGACTGGGTCGGCCTCACGGTCGGGATCGTGCCGTTCGTGATCGTGCTGTACTTCTTCTTCCAGAACGTCAACCGGCTGCTCCCGCCCAACCTCTGAGCCGAACTCGCCCGGCCCCCTCGCCCTCTCAGCGATGAGTCTCGAGCGCGTACGGGTCGCGCTCGAACTCATCGCTGCAACCCTGGCGGTGTTCCCGATGAGTCTCGGCGCGTACGGGTCGCGCTGAGACTCATCGCTCGGGGGCGACGTCAGCGGCCGGTGAAGTCGGGGCGTCGCTTCTCGAGGAACGCCGTGCGGCCCTCCTCGGCGTCGGCGCTCGCCCAGGCGGCCGATCGGGCGGCCTCGAACGCCTCGTCGAGGGCAGGTTCGGGCATCGACCGTTCCAGGCCGATCTTGTGGCCGGTGATCGTCAAGGGCGCCAACCGGGACAGTTCGTGCGCCCACTCGACGGCATCGTCGAGGCCGCCCAGCCGGTGGATGCCGCCGGTGGCATGGAGCTGCGCGGCGGTGTAGGTCTGGGCAGCCAGGAGCATCGCCCGGGCGATCGGCGGCGAGAACTCCGACGGCCAGCCGCCTGATCGTCCAGTGATCGACCACCAGGCCGAGCTTGGCGGCCGGGATCCCGAGCACGCTGTCGGGCGTCGCCACACGGAGGTCGGTGGCGATCGCGAGCTGTGCACCTGCGCCGAGCGCCGGCCCGTCGATGGCCGCGACGACGGGGACCGCCAGCGTGCCGAACCCGCGCAACACCGAGGCGAGGTCGGTCGCGAACTGGCCCTCCTCGACACCGTTGAGGTCGGCGCCTGCACTGAACGCGGGCGGTTTGCCGGTCAGCACGACGGCTCGGATCGCGTCCGGTGTCCGCGCCGCGATGGCCGCTTGGACGTCGAGCAGTTCCAGCAGGGTGGCGTGATCGACGGCGTTGCGACGCTCGGGACGATCGAGCGTGACGATGGCAACGAGTCCATCGTGTTCGAGATCGACGGTCATGACCGCACGCAATCGGCTCGTAGCATGGAACGACTGTATGTCGAACCCTCCGCCTGCCTCCGATGCCGTCGACCCGGTGCGTGCTCGACGAGCCCAGGTCGCCAAGTGGACACTGCTCGCCAATCGCGTCGGCTATCTGTTCGTCGCGCTGTCGATCGCGCTGTTCGTCATCGCCTTCGCCGTCGGGTTCTCGTCGACCATGGCGACGCTCGTGATCATCTCGTTCGTCGTCGGGTGCGTCCTGCTCGCCCCGTCGATCATCGTCGGCTACGCGGTCAAGGCAGCCGAACGCGACGACCGCGAACGGGGCTTCTGAGACCACCCGAGCGCCGGTTACCATTGGGTAACACATGTCTCCTCGACTTCCCGCCAACGCCCGACGCGAGCAGATTCTCGATGTCGCCCTCGTCGTGTTCGCGACCAATGGGTTCCACGGCGCGTCGATGAACGACGTCGCCGATGCCGTCGGGGTCACCAAGCCGGTCCTGTACCAGCACTTCGACTCCAAGCGCGACCTGTACCAGGCCCTCATCGACGAGGTGGGCGATCGCCTGCTCGCCAACATCACCAAGGCCGCCGCCGAAGCGACCGACGGCAAGAGCCAGACCGAACTCGGCTTTCGCGCCTACTTCCGTTGGGTGTCGGACGATCACGACGCCTTCCGATTCCTGTTCGGTTCGGGCACTCGGCGTGACGACGAGTTCAACGCCGCAGTGCGACGCATCACCGCCGAGGCTGCCAAGGCGGTCGCTCCCCTGATCGCCGTCGACATCGACGAACGCCACCGCACCACGCTGGCCCACGCCCTCGTGGGGCTCGCCGAAGGTGCCAGCCGACTCCTCGTCGAGCGGGGCGACGAGTTCGATCCCGACGAGATCGCACAGGTCGTCGCCGACCTCGCCTGGGCCGGCTGCGCGCCGTCCAGCCCAAGGACTGACCCGGACACGACCCGGCCGGGCGTCACATCGGGCCCGGCACCGTGTGACGTTGCGGGTGTGCACGTGGCGAAACTGTGGCATGACCGACACGCTGCGCTCCGACGGCCCGGGGAACACCAACGCCTACCTCGTCGGGCAACATGGCCCCCGTCGAACACGAAGTCACCGCGTTCGACCTGCCTGTCGTCGGCACCATTCCCGCCGACCTCGAAGGGCGTTGGCTGCGCAACGGCCCGAACCCGCGCGCCGAGGTCGACCCGCGAACGCACCACTGGTTCCTCGGCGACGGCATGGTCCACGGCGTCAGGCTCCGCGGCGGACGCGCCGAGTGGTACCGCAACCGGTACGTGTCGGGCGGCGACGGATTCGGTCCGAACACGAACGTCGGCGGCTTCGCCGGCACCACCTGGGCGATGGTCGAGGGGGGGCACGCCGCCCGTCGAACTCGACTACGAGCTGAACTCGATCGGCGTCAACCGCTTCCGCGACACGCTCACGGGCCCCTTCAGCGCCCACCCGAAGTACGACCCCGCCACCGGCGAACTCCACGCGATGGGCTACCAGTGGCCCGACCTGATCGACCACCTCCACTACGTCGTCGTCGGCGGCGACGGGCGGGTCACCAAGACGCTCGACATTCCCGTCGCCGACATGCCGATGGTGCACGACATGTCGCTCACGCCCACCTACGCGGTCGTGTACGACCTGCCGGTCACCGTGAGCTTCGACGTCATGGGCCAGGGGTACCCGTTCCCGTTCGCGTGGAACCCCGATCGGGCCGCCCGCGTCGGGCTCCTCCCCCGCAGCGGCACCGCCGACGACATCATCTGGTGCGACGTCGACCCCTGCTACGTGTTCCATCCCCTCAACGCCTTCGACGCGCCCGACGGCACCGTGGTCGTGGACCTGTGTCGCTACGACTCGATGATGGTCGACAACTTCAACGGTCCGTTCGGCGGGGCGCTGCCGACATTCGATCGTTGGGTCATCGACCCGGTGGCCCGACGGGTGGCCGAGACCCGCATCGACGACCGCCCGCAGGAGTTCCCACGCCACAATCCGAAGGTCGCGCTGGCGCAGCATCGATTCGGCTACACCTCCGAGGTGTCACCGGGCGCCGAGAACCTCCACGGTGCGATCCTCAAGATCGACGTCGTGCAGCGCACGACGCAGGCGCACGAGTTCGGAGCCGGGCGGGGCGGCGCAGAGCCCGTCGTCGTGGCGAAGGCCGACGGCCTCGCCGAGGACGACTGCTGGATCCTCACCGTGGTGTACGACGCCACCACCGACACGAGCGAGTTGTGCATCCTCGACGCTGCCGACATCACCGCGGCGGAGGTCGCCCGCATCCAGTTGCCCCAGCGCGTTCCCTACGGTTTCCACGGCAACTGGGTCTCCGACAGCTCCGTCGCGCCGACCTGACCGATCAGCCGACGACCGATCAGCCGATGACGACTCAGCCGACGACGACGATCTCGTCGCCGGCGGACGAGGTCGAGTCGTCGATCGGCAGGCGGATTGAGCACCAGCTCACCACCGAGATCGTCGGGTCGACGCCATCCGATCGCCAGCATGTCCCGGCCATGGGCCGCGACGACGACCTCGCGCATCGAGACGACGCCGCGCAGGTCGAGGTCCTCCGCCGCGACGAGATGGATCGACGGTCCATCGGTGGCGTACAGCGCCAGGTAGACGGCTCGACGCGAGGGGTCGTCGACCAGCCCGGCGAGAATCCGGCTGGCCATCGCCGGCGTGACGAACACCTCGTCGGACCCACGCACGTCCGCGAGCGGAGCGTTCGCCGGATCCGTCAGTTCGATCACCAGGCGCGGCATCGTCTGTCGCCGGTTCTCCAGATCCCGCCGAAGCGTCATCAGCTCCAGAAGTGTCCGGCTGTCGACCTCCTGTGGCGGCAGATGATCGCGGTACGCGAGCAGCACGATCACCGTGATCTGTGGTGCCACCCGCCGATCCATGGTCACGATGTCGCCGGCGAACGGGGTCAGCACGACCGGGATCTCACCCAGGTCGGGGACGTCGATGTCGCCCTCGTCGATCAGCCGCGGATCGAAGACCACCTCGACGGTCGAGCCACTGCCCGCCGACATCGCCCAGCCCGAGAGCAACGGCCGTCCGAGACCACTCCAACCCACCACGAGCACGTGATGCGTCGCGGTGGTCCGGTGGAAGTCGGGCCGCCCCCGGACGACCACCGGCTCGGCGATCGCCTCGTGGTCGAGGTCGAGCACCGCTGCCGAGTCATGGGCCACCATCACCAGTCGATCGCTCGAGTGGATCACTTCGTCCGGCGCCGGCCGCAGCTCGACCACCCCGCCGTCGCGCATCAGCCCGATCGGGCGGAACCCCGACGCACCGACCACCACCTCGCCGAATCGTGTTCCGACCAACTCGGGGCACGACGTGACGTAGATGCCGGCACCCCGGAAGTACGAGAGTTCGGCCATCACCTCGCCGAGGCCACGTTCGCGCAGCGCGAACACCACATTGCGGGCCACCGCCTGCGACAGCACGATCGGATGCACCGAGTCGTCGAGCGACGCGGCAAGCGTCGCGGCGACCGCGGTGTCGTCGAGTACGACGACGATCGGCGTGCGGTGGCCGTCGCCGAGCGCTTCACGCACGGCCAACACGGTGTGCACGGCTCGGGCGTCGCCGACGTGTTCGCCGTCGCCGTTGAGCACCACCACGGTTCGACAGTGGCGTAGCCGCACCAGCTCGAGATCGGCGAGCCGGGTCGGGTCGCCGTCGCGGAACACCAAACGGTTGCCGAACGTGCTCTCGATGCCGTGGCGTACCTCGTCACCCAGGCCCGCCGGGTCCTGATCGGACATGACGACGATCGCGATGCGCCTGCCGGCATTGGCGCGACACAGCTGATCGACCACGCCGGGGAGCAGGCTCGAGGACCCGAGCACGACGATGTGATCGGATTCGACGACCGCGCTGCGACCCCGCTTCATCCGATCGATCTGGGCCTCGACACCGCTGGCGATGACGCCGATGAGCGTGCCGAGCACGAGCAGTCCGAAGAGGGTGACGGACGAGCGCGACCAGCCGTTGTCGCCACCCGTCGTCGCCGGCCATCGTGCCGGTGTCGAGAGTGCGCAGCAGGCTCTGCCAGAAGTCCTCGAACCAGCCGGCGTCCTCGCTCCCGGCGAGGGTCACGCCGGCGCGCCGCAGCAGGAACGACGCGGTGAGCACGACCGCGAACGTGATGATGCCGAGCCACAACAGCACCGCCCAGGTGCCCCGCGCCAGCAGGCCGTCGAACCTGTAGCGGAGGTACTGGCGCCAGGTCGTCCGGTCACCCGAACCGCGGCGTCGGCTCATGTTGCTCCGACGGGCTGCGTGCCGATCCACGACCGGGGAGCGGGGATCCACACGGTCAGCACGTAAGCGGCCACGACAGCGATGATGGCCAGGGGCATCACCGCGTACGCATCACTCGACAGCAGCACCGTGGCGAGCAGAACCGACGTGAACGGCAGCTTCAGCATCGACACGCACATCGCTCCGATGCCGATCGCCAGGCCCGGCACGAGCGACATGCCCGGGAGGTCGGCCGCGAGCACACCGATCGCTCCGCCGATGAACAGGCTCGGGAAGATGGGTCCACCGCGAAAGGCGCTCAGCGACAGGCTGTAGGCGAGGCCCTTGCAGACGATCACGAGCAGCAGCGCGCCCGTCGACCACGTTGCGGACTGCTCGATCAGGACGGGAAGCGCTGCCTGGCCGGAGAACAACACGTTCTCGACACCCTTGTCGGAGATCTCGCTGAACACGATCGCGAGCAGCGCGATCACGACACCGAGCAGCGGGGTCACCAACAGCCGGCGAGCGTGCACCAGCGTTCGCACCGACAGCGCGACCGACGAGACGAACCACGCCAGGAACGGCGCAACCATCCCCAGCAGGACCGCCCAGCAGACCATTGCCGCCGTCGGGGTGGTGAACGCCGGAAGATCCGGGATGCCGAGCGAGAAGGTGCCGAGGCCGGTCAACGCGTCGAACCCGACGAACACGAGGAACCCGACTCCGGCGGCGAGGAGCCCGGGAAGCAGCGCGACAGCCAGCATCGTTCCACCCAAACCGGCGACCTCGAGCATCAGGAATGTCGCGACGAGTGGCGAGCCGAGCAACGTACTGATCGCCGCGAAGCTGCCCGCGGTTGCGACGATGGCAACCGCGTTCGGTGGTGCGTCCCTGCTGACCACACGAACGGCGAGCGCGCCGAGTCCGCTGCCGATCGCGATCAGCGGCGCCTCGGGCCCGAGGACTGCACCCAGTGAGAGTGTCGCGAGTGCCGCCAGGAACGACACCGGGGAGATCGATCGGCAACGTCGGCGACAACTTGCTGAATCCCTCCGATGGCGAGTGGCCCGAGGTGCCCGGAAGCGATCGAATGCACCAGGCGACGACCAGACCCGAGAGGGCCAACAGCGGCACCGGCCACCATGTCGGGTGGCGAATCGAATCCCAGCCCGCTCGGAAGGTCGGTGAAGAGGGACTCCTGGAGCTGGTCGACCAGTGCGAGGAAGCCGTAGGCGACGATCGCGATCGGGATGCTGATCGCGGCTGCGAGCGCCAGCATCTGCACATATGCCCTGGATCGCACGACCGAGAGTGGATCGGCAGGGTTCGTGGCGTCGGTCATCGTCCCACCGAGGCGTCGGTCGTCACCGGATCACCATAGACAACCAGGATCGCGTGAGCGCGGCTCGTCAACCTCGGGCGACCAAGCCCCGGTACCCGTCGGCGAACCCGGCAGAGCGGAGCAACTCCACGAGGCCTCCGGGCACCGCAGCGCCGGTGAGGCCGTCGCCGTTCACCTTGCGGATCTCGACGGACTTCACTCGGCCGTCCTTGACCAGCGAGATCAACGCCGCACTCCACGACGTGTCGTCGAGCACGCCTCGGGAAGGTGACCAGGTGATGTCCCCGCCGGTCGAACCACACCAGCGGTCGCCCGGCGCGCAGCACGACGAGCGACGATGCGCTGCGGGCCGGACGTCCTGGCGTGTCGGGCCAGGCCAGCGCCGCGCCGTAGGGCTGCGCCGGATCGGTCGAGGCGAGCACGATCGGGATCGGGCACGTCGTCGGGCCGGATGATCGGATCGGGCGTCTCGCGGGCCGAGCGCAGGCGATCGACGGCGCCGGGGACGGCGAACTGCGCGGCGCCGAGCCCGTCGACGAAGTAGCCGCGGCGCACCTGGCCGCGTTCCTCCAACACCTTCAGCACGCCGTACACCGCGCTGAATCCGCCGACGAGGCCCTCGGCCATCACCGCCTCGCGGGTGACGACGCCGTAGCGCTCGACGAGCTGCATCGCCTGCGCGTGAGCCGCCTCGGTCGGCGTCGGCGCCGGTTCGAGCAGCGGTGCCACGAGACTCCAACGTCCCTGGCCGGCCGGTGGGCCGATGCGGGTCGAGACGACCGGGCCGGGGCCGGCTGCGGCCGTGCGCAGCCCGGCGCGCCGCGGCCGTCTCGACCTTGGCCCCACCGATCACGGATCGCAACGGCGCGAGCGAGTCGTTGGTGACCTCACCCGCCCACACGAGATCCCACAGCGCCGCGAGCAACTCCTGGTCCTGCGCTCCCGGCGCGGCGGCGCGGATCTGGCCCCAGAAGCTCGCACCCTGCTCGGTGAGCAGCGTCCGGATCGCCTCCTGCAGCACTGCCCTCGGCGTGGTCGCGCGCTTCCCAGCCGGGTGCGAGCAGCGCGAGTTGGTCGGCGAAGCAGAGCCGGACCCGACCGTCGCGTGCGCCGAGCGCGCCGGCGCCGATCCAGACCACCTCACCCGCCGTGCACAGCTCGTCGAGCATCGGCGGCCGGTAAGCCGACGACCCGCACGGGGAGGACGTCGGTCTCGATCGTCGAGGCGACGAGCGCCGTGCCCGACAGCACGCCGAGCGTCTCGACGAGCGCGTCCATCCCCCGGCGACTCGCGCGGGATGCCGTGCCAGCGCCGTGAGGAAGCGGGCGAACGCCTCCTGCTCGACCGGCTCGACCTCCTTGCGCAGCGCGGCCAGCGAGCGACGGCGGAGCTGGCGCAGCACATCGACGTCGCAGAACTCCCGCGACACGCCCTCGGGTCGGAACTCGCCGACGACGAGACGCTCCTCGCCTTCGAGCGCGGCGAGCGCACCGGCGATCCGCTCGGGCGGCGCCCCGAACCGTCCTGGCGACGTCGGCGGTGAGGAACGGGCCGTGCGTGCGGGCGTAGCGGCCGACGAGCTCCTCGAGCGGACGAGGCACCGGATCGGTGAACGCCATCGGCAACCCGAGCGGGAGCGAACATCCGAAGGCGTCGCGGTACCGAGCTGCGTCCTCGGCGGCGGCGCAACGCGTCTCGCCGCCGAGCGCGATCTCGATCACCCGTCGCTCATCGACGAGCTCCGCCAGCCACCCACGGTCCCCCCGGCACCGCCCCGCCCGGACCGTCGCAGCGCAACTCGACCTCGTCGGCGGTGAGGTCGCCGACCTTGCGGAACACGTCGTGCAACTCGTCGGCCGAGCGCGCCCGCCGACCGTCGGCGACGCACTGCAGCTCCAGCTCGACGTCCGCGAGCACCTCGGGATCGAGCAGTTCACGCAGTTCCTCGGCGCCGAGGAGGTCGCGGAGCAGATCACGGTCGAGCGCCAGCGCAGCGGCGCGGCGCTCGGCGAGCGGGGCGTCGCCTTCGTACATGTACGCGGCGATCCAGTTGAACAGCAGGCTCGATGCCATGGGGCTCGCCTTGCCGGTGTCGACCGTGA
Organism: Ilumatobacteraceae bacterium; assembly: GCA_963744705.1. Taxonomy (GTDB): domain Bacteria; phylum Actinomycetota; class Acidimicrobiia; order Acidimicrobiales; family Ilumatobacteraceae; genus Sva-07. Next base: position 109,145 of record CAVUUX010000003.1, read on the forward strand.
CCACCCGGATCGCCCGCGATCGCAGCGAGCCCGAGCACCTCGCGCAGCGCCGGCACGTCGAACACGTCCTGCAGGCATTCCCTCGAGGTCTCCAGCAGGATCGGGAACGTCGGATACTTCGCCGCGACCGCGAGCAGATCGGCTGCACGTTGGCGCTGCTGCCACAGCGGGGTGCGACGATCGGGGCGGCGGCGGGGCAGCAGCAGCGCCCGACCCGCGCACTCGCGGAAGCGGGCCGAGAACAGCGCCGTCTGCGGGAGGGTCTCGACGACGAGTTCGTCGATGTCCTCCGGGTCGATCATCAGCGCCTCGATCGGCAGCTCGACCGCCGACTCGGGCAGGCGGATGACGATGCCGTCGTCACCCCACATCGACTCGACCGGGATGTCGAACCGATCCATCAGCCGTCGCTCGATCGCCATCGCCCACGGCGCGTGCACCGGCGTGCCGAACGGGCTGAGGATGCAGATCCGCCAGTCGCCGATCTCGTCCTGGAACCGCTCGACGACCACGGTGCGATCGTCGGGCACGGCGCCGGTCGCCTCGGCCTGTTCGGCGAGGTACTGCTGCAGGTTGCCCGCAGCGAACGCGTCGAGGGAGTAGTGCGTCATCAGCCGCTCGGTCGCGGCCGACGTCGTCGAGGTCGCGGATCTCGCGGACGAACGCGCCGAGCGCCCGACCGAGCTCGAGCGGGCCGACCCGGGCGGTCGCCGTGCCAGAACGGCATCTTGCCGGGTTGCCCGGGCGCCGGGCTGACGGTCACCCGTTCGAACGTGATGTCCTCGATCCGCCACGTGGACGCGCCGAGCACGAACGTCTCGCCGGGACGGCTCTCGTAGACCATCTCCTCGTCGAGTTCGCCGACGCGGGTGCCGTCGGGCAGGAACACACCGAACAGCCCGCGGTCGGGGATCGTGCCGCCCGAGGTGACCGCGAGGCGCTTCGATCCGTCGCGGGCGCGGAGTCGATCGTTGACGCGGTCCCACACGATGCGGGGACGAAGCTCGGAGAACTCCTCGCTCGGGTAGCGGCCCGACAGCAGGTCGAGCACGTTCGGCAGCAGGTCGTCGGAGATCTCGGCGAAGCTCGCACAGCGTCGCACCATCGTCGCGACCTCGTCGACCGAGCACTCCTCGACGATCGCGACGTGCGCGACGATCTGCTGGGCGAGCACGTCGAGCGGGTTGCGCAGGTACCGGGTCGACTCGATCTCGCCGTCGATCATCCGGCGGGTGACGATGGCCGCTTCGAGCAGGTCACCACGATGCTTCGGGAAGATCGAACCGCGTGACGGCTCACCGACCTGATGGCCGGCCCGTCCGATGCGCTGCAGGCCCCGGCTGACCGCACCCGGCGACTCGACCTGGATCACGAGGTCGACCGCACCCATGTCGATGCCGAGCTCCAGCGACGAGGTCGCGACGATCGCCCGCAGCTGCCCCGCTTGAGCCGGTCCTCGATCACCACCCGTTGCTCGCGTGCCAGCGACCCGTGATGGGCCATCACCAGCGCGGGTTCGTCGATCCCGCTGGCGGGTTCGTCGTCCGCTGCGCTTCCTCCTCGCGTCGACGTGCGGCTCGTCGCTGGCGCTTCCCTCGCCGCCTGTGATCCGATCTCGCTCAGCTGCCTGCCACGCCTGCTCCTCGTAGAGCTCGTTGAGCTTGGCGGCGAGGCGCTCGGCGGCGCGGCGGGCGTTGCAGAAGATGATCGTGGTGCGGTTGGCGAGGATCCGCTGCAGGATCTCCGGGTAGATGCTCGGCCAGATCGACGTGCGCCGTTCGGTGAGCGCCGCCGTGGCCGGGCCGGGGGTCAGCTCGACCTGGACCTGTCCGATCGTCGACATGTCCTCGATCGGGATGACCACCTCGACCTCCAGCGCCTTGCGGATGCCGGCGTCGACGATCTGCACCGGCCGTTTCCGGCGCCGGGCTCGGCCGTAGCCGCCGAGGAACTCCGCCACCTCCTCCAGCGGCCGCTGCGTCGCCGAGAGTCCGATGCGCTGCGGCGGCGTGTCGGTCACCTCCTCCAGTCGTTCGAGCGTGAGCATGAGGTGGGCGCCGCGCTTGGTGGTGGCCATCGCGTGGATCTCGTCGATGATCACCGTCTCGACGCCGGCGAGCGTCTCGCGCGCCGACGACGTCAGCATCAGGTACAGCGACTCGGGCGTCGTGATCAGCAGGTCGGGCGGGCGGCGGATCAGCTTCTGGCGGTCGTTGGCGGCCGTGTCGCCGGTGCGCATCCCGACCTCGGGGGCGACGAACGCTCTCGCCGAGGCGCTCGGCGGCGAGTTCGATGCCCTTCAGCGGCGCCCGCAGGTTCTTCTCGATGTCGAACGCCAGCGCCCGCAGCGGCGAGATGTAGAGCACACGCGTGCGGTGCGAGCGCTCCTCGGGCCGCGGCGTGGTGGTCAGCCGGTCGATCGACGCGAGGAAGGCCGTGAGCGTCTTGCCCGACCCCGTCGGGGCGCAGATCAGCGTGTGTTCGCCGGCCGCGATGTGCGGCCAGCCCTGCACCTGCGGCGGCGTCGGTTCGGGAAATGACGCCGCGAACCACTCCCGGACGGCCGGCGAGAACGCCGCGAGCACCGGGTGCGCAGCGATCCGCCCACGCTACCCACCACCCGACCCGGCCACCGTGGTCCCCGAGCCCCGGTCTTTCCGGACCCGACCCCGACAGACCGGGTCGGCTCGTGAGCCGTCGGTCGTCTCCGTCATGTCGTGTCCATGTCGCTGTCGTGTCGCTGCTCATGTCGTCCATGTCGAGCGGCCTTGACCGGGGCACCGACGGTGACCTCGGTCCCGTCATCGAAGACCATGGTCACGTCGATCGTGCCGGTGATGTCGGCCGGGATCGATGTCGATCAGCATGATGTGCGGGCCGCCCGGCTCGAGCGTGAAGCTGCCACCGGCGGGGACCACGAAACCCTTCGGGCACCTCCTGCATCTCATCGTGCCGTCGTCGCCCATGATCGTCTCGTGGATCTCGACCGTGGCGTCGAACGGCACCGAGGCACTCACGAGCGTGACGTCGGCGTCGCCGTCGTTCGTGATCGTGCCGTACGCCGCTGTCCGCGTCTGACCCTCGGCGGGTTCGCGCATCCACACGCCCGTGACGGTGATGTCGCCGACGGTCGCCTCGCCGCCGGGCATCTCGGCGTCCATGCCGGTCGGTGCCCTCCATGGCAGTGGTGCCCTCCATGGCCGTGGTCGCTCGCCATGTCGTGGTTGCCATCGGTGGTGGTCTCGGTGGCTTCGGCGACCGTGTCGGACGAGCGTCGTCGTCACTGCCGCACGCGGCGAGCGACAAGGACGAGTGCGAGGCGGCAACGGGGCGAGGAGGGCTCTGGTTCGGTTGGTTCACGCCAGACTGGTCGCGCTCGAGCGACGGTCCGAGTTCCCTCCGCCCGCAGACGATGGGACCTATCAGTCACATCGTGCCGATCTGCATCGCGCCGTCGGATCGCACCGATGTCGCGGTCAGCGTGACGCTCGGCGACCACGATCCGTCGACGAGGTCGAACGTCCGCGTCAGCCGCACCCGCTCGAGCAGGGCCCGGTCGTGGGTGACGAGCACCACCGTGCCCTCGAAGGTGTCGAGCGCCTGCTCCAGCTGCTCGATCGCCGGCAGGTCGAGATGGTTCGTCGGCTCGTCGAGCACGAGCAGGTTCGCTCCATTCGCCATCAGCAGCGCCAGCGACGCCCGGGTCCGTTCACCCGGCGAGAGGGTGCGGCGCCATGCGATGGACGTGTTCGGCGCCGAGGCCGAACTTGGCGAGCAGCGTCCGGGCGTCGGCGATCGGCAGGCCGGTCGCGGCCATGAACGCGTCGAGCAGCGACTCGTCGCCGAGCAGTTCGGAGCGGGCCTGTTCGATCTCGCCGACGACCACGCTCGGCACCGAGCGCGGCCGTGCCGGTCGTCGGCTCGATCCGGCCGAGCAGCATCGCGATCAGGGTGCGTCTTGCCGCTGCCGTTCGCCCCGACCAGGGCGATGCGATCGCCGACGCGGAGGTCGAGATCGACCGGGCCCGAGCCGAAACGACCCACGATCGACGACGGCGCCACGGGCGGTCGCGACGACGTCGCCGCTGCGGCCGGCGCGTCGGGATCGTCAGCCGCAGCTCCCAGGCCTCCCGCGGCTCGTCGACCGCCTCGAGACGTTCGGCGGCCTTCTGGGTGCGCGCGGCCCGCCCGGCGAGCTGCTCGGTCTGGTTGATCTTGAAGTTGCGGATGTGCTTGTCGGTCTCGCCCGACTTCTTCACCTTCGACTGACCCTGCGTGGCCCACTCCCGCTCGCGTTGGGCCCGCTGCTGCAGCGCCGAACGCTTCGTGTCGTACTCGTCGAAGCGCTGCTGGGCGTGCAGACGTGCGAGCTCGCGTTCGGCGAGGAACGCCGACCATCCGCCCGAGTACCACTCGGCGCGGTGCGTGTGGTGGTCGATCTCGACCACGTCGGTGATCGACCCGCTCGAGGAACGTGCGGTCGTGGCTGACGAGCAGCACCGGCGCGTCGAGGCCGAGGATCCATCGCTCGAGCCGTTCGAGACCGTCGAGATCGAGGTCGTTCGTCGGTTCGTCGAGCAGGAAGACGTCGAACCGCGACAGCAGCAGCGACGCCAACGACGTGCGGGCGGCCTCCCCTCCCGACAGCGATGGCGGTCGGCTGGTCGAGCAGCCGCGGGTCGAGCCCGAGATCCGCCCAGGTCTCGCCGACACGCGCGTCGAAGTCGGCGGCACCGAGCGCCAGCCATCGATCGAGTGCGTCGGAGTACCGGTCGTCGGCGCCGGCGTCAGCCGGCCGCCGAGCGCACCGGTCGCAGCATCGAGTTCGATCTGTGCCGCGAGCACTCCGGTGCGGCGCGCCGAGGAAGCTCCGCACCGTTTCGGTGGCGGAACGTTCCGGCTCCTGCGGGCAGCAGTCCGACGTTGGCCGCACCGGGGCTGGCCTCCACCGAGCCCCTGTCGAGCGCCGACGGATCCGCTGAGCGCGCCGAGCAGCGTCGACTTGCCGACCCCGTTGGGCCCGACGAGGCCGACGCGATGACCGGGGGCCAGGACGAGATCGACGCGTCGAGCACGACGAGGGGCCCTCGGACGACGGTGAGTTGACGGGCAATGAGCGACGCGGCCATGACGGCACCTCCAAACGAGAACGGACGGTGGACGGCTCACAGATCGGTCATCGACCCCAACCGTACCGCGTCCCACCCCCACCAACCTCCCGGAATTCTCCCGTCAGTGCACGATCGCTCCGAGCGTCGGATGCCGAGCGAGAATTTCCGGGAGGTGGGTTGGGGGTCGGGGGTCGCGGCGCCAGACTCGGGGCGCCGATGCCGACCGTGACCCTGCGACCCTGGCAACGTGCCGCCTACGAGCAGTTCCGGGCCAGCCCCGAGCCCGGACTTCCTCGCCGTCGCCACGCCAGGCGCCGGAAAGACGACGTTTGCGCTCACCTGCGCCCGCGCCAGCCTCGCCGAGGAACCGCGCACGCTGGTCGTCGTCGCCCCGACCAGCCACCTCAAGGTGCAGTGGTCGCTCGCGGCGCACCGACTCGGCCTCCAGCTCGACCCCGACTGGAGCCCCGGCGACGGCCTGGCCCGCGACGTCCACGGGCTCGTGACCACCTACCAGCAGATCGCCACCGGGAACACCGCGGCGAAGCTCGCCGGCCTGTCGGCCGACGGCTTCGTCATCCTCGACGAGATCCACCACGCCGGCCACGACAAGGCCTGGGGCGACAGCATCCGGGTCGCGTTCGGCCACGCCGCCCGCCGGCTCTCGCTGTCGGGTACACCGTTTCGCAGCGACGCCATCCAGATCCCGTTCGTCCGCTACGACGCCACCGGCGAGGGCGACCATGGCCCACGCCGACTTCACCTACGGGTACGCCGACGCGCTGCGCGACGGCGGGGTGGTGCGTCCCGTCTACTTCCCGCGCGTCGACGGCGAGATGGAGTGGACGACCGCCTCGGGCGACGTGATCAACGCCAGCTTCCAGGACGAGCTGACCAAGGACCAGATGTCGATGCGCCTGCGGACGGCGCTGAGCCTCGAAGGCGAGTGGATGCCGAGCGTGCTCGCCCGCGCCAACGAACAACTCCGCGCGATCAGACAGGACCACCGCGAGGCGGGCGGGCTCGTCATCGCCATCGACCAGGATCACGCCCAGGGCATCGCCCGCCTGCTGCGCGACCGGTTCGGCGACCCCGCCGACGTCGTCGTCAGCGACGACCCGACGGCGTCGAAGAAGATCGCCGAGTTCAGCCAGAACGACCGGCCCTGGCTGGTCGCGGTGCGGATGGTGTCGGAGGGCGTCGACATCCCCCGCCTGCGCGTCGGTGTGTTCGCCACGACCACGTCGACCGAGCTGTTCTTCCGTCAGGCGGTCGGCCGGTTCGTCCGCTGGCAGATCGGGCCGCCCCAGCCAGAAGGCCTACGTCTACATCCCCGACGACCCGAGACTGCGCTCGCACGCGTTCGAGATCGCCGAGGCCCGGCGTCACATCCTGCGCCCGCCGGGCAGCGACGACGACGGCGACGACTTCGCCGTCGACGGCGGCCTCGACGACCAGGTCCACCCCGACGACGCGGCCGAACAGCTGACGCTGTTCTCCGTCGTGTCGTCGACGGCAACCGACATCACGGTGCACACGGTCACCGAGGACGGGCGTGCGCTTACGAGCCGCTGTTCTCGCCCGACGACCTCACCGCGGCCCGCTACGACGACGACATCGAGATCGCCGAGCCGCGGTTCGTCGCCGACCCGAGTCTCAGCCTGGATCTGCCCGGAGGTGCCGACGGCGGCCGGACTCGTGCCGTAGGGCTCACTCAGCGTCGCCGAACGCAAGGACGACCTGCGCACCCGCAACGCCCACGTCGCCAAACGCCTCGTCGACATCACGGGTGGGGGCACGCCAAGGTGCAGGGCGAGATGAACCGGCTCGCCGGCGTCACCCGGGTGGCCACGGCGACGACCGAGCAGCTCGAGCGGCGTCTGCGCTACGCCGAGAGCTGGCTGCGCAAGCTCCAACGCTGAACTGTTACTGCTGCGTGTCTGACAGCCAGACTGTCACGTCTGACCCGGCACGGGGCGGGCGGGTGATCGGTGGCACCGGTAGGATCGACGCATGCCTGCGAGCGGTGAACACCATCCCGCCTTCGAGGAGTACTGCGAGTGCATCTTCGAGCTGCACGAGGACGACGTCGAGGTCATCCAGGCCCGCATCGCCGAGCGACTCCAGGTGTCCCGCCCGGCCGTCAGCGAGATGATGAAGCGCCTCGAGGCCGAGGGTCTGATCACCTCCGACGACGGCATCCGCCTCACCGACGCCGGGCGCCGGCTCGGGGAACGGGTCGTGCGTCGTCACCGACTCGCCGAGGTGTTCCTGACCGACGTGCTCAAGCTGTCGTGGGCCGAGGCCCACCACGAGGCCGGCAAGTGGGAACACATCATGAGCGACTCGGTCGAGCGGGCGCTCAACGACCTGCTGGGCGCACCGACCACCTGCCCGCACGGCAATCCGATCCCCGGCTCGGACTACGAGGCGCCGGACTCTGCGCCCCTGTCCGATGTCGCGGTCGGCTCGCCCGTTCACGGTCCGGCGGATCACCGAGGAGCTGGAGTTCGAGCCGGGTCTGCTCGAGTTCCTCGAGGCCTCGGCGATCCAGCCCGGCAACCGGGGCACCGTCACCGCGGCATCCCCCGACGGAACGCTGACCGTCGAGATCGACGGGTCGTCACATCGGCGTCGGCGCGTTCGCGAGCGAACGCATCCTGGTCACCTCGTGAGGCCGTCCCGCCTCGGAACTCTGGCGGCGACGCTCGCCGCCGCGCTGACGTTCTCGGCGTGCGCCGACACCGTCGTCGAGGTCGAGTCGAGCGACGCCCACCGACGCCGACGGATCGGTCGAAGCCCGGCGACGACGCTGCCGATCGTCGGCTCGACCGACGAACTGCTCGCCGAGATGGCCGCCGACATGAGCCAGCTCAGTGCGCAGATCGCCGCCGAGGGCGACGAGCAGGCAACGCTGCGTCGCATCGAGGCGACCTGGGTGGTGGCTCGGCCCGACGTCGAGTCGACGCGACCGTGAACTGTCGGGCGGCATCCAGACCACCGTCGACATGGCCCGCAACGCGGTGGTCAGCATCCGTCCGGCCGACGCCGACAAGGCGTTCAAGATCCTCACCGATCTCGTCGACCGCTACACCGGCGACGGCTGACGGTCGTGCAACGGGGTCCGGCCCCGTTGCACGATCAGCGCAGCGGTTCGGGAAGCTCGTCGGCGTGGACGATGCACAGTCGTTGCGTGGGACGCGTGAGCGCCACGTACAGCGACCGCATGCCGTGCTCGTGGTCGGACACGATCCGGGAGGGTTCGACCACGACGACGGCGTCGAGTTCGAGCCCCTTCACCACGCTCACGGGGACGAGCGTGACGCCTTCGTCGAGCCCGGTGCGAGTGGCCGTGCCGTGGTTGACGCCGGCAGCGGTGAGGTGCTCGGAGAGGTCGTCGATCATCGAGTCGGGCGCGATCACACCGAGGCTGCCGCCCGGAATCGTTTCGGTCAGCGAGCGGACCTGGTCGGCGACCGCCTGCCCCAGCGCTCCCGTCGAGTCGGCCCGCACGAACACGGGCTGGGCGTCGCCGACGCGCACCGACACCGGCGAACGCAGCGACGGCGTGGCGACCGCCATCACCCGGTTCGCCAGTTCCATGATCTGGCCGGGTATGCGGTAGCCCACCGACAGCCCGATCATCCGCGACGGCTTGCGATCGGGAAGGTGGTCGAGCACGTCCTGCCAGTCGGTCGGCGCCAGCGGCCCGGTCGCCTGGGCGAGGTCGCCGACGATCGTCATCGCGCCGTTGAGGGAGCGACGAGTCGCCATCTTGAGCTGCATCGGCGTGAGGTCCTGGACCTCGTCGATGACGATGTGGCCGTAGGTGCGGATCTCGTCGGCGTCGTCGATCTTGCCGTTGCGGCCGGGCTTCGGGCCGAGCACGTCACGGGCGTCGTCGAGCAGGGCGACGTCGGCCGCCGTCCAGCGCACGTCGTCGACCGAATCGGCACGCGGCCGGAACAACGCCAGCGCCTCGGACTCGTCGAGCACACCACGCGCCGCGAGCTTCAGGAGCGCCTTCGAGCCGAACAGGTCGTGCAGGAGTTGGGCCGGGGTGAGCAGCGGCCACATCCGATCGAGCGCCTCGCGGATCTCCGGGGTGCCCCGGAGCGTGTCCTTCACCGACGCGGGCCGATCTCGGGATCGTGGAAGCTGGCGGCGAGCGCCGACCACACCTCGTTCTCGACGAACTTGCGGCCGCTGTTGTGGCGACGGAACCGCCGACGGCGCCGCCTTGACGATGCGGGCCGATTCCTCGACTCGCAGCCGGACGTACCCCGTTCGGAACGGGATCACGAGATCGTCACGCAGCGGACGCTCGCGATCGCCGATCGCTTGATCGATGACGTCGGACATCCGCACGTCGCCCTTGAGGCGGGCCGCCGTCGGGGTGTCCGCGCCCGCCCGGTCGTCGGGCCGCAGGAACTGGACGCCGGGGACGAGGTCGGAGAGCACCACCTGCTCGACGCCGGCCTCGCCGAGCGACGGCAGCACCCGTTCGATGTAGCGCAGGAACACCCGGTTCGGGCCGATCACCAGCACACCCTGGTCCTCCAGCGGGAACCGGTGCGTGTAGAGCAGGTAGGCGGCCCGGTGGCAGCGCGACGACGGTCTTGCCGGTGCCGGGCCCTCCCTGGACGACGAGCACGCCGTGCTGCGGTGAGCGGATGATCTCGTCCTGCTCACCCTGGATCGTGGCGACGATGTCGCCGAGCGTGCCGGTGCGGCCCCGTTCGAGCGCCGCGAGCAGCGTGGAGTACCCGCGCAGACCCTCGGGGCCGGCGCCGTCGAGGCGCTGTCGAGGCCCTCGTCGTGACCGAGCCCGAGGTGGCCCTCGCCGAACAGCTCGTCCTCGATGCCGAGCAGCCGCGGACCCTCGACGGCGAAGTGCCGTCGACGGACCAGGCCCATCGGATTGCGGCCCGTGGCGCGGTAGAACGGCTCGGCGACCGGCGCCCGCCAGTCGATGACGACCGGCTCGCGCTCGTCGTCGGCCACGGCCAGTCGCCCGATGTGGAAGCTCTCGACTGCGTCGGGCGATTCCGCCGATCGATCGATCCGGCCGAACACGAGTGACGAGCCGCCGAGTTCGAGGTCGGCCAGGCGCTTGAGCAGCGCCTCGTCGAACGCATTGCGCTCGAAACGGGCCTGGAACGTACCGCCGAGGTCGGCCTCGTTGAGGTCGCGCAACCGCCAGGCTGCTCACGGCTGACGCGCAGACACTCGTACGCGTGGTCGATGTAGGCCTGTTCGTCAGCGAGATCGGGGTGCTGCTGGGTCATAACGGGTCACGAAATGCTATCGGCGCCAGCTCGACTCACGACCCGGCGCCAGCTCGACTCACGACCCGGCGCCGGCTCCACCCCTCCCCGAACTGTTTGCGTGACACATCTGTTGGCCCGTCCCAACCGAACTGTCACGCAAAGGGGGTGCGGGGGGAGATCATGCGACACACGGCCTCGGGCCACGCCGGACCCGGCGGTAGCGTGACGCCGATGAACCCGGCCCTGGAACAGCACGACCGCGCCCGCAACGAGCGGTGCGTTCCTCGCCGCCGCCAACGGCCGGCGCGGCCCGCACACCCCGGTGTGGTTCATGCGTCAGGCCGGCCGATCGCTTCCCGAGTACCGCGCCGTTCGCGGCGAGGGCTCGCATCCTCGACGCGATCAAGCAGCCCGAGCTGGCCGCCGAGATCACGCATGCAGCCGGTGCGTCGCTACGGCGTCGACGCCGCCGTGCTCTACAGCGACATCGTCGTGGCGCCCCACGCCGTCGGGTTCGGCATCGACGTCGCTCCGGGCACCGGGCCGGTCGCCGAGCATCCGCTGCGATCGAGCAACGACCTCGAGCGCCTGCGGCCGCTCGAGTTCGACGACATCGCCTACGTCATCGACACCGTGCGACCGCCTCGTCGCCGAGCTCGACGGTGCCCGCTGCTGGCGTTCGCCGGCGCGCCGTTCACCGTCGCCAGCTACCTGATCGAGGGTCGCCCGAGCAAGGACTACCGCCACACCAAGGCGCTGATGCACACCGACGAGGTGCTCTGGCACGACGTGATGGAGCGTCTCGCCGAATCGGCGATCACGTTCATCGACGCCCAGCTGTCGCACGGCGCCGCCGCGTTCCAGCTGTTCGACTCGTGGGCCGGCTCGCTCAGCCGCCGCCGACTACGACCGCTACGTGCTGCCCCACTCGCGCCAGGTGTTCCGCGAGCTCGCCGCCGCCACCCCGACGCGCCCGGCGATCCACTTCGGCATCGGCTGCGACCACCTGCTCGAATCGATGTACGCACGCCGGCCCGACGGTGATCGGGCCTCGACTGGCGCACCCCGATCCCCGACGCCCGGCGCCGCCTCGGCGACGACCTCGTCGTGCAGGGCAACCTCGACCCGGCGCTCGTGCTCGCCGGCATCGAGCCGGCGCTCGACGGCACCGAGCAGGTGCTGCGCGACAACGAACTCGCCGACGGCACCAGCATCCGGGCCACATCTTCAACCTCGGCCACGGCGTCCAGCCCGACACCGACCCGGCGTGCTGCAGGCCGTCGTCGACCTCGTCCACGAGCGCACGACGGTGCGCGCCGTGAACGGCCGACCACGACGCCGCACGTCGCCGTGGTGCTGATGGCCTACGGCACGCCGCGCACATCCCGACGAGATCGAGCCGTACTACACCGACATCCGCCGCGGGCGTCCGCCGACGCCCGAGGCCGCTGGCCGACCTCGACCGCCCGCTACGCGGCGATCGGGGGCGTCTCCCCGCTCGCCGCAGCTCACCGAGGCCCAGCGCGACGGCCTGCAGGCGGCGCTCGATGCTGCCGCGCCCGGCCGATTCCACGTGGCGCTCGGCCTCAAGCACGCCGATCCGAAGGTCGAGGCGCCGCGGGCCGACTCGCCGCCGACGGGTTCGACACCGATCGTCGGGCTGGTGCTCGCACCGCACTACTCGTCGTACTCGATCGGCCAGTACCTCGATCGGGCCCGCCAGGCGTCGCCGAGTCGGCGCGGCATCACGGTGGTCGGCATCGAGAGTTGGGCGGTCGAGCCGGCGTTCGTCGACGTTCCTCGCCGACGACCTCGCCGCGCGCGTCGGCCGCGATGCGCGAGCGAACGGGGGCCGGGTGCGGGTGCTGTTCACCGCCCACTCGCTGCCGCAGCGGATCATCGCCGCCGGCGACCCGTACCCGGACGAACTGCGCTCGACCGCCGAGGCCGTCGCCGCACGCGGTCGGCCTCGACCGAGGGCGACGACTGGCAGATCGCCTGGCAGTCGGCCGGCCGCACCCCCGAGCCGTGGATCGGCCCCGACATCCTCGCGGTGATCGACGAGCTCGCGCGACGGACGACGACGTCGACGGGCGTGATCGTGTGCGCCTGCGGGTTCGTCGCCGACCACCTCGAGGTGCTCTACGACCTCGACATCGAGGCCGCCGACCGCGCCGCATCGCACGGCCTGGCCTTCGACCGCACCGCGTGCGTGAACGACGACCCCGACGATCATGGCCGCCCTCGCCGCAGCGGGTGCATCGCCGCCGTCGAGGGCTGAGCGACATGACGCGCCGCGTCGCCGTCGTCGGTGGCGGCATCAGTGGGCCTCGGCCGCCGCGCATCGCGCCGTCGACTCGACACCGGCGACACCGACGTCGTCGGTGTTCGAGGCCGCCGACCGCGTCGGCGGCAAGCATCGACACGTCGCCCGTTCGCCGGTGTCGACGCACGTCGACGAGGGCGCCGACGCCTTCCTCGCCCGGGTGCCCGAGGCCGTCGGCACTCGCCCGGCGCGTCGGCCTCGGCGACGACCTCGTGTCGCCCGAGCCGGTCGGCGCCGCGGTGTGGCACGACGGGCTGCACCCGATCCCCGACGGGCTGCTGCTCGGCGTGCCCGGACGATCTCGGCCGCTGGCGACCACCGGCCTGCTGTCGTGGCAGGGCAAGGCCCGCGCCGCACTCGAACCGTTCCTGCCGCGCACCTCGACCGACCCCGACTCGATCGGCGCGTACGTCCGGGCCCGGTTCGGCGACGAGGTCCACGAACGCCTCGTCGACTCGCTCGTCGGCAGCATCTACGCCGCCGACACCGACCGCTTCAGCCTCGCCGAGGTGCCGCAGCTCGCCGCGCTGGCCGACGGCAACCGCAGCCTGCTGCTCGCCGCGCGGCGCCAGCGCAGCGCGCAGGCCGCACCGCGACCGCGGCGACGAGCCCGATCTTCGCCGCACCCCGCGGCGGCATGTCGGCGCTCGCCGCGCCACCGCCGACGCGGTCCGCGCCGGCGGGCGGCGCGATCCGACCGGCTCGACCGTCGCGTCGTGCGCACGCACGCGCCGACGGCCGCTGGCGCCTGGCCACCGGCGACGCCGACGCGTCGACCGACGACGTGTTCGACGCCGTGGTGTTCGCCACGCCCGGCCGCGCGTCACGCGGCGAGCTGCTCGCCGACGCCGCTCCCGACGCGTCGACGCTGCTCGCGCAGGCGGAGACCGCCGACGTCATCATGGTGACGCTCCACGTCGCGCGCCGACCAGTGGCCCGAGCGGCTGCGCGGCCATGAGCGGCTACCTCGTGCCCGAAGCCCGACCAGCGCTGGGTCACCGCGGCGTCGTTCGGCTCGCAGAAGTGGGCCCACTGGCGGCCGCCCGCCGGCGGCGAGATCCTGCGGGTGTCGCTCGGTCGCGACGGCATGGCGGTGCTGCACCTCGACGACGACGAGGTGCTCGACGCCGTGCTCGACGACCTCGACGCACCACCTCGGCGTCGCCTTCGAGCCCGCCGAGGTCCGCATCACCCGGTGGCCGGCGGCGTTCGCCCAGTACCGCCCGCACCACGCAGCGTGGGTCGACGCGGTCGAGCGCAGCCCTCCCGTCCGGGCGTCTTCGTCACCGGCGCCGGCTTCCGCGGCATCGGCATCCCGGCCTGCGTCCGATCGGGCCGCGCAACGGCCGCGCGCGCGAGCACGCACCTCGCAGAATCTGGCAGAATCGTCGCCGTGACCGGGGCCGACGACCTGCATCCTTCGTCCGGCGCCCGGCGGTGCCGCTCGTCGGCGTCGTCGTCGCGCTCGTGATCGGCGTCGGGTTCTTCGCCATCGACACGGCCGCGTCCGAGCCCAACACGGTCGCGACGTTCGATGCCGACTCGCGCCACCACGACGACCGCGCCGACCACGACCAGCCACCGACGACGACGACGACGACCACCACCACGCACCACGACGACCACCACGACGACGACCACCACGACGGCGTCGCTCCAGACGACCCAGCCGATCGCTCCGCCCCAGCGATGCTCGCGGGCGCCGAGAACAACCCGCCGCTCGGGCGGCATCGCGATTCCCGAAGATCGGTCTCGACTCCGAGCTCCACGAGGGGATCCGGCTCACCACGCTCGACCGGGGCCCGGCCACTGGCCCGGCACGGCGATGCCCGGCCAGATCGGCAACGTCGTCGTCGCCGGCCATCGCACGAGCCACGGCGCCGAGTTCCGCCACCTCGACAAGCTGGTCCCCGGCGACGAGGTGATCTTCACCACGGCGGACGGGCACGTTCACCTACCACGTGACCGGCACACAGATCGTCACTCCCGACGCGATGTGGATCATCGAACCCGACCGACACCCCGACGGCCACGCTGTTCGCCTGCCACCCGCTCGGCTCGACGGCGAAGCGCATCGTCGTGAGCCTCGCCCTGTCGACTTGAGCAACGTCGACCCCGATGACGGGCCGCCGCCCACCGGGCGGCGCTCGCTCCACGAACGCACTCGCGCGTCCGGCGCTCGCGCTCGGCGCCGGCGCGCTCGTGGCGCTGTCGATGCCACCGTGGGGCTTCTGGCCGCTGGCGATCGTCGGCGTGATGCTGTTCGAGGTGGCACTCGGCGACGCGGCCGCCCGGCGTGCGACGGATGCTGCTCGGCTTGCTCTTCGGCGCCGGATGGATGTACCTCGGGATGGCGTGGATGGTGCAGCTGACCCTGCCCGGGTACCTGGTCGCCGGCAGCCGTGTTCGCCGGCTTCCACCTGCTGGCCGCAGCTGCGTGGCGCCGGTCGGGCCGTGGCGGGTGATCGGGCGTCCAGCGGCGCACACGCTGGTCGAGGCGGTGCGGTTCTCGTTCCCGTTCGGTGGCGTCCCGCTGGCGACGATGGGGATGTCGCAGGTCGGCGGCCCGCTCGTCGGCGTCGTCCGCGTCGGCGGCGTGATCCTGCTCACCTGGGTCGTGTTCCAGCTCGGCATCGTCGTTGGTCGACGTCGGGCGCCAGCGTCCGCGATCGACGGCGCGGCACCAGCCCGGGCGTGCGAGCGACCCCGCAGGCGGCGATCGCCCTCGGCGTGATCGCCGTCGTCGCATCGTGCTCGCGGCCGATCGCACCACAGGGGTCGGCGACCGGCGAGACACTGCGCGTCGCCGCGGTCCAGGGCGGCGGCGAGCAGGGCACGAGCGCCCTGGAGGTGCCGCCGCGGCTGGTCACCGAACGGCACCTCGAGGCCACCCGGTCGATCCCCGACGACGCCGACCTCGACCTCGTGCTGTGGCCCGAGAACACGATCGACGTCGACGTCTTCGAGGGCTCGGACGATCTACGACGCCATCGTCGCCGAGGCGGCGCGGCTCGACGCGCCGATCGCCGTCGGCGTCACCGAGGAGCCCGCGGATCAACTCCCAGATCGTCGTCACCCCCGACGGCGAGATCGTCGACCGGTACGTGAAGGTCCGCCGGGTGCCGTTCGGCGAGTACGTGCCCGCTGCGCGGGATCCTCGAAGCGGTCGGCGCCCCCGTCGAGCAGGTGGGCCGCGACGCCGTCGCCGGCACCGGTCCGGCGTGCTCGACCTGCCCGACGGCACCCGACTCGGCGTGGTGATCTCGTGGGAGGTGTTCTTCGCCGGACGGGCACGCGAGGGCGTGAAGCTCGGCGCCGAGGCGATCGTCAACCCGACCAACGGCGCCAGCTACACCGGCACGATCGTGCAGACCCAGCAGGTGGCGTCGAGCCGGCTGCGGGCGATCGAGACCGGCCGCTGGGTGGTGCAGGCCGCGCCCACCGGGTTCACCGCGGTCGTCGATTCCGACGGCAACGTGCTCCAACGCACCGCGGTGAGCGAACGCAACGTGCTCTACGACACCGTCGAGTTGCGCGAGGGGCTTCACCTGGTACACCAACCTCGGCGACGGCTCTTCATCGTCGCGCTCCTGGCACTCGTCGGCACCGCGCTGTGGTTCTCCCGCCGCCGCACCGTGCCGCTCGCGCCGACTCAGCGTCAGCTCAGACGTAGCGCCTCGCTGTTCTCGCTGACGCTGAAGGCTCAGTCGACCTCGAGCATGAGCGTGACCGGGCCGTCGTTGACCAGCTCGACGCGCATGTCGGTGCGGAACCGGCCGGTCTCGACGTCGGCGCCGAGTGCGCGCAGCGCGGTCGACGACCCGATCGACGAGCGGTTCGGCCGTGCTCGGGTCGGGCGGCGGCGATCCAGCTCGGGCGGCGGCCCTTGGCGGTGTCGCCGTAGAGCGTGAACTGGCTGACGACGAGCACCGATCCGCCGACGTCGGCGACGGACCGGTTCATCACGCCGTCGTCGTCGTCGAAGATGCGCAGGCCCCAGAGCTTGTCGGCCAGCTTGTCGGCGATCGGCGTCGGTGTCGGCGTGGGTCGCTCCGACGAGCACGCACAGCCCCGGCCCGATCGACCCGGCGATCTCCCAGTCGGCGGCGTGGCCGACCGGGTCGGCAGGTCACCTCTGCTCGGATCACACGTTGCACGAGCGCTCGCATCCGAGCAGTATCACCCGATGCCCGACCGCCGATGCCATCCTCACGCTGACCGCCCGTGACGTGACGGTGACGTCCATCCCGACGCCGGGTGCCGGATCGGCCAGATCACCGTCGCCGGCCAACCGCTGCTGGTCGATGTTCCCCGACGACCGACCGCACCCGATGGCCTGGGGCTCGTATCCGATGGCTCCGTGGGCCGGGCGGATCCGCGGCGGCCGCTTCACGTTCGACGGCGTCGAGCACCAGCTCGACATCAACCACCACGACGGCGACGGTCCCGAACGAGCCCATGCCATCCACGGCCTCGTGTTCGACCGCCCCTGGTCGACGACGCGGCACGATGTGTCCGACACATCGTGTACGGCGACTCGTGGGACTCGACTGGGACGTTCGGCGGGCATCGCGACGCAGACGATCGAGCTGCACCCCGATCGGGTCGACGTCACGCTGACGGTCGAGTCGACCGGTCGACGCGTTCCCGGCAGAGATCGGCTGGCACCCGTGGTTCCGCAAGCCCGATCGGCTGGAGTTCGCGCCGACCGCGATGTACGAACGTGACGAGTTCGGCATCCCGACCGGCGCGCTGGTCGAACCCGCCGAGGGCCCGTGGGACGACTGCTTCCTCAACGCCGAGCCGGTGGTCCTGCACTACGACCGAGCGGTGGCACCGTCGGTACGCGTCGAGTCCGACTGCGATCACTGGGTCGTCTACGACATGCCCGCCCACGCCACGTGCGTCGAGCCACAGTCCGGCCCGCCCGATGCGTTCAACCTCGACCCTCACGTCGTCGACCCGGACACACCGCTGCGCCGCACGATGACCATCTCCTGGTGAACGGTCTTTCCGGACCCGACCCCGAAAGACCGGCGGTTCACCCGACGACCGGCGGGTCGGGCGACCGTTACCCGGTGGTAACAGTGCGCCGATAGCCTCGACTCGGATGTCGACGGCCGGACTCGATCCTGACGCACCGCTCAAGATCGCGTACCTCACGTACCGCGGCAAGCCCCACGTGGGCGGCCAGGGCGTGTACACCCGCCATCTCACCAAGGCGCTCGCCGACCTCGGCCACACGGTCGAGGTGTTCGGCGGCCAGCCGTACCCGATCCTCGACGAGCGCATCACGCTCACCAAGCTGCCCGAGCCTCGACACGTTCAACGACTACTTCCCCGGTCGGTTCCCCGGCTTCTGGGAGCTGAAGACCCGCGAGGACGTCGCTCGAGATGGCCCAGTTCATGACCGGCGTGTTCCCCGAGCCCCTCGCGTTCAGCGCCCGCGCCGCCCGCGAGCTGAAGCCCCGCGCCCGGCGAGTTCGACCTCGTCCACGACAACCAGTGCCTCGGCTACGGCATCTTGAAGATCGAGGAGAAGATCCCCACGATCGTCACGCTGCACCACCCGATCACCAAGGACCGCGAACTCGAGATGAGCCACGCGAAGACCTGCATCGCGGCGCTGCTCCGTCGGCCGCTGGTACTCGTTCGTGAAGATGCAGGGCAAGGTCGCGTCGAAGATGCCGCGCATCGTCGTCGTGAGCCAGAACTCGATCGACGACATCCACACCGACATGGGCGTCGAGCATCGACCGCATGCGGCTCGTGCCGGTCGGCGTCGACCCCGACCTCTTCAAGCCGCTCCCCCACGTCGAGCGCCGGCCCGGCCGTCTGATCACCACGGCATCCGCCGACGTCGCCCTCAAGGGCCTGTCGTACCTGCTCGAGGCGATGGCGAAGCTGCGCACCGAGCGCGACGTCACGCTCACGATCATCGGCAAGCCGCGCCCCGGCCATTCGATGGACCTGATCGACTCGCTACGGCCTGCGCGCCGCACATCGAGTTCGTCTCGGGCGTGACCGACGAGCGCATCGTCGAGCTGTACGCCGAAGCCGAGATGGCCGTCGTGCCGAGCCTCTACGAGGGCTTCAGCCTTCCCGCGATCGAGGCGATGTGCTCCGGCACGCCGCCTCGTCGCCACCGATGGCGGCGCGCTGCCCGAGGTGACCGGCACCGACGGCGAGACCGTGCTCGGCTGCAAGGCCGGCGACGTGGACTCGCTCGCCGCCGCGATCACCCGCGGCCTCGACGACGCCGAG
Organism: Ilumatobacteraceae bacterium; assembly: GCA_963744705.1. Lineage (GTDB taxonomy): Bacteria > Actinomycetota > Acidimicrobiia > Acidimicrobiales > Ilumatobacteraceae > Sva-07. The sequence goes on from CAVUUX010000003.1 coordinate 128,116, forward strand.
CTGCGCGCCCGGGTCGGCGCCGCCGGCCGCCAGCGCGTGCTCGACCGCTGGACCTGGACGAAGTGCGCCGAGCAGACCGTCGAGCAGTACCGCGAGGTGCTGGCCATGCCGCAGAACGTCGCCAAGCTCCGCGCCAACGGACGGCTCTGACATGTTGACGATCCGCTTCGACCAGCTCGGCCTCGCGCCCGGCGACCGCGTCCTCGACGTCGGCGCCGGCTTCGGCCGCCACGTGTTCGAGTGCGCCCGCCGCGGCGCCGACGTCGTCGCGCTCGACTACGCCGAGGACGAGGTCGTCCAGACCCGGGCAACGCTCGGCGGCATGGTCGACGCCGGCGAGATCGACCTCGAGCGATTCAAGGGCGTGCTGCGCGGCGACGCCACCAAGCTGCCGTTCGCCGACGACTCCTTCGACGTCGTCATCACCTCCGAGGTGCTCGAACACATCCAGGACGACGTCGCGGCGATCGCCGAGATGGTCCGGGTCCTCAAGCCCGGCGGCCACTTCGCCGCCACGGTGCCGGCGTGGTTCCCCGAGAAGATCAACTGGATGCTGTCCGACGAGTACCACGCCCCGAAGAGCGAGGGCGGCCACGTCCGCATCTACAGCTCCACCGAGCTGTCGGCCAAGCTGCGCACCGCCGGCCTCGACCTGCAGGGCAGCCACCGGGCCCACGCGCTGCACTCGCCGTACTGGTGGCTGAAGTGCGCCGTCGGCCCCCGCAACGACGACCACCCCGCCGTGCAGCGAAGTACCGCGAGTTCCTCGAGTGGGACATCATGGAGCAGCCCACGTCGACCAGGGTCGCCGACCGGGTGCTGTCACCCGTGCTCGGCAAGAGCATCGTCTTCTACGGCGTGAAGCAGGCCGAGCCGTCTCGATGAGTCACGCTCCCCGATCTCCCCGGCGTGCTCAGCGCCGACGAGCTGCACGCTCACCGGCGAGCATCTCGCCTCGCTGCAGCTCGACACCGGGATGATCCCGTGGTTCCCCGGCGGCCACTGCGACCCGTGGAACCACGTCGAGACCGCGATGGCCCTCGACGTCGCCGGCTTCCACGACGAGGCCGAGCGGGCCTACGAGTGGCTCGTCGACACGCAACGGCCCGACGGGTCGTGGCATGCGTACTACCACTGCCGACGGATCGGTCGAGGACGCCAAGCTCGACACCAACGTGTGCGCCTACATCGCCACCGGCGTGTGCCACCACCTGCGCAACACCTGGGACCGCGGCTTCGCCGAGAACATGTGGCCGACCGTCGAGCGGGCCCTCGAGTTCGTGCTGTCGCTGCGCCGCCACGACGGCCTCCCGCTGTGGGCGATCGAGCCCGACGCCCGGCCGTGGGACTACGCACTGCTCACCGGGACGTCCAGCATCCAGCACGCGCTGCGCTGCGGCGCCCGACTCGGCGAGAGTGTCGGCGAGCCTCGCCCCGACTGGATCGCTGCCGCCGACGTGATGGCCGACGCCGTTCGCAACCGTCCCGACGCGTTCGAGCCGAAGACCCGCTGGGCGATGGACTGGTACTACCCCGTGCTCACCGGCGTGCTCACCGGCGAGGCCGCCAAGGCCCGCATGGCCGACGGCTGGGACGACGTTCGCCATGGAGGGCCTCGGTATCCGGTGCGTGAGCGACGAGCCGTGGGTGACCGCCTCGGAGACCGCCGAGTGCGCGCTCGCCTACGCAGCCATCGGCGACACGGCGACGGCGACCGATCTGCTGACGCTGGACCCGCACGCACCGACGCGACGACGGTTCGTACTGGACCGGCATCGTGTACCCCGACCCCGTGCTGTTCCCGTTCGACGAGCACACCTCGTACACCGCGGCGGCCGTCGTGCTCGCCGTCGACGCGATCACCCGCGCCACTCCGGCCAGCGACGTCTTCGTCCCCTTCTGATCGGTGGAGCGACGGAGCGCGGTCGCGTGTCAAGTGTCCGCGACCGATGGCACACGCAACACCGCACCCGGCACGGCGACGACGGTCTCGGGGATCACGTCGTCGCGCAACGCCTGAGCAAGGCCGACGGCCATCGGTTCACCCGTGCAGTCAGCAGGTTGCATCGCAGGAATGACGCTGCGGTGACGCTCCGGGAGCCTGCTCATGGCCTGCCACGCCAAGTAGGCGGTCAGGGCCGTGCCCCCGAGACCGACGATCGTTGCGACCGCGAAGCCGCCCCAGGTCGACGCGACCTGGAATCGGGGCGGTGCCTGCACCCAGCCCGGCCCCGTCCACGAGAGGTCCATCGTCTCGGTGCCCCGTCCCGGGTTGAGCAGGCGCGCCCACAGGAACCAACCGACGAGCCTCGCCGCCCCGTACACGACGTAGGCACGGAACACCGCCCGTCGCACGTGATCGGGCATCCGGAATCGGTGCTGGAGAGTCGCCCAGAACGGATCGGCCGGCTCGACGTTGGTGTGGAAGTACTCCGCCGTGAGGGCCTCTCGTGCCAGGAGCACCAGCAGCACGAGCCAGACCACGTCCCATGCCCAGCCGAGGCTGGAGTAGTACGCGGCAGCATCGCCGTAGCGGCCCTGCTGCGACGAGTACTGCCACATGCCGATGCTGTAGTGCTGGGTCGTGAAGGGGAAGAACATCATCGCGCCGACGGAGTCGGCGGTGTCGGTCAGGACGTGCGACCAGTAGCCCACGAGAACGCCGATGCCCCACGGCTTGCTCCGGGTGATGAGGTACACGGCCGACGCGACGAGGATCCCGGCGACGAGCGAATGCGTGGGGCCGGATCCCGGCCAACCTCGGTGATACATCCACGGCTCCGGAGCCTTGATCAGTTCCCATCGGCCGATGTGGAGCCCATAGACGGGCAACTTCGTGAAATCGGGCATGAGCGCACCGACGAGGATCGCCATGTAGCTGATCCGCCACGCTCGGCCGGTGCGGTCCGTGTGGCGGTGCAGGATGACGGATTCGAGTTCGTGCGCTGCCCAGCTCATGGCGGTCGCCTCCGCGAGAGCAGCGGTGTCAGGAGTGCGACGGAGCCCACCACGATCAGCGGTCCGACGAAGAAGTTCAGGATGATCGTGCGCAGGAACATCCCCGCCACGACCAGGACGGTGAACGCCACCGCATAGGCGACCATCTCAGCGGTGTGCTCGCTCACTGGACCCCTCCTTCCCACGGGTGCTTCACCCTTCACCCGATCTCATCGTGACCCCCTGGTCGACGACACGAACAGGGTCATTGGACATGCGCGACGATCCACGCCGGTGACGAACGATCCCCGGGCAGGGCGGCCGTCCCGCAGCGGGAGGACGGGTACCGGGCTGTTACCTTCCAGCGCATGAAGTCGACGTTTGCCCGGACCATCTTCTCGATCTGGAGCTGGTTCGTACTCGGCGTGGTGATCATCGTGTGGACGCCCATGGTTGCCGTGGTCCGCCTCGTCACCATGCCCTTCGACAAGGGCGCCTACGCCGCGGGGTATCTGTTCCGCAAGCTCACCGTGGTCCACGAGCGGCTCACACCGCTCTGGAAGTTCCACACGTCGGGCACGCTTCCCGACGACATGCGGCGCCCCTACGTGGTCGTGTCGAACCACGAGAGCTTCGTCGACATCCTCCTGATCTCGCACCTGCCCACCGAGATGAAGTGGATGTCGAAGATCGAGATCCTGCGCATCCCACTCGTCGGATGGATGATGCGGCTCGCGCGCGACATCCCCCTCGAACGCGGCGACGCCGCTTCGATCGCCAAGGCGCTCGAAGCGTCTCGCGAGCGGCTGAACTCGAAGGTGTCGGTGATGATCTTCCCGGAGGGCACCCGCTCGAAGACCGGCGAACTCCGGCCGTTCAAGACCGGCGCCTTCCGGCTCGCGATCGAAGCACAGGTGCCCGTGCTGCCGCTCGCCGTCTACGGAACCCGCGACGCCCTGCGCAAGCACGACTGGCGCCTCGGGTATGCGGAGGCCGAGGTCCGCGTGCTCGAGCCGATCAGCACCGAAGGACTCACGATGGACGACGTCGCCGCACTCAGCGACCAGGTGCGCCAGGCGATCATCGCCGGTCGCGACGAACTCCGGCGCGAGTTCGGCGACGAGTGACACGTGTCCGTCCCGGTCCGACTCCTCGCGGCAGCCAAACCAACGGTGCCAGCAGCGCTCCTGGTCGCCATTGCCTCGAGCACGGTGGTCTTCACCGCGACACCGTTCTTCCTCTCGTCGGTCGCCGAGCAGTACGACGTCGCGATCGGCACCGCCGGCCTCACGTCGACCGCACAGCTGGCCGGCTTCGTCGTCGCGTCGTGGATCGGTGGCCGTTTCCTCCATCCGGTGCGCGGCATCTTCGTGATCGGCACGTTGTTGGGCGTCTTCTCGAACCTCGGGTCGGCGGCTGAGATCACGTTCGAGGTGCTCGCCGCGCTCCGCTTCGTCAGCGGGCTCTCACTCGGTTTCGCCGCATGGATCGCCTGGCAGGCAGCATTCGGCCACCCCGGACGGACCGGCGATGTCGCCGTCGTCGGCCCGCTGGTCGGCGTCGTCGCCTCCCCGCTCATCGCCATCGTCCTGCAGTCGGCGGGGCTGAGCTGGCTGTTCGTGGTCCTGGCGGCCATCACGGCCCTGCCGCTCGTCTTCACACGTCAGGTGCCCCGCGTGGATCACCTGCGTCCCCACCGCACCCGCCACGTCGCGACACGTGCGGCGAAGGCGATCCTGTTCGCGCTCACCCTGCTCACGCTCGGTGGATCGTCGGTGTTCGTCTATGCCGCGGCGATCGGCGAGGAGCTCGACGGGCTCTCGCCGCTCACGGTGTCGCTGCTCTTCAGCGCCAACGCGCTGGCGTCGATCCCCTCGGCGCGATGGACCGGCCGTCGCGGGCCCGCCGGCATCTGGTTCCTGATGACGGCGCTGTGTGCGCTGACGATCGCGCTGTCGCGCAGCGGGCTGCTGTTCGGGATGGCCATGGTCGGGTGGGGGTTCGTGTTCTTCATGGGTATCCCCGCCGCGTTCACCCTGCTTGCGGCCCGATCCAACTTCCCCGAGGAACGCGCCGGCGATGCCCAGGCGGTCATGGCGCTCGGCCGGGTCTTCGGCCCCCTCCTCGGAGGTGCGCTCTACGCTGCCGGCTCGACCGGCACGCTCGGCGTCGTGGCGGCAGCGGTGATGGCGGTCGGTGCCGGGCTGCTGCTCTACGTCGACCGTCAGCGCTTCGTCGTGGTGCGCCAGTTCGGAACGTGGCAGGCGAACCGGTCGTCAGTCGACACGGCGCAGCACGCGTAGCGAGCCGGTCGCCGACACGAAGGTGAACCGGCCCGATTCGAGTGCCGGGCGGAAGATCTGCTCGTACGGTGGCCGACCGCCGTCGGCTGGGTCGGGAAACACGTCGTGGATCGCCAACGTCCCACCCATGGCGACGTGCGGCGTCCAGCCCTCGTAGTCGAGACGGGCCGGTTCGTCGCCGTGTCCGCCGTCGATGAAGAGCAACGACAACGGCGTCGTCCAGGTCGCCGCGACGATCGGCGACTTGCCGACGACGGCGACGACCGAGTCCTCGAGCCCGGCGTCGTGGATGGTGTCACGGAAGAACGGCAGCGTGTCCATCTTGCCGGTGCGCGGATCGACCACGTCGGTGTCGTGGTGGTCCCATCCGGCCTGGTTCTCCTCCGACCCGCGATGGTGGTCGACCGCGAACAGCACCACGCCGGCCGACTCGGCGGCATCGCCGAGCCACACCGTCGAGCGCCCGCAGTACGAGCCGACCTCGAGCATCGGCGCACCGGGTACTGCCCGGGCGGCGGCAACTGCGGCTTCCCAGAGGGCGTCGCCCTCGTCGGCGGGCATGAATCCCTTCGTCGCGAGCGCCAGGTTGCGACGCTCCGGCGTCACCAGGTGTCCCAGTGGATGATCGTGTCGGGGTCGGGCCGGATCGCCCGCTTGAAGTCGGTACCGACCGTGTATGCGAGCGGCGTGAGGCAGGCCTGCTGCATCTCGTCGAAGGGGATGCCGACGACGTCGGCCACCTCCTTCTCCATCATCAACGCGATCGTCGTCCACGCCGTGCCGAGCCCGCGAGCACGCGCGGCCAGCATGAAACTCCACATGCCGGGCAGGATGTTGCCCATCGACGACGCCGACATCATCGCCGGCGCACCGTCGACGCGGCCGGCAGTGCATCCGATCACCAGCGCAGGTGCGTCGGCCATGTGTTCGGACAGGTAGGTCGCCGAATCGACCACGCGATCCTGCTGGGCCTGCTCGATCGTCACCCTCCTTCTTGATCGCGCCGGCGAAGAACGGCATCGAGCTGTAGATCGCCCAGCACTGCTTGTAGATCTCGCCGATCGCATGACGCTTCACGGCGTCCTTGACGACCACGAACTGCATCGTCATCAGGTTCGAGCCCGATGGGGCCTGCATCGCGGTGGCGACGCACTCGCGGATGACGTCGTCCTCCACCGGCCGTGAGAAGTCGAGCCGCTTGCGAACGGCGCGGGTGGTGTTGAGGACGTCATCTGCGGACAGGTCGAGCAAGGTCATGCGCACGACTGTAGGACGTGCCAACATGACGACTGCCATGGAGAGCACACCGATCGATCCCGCCGCGTCCACAACCGAGAGCCAAGCGGCGCTGGACGACCTCGTCGCGCTCCTCGACCTGGAAGCGATCGAGGTGAACATCTTCCGGGGCAACTCACCCGACGAGAACCGCCAGCGCGTCTTCGGCGGGCAGGTCGCCGGCCAGGCGCTCGTCGCCGCCGCTCGCACGATCGGCGAGCGCGGCCGGCTCGTCCACTCGCTCCACGCCTACTTCCTGCGTCCGGGTGACCCGACCGTGCCGATCCTGTACGAGGTCGACCGGATCCGCGACGGTCGGAGCTTCTCCACGCGGCGCGTCGTCGCGATCCAGCACGGCCGGGCCATCTTCAACCTGCAGGCGAGCTTCCACGACCACGAGGACGGCCCCGACCACCAGCTCACGATGCCGGCCGACATGGGCGATCCCGCCGAACTGCCCGACTTCCGGACGCGGATGGCGCCGTACGCCGAACAGATCGGCGACTGGTACGACCGTCCCCGCCCGATCGACCTGCGCTACGTCTCCGGCGACCCGACTGAGCCGCAAGGGGCAACCGACGACGAGCCAGCAGGTGTGGCTGCGCGCCGACGGCACGCTGCCCGACGATCCGGTGCTGCACGCGTGCGTCGTCACCTACGCCAGCGACATGACCCTGCTCGACACCACGATCCTGCCGTTCGGTCTGGGTTGGGACAGTCCGGGCATGCAGATGGCCAGCGTCGACCACGCCATGTGGTTCCATCGGCCGTTTCGTGCCGACGACTGGCTGCTCTACGACCAGTCGGCGGTGTCGACCTCGTCGGCTCGGGGGATGGCGCAGGGCTCGATCTTCACCCGAGACGGTCGACTGGCGGTCAGCGTCGTGCAGGAAGGCCTGATCCGCATCACCGGATGACGCGCCCGACGTGCGCTCCGGCGCTTCGTACGGTAGAGATGGACTGATGAGCGCCCGATGGTCCTCTCGCCGATCACCGAGTGTCGTCGTTGCACTGTTGCTGGGCGTCGTCGCGGCCGGTTGTGGCTCCGACGGGCCACCTCGGACCGACAGTTCGTTCGGAGCCGGCCCCACCACACCGGCCACCACTCGGCCACCACATCGGCCACCGGCAGCGGCGACGAGATCACCGCTGCTCCCCCGTCGACCGACTCCACCGGTTCGGACACAGCTCCGTCGACCGCAACGGCGCCGACGACCGCTGTTGCGGGACCGCTGCCCACGCCGGCCGTGTCGCTCTACGAGATCGGCAGCTTCGACCAGCCGGTCCAGCTGACCACACGTCCCGGCGATGCAACGGCCTACGTCGTCGAGCAACCCGGCAAGGTGGTGGCCGTCACCGACCTGTCGAGCGACGTCGTGCTCGACATCAGCGACCTCACCGACGCGAACGGCGAGCAGGGCCTGCTCGGGCTGGCGTTCCACCCGACGGCCGACCTGGCCTACGTCGACTACACGTCGACGTCCGGCGACACGGTCGTCGCCGAGTTCGCCGTCGATCCGACCAGTGGTGTCTTCGACCCGTCGTCGCGCCGCGAGGTCCTCACCGTCGATCAGCCGTACTCGAATCACAACGGCGGCCAGCTGGCGTTCGGGCCCGACCAGCTGCTGTACATCGGCCTCGGCGACGGCGGTTCCGGCGGTGATCCCGGACGCCGTGCACTCGACCTCGGCACGCGGCTCGGCAAGATCCTGCGCATCGACCCCGTCGCCGACGGCGATCAGCCGTTCACCGTGCCGGCCGACAACCCGTTCGTCGACACCGACGGCGCCGACCCCACGATCTGGGCGTACGGACTGCGCAATCCGTGGCGCTTCTCGTTCGATGCGCCGACCGGCGACCTGTGGATCGCCGACGTCGGCCAGGGCGACTGGGAGGAGGTCAACCGGGCCCGAGCGACGGCCGATCGGATGGATGCCGCTCGCGGCGCCAACTTCGGGTGGAGCGCGATGGAGGGCTTCGAACGCTTCAACGTCGACCAGTCGAGCGACGGCGCGCTCGCGCCGTTGTTCGTCTACGACCACGACGACGGTCGGTGCTCGGTGAGTGGCGGCGCGGTCGCCCGCGGCGAATCGGTCCCCGACCTGCAGGGCTGGTACGTGTTCGGCGACTACTGCACCGGCCAGATCTGGGCCCTCGACCCGACCGTGCCCCCCGGCGAACCCCGCGTCGTCGAGATCGCCCGGCTCGACGGACTCGCCGCGATCTCCCAAGGCCCCGACGGTGACCTCTACGCCGTCTCCAATGCCGGCACCGTCGCCCGCCTCATCCCCGCCTGATACAGGATCCACGTCACACGGTGCCGGGTCAAACGTGACGTCTTGACAGTCGGGTGTCCGGTGCGTCACGTTTGACCCGGCACCGTATGACGTTTGGTCACAGGAAGCTGAGGAGGTCGGCGAACGTCTCCTCTGCGTCGACGGCGAGACCCCGGCGCTCGAACCATCCGCAGATGTTCAGCACGTCGCGGTGCAAGAAGTCGAGGCCCTGCATGTTGGCGGCGATGTCGATCGACTGCGGGAAGTCGATGAACCACAACCGACCCTCCCACCACAGCAGGTTGTAGGCCGACAGGTCACCGTGGGCGATGCCCGCTGCGGTGATCCCGCGGAGGCCCACGACGAGCTGCTCGTAGGCGTCGTCGAGTTCGCCGCGCGACAGCCGGGCGGCCGACAGCTGCGGGGCGGCCGCTTCCCAACTGCCGACGTACTCCAGATCGAACACGTCGTCGGCGTAACCGATCGGATAGGGCACCGACACTCCCTGGCGCCACAGGCGCAGCATCACCTCGTGTTCGGTGCCGGTCCATCGGTCCTGCAGGAGGCGCTTGCCGTAGGTCGACATCCGTTCGATCGCCCGACGGTCACGTGACTTGCGGAACTGGCGGCCCTCTCGATACTGCACGTCGTGACGAAAGGCCGATGCGCGCTGCACGCCGAGTGCCTCGAGCTGGCCCTTCTGGGTGACGTGGCGTGGGAGGTAGCGCTTGCGGGCGATGAGGCAACGGCGGTCGTCGCCGACACCGTCGGCGAAGCGTTCGACGAGTTCGACCTGAGCCTCCTTGCCACTCTTGATGACGCCGTGTTCGACGTCGTGATAGGGCTCGTCGACGAGCCACTGCGGGTGATCGGACATGTTGGAACAACCTCTTGCGTGTGGGAACGAACGGATCACCGGTCGTCGCGCACCAGGGTGCTCGGCTCGAACCTGCTCAGCAGGTGAGCGCGCGACCGGAGGGGCAGAACACAGATGCAGTCATGTGAACAACCTCCCTTCGATCGACGGACACCGAACCATACGCCGGTGCGACGCGGTCGTCCACCGAGTTTCGGCGGAACGTCACGTTTGACCCGGCACCGTGTGACGCGCGGGGCTACCAGGATTCGCCGTGGTCGGGGAGTTCCTCGGGGGTTCCCACGATGAGCGGGTCGGGGGTGCCGACGATGTCGTGCGTCCTTGCCCTCGTACGGCACCGCGGCGAGCACGTGACGCATGGCGTTGACCCGCCCTCGCTTCTTGTCGTTGCTGCGCACGATCGTCCACGGGGCGTAGTCGGTGGAGGTCCGCTCGAACATCGTCAGCTTCGCCTCGGTGTAGTCGTCCCACCGGTCGAGCGACGCGATGTCGGTCGGGCTCAGCTTCCACTGCCTGACGGGGTCGATCCGTCGGATCGTGAACCGTGCGATCTGCTCGCGTCGCGACACCGAGAACCACAGCTTGACCAGCTTCGTATCGGAGTTGACGAGCATCCGCTCGAACTCGGGGACCGCTCGCAGGAACTCCTCGTATTCCGCGGGGCTGCAGTAGCCCATCACCGGCTCGACCACCGCCCGGTTGTACCACGAACGGTCGAAGAATCGGATCTCGCCACGCGTCGGCAGGTGGCGCACGTACCGCTGGAAGAACCACTCCCCCTGCTCGCGCGGCGACGGCACGCCGAGTGCGACCACGTCGGCGCCACGAGGATCGAGATGCTCACGGAACCGCTTGATCGTGCCACCCTTGCCGGCCGCGTCACGCCCCTCGAACACGAGCACCAGCTTGTAGCCGGTCTCCTTGATCCAGTCCTGGGCCTTCAGCAGCTCGATCTGCAGACCCCGCTTGTGTTGCTCGTACTCGTGGCGGCTCATCCGCTCGGCGTACGGGTAGTGCTCCTGCCACGTCATCACGGGAAGGCCATCGGGCCCGAGCAACACCGGATCGTCGATCTCGTCGAAGGTCCCCTCGACCGTGAAGCCCCGTTCGGCGATCTCGGCCGACGACATCGAGCGGAATTCCTCGATCACACGGTCGATGTCGGTGGCGTCGAGATGGTTGATGCGGGACGTGTCGGTGGCGATCCACGTCTGGAAATCTAGCGACGCGCCCCCATGAACATGCCCTTCAACGCCTCGTAGTGCTCGATCACGTGGCCGGCACCGAGCACCACCGCTTCGAGCGGCACGTTCGACATCTTCACCGGCACCTCGGTCTCGCGCTCGATGCGCTCGGCCAGGCCGCGCAGCAGCCCGCCGCCGCCGACGAGATACATGCCGCGCACCAGGAAGTCCTGTGACAGCTCCGGCGGCGCCTTCGACAGGCACCGGATGACCGACGCCACGATCGACGACACGACATCCTCGATCGCGTAGCGAACCTCCTCGGGCGTGAGGATGACGGTCTTGGGCAGACCGGTCATCAGGTCACGCCCGCGCACCTCGGCCTGGTTCTCGTCGGGCGTGGGATCCGCCGACCCGATGGCGACCTTGATCTCCTCGGCCGTTCGCTCCCCGATGGCGATGCCGTGTTCGCGACGCACGTAGTTCTGGATCGCCGCATCGATGTCGAACGACCCGACACGAACGGCCTCGAGGGCCACGATGCCGCCCAGGCTGATGACGGCCGTTTCGCTCGTGCCACCACCGATGTCGATGACCATGTTGCCGACCGGCTCGTCGATCGGCAGGTCGGCGCCGATGGCCGCAGCCATCGGCTGCTCGATCAGGTTGGCGTCGGCCGCACCGGCTCGACGGGCAGCGTCGGTGACGGCTCGCCGCTCGACCTCGGTGATCGCCGACGGCACACAGATGACCACCTTGGGTCGCGTGAATCGGCTGACGCCGACACGTTGGAGCAGCAGCCGGATCATCCGCTCGGTGATCTCGAAGTCGGTGATCGCGCCGCCGCGCAGCGGACGCACGGCGACGATGTAGCCGGGCGTGCGCCCGATCATCTGCCAGGCCTCGCGACCCGTGGCGAGCACCTCGCCGGTCTGACGGTTGAGCGCAATGACCGACGGCTCGTTCAGCACGATACCGCGGCCCTTCATGTAGACCAGCGTGTTCGCCGTCCCGAGATCGATGGCGAGGTCACGCGCCACAGGACCTCCTCGTTGCGTCAGGTGCCATTGCCACCATCATCGCCGGTCGAGCGCCCATCGGACGGTTTCATCCGATCCGACGTCTGGCGGCGAGCTTCGGGTGACAGCGCATCGATCTGGCGTCGGAAGGAATCGATGTCGTCGGGCTGGTGACGATTGCGCTTGGCGGCGAGCACGAGGAAGCCGATCAGGGCCACGACCGCGACGACGACGATGACGACGAGCGGAGTCATCCGCCGACCGAACGCGGGTCACGCAGGTCGTGCGCTCCGGTGCCCCAGTCGGCACCCTCCGACCACACTTCGTGTTTCCAGATCGGTGCCGATTCCTTCAAGGCGTCGATGGCGAATCGTGCCGCCTCGAACGCCTCGGCGCGGTGCGGCGCGGACACCACGGCGACGACGGACGACTCCCCGACGAGCAGGCGGCCACTGCGGTGCAGGAGCGCGATCCGGCCGGTGTCGGGCCACCGGCGACGCAGCTCCGCGCCGATCTCGGCGAACCGGGCCACGACGTGCTCGTCGTAGGCCTCGTAGGTGAGATGCTCGACGCCACTTCGTCCCTCGGAGTGGTCACGAATGGTGCCGCTGAACAACACCACGGCGCCGCAGTCGGCTCGCACCGCCCATTCGTACGCCGCACCGATCGGCAGTTCCGACTCGGTGAGGGCGAACCACTCGTCGACGTCGGATGGTCCCTGCACGATGGCAGCGTAGCCACCCGTGGTCTTCCCGCGGCCACAGGGTCTCGAACGAGTTGTACGATCTCGCATTCGTGGAACACGGGCCGTTGCCTCCTCACGAGCGAACGTGGCGACACCCGTCCGAACTCGGACCCACCAGGGCCGACGTCGAGACCGGATCGTCCAACCACCTCGCGGCACTCGCGGTCGGCGCGCTCGCCGTCGTCGCTGTCGCCGGGCTCGTCATCGCCATGACACCCCGAACGTCGTCGAGCCCGACCGCGCTCAGCGCCACGACCACACCGGTCTCGGCGCTGCGTCCCAACGACCCGACGGCGGTACGCCAGGACGCGACCGCCCCGCGAGTCGCGACTGCGGCCGCATCGGGCCTCACGGCCTCGCGGATTCCGATCGGCGCTCTCCTCACGTCGTTCTCGGCGTTCCCCCACGCCGTCACGTCGGGCCCGCAACTCACGCTCGACGGCACCGACGTCGCGACCCGGCTGCCCGACGACCACGACATCGTGCTCGTGCACACCGAAGCGGTCACCTACGAGCTTCCGTGGGGCGAAGTGCCCTTCTTGCGCATGCCCGACGGCTCGGTGGTCTTCGACGGTGCCGGGGCCCTGCTCGCCCACGTCGCCGACGGCCGACTCGTCATGCTCGTCGGCGACTGATCCGACGGCGCACGAGGACGGCGACGACCAGCGCGACGAGCGACGCGCCGACGACGCCCCCACCGAGCGCCAGCTCCTGGCGCCGCTTCGGCGACACCATGGTCCACCACGGCGCCTCGGTGCTCTCGACGTAGGTCTGTTCGTTCGTGACGGTCGGTGCCCAACCGGCGGCGCGCAACCGGCCGTTCGAGACCACCCACGGTTCCAGCGTGTACGAGAGCAACCCGGGCGGGATCGGTCCGCGCTGGAACCGCCATCGCAGACCTGCGACGAACTCCGCCAGGCGCTCGGGCAGCGGCAGACGCGGGCGTTCGCCCGACAGCGCCCGCACACGCTCGCCGGCCACCCAGCCGTCCGGCGCAACGTTGTACACGCCGTCGAGCCGATCGGTCACGGCCAGGACCACAGCGGCGGCGAGATCGTCGAGATGCAGGTACTGCGAGGGCGGATCGGCTTCGGCGAGGCGCCGTCCGAACCCCGACACGATGGCGGTTGCGAGTCGGGAGTCGCCACCCGCTGCCAGCGAGACGGCCGGTCGCAGGACACATGCTCGCGCGACCCGGCCCGGAGAGACGCCACTGCTCGACGAGTTCCTCCGCCGAGGCCAGCTGCCTCGCGAACACGAACTCGACGTCAGGGCGCAGCGTGGCCTCCTCGGTCAACGGCACGGGATTGTTGGAGTGCGCTCCGTAGACCATGGCCGACGACACGAACACGACCTGCGACGCACCGAGACGATCGGCCGTGGCCAGGGTCTCGGCTGCGAACTCGGTGACGCTCTCGCGCCGGGCGGCGCGCCGGTCGTAGTCGCTGCTGCCGAGGTCGACGACGACGTCGCAGCCACCGATCGAGCCGTCGACCGGTACACCCGGCTGCTGTACCACGACGTCGATGACCCTGCCGTCGGGGTCGTGACGCATGCCACCGCTGGGGTGGGCGCGCTGGCCGCTGTTGGAGTGGGCCCGCAATCCGTCGATCACCCGGTCGCCCAGCGCGCCCGCGGCGCCGGTCAGCACGACGATCATCGACCGAACGATACCGAGACCACGACGACGGCACAGCGACGGCACCGTGACGACACGGTGACGACGCGGTGACGGCGCGGTCACGACGAGTCGGGCGCACCCCCGAACGCCGTAGCATCGCACCATGGCCGATGACGACGAACCCGGCGAGTCGATCGATCCCTTCGCGGGACTGCCGCTGTTCGGCGACCTCTCCCGGGCGCTGTCGGGACAGGGCCCGCTCAACTGGGACGCCGCACGGCAGTTCGCCACGATCGCTGCCTCGCGGCGGCGGGCTGCTGGCGGGAACCGGTGCCACCACGTCGCCCAACATCGACCCCACCGTGCGCATCAAGTACGGCGAACTCGCCCAGATCGCCCGACTCCACGTTGCCGACGTGATGCAACTCCAGGTTCCCGACACCGAACCCTCCGTCGCCACCCCCGAACAGTGGGCACAGCAGACACTCGAGGCGTACCGTCCGCTGTTCACCGACCTGGCAACCTCACTCGGGTCGACCGACGAGCTTCCCGCCGATCTGGCCGCGCGACCCGATGGCACAGATGATGGCCGGACTCGGCCGGATGATGGCGCCGGCGATGATGGGCATGAGCGTCGGCTCGATGGTCGGCAACCTCGCCCGTCGGGCGTTCGGGGTGTACGACCTCCCGATCCCGCGTGCGACGCCGGCGCTCGTGCTCGTGCCGTCGAACATCGACACCTTCGCCCAGGAGTGGTCGATCCAACTCGACGAGATGCGGCTGTGGGTGCTGGCGCACGAACTCGCGGGGCTGACGCTGTTCTCGGTCGACCACATCGCCGACCATCTCCGCTCGCTGGTGCAGCGTCACGTCGGCGCGTTCCGGCCCGACCCGTCGGCGATCACCGACAAGCTGACCTCGCTCGACATGGATCAGAGCGATCCGCTGGCCGCGATGCAGCAGGCCTTCGGAGACCCCGAGGTGCTCCTCGGCGCGGTCCGTTCACCCGAGCAGGCGGCGCTCGAACCCGAACTCGACGCGGCCGTCGCCGTCACGATCGGCGCCATCGACTGGGTGGTCGACGCCGTGTCGGTTCGCATCATCGGCGGCAACGCGCTGCAGATCGCCGAGGCGGTCCGGCGACGTCGCGCCGAGACGTCGCCCGACGACATCTTCGTCGAGCGGCTGCTCGGGATCCGCCTCGGCGCGGAACAGACCGCCCGCGGCAAGGCATTCGTGCAAGGCGTGGTCGATCGGGCGGGCGAGAACGGGCTCGAGCCGTTCTTCACCGATCCGGCGGCCGTGCCGACCCCGAACGAGATCGAGGCGCCCGGCCTCTGGCTCGCCCGCGTGACCGGCGGAGTGACCCCGGCGCCGGCCCGGCGCTCCCAGAGGTAGAAGCTGGCAACCGCAGCGGTGAGCCCGACCACGAGGAAGCCGATCGGGCCCGGGGCCTGCACGGCGACGGCCAGGAACGCCCCGAGCGCCCACGCCAGCTGGAACCGGGTCTCGAACACGGCGAACGCCCGTCCTCGATTGGCGCCCGGCGCGTCGCGCTGCACGATGCTCTCGAAGCTCAGGCGCCCGAGCGCGGCCATCAGGTTCAACACGCCGGCGAGCACCACCGCACCGACGGGTCCGCCCAGCGCCGCCACGGCGAGGCCCGCGGCTGCGCACACGAGCAACGAGATGCTGAGCATGGTCTCTTCACGAACGTGCGTGCGCACCGACGAGGCCACCGCGTTGCCGGCCATCGCCGCGAGCGCCGACAGGCCGACGACCGCGGCGAACCAGACCGTGCCCTGATCCTGCGACCGCAGCCAGAACGCGAGGTGGAAGAACGTGAAGCCCACCAGCGCCCGCAGGACCGTCATCGCAATCGCTGCCAGCTCGATGTTGGACGTGTGCAACTCGCGGGTCTCCTCGGCGTCGGCAGCATCGGCTGCGACCACCTCCGACGGCAGCGGGTCGCCGCGACGAACGACGCCGCCGAAGAGGAGTGCGCTGTAGACGAGCGTGGCGGGAGCACCGATGACCTTGAGCAGGATCGGCGGCCGGGAACGACCGCGACGGCACCGGTCAGCCCGGCGATCAGGCCGAGCTTCGAGTTCGCCTCGACCAGTTCGGTTTCCGAGCGGACCGTCGACGGCACGATCGCCGACTTCGAGATCGTGTACGTCTTCTGCAGCACCAACGACCCGAAGACCAGCGGGAACAGCGCCAGGGCATCGAGATACCGGGCCATCAACACCGTCAGCACGACACGGCCGACGGCGACGAGTTGGATGACGAATCGCCGCCCACCGGCGACCCGGTCGATCATCGGCCCGATCAACGGCGCGACGATCAGGAACGGGGCGAACCCGAGGACCAGGAACAGCAGGACCCGTGATCTCGCGGCGTCGAGATCGATGTCGAAGAACAGCGAATCGGCGAGCGCGACGACCATCGCCGCGTCGCCGGCCATCATCAGCGCGTGGGTGACCGCCAGGCGACGGAACTTCGATGGGCGCCGAGAGGTGCTCGCCGGTTCCACCGAGCGCGATGTTACGCCGATCAGGATCGCTCGTACTTGTAGCCGAGGCCTCGGATCGTGACGATGCGCGTCGGCACGGCCGGGTCGGGTTCGATCTTCGACCGCAGGCGCTTCACGTGCACGTCGAGCGTCTTGGTGTCACCGACGTAGTCGCTGCCCCACACCCGGTCGATCAGCGTGTCGCGGGGCAGCACCCGACCGGCGTTGGCCAGCAGGAGGTGCAGCAACTCGAACTCCTTGAGCGGCAGGCTGACGTCGTCACCGCCGACCTTCACCCGGTGCTCCTCGGGATCGAGCAGCACATCGCCGACCTCGATCATCCCCGGGGTCCAGCACCGCGATGCTGTTGCTGCGTGTCCGATCGGCGCAGCACGGCTCGCATCCGGGCCACGAGCTCGCGTAGCCGGTACGGCTTGGTGACGTAGTCGTCGGCACCGACCTCCAGGCCGACGACGGTGTCGATCTCGGCGCCCTTGGCGGTCACCATGATGATCGGCACCTGGGTGCGCTTGCGCAGCTGACGGCAGACGTCGATGCCGCTGATCTTCGGCAGCATCACGTCGAGGAGCACGAGATCGGGCGGCGACGCTCGTCGAACTTCTCGAGCGCCTCGGCGCCGTCGACGGCGACGACGACCTCGAACCCCTCGCGTCGCAGGCCGATCGTGAGCGCCTCGACGAAACTCGCCTCGTCCTCGACGACGAGGATCACCGCCTCACTCATGACACCTCTCGTTCACGACCACTGGTCTCCTCGACATCGAGCACCGGCACATCGACCGCGTCGACCGGCTGGTCGGGCGGATCACCAGATCGGAGGGAAGGCGCAGCACGAACGTCGAACCCTCTCCCTCGGTCGACGAGACCAGCACCTTGCCGCCGTGGTTCGTGGCGACGTGACGCACGATCGACAGCCCGAGTCCGGTTCCGCCCGTCTCGCGGCTGCGCGCCTTGTCGACGCGGTAGAAGCGCTCGAACACCCGGTCCAGGTCCCGGCTCGGGATACCCGACACCCTGATCGGCCACCATCACCTCGACGGCGTTGTCGTCGGCTCGCGTCCGCACCTGCACGACGTCACCCGGGTGGCTGTACTTGACTGCATTCTCGACCAGGTTGCCGACGGCCGACACGAGTTGGCGCTCGTCGCCTCGGATCCAGAGCGATTCGGGCATGTCGAGCGTGTTGATCTTCACTCCACGCCCACCGTCGACGATCTTGCCGCGTCCGATCGCACTCTTCACGACGCTGATCAGATCGACCGCCGCGTCGCCGGGTCGTGTGGACTCGATCTGCGACAGCTCGAGGAGGTCGTCGATGGTCCGCACTGCCCGGTGCGACTCCTCCACGAGGTGATCGGCGAGACGATGCACGATCTCCGGGTCGGTCTCGTCGATCAGCGCTTCGGCCAGGACGGCAACCGCTCCCACCGGCGTCTTCAGCTCGTGGGAGACGTTGGTGACGAAGTCGGTGCGCATCACATCGGTCCGCATCCGTTCGCTCACGTCGCGAATGGTGGCCACGGCACCCCCGTTCGGCAGCGGGTCGGCGGCGATCTCCCACCACGACCGCGGCGGGCCGTGCAGGTCGACGAGACGCTGGGCGCTCTCGCCGGCGCGCGTCTGGGCGAAGAGCGACGAGAGGTGCCCGTCCAGGAGGAGCCCGCTGTGTGTCCCGGTGAACGCCGCCGCGGTGGCGTTGCGGTACACGATGGTTCCCGATGGGGCGGCGATCACGACCCCGATCTCCAGGTTGTCCACCGCCTCGCCGAGGAGGAGCGTCACGTCGTTCTCGCTGCTGCTGGTCGCCTCGGGGGCACCGGCGGATTCGGTGACCGGCCGGTGGCGCCGAGACGCGATGACTCCGGCGATCAGCACACCCAGGGCGACACCGATCACGAGCGCGAGGATCACGCTGAGCATGCGCTATTCGGACGCGTTCACCGGTGGCGACCCGACCGCAGGAACCTCGTTGCCGCTCTCCGGGTAGGGGTGGGTGGGAAGCCAGCCACTCACGATGTACCGCGTGTGCTCGCCGACGTTCACGGCGTGATCGCCGATGCGCTCGTAGAAGCGGGCGACGAGGCCGAGCTGCACACCGACCTGCAGATCGACCTGACCGGCCGAGTGACTCTCGAAGATCGTCTGGATGAATTGACGGTGCAGGTCGTCGAGGTAGGTGTCCATGTCCCACAGCGCAGCCGCACGCATCTCGTCGCTGTGCAGGTAGGCCTCGGTGCTCTCCTTGAACAGCAACTGTGCCTGAGTCGCCCATCTTCTGGATGAGGCCGCGGAGGTGGCTGTCGAGGTCGTGGCTGTAGATGCGACGCGCAGCCTTGGCGATGTTCGCGCAGAGATCGGCCGAACGCTCGATGTCGGCGATGATCTTGATCCCACCGACGAGCCGGCGAAGATCCGACGCGACCGGTTGCTGCAGCGCGATCTCACGGAAGCAGAACTCCTCGAGTTCGCGCGAGCGGCGGTCGTACTCCTCGTCACCGAGGATGAGGTACTCGGCGCCCTCGAGGTCGCCCGTGAGCAGGATCTCGGTGGCGCGTGGGATCAACTCGGTCACGCCGGCCGACAACCGGGCGATGCCCTCGTTGATCTCGGTCGAGCTTGACGTGGAACTCGGTACGCAGCTCCTCGGACATCAGCCGAACCTCCCTGTCACGTACTGCTCGGTCCGATCGTCGTCGGGCCGGGAGAAGATCTTCTCCGTCGGGTTGTACTCGACGAGCACACCGGTGCGACGGTCGCTCTCGGTGTTGACCTCGGTGGTGAAGAACGCCGTGCGGTCGCTCACGCGGGCCGCCTGCTGCATGTTGTGCGTGACGATGATGATCGTGAAGTCTTCCTTGATCTCACGCATGAGATCCTCGATGCGGGCAGTGGCGATCGGATCGAGCGCCGAGCAGGGTTCGTCCATCAGGATCACGTCGGGGCTCACGGCGACGCAACGCGCGATGCAGAGCCGCTGCTGCTGGCCGCCGGACAGGCCGAGTGCGGACGCCTTGAGGCGGTCCTTCACCTCGTCCCAGAGGGCTGCTCGTCGCAACGACGACTCGACGATGTCGTCGAGTTCGTTCTTCTTCTTGATCCCGTTCAGCCGGGGGCCGAACGCGAGGTTGTCGTAGATCGACTTCGGGAACGGGTTCGGCTTCTGGAAGACCATGCCGACACGCCGGCGCACCTCGACCGCATCGACGTCGGGGCCGTACAGGTCGATCCCGTGGTACAGGATCGTGCCCTCGACGCGGGCCGACTCGATCAGGTCGTTCATGCGGTCGAAGCACCGCAGCACGGTCGACTTGCCGCACCCGGAGGGTCCGATGAACGCAGTGATCTCGTTCTCCCGGATTTCCAGGTTGACGTCGCGCACGGCCTTGAACTCGCCGTAGTACACGTCGAGGTCACGGGTGTCGAACACGATGTTGCCCGACGCCGTCGACGAGTCGGACGTGCCTTCCTCGCGATCGGTCAAGCCGGTGGCAAGCGACGTCGGGGGTGCCCCCGCCGTGTTGGTCACACTCTCGGTCATGCCATCACCACTTTCGTTCATATCGGTTCCTGAGCCAGATCGCGAAGCCGTTCATCCCGAGCACCACCACGAGCAGCACCACGGAAGCGGCGGCGGTGATCGACCTGAAATCCTCGCCCGGCTGACGGGCGTAGGAGAAGATGGCCACCGGCAACGTCGTGAATGGCCCCTTGAGCTGTTCGACGAAGGTCTGATCACCCGTGCGCAACAGGCCGGTGGCGGCCCCGACGAGGAGCACAGGTGCGGCCTCACCCGCGGCTCGGGCGATCGAGAGCACGGTCCCGGTGAGGATCCCCGGTGCCGCCGCCGGGAGCACGTGGTGGCGGACGGTCTCCCACGGCGTGGCGCCAACCCCGAGCGCGCCCTCACGAATAGGTCGCGGAACGGCGCGGAGCGCCTCGGACGTCGTGATGATCACGATCGGCAGCACGAGTACCGACAGCGCGAGCCCACCCGAGATCACGGTCTTGCCCCCGGTGAAACCACCCATCGCCCCGACGAAGATCGCCAGGGCGAGCAGGCCGTACACGATCGACGGGACACCTGCGAGGTTGCGAACGTTGACGCGTGTCCACCGGGCGAAGCTCCCCGAACCCGCGTACTCCTCGAGGTAGACCGCACAGGCGATCCCGAGCGGGAGCGCCACGATCACCACGATGATCGAAATCAGAAGCGTGCCCACGATGGCCTGACCGACGCCGGCGTTGGCCGCGTTGGCCGAGTTCAGGCCCCCGGTGAGGAACGCCCACGGGTCGCCGGTCCAGATCGACCAGCTTCGTTGGAGGAGATGGACGATCAGCGCCAGCAGGATCAGCAGTGAGAATCCAAGCGACCCGATCAGGATCGCCTCGATCACCTTTTCCTTGGCGTCGACCCCCTTCTTCGTGATGCCCGAGGTCACCGAACGAGCAGCGACACCGCCCACGGATTTCGGCGTGGTCAGACCCATCAGTAGACCTCCCGCACGCGGTGGACGAGCTTGTCACTGACGAAGTTCAAGAGCAACGTCATGAAGAACAGCAGGATCCCCACGAAGTAGAGGCTCTGGAACGCGAGATTGTCGCCGGCCACCTGATCGCTTCCGAACCCCAATGCGGCCATGGCCGCCGTCATGGTCTGGCCGGGTTTGAGCGGGTCGGTGCTGAACAACCCACCGCCGGTGGCGCCGGCTGCGATGGCCACGACCATCGTCTCGCCGACGGCTCGCGACACGCCGAGAATGAGCGCCGCCACGATGCCGGAGATGGCGGCTGGGACCACGACCCGGAACGTCGACTGCGACCGTTTCGCGCCGAGACCGAACGACGCCTCGCGCAGTGACATCGGCACCGCCCGGAGGGCGTCCTCGGCGACGGTGGCGATGATCGGGATGGTGAGGATGCCGACGGCGATGCCCGCTGCAGCGAGCGTGAACGCCTTGTCGGCGGAGGAGAACAACCGCACGATGAGGTTGGGGTTGATGTAGGCGATCGCGAAGTAGCCGAGCACGACGCTGGGAATGCCGGCGAGCAGCTCGATGATCGGTTTGACGGTTCGTCGGAGACGTGACGGTGCGTATTCGGCGAGATACACGGCGGCACCGATACCGAGGGGCACGGCGACCAGCATTGCGATGCCGGTCACGATGAACGTTCCGACGACGAGCGTGGAGATGTCGAACAGACCGCGGCGCGGGAACCACCCGATGTCGTTGAGCACACTCAGACCGTCGTCTGATCGGGCGAGATCACGCAAGAAGATCCAGGCGTCGTAGGCCAGCACACCGATGATCAGCAACGTGATGATGAACGTGGTGATCGCCGCAACGATGAACAGCCACCGGAAGAAGATGTCGTTGCGGCGCCGCGCCGGCGCGGTGCGCAGCGAGATGACCGGATCGGTGGTCGGGGCGGGGATGGCGGTGGACAAGGCGGACTCCTCTGGGAGATACGGGCGAGTGTAGACGGTGGCCGCCAGACCGAGATCTGCCGGCCACCGTCGTCAACCCTGGGTCAGCGCAACGCGCTCACCCGATCAGCCCTCGCGGGTACCGGTTTCGCGGGCTTCCCACACGCCCTGGACCTCGGCGACGGCCTCGTCGTTGAGCGGCACGTACGGGACCTGGCCGGCCTCGATGTCGGCGCCGACGAGCGTCGTGATCGCCTCGTTGACGTAGAAGTCGACGAAGGCCTCCAGCGCCGGGTTGGCGTCGAGTGCCGGAACGCTGACGTAGATGAACAGCGGTCGGGCGATCGGGAACTCACCGCTGGCGATCGTCTCCACGGTCGGCTCGATGCAGCCGGCGCCACCGTCGATCTGGAGCGGCTTCACTGTGTCGAGGTTCTCCTCGACGAACGCGAACCCGACCCACCCGAGCGACGTCGGGTTGGCGGAGATGCCCTCGATGATCACGTTGTCGTTCGGGCTCGCGGTGTAGTCGGGGCGCACGTTGGCGTCCTCGACGCCGAGTGCCTCACCGACCGGTGCGATCACGAGCTCGACGAAGCTGTCGAACGTGCCCGACTCCTCACCCGGGGCGGTCACGGTGAGCGGCGCATCGGGGTACGGCGTGTTGACGGCACCGAGATCGGTGACCGTTGCCGCGATCTCGTCGGCGCTGGCGGACGCATCGGCCCAGTTGCCGATGCCGGTCGCATCGGGCCCGAGCAGGGCGTAGAGGTCGACGAAGCTGAGGCACTCGACGGCGTCGTTCTGCGCCGAGGTGATCGGTGAGAGGCCGTCGATCGCAACCTGCAGCTCGATGAACTCGATGCCGTTCTCCTCACATGCGGCGATCTCCTCCTCCTTGATCGCGCGGGACGCATCGGAGATGTCGGCTTCACCGGCGCAGAACTGCGCGAAGCCGTCACCCGTGCCGGGTCCCGCAACGGTGACGGCGACGGCCGGGTTCGCGTCGGCGAAGGCATCGCCGGCGGCGATGGAGATCGGCTCGACGGTCGAGGATCCCGTGATGTTGATGCTGCCCGAGAGGTCGCCGGTGGCTTCGCCCTCGGTCGTCTCCGAGCTCGGTCGGCCTCGGTCGTCTCCGACTCGGCCTCGGTCACGCGGGTGCCTCGGTGTCCGAGGTGGTGTCGTCGTCGCTGCCGCAGGCAGCGGCGATCAGGGTCAATGCGAATGGCTCCGGCGAAGATGCGGCGCTTGGGAGTGTTCACGCTTCCAACTCCGTTCGTAGTGGTTCTGGGGATGTGTCGATGGACATGTTCTGTTCACGGACGGGCAACGTCGTACGACGTTCGTCTGCGTCCGGCGGGCAAGTTACGACCCCAAGATGAACCCGAACCTGTCGGCAGGTGAACGAGAGGTGAACGGGATCTGTCGACTTGGCGAACTGTCCGGCAGGTCACCCGGGAACGGGTGACGCCACGGCTCAGGAGCGCCCGGCGAGCTGTTGTTCGACGGTCCAGCGGTACATGCGCTCCTGCGAGTGCGGCTGGAACGAGCTGGTGTCACCCATGCGCACCCACGTGTCGTCGGGCTGCAGTTCCCACCGCACGATGTCGTCGGCGAGAGCGAACTCGAGGGTCTGGTCGAGCGACGCCGTGTGCCGCGCGTGCTGGATCGGCACCATGACCTCGACTCGTCGGTTCAGGTTGCGCGGCATCAGATCGGCCGACCCGATCAGGTAGACCGCGTCGGACGTGGCGCCGGCGAGCCGCTCGCCGTGCACGACGTTGCCGTGGCCGAACCGGTAGATGCGGCTGTGTTCGAGGTAGCGGCCGAGGATGCTGCGCACCCGGATGTTCTCCGAGAGTCCCGGCACACCGGCACGCAGACAGCAGATGCCGCGCACGACGATGTCGACGCGTGTGCCGGCGGCGCTCGCGTCATAGAGCGTCTCGATCAGCTCGTCGTCGGCGATCGAGTTGCACTTCAGGGTGATGTGGCCGTCGGGCCCGAACGACGCCTCGTGCTCGATCAGATCGACGAGCTGGCGACGAAGATCGCGCGGCGCGACGAGGAGGTTCTGATAGTCGTCGGACCGGCTGTACCCGGTGAGATGGTTGAAGAGCTGCGCCGCATCATCGCCGATGTCGGGCGCGCAGGTCAGCACGCCGATGTCCTCGTAGACCCGCGCGGTCTTGGCGTTGTAGTTGCCGGTGCCGATGTGGACGTAGCGGCGCAGCTGGTCGCCGTCGTCGCGAACGACGAGTGCCACCTTGCTGTGCGTCTTCAGTCCGACCATGCCGTACACCACGTGCACACCCGATCGTTCGAGTTGGCGCGCCCACTGCACGTTGTTCGCCTCGTCGAATCGCGCCTTCAACTCGACGAGCACGGCCACCTGCACGCCACGCTCGGCGGCACGGATCAGGCTCCGGATGATCCCGCTGTCGCCGCCGGCGCGGTACAGCGTCATCTTGATCGACTGCACCTTCGGGTCGTCGGCCGCCTGGGAGATGAACGCCTCGACGCTGCTCACGAAGCTCTCGTAGGGATGATGCACCATCAGCGCCCGATGACGCACGACGTCGAAGATCGGCCGATCGGTCTCGTCGGCGGCGATGATGCGCCCGGCCGTGACGGGCGGCCAGGCCTCGTCCTTGAGATCGGGTCGATCGAGTTCGAGCAGCTGCCAGAGGCAACTCAGGTCGAGCGGTGAGCGATGGAACGTGACGTCGTCCATCGTGAGGTCGAGCTCGCGGACCAGCAGTTCGAGCACCTCGGCACCGATGTCGTGCGACACCTCGAGGCGCACGGCCTTGTTGAACCGGCGACGACGGAGCTCCATCTCGACGGCTTCGAGGAGGTCGTCGGCCTCTTCCTCTTCGAGCGTGAGGTCGGCGTTGCGGCTCACCCGGAACGGCGCCCAGTCCTCGACGATCATGCCCACGAAGAGCCGGTCGAGTCGTGCCGCGATCAGTTGCTCGACCGGCAGGAAGCGACCCGGCGACGACTCGACGAGGCGCGGGAAGAGCCGGGGGACCTTGACGCGGGCGAACCGGCGGTCGCCGGTCTCGGGGTCGGCCACGTTCACTGCGAGCGACAGTGCGAGGTCGGAGATGTACGGGAACGGGTGACCCGGGTCGACCGCCAAGGGCGTGAGGACGGGGAACACGCGCTCTTCGAACCACAGGTCGAGCAACTCGAGTTCGTCGTCGGTGACGTCGGACCACGAGATGATGTCGACACCGGCTTCGCTCAGCTCGGGGACGAGCCGGTCGACGAACACCGAATCGATGCGGTCGATGAGCTCGAGGACGGTGTGGCCGACCTCGGCGAGCGTCTGCGCCGGCGTGCGACCGTCGGGTGACGGCTTGTCGATGCCCGCTTCGATCTGGTCCTTCAGCGCAGCGACCCGAACCTGGAAGAACTCGTCGAGGTTGGTCGCGGTGATCGCGCAGAACTTCGCCCGTTCGAGCAGCGGGATGCCGGGCTCGGCGGCGAGCTGCAGCACCCGGTCGTTGAACGCGAGCCAGCTCAGTTCACGATTGAGGAAACGTTCGTCGGCCAGCGCCACGGAACCGCCGCTCTCCAGCTGGTGCCGGCCGGTCAGACCGTGTCCTCGGCGTAGCCGAGGTCCCACTCGATGGTGATCCGTTCACGCTCGGCGTCGCGCACGATGCGCTCACGGTTGCGGCGGAACTGCGGATCGTCGCGGGTGAGCAGCACCAATCGTGCCAGCACACGGGCACGGAACTCGTCGAGCACCTGCCGATCGCCCCAGTCGCCGTAGACCTCCCAGTGCGGCGCCACCGGCCCGTGGTAGACGATGCGGGCGTGCGCACGCGGGGCCTGGGTCTCGGCGAGGTCGGTCATGGACCAGGATGCTACCGGACCGGGGTTCAGCCGAACGGTGCTCGCATTCGTATTACGGATGCGTTACGATTCAGCACCAACATCGCAACATTGCGACCCGGGCGAGAAAATCCGTCGAGAGCGGGAACTGATCGTGCCGTCGCAACGTCAAAGACACAACGCCCACCACAGCCCACACGACGACCAGGACCCCCCGTCAACCGGTCGGAGAAAGGTTTCCCGATGATCAACCGCAAGCGCAGCCTCGACGTCACCGTCGAACGCCCGACCGAACTGGGCAATGCGCCCCACGATCCTGATTCGCTCACCGCCTGGATGGCCGACGGCAACTGCCGGTTGCATCCGCCGGCCACGTTCTTCCCGAGCGACGGCGTGGGCGTCGACCGCGCCCGCAAGATCTGCCGCGACTGTCCGGTCATCAACACGTGCTTGGAGTTCGCCCTCGAGGAGCGCATCGACCATGGCGTGTGGGGCGGATGCAGCGAGCGTGAACGCCGCCGGATCCTGAAGCGCCGGCGCGTCGAGGAAACCGTCTGATCGCGGAGGGAACCCCCTGATTCGTCGTCGTTGATCGACGACGCAACTGCGTCGCACTGTGTCGAACTGAGTCGACTGCTGGAACGACCGCGTCGACTGTTTGCTCGTCGACTGCTCGTGCCTACTGCTGCGGTGGGACCGGCGGCGGCGGCGGAGGTGGCGGGGTGGACGACGTCGGCTGGGCCGGCGGTTGGGCGGGAGCCTGGGAGGTCGGCGTCGCTGCACCTTCACCCATGCCGTCCTTGAATTCCTTCTGTGCCTTGCCGAGGTTCTTGGCGAGCTTGGGCAGCTGCGAGCCGCCGAAGAGCACCAGGACCACGACGAGGATGATGATCAATTCGGGGCCACCAGGCATGCGGACACGCTACCCCACGAACATCGTTGCCGGGGTTCAGGCGGCGAATTCCTGTGGCGCCGGAATTCTCGGGCGCCGGACCCTCAGGCGCCGATGGTGCTGCGGGCAACCTGGGCACGCTGGCGACGGATGCGCCGACGTTCACGCTCGGACAATCCACCCCAGATCCCGAACTTCTCGCCGTTCTGCAACGCGAACTCCAAGCAGTCGTGACGCACCTCGCACCCTCGACAGACCTCCTTGGCCTCGCGGGTGGACGCACCACGTTCGGGGAAGAAGAGATCGGGGTCCACACCCAGACAGTTGGCGTAGTCGTGCCAATCGGGGTCGGGTTCGACCGGTGTGGCACTGACCGTGATACTGGATGTGGTGATGAACTGCATGTGAGGACCTCCTGCAGGCCCGTGGGCACGAGTTGGGCGCAATCACCCGCCCCCAAACGAATGATCGACAGCGATGTAATTACAGTGGCGTCATTCTGCCATAGCACACGGAGATTTGGCAAGGGGGGATTTCAGGGAATCGCGCGCAACGCGCGAATCACCCGGCGCGGCGCCTGCGGGCGGCGAGGGCGCGCTTGCCCTCCATGAAGTCGACGAGCACGTAGTCGCCGAGATGCTCCGGCGTCGTGAAGAACGCCCGACCGCGGTTGATCTGTGTCATCTGCTCGATGAAGGCTCGCAGCGACCCGTCGGCACCGAGGCCGAACGTGTTGATCCGGATCTGCTCCTTGGTGCAGCGAACGACCTCACGCAGCGTGGCCTCGACCGTCTCACGGACCGGCGGATAGTTGAAGAACGGCATCCCGTTGTCCATGATGTGCGCGGTCGGCTCGCCGTCGGTGATCATGATGATCTGCTTGGTGCCGGACTCACGGGCGAGCAGTTTGCGGGCGAGGATGAAGCCGTGCTGCATGTTGGTGCCGTACACGAAGTCCCACGACACCTCGGGGAGTTGTTCGGCGGTGAGGATCCGCGCGGTCTCGGAGAACCCGACGATGCCGAGATAGTCCCGCGGGAACTGCGACGTGATCAGGCTGTGCAACGCCATCGCGACCTTCTTGGCCGGCAGGAAGTTGTCACGCATCGGCATCGACAGCGACAGGTCGAGCATCAGCACCGTCGACGATCGGGTGAGGTGTTCGGTCCGCTCGATCTCGAAGTCGGACGGGGTCGAGTCGAACCGGTGATCCCCCGCCCGAACGCCGCGATCGCGTTGCGGATCGTTCGATTCAGATCGAGCTGGAACGGGTCGCCGTACTCGTACGGCTTGGTGTCGTAGGTGCGCTCGTGGCCCTGGCCGAGGTTCGACGTCTGGTGCTGACCGACGGTGTCCTTGGCCAACTTCGAGAAGAGGTCGCGCAGCGCGTTCGAGCCGATCTTGCGCAACCCCTTCGGGGTCAACTCGAGGCGGCCCTCCTTCTGCTCGATGAGGCCGGCCTCCTCCAGCATCTTGGTCAGCTCGGCAAGACGTTCGAGTGACCGCGCGGCGTCGTCGCCCATGAGGTCACGCACGCGATCCATGTCGGCCTCGGCGAGCGCGGCGGGACTCGACGCATTGCGCAACAGGTTCTCGAGCTGGTCGAGGTCACCCATGTCCTGCATTGCCTGCATCGCCTGCTGGAACCCCATGGGATCCTGGCCCTCGAAGTCGTAGCTCTGGTTCCAGTTGAGCTGCGGGAACATCTGCTGCAGGTTGCCCGAGAGCTGCTGCATCTGCCACTGCAGGTCCATGTCCTCCATGAGCTGATCGGACAGCTGCTGGAGCTGCGCGCGCTGCTCGGGCGTCATCGAGTTCATCATCGCCTGCATCGCGGCCATGCGCTTGGCCATCTGTTCGAGCAGTTCCTCGACCGTCTCGGGGTTCTCCGGGAAGAAGTCGCCGTACTCCTCCATGAACTGTTCGAAGCCCGGATCCTCGCCACGCTGATGCTTCTCGAGCATCTCGTTGAGCGCCGCCATCATGTCCTTCATGCGCGCCATGTCCTCGGGCGTCATGTTCGGCCATGGCGCCCGACATCTGGTCGACCATCTGCTGCATCAGCTGCTCGCGCAGCTTGTCCATCAGCTGCTCGAAGCGCTGCTTGGCCTCTTTCGACTCGAAGTTGTACGCATCGAGTTCACGGACCTTGCCGGCGAGATCGTCGGGCATCAGGTCGAGGCGCATGTTGCGCTCGTCGGCAGCTGCCTGCGCGTTCTGCGCTCGACGCTCGTCACCGGAGTTGAGTGCCTCGTTGAGCGCGTTCTCGACGGCGTGGCGCTCCTCGTCGATGATGTCGTCGAGCTGCTCCTTGATCTCGTCGTAGACGCCGCCGAGGTCGGAGTTCTCCAGACGCTGCTGGCGTTCCTGTCGGAGCTTCTCGAGGAGTTCGCGAATGCCCTGCAGCTCCTCGCCGTTGCGGTCGCGCATGCCCTCTTGCATCATGCGGCGCAACGCCGCATTGACGTCGCCGTGGTACAGCAGTTCGTCGGTCAGCTCGTCGAAGGCCGCATCGGCGTCGAATTCGAAGCCCGTCTGCGAACCGTCCCACCGCGAGTACCTGAATCGCTGTGCCATGACAGGAACTTAACGGGTCATACGCTCCTTGGCTGTTCGGAGCCAATAACATCGTCGTCATGCGTGTCCCCCGCACGTTCGTGTTCGTCGACCTGTCCGGATTCACGAACTACACCGCAGCGTTCGGCGACGATGCTGCCGGACGCGTGCTCAGCACGTTCCGTGGCATCGTGCGCACGGTGGCATCCGATCGCGGTGTGCGCATCGCCAAGTGGCTCGGCGACGGCTGCATGATCGTCGCCGTCGAACAGCGTGACGCCATCGAGTTCGTGCTCGACCTCGAGCAGCGAGCGACCGACGTGTGCGCGCCGCTGACCGTTCGGGCGGGCCTGGCAACCGGCCACGCACTGCTCTTCGAGGGCGACGACTACATCGGATCGGCCGTCAACATGGCCGCGAGGTTGTGCGACCACGCCAAGGGCGTCGAGGTGCTGATACCGACGATGCAGCTCGAACGGCTCCCCGAGGGCGTCCACGCCGAACCGTTCGGTGAGGTCGAACTGCGAGGATTCCCGGGGCCGATCGACGTCGTCGAGCTCGTCGGGACGCCGTCGCCGGCCAACGTCGACACGTCCGATCTCTGGACCCGCAGCCCGTTCATCTGAACGATTCGCATTCGACCCCGATGCCATTCCGCCGAGGCGCTGCACTGACCACGGCGAGCACGCTCGGGTTCGCCGACAACTCCGACATCGGTTCCACCGCCGGCAACGGGTTCGTCCACCGGTGGCCCGACGACCTCGTCGTACTGCACGAGGCCGGCGTCACCGACGTGCGGCTCACGCTCGACTGGGCGCGACTCCAACCACGACCGGCGAGCCTCGACGACGACTGGGCCGACCGCTACGAGCAGATGCTGGCGGCCGCCGACGCGATCGGCCTGCAGGTGTGGGCAACGCTCCACGACGGGTCGATCCCCCGCTGGTTCGACAACGACGGCGGCTTCGACGACGACGAGACGTTCATCGCGTGGTGGCCCCGCTGGGTCGAGCGGGTCGCCGACCGATTCGGCGACAGCGTGGCCGGATGGGTGCCGTTCGCCGAGATCCCCCACGGTGCGCCGACACAGCCGTGGCGCGACACGTGGAGCATTCTCGGTGGGAGCCGTCCCGTGGTTGCGTCCGTCATGCCCGACACGACCCCGATCGAGGAGTACGTCGGCCGCGCGTCGTTGCTCGGAATCCTGCTCGAGACCCCGTGGGAGCACGACGAAGCCATCGGCGACCGGCAACTGGAAACGGCCTCGACACAGTGGGGACATGCGATTCGCGATGGTGCCGACGACTTCGACGGACCGGTCGTGATCACGGGCTTCCATCCGGGCCACGACGACCTCGACGCCGCCGGGCTCATCGTCGAACAGCTGGTCGACTCACTCGACGACGCGATCTCCGACGGCGTGCGCATCGAGGTGTGCTTCCTCGAACCCGCCATCTCCGCACCCGACGCACCGCCCGGGCTCCTCGACGCCGACCGCGACCTCACCCCCGCCGCCGAGCGCTTCCTCGCCTGAGCCGGTCTTTCGGGGTCGGGTCCGGAAAGACCGGTCTTTCAGGTGCGGCCGCGGTAGGTGGCGCTGGCACCGCTGGCGTCCTTGTTCAGACGCTTGGCGAGGTGCAGGCCCTCGAGGACGAACTCCACCGCGGCGGCCACCGCGGCCGGCGATTCGTCGCCTCCGGTCAGGATCGCCACCGGGGTGCGGAGCGCATCGACCTCTTCGACGAGCCGGGCCAGCTCCTCGGTCGTGACTCCGGCGCCCGTGTGGGCAACGGCACCGTCCTCGAAGGCGCCGATCACGGCACGCGTCTGCTCGGGCGGCACGATCTCCTTGAACACGCTGAGCACGGCACCCTTGATGAGGTTCTCCATGATCGCTCCCTCGCGGCCGTCGTCGAGCGACTCGATCTCGATCTTGCCCATCGAACTCGCGGCGAGCGCGTCGAGATCGTCGACGCGCGCCACCACGTGACGCTCCCCCGCCCGCAGCCCGCGTCGCAGCGCGTTCGCCGCCAGCGCCTCGAAGTTGGCGACGCTGAGACGAACGCTCACACCGGAGCGTTGGTTGACGTGGTTGCTGGCGCGAGCGAGATGACTGAACGTGGCCACCACGTCGGCGAGGTAGTCGGGCACGTCGACCTGGATGTCGCCGGCCGCGGTCGTGATGTTCAGCGGCACCGCTTCCTGGCGCATGATCTCGACCTCGGTGTGCACCTCGAGCGGGTAGTGGGTGCGGATCTGGCTGCCGAAACGATCCTTCAACGGGGTGATGATCCGGCCGCGGTTCGTGTAGTCCTCCGGGTTGGCCGACGCCAGCAACATCACGTCGAGCGGCAGGCGGATCTTGTAGCCACGGATCTGGATGTCACGTTCCTCGAGCACGTTGAGCATGCCGACCTGGATGCGCTCGGCGAGGTCGGGGAGTTCGTTGATGGCGAAGATGCCGCGGTTGGTTCGCGGAACGAGCCCGTAGTGCAGCGTCAACTCGTCGGAGAGGTAGCGGCCCTCGGCCACCTTGATCGGGTCGACCTCACCGATCAGGTCGGCGATCGACGTGTCGGGCGTCGCCAGCTTCTCGCCGAAGCGCTCGCTGCGGTGCACCCAGTGGATCGGCGTGTCGTCGCCCAGTTCGGCCACGAGGTCGCGGGCGTGCTTCGACACCGGCGCGTACGGATCGTCGTTGATCTCGCTGCCGGCGACGATCGGCATCCACTCGTCGAGCAGCCCGGTCAGCGACCGGATCATGCGGGTCTTGGCCTGCCCTCGCTCGCCGAGGAAGATCACGTCGTGGCCCGCCAGCAGCGCGTTCTCCAGCTGCGGCATCACCGTGTCCTCGTAGCCCGCCACGCCGGCGAACAACGGCTCGCCCGCCGCCACCTTCTCGATGGCGTGCTCACGAACCTCCTGCTTGACGGGCCGCGACACCCACCCCGACTCGCGCAACTCACCGAGCGTCGCTGCGAGATGTGTCGGTCGATCCATTGCCGTGTCAGCCATGGCCCGAACCTAGCGCTCCGGCCGCGAACGCGCTTCGCGGAGCGGCGAGGCCATCATCCACGGAGCGGCGAGGCCGCGCGAGACGATGCTGAGTACCATCCGATCGATGGAACTGTCCGGTGTCTGGTTGGCAGCCGTCGCCGACGACGACGTTCGCCGCAGCGGGATCGGCCTCGACACCGACGACAGCACGTGGACGCCGGTCCCGGTCCCCGGCCACTGGCGCAACACCCCCGAGTTCGCGACCACCGACGGCCCGGTGATGTACCGACACGCGTTCACCGCCACGCCGCCACCCGACGGACGACGACGCTGGATCACCCTCGACGGCGTCTTCTACCAGGCCGACGTGTGGCTCGACGGCGCGTACCTCGGCGACCCCGAGGGCTACTTCTTCCCGCACACGTTCGACGTGACCACGCTGTCGCGATTCGCCGACGACCACGTCCTGGCCGTCGAGGTGACGTGTTCGCCGCAGACCTCGACGACCGGCCGGCGCAACATCACCGGCGTCTTCCAGTCACCGACGTCGACCGCCAACCCCGGCGGGCTGTGGCGGCCGGTCAAGTGCTACGACACGGGGCCGGTCAGGATCGACCGCCTGCGGGTGCTGTGCCGCGACGCCGACGAACGGCGCGCCCACCTGCGCATCGCCGCTCGGCTCGACAGCGACCGCGAAGTGGCCGTGACGATCCGGACGTCGATCGACGGTGACGTCAGCGACGAGTCGCAACTCGTCGTGGCGTCCGGCCAGAACGAGATCGAGTGGAACGTCGACATCACCGACCCGCAGCTGTGGTGGCCGCGGACGCTCGGAGCACAGCCACTCGTCGACGTCGACGTGGAGGTGCTGGTCGACGGCGAGGTGAGCGACCGCCGTGATCGGCGTACCGGGCTGCGCCAGATCACCTGGGACAACTGGCGGTGCACCGTCAACGGTGAACGCCTCTTCCTCAAGGGCGCCAACTACCTGCCGGTCGCCGAGCTGCCCGCCGACGCCACGTCCGAGCGCATCCGCGGCGACCTCCAAGCGGCCGTCGATCTCGGGCTCGACGCGCTTCGCATCCACGGCCACATCGCCGATCGTGAGGTGTACGCCGTCGCCGACGAACTCGGGATCCTGCTCCTCCAGGACTTCCCGCTCCAGTGGCGTCACGCCCGGTCGGTGCGCGCGCAGGCGGTCGAACAGGCGCGTGCGGCGGTCGACCTGCTCGGGCACCACCCGTCCATCGCGATGTGGAACGCGCACGACGACCCCGGCGGCACGGACGCGTACGACGGCGCGCCCGGCTGGAGACGAGAGGTCCGCACCATCACCGCCGCACAGCTCCCGAGCTGGAATCGCAGCGTGCTCGACCGCTGGGTCAAGCGGGCACTCGAGAAGGCCGACAGCACACGCCATGTCGTGGCGCATTCGGGCGTCCTTCCCCACCTGCCCCAACTCGACGGAACCGACAGCCACCTCTGGTTCGGGTGGCACCACGGTGAGGCCGGCGACCTCGCGGACTTCGCCCGTCGCCTCCCGAGGATGGTGCGCTTCGTCAGCGAGTTCGGTGCCGACTCGGCGCCACGCTCGGCCCCGTTCATCGACGACGAGCTGGCCGTCGCCGAATGGCCCGATCTCGACTGGGATCGCCTCGCGGCCGAACACGGCTACGACCGTTCGACCTTCGAGCGGCTCTTCCCGCCGAGCGATTTCGACACCTACGAGGAGTGGCGCGACACCACGCAGCACTACCAGTCCCACGTCCTCAAGGTCCAGATCGAAGCGCTGCGGCGTCTGAAGTACCACCCCACGGGCGGGTTCTGCTTCTCGTCGCTCAACGACTCGGCGCCGGCGATCGCGACCGGCATCCTCGACGCCGATCGCGTCCCGAAGTTCGCCTGCGACGCGGTCCAGCGCGGCATGTGCTGCCGGTGATCGTCGTGGCCGATCCGCTACCCGATCTCCTCGAACCCGGAGACCGCATCGGCATCGACGTCCACCTGATCAGCGACCTGCGAACCGCCCTCGACTTCGCCGTCGTCGACGTCGTCGCCGCCTGGCCCGGTGGACGGCAGCGCTGGAGATTCGGAGGTGCCGTCGGCGCCGACGACGTCGTCAAGGTGGGCCGCCTGCGCTTCGATGCCCCGGACACCACGGGCCTCCTGACGATCGACCTGACGATGACCGCCGGCGAGATCACCGGCACCAACCACTACGCCACGACCATCACACGCGAAACCTGAAACGCCGGGGTCAGACCCCGGCGTTTCAGGTTCAGCGGGCGAGGGACTTGCGGTTCTTGAACTTCGACTTGAGGTAGTCGACGTTCATGATCGCGATGTTGTCGATCGAGATCTCCTTCGGGCACGCCGCCTGGCATTCGCCGTGGTTCGTGCACGAGCCGAAGTACTCGTCCATCTTCTCGACCATCGCCTCGGCACGCTTGTAGCGCTCGGCCTGGCCCTGCGGCAGCAGGTTGAGGTGGGCGATCTTCGCCGAGGTGAACAAGCTCGCGGCACCATTCGGGCACGCCGCCACGCACGCGCCACAGCCGATGCACTCCGCTGCGTCCATCGCAGCGTCGGCAACGGGCTTGGGGATCGGGATCAGGTTGGCGTCGGGGGCGCCACCGGTGGGCGCCGTGATGTACCCACCGGCCTCGATGATCCGATCGAGTGGTGAACGGTCGACCATCAGGTCCTTGATGATCGGGAACGCAGCCGCCCGCCAGGGTTCGACGACGATCTCGTCGCCGCTCTTGAACGTCCGCATGTGGATCTGGCACGTGGCCGCGCCCCGCGAGGGGCCATGAGCCTGACCGTCGATCATCAACGAGCACGTCCCGCAGATGCCCTCGCGACAGTCGTGGTCGAAGACGATGGCCTCCTTGCCCTCCTCGATCAGTCGCTCGTTGAGGATGTCGAGCACCTCGAGGAACGATGCTTCGTCGCTGATCTCGGGGATCTGGTGGCTCTCGAAACGGCCCTGGCCGGTCGGGCCGTCCTGGCGCCAGATCTTGAGGGTGAGGTTGGTCAGGCTGCTCACTTGTAGCTCCGTGTCTGGAAGTGCACGACTTCGTACTCGAGTGGTTCCTTGTGCTCGATCGGATTCGCCATGTCGCCGGACCACTCCCAGGCGCTCACGTAGGCGAAGTCGTCGTCGTTGCGCAGTGCCTCGCCCTCGTCGGTCTGGTGCTCGGAGCGGAAGTGACCGCCACAGCTCTCCTCGCGGTTGAGGGCGTCCTTGCACATCAACATGCCGAGTTCGAAGAAGTCGTCGACCCGGCCCGCCTTCTCGAGGGTCTGGTTGACGTTGGTGTCGCTGCCGGTGACCTTGAGGTCCTTCTTGAACTCCTCGTGCAGCGCCGGGATCTCCGACAGGGCCTTCTCCAGGCCGGTGGCGTTGCGGTCCATGCCGCAGTAGTCCCAGATGATCTTGCCGAGTTCACGGTGGAAGTGGTCGGGGCCACGGGTGCCACCGATGGCCATGTACCCCTTGAAGCGATCGGTCGCCTCCTGCTGGACCTTGCGGAACTCCTCGTGGGAGGCATCGGGGATCGGCTTGTTGAGCCACTGCGACAGGTACTGCGAGATGGTGTACGGCAACACGAAGTAGCCGTCGGACAGACCCTGCATGAGCGCGGACGCACCGAGACGGTTGGCGCCGTGGTCGGAGAAGTTGGCCTCGCCGGCGCAGTACAGACCTGGGACCGTGGTCATCAACTCGTAGTCGACCCACAGACCACCCATCGTGTAGTGGCTCGCCGGGTAGATGCGCATCGGCACGTCGTACGGGTTCTCGCCGGTGATGCGCTCGTACATGTCGAACAGGTTCCCGTAGCGCTCGCGGATCGTGTCCTCGCCGAGTCGACCGATCGCCTCGGCGAAGTCGAGGTAGACGCCGTTCTTGAGCGGGCCCACCCCCTGGCCGGCGTCGACCATGCGCTTGGCGGCACGCGACGACACGTCGCGAGGTGCCAGGTTGCCGAAGCTCGGGTAGATCCGCTCCAGGTAGTAGTCACGCTCGTCCTCGGGGACCTGATCGGCGCGACGGGTCTCGTCGGGATTCTTCGGGACCCAGATGCGACCGTCGTTGCGCAGCGACTCCGACATCAAGGTGAGCTTGGACTGGAAGTCGTCGGCCTGCGGGATGCAGGTGGGGTGGATCTGCGTGAAGCACGGGTTGGCGAACGCCGCGCCGCGGCGGTGCGCACGCCACGCGCCGGTCACGTTGCACGCCATGGCGTTGGTCGACAGGTAGAACACGTTGCCGTAGCCGCCGGTGGCGAGCACGACGGCGTGCGCCGAGTGCGACGAGAACTCACCGGTCATGAGGTCACGCGTGACGATGCCGGCGCAGCGCCCGTCGATGTTGACGACGTCGACCATCTCCATGCGGTTCCACAGCTTGACGTTGCCGAGGCCGATCTGGCGGGCGAGCTGCTGGTACGCACCGATGAGGAGCTGCTGGCCGGTCTGGCCACGGGCGTAGAACGTGCGGCTGACCTGTGCGCCACCGAAGCTGCGGTTGTCGAGCAGGCCGCCGTACTCGCGGGCGAACGGCACGCCCTGCGCGACCATCTGGTCGATGATGTCGACCGACACCTCGGCGAGGCGGTGCACGTTGGCCTCGCGGGCGCGGAAGTCGCCGCCCTTGATCGTGTCGTAGAAGAGACGGTGGACGCTGTCGCCGTCGCCCTGGTAGTTCTTCGCCGCGTTGATGCCGCCCTGGGCGGCGATCGAGTGGGCACGCCGCGGCGAGTCGTGGAACGTGAACGCCTCCACCTGGTAGCCGAGTTCGCCGAGCGTGGCTGCCGCCGACGCACCCGCGAGGCCGGTGCCGACCACGATGATCTTGAACTTGCGCTTGTTGGCCGGGTTCACCAACTTCTCGTTGGCGATGAAGTTCTGCCACTTGTCGGCCAGCGGGCCGTCGGGGATCTTGGAGTCGAGAGTGATGGTCACGGCGCTGCCTCCTCGGTGGCGGTCACGGCATCCGGGTCGAACTCGATGATTCCCGCCTGCACCGCGATCGGGATCGAGACGTTGCCGACCACGATCACCGTGGCCACGGCAGTGGCGAGCCCTCGTCGCCACGAGTTGAAACGGGGGTTGCTCCATCCCATCGACTGGAACAGCGACCAGGTGCCGTGGAACAGGTGGATGCCGAGGGCGATGTTGGCGACGATGTAGAGGATCGCCACCGGGAGTCGGGACAGCGACGCGTCGATGTTGTGGTACGGGGCGCCGCGCACGTAGTCGGGGTTGAGCCAGCCCCACGTGAGATCGGCGAGGTGGAAGGCGAGGAACAGCACCACGATGATGCCGGTCCACCGCATCGTGCGACTGGCGAAGTTGGCGACCTGATAGTCACGTGGCGTCTGGTACTTGACCGGCCGGGCCTTGCGGTTGAGCACGGTGAGCGAGTACGCCGCGTGCAGGTGCAGGAGCAACGCCCCGATGAGCAGCAGTCGCAGGCCCCACAGGAAGATCGTCCGCGGCAGGATCGGCACGAGGATCTCGCGCAGGAACTCGCCGTAGAGGTCGACGTCGTAGATGCGTTCGTCGCCCTCGGTGATGACACCGAGGTACACCTTGAGGTTGCCGACCATGTGGCCGACCACGAACAGGATGCCGATGATGCCGGTGATCGCCATCACGTACTTCTTACCGACAGCGGTCGAGTAGAAGTCGCGGACGAAACCCTTCCTCTTCGGCGGATTGACTGCGGTGCCCGAAACGGGACCACGGTTCAACGTCTGTGCCATTCGAGGGAAACTACTCCCCGGCGACGTGCCACCGCCCAATCGATCGCCGGTTCGACGACACGACCCGCGTCGACACGATCCGACGCGACGGGTTCCTTTCGCGCGGGTTGGGATCTAACGTGCCCGCCGACCATCATGATCCGATTCGCTCGACAGCGAATCGATCGACTCGACGCCCCAGGAGGCACCAAGCCAGTGGACGCTGTCCCATATCTCGCCGCTGCTTCGGCAGTTGGCGCACTCATCCTCGCGTTCTACTACTACAAGGTGGTCGAGAAGGCCTCCCCAGGGAACGACCGCATGGTCTTCCTGATGAACGAGATCGCCACCGGCGCCCGCGCCTTCCTGAAGAAGGAGTACCAGTGGGTGTCGGTGTTCGTCGTCGCGATGATGATCCTCCTGGCGGTCGTCATCAACCCGCTGGCATCGATCACCTACCTGTTGGGAGCGCTGCTGTCGGCGGCCGCCGGATACGCCGGCATGACCGTGGCGACGATGGCGAACGCCCGGACGACCGAGGCTGCCAAGTCAGGGCCCGGTGCAGCGTTGCCGATCGCCTTCCGAGGCGGTGCCGTGATGGGCTTCTGCGTCGCGGGCCTCGCGCTGCTCGGCTTGATGGTCACCTATCTCGTGTTCGTCGTCTGGATGGAGGTCGACGAAGCGTTCGAGATCTTCACCGCCTACGGCCTCGGTGCGTCGTCGATCGCGCTGTTCGCCCGCGTCGGCGGCGGCATCTACACCAAGGCCGCCGACGTCGGCGCCGACCTGGTCGGCAAGGTGGAAGTCGGCATCCCCGAGGACGACCCGCGCAACCCCGCGACCATCGCCGACAACGTGGGCGACAACGTCGGAGACGTCGCCGGCATGGGTGC
This sequence comes from Ilumatobacteraceae bacterium, assembly GCA_963744705.1. Lineage (GTDB taxonomy): Bacteria > Actinomycetota > Acidimicrobiia > Acidimicrobiales > Ilumatobacteraceae > Sva-07. The sequence goes on from CAVUUX010000003.1 coordinate 167,250, forward strand.
CGACCTCTTCGAGTCGTACGCAGGGTCGATCATCGCGCCGATCTCACTGACCGCGTTCGCCCTCGCCCTCACCGCTGAACAGTCGGGTGACACCGGCGTCATCAGCCTGCTCGTGTTCCCGATGGCGATTGCGTTCATCGGCATGGTCGCATCGATCATCGGCTCGTTCTTCGTCAAGGGCGGTGTCTCCACGGACTCGCACTCGCTGAGCCGCGCACTCCACATGGGCACCAACGTGGCGATGGTGCTGACCGCGATCGGCGTGGTCGGCGCCTCGCTCTGGCTGTTCTCCGGCGACGAGTTCGAGAACCCGCTCGGCCTCGCGATCTCCGTCATCGGCGGCCTGATCGCCGGATGGGCGCTCGGCAAGTGCGCCGAGTACTACACGTCCGACGGGTTCGGCCCGGTCAAGAAGATCGCCCGGCAGTCCGAGACCGGCCCGGCCACGACGGTGCTCGCCGGCATCAGCTCGGGCATGGTGTCGGTCGCCGCTTCCGTCGTGCTGATCCTCGCCGGTGTCGGCATCGCCTACTGGGGCGGCCAGCTCGCCTTCACCTCCGACGCCTTCGGCGGGCTCGGGGAGGATTTCGGGGGCATCTACGGCATCGCTGTCGCGGCCATCGGGATGCTCGCGACCACCGGTGTCGTCGTCTCGGTCGACGCCTACGGCCCGATCGCCGACAACGCCGGCGGTATCGCCGAGATGGCCGGAGCTGGACCCGTCGGTGCGGGAGGTGACCGACGCGCTCGATTCGCTCGGCAACACCACCGCAGCGATCGCCAAGGGGTTCGCCGTGGGTTCCGCGGCACTCACGGCCCTGGCGTTGTTCAAGAGCTTCGAGTTCGCGATCCTCGACGCCGATCCGGCCGCGGCGTTGAACTCGAACATCGGTGGAGTCGAGGTGTTCATCGGCCTGTTCATCGGTGCGGCGCTGCCGTTCCTGTTCGCTGCGCTGACCATCGACGCCGTCGGTCGTGCCGCCCAGAAGATGATCGAGGAGGTGCGCCGCCAGTTCCGTGAAATCCCGGGTCTGCGCGAAGGCCTCCCCGGCGTCGTGCCCGATTCGGCTCGCTGCGTGGCCATCTCGACCGAGGCCTCACTGCGCGAGATGATCGCTCCGGGAGCGCTCGCCGTGGTGGTCCCGCTCGTCGTCGGCTTCATCAGCGTCGACGCGCTCGGTGGCCTGCTCGCCGGTGCACTCGTGACCGGGTTCGCCTGGCGATCTTCATGGCCAACTCCGGTGGCGCCTGGGACAACGCCAAGAAGTACATCGAGGCCGGCGCCCACGGCGGCAAGGGCGGCGACTCCCACAAGGCGGCCGTCGTCGGCGACACGGTCGGCGACCCCTTCAAGGACACCTCCGGCCCGTCGATGAACATCCTCATCAAGGTGATGACGATCGTCAGCCTGGTGTTCGCCGGCGCCTTCGTCTGAGCACCAACCACTTCCCCCTCACGCCTCTCACGCCTCTCACCCGGTTTGCGTGACAATTCGGTTGGGACGGCCCGACTGAACTGTCACGCAAACAGCGTTGGGCGGGTCAGGTGGCGGGTGCGGTGGCGGGTCACTCGCTGACGAAGTCGATGAGTTGCTCCACTGCGCCGACCAGTTCGGGTCGCAGGTCGGCGAAGGTGTTGACCTGATTGCGAAGCCGCGGCCAGAAGCCCTCGAACGGCACACCGAGGGCTGCGCACAGACCCTCCTTCCAGGGAACGTCACCCTTGGGGACGTCGGGCCACTCGTCGAGGCCGAGCACCTTGGGGCGGATGCCGGCCCACACGTCGACGAACGGATGCCCGGTGATCAGCACGTTCGGGATCTCGAACCGTGGCGGCGATGCGCGTCTCCTTCGATCCCGGCACCAGATGATCGAGCAACACACCGAGCCGGCGGGTCGGCACTCGGCCCGAAGTCCGCCACCGCAGCGGCGAGGTCGTCGGCGCCGTGGAGGGGCTCCACGACGATGCCGAGTTCGCGAAGGTCGTCGCCCCACACGTGCTCGAGCAGTTCGGCATCGTGTCGGCCCTCGACCCAGATCCGGCTGGCCGCGGCCACCCGGGCCCGGCCGTCGCCCGCAACCGAACCTGACGCCGTGATGCGCTGGGTGGCGGCCGTGGCGCTCGGTGGCCGCACGAGCGTGACCGGCCGACCCTCGATCAGGAAGCCGCCCGGCTTCCAGGTGAAGTGGCGGATGTAGTCGTTGCGATCCTGCAGCGTCACGCCCTTCGGCGCTCCAGCGGACCACGGTCGCCGCAGAAGTGACTCGCACGGTCCTCCACGAGCATGCCCATCTCGACCACCACATCGGGGTAGCTCGGCCCGCGGCGCTGCGCTGCGAAGTCGTCGAGGATGTCGGTCTCGTAGGCCACGCCCCCAGTGAAGCAGTCGGATGCCGGCATCCGTACACGATGTGTCTGACACATCGTGACGGCTGTGCGAGCATGCCGAATGGAGAGCTTCACGGGCAAGGTCGCGGTCGTCACGGGCGGTGCGAGCGGGATGGGGCGAGAACTCGTCCGACAACTCGCCGCGGAGGGGTGCCACGTCGCGCTGTGTGACCTGTCGGTCGAGGAGATGGAGGAGACGAAGCGGCTTGCGCTCGCCGATGCGCCCGGCCGGCACCGTCGTGACCACGCACGTCTGCGACGTGTCCGACGAGGCGTCGCAGTTGGCGTTCCGTGACGCCGTGGTCACGCAGCACCAGACCGACCACGTGAACCTGTTGTTCAACAACGCCGGCATCGGGGGCGGCGGCTCCATGATCACCGATCCCACGCGAGGTGTGGGAGCGGACGTTCAACGTCTGCTGGGGCGGCGTCTATCTCGGTGTGCGCACGTTCCTGCCGTTGGTGATCGCCTCCGACGAGGGCCACATCGTCAACACCTCCAGCGTCAACGGGTTCTGGGCGAGCATCGGACCCGACCGGCCGCACACCGCCTATTCGGCGGCGAAGTTCGCGGTGAAGGGGTTCAGCGAGGCGCTGATCACCGATCTGCGAGTCAACGCACCGCACGTCAAGGTGTCCGTGGTGATGCCGGGCCACATCGGCACGTCGATCGTCGAGAACTCGATGCGCCACGGCGCCCATGAGCTCGACATGGAGACCGCCGAGATGGTGCAGCTGATGTCCGACATGTTCCGCGACCAGGCGCCGATGACCGCCGCCGAGGCGAGTACGGAGATCCTCGACGGCGTTCGCGAGGGCCGGTGGCGGATCCTCGTCGGTGACGACGCCCGCAAGCTCGACCTCGCGGTGCGTGCCAACCCCGAGATCGCCTACGAGTCGTTGACGCTCGGCGACCTCACCTCCTCCCAGGAGGGCACCCCCTTCAACCCCGTCAGCTGAAACCGATGTTGTGAGCGATGCACGCACCTGGTGCGTGCATCGCTCACATCACGCCGTGACGACGGGCTCGTTGCGCCCAACCCCGAGGGGTGAGGACGAGATCGCTGATGCTGCCGTCGGGGAACACGAACGGCGAACGCACGCCGGTGTGGGCGGTCACCTCCGCCAGCACCAGTGGCCCGAAGCCGGTCGACTCGAACGTCCACCGATGCCAGCGATGTGCCGGGACCTCGACGAGTTCCACCCGCGGTTCGCCGAGGATGTCGATCGAGCCGTGCACCACCCCGATCTGTTCGTACCCCGCATCGATCGACGCGCGATCACCCGCCGGCTCGAGCGGCGTCGGGCCCGCGGTCGCGTACCACTCGAGATCGAACGCGATCGGCGTCGGGTCGCCGTACGCGCGACCCAGCGCCTCATCGGGATCGTCGATGGCCGAGGCATAGGTCTCGTTGCCGATCGACCACTGCTGCATCTCGGCATCGCAGTGGTGTTCGGCCCAGAGCGCCTCCCCCTTCACGATGAACGGGTCGGCGCGAACGGGCACGTCGAAGTCGGTGACGTGCAGGAGCGGACGGTCACGGCGTGCGAGCGCCGACCAGTACCACGCCGTCCGGCCGACGATCCGATGGCCCGAGATCAGACCGAGGCGGGCGTCGGGCGTCCATGCGGCGAACACCCACTCCTCGATCGGAGCGCCGACGTGGCGGCCGTCATGCTGATCGTCAAGCTGGTGTTCGTCGGCGGGCATGATCAGGCAGACTACGAACCATGATCCGCTATCTCAGTCTCGACTGGATCAACGCTCTGTCCGACGAGGTCAGTGCGAGCGACCACATGCGAGAGATCGCCGAGTCGCACAGCATCGGCGTGACCCAGGTGGTGAGCGACGGCCCCGAGGGCGACGTGACCTACCACCTCAGCGTCGGCGACGGCGATGCGTCGTTCGGGGCGGGGCCCGCCGACCCCGAGGACGTGAAGATGGAGCAGGACTGGGACACCGCGGTGGCGGTCGCCACCGGTGAACTCAACGCCCAGGAGGCATTCATCACCGGTCGGATCCGGCTCTTCGGCGACCAGCAGAAGCTGCTCGATTCGCAGCCGGTGTTCGGCGCCCTCGACTCGGTCTTCTCGTCGGTTCGCGAGCGCACGTCGCTACGACTGAGATACGACCGAGACACGACTGGGGACCCACCGCTCGTCATGCCCGAGATGCCGGAGATCCAGGCGCACGCCGAACGGCTCACCGATCGGTTCTCGACGCGTGTGCTGACCGGGTTCACGCCGTTCAACTTCACGGCGCTCAAGACGGCGGTCCCCGCCCCCGCGCGAGGCATTCGGACAGCCGCTGCTCGACGTCGGCCGACGGGGCAAGTACCTGCTGCTGCGGTTCGAGCCGGTGACGTTCGTCGTGCATCTCATGCAGGGCGGGCGGCTCGTGCCCGACACGAAGCGATCGGCGAAACCGCGCGGCGGGCAGGCCCGATTCAGTGTTCGAGCCGGTCGAGTCGGCCGACGGATCCATCGACGAGACCGCACTGCTGCTGACCGAACAGGGCAAGGAACGCCGCGCCGGCGTCTGGTGCGTTCCCTCCGCCGACGCGCTCACGTCTCCCCCACTCGACAAGCTCGGGCCCGAGGCGGCCACGATCACCGACGACGAACTCGCCGCGCTGTTCGCGGCGAACTCGATGCGAGTCCACGGGTTCCTGCGTGACCAGCGGATGGTGGCCGGCATCGGTCGACGTCTGGCGAACGAGATCTGTCATCGGGCGCGGGTGTCGCCGTTCGCGAACACCCGCAAGCTCGGCGCGGACGGAGCCGCCGTGGTCGCCGCAGCGATCCGGTCGTGTCTCGACGAGGGGCTCGCCTACGAACGGACGCGTGACGACATGAGCTCGTCGAAGGAGCGGCCGAGCGCGATGCACAGCCGCACCGGCGAGCCGTGCCCCGACTGCGGTGACGCCGTGCGAGCAGTCGAGTACTCCGGCTACACCGTGAACTACTGCCCGACGTGCCAGACCGGCGGCAAGGTGCTCGCCGACAACACCACCAGCAAGTTCCTCAAGTAACGCCCGCCCAATACGCTCCTGGCATGCCCATCCATCTGCGCGCCGAGCCAGGCGACTACGCCCCCAACGTCCTGTGCCCCGGCGACCCACTGCGCGCCGAGTACATCGCGACGACCTTCTTCGATCCCGGCGCGCGTCGTGTGAACTCCGAGCGGGGCATGCTCGGGTTCACCGGCACATTCGAGGGCAAGCCCATCAGCGTGCAGTCGACCGGGATGGGATGCCCCAGCGCCGGCATCGTGTTCGAGGAGCTGATCATGCTCGGCGTGACCCGCTTGGTGCGGGTGGGTACGTGCGGGGGTCTGGGCAACGGCATGGCGATGGGTGACACGGTGATCGGCGTGTCGGCGTCGAGCGACGATCAGACCCCACTGCGATACGCCGCGATGGAGGGCTACGCGCCGAGCGCCACGTTCACTCTCTGCGAGACCGCCGCCCGGCTGAGCCGTGCCGACTCGGCCGGCGCGGTGCACGTCGGACCGATCGTGACCTCAGGACTCTTCTACGATCCCGACCCCACCACGTTTGCCCGGTGGAAGCGACTGGGGCACATCGGAGTGGAGATGGAAGCGGCGATGATGTACACCATTGCTGCCGTCAAGGGCATCGAGGCCCTGGCCATCATGACGGTCAGCGACCTCCTCGGCGAGTCGGGCGACACCGTGCGGATCACCGACGAGGAGCTGAAGGCAGGCATCGATCAGATGATGCGCATCTCGTTGCGCAGTTGCCGTGTCATGATCAGCTGACTCAGCGTCCGCTGAGGGAACTTCTCCGAACTCAGGAGCGTCAGAACCACCATGATCCCCCGCACCGCACTCGCCGTCCTCGCCGTCTCGGCCCTCGTGTTCGCCGCCTGTGGGAGCGACTCCGACTCCGAATCCGGCTCCGGCTCGGCACCGAGCGCCGACGACCTCGCCGGGAAGGCCTTCACGTCGACCGACGTCACGGGGTACGACCTCGTGGCCGACACCGAGATCACGCTCGCCTTCGAAGCCGACTCGATCAGCGCCCAGGCCGGGTGCAACACCCAGAACGGCGGCTACACGATCACCGACGGCGTCCTCGAGGTGGGTGCGATGATGGCGACGATGATGGCGTGCGACGAGGCGCTCATGGACCAGGACACGTGGCTGAGCGAGTTCCTCACCAGCGGCCCGGAGATCGCGCTCGACGGCGAGACCCTGACCCTGACCGGCTCCGACGCCACGATCACGCTCGCTGCCGTTCAGCCGGCTGCGCTCGAGGGCACCACCTGGGTCCTGACGGGCACCATGGCGACGGAGGCGATCTCGTCGGTGCCCGCCGGCGCGGAGGCGTCGCTCACCATCACCGACGGGCAAGCAGCGATCCAGACGGGCTGCAACAGCGGATCGACGAGCGTCGAGATCACCGACACCACCATGACCTTCGGGCCGGTGGCCATGACCAAGATGGCCTGCCCCGACGATCTGATGGCGCTCGAGGCCAGCGTCATCGCCGTCCTCGACGGTGAGGTCACCTACGAGATCAGCGGCGACACGCTGTCGATCCGCAAGGATGCCGCCGACGGCGAGATCGGCCTCGAGTACACCGCCGAGTGACCCCCACCCCAGCGATGAGTCTCAGCGCGAACGTGTCGCGCCGGAACTCATCACACCTCCCCGCACAACCCCGGCGATGAGTTTGAGCGCGACCTGTGCGCGCTCAGACTCATCGCTGGAGTGATCGGACGAGTGCCAGGATCCGCTGGACCGTGGCAGGGAGTTGTCCACCGAGATCAGCCTCTCCGAGACGCTCGACCGACCAGCCCGCGCCCACCGCAGCTTCGTCTCGCCACTCGTCGCGTCGCCGACCGTCGGACTCGCGATGCGTCGGGAACATGTCGACCTCGATGGCCAGCGACACCCTCGGAACGGCAAGGTCGAATCGAGCGGGACCGAACCCCGGAAGATCGATGCGGTACTGCCGTTCCAGACCGAACAGACCCGCTGCTGCGAGCGCGTCACCAACCACGGTTTCGGGATGCGACTCGGCCGCTCCGCCGGGCAGCCGACGGTTCAGCGTCTCGAGGTACCGTCGTACCCACGGTCGGCGAGGGGTGATCCAGTCGACCGCGACTCGGCGCATCTGATCGTCGGAGCACCGCCCATCGTGCATCACCTGCTCGATGATCGACAGCAGATCACCCGCGCCGACAGACCGGGCGAGGTCGAGCGCCGTTCGGGGCCGGCTGGTCACCACGATCCCGTCGGGCCGCACGACCCGATCTCCATCGTGGATGGCGGCGGTGCGATGGGCAACGACCCATCGGCTCGTCGTCGGTCGACCACCCGGCGGTGCGATCACATGGATTCGCTCGTCGCGCGGCAGCCGACGCAAGCCCCAGATTCGACCCGCAGTCGGACCGCTGACCACCACCTCGGGGTGCGCGGCGCAGACCGCCACACACCGGGCGACCTCGTCGAGAGGCACCGCCGGCATCCGGTAGACGCCACGGAGTATCGATTCGAGATTGCCGGCCTCGACCAGTCGTCTCACCGTGAACGGCGACAGGCCGAGCGACGTCAGCATGCCGATCGAGGCGATGCCGTGATGCGACTCGAGGTACTCGAGCGACTCCGTGGTGAACAGTCCCATGTCACTCCCACTTCTTCGTGATGAACGAAGGGGGAGTCGGTGAACACGACGGTAGCGCCGCACGTCGCCACCCACTCAGCGATGAGTTTCAGCGCGACCAGTGCGCGCTCAGACTCATCGCAGGATGGCGCGCAACCTCGAGCGATGAGTTTCAGCGCGACCTGTGCGCGCTGAGACTCATCGCTGGAGTGGTTGGGGGTGGGTCCGGGTCAGATGAGGCCGAGTTCGGCGACGGCGTCGCGTTCGCTCGACGAGTTCGTCGGCGGAGGCGTCGATCTTGGCACGGCTGAAGTCGTCGATGTCGAGGCCCTGGACGATCTCGTACTCGCCGTCCTTGCACACGCACGGGAACGACGAGATGATGCCCTCGGGGACGCCGTAGCTGCCGTCGCTGACGACCGACATCGACACCCAGTCGCCCTCGGGCGTGCCGAGCGTCCAGTCACGGATGTGATCGACCGCGGCCGAGGCAGCCGAGGCTGCCGACGACGCTCCGCGGGCCTCGATGATCGCCGCGCCGCGCTTGGCGACCGTGGGGATGTACGTCGAGTCGTACCACTCATGGTCGCCGACGGCGTCGTAGGCGCGGGTGCCGTTGACCTCGCAGTGGAACAGGTCGGGATACTGGGTGGTCGAGTGGTTGCCCCAGATCGTCATCTTGGTGATGTCGTTGACCGACACGCCGAGGCGCTTCGCGAGCTGGGTCTTGGCGCGGTTGTGGTCGAGCCGGGTCATCGCCGTGAATCGGCCCGGGTCGAGGTCGGCGGCGTTGCGCTGGGCGATCAGGGCGTTGGTGTTGGCCGGGTTGCCGACGACGAGGATCTTGACGGCCGGGGTCGCCGAACGCGACAGGGCCTCGCCCTGCGGCTTGAAGATGCCACCGTTGGCCGACAGCAGGTCGGCGCGCTCCATGCCCGCCTTGCGCGGCATCGACCCGACGAGGATCGCGACGTCGACATCGCCGAACGCGGTGTCGGCGTCGTCGGTGCAGACCACGCTGTCGAGCAGCGGGAAGGCACAGTCGTCGAGCTCCATACGCACGCCTTCGAGCGCGCCGAGCGCCGGCGTGATCTCGAGCAGCTGCAGCGCAACAGGGGTGTCGGGCCCGAGCATCGAGCCCGAGGCGATACGGAAGAGGATGCTGTAGCCGATCTGGCCTGCAGCACCGGTGACGGCGACGCGAACGGGAGTGGTCATGCCCCGAGCGTACGCCCGCACGTCGAACCCTCCCAAGCGAACCACAACCTGAAACGCTGGGGTCTGACCCCAGCGTTTCAGGTTGGTCAGGGCTGGCCGAGGACTTTGCCGATCATGTCCGCGTAGTAGTCCTGGCCGGACTGGGTGAGGTGGATCTCGTCGTCGTAGAAGCAGCGACCCTCGCAGCCCGCCGAGATCGCCTCCCAGTCGACGACGGTGACGTTCGGATGCGTGGCCGGCACCGCCTCAGCCGGGCGTTGTTGTCGGCGATCCATCCACGATCGGCCTTGCCCGTCAGCAGCACGACGACGGGTACGTTCGCCACGGTCGCCAGCATCGCGTCGAGCGTCTCCTGGCTGAACGGTCCGTTCGTACCGAGATGGATCACGACGACCGACCCGAACGTTCCGTTGTCACGCAGCGCCGCCATCGTGGGAACGAAGTCCTTCATCTGGCGGCTCACCACGCGTCGACCTGGAAGCCGCGGGCCTGCAACTCCTCGGCGGCACCCAGCATGACCGAGTCGCCGAGCGCGACCAGCGGGAATCCGGTCGCGGTGGGCGGCGCCGTCAGCGGTGATCAGGCCCTCCAGCGAGCAGACCACGCCGAGTTGCGTCACCGGGGCCACGGTGGGCGGCGCCGCTGTGGTCGGCGGCACGGTCGGGGGCGCCAAGGTGGTCGGCGCTCGGTCGGCGCAACGGCATCGAACCGTCGAGCGTCGAGTCGAGCGGCAACGACCCCGTCCAGGATCGTCGTCGGCGCCACCGTCGTCGTGGTCGTCGTGGTCGTCGTGGTGGTGGTCGTCGTGGTGGACGCCACGGGGATCTCGTCGACGTCGAGCAGGTTCGTGGTGAAGTCGCTGCCGGCGTCGAGCGCCTGGGCGATCTCGTTCTGTTCGAGCGGCGCACGGAGCAACATGACGCCCGAGGCCGAGCGCGAACACCGTGAGCACGGCGATCGCACCATTGAGGATCAGCTTGGGGCCACGAGCCGAACGGGACCGCACCCGCCGCCGCCACGTGCGGAACCGGCCCGTTCGGATCGGCGTCTCGATGAAGACGGTACGACGCCTCGGCGACGACGACCGTGAGGATCGTCGCCAGGACGAACTCGCGAAGCGTGAGCTTGTTGCCGGCGATCCCGCGGATCATCTGATAGATCGGCCAGTGGTAGAGGTAGAGACCGTACGAGCGCAATCCGATCCAGACGAGCAGGCCGCTGCCGAGCCGTCGGTTGGCCGACGATCCACGATGCGTGATCGCGGCGATGACCACCAGCGTGGCGATGCTCGTCAGGAACAGTCCGCCACGGAACAGGAACGGATCGGCCCCGGCCGGCGTGGCCAGGTACGTGTTCGCACACATCCAGCCGAGGAAGACGAGCGCGAGCACGGCCAGCACGTCGAAGATCCGCCCCTTCGAACGCAGTGGACCACGAACGATGGCGAGGGGCCGCCACACCATGGCGAACGCCGACCCGAGCATGATGCCGGGCAGCCGCGAGATCGTGCCGAGGTAGAGCGTGTCGATCTTGCCGATCGGCCGGTCGCCGATCCACCAGTAGGCGTCGGGCGTGACGGACGGGTCACCCGTCGGCCCGGCGTAGAACAGCATTGCGACGATCACCGTGATCGCCACGGCGGCGATGAACAGCCACCGGCTGACGTCGGCCACGCGCCGGGTACCGGCGCGGCCGAGCAGCACCAGCATCACGACGGGCCAGAACAGGTAGAACTGCTCCTCGACCGCGAGGCTCCACAGGTGACGCAGCGGCGCGAAGTCGCCGGCGGCCGTGTATCCCTGCCCGACCCAGATCTGGTAGTAGTTCGAGACGTAGAGCAGGCCGGCGATCACGTCGCCGCGGAACTGGCCGAGCGCGTTGCGTCTTGAACACCGCCGTCCACACGACGACGAACGTCATCATCACGAACAGCGCCGGGAGCAGCCGCCGCGCACGGCGAGCCCAGAACTTGCGCAGCGAGATGCGGTACGTGCGTTCACGTTCGGAGATCAGCAGCAGGGTGATCAGGTAGCCGGAGATGACGAAGAAGATCTCGACACCGAGGAAGCCGCCCGGGAGCCAATCGCTGTTGGCGTGGTACACCATCACGGCGATCACGGCGAGCGCGCGCATGCCGTCGAGGCCCGGGAGATACGGGACACGACTGATGTAGGCGCTGTCGTCGGCAGCGACGAGGGTGCCCTCCGGTGGGGCGAGGGTCGACATGGAGCGTCCAGTATCGCCGGGCCGACGGCCCTCGGTGGCGTCATGTCGCTGCCGGGCCGCTCGGCGTTCGGACCGATCAGGCAGGGGCCTGGAGAGCGCCCGTGATCAGTGCGGTGTAGTAGATCTGACCGTCCGGTCCGCAGGTGGTAGCCGTCGGAGTAGAAGCAGTCGCCGGGGCACGTGTCGTCGAGGCCGGCCCAGTCGAGCAGCGCAACATTCGGGTACGTGTTCACGGTGTCGTAGATCAGCGCGTTGTTGGCGGCGGTGTAGTCACGGGGCACGTCGACCGTGAGCAGGAGCACCTGGGGCACGCCGGCCAGCGCTTCCATCATGGCGGTCATGTCACTCGGGGCGATCGGGCCGTTGGTGCCGAGGTGCACGACGACGACATCGCCGAGACGGCCCTGCTCCTTCAGCTGCTGCACGGTGTCGAGCCCGTTGACGAACGCACGACTCTCCACGGCGTCGACGCGTGAACCCCTCGGCGGCGAGCTGGGTTGCCGCGCCGAGCATCACCGAGTCGCCGAGCGCGAGTTTCGCGAATCGGCACGGGCGGCGACGTCGTCGTGGTGGTGGTCGCCACGACCGACGGGGGCACGACCGCCGAGCCGGTCGCATCGGTCGGCGTGTCACGGGTGGATCCACCGCTGCCGTTGCATCGTCGACACCGTCACAGTTCGGGTCGTTCACGACGTCACAGGTCGAACCCGCGGCCTCGTCGAGCGACTGGCGTACTTCGTTCTCGACCACGTCGGCCGTCGCGAGGCTGACCCCCGCGAACACGGCGAACGTCGCGAACACGACGCCCGCGCCCAACAGAGCGTTGCGGGCGCCCGTCGACGGCGAGCGACGCAGGCGGTGCCACGACTCCCCCATCGTGCCCTTGCGGATCGGGGTCTCGATGAAGCGGTAGGAGAGCTCGGTGACGATCCCCGTGGCGATCATGGCGAGGACGAACTCGTGGAACTTCAGATGGACGCCGGCGATGCCACGGATGATCTGGAAGATCGGCCAGTGGTAGAGGTAGAGCCCGTACGACCGTGTGCCGATCCACAGCAGCACCGGGATGCTGAGGACCCGTGAGGTGCCGGCGCGCTCGTGGGTGACGGCTGCGACCATCATCAGCGTGCCGATGGCGCAGAGGACGAACCCGCCACGGAAGAGGAACGGGTTGCCGCCCGACGGGCTGATCAGCCACATCCACCACACCATCGCGGCGAGGATCAGGAATCCCAGCACGGCGACGACGTCGAGCAGGTGACCCTTCGTCCGAAGGGGGCCGCGCATCACCGCAACAGGTCGCCACACCATGGCGAACGCAGCGCCGAGGAGCAGGCCGGCCGCACGGCTGAACGTGCCGAGGTACGACCAGTCGAACTTGGAGATCTCACGGCCGGCGATCGACCAGTAGGCGTCGGGCGTCACCTCGGGCGTCCCGATCGGGCCGGAGGTGTACACGAGTGCTGTGACCAGCGTGATGAACACCGCCACCCCGACGAGCCACCGGCTCAGGCCCGCGATGTGACGGGTTCCGCCCTTCAGGAGCGCGAACATGACGATCGGCCAGACGACGTAGAACTGTTCCTCGACCGCGAGGCTCCACAGGTGGCGCAGCGGCGCGAACTCGTTGGACGCGGTGTACCCGGCTCCTGTCCAGATCTGGTACCAGTTCGACACGTACAGCAGCGCCGCGATCACGTCACCGCGCAGCTTGCCGAGTGCGTCGCGATCGAACAGCGACGTCCAGATCGTGATGGCGATCAACAACGTGAACAGCGCCGGCAGCAGACGCCTGGCCCGCCGCAGCCAGAAGTGCTTCATGTCGACCGTCGACGTGCGTTCCTTCTCCGAGATGAGCAGCAGCGTGATCAGGTAGCCGGAGATCACGAAGAACACCTCGACGCCGAGGTAGCCGCCCGGAAGCCAGTCGGCGTTGGCGTGATACACCATCACCGCCATGACGGCGAGTGCTCGCATGCCGTCGAGACCGGGCAGGTACGGGACGCGGCTGATCTCGGGTACCCGTCCCGGTCGCTTCGCGGTGGGCACGTCGGGGCCTTCACCCCACGGGATGCCGATGCGCTGCGTCGGGCGAGTGTCGGCCCGCGTCGGCGCGTTGGTCGCGTCGGAGTTCACGTCGGGTCAGGATCCCGCAAGGTCGAGGTTCTCGCAGATCGCGACGACGGAGTCGGGCCGGTTGAGTGCGTACAGATGGAGGCCGGGTGCTCCGGCAGCGATCAGATCTCCGCACAACTGCGTGGCGACGTCGATGCCGATCGCTCGGATCTCGTCGGGATCATCGGTGCGGTCGAGCCGATCGGCGAGCCAGGTGGGCAGCGCGGCCCCGCTCATGTCGGCCATCCGCTTGATCTGAGCCTTGTTCGAGATCGGCATGATGCCGGGCACGACGGGCTTGTCGACACCGAGTGCCGAGAGTTCGTCGACGAGGCGCACCCAGTGCTCGACCTCGAAGAAGAACTGGGTGAGGGCGAAGTCGGCGATCGAGAGCTTGTCGGCCAGGTGTCGGCGATCGGTCGCACGGTCGGGCGAGCGAGGATGGACCTCGGGATGGGCGGCGACGCCGGCCGCGAAACAGCCCGCGGCGACGACGTCCTCGAGCAGTTCGATGGCGTAGTGGTAGTCACCGGCCTCGTCGCGGCCGTCGGCGGGCGGATCGCCACCCAACGCCAGGATGTTCTCGATGCCGAGTTGCTGATAGTTGTCGAGCAGCGTGGCGACGTCGGCCCGGGAGTGACCGCGGCAGGTGAGGTGCGGCATCGGCACCCACGAGGTCTCGACGCGCATCCACTCGACCACGTCACCGGTCCGGTGTCGATCGGAGCCGCCGGCGCCGTAGGTGATCGACACGAAGTCCGGATGCAACGGCTCCAGGGCAGCGACGGTCCGGCCGAGGGTCATGTGCGCGCCGGACGTCTTGGGCGGGAAGAACTCGAACGACAACGTGCGTCGGTTCTCCAGCAACGTCGGGATCCGGGCCATCCGCCCAAACTATCGACAGCGAGGCCACCGGACTGGCCAGACACGAGGGTCGCCCATATTGCCGGCGCCCCGGTGTACCTTCCGCGGCAGGCCCATTCGGGCCTCGAAAGAAGGGGACAGTCACATGCCGATGATCGACATCTGGAAGACAGTGGTACTCCAGCGTTATGCGAAGTTCGACGGACGCGCCGGTCGAGCCGAGTTCTGGTGGTTCGTCCTGGCGAACTTCCTCGCCTACGTCGTGCTCGCGATCCTGATGGGGATCGCCGACATCTTCTTCGTCCTGTACCTCGGGTACTGGCTCGCCACGATCGTCCCGAGCCTCGCCGTCGGGATCCGACGCCTGCACGACACGGACAAGTCGGGCTGGTTCCTCCTGCTCTCCCTGATCCCGTTCGTCGGTGCCATCATCCTGATCGTGTTCCTCGCAGCCGAGGGCACCAAGGGGCCGAACAACTTCGGTGCCGCCGCAGAACCCGCACCAGCCTGACCGGTCGCGTCGCGATTGGGGTCTGACCCCAATCGCGACGTTGATGCGATGGGTCAGTGGCGGAAGTGGCGTTGGCCGGTGAAGACCATGGCGATGCCGTGTTCGTCGGCGGCAGCGATGACCTCGTCGTCGCGGACGGACCCGCCCGGCTGGATGACCGAGGCGATTCCCGCCGCTGCGGCAGCGTCGAGGCCGTCGCGGAACGGGAAGAACGCGTCGCTCGCACAGGCTCCACCGGCCGCACGGCCGGCTGAGCGCTCGGCCGCGATGCGGGCGGAGTCGAGCCGGTTCTGCTGGCCGGCGCCGATGCCGAACGCCTGGAGATCCTTGGCGTAGACGATCGCGTTGCTGCTGACGGCGGCGCACACCTGCCAGGCGAACTCGAGGTCGGCCCACTGCTCGTCGGTCGGCTGCACGACGGTCACGACTCGCCAGGCGTCACTGCGTCCGGCCACCGTGTCGGGCTGTTGCACGAGGAGCCCGCCGTCGACCGGCCGCATGTCGAACGGCAGCGGCGACGCCGCGTTCGCCGACATCACACGGAGGTTCTTCTTCGCGGAGAAGATCTCCAGGGCCTCGGGCTCGAAATCGGGGGCGACGACGACCTCGGTGAACACGTCGCCGAGCGCTGTCGCCATCTCGGCGGTCACGGTGCGGTTCGCAGCGACGATCCCGCCGAACGCGCTCACCGGATCGCACGCGTTCGCCCGGACGTAGGCCTCGGTGATGTCGGCGGCGACCGCGACACCGCACGGGTTGGCGTGCTTGACGACGACGCACGCAGGATCGTCGAATCGATGGACGAGCCGCCACGCCGCCTCGGTGTCGAACACGTTGAGGTAGCTGAGTTCCTTGCCGCCGTGCTGCGTCATCGAGTCCCACCAGCTCGCAGCGCCGGCCTGGCGGTAGCGGGCACCCTGCTGGTGCGGGTTCTCGCCGTAGCGCAACGGTTGGGCCAGCTCCAGAGCGAGGTGGATCGAGGGCGGCAGACCGGGCACCGGGTCGGTCGAATCGGCCGCCGTCGTCTCGTCGAACCACGTGACGATGGCGGCGTCGTAGGCAGCGGTGTGGGCGAACGCCGTGCGGGCGAGACGTCGACGAGTGGTGTCGCCCAGCGCGCCGTCGGCGCGCAACTCGTCGAGCACCCGCTCGTAGTCGGCCGGGTCGACGACCACGCCGACGTGCGCATGGTTCTTCGCGGCGGCGCGCACCATCGCCGGGCCACCGATGTCGATGAGTTCGATGCTCGGATCCGACGAGAACGGATAGAGGTTGACGACCACGAGGTCGATCGGCTCGATGCCGTGGTGCTCCATGTCGGCGACGTGCTCGGCGTCGGTCGGGTCGGCGAGGATCCCGCCGTGGATCTTCGGGTGCAGCGTGACCACCCGATGGCCGAGGATCGCCG
Organism: Ilumatobacteraceae bacterium; assembly: GCA_963744705.1. Classification (GTDB taxonomy): domain Bacteria; phylum Actinomycetota; class Acidimicrobiia; order Acidimicrobiales; family Ilumatobacteraceae; genus Sva-07. The sequence goes on from CAVUUX010000003.1 coordinate 183,610, forward strand.
GGAGCCCCGTCAGCTCGGCGACGTCGGTGACGGGCACACCCGCGTCGGCGATCGCGCGGGCGGTCCCGCCACTCGACACGAGGCTCCAACCGAGTTCGTGGAGCGACCGAGCGAACTCGACGATGCCGGACTTGTCGTAGACGGAGAGCAGCGCGGTGGGCACGACTCGACCGTAGTCAACGGCGCAGTCGCTCGACGCATGGTCGCCCGGCACGATTCACCGAGAGGGGTACGGTGTCGCCAGGGGACATCGACACGAGAGGGAGTGCGTATGGACTTCAGCAAATTCAAGACACCCGACTGGTTGATCATCGGAGGTGCCATCGGTTTCTTCATCTTCGGGTTCTTCGAGTGGGTGACCGTTTCGGTCTCCGGCTTCGGCATCTCGGCGAGCGCGAGCGGCGGCAACGTCTTCGACTTCTTCTTCACCGGCACGATCCCGTGGTTCCTGATCATCGGCTCCGCCGTGATCACGGTGCTGCTCGTGATGGACGTGCTCAAGGAGGAGCAGGCGCCGTGGCCGTTGATCCTGCTCGTGACGACGGCCGTCGCCGCCCTCCTGCTCCTGATCCGTCTGATCTTCAACCCGCTCGACGTCCCGTCGGGAATCGACGTCGGCCGCGGCATCGGGATGATCCTGTCGGTGATCTCCGGCATCGTGGCCGCCGTGGGCGGCTACCTGAACTTCACGTCCAAGGGCGGCGACCTCAAGGACCTCGGTGACATGGACAAGCTCAAGGCGAGCTTCTCGAAGGGCGACACCACGACCGCCACCGCCACCGCCGGTGGATCCACCGACCGAGGAGATGCCACCCCCGCCTCCCGCCACCTGAGCGATCTCGTGATCTCGTTGCGGAACTGTTCCGCAACGAGATCACGAGAATCAGAGACTGGCGACGATCTCGGCCATCAGTTCGCCGGCTTCGGTCGGGTTGAGCCCGACCTTCACGCCGGCAGCGGCGAGCGCATCCATCTTGCCCTGTGCCGTGCCCTTGCCGCCCGAGACGATGGCACCGGCGTGGCCCATCTTCTTGCCGGCCGGTGCAGTGACGCCCGCGATGTAGGCGCTCATCGGCTTGGTGACGTTCGCGCGGATGTACTCGGCAGCCTCTTCCTCGGCCGAGCCGCCGATCTCGCCGATCATCATGATCGCGTGGGTCTCGGGGTCGGCCTCGAACTCGGCCAGGCAGTCGATGAAGTTCGTGCCGGGCACGGGGTCGCCGCCGATGCCGACGCACGTCGTCACGCCGATGCCCTTCTGCTTGAGCTCGTACAGGGCCTGGTAGGTCAACGTGCCCGAGCGGCTGACGATGCCGACATTCGGCCCCTCGGCCGAGGGCACCTGGGCGATCTCGCCGGCGGTGATGCCGATGTTGCACTTGCCGGGGCTGATGATGCCGGGACAGTTCGGGCCGAGCAGACGGGTGTTCGGGAAGTCGCGGACGAGCGTGTTGTAGACCTTCGCCTCGTCCTGGGCCGGGATCCCCTCGGTGATGCAGACGATGAACTCGATGCCGGCCGCGGCCGCCTCCAGGATGGCGTCGGATGCGAACTTCGGTGGCACGGCGACGAACGAGGCCGTGGCGCCGGTCGCAGCGACAGCGTCGGCCACGGAGTCGAAGATCGGAATGCCGTCGACGTCCTGGCCGGCCTTGCCGGGAGTGACACCGCCGACGATCTTGGTGCCGTAGTCGCGGTTGCGCAGGCCGTGGTACTTGCCCTGACCGCCGGTGAGCCCTTGGACGATGACCTTGGTGTTCTCGTTGACGAAAATTGCCATGACTGGTTCCTCAGTTCGCGATCGCTACGGCCGCACGGGCGGCCTCGAGCATGGTCGGCTCCGAGCGGAGCTTGTCGGCGGGGATGCCGGCATCGAGCAGGATCTGGCGACCCTCCTCGGCGTTCGTGCCATCGAGACGGATGACGATCGGCGCCCGCAGGTCGACGCGACCCATGGCCTCGACGATGCCCTTGGCGACTTCCTCACCGCGGGTGATGCCACCGAAGATGTTGATCAGGATCGACTGGACCTTGTCGTCGGAGTTGATCACCTCGAGCGCACCGGCCATCACGTCGGCATTGGCGCCGCCACCGATGTCGAGGAAGTTCGCCGCCGATCCGCCCACCTGGTTGACGACGTCGAGCGTCGACATGGCCAGACCGGCGCCGTTGGCGATGATGCCGACCGTCCCGTCGAGACCGATGTACTGGAGGCCCTTCTCGGCAGCCATCTTCTCGCGGTCGTCCATCTCGGTGAGACCGCGGAACGCCTCCCACTCGGGGTGACGGAACTCGGCGTTCTCGTCGAGGGTGACCTTGGCGTCGAGGGCGTGCACCTCGCCGGTCGGCTTCAGGATCAGGGGGTTGATCTCGGCGAGGTCGCAGTCGCCCTCGGTGAAGCAGCGGTAGAGCTTGACGAGGATGTCGGCCGCGCCGTCGAGTGCCCGCTCGGGCAGCTTCGCGTCGATGCAGGCCTGGCGGGCCGTCGCGAGGTCGAGTCCGTCGATCGGATTGATGTGCAGCTTGACGATGGCATCGGGATTGCTCTCGGCAACGGCCTCGATCTCGACGCCGCCCTCGGCCGACAGCATCAGCAGGTGCTTCTTGGCCGCGCGGTCGAGGGTGAAGCTGGCGTAGTACTCCTCGTCGATGTCGGACGCCTGCTCGATCCAGAGTCGCTTGACGACATGGCCCTTGATGTCCATGCCGAGGATGTTGCCGGCGTGCTCGCGCACCTCGGCCTCGTTGTCGGCGAGCTTGATGCCGCCGGCCTTGCCACGGCCACCGACCTGCACCTGGGCCTTGACGACCACGGGGTAGCCGGCCTGGTTGGCCTCCTTGACCGCCTCGTCGACGGTGTCGGCCGGGCCACCCCGGCTGACCGGGATGTCGTAGCGGGCGAAGTACTGCTTGCCCTGGTACTCGAAGAGGTCCACGTGGGGGTGCTCGCTTTCTTGGTGATTCGATCGGGGGTGTTCAGTCGGTTTCGCGTTCGTCGAGCGCCTGCTCGAGCCAGAGACCGATGGCCTTGAGCGACGAACCGGGACCGAAGATCTCTGCCACGCCCTGCTCACGCAGTGCACGCGCATCGGCATCGGGGATGACCCCACCGCCGAAGACGAGCACATCGCCGAGGTCGCGGGCTCGCAGTTCTTCCATCACGCGCGGGAACAGGGTGAGATGCGCACCCGAGAGCAGCGAGAGTCCGACGCCGTCGGCGTCCTCCTGCAACACGGTCTCGGCGATCTGTTCCGGCGTCTGGTGCAGACCCGTGTAGATGACCTCGAAACCGTGGTCACGCAGGGCCCGGGTGATGGTCTTCGCGCCACGGTCGTGGCCATCGAGACCCGGCTTCGCCACGACGATGCGATACGTGCGCTTCACGAAGGGAGAACCATAGGTGACGATGCGGCGTCAGGCCGAAACGGCCGGGCGTGACGTCCTGGGCGGACGCCGGATGTAACCCGCGACGACCAGGCAGACTGTGGGCGTGTCGAACGACGCCGCTCAGCGGCCGGTCAAGTTGAAGTCCACGTGGTCGCGGGCGCTCGTGCCCGTGTTGGGGGGAATTGCGTTCCTCGTGTTCATCGGGTTGATCACGTGGGGTGTCGCCGCGTGGATCTCTCGGGGAGGCGCGGAGGTCACCGACACGCTCGCCCCGACGCGGTTCACGGTCGGATCGGTGGAGGCCGCGTCTCGGATCGTGGAGGAGGACGGCCCGATCATCTTCCCCGGGCTCAACACGACGACCGGTGAGCGAACCCTGGTGCTCGACCACGAAGGCGACGACCCGACACGCGGGTGGACGATCTACTACGCCTATCCCGCCGGGCGCGACATCGACTGCCCCGTGGAACAGATCGAAGGCACCCGTGAGTTCATCGACTGCGACGGCAACACGATCGACGTGACGGAACTCTCGCCGCCGGCGTCGGGTGTGAATCCGGTGGTCGAGAACCAACGTGTGCTGATCATCGACCTCAGCGGCGTGACGACCGGGTGACGATCAGGTGACGACCCGCCTCAGCGCACGGCGACGGCGTCGACCAGGCGTTCGGCGAAGATCTCGCTGTGCTGGTCGAGCTTGCTGCGACTGAGCGCCATGCCGCCGATGACGTAGGCGCCGGTGTCGCCGAGTGCCCGGTCGAGCTTGTCGAGCGCCTTGCCCGGGTCGAGCGCGAACGTGAGGAAGCCGACGGCGCGCTTGCCGCGCATCGCCGGGAGGTTGGCGATGTTCGACACGGCCCACGGCGCCTGGCCGAAGACGAACGCACCGTGCACCCACGTGCCGACGAGGATGAGGTCGGCCTCCTGGATCGAGCCGTAGTCGGGCTGCTTCACCTTCGACAGGCCGGTGATGCTCCAGCGTTCCTGCGCGAGGAGGTCGGCGACCTTCTCCGCGGCGTGCCACGTGTTGCCCGTCAGACTCTCCACCAAGATCGCTGCCTTCACGGGGTCGATTCTTGCAGGTTCGACCGAGTGGCTCCCACCTTCGACGGACCGTGCCCCGTCACCACGCGACGCGATCACATCCCTCGTGGTCGTCGGGCTCGATCTGGAACGTTCCGTGTGTGACGCCGTAGGTCTCGGCGAGGCAATGGCGGGCCTCGTCGAGAACGGCATGCGTGTCGGCACCCACCGAGGTGACGAGGTGCGCCGACGCCGCGTCCATCTCCGAGGTGAGCGTCCACACGTGCAGGTCGTGGACGTCGACGACACCCTCGATCGCACCGAGATCTCCGGCGAGTCGATCGAGGTCGAACCCGTCGGGCGCCGCCTGCAGCAGGATGCGCACCGCCTTGCGTCCGAGCCGCCAGGTACGAGGGAGGATCCAGACACCGATCGCCGCACCGACGACCGAGTCGATCCAGGCCCACCCGAACACCTCGAGGACGATCGCGGCGCCGATGACCCCGACCGACCCGACGGTGTCGGCGAGCACCTCCAGGTAGGCGCCCTCGACGTTGACCGATTCTTCCGCACCCTGACGGAGCAGCGCGAAGGCGACCAGATTGGCGATCAGGCCGAGCACGGCGACGGCGAGCATCGGGATGCCGAGCACCTCGGGCTCGGCGCCCAGGCGCCGGATCGCCTCGACGACCACCCAGATCGCCACACCGAACAGCAGCAGCGAGTTGACGAACGCGGCGAGGATCTCGAGCCGGTACAGACCGAAGGTGTGCATCGAGCGGGTCGCCCGCGGGCGTTCGGCGAACCGGGTGGAGAGCTGGATGGCGGCCAGGGCCATCCCGAGGCCGAGCACGTCGGTGAGCATGTGGCGCGGCGTCGGACAGCAGGGCGAGTGAGTTCGTCCAGAACGCAGCGACCACCTGGACGACGAAGAACGCCAGGATCACGGCGAACGCCATGGTCAGACGACCCCGGTGACGCTCCCCCGCCCGCGCCAGCGACGGCCCGTGAGAATGCTCGTGACTCGACGCCATGCGCTGATTCTCACAGACTGAGAATGAATCGGCAACCCCGAGATCCTGCGCCGCCCCGCCCCTTCCCCTTCCGGTTTGTGTTGCAGTTCTGTTGGCCCGTCCCAACCGAACTGCAACGCAAACCCAGATCGGGCGCCCCTTCCGGTTTGTGTTGCGGTTCTGTTGGCCCGTCCCAACCGAACTGCAACGCAGACGACCTGAGGGCGCGAGGGAGGGTCAGTCGGAGATGGGGATCTCGACGGTGAAGACGACCTGATCGAACTCACCGAACCGGGCCGTCACGTCGAACGTCCACATGCCCGCGACCGGCAGGTTCACGTCGGTGGCGACCACGTGGTTCGGGCCCGCCGGAACGGTCTCGATGTCGAGGGGGCCGAGGCCGGCCGATGCGAGACTCGCCGTGACCGTGATCTCGTCGGCCTGATCGAGCCCCCCACTCGGCGAGCTGAGATAGACGTGCATCTCCGCACCCTCGGTGACGGCCGGTTCGAGTTCGACCTGCACGATGCGATCGCCGACGACTGCCGACGCCGCCTCGGTCGTGGCCGCCGACGGTGGCGGCGGCGAGTTCACGAGACCGGCTGTTGCCATCAGGATGAGTGCGATGCCGGCGACCTCCAGCAGCACCGTACGTCGGAGCGCTGCGGGCGCCTCCTGAGGCGTGCTCGCGACGACGTCCTCCTCGGGATCGTCGACGACGTCCTCCTCGGGATCGCTCGTCGTCGGCTCCTCGACGTGCAGTTCCTCCTCGTCGTCGTCGGAACGCGCCATCCGACGACTGAAGAACGCGACCACGACAACCACGGCCACCAGGAGGAGCTTGACGACGAGCCAACGGCCGTAGGACGAGTCCGTGAGGCCGGACAGCGAACCGAGCTGCCGCCAGGCGTTGACGCTGCCGGTGAGCGCCAACACCACGACGGCACCGAGCGCCCAGGGCGAGAACTGCGACGCCGTCCACCAGAACCAACTCCGCGGGATACCGAATGCGAGGAGTGCGAGACCACCGGCCCAGATCGACATGGCCGCCAGGTGGATCGTGGTGGCTACGAAGCCGGTCACCACGATGTCGCCGGCGACTGCGTGTCCGCCGGCGGCAACGACCCCGCACACGACCAACGAAGCGAGTGCCAACTCGACACGTCCGGGCGTCGAAGCCAGGAACGACCGCGCCGGGATGAACAGGGCGAACAGGCCGATCGCAGCGAGCCGGGCGAGCCACCACTGCCCCGACTGGATCTGCACCACGTCGCCCCACGCCAGGAATGAGCCGCTGATGAGGTGGGCCTGGGCGACGAACATCACCGCAGTGCCCAGGGCGGCGGTCAGCGCCGCTGCCACCAGCAGCGCGCCGATCCGGCGCTGACCGATCAGTTCGGGAACGAGCATCGGCGGCGAGGAAGAGCGCGCCGAGCAACACCCCGATGCCGGCGTAGCTCATGAACCGGCCGACGCCGAGCAGCAGCGAGTCCGACTGGGCCGTACCACCGGCATCGAAGATCTCGTCGATCACTCCAGGCGCCGTCGGCGTCGCGGCGCCGACGGAGAACGTGAAGGCGCCGCGGATCTTGTGCGAGTCGGCCGAAATCGCCTGCCAGCCGACGATGTACGTGCCGTCGGGGATCAGCGCCACCGGGGCACGAAGCGTGTTCTTGCCCAGCGACTGGTCAACCAGGCCGAGCGGTGCGGGGTTGCCGTCGGCGTCGACGAGACGGATGGAGTCGTCCACAGCGTCGATGTCCTCGGAGAACGTCAACACGATCTCGGAAGGCTGCACGGCCAGAATCGCCTGATTCGCAGGACTCGACGACGTCAATTCAGCGTGAGCGAACGCTGTGCCCGATGCGACACCGAGCGTTCCGATGGCACCAACCACCGCCGCGAGAGCGACGAGCCAGCGCCGGATCGCGAGCTGCTGCACGATCACACCTCAGCCACGTCGCTGGATCTGCGGGCGCTGCGAGCTCGGAAGGCGACGAACACACCGAGGCCGAGCGACGGCAGCGACCGACGCGATGAAGAACCAGGTACCGGTGTCTTGCGAGCCGTTCTCGTCGATCCCGACCAGCCACGAGTTCGGTCGACGTCGGAGCGTCGGTCGACGCAACGGTCTCTTCGACCGTCGTCGCCACTGCCGATGTCGTCGTAGGCGCTGCGGTCGTGGCCGGCGCGGTCGTCGCGGTGTCGTCGTGGCCGGCGTCGGTGGTCGTGGCGACCGGTCCGGTCAACAGCATGGCCGGCGCCGGTTCCTCGGGTTCGGCGCCGGAGTTCTCGGTCGGGATGGCGATCCATCGGATCTCGCCGACCTCGCACCGCTGGACGAACGGGAAGTAGATGGTGGTGTCGGGCGTGGGCGGCAGTGTCATCGTCACCGAGAACGTGCCCTCCTCGTCGTCGGGGAGCGGACCGCCGACGAAGGTCACGACGTCGGCGTCGATCGAGCCCTCCCATCCGTCGATCGGGTCGGGGCTCGCGTCGGTGACACCATCGGGCAACCGCATGTCGAGCTGGATCGTGGGAGAGCCGTCGCAGCCGTGCTCGACCGTGAACGCCACCGACAGCGTCGAGCCCGCTTGGGCCTCGGTCGGATCGGGGTCGATGTGCGCGAGCACCGGAGACGCGACTGCGACCGCGGCGATCACCCAGGCAGCGGACAACAGGAGGGTGCGACCAATCATCGAGCCCGCATCGTACGGGACGGCATGCGGAGAACCCTGCCGACACAGTCCGTAGACTCGCTCCATGCGATCGCTCACCGGACTCGACGATGCGGTGTCACCGGGCTCCGACGACGTCGAGCAGACGATCTCCGACGAGGCGACCCAGAAGCTCCTGAAGGGCGTCGTCATCGCGATCGGTGGCGATCATCGTGGTCGGACTCTTCGCCGGTGCCGCGATCTGGGCCCTCCAGGGCGACGACGAGCCGACGCACCGATGAACGCCGTCGACGTCGGGCTTCCTCCAGGACATGCTCGACCACCACGAGCAGGCGCTGCTGATCTCCAACCTCTACCTCGAGGGCAACCCCGGGGCGACGCGGCGCCGTACGCCGACGAGGTCATCATGTTCCAGACCCGCGACATGGGCTGGATGCGTGACTGGCTCGCCGAGGAGGGATACGCCCCGGGCGAGCCCGACCGGATCGCGATGCAGTGGATGAACGAGCCCGTCCCGGTCGCCGAGATGACCGGCATGCAGACGCCGGAGCGACTGGCGGAGCTCGCCGACGCGAGAGGCACCGACGCCGACCGGCTGTTCTTCGAGATCATGACCGACCACCACCTCGGCGGCGTGCACATGGCCGATCATGCCGCGGCCAACGGCGCCCGCCAGGAGATCACCGACTTCGCGGCATCGGTCTCACGCAACCAGCGCATCGAAGTGGTCGAGTACGAGGCGCCATGGAGCGCCTCGGCCTCGCCTGAACCACAACCTCATCGCACCCCCACCGATGAGATTCCAGCGCAGGAGGCGCCCCACAACCTCATCGCACCCCCACCGATGAGATTCCGGCGCGAAGGGTGCGCCCCTTCCTCATCGCGGGGAATGGATGGGGCGGGTCAGCGTTTCTTGAGGGGGGCCCAGGCGAGCGCGAGGTGCTTGGTGCCGGCGCCGGGGAAGTTGATCGTGGCCTCGGCCTTCTCGCCCGTGCCGGAGATGTCGATGATCACGCCCTCGCCGAACGCCGGGTGCTCGACGTCGTCACCGATACGCAGCCCGAGATCCTGACTGTTCGTCGGCGTGGGTGCAGGCTTCGAGCCGGATCGGATCGCCGCTTCGACCACACGGTCGCGATGCGCATCCTGGTCGGCCTTCGCCACGAGGATGTCGGCGTTGATGTCACGTCCGCCGCCGCTCCCCCGGCGATACGCGGGCGGGTCGCCGTAGTCGGAGTCGCTGCGGCGTCGGTAACTCTGGCGGCCGTAGCTCGATCGACCGGTGACGTTGCCCTTCGACTCGATGAGGTGCGCCGGGATCTCGTCGAAGAACCGTGACGGCGGGTTGTACTGGGTGGAGCCGAAGAGCTGCCGGCTCCAGGCGTGCGACATGTAGAGCCGCTGCATCGCCCGGGTGATGCCGACGTAGGCGAGTCGCCGCTCCTCCTCCATCTCGGCCGGCTCGGTGAGCGCGCGGATGTGCGGGAAGATCCCCTCCTCGACACCGACGAGGAACACCACCGGGAACTCCAGGCCCTTCGCCGAGTGCAGCGTCAGCAACACCACCTGGTCGTCGATCTCACCATCGGGCAGGTCGTCGGTGTCGGCGACGAGCGCGACCTGTTCGAGGAACTCGTCGATGACCGTGAACTCACGGGCCGAACCGACCAGCTCACCCAGGTTCTCGATGCGGCTGTGCGCCTCGACGGTGTCCTCCGCTTCGAGCTCGGCGAGATAGCCCGACCCGTCGATCGCCGCCTGGAGCACGTCGCCGGGGCCCTGATCGGGATCGGCGGCGACCGACGGCCACGTGGTCGAGCAGGTCGACGAACGACGTGATCCCGCGGATCGCCGGCCCGGTGACACCCGCTTCGTCGGCGCGGCGGAGGGCCTCGACGAACGCAATCCCCTCGGCTGCGGCGAACGCGTCGAGCTTGGCCACGCTGGCGTCGCCGATGCCGCGCTTGGGCACGTTGAGGACCCGCTTGACGCTCACCTCGTCGACCGGGTTCACCACGGCCTTGAGATACGCCATCGCGTCCTTGATCTCGCGCCGGTCGTAGAACCGCGTGCCGCCGACCACCTTGTAGGGCACGCCGAGGCGCATGAACGCCTCCTCGATCACCCGCGACTGGGCGTTGGTGCGGTACAGCACCGCCATCTCGCGGAAGTTGACGGCGTCGTCGGCGTGGAGCTGGCGAGCCGTGCCGGCCACCCAGGTGGCCTCGTCGCCCTCGTCCTCCGCGTGGTAGCGCACGATGCGCTCGCCGTCGCCGCTGTCGGTCCACAGCGACTTCGGCTTGCGCTCGACGTTGTTGTCGATGACCGCGTTGGCGGCGTCGAGGATGGTCTGCGTGCTGCGGTAGTTCTGGTCGAGGATCACCGTGGTGACGTCGGGGAACGCCTCCTCGAACTCGATGATGTTGCGGAAGTCGGCGCCGCGGAACCTGTACATGCGACTGGTCGGTGTCGCCGACGACGCAGACGTTGCGGTGGCCGTCGGCGAGGAGGAGCACGATCTCGTTCTGGGCCTGGTTGGTGTCCTGGTACTCGTCGACGAGGATGTGCTCGAAGCGCTGGCGGTAGTGCTCGAGCACGTCGGGGTGCTCGCGGAACAGCTTCACGGTGTTGGTGAGCAGGTCGTCGAAGTCCATCGCGCCGGCCTTGAGCAGGCGGGCCTGGTACTCGGCGTAGACGTCGGCGTGCTTGCGGTCGAAGATGTTCTGGCGCCCGCCGCTGCGCTTCCTCGGGATCGACGAGCTCGTTCTTCCAGAGGCTGATGATGCCGTGCACGCCACGAGGCGTGAAGCGCTTGGCGTCGAGGCCGAGGTCGCGGATGACGTAGCCGGTGAGGCGATTGGAGTCGGCCGAGTCGTAGATCGAGAACTGACGGGGGTAGCCGAGCAGGTCGCCGTTGGCACGCAGGATGCGCACGCACGCCGAGTGGAACGTCGACACCCACATCGTCTTGACGACCGGGCCGACGAGCGCCCCGACGCGTTCGCGCATCTCGGCGGCCGCCTTGTTGGTGAACGTGATCGCCAGGATCTTGGAGGGGTGCACGCCCATGTGGATGAGGTGGGCGATGCGGTGCGTGAGCACGCGGGTCTTGCCCGAGCCGGCGCCGGCGATGACGAGCAGCGGGCCGGACTCGTGCACGACCGCATCGAGCTGGTCGGGGTTCAGCCCCTCGGCGAACGGCGACGGCCCACGATCCGGAGCGCCCGTCGAACGGTCCGCTCGTTCGAGAACTCGTCGGCGGACGCACGGTCGGCGGGGTGCGGGATGTCGTCGGCGAACAGCTCGTCGTCAGTCATGTCGCGTCCACTCTAGAGATCGGGTGTGACACCCGGTCTTTCGGGGTCGGGTCCGGAAAGACCGGCGAGATGACGGGCGAACGGGTGGCACCGGCGTGGTTCACTGTGGTCATGGAGTACACCGATGTCACCCCGGAGGAGTTCGGCGAGCTCGACGGACTCGACGACTGGCGAGTCGTGCTCGATTCGATCCACGCCACGTTCCACCGCACCGGATTACCTCGCCGCCGCCGACCTCGTGAGGACGATCGCCGAGATCGCCGAAGCGCACGTCCACCATCCCGATGTCGAGCTCCGCTATCCCGGTCGCGTCCATGTCACGCTGACCACGCACGCCACCGGCGGGCTGACGACGCTCGACGTCGACGTCGCCCGGGACATCTCGGCGGCGGCCATCGACGCCGCCGCAACGTCGGATCCGTCGAGCACCAGGGCGATGGAGTTCGGGATCGACACGATGGATGCCGACCGCATCCGGCCGTTCTGGGCCGCCGTCCTCGGCTATCACGACCATGGCGGCTATCTCGTCGACCCGATGGGAATCGGCCCGTCCGTCTGGTTCCAGCAGATGACGGAGCCGCGCACACAGCGCAACCGCATCCACATCGACGTGATCGTGCCGCACGATGTCGCCGAGGGACGCGTCGACGCGGCGATCGCCGCGGGCGGCACGCTGGTGACCGACAAGTACGCCCGATCGTGGTGGGTGCTCGCCGACGCCGACGGCAACGAGGCCTGCGTGTCGACCTGGCAGGACCGCTGACCCGACCGCTTTGCCACCGTCACGCAGTTCTCTGCGGAATGCGTCGCAAGGGCTGCAACTCATTCCGCAGAGAATTGCGGGCGGGGTCCCGTCGACCCCGGGATGCACCTGAGTCCGACGGCGGAGGCCCCGAGGTGGAACAATCGTCCGATGCTGCTGACCGACCTGACCATGTCCGCCGTCGACTTCGAGGCGGCGACCGGATGGGCGGCCAAGCCCGAGGGGATGTGCAAGGGCGACGTGTGTGTGCCGGCCCCGGGTGCGGTGACCGACGGCTCGATCGATGTGGAAGCCGTCGCCGGCCGGCTCGGCATGGCACTCGTGCACGACACCGCCCACGACGTCTGGGCGCTCGGACCCGAGAGTGGCGGCCGGGCACTGACCACGGCGGTGGCACCGGAGCTCGAACTCCCCGACGCCGACGGCAACCCGTTCAAGCTCTCGGCGATGCACGGCCGCAAGGTGCTGCTGGTCGCGTGGGCGTCGTGGTGAGGCTGTTCCGCTGACCTGCCCGTGTGGCAGGCCCTCCACGAAGAACTCGAACCGCTCGGACTCACCGTCGTCACCGTCGCCCTCGATTTCGACCCGACGAAGGCCAAGACGTGGATCGACGTCGCGGCGCCGACACATCCGTCACTGATCGATGCAGACCACCGCGTCGACGAGTTGTTCGGCATCAGCAACGTCCCGATGGCGGTCTGGATCGACGAGTCGGGCACGCTCGTGCGGCCGGCCGAGGGCGCATCGATCCAGGTGAGCCCGCTGCGATCGATGGAGATCTCCGACGACCTGCCGGAGCGGCTCAAGCTCGTGCTGAGCGAGTTCAGGAACATGCCCGACACCGCCGAGGCGTACCGGGCGGCGATCGTCGACTGGGCGCAATCGCGGCGCCGAGAGCCCGTACGCGCTGTCACCCGACGAGGTCATTGCCCGGTCGCTGCCCCGCTCGGCCGACCACAGCCGGGCCGCGGCATGCTTCGAGCTCGGCCACCACCTCCACGTGCAGGGCGATCACGACGCCGCCATCGGCTGGTGGAAGCAGGCCCACGCCCTCTTCCCCGAGAACTGGACCTACAAGCGCCAGGCCTGGACCCTCGAGTCGACCCCCGAGGGCGAGGACTCCGACAAGGCTCAAGAAGTGCAGGAGGTCTACGGCACCTCTTGGAGCGACGAGTTCCTCCGCATGGGCGGCGGCGCCGCCTACGTCATCGCCCCGCAACTCTGACCCGGCGGGCTGTCCCTGCGCTCGCTCTGCGTTCAGCGTCAGCAACCAGTCGCCGTCAGTCGGCGTTGTGGCTGACGCTGAACGGGTGGGCCGGGGGTCAGGTGCTCTGGAGTTCGGCGAGTTCGAGCCAGCGTGACTCGAGGTCGTCGAGTTCGGCCTGGGCGGCCGCCAGGTCGGTGCCGAGGGCGCTGAACTCGGTGTGGTCGACCGCCGAATGGTCGATCGTACGCGAGACCGCTCGGTGAGCTGATCGACCCGCTTCTGCGCCTTCACCATCGCCTGTTCGGTCTCACGGAGTTGGCGTCCGACCGTGTACTGGCTCGGCGCACCCTTGGCCTTGGGTGTCGTCGCAGCGGGCACCTTCGCCGCCGGTTTCGGAGCGGCCGACTTCGGCGCAGTACCGGACGAGCGTTCGGCCAGCCAACCGGACACGCCGCCGGGCACTCGGCGGACCGAACCGCCCGGATCGATCGCGAGGACGTGGTCGGCGACGCGGTCGAGGAACGCACGGTCGTGGCTGGCGACCACGAGCGCGCCGGGCCAGTCGTCGAGGAACGCTTCGAGCGAGCGCAGGGTGTCGAGGTCGAGGTCGTTGGTGGGCTCGTCGAGGATGAGCAGGTTCGGTTCGGTCGCCAGCACCATCACCAGCTGCAGGCGTCGCCGCTCGCCACCGGACAGCATCCTCACCGGCGCGTACTGCGCCGTCGTGTCGAACCAGAACCGCTCGAGCAGCGCACGGTCACGATGGTCGGGTTCGCGGTGCGGGCCGGCCACGAGTTCACGCACGATGGCGTTCTGATCGAGGTCGGACGAATGTTGATCGGCGAACCCGACGACGACCGTCTTGCCGCGCTTCACCGTTCCGGCCACCGGCTCGGCCCGCCCGGCGATGATGTCGAGCAGCGTCGACTTGCCGGAGCCGTTCGGTCCGACGACCGCCAACCGTGCGCCGGGCTCGATCAGCAGGTCGACGTCCTCGAACACCGTGAGTTCGTCGGGCGTGCCGACGTTGAACCGCTGCGCCACGCCCTCCAACTCGACGACCTGATTGCCCAGGCGAGCCGTGCCGCCACCGAGCTGCAGGTCGCTCCCCCGCACGCCGACAGGCGCCGGGCCACCCGACACGATCTCGTTGGCCGACCGCAGACGCGCCTTGGGCTTGGTGGAGCGCGCCGGTGCGCCCCGGCGCAGCCATGCCAGTTCCTTGCGGGCAAGGATCTTGCGGGTCGATTCCTCCTGTGCCTCGCGGTCCATGCGCTCGGACCGGGCATCGAGGTAGGTGGCGTAGGCGCTCGAACCTGCGGCAGCCTGGTGGACGAAACAGCGACCTCCGTCGAGCTCGACCACCTTGCTCGGCCCCACCGTCGGTGGTCAGCCGATCGAGAGCGTGACGGTCGTGGGTGACGAGCACGAGCGCCGACTTCATCTTCACGAGCCGCGATTCGAGCCACTCGATCGCTTCGAGGTCGAGATGGTTGGTCGGCTCGTCGAGCACCACCATGTCGTGGTCGCCGTGCTCGTCGTCGGCGAGCATCCTGGCGAGCGCGACACGCTTCGCCTGCCCTCCGGAGAGTTCGTTCGTGCGCCGATCGAGCAGGGGCTGCACGCCGAGCTTGGTCGCCACGGCTGCGACCTCCCACGAGTCGCCGAGGAACTCGCGGACCGTGCCGGGTGGGAGCACCGGATCCTGCTCCAGCGAGGCGATCCGCACACCGCGACCGAAGCGCACGTCACCCTCGTCGGGCGCCAGCACACCGGTCATGATCTTCAGCAGGGTGGTCTTGCCCGAACCGTTGACGCCGACCACGGCGACCCGGTCGCCCGTCGAGACGGTGACGGCGACATCCTCGAACAGCACCTTGTCGGGTTGGGCCATCCCCACACCGGCCAGGTCGACGCAGATCACGGCCACGACGCTACGGCCCCCTGTGACGATTGGTGTCTGACACCGATCGTCACAGGGGGCCGTGAGCGGGAGGATGGAGGGTGATCAGTCGGCAGTCTCGGCCGGAGCGTCGACCGGAGTCTCGTCGCCGGCGTGAGGACCGCCACGCTCGGGGCGACCGTTCTCGACCATGTCGGTGATCCTGGTCTCGGCTTCAGCCAACTTCTCGTCGGCCTCGGCCTGATCGATGCGGCCGTCGGCGACGGCGTTGTCCAGACGTTCCTTCACCTCGGCGACGAGTTCGTCGACGACCGCCTGCGACTGCACGCCTTCTGCCTCGGCGATCTCTGCGAGCGTGGCGCCGGCCTCGAGCTGCGTGCGGAGTTCCTGGGCGTCGATGCCGAGCAGATCGGTCAACGCCTCCGAAGCGACACCGGCCGCTCCACCGATCATGCCGCCGTGGCGACCACCGGGACCACCGGGGCCACCGTGGCCACCGGGGCCGTCACCGAACTCGCCCCGCTCGGGATGGCTGGCGATGAGCTGCGCAACCACGGCCTCGGCCTGCGCGGTCGTGATCGTGCCGGCGTCGACGAGCGGCTGCAGATCTTCGAGCAGGCGAGATCCCATCTCGGGGGCGTCGGCGGGGACGGTCGGATCGTTCTCGTCGGTCTGTTGTACGACGGCGGCAGGAGTCACCGATGCGGTGTCGAGCGCTGCGCTGGACAGGCCCGGCACGCCGAAGACGAGTCCGGCGGCCGTCCCGGCGAGGAGGCCCCCGGCGAGTCCGATGGTCAGCCCCCGGCGCTTTCCGGGCGAACCGGCGGTGTCGATGTTGTCGTTGCTCATGATGTGCTTCCCTTCAACAGTGTGGTCGGGCGACGGGTTCGCCGCTGACAGAACTCATGGTGATCGCCCTCGGTGAAGATCATGCGGGAGCCACGTAAGGCGCAGGTGAGTAGATCGACAGGCGCAGCATCGTGCAACGAGGGGGGCGGTGGCCGATCTCGCGTGCGAGCTCAGCGCGTCTGCCGCATCACGTCGCGGGCGGCATGCCAGCCGCACATTCCGTGCACGCCCGCACCCGGAGGCGTCGAACTCGAACACAGGTAGACACCGTCGATCGGCGTCGTCCACGGATGCAGGCCCAGCGTCGGGCGGCGCACGAACTGACGGAGATCTCCCACCCCGCCGCCGATGTCGCCACCGATGTAGTTGGCGTCGTGCGACTCCATGGCTGCGGTGTTCATTGCATGGCGCCCGATGATCCGATCCCGGAATCCTGGTGCGAACCGCTCGACCTGACGCTCGATCCGCTCGGTCATGTCGACGCTCGAACCGTTGGGGACGTGGCAGTACGCCCATGCCGCCTGCGTTCCGACGGGAGATCGACCCTCGTCGACACGAGACCGGTCGAACAGGCTCTGCTGGGCCAGCAGAACGTAGGGGCGCTCCGGGTGACGCCCGGCTTGCACGTCGGCCTCCGAGACCGTGATCTCCTCGAGCGTGCCACCGAGATGCACCGTCGCCGCGCGGGCGCACTCGGCGTTGGCCCACGGGATCGGGCCGTCGAGCGCCCAGTCGAGTTTGAACACGCCGGGCCCGTAGCGAAACCCTTCGAGCGCGCGTCGATAACGGGGCGGCACCGCATCACCCGCCAACGCCAACACCTGGCGCGGTGTCAGGTCGAGCAGCACCGCGTCGACCGTCGGAAGTTCAGCGAGCGAGTCGACCCGGTGGTCGCATTCGATCCGACCGCCCAACCCCTCGAGGACACCGACGAGCGCATCCGCGATGCGTTGCGATCCACCCCGTGCGAGCGGCCATCCGACCAGATGAGCGAGCACCCCCAGCATCAATCCGTACGCAGCCGTCACGGGCGCCTTCATACTGAGCATCGAATGGCCGGCGAGCCCGGCGAACAGCGCCCGTCCGGCCTCGGTGTCGAATCCACGTCGAGCGACCGTGCGAGCCGGCAGTACGCCGATCAGACCGAATCGAGCCATCGTCAACGGGTGCTGCGGAGGAATCGTCAGCGGCGAGAGCAGCCCGTCGGTCAGATCGAAGCCGGCGGCGACGAACGGGCGCAACGAGGCGCCGGTACGACCTGGAGTCAGCGCCGAGACCCTCGGCCGTCTCGTCGACCGACCGGTACAGCAGAGCTGCCCGCCCACCGTCGAGTGGATGCGCGAGCGCCGCATCGGAGTGGATCCATTCGAGACCATGGGCGTCGAGCGGCGTCAGGTTCGCAGCGATCTCACGGAACGCCGGAGACGCGAGCGCGAGTGGATGGATCGCCGAACACACATCGTGGAGGACCCCCGGCAACGTGAGTTCCTGGGTGCGTGTCCCTCCACCGGCCTGGGCGGCGCTCTCGAACACCGTGACGTCCCATCCGGCGCCGGCGAGCGTGATGGCTGCCACGAGACCGTTCGGCCCGGCGCCGACCACCACTGCCGTGCGCCCGCTTCCTCGCTCGAGTCGGTCGATGCTGACGGCCATCTCCCCATCCCTCGTGAACGTGCCGACGGAACGAACGGCACCTCGCGCACCGTAGCCGACGTGTCTCCGAGCGGAGTTGGCTGCACCGAGGGTGCTAAGACCGCCGGATGACGAGCAACGAGATCAGCGACTACGAAGACCTGACGGGTATGCAGCTCAGCGACGAAGACCTCGAGGACTTCGTCAGCCGCGGCGGGGAGTGCATCTTCTCGTGGACGAACAAGGCCGGCTACCCGGTCGGTGTGGTCGTTGCGTACGTCTGGCGTGACGGCAAGTTCTGGACCACCTGCGCCGAGCGTCGGGCCCGGGTGCCGGCACTGGCCGCCCGGCCGCAGTCGGGCATCGTCATCAACCGCGACCGCAAGACCGCGTCGTACAAGGGCGACTCGATCGTGCACACCCACGACGACGACGACTGGGACGAGGTGAAGACCTGGTTCTACGCCGCGCTGTCGGGCACCGAACAGCGCCCCGACGACATCAACGCCCGCAACTTCGAGAAGTTCCTCGACTCACCCCACCGGGTGATCATCGAGACCGAGGCGAACCTCGTCGTGAGCTTCGACGTCGCCAAGTTCAACGAGTTCACCGCACGGGCAATCGCTGCGGGCCTCGGCGTCGAGTAACGCCGGTCGAACGAACCCTCACCGCGTCGGGAACTCATCCCTCGGACGGTTCGTGGGGTGGGCCGTCCGCCGGCCACTGCGGGCGACACCGGGAGTGTGAACCCGATCGCGGCACCATCCCCATCGCGATTCGTCGCCGACACGGCGCCGCCGGCACGCTCGACGACATCGCGCACGATCGACAGGCCGAGCCCGGATCCGGGCATCGATCGGGCCGACTCGGCTCGGTGGAAACGATCGAAGATCCGCTCCTCCTCACCCTCGGGGATCCCGGGGCCGTGGTCGAGCACCGTGAGTGATCCACCGTCGACGACGACGTCGATCGGGCCGGCGGTCTGGTCGAACTTGCAGGCGTTGTCGACCAGGTTCGTGACCGCTCGGTCGAGCGCAGAGCGCGGCGCATCGACAGCCGCCGCCGACCGGACATCGACCACGATGTCGCGCGACCGGCGCCGTCCGACGCGTTCGGCAACCTCGGAGGCGAGCGCCGGCAGATCGATTCGTTCGTTCGGCTGGGTTTCGAGATCACCCGACGCGACCGCCACGAGTTCGTTCACGAGATCGGTCAGTTCGGTGATCTCCGAATCGAGATCGTCGAGCACGCCGTCACGCATCTCCGGTGCCATCTCCGGATGTCGCCGCAGCACCGACAGGTTCGTCTTGAGGCTCGTGAGCGGCGTGCGGAGTTCATGACCGGCGTCCTGCACGAGGCGCCGCTGCTCGGCACGCGACGTGGCGAGCGCAGCGAGCATGTAGCGGAACGCCCCGCCGAGACGGCCGACCTCATCGCTGCCCGTACCGGGTACCGCCACGTCGAGACGGCCGGACGAACCGACCTCCTCGGCGGCCTTCGTCAGGCGACTCATCGGTGCGGCGACGGTACCCGCGATCAGCCAGCCGGCGAGCGCCGCGGCCAACGAAACGGCAATGACGAGGATCAGCGTTCGGCGTCGGAGGTCGTCGAGCACGCTGTCGACCTCGTCGAGCGATCGTCCGATCTGGATCGCCCCGTTCGGCAGCCCGATCGTGTGGACCCGGGCATCGGTGCCGGTCACGGCCACAGTCGAGCGGTCGAGGGTCTGCGGATTCCCGATCACCGCTTCGGCGTCCGGCTCGACGGGAACATCTTCGGGGAACGAACTCGCGACCACCGAGCCGTCGAGCGCCCAGCAGCCTGACCCAGTACACCTCGAGCAGACCTCGGCTGGGCACGCTGAGGCGATCGTTCCGCGACAGATCGAGCATCTGCTGCGAGGCCTGCGTGATCGATCGGTCGACCTCACTGACGAGTCGTGCACTCGTCGTGCGGTAGCTGATGAGACCGACCGCCGACGTGGCGATGAGTGCAACGGTGGCCAACGACAGCGCGATCTTCCAGCGCAGGCCCATCAGTCGTCGATCCGTGCCGTGTAGCCCACGCCCCGAACGGTGTGGACCACACGAGGTTCGCCCTCTGCTTCGGTCTTGCGCCGCAGGTAGCCGATGTACACGGCGAGATTCTTCGAGTCGGGCCCGAAGTCGTAGTGCCAGATGCGGTCGTAGATGGTCGAGTGGTCGAGCACGATGCCACGGTTCGCGACGAGCAGTGCGAGCAGGTCGAACTCGGTCTTCGACAGTTGGATCTCGCGTTCGCCGCGGAACACGCGACGTCCCGACGGGTCGAGTCGGAGGTCACCGAGCACGAGATCCTGGTCGGAGCCACCCGCACCGTCGGCGGCGTAGCTCGACCGGCGCAACAGTGCCCGGACGCGGGCGAGGAGTTCGTCGAGATCGTACGGCTTGGCGAGATAGTCGTCGGCGCCTGCATCGAGTCCGGCGACCCGGTCGCTCGGCTCGGTCCGGGCGGTCAACATGAGGACCGGCACCTGGTTGTTCTCGGCGCGCAAGCACCCGGCACACCGTGAGGCCGTCGACCAACGGCATCGACACGTCGAGGAGCACGACATCGGGCTCGGCCTGCCGGACGGCCTCGAGCGCCTCCGCGCCGTTCTTCGTGGCGGCAACCGTGTAGCCCTCGAGCTGCAGCGCCCGCACCAGCGATTCGCGTACCGCACGATCGTCCTCGGCGACGAGGATCCTGATGCTCTCGTTGTCCGTCACGGTCCACAGTCTGGTCGCAGGTGGTGAGAATCGGGTGTGACCCCGCCGCCCTGTCCGTGCTGTCTCTCCGTGCTGTCTTTCCGGACCCGACCCCGACAGACCGCTGGCAGAGATCCGCAGGGACCGGCGCCGGAGTTTGGTACGAACTCAGTGTGCAGGTCTTCGATCGATCCACTCCGTTCGCACCCCACGTCCTCGTCAGGGTCGCCCTCGGTGGCGCACTCGGAGCGTCGGCGAGATGGGCCGTGGCCGAAGCGATCGACGCGATCGCTTCGCCGCATCAACCGGCGACGTGGCCATGGGCGACGTTGACCGTCAACATCGTCGGTGCCCTCCTGATCGGGCTCGCCGTGAGAGGCGTCGAGCGTGACACCCCGGCATGGGCCTTCACGGTGACCGGAATCCTCGGCGGGTTCACGACCTTCTCGACGTTCGCAGTCGAACTCAACGACCTCGCCGACGCCGACCGGCTGCCAATGGCCGTGCTCTACGCCGCAGTCACGCTGGGTGTGGGAGTGCTGGCGACGACCGTCGCGGGCATCAAGCCGAGGACCGCGCTGCCCCGATGACGCCGGTGCTGTTCGTCCTCGCCGCCGGCGCCGGAGCGCTCGGACGTCATCTCGTCGGGCAGTACGCGTGCTCGTGGATCGCGCTGCTGTGGGTCAACACGATCGGTGCAGGACTGCTCGGCCTGCTGGCCGCATCCGAGCCTGTCGCCGGAGGCGCTCACCGATTCTCGGCGTCGGCTTCTGTGGCGCGCTCACGACGTTCTCGTCGTTCGCACTGGAGACACGCTCCCTCGGCTGGCGCTGGGGCACCGTGTACGCGCTCGGCACCGTGGCGGCCACCTGCTCGGCAGCGTCGCTCGCCTCCACCTTCGTCTGATCGTCGCGATCGGGGTCTGACCCCAATCGCGATGAATCAGTCGGCGACTTCGAGGATGCGGACAGGGAGTTCGCGGGGACCGCGGATCTGGCCGACGCTCCAGCGGGTGTCACCGGCGAGTTCGAAGCGCGGGAAGCGCTTGATGAACTCCTCGATGGCAACCTTCAGCTCCAGGCGGGCGAGGTTCGAGCCCAGGCACCGGTGGATACCGAGACCGAACGCCGCGTGGCGGTTCTCCTCACGGTCGACGATGAAGGTGTCGGGATCCTCGAACTTCTTCGGATCACGGTTGGCGGCCGGGAACGGCAGCAGCACCCAGTCGTCCTTCTTCATCGGGCAGCCGTGGAAGTCGTTGTCCTTGGCGACCAGCCGGGCCATCGTCACCGGTGCGTAGGCACGGAGGAACTCCTCGAGCGCGAACGTCATCACCTCGGGATCGTCGAGCAGACGCTGGTGATCCTCGGGATGCTGGGCGAGGTGCCACAGCGACGAACCGATCGCCGACCAGGTGGTGTCGATACCGGCGACGAGCAGCAGGATGACCATGCCGCCGACGACGTCGTCGTCGAGCTTGTTGCCGTCGAGTTCGACGTTCATCAGGAAGCTCGTGAGGTCGTCGCGAGGGTTCTCGCGATGCTCGTCGATCTGCTGCTGGATGTAGGCGCCGAGGTCGTCCATGCCGTCACGGGTGCCGGGCTCCTCGTTGATCCGCTCGAGCACGTCGTGGACGAACGTGCGGAACAACTCCTCGTCCTTCTCCGGGAAGCCGAGCATCCGCCCGATGACGTTGACCGGGATGTTCTGTGCGTACTGCACCGCGGCGTCGACGACGGATCTCACCGGGGGTGATCTCGCCCATCTCGTCGAGCAGCTTCTGGCACAGCCGCTGGATCTCGGGCTCCCACGGCTCGATCATCTTCGGCGCGAAGGCCGGAAGGAGCAGACGACGGGCGATGTTGTGGAACGGTGGATCGCTGGTGATCGGCGGGGCGCCACCGATCGGGGCCGGCAGCGCCCGATCGCCGGGCCGGCCGACGCTGACCACGACCGAGCGGCTCGTGAAGTTGTCGGTGTCGTAGGCGATCTCGGTGACGGTGTCGTTGGTCAGCGGGACCCACATGCCGCCGTAACGGTCGGAGTGGGCGACGGGGCAACCACCTTCGCGCAGCTCCTTCCAGACCTCGGGCGCCTTGGGGTTGTACGCCGGGTCGGCGTGGTCGAAGTCGGTGCGGAAGTCGCTCGACCGGGCCGTAGTCGTCGAGGTCGTACGGCACGCGCTGCCAGATGTCGGTGCCCTCGGGGCTGCTTCCGATGACGACGTCGTACGTCTCGCCCTTGCGCTCGACGGTGATGATCTTGTTGCCGGTGGCTTCGTCGATCCGAACGACGGGTTCGCTCGTGGACGGATTGATGGTGTCGGTCATGTCAGCCGTTCTCCGTGATGGTGATCGCGTACTCGGGACAGTTGGACGCAGCAAGGCGGGCCTTGTCCTGCAACTCCTCGGGGACGTCGCCTTCGACGAGCAGCATGGCCTGGCCATAGTCGTCGACGTCGAACAATTCCGGCGCCAACGCGTAGCAACGGTTGTGGCCCTGGCACTTCTCTGCATCGAGGTGGACTCGCATATTTTCCGACTGTAGAGGCCAGAGTGGGGTCGTGACCAGCGCCGGGGCGACTTTTTCGAACATTGTTCCAATGCTGCTGCTGCCGCCGTCGGAGGGGAAGGCGCAGGGAGGCAGCTCACGGCGTGCCGGCTGGACCCCCGAGTCCGGCGCATTCGGCTCCCGACTCTCCGATCGTCGGATCGCCGTCGTCGAAGCGCTCGCCTCCATCGGCGGTGGCGACGAGAAACTTCTCGGCGTGAAGGGCGAGTACCTCCTGCGCGCCCAATCCGCCAACAGCTCGCTGATCGGAGCGGCGACCTTGCCGGCATGGCAGCGCTACACCGGCGTCGTCTGGGACCACCTCGAGCCCGGCACGCTCCCCGCGGCCGCCCGCAGGCAGATCGTCGTCGTGTCGGGCCTGCTCGGATTGGTGCGCGCCGACGACCTGATCCCCGACTACCGGTTGAAGATGGGTGCCAACCTGCGCCCGCTCGGCAAGCTCTCGACGTGGTGGCGCGACGATCTCTCAGCGGAGCTCCGCCGGGTGGCGCGGCGGCGGTTCGTGGTCGACCTGCTCCCCCAGGAACATCGCGCCGCGCTCGATCTCGACGGCCTGGACGGCGTGGTACTGACGCTCGTCGACCCCACCGGCAGACCCGGCGGCCACTTCGCCAAGGCCGCCAAGGGCGAACTCGCCCGGGCGATCCTGACCGACGGCCTCGGCGTGCTCGACACGTGGCACCACCCCCGGTTCGACCTCGCCATCACCCCGCTCTGACTCCGCTCCGATGAGGTTGGAACGGCCGCACAACGAGGGCGTGCACCGGAACCTCATCACACGCCACCCGATGAGGTTGTGGCGCGACAGGTGCACCGAAACCTCATCGCAGGGGGTGGTGGTCAGCGGCGAACGAGTGTGGTGAGGAACATCGCGAGGATCGAGGGGAGCACGACGATCGCCATGGCCTGGCCGACATCGAAGCTCGACGAGTTCGCGAGCGCGCCGACGACGAGGGGCGTCACCACGCCGGCACCGCGCTGGCCGACGAGCATGAACGCGAAGCCCGAACCCGGCGGCCCGGGAGCGCGGGCGGCACGGTCGTACAACTGCGGGAACAGGACCGACGTACCGAGCCCGCCGACCAGGAACCCGACGATCGCCACCGGCACGCTCGGTACGAGCATCGCGAGGACCGCGCCGACGCCCATGATGACCGTGGAGATCCGGATCAGTCGAACAGGACCGACGCGCACCTGGACCCAGTCGCCGCTGAGCCGCCCGACCGTCATCCCCCCGGTGAACGCGAGGAAGGCGAGACCCGCCACCCCGGGGGCTGCTCCCAGATCGTCGCCGAGCCTGAACGACGACCAGTCGCCGTTCGTGATCTCGATCGCCATGGCAGCCGCACCGCCCACCGCGAGGAGCATCGCTGCGATGTCCAGTCGACCGAGATGGGTCCGTCCCTGGATGGCGGCGGCCTCCTCGTCGAGTTCCGGGGCCTCGTCACGATGCAGGAGGCCGGGTGCCACGAACAGCAGGGAACCGATGAGCACCAGCGCGACGAACGTCAGCTGCACCTCGGTACTGACTCCGGCACGCAGCAGCACGACGGTGAGGATGCCGCCGGCAACGGATCCGAGGCTCCACAACCCGTGCAGTCGGTTCATCACCGGCGTGTGCCGCCGCGCGCTCAGCGCCGACCCCTGCACGTTCATCGCCACGTCGATGAAGATGTCGAAGAACAGCAGCACGAACAGTGCGACGGCCAGCACGACCGCAGACGTCGCGAACCCGATGATCGGCAGGAACCCGATCGACATCACGGCGCCGTAGATCATCACCCGGCGACTCCCGATCCGAGCGGTCACGCGCCCGGCGAAGACCGAGCCGATCAGGCTGGCGATGCTCGCCACGGTCAGCACGAGACCGAGCGTTCCGATCGAGATGCCGACCTGGTCGCGGATCTCGGGCAGCCGCGGGATGATCGTTGCGTAGGTGGCGCCGTTGGCGAAGAACTGCACACCGACCGACTTCAGCGCCCGCCGGTCGACGGCCTCGTCGTGCGTGGAGGTGCTCATGCTGACGCCGACCGGATCAGAGACCGGCGGCGGCGTCGCTGCCGGTCACGTCGACGACCGCACTGATCGGACGGCCCGCACCCACCACCGCAGCGAGCGGACCCCCGCGCACCGTTGCCGACGTGAGTACGACGAACTCGGTCCCCGGCATCGCCTCGGCAGCCACGGCCGCCTTGGCGATGACGCGCCAGACGGCGTCGATGCGACTCAGGCCCGGCCGGGCCGGCGTGTGCGTACCGCCGAGTTCGAAGAGTTTGACCACACCGTCCGGGCTCGTCGCGCGGAAGCTGACCGTGACTCCCGGAGCAACCCTGACGTTCTCGTCGACGTCGCGGTACCCCGCGGCATCGAGCAGCGTGCGTGCCATCTCCTTGAGCGTGCGCCGATCGCGAGGTGCCGCGGGCACCATCGACTCGATGCGTTCCCGAGCCCGACGGACGTACCCCGCGTCGGTGTCGTAGCCGATGTAGTGACGGCCGGTGTTGACGGCCGCGACCGCGGTGGTACCCGAGCCCATGAACGGGTCGAGGACGACGTCGCCGTCGTAGGTGAGCAGCTGGATGCACCGCTCGACGAGCGCCACCGGGAACGGAGCGGGATGACCGACACGGGTGGCGCTCTCGGCAGGGATCTCCCAGACGTCGAGCGTCGCCTCCATGAACTCGTCGCCGGGGATCGTCGCCACCCCGGGGTCTCCCGGCGCGGCCGAACCTCGCCCGACACGGTCGAAGCGTCCCTTGCTGGCGATGATCAACCGTTCGGTCGTGTCGCGCAGCACCGGGTTGGCCGGCGACTGGTAGGAGCCCCATGCACACGATCCGCTGGCACCGCGCTGCTTCTGCCAGACGACCTCGCCGCGCAGCAGCAGGCGAAGATCGTCCTGGAGGATGGTGATGACGTCGGCGGCGAGGCTGCGGTACGGACGGCGCCCGAGGTTGGCGACGTTGACGGCGAGGCGGCCACCCGGCTCCAGCACGCGGACACACTCGGCCAGCACGTCGCGCAGCATCGTGAGGTAGTCGATGTAGTCGCCGGGGACGTGCCCCTCACCGAGCGCCGTCTCGTACTCCTTGCCGGCGAAGTACGGCGGCGACGTGACGACGAGCGCGACCGACGCGTCGGGCACCTGCGACATGTCGCGTGCGTCACCGACGTGGATGACGTCGAGCTCGCCGGGTTCGCCGAGGTCGTCGTCGTCACTGATCTCGGGCGCGGCGAAGCGCGCGTAGAAGTCGGTCGAGTCGTGCGACTCGCGCTTGCCGACACCGAAGGACGAGGTGGACGTGCCCATCAGGCCGTCAGTCCTCCGACACGTTGATCGGTCGGATTGACGCCGTCGGCAGCCCGCTGGACGCGCGCGACGGAGGCCTCCCGGGTGGAGTCGTGCGTGAGGATCCAGAACCGGCCGGCCTTGATCGCAGCGACCACGTCGGCAGCGACCTGGCTCGCCGGGATCCCACCGTCGACGCCGGCCCTCAGCGCCTGGTTGATCAACTGCGCCATGGGCGAATCGACGGCCTCGGGCTCCTTGCCCATCAGATCGGTCTTCACGAACTCGGGGCAGAGCACGCTGGCGCCGACGGGCGAACCGAGAATCGCGAGTTCGAGGAACAGGCTCTCGCTCAGTCCGACGACGGCGTGCTTGCTCGCGACGTAGGGCGCGATCCCCGGCGCACCGTTCAGTCCGGCGTGAGACGCCGTGCTGACGATGTGGCCGACGCCCTGCTCCTGCATGACAGGCAGCGCGGCACGGATGCCGTAGACGACGCCGAGCACGTTGACGTCGAGCACGCGATGCCACAGTTCGACCGGGTCGGTCCAGGCGTCGCCGACTCCACCGATGCCGGCGTTGTTGAACATCACGTGGACGCCGCCGAACTGTTCGACGGCGTACTCGATCAGGGCGTTCACCTCGGCCTCGACGGTGGTGTTGCACACCATCGTGGCCACCGATGCCCCGTTCTCGCTGAGTCGTGCCTCGACGTCGCGCAGCCTGGGTGCATCGATGTCTGCCAGCACCACGCTCATGCCCTCGGCGATCAGCGCTTCGGCAACGGCGAGGCCGATCCCGCTCGCCCCGCCGGTGATGACAGCGACGTTGCCGGGCGCGATGGCGGGCGGACGCGCCTGTGCAGTCTGCGAGTCGGACATCGCCCAAATCTAGACGGGCACGGCGGTGCCGGAACGTGACAGCTACCGTTGACGGCGCCATGGCCTACCGCTACCTCTGGTCTCCCCTCCAGCTCGGCCCCGTCGAGGTGCGCAACCGGATCGTGTTCTCCGCGCACCTCACGAACTACGCGCGCAACGGTCTGCCCACCGAGCAGCACGCGGCCTACTACGCGGCGCGGGCGGCCGGCGGCACCGGGCTGATCATCACCGAGGAGCACTCGACCCATCCGACCGACTGGCCCTACGAGAAGCTGATCCACGGCTTCCACCGCGAGGTGATCCCCGGGTACCGCAGGATCACCGAGGCCGTGCACCGCCACCGGGTGCCGATCTTCGCCCAGATCAACCACAACGGCGGCCAGGCGTCGTCGATGTACTCGCGCCTGCCGGTGTGGGGGCCGTCGCCGGTGGCCGACCCGCTGTTCCGCGAGGTGCCCAAGGCCGTCACACAGGCCGAGATCGACGAGATCGTCGCCGGGCTACGCGCTCGTCGCCGAGCACTGCGCCGAGGGCGGCTTCGACGGCATCGAGCTGCAGTGCTCGCACAGCTCGATCGTGCGCGGCTTCCTCTCCCCCGCCACCAACCACCGCACCGACGACTACGGCGGCTCGCTGGAGAACCGGGCCCGGCTGCTCGTCGAGATCGTCGCGGCCGTCCGCAAGGAGATCGGCCGGGGCATGGCGCTCGGCGTGCGGATCTGCGGCGACGAGCTGATCGAGCACGGCACCACGATCGACGACGCGGTCCGCATCGCCGAGATCGTCGAGGCCACCGGCCAGGTCGACTACATCAACACCTCGATCGGCGTCGCCACGGCGAGCCTGTTCATGATCGAGGCGTCGATGCACATCCCGCCCGGCTACGCGATGTTCATCCCCTCCGCGATCCGCAAGGCCGTCGACCTGCCGGTGGTCGGCGTGGGCCGGTTCAAGGATCCGCTCCAGGCCGAGCGGGCGCTCGCGGAGGGTCACTGCGACCTCGTCGGCGTGGTGCGCGGCCAGATCGCCGATGCCGACTTCGTCGCGAAGGCGCGGGCCGGGTCCACCGACGAGATCCGGCTGTGCCTGTCGTGCAACCAGGAGTGCGTCGGCCGGATGGGCCTCAACCGCTGGCTCGGCTGCATCGAGAACCCGCGCACCGGCCGCGAGTCCGAGGGCGTCGGCACCGTGCGGCTCACGACGAAGCCGAAGTCGGTGATGGTGGTCGGCGCCGGACCGGCCGGGCTCCAGGCCGCGATCGCCGCCCGCCGCAACGGCCATCAGGTGACCGTGTACGAGAAGGAGCCGGTCGCCGGCGGGCAGGTGCGCCTCGCGGCATCGGTGCCGAACCGGGCCGAGTTCGGCGACATGATCCGCAACCAGCTCACCGAGTGCCGGCGCCTCGGCGTCGAGTTCGAGTACGGCGTCGGCGTGTGGCCGGGCCTCGTCGAGGAGAAGCGCCCCGACCACGTGATCGTCGCCACCGGCGCCGAGCCGGCGCGGCCGTACTGGGTGCCCGCCGACGCCGACAACGTCGCCGACGTGCGCCAGGTGCTCGACGGATCGGTCGAGCCGTTCGGTGACGTCGTGGTGTTCGACGAGATCGGGTTCCACCACGCCACCTCGACCGCCGAGGTGCTCGCCGATCGCGGCTGCAACGTCGAGATCATCACCCCGGGCATGGTCGTGGGCCAGGACCTCGGCATCACGCTCGACATGGAGAACTGGTGGATCCGCGCCGGCGAGAAGGGGATCGTGCAGACCACCGACCTCGTGCCGATGGGCATGGAGGGCCGCACGCTGAACCTGCTCCACCACCCGACCGGCACGAACGTCACCCGAGCCCCCGACTGGGTGGTGCTCGCCGTCCACGCCCACCCGGTCGAGTGGCTGTACCACGACCTGAAGGCGGCGGGCGTCAGCGTCGAGCGAGTCGGCGACTGCGTCGCCCCCCGCCGCGCCCACGCCGCCGTCGTCGAGGGCGAACGCGCCGGCGCCGCCGTCTGACGCCACGATTGAGGGTCGCGATCCGGGGTCTGACCCCGATCGCGATGCGTGCCAGACTCGGCGGGTGATCGACATCGATGCGGCACTGGCCGCACTCAGCCTGGACGACAAGTGCGCACTCGTGGCGGGACGCTCGACGTGGCGGACGCATGCGTTCCCCGACGCGGGCGTGCCGCAGCTGAAGATGTCCGACGGCCCCAACGGCGTCCGTGGCGAGGGCCACGGCGGGTCGGGCACGCCCGGCGTCGTCGTTCCGGCCGGCATCACACTCGGCGCCACGTGGGACCCCGAACTCGTCGGCGAGATCGGCGCGCTGATCGGCACCGAGGCACGCCGCAAGGGCGCGCACATCGTGCTCGGCCCCACCGTCAACCTCCATCGGACCCCCGTCGGAGGCCGCACGTTCGAGTGCTACAGCGAAGACCCCGAACTCACCGGCGCGCTCGCGGCGGCCTACGTCCGTGGCGTGCAGTCCCACGACGTGGCCGTCACGGTCAAACACTTCGCCGCGAACGACACCGAGATCGAGCGGATGAGCGTCGACGTCGACGTCGACGAACGCACCCTGCGCGAGCTCTACCTGCGCCCGTTCGAGCGTCGCCGTGAAAGACGGCGACGCCTGGGGGATCATGAGCGCCTACAACCGCCTCGGCGGCGAGTTCTGCGCCCACAACCGCCGGCTGCTGACGGACATCCTGCGCGACGAGTGGGGCTTCGACGGCTTCGTCGTGTCCGACTGGTACGGCGTCCACGACGCGACGGGCGCGGCGAACGCCGGGCTGAACCTCGAGATGCCCGGCCCGGTGCGCATCTACGGCAACAAGCTCGCCGCGGCCGTCGAGCGCGGCGAGGTCACCGAGGCGCAGGTCGATCGGCTCGTGCGCGACCTCCTCGTGCTCGCCAACCGCACGAAGGCCGACGAACGCTCGGCCGACGAGCCCGAGCAGTCGGTCGACGACCCGGCCGAGCGGGCACTCACCCGTCGAGCCGCCATCGCCGGCACGGTCCTGCTGCGCAACGACGCCGCGTCGACGGATCGACGGTCCTGCCCTTCGACGCCACCACGATCCGCTCGATCGCGATCATCGGGCCCAATGCGTCGATCGACCGATGCATGGGCGGCGGTTCCGCCAGCCTCACCCCGTTCGGTCACCGCACGTTGCTCGCCGCGATCACCGATCGTGTCGGCCCCGGCACCGCGACCGACGCAACCATCACCTACGAGCCCGGCGTGCGCATCGATCGACTGACACCGGTCGTCCGCAAGGGACAACTGCTGCGTCCCGACGGCGAGCCCGGCCTGCGCGTGTCGTACGTGAACGGCACCGACTGGGACGGCGAGGTCGCCGCCGAGGAGACGTCGTCGACCTCACTCGTGCGGTTCTTCGGTTCCACGCCGCCGGGCATCGACCCTCGTGGGTTCGCCGCGCGCATCGAAGGAGCATTCGTCCCCGACGTCGACGGCCCGCACACGTTCGGCATCGTCACGCACGGGCCCGGTCGCGCTGGCCGTCGACGCCGGCAACGGCATGACCACGGTGGTCGAGGACCCGAACATGGAGCTCCCCCGCAGCGAGGAGTTCTTCGGCTACGGCAGCGTGGAGGTCACCGAGACCATCGAGTGCACGGCCGGCGTCCCGGTGCCCGTCACCGTCAAGTGGTCGACGACGGCCGGCAACGGGTTCGCCGCGATCCGGCTCGGCGTGCGCTCCCCCGAGCCCGCCGACCTCATGGACCGCGCCGTTGCCGCCGCAGCGGCAGCCGACATCGCCGTCGTCGTGGTCGGCACCAACGACGAATGGGAGACCGAGGGCCACGACCGCACGACGATGGATCTTCCCGGCCGCCAGGACGAACTGGTCCGCCGGGTCGTCGCCGCGAACCCACGCACCGCCGTGGTCGTCAACGCCGGCTCGCCGGTGACGATGGACTGGGCGGCCGACGACGACCCGACGCGCCGCCCGCGCCGTGCTCGACCTCGTTCTTCGCCGGCCAGGAGCAGGCCGAGGGTCTCGTCGACGTGCTGCTTCGGTGACGCCGATCCGGGCGGGCGCCTGCCGACCACGTTCCCGAAGCGGCTCGCCGACCATCCCGCGTACGTGCACCATCGCCCCGACCACGACAGCACCGGTGCCGGCACCCAGCGCTACGGCGAGGGCCTGTTCATGGGCTACCGCGGGTACGACGCCCGCGACCTGGCGCCACGGTTCGCGTTCGGGCACGGCCTCAGCTACGGCAGCGCCGAGTGGGGCGAGGCCATCGGCGTCGGCGACCACGATCGGCGTCGACGGTTCCCGTCACCGTCACCGTGCCGGTGACCGCCACGGGCGAGCGCGACGCCACGGTCGTCGTGCAGGGCTACGTCGCACCGGTTGCGCCGAGCGCGAAGCGACCCCCCAAGGAACTCAAGGCATGGGCCAAGTCGGTCGTCGCCGCGGGAACCACGGCGGAGTCGGTGCTGGAGTTCGGCCCCGACGCATTCCACCACTGGGACACCGCGACCGGACGCCTGGATCGTCGAGCCCGGCGAGTACGACATCGTGATCGCATCGTCGGCCGGTGTCGAGCACGCCCGCATCCGCATCACCGTGACGATCTGATCCCGCCACCACCACCGCCCTGCGATGAGTTCCAGCGCGACCTGTCGCGCGCCCAGACTCATCGCTGGGGCCGACCACCGCCCTGCGATGAGTTCCAGCGCGACCTGTGCGCGCCCAGACTCATCGCTGCGCGGGCCGCGGAGGGTCGGCGCTGGGTAGCGTCGGGGCGGCATGGCCGTGATCGTCGCGAACATCGTCACCGACCTCACGGACTGGCTCGACGAGTTCTCGTCGAACTGGTGGTTCCTGCTGATCATCTTCGCGGTCGCACTGCTCGACTCGGTGATCCCGATCGTTCCCGGCGAGACCACCGTGATCGCCGGTGGGGTGGCCGCCGGCGCCGGCAACCAGACGCTCGCCCTGGTGATCCTCGCGGGAGCACTCGGCGCCTTCCTCGGCGACAACCTCGCCTACACCATCGGCAACCGCTTCGAGCCGACGGGTCAGGGCATGGGCCGCCCGCAAGCCGAACCGCGCGGACGCGACTCGACCAGGCCGGCCGACAGATCCGCAAGCGCGGCGGCCCGCTCCTGATCACCGCGCGGTTCATCCCCGGAGGTCGCACGGTGCTGACCGTGTCGTCCGGGCTGACCCGCCAGCCGCGCCGCTGGTTCGCGACCTGGGTGGCGATCGCCGCCGTCATCTGGGCGACCTACGCCGGCGGGCTCGGGTACCTGTTCGGTCAAGCGTTCGAGGACGACCACGCCATTGCGTTCTGGCTGGCATTCGGCACCGCGCTCGCCATCACGGCGATGATCGAGATCATCCGGTGGATCCGCGACCGGCGGACGTCCCACTGTGATTGCGCACGCCGAGGAGCACGACCGTACGCTGGGCGAATGATTGCGCTGATCCCGGTACGTGACGGGGTGCTCCCCGCCGGCGCCGCCGAGACGATCAGCGAATGCGACGGCCACGCTCTCGTCGCGGGCAGCCGGAACCGGTGACATCGACTTCGACGGGCTGGCGACCACGGCACTGCTCGTCGAACTCGGACCGGTCGAACCCGCCCGCTGGACCGCCGTGCTCGCACCGATCATCCGGCAACTCGCCGAGCAGGGCGTCGACACCGACATCGTCGTACTCCCCCACGCGCCCGACGGCCGCGACCTCGCACCGCACCTCGCGCTCGCCCTCGATCGGCCGCTGCTCGCCGGCGCGACCGAGGTCTCGTCCCACCGTGTCCGAGTCGCCCGCCGAGGTGGGCTCGAACTCCACGAGCAACGACCGATCGGACCGTTCGTCGCCACGCTGCAGACCGGAGCCCGCGGGCCCGTCACCTTCGAGGGTCCGGCGACGATCGAGCGCATCGACGCTGCCGGGCGACACCGCGTCCACACACGATGCGCAGGTGGTCGAGGTGCTGCCCCCCGACGTGCGGACGATGGACCTCGCCGAGGCCCGACGGATCGTCGGTGGCGGCGCCGGCCTCGAGAGCGAAGCACGATTCGGACAGCTCGACCGGTTCGCCGCCTCCATCGGCGGCGTGATGGGTGCGACCCGGGTCATCACCGACCGGTCGTGGGTGCACCACGATCGCCAGATCGGCACCACCGGCGTCGTCGTCGACCCCGTGCTCTACCTCGCGTTCGGTGTCAGCGGGGCAGTGCAACACACGAGCGGACTCGGACATCCCGACCACATCATCAGCGTCAACACCGACCCGCACTGCCCGATGATGGCGATGTCCGACCTGGCGATCGTCGCCGACGCCAACGAGACGCTCGACGAACTGCTCCGCCTGATCGAGTCGCCATCCGACGAGACGGCAGAGACCGACAGCGACGGCACCGCCGGCACGGGCGAGGCCACCCATGGCTGACGCGATGACCGCCGACGCCATCGTGGTCGGTGCGGGACCGGCAGGTTCCGCGGCCGCGACCGTGCTCGCCCGCCAGGGGTACTCGGTGATCCTGCTCGAACGCGGCAGCTTCCCCGGCTCGAAGAACATGTACGGCGGCGTCGTGTACCCGCGCATCCTCGACCAGCTGCATCCCGAGTGGTGGCTCGAGGCACCGATCCAGCGATGGGTCACCCGCCGCTCGACGATGGTGCTGACCGAGACCCAGGCGCTCACCGTCGACTTCCGCTCGACCAATTGGGGGAGCGCCCCCTACAACGGCGCCACCGCCTACCGCCCCGACTGGGACCACTGGCTCGCCGGCAAGGCCGAGGCCGACGGCGCCCTGCTCGTGTGTTCCACCACGGCGACCGGCCTGCTGCGCGACGCACAGCGGCCAGGTGGTCGGTGTCACGACCGACCGCCCCGACGGCGACCTCCACGCCCGGGTGGTCATCGCCTGTGACGGCGTCAACAGCTTCCTCGCCAAGGAGGCCGGGCTCTACGGCGAGGTCGACGCGGCCAACTACACCGTCGGCGTCAAGGAGACGATCGCCCTGCCGAAGGACGTCATCGACGAGCGCTTCGGCGTGCGCGACCGCGACGGCGTCGACATCGAGATCCTCGGCGGCACCTCGGGCGTCAACGGCGGCGGGTTCATCTACACCAACCTCGACACGCTCGCCGTCGGTGTCGTGCTCAAGCTGCCCAAGCTCGGCGCGCAGAAGCTGCGGCCCGAGCAGATCATCGCCAACCTCAAGGCGCACCCGGCGATCGCGCCCACTCGTCGAGGGCGGCGAGATCAAGGAGTACTCGGCGCACGTCATCCCCGAGGCCGGCCTCTCGATGATGCCGAAGATGACCGGCGACGGGATGCTCGTGGCCGGCGACGCCGCCGCGCTGTGCCTGGCCGCCGGCATCTGGCTGGAGGGCGTCAACTTCGCGATGGCGAGCGGCATGTACGCGGGCGAGGCGGCCGCCGAGGCCCTCGCCGCGAACGACACCAGCGCCGCCGGTCTGGCCGGGCTACGAACGCCGGCTGAACGACACGTTCGTGCTCCGCGACCACCGCAAGCTGCGCCGGGCGCCGTCGCTGGTGCTGTCCGATCGGGTCCAGCACCTCTACCCCGACATGATCGCCAATACGGTCGAGCGCATGTTCCGCGTCGACAACCCGACACCCAAGCCCGGGCTGCGGCGCATCCTGAACGAGGAACGCAAGCGCGCCGGCGTCAGGCTGCGCGACCTGGCCCGCGACGCGCGTGACGGCATGAGGACCTTCGGATGAGCACACCGCCGGTGAACACCGGGGCCGACCGGCGAGCGTTGGCCCGAGCTGTCGTTCGAGGACCTGATCGGCTCGACGCGTTTCGACGTCCACGAACGCGCCCACATCACCGTCGACGACACGATCTGCGCCGACTGCTCGACCCGCGAGTGCGTCGTGGCCTGCCCGGCCAACCTGTTCGTGCCCACGAGCGACGGCGGCATCCTGTTCAACTACGAACAGTGCTTCGAGTGCGGCACCTGCTACCTGCTGTGCAACAAGGAAGGCGCCATCACGTGGACCTACCCCGAAGGCGGCCACGGGGTCGTCTTCAAGCGAACGTGAGCGCACGGTCACCGGTGGCGATGTCGTGAGGATCACCGTCTGCTGGAAGTGGGTGTCGCTCGACCGCGAGCACGACGTCGACGAACGCTGGGCCGGCGTGTCCGCAGCCGACGAGGCCGCGCTCGAGGTGGCGCTCTCGGTGCGTGACGCGGTCGTCGACTGCGACGTGCAGGTGATCTGTCTCGGACCGCCCGAGGCCGACGACGTGCTGCGTGCCGCGCTCGCCGCCGGAGCGGACTCCGCCACGCGGATCGACGCCTCGCCCGAACTCGACGGGCGCACGGTGGCCGGCGCGATCGCCGATCACCTCCACGACGCCGACCTCGTGGTGTGCGGCGACTACTCGATCGACCGGGGCACGGGCTCGGTCCCCGCGTTCCTCGCCGCCGAACTCGGCGCGGCCCAGGCCCTCGGCCTGGTGGGCATCGACGTGACGACGGCGACCACCCTGCCCCTGCGCGTGGTGCGCCGGCTCGACGGCGGCCGTCGCGAAGTGCTCGACGTGCCACTCCCCGCCGTGCTCTCGGTCGAGGGATCGGTGGCGAGGCTCCGCCGGGCATCGCTCGCCGCATCGCTCGCCTCGCGTGGCACGTCGATCACCGCGGTGGCCGGGCCCCCACGGTCGGCCGGCCGAGGCCGAGGTGCACCCGTACCGGCCGCGGGCCAGGACACTGCCGGCCCCGGCGGGTGACTCGCTCTCACGGGTGCAAGGCGATCCTCGACGTCGGCGGCCACGACGGGCATGCCGAGACGGTGACCCTCGACCCACCGGCGGCCGCACGCCGCATCCTCGACCAACTCGACGAGTGGGGCTACGACACGCCGGTTCCGACGCTGAGCCATGCGCCTCGGTGATGCGACGTGGACCGAGATCGACCGGGCGACGACACTCGGTCGGCGGTCCGACGACGGCACACTCGCACCGATCCTGCTGATCCCGGTCGGGTCGACCGAGCAGCACGGGCCCCACCTTCCTCTGGCGACCGACACGTTGATCGCCGAGGAGATCGCGGGGCGGGCGGTTCATCGCACCGACGGCCTGATGATCGGCCCGACGATCTCGGTCAGTGCGTCGGGCGAGCACGCCGACTTCCCCGGCACGCTGTCGATCGGAACGGCGACCACCACGGCCCTCGTCGTCGAGTTGGTGCGCAGCGCCGACTGGGCCGCCGGCGTGGTGCTCGTGAACGGCCACGGCGGGAACCACGGAGCCATCACCGACGCGGTGGCGACGCTCACCGCCGAGCGGCGCACCGGTGCTGGGGTGGTGGCCGTCGTGGCCGCGGCGCCTCGACGGTGGCCCCGCCGACCTGCACGCCGGGCGGATCGAGACGTCGATGATGCTGGCGATCGACCCCGGACTCGTGCGACTCGAACTCGCCGTCGCCGGCGCCGACGCGTCGCATCGACGAGTTGCGCACGCGCGGGGTACGCGCCGTCAGCGCCAACGGTGTGCTCGGCGACCCCGACGGCGCATCGGGACGTGAGGGAGAGAGGTTCATCACGGCGTTCGTCGACGACCTCGTCCATCAGATCGAGCGGTGGCGCCCGATCGACCCGCCGTCCGAACCGGTGTCGGACACCTGATCGACGCCGTGCGATATCGACTCGACAGTTCGTGGCAGCGGTTCGACGGCATCGTGCATCGCCGGCTCACCGCTGCGACTGTTCCGCACGACCGCGGCCGGGAACGCTGGTGCTCGACCGGCTGCAGCACGGTGACGACGTGGCGGAGTCCGTGCTCGTCGACCGCTTGCTCGATGCCGGTGCGATCCATCCCCGACCCGAGGGCCCTGCGAAGCTCGGAATCGACGACGTCACGGTCGTGACCCCACAGTTGCGTGCCGAGGCCACGAGCCGGGCATCCGCCGACGGCCGCATCACGATCGACGACGGCTCGGTGCCGCCACTCGCCGGTGCGACCCGTCGCCTCCCGGTCACGAGCGGCCCGGCGGCGGCGCGGAACGCGGCGCGGCCGTTCATCGGGACCGAACTCGTGGCGTTCCTCGACGCCGACGTCGACGCCCCCGACGGCTGGCTCGAACCGCTGCTCGCCCACTTCGACGACCCGAAGGTCGGCCTGGTCGCCCCGCGGGTCACCGGCGAGACCGGATCGCCGCTCGACCTCGGCGACGAGCCCGCCCGCATCCGCTCCGGCACGCGGGTGAGCTACGTGCCCGGCGCCGCGCTGGTCGTGCGGGTCGCCGCGTTCGACGCCGTCGGCGGGTTCGATCCGACACTGCGGTTCGGCGAGGACGTCGACTTCGTGTGGCGCCTCGACGAGGCGGGCTGGCGATGTCGATACGAACCCGCCGGCGAGGTCTGGCACGAGCCCCGCGCCACGTTCGGCGCCCGCCTGCGGCAGCACGCCGGCTACGGCACCTCGGCCGCTCCTCTGGCCCTCCGACACCCGGGCGCGCTCTCACCGGTGCGGTTCAACGGATGGACGGCGTTCGTGTGGGCGGCGATCGTCGGTGGCCATCCCGTGATCGGTGGCGCCGCGGCGATCGGGAGCTCGCTCGCCCTCGGCCGCAAGCTGCCCGACGTACCGAGAGCGGCATCGTTCGGGCTCGCCATGCGCGGGCACCTGCTCGCCGTACGCCAGCTCACCGCTGCGGTGCGCCGGGCATGGTGGCCGATCGTCCTGGTCGGCTCGCTCGTCTCGCGACGGATGCGCTGGATCGCACTCGGATCGGTCGCTGGCCGACGTCCGGGCGACGCCGACCGACGTCGCCTACGGATGGGGCGTGTGGCGTGGCATGCGGCGCCACCGCACGTGGAGCCCGATCGTCCCGCGCGTCAGCGCATGGCCGGGGCGTCGGCCGACCTGACCGCCGCCGACCGCGACCGCGACCGCGTCGACATCGTCGACTTCCTGGCGGGCCTCGACGAGCGCCTGACGGAGCCGTGCGCTGATGTCGTTGCAGTCGGCGCACCCCCAGATCGCGCTGTAGGCGATGCAGCCGAGGCAGACGGCGAACGCCGCTTCGAGCGTGGCGGCCGCGGCGAGCATGGCGATCAGCACCCAGCTGACCGCCGGAGCGTCGAGCAGCCAGGCGACCGAGGCCGAGCGCGGTGAATCCGAGGCCGATGGCCTGGGCGAAACGCTTCGGCGGGCCGGGAACCTGGCGGGAGTGGAGCCCGGCGCCGCGACGAGCCTCGACACGAGGTGTGGCGAACCGGGTGGCGAACTGGCCGAGCGGCGACAGGGTCGGCCCGGTGGCCACCCGGGCGAGGAAGCCGTAGGTGAGCGGGACCAGCATCCAGCCCTCGCGCACGATCAGGAACGCGAGCGCCATCATCACGACGCCGGCTGCCACGATGCGAGCGGAGGTCTCGTTGACGGGGTCGGGGAACTGGAACAGCCGGCTCGGAGTCACGGGCCCGACGATTATCGCCGACAAATCCGATCAACACAGTCGGGTATCAAGGGACCGACCCGAGAATGCGCCGAATCCGGCGTTTGCGTCAGCGCTGATCGCCGCCCCCGACGTTGTCGCTGACACAGATCGTTGCTCACACGAATCTCGGGACGAGCTCGGCGCGCCACTACCGTCGTGGCGGTGACGATCAGGCTGACCATTCGCACCGCGCTGTGGCGCAGCCACGTGGCGAGCGTCGTCAACCGGCGTCGACGGTCTCGTTCCCGTGGTGAAGGGCAACGGCTACGGGTTCGGGCGCGTCGAGCTGGCCCGCTCGCATCGGAGTTCACCGACACGGTCGCCGTGGGCACGGTCCACGAACTCGACGGACTGCCCGATGGCCTCCACGCCGTCGTGCTCACCCCCACCCTCGTTCCGCCTCACGTCGACGTCGCCCGTGCTCACCGTCGGCAACCCGACCCACCTCGAGGCACTCTCGGGCTGGCCGGGCCGAGTGCTCGTGAAGCTCACGTCGTCGATGCACCGCTACGGGCGCGGCCACGAACTGCTCGACGACGCTCGACGACGCGGGGCTCGACGTGGTCGGCGTCAGCATCCACCCTCCACTCGCCGGGACCGCCGACGATCACCGCCGCGAGATCATCGAGCTCGATCGACGGACTCGACCCCGCCGTGACGGTGTGGGTCAGTCACCTCGATCCCGTCACCTACGCCACGCTGCCCGACGACCCACTCCTACCGCCTGCGGCTCGGCACGGGTCTGTGGCACGGCGACAAGTCGTTCCTGCACCTCGACGCCGACGTGCTCGACGTGCGACCGGTCGCCGCGGGCGAGCACGGCGGGGTATCGCCAGGAGCCCGTTGCCGGCGACGGCCACCTCGTGATGATCGGAGCCGGAACCGCCAACGGCGTCACGCCCCTCGCCGACGGTCGCAGCCCGTTCCACTTCGAACGACGGCGCCTCGCTCTGCACGAGGCGCCCCACATGCACACCTCGATGGCGTTCGTCCCGATCGGCGACCCCCTCCCCGCCATCGGCGACCGAATCGATCTGCAACGTCCACTCACGACGACGCTCGTCGACGAGTACGTCTGGCAGTGACCGCGGCGAGCGACGAGCCTCGGCCACCACCCGGCGCGCGAGCGGCTGCCCGGACCCGACGTCGTCAGAGCGGTCGCCCTGATCGGCGTGGTCGTCATGAACTACCACGGCTACCTGCATCCTGCGCAGCGGCGTCGCCACGCGGCACCGGCTGGATGGAGGACCTGTTCGACCCGTGGGACGGACCGCTGTCGACGCGGTTCGCGGCAACGTTCGTGCTCGTGGCGGGCGTCGGCGTCACGCTGATGACCGCCCGACGGTCGAGCACCGGGCTCGCCCGTCGCCGCAGACGAGATCGCCCGGGAGCGTGAGCGGGTCCGGACGATGCGCGTGCGGCTGGTTCGCCGAGGGCTGCTGCTGTACGTCACCGGGCTGCTGCTCGAGGAGATCTGGCCCGGCACGATCATCCCCTACTACGGCGCCATGTTCGTCCTCGCCGCCGCCATGTTCACCTGGCGGAGCCGATGGCTGGTCCTGGTCGGGTGTCGGCTGCAGCGGCCGGCGGATCGCTCGTACGGCTGTGGCGCGACGAGCAGGCCAACGCGACGGCATCAGCACGACGTGGCTGACCGATCCCGACGAGGGCTCGCTGCGCGACCACGTCTTCGGCGTCTTCGTCAACGGCACCCACCCGCTGCTGCCGTGGCTCGCGTTCCTCTGTGCCGGCATGGTGCTCGGTCGGCTGCTGCGCACGACGTGGTGGCGTCGCGCCGCGATCGGTGTCGGCTCGGGCCTCGCCGGACTCGGATGGCTCGTGTCACGGCAGGCGTCGACGGCGTTCGAGGACGTCGCATTCTCGATCGATCCCCTCGACCGCGGCGTCGTGTACACGGCGAGCGCGCTCGGCACCGCCCTCGTCGCCTACGCCGCCGTCGACTGGCTCGCCGATCGGTTCCCGGTCGGCACCGATCCACTGCGGCGCGCCGGGCAGATGACCCTGTCGCTGTACATCGCGCACGTCCTGGTCTTCAATCTGGTCGTCGACTGGCTCGGATGGATCGAACCGGCGGGCGTCGAGGTGGCGTTGACGTTCGCCCTGGGGTTCTGGATCGTCGGGATCGTCGCCGCTGTTGCCTGGCAACGTCGATACGGCATGGGGCCCGCCGAACGGGTCTATCGCACGTTCGGCGGGTGAGCGCATCAGCGTGCCGATCGAGCGGCGCGGCGCATGCCCCGCCAGCCGACGGCCCCGGCACCGATGAGCGGCCCCTGCTCGCCGAGGCGGGTCGGCGTGATCCGCGCGCCCCGGCTGTACGCAAGCCGGGCCCCGTCGTCGAGAGCGACCTGCGCGGCGTGGAAGAACGTCGAGCCGAACCCGAGGGCGACACTGCCACCCACCACCACGAGCGACAGATCGAACGCGTTGCACATCACGCCGCCGCCCGCCCGACGACTTCGCCGGCGCGTTGCATGATCTGGAACGACGGCTCGGTCGCCGGACGTCCGGTGATCGCGTCGATCGCCATGCCCGAGGCCTCGGCATCGAGGCACCCCTGGGTGCCGCAGTGGCACCGGCGTCCGCCCGGCTCGACGATGACGTGGCCGATCTGGCCGGCCTGACCCGACTCGCCGTCGAGGAGGTCACCGTCGAGCACGACGGCGCCGGAGATGCTGCCCGACACGGTGACCGCGAGGAAGTTCGGATGGCCCTGCGCGGCACCGAGCCACCCCTCGGCGAGTGCCAGCGCCTTGGCGTCGAGGTCGCCGTGCACGGTGAGTCCCGTCAGTTCCTCCAGACGACTCCGCAGGGGGAAGTCACGCCACGACGGAGCGCTGATCGACGTCACCAGGTCGAGGTGGCGGGTGACCAGGCCACCGCTGCTGACGCCGACCCCGACGATTCGTGCATGGTGTCGATCGGGGACCTGCGCGACGAGATCCGTCACCACACCGGCGAGTGCGGTGTAGTTCGACTCCGGTCCGACGTCGACCTCGATCGGCGCCGATCGTCGATCGATGAGGACACCTCTCGCCGTCACCAGGCCCGCCTGGAAACTGTGAGCGCCGACGTCGACGGCGAGAATCACGTCGGTGGGACGCGGCGGGTCGGCGGCGACCGGGTCGCTCGGTGTGACATCGGACATGACGGGAGCGAACCGTAGCTGGATGCCGACCCGCGGACCGGACGGCTACGGTCTCGTCGTGCGGCGAGAATCTGATCCAGCCAGCCGCTCGGTGTGCCGATACGCACCACGTCGGCATCCATGACCGCCTACACCGATCGACGTCCCCGCCATGAAACCGAACGACACCGAACCGATGAACGCCACGATCGCCGTTCGTTCGCGTCGATGGAGCATTCCCGTCGTCGCGGCGATCACCGCGATCACGATCGTGTCGGTGTCGCTGCCGGCCCGTGCCGTCGACGAGCCGACCGAACCGGTTCCCACGACGTCCCCCGCCACGGTCACCACGACCAGCGACCCGCCCGCGCCGGAGACGACCACGCCGGATCCGACGACCACCACCCCGACGACCGGCGGCCCGCCCACCACCCTGACGACCGGCGGCCCGACCACGACTGCACCCGTCGAGACCGAACCGGCCGAGACCAGCACGACCACGCCGCAGATCACCGCACCCGCGACGACGTTGCCCGCCGCCGCGCCCCAGAACGTCCAGGTGCTCCCGAGCCAGATCGCGAACATCCTGGCGACGATCCGCTACGTCGAATCACGCGGCAACTACGGCGCTCCACCGAACAAGGGCGGCGCCTCGGGCGCGTATCAGTTCATCGCCTCGACATGGGACGGCTACGGCGGATACTCACAGGCGTACCTCGCGCCGCCCGAAGATCCAGGACGAGCGTGCGGCACGTGGACGTCAACCGCTTCCTCGCCCAGTGGAACAACGACGTCTCGATGATCCCGGTCATGTGGTACTACCCCCGAGCATCGCGTGACGCCGCGTTGATGGACATCGTTCCCGTGCCCTCTGCCGGCAACGTGCTCACCGTCCGCGAATACCAGCAGCGCTGGCTCGGGGTCTGGGCATTCCTGTCCGGCCAACCCATCCCCCGCCAGCTCACGCTGTACCAGGCCCTGGGTCGTCTGGGCATCCCGCCGACACTTCCCGAGAGGCAGGTGATCGACCCGGCGGCACCGGCCATCGAACGCAAGGCCACGATCGTGTTCCCGGTGATCGGCCCCACCCGGTTGGCAGCTCCGGATTGCGGAGACGCCCAGGACGTCGCACAGAACGCCGGAGCGGGCGCCGGCGCCACACCTCAGGAGATCGAGGCGGCCGGTCTGTGCGCCGAAGAGGCGCCGGGCATCGTGTTCGGGGTGAAGCTGCAGCCCGTGCTCTCGGTGACGGACGGCGTGGTGACCGACGTCCACGACGAGCCGGGCGACATCGTCTCGGTCACCGTCACCGACGACAGCGGACGCAGCTACAAGCTCGCCGGGTTCAACGACGACAATCCCGGGACCGACGACGGGGCGGCGCCGCCCCACCTGCGACTCTCGGCGCTGGCCGAGGTCGGCACCGGCGTCAGAGCGGGACAGATCCTCGGCTTCATGGGCGACTCGAGCCCACT
Organism: Ilumatobacteraceae bacterium; assembly: GCA_963744705.1. GTDB lineage: Bacteria > Actinomycetota > Acidimicrobiia > Acidimicrobiales > Ilumatobacteraceae > Sva-07. Next base: position 226,932 of record CAVUUX010000003.1, read on the forward strand.
CCCACTCGGCGTCCGCTCCGACGTGCCCACCGATGCGACGGTCGACATCGCGACCGACGCGGTCGCCCCGCACATCCGCCTCACGATCGAGGATCTCGACGGGACGCCGGTCGACGCCTACGGGCCCGTCATCGACTCGCTGTTCCGCCAGGTCTGCTCGGTCGGCATCGGCCCGTGGTCGGGCGTGCCCACCGGCGAACTCCACGAAGCGGTCACGACCGAGACCACCGACGACAACCGTGACATCGACTCCGAGTGGGTCATCACCTCGACGGGACAGGTCACCGCGGCCGGCTGGGCTGCGATGATCTACCCGAGCGAGAGTTGCGGATGGGCACCCGAGCTGCCGTACGGGCCCGGCGCCGGGGGATCGCCCCAGGTGCCCGCGTACTGGGCCGTACCGCTCGATCTCGCAACCCCGATCTGGATCGAACTCGCCCAGCAGAAGCGACGGTGATCGATCGTTGACGCTCCTCTCGCGTCCGTGAACGTCAGCCGACGCGGCGAGCGGTCTCGACGAGATTGATCTCGTAGAGCACTTCGTCGAGCGCATCCTCCGCGCTGATCGCCGCGAACCGCTGGGGGTTCTCGGCGGTACAGCACGACGGCACCGGCGACAGGATCGTCCACGGCCGTGGGTGACAGAACTGCACGACGCTGTAGCGCTCGCCCTCGTAACCGGGAGCAGCGACCACACGGTGCCAGCCGATCGGGATGACGCCGTTGGTGAGCCGTTCGAGCATGATGCCCGTGTTGATGATGACGGCGTCGGCGGGCGGGGTCGCGTCGACCCAGTCGTCGTCGACCTTCACCTGCAGGCCGGGGGCCGTGGCCCGCGGCAGCGCCGTGATCAGGTTGATGTCGCCGTGTTCGGCGGCCCACACGTGGCCCTCCTCGCCCAGCTCGGACATCGCCGGGTAGCGGATCGCCCGGGTCAGCGTCGGGTCCGTCGGCGACCATGTCGTCGAAGAACGTCTCGTGGCAGCCGATGCCCTCGGCGATGACGCGCAGGAAGCGGCGCTGCAGGTCGGCGATCGACTCGTGGAAGCGGTGGAGCACCTCGGTGATGCCGGGCACGGCGCCTCGGGAAGGACCTGGTCGGGATAGGCGGTCGAGAACTTCCGCTTGAGCGGGTGCCCGGGCGCGATCGGCTTCGACCAGTTCAGCATCTCCTTCCAGTCGGGCTTGTCGCTCGACGCCGCGGTCTCCACGAGCAGGCCGGTGTACCCGGTCTGGCCGTTCGCGCCGGGGGCCACGAAGCGCTGCTTGTCCTCCGCGGTGAGCTCGAAGAACGTGCGCAACATGGCGTAGGTCGTGTCGAGCAGATCCTCGGACAGGTCGTGGCTCGTGTACACGAACCCGGTCTCCAGACTCCGGCGCACACCGTCGACGACGGCCCGACGCTGCGGGCCGGTGGTGCGTTCGAAGGCCAAGAGGTCGACGTCGAGGATCTGATCGCTCATCGCCGCAACGCTACCGGGCGCCCTCGGCCGGCTCGGGTGGCACGCCGTCGGGGGCGAACAGCGCCGGCCATCCCCCCGTGTGGATGAAGACGACGTCGTCACCGAAACGGCCCTCGGCCGCCAAGCCGAGCAGCCCGGCGCATCCCTTGCCCGAATAGGTGCGGTCGAGCAACCAGCCACCGCGGCGCGCCGCCCAGCGGATGGCAGCGTCGCCCTCGGCAGTCGGCACCGCGTAGTCCTCGCCGATCCAGCGGGTGTCGACCTCGACGTCCTCGTGGGCGACGATCGCCGTGGAGTCCATCAGCGTCAGCGTGCGGTTGGCGAGATCCGCGATGTCGGGACGGCCGATGTTGACACCCTTGGCCACACCGATCGCGATCACGTCGGGAACCCACCGACCACCGTGAGCCGCAGCCGCCCTGCCCGCGAGCAGGCCCGCATGGGTGCCGCCGCTCGACGACGTGAACACGACGTGGCTCGGCATGATGCCTGCGGCGTCGAGCTGATCGAGCAGCTCGATGAAAGCGGCGGCATACCCGAGCGCCCCGACGGGAGTGCTTCCACCGATCGGAATCGCGTAGGGCGTCAAGCCCTCCGCGACGAGCTCCTCGGTGAGCAGCTCACGAGCCATCTCGAGCTCGCCCCAGTGGCTCTCCTCGGCCCCGGTGAAGTGCAGTTGGGCTCCGAACAGCATCGACAACAACTGGTTGCCGGTCACCTCGTCGGGCCGATCACCCGACAGCACCAGGTGCACCTCGAGCCCGAGCCGGGCCCCGGCCGCAGCGGTCATCCGGCAGTGGTTCGACTGGGCGGCGCCGACCGTCACCAGTGCACCGGCCCGGTCGGCGAGAGCCTGGCCGCAGAGGAACTCGAGCTTGCGGGCCTTGTTGCCACCGCCGCCGAGCCCGGTCAGGTCGTCGCGTTTCACCCAGAGCCGCGCTCCGCCGTCGAGGGTCGGACCCGCTTCGAGCGGGGTCGGCAGCGTTGCGAGCTGTGCTCGCTCGAGGTGATCGAACATCACCTTCATGCTATGCACTTGCACCGATGGCGAAGACCGACTGGAATCCGTTGCTGCGCGATCAGTTCGACCAGCCGTACTGGACCGAACTGCAGTCGTTCGTCGCCGACGAACGACGACACCACGCCGTCTACCCACCACCGGACGACGTCTTCGCCGCGCTTGCACCTGACCCCCTACGCGGACACGCGGGTGGTCATCTTGGGCCAGGACCCGTACCACGGGCCACGGCAGGCACACGGTCTGTGCTTCTCGGTTCGACCCGGGGTGCGCATCCCGCCGTCGCTGGCGAACATCCACAAGGAACTCCACGACGACCTGGGGCTGCCCATCCCCGACCACGGGAGCCTCGAGGCGTGGGCGCGCCACGGTGTCCTGCTGCTCAACGCGACGCTGACCGTGCGCGCCGGCCAGGCCGCCTCGCACCAGAAGCACGGCTGGGAGACGTTCACCGATCACATCATCGAGGTGGTCAACGACAAGCCGGAGCCCGTCGTGTTCCTGCTGTGGGGCAACTCCGCTCGTCGCAAACGTTCCCTGATCGACACCACCAGACACATCGTGATCGAGTCGGCGCACCCGTCGCCGCTCTCGGCCCACAACGGGTTCTTCGGGAGCAAGCCGTTCAGTCGGGCCAATGCCGCACTGGTCGCCGCCGGCCGTGAACCGATCGACTGGAATCTGGCCGATCCGGGGATGATGTAGGCCATGGCGTGGACCACGAGTGAACGGGTGATGGATCTCCGTGCGAGACACCCCGCGATCGAGGTGGGCGTCGACACGCTCGACGGCTGGCGGCGCCACATCTCCGGGCGCAACGCATCGGTCCTGGCGTTCTTCGGCTTCCTGTCGATCTTCCCGTTGATGCTGGCGGCCACGACGATCCTCGGGCTCGTCCTGAAGGACAACGAGGACCTGCGACAACGGATCATCGACGGCGCGCTGGACGACATCCCGGTGATCGGCCAGCAGCTGCAGGACGACCCGGCGTCGCTGGACGGCAGCGTGTGGCTCCTGATCGCCGGCCTGGCAACGGCACTGTGGAGTGCCACCAAGGCGTTCGTCGCGCTGCAGGGCGGGCTCGACGACGTCTGGGAGATCGACGTCGACCATCGCGATGCCATGCCGAAACAGCGCGGCAAGGCGCTGCTCGGTCTGGTCCTCATCGGCGGGGCCCAGGTCGCCGGGCTGGCGGTGACCGCAGTCGTCAACGAGGCCGATCTGCCGCTCGGAGGACGCGTCGTGCTGTTCGCCGGCACCGTGGTGATCAACGTCGTGGTGGTTGCCGTGATGTACCGCTACCTCACCGCAGCACGCCTGTCGTGGACCGACGTGTGGCCGGGTTCGATCACGGCGGGGATCGCCGCGACGTTGATCCAGCAGTTCGGCACGATGATCGTGGTGCGGATCACCACGAACGCGAGCGACACCTACGGCCAGTTCGCCGTGGTGCTCGGCCTCGTGACGTGGCTGAGCCTGCTGGCCGTCGCCACGATCATGAGCGCCGAGTTCAACGCCGCGCTCGTGCGCCGACGGGAGGGATCGCTCGCGCGCGCGACGCAGCCCGCATGAACGATCGGATCGGGTCAGGGTCGCAGGACCGGGTACCCGTCGAGCACGGTGAGCAACGGTGACACGGGACTCGCCGGCAGCGGATGGCCGAGGTCGCGTGATCGCACCTCTCCGATCCACTGATCGTGCTGGTACTCGTGGTTCACGAGGGCTCGTACGAGTCCGGCGGCGACCACCGACAGCTGCGCGGGTGCTCCCACGGCGCCGGTACGGATCGCCTCGACGCGGACCAGGACGCGCTCGGACACCGCCGCCCGGTAGCGCGCCAGTCGCTCCCGGTCCGGAAGGTCGCCGCGAGCCGGTTCCGGTGTGGCGCTGTCCATGAGTGCATCGAGTTCGGGGTCCGGGCTGGGTTCCGCGGCGAGCAGGTTGCGCACCATGAAGTGCGCCACCGCTGCCTGGTGCCCGAGGTGCCAACCGATCGCGCTCGCGTGCTCGTTCGGGCGCCAACGGACCTCGTCGTCGGTCAGATCGAGCCACAGAGCATCGGTGAACGCCCAGGCGCGGCGGAGTTCGGCGACCAGATCGTCGAGCAGGACGAGGCCCACGTCGCCGCTCACCCGTGCTCGGCGAGACTGGTGACGATCGCACTGGCCGCCGTCGAGCGTGCGGTGCACGGGACACTTGTCGGCGATCTCGAGCAGCTTGGCGCGATCGGCGTCGGTGAGGTCGTCACCGGCGATGTGGAGCACCCGCTCGAAGCGGTCGATCATCCCCGTACGGCCCGCGAGACGCTCGTCGTCCGCACATTCGGCGCAGTCGTCGGCGTGGACCTTCCCGTGCGTGACCTCGACGGTGACCTGATCGAGCGGCAGCTTCTTGCGGTCGGCGTACATCCGCAACGTCATCGACGTGCACGCGCCGAGCGCCGCCCCGAGGAAGTCGTACGGCGACGGCCCTGCGTCGTATCCACCGGCCGACTCGGGCTCGTCGGCGAGCAGCCGGTGACGCCCGACCACGACGTGATTGAGGAACGGCCCCTGGCTGGTCTCGGCGACGACGACCGGCGCGGTGGCGGGTGGTGCATCGAGCGCGCCGCTCTCGTCGACGATGTACCGGTTGGCGAACGCCCCGATCATCGATGCGGCGAACGCGGCATCGGGATACTCCGAGAGCAGGTGATCGGCGCCGTCGAGCGACACGAAGTTCTTCGGATGGCGTGCGGCCAGGAAGATCTCCGCCGCGTTGTCGATGCCGACGGTGTTGTCGATCGGCGAGTGCAGCACCAACAGCGCCTTGCGCATCGTGGCGACCCGATCGACGACCACGTGGTTGCGGAGATCGTCGACGAACTGCCGACGGATCGTGAACGACCGGTCCGCGAGCTGCACCTGGGCGGTGCCGTCCGACTCGATCCGATCGAGCGACGACGAGAGCAGCCCGGTGAGATGCTCCGGGCTCGACGGAGCACCGATCGTCGCGACCGCACGCACCTCGGTGATCGACCCGGCGACCGCGAGCACCGCAGTTCCACCGAGCGAGTGGCCGATGAGCACCTGGGGGGCGCGATGGTTGGTCCGCAGCCAATCGGCCGCGGCAACGAGGTCCTCGGTGTTCGACGTGAAGTTGGTGTTGGCGAACTCGCCCTCGCTCATGCCCAGCCCGGTGAAGTCGAAGCGCAACACACCGAAACCCACGTCGGTCAGCGCGTTGGCGATCCGCGACGCAGCGTGGATGTCGCTTCCACAGGTGAAGCAGTGGGCGAACAGTGCGAACGCCTTCGGTGGTCCCGCCGGGAGGTCGAGCCGAGCAGCCAGCTCGGTGCCCTGGCTGCCGGTGAAGGTGACCCGTTCGATGCGTGCTCCCATGGGTCGGACCGTATCTGCGTTCACGGCGCGGTCGGTGGAGACGCGGGTCGAGTCCCGCGTCTCAGACCCGGCGTCTCATTTGCGGCCGAAGCCGAAGAGGTGCTGGCCGACCTTGCGCATCTGGATCTCCTCGGAGCCCTCCGTGATGCGGTAGCGGCGATGGTGGCGATAGATGTGCTCGAACGGCATGTGCCGCGAGTAGCCCACCCCGCCACAGGTCTGCATCGCACGGTCGGCTGCATCGCAGGCGAGGCGGTTGGCGCGGTAGTTGCACATCGCCACGAGATGCGTGACCTCCATGTGGTGCTTCGTGTCGAGCATCGACGCCGTGTACCGCACGAGCTGGCGCAGCATGGCCGCCTCGGTGTGCAACTCGACGAGCGGGAACTGGATGCCCTGGTTGACCGACAGCTTCTTGCCCCACGTGGTCCTGCTGTTGGCGTAGGCAACCGCCTCGTCGATGCAGTACTGGGCCGCGCCGAGCGACGACGCCGCCTGACGGATGCGGTTCTCGTGGACGAAGTGCTGGGCGAGTTCCAGGCCCCGATCGACCTCACCGAACAGGGCATCGGCGCCGACGCGGACATCGGTGAGGCTCACCTCGGCGTGATCGGTCGGCATGTTGAACGTCCACCAGAAGAACTCGACCTGGAAGCCCGGCACGTCGGTCGGCACGAGGAAGGCGCTGATGCCCTTGGGGCTGCCGGGCTCGCCGGACGTGCGGGCGAAGATGATGTCGTGGGTGGCGTGGTGCAGCCCCGAGTTCCAGCGCTTCATGCCGTTGATGACCCATTCGTCACCGTCACGAACCGCCGTGGTCTCCATGTAGGTGGCATCGCTGCCGTGGTTCGGCTCGGTGAGGCCGAACGCCGAGCCGGCGAGTTCCGTCGAGGAAACCCGGCATCCAGTCGGCCTTCTGCGCCTCGGTGCCGAAGTCCCGCATCATCAGCACGGTCGGGAAGTTGCCGACGATCGACGACTCGTTCTGCAGATCGTTGTGCAGGCCGAGCCCCTTGTGGGCCAGATGCTCGCGGATGATCGCCATCTTCAGGTTGCTCGCGTCCTGGCCACCGAACTCGACCGGGAGGGCGAGGCGCAACCACCCTGCCGCATCGGCTCGACGGCGCATCTCACGCAGGAGCGCCTCCCAGTCCTCGCGGGGCACACCGTCGTTGTCGAAGTCGGTGCGCGCCCACTCACGACGGTGGTCGAAGAACCGGATGTTGTCGTCCTGCTGCTCCAGCGGCTTGATCTCGGCCTCGATGAAGGCATCGAGCTGGTCGAGCGTGGCGCGGATGTCGTCGGGGATCTCGAAGTCCATTGGCCGAGTGTGCCGACACGACACCAGCGGCGACGAGTCAGGCGGCGCTGAGCCCGCCCGCGACCTGGATGGTCTGCCCGGTCACCCAACGCGCCGCGGGCGAGGCCAGGTACACCGCCGCCGATCCGACGTCGCGAGGGGTGCCGAGACCCAGCGGCACGCGCTGGGCGACCTCGTCGATGCCGATGCCTCGTCGGTCGATGGCATCGAAGAACATCTTGGTCGGGATGATCCCGGGCGCGATCGCATTCACCCGGATGTCCGGCGCCAGTTCGACCGCCATGGTCCGGGTGAGCGAGATCACCGCGGCCTTGCACGCCGCGTAGTGACCGCCACCGGGCAGCGCACCGAACGCGGCCATCGACGCGATGTTGATGATCGAACCCCACCGCATCTGTTCCGCCGCTGCCATCGAGCCGTTCCAGACGGCCGTGAAGTTGAGATCGACACAGCGGTCCCACTCGCCGCGCGTCAGTTCGGCCAGCGACCTGGTGCCCTCGGAGCCACCCGCGTTGTTGACCCAGATGTCGAGATGGCCGAACTCTTCGACGGCCGCCGTCGCCAGCGAACCCAGGGCGAAGGTGTCGGTCACGTCGGTGGGGACGGCGACGGCGTTGCCCCCGGACGCTCGGATCGCTGCGGCGACGAGCTCGATCTCCTCGCTCGTCCTCGACGCGAGGACCACCGACGCGCCGGCGTCGGCGAGCGAATACGCGATCCCCTCACCGATCCCGCGACCCGCCCCCGTGACGACGGCCACCTGACCTGTCAGATCGAACTCGTCCACGAGACCAGTCTGACAGTTGGACTGACGGATCACCTCGGCCGAAGTGGGCGTTGTCGAGCCCACCACGCGACGGGTCGGTCAGTCGGCTGAGCGTCGTCGTTCCAGGAGCGCGGTCACGGCCTTGCCGTCCGCCTGCCCCCTCGACGCCTTCATCACCGCGCCGACGAGTGCGCCCAGTGCCTTGCCCTCGCCGCCGCAGTACTTCGCCCACGCATCGGGCTGGGCGGCGATCGCCGTCGTCGACCATCGTCTCGAGTTCCGAGGTGTCCATGCGCCTCGAATCCCTTCGAGGCGGCAATCGCCCGTGCGTCGCCGCCCCCGTTGGCGACCGATCTCGGCGAGCACCTGCTTGGCCTGGGTGGCCGTCAGTTCGCCGTCGATCTCCATGCCGGTGAGCGTGGCGAGGTCAGCGGCAGGCACGTCGGCTGCGCGCCCTCGTCGGCGAAGGCCTCCTTCACGTGGACGAGCGCCCGACCCGCATCACCACCCGCCGCGGCCACGGCGAACACGTAGGCATCCTGGTCGCGGTCGGTCACCACGAGGATGGCTTCGGCGTCGGGACGCTGGCCCGTCGCCTCGGCGAGCTGCACACGACGCGCCGCGGGCAGCACCGGCAGCGAGTAGCGGACGCGTTCGATCCATTCGGGGTCGGGGTCGACCACCACGAGGTCGGGTTCCTGGAAGTACCGGTAGTCGTCGGCGTCCTCCTTCTGACCGCAGGGTGTGCGTGCGGCCGTCGGTCTCGTTCCAGTGTCGGGTCTCCTGGCGGATCGATTCACCGGCCTCGAGCATGGCGACCTGGCGCTGAGCCTCGTACTCGATGGCCCGGCCGACCGAGCGCACGGAGTTGACGTTCTTGATCTCGCAGCGCGTGCCGAACTCGGCGCCCGGCAGGCGAACGCTGACGTTCGCATCGACGCGCATGGAGCCCTCCTCCATCTTGGCGTCGGACGCGCCGACCGCGACGAGGATGGCTCGGAGTTCGCTGACGTACGCCTTGGCCTGCTCCGGGTTGCGGATGTCGGGTCGGCTCACGATCTCGACCAACGGGACGCCGGCGCGGTTGAAGTCGATCAGCGAGTAGTCACTGCCGTGGAGACGTCCGCCGGTGCCGCCGACGTGGGTCGACTTGCCGGTGTCCTCCTCCAGGTGCGCGCGTTCGATGCCGACGCGGAAACCATCCGGCAGGTCGAGCCAGCCGTCGACGCAGATCGGCTCGTCGTACTGACTGATCTGGTACGCCTTGGGCATGTCCGGGTAGAAGTAGTTCTTGCGGGCGAAGGTCGAACGCTGCACCCTGCAGTTCACCGCCAGCCCGAGCCGCATCGCGAGTTCGACCGCCTGACGGTTGAGCACCGGGAGCGCGCCGGGCAGGCCGAGCGTGACGGGGTCGATGTTGGTGTTCGGTTCGTCACCGAATCGGTTGGGCGATGCCGAGAAGAGCTTCGTGCGGGTGGCGAGTTCGACGTGGACCTCGAGGCCGACGACCATCTCGTAGCCGTGGAACGTCCAGGCGGCATCGGCCGCGACGGTCTCGCTCATCTCGGCGCCCTCCGTTCGAGTTCGGCCGCGGTTCGGAACATCGTGGCCTCCTGCAGTGCGGGGGCGAGAACCTGCACGCCCACGGGCAGACCGTCGTCGCCGGTGCCGAACGGCACGCTCATGGCGGGATCGCCGGTGAGGTTCGACGGGATCGTGTACGTGTCGCAGAGGTACATCGACATCGGGTCGGCGGTCTTGTCGCCGAGGTGGAACGCGACCGTCGGCGACGCCGGGGTGAGCAGCACGTCGGCGCGTTCGTACGCGGCGGCGAAGTCGTCGGCGATCCGTCGACGCACCTTCAGCGCACGGCCGTAGTACGCGTCGTAGTAGCCGGCCGACAGCGCATAGGTGCCGAGCATGATGCGTCGCTTCACCTCCGCGCCGAAGCCGTCGGTGCGGGTGGCCATGTACATCGCGTTCGTGTCGGGCGCCTCGACCCGGTGACCGAAGCGCACGCCGTCGTACCGGGCGAGATTGCTCGACGCCTCGGCGGGGGCGATCAGGTAGTAGGCGGTCAGACCGTACGAGAACGCGGGCACCTCGACGTCGACGATCTCGGCGCCGGCCTCGCGCAGGGCGTCGAAGGCCTGGTCCATCCGCTCCACGACGTCGGGGCTGGCACCTTCGGGCAGGTCGGTGATGCGGCCGACCCGGAGGCCCATCACGCCGAAGTCGAGGTGACGGGTGATGTCGAGCGGCCCCTGACGGATCGACGTCGAGTCCATGGGGTCATGGCCCGAGATGGTCTCGAGCAGCAGCGACGCGTCGGCGACCGTGTTGGCGAACGGCCCGATCTGGTCGAGGCTCGACGCGAACGCCACGAGCCCGTAGCGACTCACCGCACCGTAGGTGGGCTTGACGCCGACCACCCCGCACAACGCTGCGGGCTGGCGAATCGAGCCGCCGGTGTCGGAACCGAGGCTGAGCGCGGCGAACCCCGCGGCCACGGCTGCGGCCGATCCACCGCTGGAGCCGCCCGGCACGCGGCTCGTGTCGTGCGGGTTGCGGGTGGGGCCGAACGCCGAGTTCTCGGTGCTCGATCCCATGGCGAACTCGTCGAGGTTCGTCTTGCCGATGATCACTGCGCCGGCCTCGCGCAGCTTCGTGACGACCGTGGCGTCGTAGGGCGGCTTCCAGCCGTCGAGGATCTTCGACGAGCACGTCGTCGGGATGCCCCGGGTGCACATGTTGTCCTTGAGCGCGATGGGCACGCCGGCGAGCGCGCCGGGATCGCGGCCGACGGCGACCGCGTCGTCGATCTCGGCCGCGCGGGAGCGGGCCTCGTCGGCGAGCACGAGGTTGAAGGCGTGGATCTCCCCCTCGCGCCGCTCGATCTCGGCGAGATGGCGTTCGACCACCTCGGTCGCCGTGACGACGTTGTTGCGGACGTTCCAGGCGATGTCGGTGGCCGTCCCGATCGCCGACCCGTTCGGATCGGCCATCAGGCGTCCAACCCGACGATCGGTGGCACGCGGAAGCGGCCGTCCTCGGAGGCCGGTGCAGCAGCGAGCACCTCGTCGCGGTCGAGGCAGTCCATCTCGATGTCCTCGCGCATCACATTGGCGATCGGCGTGGGATGGGTCATCGGTTCGACCCCGTCGAGGTCGAGTGCGTCGATGTCGGCGAAGTGGTCGAGCATGTCACTGAGCTGATGGGTCGCCTGTTGCAGTTCGTCGTCGCTGAGCGACAGCCGAGCGAGCTTGGCCACCTTCGCGACAGCCTCGGGGGTGATGCGGTCGGACACGACCCCCAACGCTACCCGCCCCTCCCGACCCCCACCCTCCCCGAAATTCTCCTCGGGATGCGCGCTGAGCGCGCACTCTCAGGAGAATTTCGGGGGTGAGGGGGGTGGGCCGACGTAGCGGGAGGAGGGGCGGATGAGTTTGCCGACGGCCGCTTGCTCCACGATGTGGGCGCACCAGCCGACGGTGCGGCTGACGGCGAAGGTCGGCGTGAACATCGTGCGGGGCAGGCCTGCTGTCTCCATGACCACGCCGGCGTAGAACTCGACGTTGCTCGGCAGGGGTCGGCCCGGCTTGAGTTCGGCGAGCGTCACGAGGATCTCGGCCTCGACGGCGATCGCGAGATCGACGAGCTCGCCGCCCAGCCGCTCCGCCACCTCTCTGAGGAGCCCCGAACGGGGATCGGGCGCGCGGTACACGGCATGCCCGAACCCCATGATCCGGCGCCCCGCGGCCACTTCCCCGCGGACCCAGTCGGCGGCCCTGTCGACCGTCCCGATCTCGTCGAGCGCATCGAGCGCTCGGCTCGGAGCGCCACCGTGCAACGGGCCCGACAGCGCCCCGAGCGCTGCGCACACCGCATCGGCAGGATCGGCACCCGTCGACGCGACCACGCGGGCCGTGAACGTCGACGCGTTGAACCCGTGGTCGATCGTGAGGATCATGTACTGCTCGACCGCTCGGGCCGCCACCGGCGTCGGGACGACCCCGGTCACCTGATGGACGTACGACGCGGCATGACCGAGTGACGGATCGACCTCGACCGGCTCCTCGCCTCGGCTCATCCGATGGAGCGCGGCGACGATCGAGGGCACCAGTGCGGCGAGCCGAAGCGTCTGCTCGCGCCGCTCGGCGTCGTCGACATCGATCACCGGTGTGAGCCCGAGCAGACCGGCCGAGACCGACAGGACCGCGCGGAGCTTCGCCAGCATCGGGGCCTCCTGATCAGCCACGACCTCGATCACAGGAATCAACGCGGGCGGGACGGCGCGCAGTCCGGCGACCTCGGCCCGGAACTCTGCCGCCTCGGCGGGCGTCGGGAGCCGACCGTTTCGGAGGAGGAACCACACATCCTCGAACGAGCGGGTCCTGGCAAGGGTCGTTGCATCGTGCTCGCCGTAGTGGAAGAAGCCTCGATCGCCGTCCACCGCGCCGATCGCGGTGTCGGCGGCCACGACCCCGTTGAGTCCGGCGGGAACCTCGATGAGTTGTTGTGTCATGTGCCGAGTGTCAATCGGTCAACCATCGAAATCAACATTGATTCGATCAACGTTGACGACATCAACCCGTTGACGCACGATGGAGCGGTGAGCACGTTCATCAGATCGACCGAGGCAGCCGCACTGCTGAACGTGTCGAAGCCCACGCTGTACGCCTACGTGAGTCGAGGTCGGCTCACACGCACGACCGGCGCCGACGGTCGGACATCGCTGTTTGCCCGCGACGAAGTCGAGCGCCTGGCGCAACGGAGTCGTCGCGCGCCGACCGGACCGCGACCGACCATCGACGTGCAGATCTCCTCCGACATCACCACGATCGACGAATCGTCGTTGCGGTATTTCGGCCACGACGTCATCGACCTCGCGGCGAACCACCGTTTCGAGGACGTCGCCGAGATGCTCTGGTCGAACGGCATCGGACCGATCTCGTCCGTGACGAGATGGCCGGCGGTGTCGCCGGTGGACCGCAACGGACTCGCCCCGGCGGCGGTCCTGGAGATGTCGCCGATCGCGCGGATCGCGACAGCGTCGTACCTACTCGGCTCGCTGCATCCCGACGACTCCGCAGGCGATGCGGCACGGCGGCTTCTCCTCGCGGTCCCCGATCTGCTCGGCTCGGCCCGTCGAACGGGGCGCTACGCGGACCGGCTCGCCGCTGCATGGCAGCGTCGCCCGACACCCGAACTCGTCGATGCGATCGACACCGCGCTCGTCCTGCTCGCCGATCACGAGTTGGCGACGAGCACCCTCGCCGTGCGCATCGCTGCGTCGGTGCGCACTTCGCCGTCCGTCGCCTTCGCCGCCGGGCTGGCCTGCATGGAGGGAGCGCTCCACGGTGCAGCATCTGCCGAGGCCCACCGGTTCCTCGAGAGGTGTGCCGAGACGGAGCCGTCCACCGTCATCGCCCAACTGCGAGCCGAACGTCGCCCTGTCCCCGGGTTCGGCCACAAGGTCTATCGGGGCGTCGACCCGAGGTTCTCTCCTCTGCTCGACTGCGTGCGTCGGCTCGACCCCGACGCGGCCGGGGTTGTCGACGCCGTCGTCGCCGAGGCAGGACGGGTGATGTCGCACCAACCCAACGTGGATCTCGCGCTCGGGGCCCTCACGGTGGCGGCGGGGCTCGAGCCGAACACGCCGATCTTCGCCATTGCGCGCATCGCCGGCTGGGGGGCCCACTACGCCGAGGAGATCACCGAGCCGCCGGTCCGTTTCCGTGGTGTGGCGACGCCGACGCGATGATGCCGTTCGCCGACCGACTCTGATCAGGTCGGATTCACCTCACCAACCACTCGCGTCGGCCAGCTCCGAAGTGTCTCGACGCCGCCCTCCGGCGAGACCATCGTCGCGCAGACGCACACGATCGGCGGCGGCGGCGCCCGATCTGACACCCAACAGGTCACGTTCGCGAACACCCCTGCGACTGGTCAGGACGTCGAACATCCGCTCGATCAGTTCGTCGACCGCCTTGCGGTCGGACACCAGAACAGGGAGGACGCTGCCCGGAGCGTCGCCGACGGCCACGGTCGCCGCCAACCGCTCGCCGACGCGACGGGCGAACCCGGCGATGAAGGATGCTCGATACCTCCGGCTCCTGCGGCGATCACCCGGCGCACTCGTCGACGAGTCGATGATCAATGCCGATTGCAGCTGGATCAGCAACGAGGTGAACAGCAACTCGATGTGGACGAGTTGACCCGACGGCCCGACCACGGTCACCAGACCCAGGTCGCGCTCGCCGATCGTGCGGGCGTCGTTGGCAGCTGCGATCGCAGCCAGCAGAATGCGCTTCTCGTTGACGTACGGCTCGTCGATCGGAACACGGATCGCCGACACCCTCCCCGATCCTCCGTTCGGCGTCTTCGACACGCGCAGAGCGGCCTCGTCGAGTCGCGCCGAGGTGATCAACGACTGGGCCTTCGCGGTGAACGCCTCGGCCTCGGCGGGAAACTCCGTCGACTCGGCCTTGGCCAGCAGCGACCGGATGCGGTCGAGGATCGGATCGCCACGAACCTCACCGACCAGGACGTCGACATCGACCGACGGGTCGCCCGGCGATGGGATCAGGCGCGCCAGGCGTGGCAGCCTGGCGAGCAGCGCGACCAGCCTGGCGATGTCGTCGAGACGGTCGAGGTCGGGGTCGCTGCGTTCGAACCAGTCGGCTTCGATCGGCTCGAACCCAGCCGTCACACCACGCACCTGATCGGCCCAGCTCGGATGCACGTCGCGTAGTGCGTTTGCCCGGAACTCGACCGCGATCGCTCGGGCGAGAAGATTCTGGCACCACGGATCGAGGCCCGAGCGCCGCACGTGTCGCACGAGTTCGACCGGCTGCCATCCCCTCGTCCACGCATCACCGATGACGCGAAGCAGCTCGGCTCGAACACGAGCCCGTCGATCGGTGTCGTCCGGGCGACGATCACGATCGCTCGTCGGCGGCCGACCCGGTGGACGAACCGGACCCTGTCGGGCCGCTGACTTTCGCTTCTTGGCTGCGCGCCGCTGTCGATTCTGCTTGCCCATGGGTCCTCCCGAGCTCGATGTCGCGGTCGGTCGCATCGAGCGACGAGTCGGACGGCGCACGCACGCTCGTCCTCCCGGATCAGTATGAACGACCCCTGTCACCGAGTTCTCGGAGACGCCAAGCTGTGCGGCGATGATGTCCATGGAGGCGCTCCGGCGCGAACTCGAGGCGGTCGCCGATGTCACGTCGGCGCAACCGATGGCCGCCTACATGAGGGAGCAATTCGAGTTCATGGGGATCAAGACAGCGCAACGCCGGCTGGCGGCGAAGCCGACGATGGCCCAGGCCCGGCAAGCGAGTGGCGACGAACTCATTGCGTTCGCCCGCCACTGCTGGAACGAGCCCGAGCGGGAGTTCCAGTACGTGGGCACCGACGTCCTGACCGCCAATGTCGCCCGACTCGAGTCACGACACCTCGCCGACATCGAGGGGTTGATCACCGCCAAGTCGTGGTGGGACACCGTCGACGGCCTCGCGGCGTGGTGTGTCGGCGGGCTCGTGCGAGTCGACCGCACGTTGGTCACCGAGATGGACCGTTGGATCGACGCCGACGACATCTGGCTCGCGCGTTCGGCGATCCTCCACCAGCTCCGCTGGGGCGCCGACACCGACGCCGACCGGTTGTTCGACTACTCGCTCCGGCGCGCCGGCGACACCGAGTTCTTCATCCGCAAGGCGATCGGATGGGCGCTGCGTCAGTACGCCCGGATCGATCCCGACGCCGTCCGCACCCTCGTCACGACACACGAGTTCTCCGGCCTCACCCGCCGAGAAGCCCTCAGACACCTCTGATTCCGATCGGGGATCACGGTCCCCCACCCCGAAATGTGCACCGATGTGCGCGCCCAGCGCGCACTGGGAGGCATTTTCGGGGATCAGGAGGTTCGGCGGACGGCTCATCGGAAGGCTCCGCGCTCCGGAGATTCACACGGCGCGGAGGTGGAAGAGCACGGCCGACTCGGGGTGCAGCACGGGTGGTCGCAGACCGTGAACGGCCAGTTGGCGGCCCGACAGCTCGACGCCGTCGGTGAGCCACGCGGGCTGGCTCGCAGCCAGCCCCCATCGCTCACGAGGGAGCGGCACGTGCTCGGCCCGGTAGGTGCGGTCGGGGTCGAGCCCCGGGAGTCGGAGCGCGGGCGGTGTGAGGCTCGGCGCCGTGGTCAGCTGGGCGAACGACACCAGGCCCTCCGAACGGTCCGGTGCATACACACCGTGAGCGCAGTACGGCGCCTCGGTGTCGAACCGGACCGTGTCGCCGCCGTGCAGCAACGACCGGAACCGCTTGTGCAACGCGATCGCCGCCGACAGCGACTCCCGATCGCGGTCGTCGAGCTTCGTGACGTCCCACTCCACGCCGAGGTGGCCGAACAGCGCCGTCGCCGCCCGGAAGGCCAGCGTGTGGACGCGGCCAGTGGTGTGTGACCGGCTCGGGCCGATGTGGGCGCCCATCACCTCCGGCGGGATCAGCATCGACGCGCCGCGTTGGATGGTCTGGCGTTCGAGGGCGTCGTTGCAGTCGCTCGTCCACACCCGTTCGGCGCGCCGGAGGATCTCGAGGTCGATCCGTCCGCCGCCGCTCGCACACGACTCGAACTCGACCGTCGGGTGCCGCGAGCCGCAGCTCGTCGAGCAGTCGGTACAGCGCGAGGGTCTGGGCGTGTGTTCCCGCCGCACCGTCGGCACCCGATCCCTGCACGTGGTCACGGTTCATGTCCCACTTCACGTACGAGATGTCGTGATCGCCGAGCAGCGCGTCGAGCAGGCCGAGCACGTGGGCGAACGCGTCGGGCCGAGCGAGGTCGAGCACCAACTGATTGCGACCGAGCACCGGCTCGTACCCGTCGGTGATCAGCGCCCATTCGGGATGGGCCCGCATCAGCTCGCTGTCGGGGTTGACCATCTCCGGCTCGACCCAGATGCCGAACTCCATCCCGAGCCCGGTCACGTGATCGACGAGTGGCGTCAAGCCGTCGGGGTACACCTCGGGCGACACCCACCAGTCGCCGAGCCCCGACGTGTCGTCGCGTCGCGACCCGAACCATCCGTCGTCGAGGACGAACCGCTCGATGCCGACGGATGCGGCGACGTCGGCCAGCTCACACAGCCGGTCGGTGTCGTGATCGAAGTAGACGGCCTCCCACGTGTTCAGCAGGACCGGCCGCGGGGTGGTCGGATGCGCCGGGCTCGACCGCGCGAACCGATGGAACCCCCAGGTGGCCGGCGTGAGGCCGCTGTCGGAGTACACCGCGACCACGAGGGGCGTGGAGTACGACTCGCCCGCTTCGAGCACGATCTCGCCCGGGTGCAGCAACTCGCCGGTCTGCACGTAGCGCCGGCCGTCGGCGAGGCGTTCGGCCAACATCGTGTGATTGGCGCTCCACGCCAGGTGGACGCCCCAGACCTCACCGCTCCATTCGCCGAAGCCGTGGGAGCCGGCGAAGACCAGCGGCACACGCTCGTGCGACGTGCGCCCCCGCTGGTTCTCGGACAGCACCGAACCCTCCGCCAGCGCGAACCGAACCGGCTGGAACTCGCGCGCCCAGCGACCCTCGAAGCGCAGGATCTCGCCGGCGTGCGACGGCACCGGGAGCGTGATCGTCAGAGCGTCGAGCGAGTACCGGCGGTCGCCCGTGTTGGTGAGCGTCGCCTTCACCGTCAGCGCATCGCCGACATCGATCGTGGTCAGCAGGGCGAGTTCCGCTCGCTCGTCGACCGACTCGACGATCAACGCCTGGCCGTCACGGCGATGCGAGACGGCTTCGAAGCGCGGCGCCCATGCACGGCCACCAGCTCGTCGCCCCATGAGCCCTGGTCGCCCGGGGAAGCCGTCGGCGTGCAGCGGCACGATGCCGACGGGCGCCACGTGGGCCATCGCGCCGGCCACACTCGGACGACCGAGCGCCCCGGCCAGTGCCGCGAGATCGGCGACGGCCCCCAGCGGAGCACCCCAGTGGACCACCGTCGGAACGCCGGTGGCCACATCGACCACGACATCGAACGACTGGCCGGCCAACGCAACGAGATCGGACACCCGCACAGTTCAGCAGGTGTGGCAATGCCTGCCACCAACGGCCAAGATGTGGACGTTGCACAGGTTGCGACGCACACGCACCGAGGTCGCAGGAGGATTCGTTGGCCACCGTCACTTTCCAAGGAGCGAGCCGGCTGTACCCGGGAGCGGATGCGCCTGCGGTCGATCACCTCGACCTCGAGATCGGCGACGGCGAGTTCCTGGTCCTCGTCGGCCCGTCGGGTTGCGGCAAGTCGACGACACTGAGAATGCTCGCCGGCCTGGAGCCGATCGACGAGGGACGCGTGTTCATCGGCGACCGCGACGTCACGTTCGTGGCGCCGAAGGACCGCGACATCGCCATGGTCTTCCAGTCGTATGCGCTCTACCCGCACATGACGGTTGCCGAGAACATCGGCTTCCACCTGAAGGTCAAGAAGATGCGCAAGAAGGAACGAGCGGCCAGGGTCCGCGAGGCGGCCCGCATCCTCGATCTCGAGGAACTCCTCGATCGCAAGCCGGCGAATCTGTCGGGGGGCCAGCGCCAGCGAGTGGCGATGGGGCGTGCGATCGTTCGGGAGCCACACGTGTTCCTCATGGACGAGCCGCTCTCCAACCTCGACGCGAAGCTCCGCGTGCAGACGCGTACCCAGATCGCAGCGTTGCAGCGCGAGCTCGGCGTCACGACCGTGTACGTCACCCACGACCAGATCGAAGCGATGACCATGGGTGATCGTGTGGCGGTCATGCTCGACGGCGTCCTGCAGCAGTGCGCGACGCCGCGAGAGCTGTTCACCGACCCGATCAACGCCTTCGTCGCCGGCTTCATCGGATCGCCGGCGATGAACCTGCTGACCGCCACCACCACCGAGCAGGGCGCCACCTACGGATCACTCACGGTGCCGCTGTCACCCGCCCAGCGCAACGCCCTCACGTCGGCGGCCGTGACGATCGGTGTCCGGCCGAACGACCTCGACATCAGCACCGGCGGCGGGGTCGATGCGACCGTCGAGTTCGTGGAGGAGCTGGGATCCGAGGCCTTCCTGTACTGCACCACGACGGACAGCGGGCAGGAGGTCGTCGCCCGGACCGACGGGCTCAGCACTCTGCGCGCCGGCGATCGGGTGAGCCTGGTGCCGAAGCCCGCCGGCGTTCACCTGTTCGATGCCGAGACCGGCGCCCGACTCGTCGCCTGAGCGTCAGCGCACGTCGGTGGGATCGGGCGCAGCGTCGTCGCCGTCGGCCGAGTCGAGTTCGTCGCTGTCGGCCGAGTCGAGTTCGTCGCTGTCGGCCGAGTCGAGTTCGTCGCTGTCGGCCGAGTCGGGTTCGGGCACCGTCGACAGATCGACGAGATCGTCGTGCCGGCCGACCGGTTGCCCGATCACCGGTTCCGGAATCGGATGGCGCCGCATCCATGCGAGCACGATGCCACTGACCACGACCGTGACGAGCGCGACCCACTCGTTGACCCGGAGGCCACCGATTCGGTGGGCGGCGTCGATCCGTATGCCCTCGACCCAGAACCGTCCGAGGCCGTAACCCATGAGGTACATCACGAACAACTGGCCCGGCGCCGGGCGCCAACGCTTGTCGATCCACAACAGCACCACGCACAGCCCGAGACTCCACAGCAACTCGTAGAGGAACGTCGGGTGGAACAGGGTGCCGAGGGCGTAGCCGTCCTGGAGGTGCGCCGCGTCGATCTCGAGCCCCCACGGCAGGGTGGTGGGGCGTCCGTACAGCTCCTGGTTGAAGTAGTTGCCCCACCGTCCGATCGCCTGCGCCAGCGGAATGGCGGGAGCGGCGCAGGTCGCAGCGACGGCAATCGGAATGCCACGTTTCCTGGCGAGGTACATCCCGACGGGAACGCCGAAGAGCAGGCCTCCCGGGATGCCGAGGCCACCGTTCCAGATCGCCGGGATCTCGCCCCAGTTGTTGCGGAAGCGGTCGTAGTCGGTGACGACGTGGTAGAGCCGGGCTCCGATGACGCCGGCCAGCACGGCCCAGATGGCGATGGCGCTCGCATCGTCCTTCGTGCCGACCTCGCGTTCCTCGAGGCGCTTGCCGAACAGCCAGACGGCCGCGATCACGCCGAGCGCGATCATCAGCCCGTACAGGTTGAGGCTGAGTGGGCCGATGTCGATCGAGTTGAACGATGGGCTCGGAAGGCTGGCGAGCATGATCAGCCCGCCGATGACGCGAGCGACGAACTCGCCCGCGAGCCGGTTGATGTCGTCGGCGTCGTAGTCGAGCGTGGCGACGTGGTAGCTGCGTTCGAGCCACACGTGCTCGACGTCACCACCGTAGGTTCCCGCGAGGTGTTCGCTGTTGGCCGGCTCCACGGTGTGGTCCTGGCGCGACGTGATCAACAGCAGCGGCATGGTGAGTTCGCCGTAGCGGTCCGCGAGGGTCGCCATTCCGTCGTTCATCAACGACAGCACGGCTCGCAGCGGCGTGCCGTCGTATCCGTTCTCCTCGGCGTCGGGGTCGGCGATGTCGCCGCTGAGCGCCGGCGCGATCTCGGTTCCGTCGGCCACCATCTCGGCGATCATCTCGACCACCTCCGGCGCCGGCGGCATCGTGGCCGGGTTGATGCACACGAGGCCGACGACGTCGCCCAGCTCCAACCCCGACCAGAGCGTCAGCGCTCCACCCATGCTCAACCCCATCACGACGATGCGATCGGTTCGTTCGGCCAGGCGACCGTGCGCCGCTGCGACCTCCGCGGTCCAATCGGCCCACGTGGTGTCGAGCATGTCGTCGATCGTGGTGCCGTGGCCCGGCAGGAGCGGCATCTCGACGGAGTGTCCTGCCGCCACCATCGTGTCGGCGAGACCGCGCATGGAGATCGGGTTGCCGGTGAACCCGTGCAGCACGAGGACTCCGACCTCGGTCGTGCCGACGTGCGACATCGGTTCGGCTCCGGGCAGGACTCGTGGCGTCGTCATCGACCACGTTTCTACTCGCTCGGCGCGCCAACCGGAACCCATCCCCGTCCGATGTCTCGATTCGCACAGGACGTGTGCGAGACATCGGCGACGTCAGCGGTAGGGGTCGTCGGGGCCGAGCGGCTCGTCCCACCAGTCGGCGGGGATGGTGGTGGCCTGCCAGTCGGGGTCGGGGTAGATGCAGTCGACGGGGCACGCGGGCAGGCACTTGTCGCAGCCGCTGCACAGCTGGGGGATGATGATCACATCGGCGCCGTGGTTGAAGATCGCACCGAAATGCGGCGGGCAGTGCCGCAGGCAGGCATCGCAGTTGATGCACTCGGACATCTCGATGCGCAGCGGGACGTTCTGCCACTTGTCGTTGCGGGTACGCAGCGCGATGCGCTCGTCACGGGTGCCGGCCATCGACGCCGATGGTAACCCGGTCCGTCGGCTCCGTCTTGACCCGCGGGTCAAGATCGGTTGGACTGTCGCCCGTGACCAACGCCGGTGCCGACTCCCTCGACGCCCTCCGCGAACTCGACGTCGCACTCGACGACGCCGCGCCGAGCGAGGAACGCCAACACACCGAGCACGGTCTCGAACGCAAGCAGCAGCTGCTCGATGCCGCCGCCGAACTGTTCGCCGACCGTGGTTACGCAGCGACGCGCATCGTCGACATCTGCGCGGCGGCCGGCGTCGCCAAGGGTCTCTTCTACTGGTACTTCCCGACGAAGGGGGCGCTGTTCGCCGAGCTCGTCCGAACCATGCGCCTCCGCTTGCGGCGCGCCCAGGGCGCCGTGCTCGACCCGACGGCCGACGCGGTCACGAGGATCGCCAACGGCGCCGAAGCGAGCGTGCGATTCATGGCCGATCATGCCGCGTACTTCGCGTTGCTGGACGTGGAACGGACCGATCCCGATGTCGCCGACGTGCTCGACGAAGGCGCCGGCGTGTACCTCGACGACGTGCGACGCCTCGTGGAGGAGGGCCAACGTGCGGGCGACATCGCAGATGCGCCGTCGAGCCTCGTCGCGGTCGGCGTACTCGGCGCGGTGTCGTCGTTCTCCAACTCCTATCGCAACGGGCGCCTCGGCGACGACGTCACCGTCGACGACCTCGCCGTGTTCGTCCGACGCTGGGTCGCCAGCGCCCTCACCTGAAACGCTGGGGTCTGACCCCAGCGTTTCAGGTGAGGTCGTCGGCCAGTTCAGGGTGGCGGGCGATCATCACCTTGACGAACGCGTCGACGAGATCGGGTTGGAACTGCGAGCCCGAGCCCGACATGACGAACCGCACCGACTCGGCGAGATTCCACTCACGCTTGTAGACCCGACGCGTCGCCAGTGAGTCGAACACGTCGGCAATCGCGACGATGCGGCCCGACAGCGGGATCGCCTGCCCGTTGAGCCCGTTGGGATAGCCCGACCCGTCCCACCACTCGTGGTGTGACCACGCGGCCTCGGCGGCCAGCGCGAAGAGTTCGGTGGACACCCCGGAGAGGAGCCGTCGGCCGAGCACGGTGTGCTGCTTGACCTCGTGGTACTCCTCGACCGTGAGCGGGCCCGGCTTGAGCAGCACCGTGTCGGACACGGCCACCTTGCCGATGTCGTGCAGGCGCGCTGCGAGCCGCAACCGCTCGCACCATTCGGGTTGCCGGCCGATCGCATGGCCGATCTCGGCCGCGAGATCACCGACGGCACTCGTGTGTTTGGTGGTGTTGCCACCCCGGAACTCGGCCAGCGCTGCGACCCGTTCGAACGCCTCGAGATGGTAGGCGTCGACATCGGCATGATTCGCCGCGTAGTCGGCGACCAGCCCACTGGTCTTCAGACGTGTGATCTCCGCGAGTTGGCGGGCGGTCTCGTTGTCGTGAGCGACCTGGACGGTGCGCAGCCGCAGGTCCGCCGCATCGTTGAAGATCTCACGATGCAGGGCGAAGTGGCGCTCACGGTGTTCGAGCGCCTCGGCGTGGCGACCGGCCTGTTTGTAGGCGATCGCCAGGAGATCGTGCACCTCGAGTTCCAGTTCGCGATGGTCGGTGCGGTCGGCGAGATCGAGGGCGGCGAGCAACGTGGCGATCGCCGTGTCGAGCTGGCCGCCCCGCACGGCGACTCGCCCTTCCGACACCAAGACACCGAGTTGTTCGACGGGACCGAGGTAGTTGCCCTCGATCGCTCGTCGGTCCCAGTTCTCGCGGGCCTCGGCGAAGCAGGCAGCTGCGCCGTCGTGATCGGCCAGACCGACATGCGCCTCGGCGAGGTCGGCGAGGAGGCTCCCCACGAGCTGTGGCGCATGGACCCGCGCCAACTCGACGGCGCGCCGCCCGAGGGTGACCGCCTCGAGGTGTTGGCCGCGACGTCCGCGGATGCGGGCGAGGTTGCCGAGGACCATGGCGTCGACGTCGGGCCGGTTCAGCGGTTCGTTGACCGCGAGCGCCTTCTCGTACGTGCTGATCGCTCGGGTGTAGTCGGCCATCGACTGGTAGATCGCGGCGATCGAGTGGAGGATGCGGCCCTCGTCGACGGCGTGATCGGTCGCCCGATAGATCTGCAGGGCCCGCAGACAGTGATCGAGCGCGTCGGAGTGATTGCTCGCCTGGTAGTAGACGACGCCGATCAGATGGAGCGACCACGCCAGCGTGAGACTGACCTCGTTGGGTTCGGAGAGCTCGACCGCTTCCGACGCGAGCGCGAACGCGTACTCGGTGCGACCCCGCTGGTGCGCGATGGCTGCGAGCTGATAGAGGGCCTCGGCTTCGCTCTCACGCAGGTCGTGGGCACGAGACAGGACACGTGCGTCGAGCGCGAGTTGCCGAGCCCGGTCGGCGTCGACGGCCCGACACGAGGCCGACTCGTCCAGCAGCACACGAACCTGCTGCTGTTCGATCGTCAGTTCCGTCGTCGTGGTTTTCCGCACAGTCGTCCTCACTCACGCGCTCACCGAGACCCAAGTTCATGTCTGCGCGGCTGACAGTAACCCCCTGTGCAGGCGCCGGACGAGGAAAAACGCCGATCTTGAACAAGACCAGACCGCGAGCGAGCGTCGACCACGGTGCGTATTCTGGCCACCGCTATGCGAGCAAACCGAGGCGCCCGACGCGTCGACCGCGGCGCGGTCTGGGCGTTCGCGCCCGTCGTTGCCATGATGCCCTTCAGCCTGCTCGCGCTCTTCGTGATCTGGCTCCCGATCGGCTGGGCGACAGCGTTGTCGTACGGGTGGTTCGTCCTGGCTTTCCTGCTGGCCGGGCTCGGGCTGTTCGTGCGCCCGATCCAGGTGCTGGTACTCACGCCGCTGCTCGGCGCCCGCCGGCCGACACCCGCAGAAGCCGCGATCATCGAGCCACTGTGGGCACGGATCGCGCAGGCCAACGACCTTCCCCCCAGTCGGTTCGTCGTGCGCGTCCTCCCGTCGGACGAACTGAATGCGTTCGCCTGCGGCGGACATCTCGTGGTCGTGACGACCTATGCCGTCGACGAGCTGTCACAGGGGCAGTTGCGCGGCGTGCTCGCCCACGAGTTGAGCCACCATCTCGGGCTGCACACCGTGGCGATCACCATCGGGCACTGGCTGTCGGCACCGGTGGTGCTCCTCGCACGCATCGGGTTCTTCCTCGAGAACGTCGCCCACGCCGCTGCCGGGAGTTTCGGACGCGACTCACCGATGATCTCGGCGGTCGGCAACGTCGTGGCGTTCGTCGTCAACGGGATCTCGTGGATCTTCACCGCCGCACTGCGCGGGAGCGACGCCCTCGCGAACCTCGTCGGGCACTCCTCGGAGTACGAAGCGGATCGACGCGCCGTTCGCATGGGGTTCGGGCGTGAGCTCGCGAGCGCACTGCGCCAACTCCTCGCGGGAGGGTCGGGCGGCCGACCGATCGGCTGGCGGGCCCGGCTCGGCGCATCACATCCTCCGGCACGAACCCGCGTGGCCCGCATCGAAGCGCTGATGCGCCATCCGTCACGTTGACGCAGGTGTCGACTCAGGCGGTGATCGGGGCGACGACGGCGTCGAGGACGTCCACCAGGTCGCTCGGAGCGAGGCCGATGTCCAGTCCGCGTCTGCCGCCGCTCACGTAGACCACGTCGAAGAGTTCGGCCGACTCGTCGACCACGGTGCGCAACGGTTTGCGCTGGCCGATCGGGCTGATCCCACCGACGATGTAGCCCGACGAGCGTTCGGCGCGCGCCGGTTCGCACATCACCGCCCGCTTCGCTCCGACCGCGGCGGCGACACGCTTCATCGACAGCTGGCAACTGACCGGCACGACCGCGACGATCAACTCGTCGTCGGCGACGACCACCAACGTCTTGAACACCTGATCGTGGTCGAGACCGAGTTGTTCGGCCGCCTCTCGCCCGAAGTCGCGCAGATCCTCGCCGCGTTCGTATTCGTGGATCGTGTAGGGGATCCCGGCGGCATCGAGGGCCACGACTGCAGGCGTCACGGCCACGACTGTAGGACTCCTCCGCGCTTGTAAGGTCGGCGCGTGCGTCTCTCCGCCGATCCGTCGAGGTCACCCGATGCCTACGAGTTCCATCACGACATCCGTGTCCGCTTCGTCGAGACCGATGCGATGGGCATCGTGCACCACAGCAACTACCTGCACTACTTCGAGGAGACCCGCGTCGAGTACCTCCGACACGTCGGGCACCCGTTCACCGAGTGGCGCGAGGCCGGGCTGGAGTCGCCCGTGCTGGAGTCGTTCGTCCAGTACCGCCAGCCGATCGAGTTCGACGAGCTGATCACGGTGCACCTCTCGCTGGCCGACGTGACCCGGGCGACATTCCAGATGGCCTACCTGGTCACGGTCGACGACGCCGACGGCGTCGCCGGGGTTCGGGCGACGGGCGTGACCGTGCACGGATGCGTCACCACCGCCGGACGGCCGACGCGCCTGCCGGCGTGGCTCACCGCCATGGCACCGCGCTGACGAACCGACACCCGGCACCGCGTCACGGTTCGGGGTGACGGTTCGGGTCGTTGCACGGTGAGAGGGGTCGGTACGTTCTTGGACATGGCTGACACTGCTGCTGCGACCCGCGTCCCGTTGGTCGACTACCTCGTGCTCGACGACGGCGATCCCCATCTGGTGGCTCACGAGTGCACGAACTGCGGGGCCCGATTCTTCGACCGTCGCAATGCCTGCGCCTCGTGTTTCCGCACCGAGTTCCGCACGGTCGACATCGCGACCGAGGGCGTCCTGCGCACGTTCACGATCGTGGCCTTCGCTGCGCCCGGCGTCGAGGTGCCGTTCGTCTCCGGAGTGATCGACTGCGACGGCACGAGCGTGCGGGGCAACCTGCGCAACGTCGAGCCCGACGCCGATCACGTCCACACCGGCATGAGGGTCAAACTCGACCACGTACTCGCTCGGCACCGACGACCACGGCACCGAAGCCATCGGCTTCGCCTTCGAACCGATCTGACCCGCCCCGCCCGCCCCGACCCGCCCACCACACTGTTTGCGTGACGGTTCGGTTGGGCCAGGCCAACCGAACTGCAACGCAAACACCGAAGAGCGCACACACCGAAGAACCGCGACGACCACCTGAACGGAGCACCGAGATGAGCACCAACGACGAGATCTGGATCCTCGGGATCAACATGACCAAGTTCGGCAAGCACACCGATCGCGACGTCGTCGACCTCGCATCGGAGGCCGTCATGGCCGCGTTCGCCGACGCCGGGGTGACCATGGGCGACATGGGCGTGATGGCCGCGGGCAACCTCATGGGGTCGGGCGGCATCGGCCAGCAGATCCAGAAGCAGGTCGGCCAGACGGGCATCCCGGTCTACAACGTGTCGAACGCGTGCGCCACGGGCGCCACGGCGCTGCGGACGGCGATCATGTCGATCAAGGCGGGCGAGTCCGACATGGGCCTGGCGGTCGGCGTCGAGAAGCTCGCCGGGGTCGGCCTGCTCGGCGGCGGCGGTCGCGCGAAGAAGGACGGGAACGAGTGGGAGCCGCAGGGCCGCTTCGGCGCCGTCACGTCCACCGACGGTCGCATCGGTACCGACACGATGCCGGGCGTGTTCGCCCAGGTCGGCATGGAGTACGGCCACAAGTACGGCGGCGCCGACTTCGAGCTGTTCGCCAGGATCTCCGAGAAGAACCACGCCCACTCGACGCTCAACCCGTTGGCGGCGTACTCGAAGCGCTTCACGCTCGAGGAGATCATGGGCGACATGATGATCGCCTACCCGAACACCCGGCCCGATGTGCTCGGCCAACTGCGACGGGGCAGCGGCAGCGGTCGTCGTGAGCGGCGAGAAGCTCAAGACGCTGTCACTCGAGCAGCAGCGACGGGCGGTGAAGGTGTCGGCTTCGGTCCTCACCTCCGACCCGTGGCAGGAGGCGTGCCAGGTGCTCCCCGACGTCAACACCCTGACCCGCAATGCGGCGAAGATCGCCTACGAGCAGGCCGGTATCGGGCCGGAGGATCTCGATCTCGTCGAGCTCCACGACTGCTTCGCCACCGCCGAGTTGGTGCACTACGACAACCTCGGTCTGTGCGAGGAGGGCGGCGCCGTCGACTTCTTCAACTCGGGCGCACCGTGGCGCGACGGTTCACTCCCGGTCAACGTGTCGGGCGGACTCCAGTCGAAGGGCCACCCGATCTCGGCGACCGGCATCGCCAACATCTGGGAGATCTGCCATCACCTGCGCGGTGAGGCCGGCGACCGTCAGATCGAAGGTGCCAAGGTGGGCCTCGCCCACGTGATCGGCCTCGGATCGGCCTGCGGCATCCACATCCTCGAGAAGTCCGCCACCTGAAACGCTGGGGTCTGACCCCAGCGTTTCAGCGGTCGGCGGGCGGGACGACGACGACGGGGCGGTCGCAGTGATTCACGACGTGATGGCTCGTGCTGCCGAGCGCCCGCTCGTCGCTCACTCCACGCGAGCCGACCACGACGAACGACGCCTCGAGATCTCGACCGAGGTTCAACAGCACGTCGGCCGGGCTCCCGTACACGATCTCGGCACGCCAGCGCAGCGACGGATCGCCCTGCAGTGCCCGACACCACTCGGTGCGCAACAACCGCTCGATGTCGTCGCGATGCCCCTCGGACGGTACGTGGCGTCCCTCGATCACCGTCATCAGTCCCAATGCGTGGTACACCACGAGATCCGCGTCGAATGCTCGCGCGAGATCGGCGGCGAGGCCGAGCGCGCGCTGGGCGTTCGATGATCCGTCCACGCCGACCACCACCGGGCCCCGTCGAGCTTCGGGAAGCCCTGCGTCAGCGTCCTGGTTCGACATGAACGTCTCCTTCGTGCGCGTCGACGGCCGAACTGGCCGCTCCTCGATCCTAGAGTCGACAGCATGATCACACTGGAGTTCCTCGGAGCAACCCGAACCGTCACGGGCAGTCGATTCCTCGTGCGAACCGATCAGGCGACCGTCCTGGTCGACGCCGGGCTCTTCCAGGGGACCAAGCGCGATCGCCTGGCGAACTGGGAGCGGTTCCCGGTCGACCCGACGACCATCGACGCCGTGGTCGTCACCCACGCCCACATCGACCACTCCGGCTGGCTTCCCGGCCTCGTGCGTGACGGCTATCGCGGACCGATCTTCGCAACGCGTCTGACGAGCGAACTCTCCGCGATCCTCCTGCCCGACTCGGCTCACATCCAAGAGGAACAGGCCCGGTTCGCCAACGAGCGGGGATTCTCCAAGCACCACCCGGCCCTCCCCCTCTACACGTCGGACGACGCCGCGGCCACCCTCCCCCTCTTCCGTTCCGTCGCCTTCGACACGCCGATCGAGGTGGCCGACGGCATCACCGCGCGGTTCACGCCCGCCGGCCACATCCTCGGATCGGCGAGCGTGCATCTCACCATCGCCGAGGCCGCCGCGTCGACCGGCCGACCGGCCACCACCACCACGCTGTTGATCAGCGGCGACATCGGGCGCAGCGACCATCCGCTCGTGCCCGGGCCGTTCACACCGCCCGCGGCCGACACCGTGCTCGTCGAGTCGACCTACGGCGATTCGCTGCATCCCGCACCCGAGGACGAGGTCGACACGTTCGCCGAGTTCATCAACCGCACCGCACGCCGAGGCGGGATCATCCTGATCCCCGCCTTCGCGGTCGATCGCACGGAGGTACTGCTGACCGTGCTGCGCGAGCTGATGGCCGACGATCGGATCCCCCAGCTCCCGGTCTACGTCGACAGCCCGATGGCCCTGCGGGTGCTCGACATCTACCGCGCGGCCAATCCCGACGTCGACTTCGATCCGGGCGGCGGCCTGCACGAGTGCCCGTCGGTCGAGGACTCCAAGGCGCTCAACGAGCTCAGTGCTCCGGCCATCATCATCTCCGCGTCGGGCATGGCCTCGGGTGGCCGCGTCCTGCACCACCTGGCCCGACTGTTGCCGAATCACCGCAACTCGGTGGTGCTCTGCGGCTTCCAGGCCGCCGGCACGCGTGGCCGGTCGCTGTCGGACGGCGCCCGCACGCTCAAGATGCTCGGCCGCTACGTCCCCGTACGCGCCGACGTCCTGACGTTGCGGTCGATGTCGGTGCACGCCGATGCCGACGGACTCGCCCGATGGGTCGCGTCACTGCCCAGCGTCCCGCGAACGGTGTTCGTGGTGCACGGTGAGCCCGATGCCAGCGAAGCGCTCGCGGAACGCCTCATCGACGACGGCGTCACCGCCGTGGTTCCGCACCAGTTCGAACGCGTCCGTCTCCCGTAGACCCCGTTGCGCGTCGAGGGCCGATGACGTTCGACCCTTCACCACCACCGCCCGATCGTGTTGGATGGTTGCATGGACGAGAGACAGCAAGCCACCGAGATCCTCAGCGAGTCGGAGTGTTGGGAACTGCTCGGCGAGGCCGCCGTGGGTCGGCTCGCTGTCGACATCGCCGGCCAACCCGACATCTTCCCGATCAACTTCATCACGGACCACGGCGGCATCGTGTTCCGCAGCGCCGCCGGCACGAAGCTCGCCGGTGCCGTGCTGAACCGATTCGTGGCGTTCGAGATCGACGGCTACCAACCGGGCGACCGCACGGCGTGGAGCGTCGTGGTGAAGGGCCAGGCCCGGCCGATCGAACGGATGCAGGAGGTCTTCGACGCCGAGGATCTCCCTCTGTTCCCGTGGCTGGCCTGGGACAAGCCGAACTTCGTACGCATCGACCCCATGGTCGTGACGGGCCGGCGGTATCACATCGTCGACTCGGCGGTGCCCGACGCGTCGATCGGGTGGACTCCCGTCGACGACGACGAGGACGCCGAACCACTCGCCGCGGAGCCGGTACCCGGCGCACCCTTCCACCCCGGCGCACCGAAGTTGCACGCGGACTGAGCGACGTTCAGCCCGACACCTGATTGTCGATCGGGCCGTCGGCGAACACCGACGTGATGTTGGCGAGGGTCGTCTCGGCGATCGCCGCCAGGGCCTCGCGCGTGAGGAATGCCTGGTGCGCGGTGATCAACACGTTGGGGAACGTCAGGAGTCGGGCGAACACGTCGTCGTCGAGGATCTCCTGGCTGCGATCCTCGAAGAAGAGATCGGCCTCCTCTTCGTACACGTCGAGGGCGAGCGAGCCGATCCGGCCGGACTTGAGCCCGTCGATCGCCGCCTGGGTGTCGATCAGGGCGCCGCGGCCAGTGTTGACCAACATCGGCGCGCGCCGCATCGCGGCCACGGCGTCGGCGTCGATCAGGTGGTGTGTGGCAGGCGTCAGCGGGCAGTTCAGCGTGATCAGGTCGCTCTCGGCGAGCAGCTGGTCGAGTTCGACGTACTCGATGCCGAGCTCGAGCAGGTGGTCGTCGTGGAACGGATCGACCGCCACGACCCGACAGCGCAGATGCCACAGGAGTCGTGCCACGATGGCGCCGATCCGACCGGTCCCGACCACCCCGGCGGTCTTGCCGGCGAGATCGAATCCGACCAGGCCGTCGAGTGAGAAGTTGCCGTCGCGTACCCGGTTGTAGGCACGGTGGATCCGCCGGTTCAGTGCGAGGATCAGCGCCAGCGTGTGTTCGGCCACCGCATTGGGCGAGTACGCGGGGACGTGCACGACGGCGATCCCGAGGCGCTGCGCAGTGGCGAGGTCGACGTTGTTGTACCCGGCGCACCGCAGTGCCACGCAGCGGACCCCCACCGAGTCCAGGGCCTCCAACACCGGGGCCGACACATCGTCGTTGACGAACACGCAGACGGCATCGGCGCCGACCGCGAGTTCGGCCGTGGAGGCATCCAGGCGGGCGTCGAGGTAGACCAACTCGTGCGCATGCCGGGCGTTCGCGGCATCGAAGCCCACACGGTCGTACGGCTTGGTCGAGAACACCCTGATCCGGGCCGCGGTCGGCTCCGTCGCGGTCGGCTCGGTCACGATCGGCTCAGCCACCGTCGGCTCAGTGGGGAACGACGACGACGGGGACGGAGGCAATCCTGCAGCACGGACGTGCTCACCGAACCCAGGAACTCTGCTGCGATGAGGCCACGGCCTCGCGCCCCGACCACGACCAGGTCAGCCGACCGGGCTGCCTCGCCGAGTGCGTGACGGGGGGTGTCGAGCACGAACGACCGTGCGGTGCGGTGATCGACGTCGACCGCATCGATGGCCGCGGTCAGCGCCCGTTCCTGTTCGGCGATCTCCTCGGGGAACTTCGCGCGCGTGTCGCGTTCTCCGAGCCACGGCGCCACCTCCATCGCCGCCACGACCTCGATGGTGTCCTCGGTGTCGGCGAAGTCGAGCGCCCACCGCAACGCCGCAGCGGCGTTGTCGCTGCCGTCGAAACCGACGACGATGCGCTCACTGGGCGGCGTCGTCCACCCGGGAGGAACGACGACGACCGGCGACGTCGAATGCGTCGCGCAGTAGCGGGTCACGGAGCCGAGCCGGTGCTGGCGGAGGTCACCGCTGCCTCGTTGGCCGACGATCAACGCGTCGGCCGTCGCCGCGGCGTCGACCAGGACGTGCGCGGCCTGGCCCTCGACGACCTGCGGTGTCACGACGACCTCCGACCCGACGCCGGCGATCGCCATGTCGAGGTCGTGACCCGCCGTCGCGCCCAGACCGAGTTCGTCGACGCCGAAGCCGCGCTTCGCCGTCATCAAGGCCATCACGGCGGGGACGTGAAAGGCAGCCAAGCGCCGTGACGTCGGCGCGACGTGACGGTGCATGTTCGACGGCCCAGCGAAGCGCGTCGACCGACGTGCCGTCGACGCCAACGATCCAGTGATTGGTCATGCTTCGAGTATCGCCTCCGACTCGTCGTTCCACCAGTGCCGAACGGCAGCGACGTGCCGTGACATTGGGCCCTTGCAGCCGCGCGGACACACAGCGACGATCGGATCAGCGAGGGAACCCGTCGCCGTATCGTCGGTCGGAGGGAGACGTGAGATGCAGTTGGAACCCGAACCGATGGAACACCTGATCGAGTCGGAGTGCTGGACGCTGCTCCGCGTGGCCGAGGTGGGCCGACTCGCCGTCCCGATGCAGTCGGGCGGGGTCGACATCTTTCCGGTGAACCACATCGTCGACCAGGGGTCGATCGTGTTCCGGACGGCGCTCGGTTCGAAGTTGTCCGGGGCGACCGGCGCACGCGAGGTCGCCTTCGAAGCCGACGGCGTCGACGACGGACGGGCGTGGAGTGTCGTCGTGCACGGCCGCGCCGAACTGATCAACCGGCAGACCGATCTCTTCGATTCGTTCGATCTGTCGGTGCGCCCCTGGCACCTGTCACACAAGCCGTTCTTCGTGCGCATCGAGGCTGCGTCGATCACCGGCCGCCGATTCAGGATCGACCCGCATCACTGACCGCTCACGCCCTCCGGAGGTTTCCATGGTTCAGCACCTCATCGTTCCCGTCGACGGATCCGACGCGTCGTGGCACGCCGCCGACGTGGCCGTCGCGCTTGCCCGGCGCTGCGACACCAACATCGACATCATCGAGATGGTCGCCGACGAGGCCGAACTCGACGATGCCCGGACCCGACTCGCCAACCGTGTCGGCCAGCACGACACCGCCGGCGTCGAGGTGGCCACGAAGGCGATCGTTGCGCCGGAGAGCGTCGCGGCCGGCATCGCCGACGAGGTCGACCGTCATCCGGAAGTCACCGTCGTGATGGCGTCACACGGGAGAGGTCGGTCCGCTGCGCTGCTCGGCAGCGTCGCCGAGGAACTGTTGCAGCGAGTGTTCGGACCGATTCTCCTCGTCGGGCCTCGCTGCGATCGCACCGGCTTCGACGGCCCGATCGTCGTGACCGTCGACGGATCGGCGGCCTCGGAGTCGGTCCTGCCGCTCGCGGCCGCGTGGGGCATCGAGCTGCGCGCCGAGCCCTGGATCGTCGAAGTCGTCGAGCCCGACCTGCGGACCTCGGGCGACGTCAATCAGACGGCCTATCCGGCGCGACTCGCTCATCGACTGTCCGCCGAATCAGGGCACCCGGTGCAGTTCGAGGTGCTGCACGGCCACGACGCGCACGACCAGATCACGGACTTCGCCGACTCGCTGCAGGCGTCGCTCATCGTGGCGTCGACCCACGGCCGCACGGGGATGGCCAGACTCGTCACGGGAAGCACGTCGGCGGCCATCGTGCGTGACGCCCGCTGTCCGGTGCTCCTGGCACGACCGCCACACCTCGTCACGACCTGACTGCGCACCCGGGGACACGACGGGCACACGACGGGGCACGACGGCTGTAACAGATCGGAGACCACCTAGCATCGACGGTGAATGGACCACGCCCAGTTCGCCGAAGCGCTCTTCGACTCGTCCCCCGACGGGGTCATCGTCGTCGCCGACGACGGTGAGATCCTGGCTGCGAATCCGATCTCGGCGAAGATGTTCGGCCGCACCGTCGACGATCTCGTCGGCTCGTCGATCGATGACCTCGTTCCGCTCGAGTTCCGCCATGCCCATGCGCAGCGACGCGCCGAGTACCGCCACCACCCGACCATCCGACCGATGGGCACGGGACTGCGGTTGTTCGCGCAGGACGCCGGCGGCGGGTTGTTCCCGGTGGAGGTCAGCCTGAGCCCCGTCGTGATCGACGGTGAACATCGCACGATCGCGACGGTTCGCGACGTCAGCGACCGCCAGGCGTTCGCCGTCGAGATGGCGATGCTGCAGGACCGCGAGCGGATCGCCCGCGACCTCCACGACATGGTGATCCAGCGTCTGTTCGCCGCCGGCATGAGCCTGCAGGCCGTACAGGCCCAGGCACAACCGCCCGTCGTGGCGGAACGCATTGCAGCGACGATCACCGAACTCGACGACACGATCCGCGAACTTCGATCCGCCATCTTCCGTCTCGGCCAGACCAACGAGCATCGGAGCCTGTCGGCCCAGCTGACCGAGCTGGTCCATGATCGGGCACGGCACCTCGGGTTCGAACCCGACCTCAAACTCGTGGGCGACATCGATCACCTTCCCGACTTCATCTCCGACCAGCTGGTCGCCACGGTCACGGAAGGACTGTCGAACGTGGTGCGTCATGCCGGTGCGACGTCGGCCACCGTGCACATCGAACACGTCCGCGACCGGCTCTCGCTGACGATCACCGACGATGGCCGCGGACTCCCGGAGGGACCGAAGCGATCGGGGGGCCTGTCGAACCTGATGTGGCGTGCCGCCGAACTCGGCGGAACCTGCACCGTGGACCGCAACGATCCGACGGGCACCGTGCTGACCTGGAAGGTACCGGTCTGACCCACCCGGGTCCCGTTGTCGGGTCGACCGGTCAGCTCTCGTTGCGGTGGCGCTCTTCCAGGCGCGCCGACAGGGCGGCGGCCTCGGTGCGACGCGACATGCCGAGCTTGGCCAACAGGTTCGACACGTAGTTCTTGACGGTCTTCTCGGCGAGATACATGTCCTGGGCGATCTGGCGGTTCGTGTAGCCCTCCCCGATCAGATCGAAGATCCGGCGCTCCTGCGGCGTCAGGTCCTCGAGGCGGCCCTCCTCGCTGTCACGCAACCTGCGCAGCGCGAGGCGCACCTCGGCGTCATCGAGATACCTGCGACCGGCGGCGACCCCACGGATCGCCTCGATGAGCTCGTTGCTGCGGATCTGTTTGAGGATGAACCCCGACGCACCGGCGAGGCCGGCATCGACCAGCGCCCGGTCGCTGTCGAACGAGGTGAGGATCAACGACCGGACATCGGGGAACTCCGAGGTGATCTGACGGCACACGTCGATGCCGTTCCCCTCGCCGAGCCTGACGTCGAGCACTGCGACGTCGGGCGAGCAGCGGCGGATCTCCTCGAGCGCGGCATCAGCGTCGCCGGCCTCGCCGACCACCGTCATGTCCGTCTCGGCTTCGAGGGTGGCGGCGATTCCTCGACGGACCACCTCGTGGTCATCGAGCAGGAAGACACGGATCATGGCGACATTGTCGCCCGCCGCAGGCTGCTTGTCGAACCTCGATCGAAACTACCCGCGGAAGATCTCGGGCGGTGGCGCCCCGACGTCGTCGGTCGACGAGGGGTCGGAGAGGGGCACGACGACGATCGGGCGATGCACGTGATGCAGGATCCACGTCGACACGGACCCGAGCAGTGCCGAGCCCACGGCGCCGTGGCCGCGTGCTCCCACCACGACGAGATCGACGTCGTCCGCCTTGGACGACAACGCCGCGCGAGGCGTTCCCCGGATGAATTCCCGTTCGAGGGTGACGCCGGCGGCGGTGGCGTCGTACTCGAGCGGTTCCACGAGGTGGTTGAACCGCTCCGCCGCCAGATCGCTCGCGTCGGGGAAGAAGAAGGCGTCCGAGCCCACGGCGAGCGGTGTCGCATCCCAGACCCAGGCGACCACCACGGTCGAGCCCGGGGCAGCGAACCGTACCGCCCAGCGCGCTGCCGCGATGGCGTTCGGAGAACCGTCGAAGCCGACGAGGATCCGTTGCGTGGCGGTCGGTTCGACGTCGCCGGGCACGACGACGGTCGGCACTGCCGCATGCGTCGCGCACTGCGTGCTGGTCGAGCCGAGCAGCAGCCGGGCGAATCCGCCACGTCCGCGGCTTCCGACGACGAGCAGCCCGGCGTGCTCCGATGCGGCGAGGAGCACTTCGGCCGGCCCTCCCCTGCCCACGTACGACTCGGCGGGCACATCGAGGTCGAGGCGACAGCGCGCCGCCACCGCCTCGGTCTCGTCGGCCGCGGCGGCGATGAGTTCGGAGTCGTCGAACACGGTCACCGACGGACTGGACATCGGATACGCACCGATGGTCGGCGCCTGCCACGCCGTGACGAACTCGAGGTTCGTGGCGCGACCCGGCGCGTTGGCAACGACCCAGCGCACGGCGTTGGCCGCACATTCGGATCCGTCGATGCCGATGATCCATCGGCCCGGATCTCGTTCGCTCGTGACCGAGTGATCGGTCACTGTGTCGTCAAGTTTCAGCATGTCGTCTCGTCCCTCCTCCGGTGGTCGGTCCCGGGCCATCGCACTGATCAAGCCACGTTCGTCGTCGACGAGGCAGGGCCAAAGGTCATGCAGGGCAACGACGATGACCTTCTTCCCTGGCAGCCGGCACCCCGGTGGCGGACCATGGACGTCATGACCGTTCACGACTTCCCGGCCCACCGGACCGAACTCCGTCAGGGCTACCGCGATCTCAGGGCCGCCATTCCGGCGCAGATGAACGGATTCGGTGAGCTCCACCGATCCGCCGTCGCCGACGGCGCCCTGCCTCAGGCCACCAAGGAACTGATGGCGGTGGCGATCGCCATCGCGCAGCGGTGCGACGACTGCATCGCGCTGCACATGCACGACGCGCTCCGCGCCGGAGCGACGCCCGAGCAGGCCCACGAGGCCATCGGCGTCGCGCTCCTGATGGGTGGTGGCCCGGCGTCGACGTATGCGACCCACGCCCTGCGAGCACTGGAGCAGTTCTCGACATGACCGAGCGGCCGGACGTCGAGCCGTGGCTGGTCGACTACGACGCGGCCTGTGCCGGGTTCGACTGGAACGACGCCTGGGACGACCTCGGCGGGCGCCCCGACGACGCGCGCGGTGTCAACATCGCCGACCTCGCCCTCGACCGCCACGTGCGCGCCGGGCGTGGCGACCACGTGGCGCTGCGCTGGATCGGACGGGATCCCGAGGACGTCGACCAGCCCGTCGACCTGACCTACGCGATGCTGGCGGCGCGTACCGATCAATTCGCCTGCGCGCTCCGGCGCAACGGGTACGGCCCCGGCGTCGGCGTGGCCTCGTTGACCGGCAGGATTCCGGAGCTCTACATCAGTGCGCTGGGCTCGCTCAAGGCGCAGTGCACCTTCACACCGCTGTTCTCGGCGTTCGGACCCGACCCGATCGCGCAACGGCTACAGCTGGGAAAGATCCGCGTCCTGGTGACCACGCCGATGCTGTACCGGCGCAAGGTCGCGGGAATCGTCGATCAACTGCCCGACCTCGAACTCGTGCTGATCTGTGGGGCGACCGAGGACCAGACGTCGGAACGGTCCGGGCGTGGTCGACCACGAGTGGCCTCGATGGGGTTGTTCCTCTGCGACGGCAACGACCCGTTCGAGATCGGCTACACCGACCCGGAGACACCCGCGCTGCTGCACTTCACCAGCGGCACGACGGGCACTCCGAAGGGCGCGGTGCACGTCCACGGGGCCGTGGTCACACACCACCTCACCGGCCGGCTCGTCCTCGACCTCCACCCCGGCGACGTCTTCTGGTGCACGGCCGACCCGGGCTGGGTGACCGGCAGCTCCTACGGGATCATCGCGCCGCTCACGAACGGGGTGACGAGCGTCGTCGACGAAGCCGACTTCGACGCCGAACGCTGGTACCGCATCCTGCAACGACATGCGGTCGACGTGTTCTACACCGCCCCCACGGCCATCCGGATGTTGCAGCGACTCGGAACCGAACTGCCCGCGACCTACGACTTCGACGCACTGCGCCTCGTCGCCAGCGTCGGTGAGCCGCTCGATGCCGATGCCGTTCGATGGTGCCAGGAGGTGTTCGACGTCCCGGTCCTCGACACCTGGTGGCAGACGGAGACCGGGGGCATCATGATCGCCAACTACCGGTCGCAGCCCGTTCGCCCGGGATCGATGGGTCGACCGCTGCCCGGCATCGAGGCAACACTCCTGCAGCGAACGCCCGACGGCGATCTCGTCACCGACGCCGACGGTTCACCGGTCGAGATCACCGACCCCGACACCTCGGGCGAGTTGGCCCTCCGGGCCGGATGGCCGTCGATGTTCCGCGGCTACCTCGGCCAGGACGCCCGCTACCAGGCGACGTTCGTCGACGGCTGGTACCGGTCGGGCGACCTGGCCCGACGTGACGCCGACGGCTACTACTGGTTCGTCGGACGCGGCGACGACGTCATCAAGACCGCCGGTCACCTCATCGGACCGTTCGAGGTCGAGTCGGTGCTCAACGAGCATCCGGCCGTGATCGAGACCGGGGTGATCGGCAAGCCCGACGAGACCGCCGGAACCATCATCAAGGCCTTCGTGGTCCTGGCGCGTGACCGTTCGCCGTCGGACGAACTCCACCACGAACTGATCGGGTACTCGCGGGCCCGCCTCGGTGCGGCCGTGGCGCCACGTGAGATCGAGTTCGTCGACTCGCTGCCCCACACGCGCAGCGGCAAGATCATGCGGCGCCTGCTCAAGGCCCGCGAAGTCGGCGACGACGAGGGGGACGTCTCGGCACTGGAGTCGAGCCCGACCGGAACGAGGGCATCATGAACACCGAGCACGATCTGTGGCGGTCACTGCTCGCCGACATGATCCGGATCCGCGTCTTCGAGGAGCGGTGCGCCGAGCTGTACGGCGAGTCGAAGATCCGGGGATTCCTCCATCTCTACATCGGCGAGGAGGCAATCGCATCCGGAGTCATGAGTTGCCTCGAACGCACCGACGCCGTCCTGGCGACCTACCGCGAACACGGCCACGCCCTGCTGCGTGGCGTCTCCGCCGAGTCGATCATGTGCGAGATGTTCGGCAAGGCAACGGGCTGCTCGGGCGGCCGGGGCGGCTCGATGCACCTCTTCGACGCGGCGACACGCTTCTTCGGGGGCAACGCGATCGTCGGCGGCCACCTCCCGGTTGCCGTCGGACTCGGACTCGCCGACCAGATGCTCGGCCGTTCGGGGGCGGTGACGGTCTGCTTCTTCGGTGAGGGGGCGGTCGCCGAAGGTGAGTTCCACGAAGCGATGAACCTCGCGGCGTTGTGGAACGTCCCGGTGCTGTTCTGCTGCGAGAACAACCGCTACGCCATGGGCACGTCGCTGCGCTCGAGCGAGTCGCAGATCGATCTCGCCCTCAAGGCAGCGAGCTACGCGATCCCGGCCTGGAGCGTGGACGGCATGGACGTCGTCGAGGTACATCGCGCGACCACGAAGGCGCTCGCCACGATCCGGGCTGCCGGCGGACCCATGTTCATCGAGTTCCAGACCTACCGGTTCCGGGCGCACTCGATGTTCGACCCCGATCTCTACCGTGATCCCGCCGAGGTCGAGGAGTGGAAGCGGCGCGACCCGATCGTGACGTTCGGCGAGCGCCTCCTGCGCGACGGGATCGTGACCGACGCCGACATCGAGCAGATGTGGTCGGCGGCGCGCGACGAGACCGAGGCCGCCGTGGTCGCCGCCGACGCCGCGCCGCTCGAATCGGTCGACACGCTGCTCGACCACGTCACTCTCGACCGACCCGAGCCGGGTACCGCCGACGTGGAGCGCACCGAATCCGCCGACACCGACACCGCCGAACCCGCCGACGCGGAGTACCGATACCGACACCGATACCGACGAAGAGGACGACGAGGTCTGGCCGTGAGCATCGATCCACTGCCAGGCGACACGTCGACGGACATCCCCACGATGACCTATCGGGAGGCGATGCGCGAGGCGATCCGCGAGGCGCTGGCCACCGACGACCGGGTGTTCGTGATGGGCGAGGACGTCGCCGACTACGGCGGCACCTACGCCGTCACCAAGGGCCTCTACGAGGAGTTCGGTCGCGATCGCGTCCGCAACACACCGCTGTCGGAAGCAGGCTTCGTCGGCGCCGGCATCGGTGCCGCCCTCGGCGGACTCCGCCCGATCGTCGAGATCATGACGGTCAACTTCAGCCTGCTGGCACTCGACCAGCTGGTGAACACCGCCGCGACGCTGCTGCACATGTCGGGCGGCCAGTTCAACGTCCCGCTGGTGGTACGCACGACCACAGGGGCGGGTCGGCAACTGGCCGCGCAGCACTCCCACAGCCTGGAGGGTTGGTTCGCTCACGTTCCCGGACTGAAGGTCGTCGCTCCGGCGACACCCGAGGACGCCCGCTGGATGTTGCCCACCGCCCTCGCCGACCCCAACCCGGTGATCATCTTCGAACATGCGACGCTCTACAACGATCGTGGCCCGGTCGATCCGCAGCTCGGACCCGTCGACCTCGAACGGGCCGCCGTGCGTCGCGCCGGAACCGACCTGACGGTCGTCGCCGCGGCCGGGATGGTGTCCAAGGCACTCGCCGCGGCCGACGTCCTGGCGGCCTCCGGGATCTCGGCCGAGGTCATCGATCTGCGCTCGCTGCGACCGCTCGACATCGACACCCTCGCGGCATCGCTCACGCGCACGAACCGGGCGCTCGTCGTCGACGAGGGTTGGCGCACGGGTGGGCTCAGCGCCGAGATCGCCGCGAGCCTCACCGAGCGTTGCTTCTGGTCGCTCGACGCCCCGGTTGCCCGGCTGGCCAGCGCTGAGGTCCCGATCCCCTACGCCAAGCACATGGAGTCCGCGGCGATCCCCCAGGTCGACGACATCGTCGCCGCCGCACTCGATCTCGTCGGTGGCCGATGAGCGACCCGACCACCGCCGATCCGGCGCCCGCCGGCTTCGACTACCTCCTGCCGTCGCTCGGCGCCGACATGGACGAGGGTCGTGTGGTCGAGTGGCGCGTCGGCGTCGGCGACACCGTCCACCGAGGCGACCTGATGGCGGTCGTGGAGACCGAGAAGTCCGACATCGACATCGAGATCTGGCACGACGGCGTCGTCGAGGCCTTCCTCGTGCCGATCGGCGAACTCATCGAGGTGGGCACCCCGATCGTCAGGCTGCGCCCGGTCGGTGCGCCCGCGCCGATCTCCACATCACCGCCACCGACACCGACACCGACGCCGACACCGGCACCCCCGACGCCGCCGTCGACAGGCACACCGCCACCGACACCGGCACCAGCACGCCGGCACCGGCATCGCGCGCCGGTCGCCTCGGTGGTCGCGTGCTCGCGTCGCCTCTGGCCCGGCGCCTCGCGGCCGAACGCGGACTCGACCTCACCACGATCACCGGCAGCGGCCCGGGCGGCGCCGTACTCGAAGCCGACGTCCTGGCCGCCCGACCCGTCGAGCCCCCGGAGACGGCCCGTCGACGCACACCGGCGACGATGCGCTCGCTCATCGCCGAACGGATGAGCCGCTCGAACCGCGAGATCCCCCACTATCACCTGGCACGCGACGTCGACGTCGGGCGACTCGAGGCGTGGCTCGCCGAACGCAATGCGAGCCGACCGATCACCGAACGCCTCCTGCCCGCCGCGTGCTACATCCGTGCCGTCGCCCTGGCAGCGGCACGCCACAGCGAGTTCAACGGCTCGTGGGTCGACGACCACTTCGAACCGGCCGACGCGGTGAACGTCGCCATGGCGATCTCGCTACGCGGCGGCGGCCTGGTCACGCCACACGTCGGAGCTGCCGACGAGCGATCACTCGACGAGATCATGGCCGCCCTCAACGAGATCGTCGCCGCGGCGCGCAGCGGCAATCTGCGCGCCAGCTGGATGACCGGCTCGACGATCACGATCACCAACCTGGGCGACACCGGCGCCGACCTCGTCCACGGGGTCATC
This sequence comes from Ilumatobacteraceae bacterium, assembly GCA_963744705.1. Taxonomy (GTDB): domain Bacteria; phylum Actinomycetota; class Acidimicrobiia; order Acidimicrobiales; family Ilumatobacteraceae; genus Sva-07. The sequence goes on from CAVUUX010000003.1 coordinate 268,693, forward strand.
TCACCGCCGCAGGTCGCGCTCGTCGGGTTCGGTCGCTCACGACGGCAGCCCTGGGTCGTCGACGACCTCGTCACGATCCGGCCGGTCGTCACCACCACCCTCGCCGCCGACCATCGCGCCACCGACGGCGCGAACGGGAGCCGGTTCCTCGCGACTCTCGCCGCCCATCTCGAACACCCGGAGGACCTGTGAACACCGACAACACGCTTCCCGACGCCGCCGACCATCGCGTCGTCGACCCCGTCACGATGATCCTGGCGGCGATCGCCGACGTCGCTCCCGAACTGGAACCGGAACTCGCCGACCTCGATCACGACGTCGACTTCTGGACGGAACTCCAGCTCGATTCGATGGACCACCTGTCCGTGATGACACGCCTCGCCACACAGGCAGGTCGTGACATCCCCGAACGCGACTACCCCCGACTGACGACGATCAACGAACTCCGCAGCTATCTCGCCGCGGACGCCGGATGACCCGCTGACCCCGGATGAAAGGTGTGCCCGGATGACCGACACCACCAACAACCCACCCGACGAACCGACCCGGTCGCAGCGCTGGCAACTCGTGGTCGGCGCGGTCGTGATTCTCGCTGCGCTGATCGCGTCGCTGCTGCTCGTCACCGGCGACGACGACGACTCCGACTCGGCGACGAGCACCGACGTGGCCACCACCGTGACACCGGCGACGACACCCGCGACGACACCGTCCACCGAGCCGCCGACGACCGGGGCCCCGACGACCGAGCCACCGACCACCGAGCCGGCGACCAGCGGGGCACCGACCACCGATCCGTCCGATGCCACCCGCAGCGCGATCTGGCCGTGGGTCGACACCCCGACGCGCTTCGCCGATCCCGTCGAGGCCGCGGCCAGCTTCGCCACGGACTACCTCGGCTTCACCGATCCGGTCGTCGGCGAGTTCCAGGCGGGCGACAGCCGATCCGGCGAGGTGGTGGTCGCGGCCGGAACGGTCGGCCCGACGACGGTCGTGTTCGTCCGCCAGCTCACCGACGACGACAGCTGGTGGGTGCTCGGCGCAGCGAGCGAGAACATCACGGTCGAACAGCCCGAGCAGGGTGCGGTGGTCGCCAGCCCCCTCACCATTTCGGGAACGGCGTCGGCCTTCGAAGGGACCGTGGACGTGGAGTTGCGCGCCGACGGCAACGGCGAGCCGATCCACGAGAGTTTCGTGACCGGGAGTGGAAGCCCCGAACCGGGCCCCTACGAGGCCACGATCGAGTTCACGAGTCCCGGCGCCGGCGGAGGCGCGCTGGTGCTCATCTCGCGCAGCCCCGAGGACGGGAGCGTCGTCGAGGCGTCGGCGCTGCGGATCTTCTTCGGCTGATCGTGGGGCGCAACGCCCCGTGACGCTCGCCGGGTGCAGACTCAGCGATGGCCGACCAGCGACACGAGCTGCGCGACGGCTTGCGCACCGTCGCCATCGAGTTCGACGCATCCATCCGGCACGACGTCGCCGGCGGCGGCTCGATGTCGCACGATCACGGGCGTGTCCGGGTTGTTGCGACGATGGGCCTCGACGAGTTCCCGGGTGCGCTCGTCCGCCGGGTCGAGCAGCACGACGATCGCGTCAGCGCCGTCGGCGAGCGGACACCTCCCACCCTCGAATATCGGGCAGCCGTGCTTGATGCGGTGATCCGGGCCGGCACACATCGTGGTCGCCAGCCCCGCCTTCTCGGCTGATTTCTCACCCGACCATCGCCGCCCGGCAACTTCCACCAGGATCCTCGGTCGCGTCTCGCCGGGCGGCCAGTCGGGCGTGGCCCCGCTCGTGCCGATGCTCAGTCGGACCACCCCGTCGGCGTGTTCGATGGCGACGGCATCACGATGACGCAGGAGCGAGAGCATGGGTCCGTTCTCGAGCAACACCTCGGCTTGCAGGTTCCGGACGCCCTGGGTGGCGGCCCGACGCACCAGCACGTCCAGGAGGTAGGCGCCGAGCCATCCACGCCATGGCGCCGCGACCGTGATCGCAAGGTCACCGTCACCGTCGTCGCGAATGGTGTAGCCGGCTTCGGCAACCACGATTGGTGCATCGTCATCGGCATCGCCGACCAGGGCGATCACACCGAAACCGCCGCGCTCGGCCACGCTCGCCCACTCCCGACACCACTCGATCCGCGGCGCGAAGGCCCCGAAGAACCGACGATGCCGATCAGCCAACGTCAGCTCCTCGTAGAGGGAGCAGATCCGATCGGCATCGTCCACCGTCATGGCGCGCACCGTCATCGTGCGCCCGTCGGCGAGATCGATCAGGTCGATCACGTCGTCGGGGGACGCAGGCATCGATGTCACGATGTCGACTGAACCGTATGCGACGGGTCTTCGCAAGGGTCCGACGGCCCCGAGTCGGGCACGATGGGCATGAATACCATGCGGGGTATCCCGAGGCCGCTGCTATCGTGACGGTCGTGCATCGCATCGCCCTGCTCCTCATCGTCGGAACACTGGGAATCGTCACGTCGTGCGGCAGCGACGACTCGTCGTCCGCCGCGCCGGCCGCCGCGGAAGCCACGGCCGGTGACTTCGCGACGATCAGCCCGCAGGAGGCGGCGGCGGTCGTCGCCGAACCGCCCGCAGATCTCGTCGTGCTCGACGTACGGACACCCGAGGAGTACGCCGAAGGTCATCTCGACGGCGCCGTTCTCGTCGACTTCTACGATCCCGACTTCGCCGACCGGTTGAGCGAGCTCGACCCCGAGGTTCCGTATCTCGTCTACTGCCGCTCGGGCAACCGCAGCGGTCAGACACTGACGATGATGCAGGAACTCGGCTTCGACTCAGCGACCGATGTCGACGGCGGCATCGTCGCCTGGCAGAGCGCCGGGCTGCCTGTCGTCGTCGAGTGACGCCGGCCAGATCGGGTCGATCCCACGCCTCGCCAGCGTGCGGGTGAACTCGGCACCGACAAGCACGATCTGGGCCTCGTAGTAGATCCAGATGAGGACCAGGAACACGCTGCCCGTGGCACCGACGATCGACGTGGCCGCGTACCGTCGCAGGTAGGCCCCGATGGCCGCGGTTCCGACGGCGACGAGCAGCGCGGTCACCGCGGCACCGGGGAGCACACCGCGCCACGGGACTCGTACGTCGGTGAGGTAGCGGAACAGCAGGGCGATGACCACGACCCCGAGAGCCCACGAGCCGGCCGTTCCGATCAACTCGCCGAGCGACTCCGCCACGGCGGCGTCGGGCACCATGCGCGAGAACAGCGCGGTGATCGCGTTCAGGGCGAACGACACCATCAGCACCGCCCCGGCTCCCGCCACGACGAGAAACGCGACGGCCCGGCGCGCCAGCGTCGTGCGGATCCCGGCCCGCACCGGACGTTCCCAGATGGTGTTCAACGCATCTTGGAGTGCCAGCACCAACAGCGACGCGGTCAACAGCAGTGACACGGCTCCGACCAGACCCAGGCCGAGCAACGAGTCGAATCCGTCGAGCGCCTCGGCGAGCGCGGCACCCACCGCCGCTGCCTCGTCGCCCAGGATGTCAGCGAGTTGGTCGGCGAGGTACTCCTGCACGTCCTCCTGCTGGAAGAAGATGCCCGCCAGCGAGAGACTCACCGCCAGGAACGGCACGAAGGCGAAGAGCCCGTAGTACGCGAGTCCGGCGCCGAGGCGGATCGTGCGATGCATCCGCCACTCGGCGTAGGTCTCGGTGAGCAATCCGACGAACGAGCCGGCGACGTGGCGCACGCGCTTCGAGGACATGGCCCCGATCGTAGGGGCATGACCGACCCCTGGCGCCGGACGTCAGCGGGCGGTCGCCTGGGTGACTTCGAGCCAGGCGCCGAATCCACCGACGAGGTCGGACACGTCGTCGAAGCCGCGGAGACGCAGGAGGCTCGCCGCGACCGACGATCGGTAGCCGCCGGCGCAGTACACCACCGTGGGTGCCGACGGATCGAGTTCGTCGGCACGACCGGGAAGCTGCCCGACGGGGATCGCCACGGAGCCTGGCACGGAACCGAGGGCGATCTCCCCTGGATTGCGGATGTCGACGATCTGGAGATCCTCGATGTCGGCACGACGCTGCTCGAATTCGCGGACCGTGAGCCGGGAGGCCCGCTGGGTCCGTTCGGGAACCGCCGTCATCACGCCCATCGGGTTGTCGAGGTACCCCACCACGCGATCGAAGCCGATGCGGCCGAGGCGATTGCGGGCCTCGAGTTCGAACCCCGGCTCGACGACGAGGACGATGTCGGCGTCGCTCGGCACGACCGAGCCGGCGAATTCCGCGTAGCGGCCGTCGAGGCCGACGTTGACCGATCCGACGAGGTGTCCGTGGGCGAACTCCTCGGGAGTGCGGCCGTCGAGCAGGATCGCTCCGGCGTCGACGAGTCGGGTGACCTCGTCGAGGTCGAGCGCCTCGAGCGGTGCCGTCTCGTCGAGCAGCGGCCGATCCTTGCGGTTGAGCACGGCGTCGTAGACGAAGTACGACGGCGCGGGAGGTTGACCCTCGGTGACGAGGTCGACGAAGGTCTGCTTGTCGGGGGCGAGCAGCGCGTAGTTCTCGACGCGCTGGTCGCCGATGGTCGACCACGTCTCGGTCGAGAGGTTCTTGCCGCACGCGGAGCCGGCGCCGTGGGCGGGATAGACGCGGGTCGCGTCGGGCAGCGTGAGCAGCTTGGTCGTGCAGACTGTCGTAGAGCTGGTCGGCGAGTTCGTCACGCGTGAAGCCGAGCGAGGCGAGCAGGTCGGGGCGACCGACGTCGCCGATGAAGAGCGCGTCGCCGGTCAGCACGCCGTACGGCACGGCGTCGTCGGCGTGTTCCCACACCACGATGCTGATCGACTCGGGCGTGTGGCCCGGGGTGTGGCGGATCTCGAGCTGGACGTCGCCGAGCGAGATGCGCTCACCGTCGGCGAGCTTGCGCGACGGGAACTCGGTGACCGCCACCGACGAGTAGCCGATCTCGGCGCCCGTGGCGTCGGCCAGTTCGAGGTGGCCCGACAGGAAGTCGGCGTGGAAATGGGTTTCGATCACCAGCTCGATGGCGAGACCGGCCTCGGCTGCGTCACGGACGTATTCGTCGATGTCGCGTCGGGGGTCGACCACCACGGCGCGACCCGTCGTCTCGTCGCCGATCAGGTAGGACGCCTGCGACAGGCAGTCGAGGTAGTACTGGGTGAACTTCATCGTCGTCTCCTCCGTGTCGGACGCTACAGGAAACGATACCCCTGGTGGTATTATTCCCGATCCCGTCGGAGCCGGCGGCTACGGTGCTGCCATGAATCCATCGGTTCGGCATCCATCGGTCGGCATCCATCGGCTCGCCGTGCGGTCCCCGCCGCTCTTCTCGTCGTCGCGACACTCGCTGCTCACCGGCTGCTTCCGATTCGAGTCGACCTACACGATCAACGACGACGGGACCGCCGACGTGTCGATCCTGACCGTGATCGACACCGAACAACTCGAGGAGCTCGGCGGGCTGCTCGGACAGGACACGAGCGAACTCATGGGGCTCGGTGGCGAAGACCTGCTCTCGACGCTGAGCGAGGGCGACGACCCGTGCAGCGACGTCATCGGGTCGCTGACGGGGTACGACGTACGAACTCGAGGAGATCAGCGACGGGTCCGAGGTCGGCGTGAAGTGCACGGTCTCGGGCGTGCCGATCGACGAGCTGACGACCTCGGGGCAGGACTCCTCGATCAGACATCGAACAGGACGAGACGGGGACGAGGTTCACCGCCACGCTCCAGGGCGTCGACGAACTGACCGGCGGCGGCGACAGCCGCCGACATCACCGAGCTGCTCGGCGTGAGCCTCGACGACCTCTTCTCGATCGAGTTCAGCGTGTCGGCACCCGGCTCGCTGGGCGACAACAACGCGTCGTCGACGAGCGGGTCGACCGCAACCTGGAAGATCACCCCCGACGCCGACTTCGTCGACCGACGGCGACGCCAACCTGACCGCCGAGTGGACGCCGGGAGGCAGCTCGGGTTCGAACGCTGGCGATCATCGTCGCCGTCCTGGTCGCGCTGGCCGGCATCGCAGCGGTGGTCTTCTTCGTGCTGCGCAGTCGCAGGAAGCCGCCGGCGACAGCCGACGCCCCAGCGGTGACCGACGTCGATGCCCCGCCGATGTCGCCCCCGCCGATGTCGCCCCCGCCACCGCCCGGGGCCGCCGATGTTCCGCCACCACCACCGAGTTCCCCGGATTCCCCGCCACCGAGTTCCCCGCCTGCGCCACCACCACCACCACCGTCGGCCTGACGCGGCCGCGACAGGCTGGACGCGAGACCGACGATCAGCCGCCCTTGGAGGTGGGCGCCATCGCTTCGAGCAGGTCGCCGATCACGTGATCCTGTTCGACACGGTGACGCATCGGCCGGTCGAACACGATCGCGTACCGGTTGCGGCGACCCTCACGGTGCCGGGTGATGCATCCGGCCGTCTCGAGGTCCTTGACGATCCCCTGCACCGCCCGCTCGGTGATGCCCACCTCGTCGGCGAGATCACGCAGGCGCAACTGCGGGTCGCGGGTGAGGCAGATGAGCACATGCGTGTGATTCGTCAGGAACGTCCAGGTTCCCTCGTCGACCGGCTGACTCATGGAGCCATCCTAGGAAACCCGACCCTCACACGGTGCCGGGTCAAACGTGACGTTTCGGGTTGTCCGACCCGTCTGGCAGGCTGTCGAGGTGAACACGCCCGCGTACGACCAGCTCTTCGAGAACAACCGACGGTGGGTCGAGTCGGAACTCGCCATCGATCCGGATCACTTCGAGCGCCTCGCCGAGGGTCAGTCACCCCAGTACCTGTTCATCGGGTGCTCCGACAGCCGCGTGAACGCCAACGAGATGGTCGGGATGCGAAGCGGGCAGATGTTCATCCACCGCAACATCGCCAACCTCGTCGTGCACACCGACATGAACCTGATGTCGGTGGTGCAGTTCGCCGTCGAGGTGTTGGAGGTCGAGCACGTGATCGTGTGCGGGCACTACGGATGCGGCGGCGTCGCGGCGGCCATCGACGGCTCGTACCACGGCCTCATCGACAAGTGGCTGCGCACCATCAAGGACGTCTACCGCATCTACCACGTCGAACTCGACGCCATCGACGACCCCGAGTTGCGCCATCAACGCCTCGTCGAGTTGAACGTGCGCGAACAGGTGTACCGGCTGTGTTCCACGTCGTTCGTGCAGCGGCGGTGGGGCTCGACGATGCGCGAGCACGTCCACGGCTGGGCCTACGACCTGCGCCACGGTCTCCTGAAGGACCTCGAGATCGACCCCGCCGACGAACCCGCCCGCAACATCTACGAACTCCACGGCCTCTGACGGGCCGTCGAGGGACGTTCGGCACTTGCCGGGACGGCCGCCGGGGATGGACCCTGGGAGTCGGGTCGCGGGACGATCCTGCGACGTGTTCCAAGGGAGATGGCCATGGCGCAATTGACCCAAGTTCGACGGATCGTCGACCTCTCGGAGGTCGGGCTGGCCGATGTCGGACTCGTCGGCGGCAAAGGGGCGAACCTGGGCGAGATGATCGCAGCCGGGTTTCCCGTGCCTCCCGGATTCGTCGTCACCGCCGACGCGTATCTCGATGCCATGGAGCTCGCCGGGCTCCGCGACGACATCGCCGAACATGCACGCCGCGCCGACGAACTGACCCCCGACGCGCTGGCCGAGGCCGCGCGACGGATACGGGAGTCGGTGCGCGCCTGCACGCTGCCGGCCGCGCTCGCCGACGACGTGCGCGAGCGCATGAACGCACTCGGGCCCGACGTCAGGGTGGCCGTTCGATCGTCGGCGACCGCGGAGGACTCGACCGACACGTCGTTCGCCGGGATGAACGAGACGTTCACGAACGTGCGAGGCCCCGACGTCCTCGGGCGCATCACCGACTGCTGGGCGTCGCTGTTCGGTGAGCGTGTCGCGTCCTACCGCGTCGATCGTGGGCTGTTCGACGAGCCGGCGATCGCCGTGGTCGTCCAACAGATGGTGGCCTCCGACCGATCAGGGGTGATGTTCACGGTCGACCCCGCCGAGCGCGGGCAGATCGTGATCGAGGCGGCCTTCGGCCTCGGCGAGGTCGTCGTGTCGGGCCGGGTCGAACCCGACACGTACCACGTCGATCGGGCGACGGGGATGCTGCGCAACGTGCGGGTCGGCTGCCAGTCGGTGCGCATCACCACCGGCCCCGACGGTGACGTCCTCGAGGAACTCGACCCCGCCGACGGTTGGCGTCGCGTCCTGACCGACGACGAGATCGTGCGCGTCGCGCGCCTCGGTCTCGACATCGAGCGAGCACTACGGCAGCCCACAGGACGTCGAGTGGGCGTTCGTCGGCGACGAACTGTTCATCGTCCAGTCCCGACCGCTGACCACGCTCGAGCCGTCGACGTTCGCCGCATCGGAGACGCCCATCCTGCAGGGCCTCGGGGTGGGCGACCGCCACGCGTCGGGACACGTGCGGATCCTGATGTCGCCGAAGGAGGGCCACCTGCTCGCCGACGGTGACGTGCTCGTCGCCGAGATGACCTCACCCGACTGGGTCGCCACCATGCGCCGCGCCTCCGCGCTCATCACCGACGCCGGTGGCAGCACGTGCCACGCGGCGATCGTCAGCCGCGAACTCGGGCTCCCGGCGATCGTCGGAACCCGGACGGCCACGACGACGCTGCGCAACGGCGACATGGTGACCGTCGACGCTGCCGCCGGCCAGGTGTTCGCGGGCGATCGCGAGAGCCATCTGCCCGCGGTGATCACCGGTCGCGGGGTCGAGCGCTCCGCGCCGACACCGGCGACCGTGTCGGAGGTGACGGCCACCAAGCTGTACGTCAACCTGGCGATGGCCGATCGCGCGGCGGAGGTCGCCGCGCTCGATGTCGACGGTGTCGGGCTGCTGCGCGGCGAGTTCATGGTCGTCGACGCGCTCGGCGGACGTCACCCACGAGCGCTGATCGCAGACGGCCGCAGCGACGAGTTCATCAGCAGGATGTCCGCACAGCTCGGACAGATCGCCGGCGCGTTCGGGACCCGCCCGGTGGTGTACCGGACGATGGACTTCCGGTCGAACGAGTTCCGCGGCCTCACCGGCGGCGAGCAGTTCGAGCCGGTCGAGCAGAACCCGATGATCGGGTTCCGGGGCTGCTACCGCTACATCAAGGATCCCGAGACGTTCGCGCTCGAGCTCGAGACGCTCGGGCGGGTCCGCGAGGAGTTCCCGAACCTGCAGGTGATGATCCCGTTCGTCAGGACGAAGTGGGAACTGGAGGCCTGCCTGGAGGCCGTCGCAGCGAGCCGGCTCGGACGGCAGCGCGGGCTGGTGATGTGGGTGATGGCCGAGGTCCCGTCGGTGATCGCCCGGATTCCCGACTACGCCGCACTCGGGATCGAAGGCGTGTCGATCGGCAGCAACGACCTGACCCAGCTGATGCTGGGCGTCGACCGCGACTCCGAGATCCTCGCCGAACTCTTCGACGAGAGCGACGCGGCGGTCCTCTGGGCGATCGAGCAGATCGTGACCGCCTGCCGCGAGGTCGGGATCACCTCGTCGCTGTGCGGACTCGCCCCCTCGCGCAACCCGGCGTTCGCCGAGCACCTGGTGCGGTTCGGCATCACGTCGATCTCGGTCGATCCCGACGCCGTCACCGCTGCCCGCCGGGTCCTCGCGACCGCCGAGCGCCGCCTGCTGCTCGACGCCGCCCGAACCTGAAACGCCGGGGTCAGACCCCGGCGTTTCAGGTGGCAGACTGTGCGGATGCAGCCGCTGGGGGTTCATCACGTGTCGATCAACGTGCGCGACGCGGGCGAGAGCATCGAGTTCTACACGGCGATGCTCGGGCTGACCACTCGGACGGATCGTCCCGACTTCGGCTTCGGCGGGGCCTGGCTCGATCTCGGCGGCCAGCAGGTCCACCTGATCGAGGGCGAGGTCCCGAACAGCTGCGGCCAGCACTTCGCCATCCAGGTCGCCGACCTCGACGCAGCGGTCGCCGAGCTCCGCGATCGAGGTGTCGAGGTTCGTGATCCGAGCGGGGTCGGCTCCGCCCGTCAGACGTTCCTGTTCGACCCGTCGGGCAACATGATCGAGTTGCACGAGCCGGCCTCGACATCGTGATCGCCGACATGATCGCCGACACGATCCCCGTCGTGAAGACACCGGCCGGTGGCTACGGCGACACGTTCCCCGAACCGGTCCTCGCCGAATGCACCGAGCCGATCGTCGACGGCGCCCCGGACATGCGCGGCATGTGGGAGGTCGTCGAGGTGGTCGTGGACGGGGTCGCGGTGCCCGAGCACCGGGTCGTCGGCAGCGTGCAGCGCATCGAGCAGTGCGGTGATCGGGTCGCCATCACCGCCGGCGGGATCATCCACGACATGCGCTGCGACGGCACCGAGGCCAACGGCGTCAACGACGTCGCCGAATTCGACAAGACCACCCCGATCACGGTGGTCGCCACGTTCGAGGACGGCGTCCACGTGCTGCGACCCGTCGGCGTGCCGATCGAGGTGAAACGCTGGCTCGACGGCGACGACCTGATGTGGCAGTACGTCGGATTCACCTGCCGCCTCACCCGACTCGAAAGGAACTGATGACCGACATCGATCTCGAACTGAACGCCGGGCCCGCCCTCGCCGATCCGATCCAGGACTCGCTGTACCGGCGGATGCGCACGATGCACTCGCTGTACTACCAGGCCGTCGACTCGATGGATCTCGAGCACGTCAACCACCAGGAGCGCGAGGGCGTGCTGCCGATCGCGTTCTCGCTGTTCCACTACGTCAACGTGCACGACGGCTCGTTCATGATGATCACCGGCGAGCCGCCGATCTGGAACGACGAGTGGCAGGAGCGCGTGCAGCTCACGATCGCGGACCACGGCAAGCACAAGACGGTCGACGAGATGGTCGCCCAGCGCATCGGCGACTTCGACGCGTACAAGGAGTACCAGCGCGCCGTCTTCGATCGGACCGAGGCGTACATCGCATCCATGGACCCCGCCGACTTCACGCGGGTCCTGATCGCCAAGCCCTACCCGCCCATGATCGCCAGCACCTACAGCGCCCGCTGCGCCGGGCCCGAGGGCATCACCGTGCTCGACGGGTTCGAGTGCTGGCTCTACCAGCACGGCCTGCGCCACATGGGCGAGATCGAACTCGCCCGCGGCCTCGTCGGCCTGGGTGGAATGACGTCGTAGGTGCACTCCACCGGCCCGATGACAGCGGGGGCGCCATCGAGCGAACCGTTCGAGTCCGCGCGACCCGTCGTCGTGCACGAGCGCGACTGCCCGGTCGAGGACTGGAGCGATCTCGGTCGACCGAGCGTGCGCTGGCGGACGCTGATCAGCGCGGACCGCACTCCGACGAACTCGCTCACGATGGGCGTCACCGAGATCGAGCCGGGAGCGCCCGACGAACTGCACCTCCACCGCCACGAGCCCGCCGAGGTGTACTACATCGTGGCGGGCGAAGGGTACGTGTCGATCGACGGCGAGCGGCACGACGTCGGACCGGGTGATGCCGTGTTCGTACCGTCCCACGCGCTGCATGCGGTCGCCAACACCGGCGACGAGACACTCCGTCTCCTCTACGTGTTCGGTGTCGACTCGTTCACCGACGTGGAGTATCTCTTCCCGAGCTGATCCGCTCGACACCTCTCAGGGAAGCCGGGGACTCAGCGAAGCCGCGGACTCAGGGGAAGCCGGGGACGCCGTCGTCGAGTTGGACGCCGGCGCTGTTGAGGAAGCCCGACACCAGCCGGTAGAACCCGGCGACGACCAGCAGTTCGACGAGTTCGGCGTCGGACCACCGCGTCGCCAGCGCGTTCCACGTCGCGTCACTCACACAGTCGTCGGCGGCGAGCTCGTCGGCCATCGCGATGAGCGCCCGGTCGTCGGCACTCCAGTCGTGGTCGTCGGGCGACTTCGTCAGTGCAGCGATCTCGGCGTCGGTCAGGCCGCAACGACCACCGATCACGGTGTGCTGGCCGAACTCGTAGACGGCCTGCGCGTTCCAACCGACACGCAGGATGACGAGTTCGCGTTCGCGCTCGGGGATCAGTCCCTTGTTCAGCAGGAACCCTCCGAGCAGGTTGAAGCGCTTGAGCAACTTGGGGTGGTGGCCGAGCACACCGAAGATGTTCAGCGGCCGCCCCTCGAGCGTGAGCGCCCCGGCGAGCGTGGTGCGCAACTCCTCGTCGGTGACGTCGTCGAGGTCGATGGGCTCGATGCGCGGGCCGTGCCGGGCGATCGGGGTCGCGACCCGGGCGCTGTCACGCGCCGACCTTCGCGTAGTCGCTCGACGCGGACGCAGCGGTTGGTCATCGTGCCGATGCCGTCGATGGTCGTGGTGATCACGTCGCCGTCGGCGAGGAACTTGCCCTGGCGCGGCGCCGATGCCCTCGGGTGTCCCGGTGAAGATCACGTCGCCGGTGACGAGCGTCGTGATGCCCGAGAGGTAGCTGATGAGCGTCGGGACGTCGAAGATCATGCTGGCGGTCGTGTCGTCCTGGCGCACCTCGCCGTTGACGGCACAGACGATGTGCAGGTTGTCGCGGTCGGCGATCTCGTCGACCGACACGAGGACCGGACCGGTCGGGCCGAACGTGTCGAAGGACTTGCCGAGGTCGAAGTGCGGTGGCTTCGCAGCGAACTGCGCCGGCCGGTCGGAGATGTCCTGGCTCACCGTGAGGCCGACGACGTGATCCCAGGCGTCGGCGACGCTGATGTCCTTGCCGCCCTTGCCGATGACCACGAGCAGTTCACCCTCGTAGTCGCACCCGTCGCTGCGCAGCTCGACGTCGGCGGTCGGGCCGACGATGCACGACGGGAACTTCGTGAAGACCAGCGGGCTCTCCGGCACCTCCATCCCGCCCTCGGCGGCGTGGGCCCGGTAGTTGAGCCCGACGGCGAACGACTTCTGCGGGCGCGGCACGGGCGGGCCGAGCACGACGTCGGCGAGCAACCCCGTGACGGACGACTCGTCGAGTCCCGCCGAGAGTTCGGCGAGGAGGTCGGGCCGGGCGAGTGCGGCCATCGGATCGGGACCGAGCAGTCCCGAGGAGTGAGTGGCGAGGTCGGTGTAGTGGTCACCGGCCACGAGCACTGCTCGGCCGGCGACGTTGGCGAGGCGGAATCCCATCTTCACATCATGGACCATGTCAGGCGCCGGCGGCGATGAGGTCGGCGAGATCGCGCGGTTCGAGGAACTCGGCGGGGACGGGCGGACCGAACGAGTACAGGAACTCGTGGCCCTGCCAGTCCTTCGGACGGTAGAGGTCCTGGGCGGAGATCCGGTCGATGTCGGCGGTGTACTCCACGAACGTCCCGCTCGGATCGCGCAGGTACCAGAACCAGTTCGACCCGATGGCGTGGCGGCCGACGCCCCACATGTTGCGGTCGGCGTCGATGTCGACCATGTGCTGCCCGCCGCGCACGACGTCGTCGATGTCGTCGACCTCGAACGCGATGTGGTGCGGGAAGGCGACCGGTGCGGCCTGGATCGCCAGGTTGTGATGGACCTCGCCGCACCGCGTGAAGGCGATGATGCCCGGCACCTGGTCGCTGATCTCGAAGCCCAACACGTCGGTGAAGAACTGCAGCGTCGTCGGTTGGTCGGGCGTGCCGTAGACGACGTGGGTGAGGTTCGACGGGGTGACGGGGTCGGCCGTGAGCACGCTCTCGGCCGGCACGTCGAATCGCTCGTTGACGCCGGGCCGGTTGAAGGTGTGCGGCGTCGGCACGACGGCGTAGGGATCGGCCTGCGTGACCTCGACGAGCAGACCGGTGACGGGCTCGGCGAGCACGAGACGGTCGCCGGTCGACTCGACGACCGAGCCGAGGCCGCTGCGCTCGACCCGGCCGGCGATCCGCCCGAGGTCGTCGAGGTCGTCGGTCCCCACGCCGAGCCGCTGGAGCGACCGGTTGGCCGACGGCACGAGTTCGAGCTGCTCGCCGCCGTCACGGGTGCGCAGCACGCCGTCGCCCGTCAACCCGAAGTCGTGGAAGAACGCCGTGGATGCGGCCACGTCCGGTACGCCGAGCGTGATGGAGGTCAATCGGTGAAGTGCCATGACTGGACAAATTAGATCAGTTGATAGAGAATGGCAACCCATGACCGCCATCGAGACGTCACCACCGCCGACGCTCGCCGACGCCAGGCACGTGCCACCGCCACCCGGCTGCGCTGCTCGATGCCGCACTCGAGGAGTTCGCGGCACACGGCTTCGAGGGCGCGTCGACCAGGGCCATCGCCGCCGCCGCCGGCACACACCAGCCCCAGATCAACTACCACTTCGACTCGAAGGACGAGTTGTGGAAGGCGGCGGTCGACCACCTCTTCGACCGCCTCGACCATGCCGTGAGCGAGCAGCTCGACGAGACGAGCCCGGGCTGGGGCAGCCGGGCCGGGTTCGCCGCCAACATCCGCGCGTTCGTCCGTGCCGCAGCCGGGCTCCCCGAGCTCAACCGCATCATGGTGCAGGAGGCGACGATCGACTCCGAGCGCCTGCAGTGGATCGTCGACCGGCACACACGTCCCCGCTTCGAGCTCATCACCGAGCAGTGGCGTCGGCTCCGTGAGGAGGGCCGTGTCGCCGACATCGACGAGGTGGTGCTCTACTACTCGCTCGTCGGAGCAGCGTCACTCGCCTACGTGAACGCGCCCGAGGCGCGCCTGCTCGGCCACGACACGCTCACCGACATCTTCATCGAAGCCCACGCCGATGCGCTCGTCACGATGTTCCTCGGACCCGACGGAGGAGAGACGCGATGAGCACCACCGATGTCGACGTGATCGTGGTCGGCGGCGGCCCCGTCGGCGTGATGACCGCGTTGCTGCTCGCTCAGCGTGGCTTCTCCGTGCGGGTGCTCGAACGGGCTCCCGAGGTGTACGACCTGCCGCGAGCGATCGTCATGGACGACGAGATCCAACGGGTGTTCCAGAACGCCGGACTGCTCGACGAACTCGCGCCATCACGACTCCGCTGCAGGGCGCCGAGTTCGTGCGCCCCGACGGTGAGCGGATCATCGGCGCCGAACTCCCGCTCGAGGATGCCGATTGGCCGCTCGGGCTGCACCCTCGATCATCTACTACCAACCCGAACTGGAAGCATTCCTGCGCGACGCCGCGGTGCGCAACGGGGTCGACCTGAGACTCGGTGTCGAGGTCTCGTCGGTCGAGCAGGACCGAGGATGGCGTCACGGTGCTCACCGACGCCGGCTCGTCGAGCGCCCGCTGGCTCGTCGCCGCCGACGGCGCGTCGAGCCGCATCCGCAAGCAGCTCGGGCTGGCGTTCGTCGACCAGGGCTACGACCAGGACTGGCTGGTCCTCGACGTCAGGCTGCGACGACCGGTACCGTCGCTCCCCCGCTTCGTCCAGCAGGTCTGCGACCCGGTTCGGCCGACCACCTACGTCGTGGGCCACGCCGACTACCGACGCTGGGAGTTCCAGCTCCAGCCGGGCGAGACCCGTGAGGAGATGGTCGAGCCGACCCGCGTGTGGGAGCTGCTCGAGGGGTGGTTGACCCCCGACGACGCCGATCTCGTCCGGGCAGTCGTGTACCGGTTCCACGCCACCGTCGCCGATGCGATGCGCGTCGGCCGGGTCTTCCTCGCCGGCGACGCTGCCCACCAGATGCCGCCGTTCCTCGGCCAGGGGCTCTGCTCGGGCATCCGTGACGCCGCCAACCTGGCGTGGAAGCTGCGCCTCGTCGACGACGGGCTCGCCGGCGACGCGCTCCTCGACACCTACGGCGACGAGCGGCTGCCGCACGCGGCCGGCGTCGTCGAGCACGCCGTCGACACCGGCCGCCTGATCGACGAACTCTCGGGCCGGGCGCCGCAGCAGACCGGCCTCGACGCGGCCTACGGCGGCAGTCGGCCGTTCCCGATCCTGCGCCACGGCATGTTGTTCGGCGACCATCCGTCCGTCGGCCGTCAGCTCCCGCAGCCGACCGTCGACGGGCAGCCGCTCGACGAACTGCTCGGGACGGGCTTCGCGCATCGTCGTCGACGACACGTCCGTGCTCGCCGAGCCTCGACGAGCGGTGGGGCGACCTCGCTCGGTCGTCGAGCTGCCGGTCGGCTCGCTCCCGATGACGCTGCCGCCGGGCGGCGCGGTGATCGTGCGACCGGACCGCTACGTCGCCGCCGTCGCCCACGACGCCACCGAACTCGCCACGGCGAGCAGCGCACTGCTCGAACACCTCGACCGCACAACCGACCGAAAGGACCACACCATGAACTGGGACCCGCAGCAACTCGAATTCCTCCGATCGCCACGTCTGGGCGGTGCTCGCCACCGGGCGCAGCGACGGCTCACCGCAGCAGTCGATGGTCGGCTACGCCGATCGACGACGACCTGCGGCTGCTGGTGTCGGCCAAGGCGTACACGGCGAAGTGGAAGAACGCCGTCCGTCAGCCAAAGGTGTGCCTGACCGTGCCCGACGGGCGGATTCACCTCGTGGTCTACGGCGAGGTCGAACCGATCGACGCCGACCCGTTGCGCGCCGAGTTGACCGCTCAGATCTTCGGCGCCCTGTCGGGCAACCCGGCACCCGACCCGGCCATCCATCATCCCGATGCTCGACGAGCAACAACGCGTCGTCCTGCGCATCACCCCCACCAAGACCCTCTACAAGGAGTAGTCCGTACACGGAGTCAGACTCGGACGCGACGGCGACGGCCGATCGCGGAGATCAGTCGGGCGGCGGCGGCGGGCACAGCGGCCGCCACGGCCGGGCTGAGGCCCTCGCCGTGGTCGAACGTATGCGCCTTCGATGCCGAGGACCCGGAGCTCGGTCGGGAAGCAGGCCGAGCGCCTCAGCGAGGTCGACGGCCTCGCGAGAGCCGAGGGCATGACCGCCACCGACTCCCCGCCACGACGCGTCGCCGTCGCGCAGCTCGGCGTGCGTCGAGCTCGTGGAGCGATCCGGGCGGGCGATCCGAGGAGGTGGCGTCGACGATCCACACCGTCGACGAACCCTCCCACGTCTGCATCATCCGGACGGGTTCACCGTCGAGTTCGGCGAGCCGGACCCGAGGGTCGGCCCGAGCACCTCGCCGACAGCTGCGAGCACCGCCGCGCCGACGCCGTCGTCGCCCCGGTACGGATTGCCGATGGCGATGACGCGTGACGACAGGTGCGAGGCGCCACGAATCACGACCGGTGCACCCGCATGTCGAGGAAGTGGGTGGCGCACGAGATGCACGGGTCGTAGTTGCGCACCGCCTGCTCGCAGAGGCCTCGAGTGCGGCATCGTCGAGGTCGAGCGAGTGGCCGATGAGGTGGGCGAGATCGTGTTCGATCACCGGCTGGTTCTGCGACGTCGGCGGGACGATCCGTGCTGCCGCCACACGGCCCTCGTCGTCGATCTCGTAGCGGTGCCAGAGCAGACCCGCGTGGCGCTTCGCTCCACCCGCATCCGGCGCCCGCGCGTGGCTCGACGGGCACCGCCGGCCCGAGCGGGAGGCACGTACGCCTCGGCGATCGCGAGCGCCATCTCGCAGGCGTGCACGGTCTCGATCGCCCGCACGACGATGCTGCGGAACGGGTTGCGTTCGGCGGCGTCAGCCCGAGCTCGTCGGCGAGCGCCGCCGCCGTCGGCGCCAGGTGGTCGGCGTTGAGCGCGAAGCGGGCGAGCGGGCCGACGAGGTAGTCGCCACCGGCGAGCATCGCCCCGTGCAGTGCCGTCGAGTGCTCGACCTGCACCTCGGCGAAGTGATCGGGGAACTCGTCGACGCCGATGTCGAGGCCGTCGTGCTCACGAGGCGGTCGCCGAGCATCGGATACTCCGTCGGATGTCGCAGCGCGACGAGCGCCGGTGCCGTCGGGGAGTTCGTGGTCGGGCACCGGGAACGTCGCCACCCAGCGGGCGACCTCGACGGCATCGTCCAGCGCCTGGCGAAGGTCGGCCGCCAGCTCGCGCATCGACCGCCACCGTCGGGGTGCTGTAGAAGCCACCGACCTTGACGTTCACCGGATGCACGGCGCGGCCGCCGACGACCTCGACGATCCGGTTGCCGATCTTCTTGAGCCCAGTCCCCGTTCGACCTCGACCGGTGGTCGACCGCCATCGCGAGACCGCTCGGATAGCCGAGGAAGTCGGGGGCGTGGAGCAGGTGGATGTGCAGGGCATGGCTCTCGATCCACTCACCGCAGTAGAGGAGGTGGCGCAGCGTACGGATCTCGTCGTCGACGTCGACGCCGCACGCCGCCTCGAGCGCCTGGCAGGCGCTCATCTGGTAGGCGACGGGACAGATGCCGCAGATCCGCGCGGTGATGTCGGGCGGCTCGGTGAACGCGCGGCCGCGCAGGAACGCCTCGAAGAAGCGGGGCGGCTCGAAGATGCGCAGGCGCACGTCGGCGAGTTCGCCGTCACGGATCTCGACGATCAGGCCACCCTCGCCTTCGACACGCGTGAGTGCCTCCACCTGGAACCGCCGGGCCGCGTAGTCGTGCGTCATCGTCGCCCATCGTCGCGCGGCTCGGGCCGCAACTGCACCGCAACGCCCTCCGCGGCGGCGCGAAACGCCGGTGCGGCGACGTTGAAGGTCTGCAGCGAGCGGAGCCAGTCGCCGTCGGAGACGCCCGCTTCGGTCCACGCCGCGTGGAGTGCGTCGGCGTTGACCGCCTCCGAGGGCCCGAAGCAGCCGAAGCAGCCGCGGTGGAGCGACGGGCACAGGGCGTCGCAGCCGCCGTGCGTGATCGGGCCGAGGCAGGCGATGCCCTCCGCCACGAGCAGACACGGATTGCCACGCTGTTTGCACTCCACGCACACGCTCTGGCCGGTGACCGGCAGACGCCGGCCGGCGAGGAGCGCCGTGATCATGTCGAGCAGCTGGCGCTTGGAGATCGGGCACCCGCGCAGCTCGTGGTCGACCGCCACGTGGTCGGCGATCGGGGTGCTCGTGGCGAGTGTGTCGATCCAGTCCGGTCGGGCGTAGACCGCGCCGACGAAGTCGGCAACGTCGGCGGTGTTGCGCAACGCCTGGATCCCGCCCGCCGTGGCACACGCGCCGATCGTCACGAGCAGCCCCGACCGGGCGCGGATGTCGCGGATCCGTTCGGCGTCGTGTGCGGTCGTCACCGATCCCTCGACGAGCGACAGGTCGTAGTGGTCGAGGAGTTCATCGGGGCCGGCTTCGAGGAACATGCGCAGGTCGAGCGCTGCGGCGATCGCGAGCAGTTCGTCCTCACAGTCGAGCACCGTCAGCTGGCACCCGTCGCACGACGCGAACTTCCAGACCGCAACGGTGGGCGCGATGGCGGACGGCAGGCGAGATGGTGGGACGTCATCGCCCACGCTCCCGGAGCAGCTCGGTGACACGATCCCAGCGGACCACGGCACCGTCACGACACAGCAGGAGCGGTCCGAGCTGGCAGCGGCCGCAGTGCGCGATCCCACAGTGCATGTTGCGTTCGAGCGACACCCACACCTGCTGCGGATCGGCGCCCAGGAGCGACTGCCGCTCGCGCCGCCGACGTCATCATCAGTTCCGGCCCGCACACGAACACCACGTCGTGGCGTTCGCCGAGACGGGCGACGAGCTCGGTCGCGGTCCCCACCGATCCGTCCCATGCCCGATCTGCGGCGTCGACGGTGACGTGGACGTCGACGCCGAGCGAACGCCACCGCCGCAGGTCGTCGGAGAACAGCACCTGCTCGGGTTCACGGGCGCCCATCACGACCGTGAGGTGCGTCGGTCCGCCGTCGGCCAGCGCGTCGATCGCGGTGCGCAGCGGGGCCAGCCCCAGACCCGCCGGCGACCACGAGCGCGTCGCGTCCCGTCGCCTCCTCGATCGGCCAGGCGGTGCCGTACGGGCCCGCGAAGGCCGAGGAGGTCGCCGGGGCGCGAGGCGACGATGGCGTCGCTCACGGCACCGACCGCACGCACGGTCAGCGCGACGCGGCCGCCGTCGGCGACGCCGCTCACCGAGATCGGGATCTCGCCGACACCGAAGGCCCACACCATCACGAACTGTCCCGGCCGGATCGGGGCGAGTGCGCCGGCGACGGGTTCGAGCGTCAGCGTGACGACGTCGGGCGTCTCGGCGACGACGCCGACGACCCGATGCGGCGCCGGCGTCATCGGATCCGCGACGGCGGCGAGTTCCTCAGCGGTCGTGGCCATACACGTCCACCAGTTGATGCCGGGTTGCCTCGAGCCGCGACGACCACCACCTGCAGGAGCCGAACCGTGATCTCGGCGCGGAGACCGTCGCTGTCGCCGCACGCGTCGAGCAGACGCCGGGCGTCGAGTGCGATCGACCGCACGTCGTCGAGCGCGATCACGTCGAACTGCCACGGCCGGTCGAAGAACCACGACCACCCGATCACGCCACCGGCGTGCACGGTTGCGACGATCAGCGGGTCACGGCCGGGCGAGTTGATCTCGATCCCGGCGCGGCCCGACACGACCGCGTGGAACGCGTCGGGGTACTCGCCGGCGCGAGCGATCCACGAGTGGGCGCGGTGGTCCGACCACGTCGCCAGCGAGGCGAGCGTGTCGAGGTGGTGGGAGTCCATGCCGGCGAAGAAGGCGTGTTCGCCGAGCGCCGTCGCGAAGATCGTCGGTCATCGGTACTCCCCTGCAGTCGGGCCGGCGGCGCCGATCAGCACCGCTGCTTCGTGGACGATGTCGATCCCGGCCGGACACCAGGTGGTGCACCGGCCGCACCCCACGCAGCCGGTCACGCCGAACTGCTCGGGCCAGGTCTCGAGTTTGTGCGTGAGCCACTGCCGGTAACGCGACGCCGTCGTGGCGCGCACCGGCCGCCCGGCGAGGTTCGAGTGATCCAGCTGGAAGCACGAGACCCAGTGCTGCTGCCTCACGGTCTCGATCGGGGCGGAGCCGTCGGCCGTCAAGCCCGGTCGAGTCGTCGAACGTCGAGCAGAAGCACGTCGGGCACACCATCGTGCAGTTGCCGCACGACAGGCACCGCTGCGCCACCTCCTCCCAGTGCGGGTGGAGGGCGGTGCCGTCGAGCAGCTCGGGCAGGTCCGGCCCCGGTAGCCGTAGCGGCAGATGCTCGACGGCGTGTTGCACGACGCCGTCGGCGGCGACGCGGTCGACATCGGTCGCACGGCGGGCCGGGCAGGTCGGCGAGGACGTCGTGACCTCGATCGGTGCCGGCCTCGACGAGGAGGCGGTGGCCGTCGGCATCATCGAGCTCCGTGAGCCGCAGATCGAACCCGTGAGCGGGCTGCGGACCTCCCCCGATCGACGTGCACCAGCACGTCGCCGACGGCACACCGCAGGTGACGGCGACGACGAAGACGTCACGGCGGCGGGCGGCGTATCGCGGGTCGGGTGTGTCGCTGTCGAGCAGCACCCGGTCGAGCACGTCGAGCGCTCTCACCTCGCAGTCGCGCGCACCGATCGATCGCGAGTGGGCGTTCGGGCGGGGCGGAGCCTCCGACACCCACGATCCGTCGACTCGACGGATGCGCAGCACCTCCTGATGGGCGGGGTACACGAACTGCTTCCACGAGTCGGCGCCGGGTGTCCACGCGAACCGGGTCGGATCGTCGTGGTCGATGGAGCCGCCATCGTCCGGGCGCCTGGTCGACCGTGCATCCGGTCGGCAGATCGTCACCGTGGGCGATGTCGTCGTAGGAGATCACGCCGTCGCGCACGACCGGACCGACGACCCGGTAGCCGGCGGCAGCCAGCGTCGTCACGAGCGCATCGAGACCCCCGCTCGGATCGAGCGTGCGCGCACCGTCGCGAATCGTGCTCACGGGTCCAGCGTGCACCGGCGTGCGCCGGCGAGCCAGGGACGAACGTCACGGCGCTCAGCAGATGCGCGGCAGCTGCTCGCCGAGCGGGACATCGACGACCCGTCTCGCACCGAACGCCGTCGTCGCGACCACGACACCGGGGTGGGCATCGACGACCCGACCGATCACGCACGCGCCCCGCCCGTGCGGGTGTGCATGCATGGCGTTCATCACCGCGTCGACACCCTCGGGTGGCACGAACGCCACGAGCTTGCCCTCGTTGGCGACATGCATCGCGTCGAGGCCGAGGAACGAGCAGGCGGCGGCGACCGCAGGCGGCACGGGGACGGCCCGCTCGTCGTACTCGACACCGACGTGGGCGCTCGCCGCGATCTCGCACAGCGAAGCCGTCACTCCCCCGCGGGTCGGATCTCGCATGACGTGAATGTCGCGGAACGCGTCGAGCATCGCGGCGACGAGACCGTCGAGCGGCGCCGAATCCGACTGCAGGTCGGTGCCGAACTCGAGGCCCTCACGCGTCGACAGCACGGCGATCCCGTGTTCACCGATCGGTCCGCTGAGGATCACCACGTCGCCGGCGCGGGCACGACTCGGGCCGGATGTCGACGCCGTCGGGCACCACACCGATGCCGGCGGTGGTGATGTACATCCCGTCGGCGAGGCCGACCTCGACGACCTTCGTGTCGCCCGTCGCGATGCGGACCCCGACAGCGGTCGCCGCGGTCGCCATGGCGTCGACGACGGCACCGAGCGTTGCCATCGGCAGGCCTTCCTCGAGGATGAACCCGGCGCTGAGCGCGATCGGCCGGGCACCGGCCATCGCGATGTCGTTGACCGTGCCGTTGACCGCGAGATCGCCGATGCAGCCACCGGCGAAGAACAGCGGTCGCACGACGTAGGAGTCGGTGGAGAACGCGAGCCGACCACCCTCGACGTCGAAGGTGGCGGCGTCGTGCAGTTCGATCTCCGCCGCCGCCGTTGAACGCGGGCACGAAGAGGTGCTCGATCAGCTCGCTCGACAGCTTCCCGCCGCCGCCGTGGCCGATGACGATGCGGTCGTAGTCGCGCAGCGGCAGCGGGCAGCTCCACGCCTGCGACGGCCGGCCCGTCAGACATCGAGCCGCCGGTACTGGTGGTACGCCGCGCAGGCGCCTTCGCTCGACACCATCGTCGCTCCGAGCGGCGATCGCGGCGTGCACTCCACGCCGAACGCCGCGCACTCGAACGGCTTGATCAGACCCTGGAGCACCTCGCCACTGCGGCAGCGATCGGACTCCGGGCTGTCGATCGCGCCGACGTCGAACCTCGCCTCGGCATCGAACGTGCGGTAGCGGTCGGACAGACGCCAGCCGCTCGCCGGGATCTCCCCGATGCCGCGCCACTGGCGGTCGCACACGTCGAACACGTCGTCGAGCATCTGCTGCGCGGCGAGGTTGCCCTCGTCGCTGACCACTCGTTCGTAGGCGTTCTCCAGGCGGGCGGTCCCCGATTCGAGTTGCACGACGACGCGGCGAATGCCCTCGAGAACGTCGAGTGGCTCGAAGCCGGTGACGACGATCGGCACGCCGAACCGCTCCACGAGCGGGCCGTACTGCCACGTGCCCATCACCGAGCACACGTGGCCGGCAGCGAGGAAGCCGTCGACGCGGCTCGACGGCGACGACGCGATCGCCTCGATGGCCGGCGGCACGAGGACGTGGCTGACGAGGACCGAGAAGTTCGTCAGCCCGCGCCGCTCAGCGAGATGGACCGCCATCGCGTTCGCGGGCGCCGTGGTCTCGAAGCCGACGGCGAAGAACACGACCTCGCGGTCGGGATGGTCGGCGGCCAGCGTGACGGCGTCGAGCGGTGAGTACACGACTCTGACGTCACCACCTTCGCTCTTCACCTGGAACAGGTCGCGGCCGCTGCCGGGCACGCGCAGCATGTCGCCGAACGAGCAGAAGATGACGTCGGGCCGCGAGGCGATGGCGAGTGCCTTGTCGATGATGCCGAGCGGGGTGACGCACACCGGGCAGCCGGGCCCGTGGATCAGCTCGATGGCGTCGGGGAGCAGCTGGTCGATGCCGTTGCGGATGATCGAGTGGGTCTGGCCGCCGCAGACCTCCATGATCGCCCACGGGCGCGTGGTGATGCGGGCGATCTCGTCGAACAGGGTGGCGGCCAGCTCGGGGTCGTTGAACTCGTCGAGGTACTTCATTCGAGAGTTCTCGTCGAGGATGCCCAGGTCCCGGAACATCTGCAGCGTCTCGCGCGCCGACGCCTCGTCGACCTTGGAGATCGCGAAGCCGACATGGACGATCGCGTAGTCGCCGAGCTCGGCGTCGGGAAGGTACGCAAGGCAGATCTCCTTGCGGATGCCGTCGAAGTCGACGGTCGCCATGCGCGTCCCCTGCTCCTCCCAGACGTCGACGATCTTCCCGGGAACGGCGAGACACATGTCAGTTCTCCTTGCCGGCGCAGTGGGTGCGGCGCGTGGTGCCGGTGCGGTGGGCGGCGACGAACGCCTGGCCGAGGGCGAGGCCCCCGTCGTTCGGCGGGACGAGGTGGTGCGTCAGCGGCGTGAAGCCGGCACCACGGAGCGCATCGACGCACATCGTGACGAGCAGCGCGTTCTGGAACACCCCGCCCGCGAGCACGACGGTCGCCCCGCGTCCGGCCGTTCGCTCGGCGACGGCAACGACGACATCGCGCACCGCGGCGTGGAATCGGCGGGCGATGTCGCCGACGGGAACCTCGCCGCGCAGGTCGTCGACGATGGCGCGCACGACCGGGGCCTGGTCGATGACCGGGCCGTCGAGCGCGAACCGGTACGCCTCACCGTCGGCGGATCCGGCAGCGGCCATCTCCAGCTGGATCGCGGCCTGCGCCTCGTAGCTGATGTGATGGCGGAGTCCGAGCAACGATGCCACGGCGTCGAACAGCCGGCCCATGCTCGTCGTCGGCACGCAGGCGACTCCCCGCTCGAGTTGGCGGTCGAGCAGTTCGAGCTCGTGCGGCTGCAGCGCCCGGACGGGTGCGAGGTCGTCGGTCCACTCGACGCCGGCGTGGCGGAGATGGGTGAGCGCGACGCGGCACGGGTTGCGGATCGCGGCGTCGCCGCCGGGGAGGTCGACCGGCGCGAGGTGGGCGACGCGTTCGTACCCGTCGACGTCGGCGAGCAGTACCTCGCCACCCCAGATGGTGCCGTCGTCGCCGTAGCCCGTGCCGTCGAACGCGACGCCGATGACCCGCTCGTGCGGGTCGCACTCGTGCTCGGCCATCACGGCCGCGATGTGGGCGTGGTGGTGCTGCACCTCGACGATCCGATCGGGGTGGTGGGTGCGCGCCCACCTGGAGGTCGCGTACCCGGGGTGGGCATCGACGGCGACGACCTCGGGCGTGATCGCGTGGATCCGTTCGAACTGCGTGACCAGGCGCTCGAACGCGTCGAGCGTCTCGAGGTTCTCCATGTCGCCGAGGTGCTGGCTCATGAAGGCGCGCTCGGTCGACGCCAGGCAGAACGTGTTCTTGAGTTCTCCACCGACGGCCAGCACCGAGCGGCGACCGTGCCCGACCGGCACGGGCAGCGGTGCGAAGCCGCGGGCGCGGCGGATCGGGAGCAACACGTCGCCGGCGACACGGACGACCGAGTCGTCACACGGCACGTGGATCTCGCGGTCGTGCGTCAGGAAACCGTCGCAGAGATCGCGCAGCCGCGTGGACCGCGTCGTCGTCGACGTACGCGAGCGGCTCGCCGGCGACGGTTGCCGCTCGTCATCACGAGCGCGGGAGCGCCGAGGCGGAACAGCAGGTGCTGGACCGGAGTCGACGGGAGCATGATCCCGAGCATCGGATTGCCCGGAGCGACAAGTGCCGAGACCGATGCGTCGGCCCGGGAGCGGAGCAGCACGATCGGCCGGGCCGGTGCGAGCAACTGGGTGGCCTCGGCGTCGCTCACCTCGGCGAGGCGGCGGGCGGCGGCGAGGTCCGCGACCATGACGGCGAACGGCTTGTCGGGACGGTGCTTGCGCTGCCGGAGGAGCTCGACCGCAGCGTCGTCGGTCGCGTCGCAGGCGAGGTGGTAGCCACCGAGGCCCTTGATCGCGACCGTTCCGCTCGGCTCGGATCGTCGCCAGCGCCGCGGCGAGCGGGTCGGCGTCCCCGGTCGTCGCCTCGTCCGCCGAGTGCGCGTGCGGTAGCGCAGCACCGGCCCGCAGTCGTGACAGCAGATCGGCTGGGCGTGGTACCGGCGGTCGGCGGGGTCGTCGGTACTCGGCCGCGCAGGCGTCGCACATGTCGAACGCCGCCATCGTGGTGTTCGGCCGGTCGTACGGGAGGTCGCGGATGATCGTGAAGCGGGGGCCGCAGTTCGTGCAGGTGATGAAGGCGTGGCCGAACCGCCGGTCGGCCGGGTCGTTCATCTCGGCGATGCAGTCGTCGCACACCGCCGTGTCGGGCGGCGATCAGGGTTCGGCCGCCGGCCACGCAGCGACTCTCGACGATCCGGAACCCTCGTTCGTCGGCGGCGGCGCACGCCGTTCGCGTCACCGATTCGACCTTGCGAGTGGCGGTGCCTCGGCAACGAGACGCCGGGCGAACTCGTCGATGCGCGCCTGCGGTCCCGTCACCTCGATGAACACGCGGGTCGAGTCGTTGCCGACGAACCCGTCGAGGCCGGCCTCGGTCGCCAGACGATGCACGAACGGCCGGAACCCGACGCCCTGCACGACGCCCGTCACCTCGATCCGCTCACCGTCGGTGCGCCGCGTCACCATCCTCCGATTGTTGCCCAACCCGTCACACGGTGCCGGGTCAGCCCGTCACACGGTGCCGGGTCAAACGTGACACGCTGTCGCGATTGGGGTCTGACCCAATCGCGACGGCGTTCGTAGGCTGGGGACGTGACTGTCGCCGCCGGCCCTCGCTTCGATCTCGACGACTCGTTCGCCCGGGAACTGGTCGGCCTCCACGAGCCGTGGGAGCCGGTGCCGGTCGCCGATCCGTCGCTGCTCGTGCTGAACGAGGCGCTCGCGGTCGAGCTGGGGCTCGACGTCGATGCGCTGCGCTCGCCCGACGGGGTCGCCGTCCTCAGCCGGAAACGCGGTGCCGGAGGGCGTCACCACCGTCGCCCAGGCCTATGCGGGCCACCAGTTCGGTGGGTACTCGCCGCGGCTCGGCGACGGTCGGGCGCTGCTGCTCGGCGAGTTCGTCGACGACGACGGTCGCGCGCCGCGACCTGCACCTGAAGGGGTCGGGACGCACGCCGTTCGCCCGCGGCGGCGACGGCCGGGCCGCCGTGGGCCCGATGCTGCGCGAGTACCTGATCAGCGAGGCGATGCACGCGCTGCGGCATCCCCACCACCCGCTCGCTCGCCGTCGTGGCGACCGGCGAGCCGATCGTCCGCGAGGTCGACGGCCGGCACGCCCAGTGCCCGGCGCCGTGCTCGCCCGGGTGGCGTCGAGCCACCTGCGTGTCGGCACGTTCCAGTACGCGTCGGCGACCGGCGACGTCGAGCTGCTGCGCACGCTCGCCGACTACGCGATCGCCCGCCACGCACCCGGATGCCGCCGACGCCGACAACCCGGCGCTCGCTCTGTTCGAGTCACGTCGTCGGCCGCGCAGGCGTCGCTCGTCGCGCAGTGGATGGCCGTCGGGTTCATCCACGGCGTGATGAACACCGACAACACGACGATCTCCGGCGAGACGATCGACTACGGGCCGTGCGCGTTCATGGACGTCTACGACCCGGCGACGGTCTTCAGCTCGATCGACCACGGCGGCCGCTACGCCTACGGCAACCAGCCGGCGATCATGACGTGGAACCTCGCCCGCCTCGCCGAGGCGATGCTCCCGCTGTTCGACGACGACACCGACGCCGCGATCGAACAGGCCGACGGCCGTGCTCGAAGCCTTTCCCGATCGGTTCCGGCAGGCGTGGAGCGCGGAGATGCACACGAAGCTCGGCCTCGAAGCGGACGCAGCCGACGGTGACGAGCTGATCGCCGACCTGCTGTCGCTGATCGGCTGAGCAGCGGGTCGACTACACGTCGTGCCTGCGATCGTTGTCGTCGATGGTTCGGGGCGACACGGGGCCGGCGCGAGTCGCTGTTCGCCGATCCCAGATGCGTTCGACGCCTGGAGCAAGCGCTGGCTCGATCTGCTCGGCGTCGACCGAGTCGCGATCGCCGACCGCAATGGACCGGGCCAACCCGATCTACATCCCGCGCAACCACCTCGTCGAGGAAGCGCTGGACGCGGCAACCGCCGGTGACCTCGCGCCGTTCGAAGCAGCTCCTCGAGGTCGTGACGAACCCGTTCGAGCAGCGCGAGGGCCGAGAGCGCTACGAGTCGGGCGCCCCCACCGATGCGCCACCCCACCGCACGTTCTGCGGCACCTGAAACGCTGGGGTCAGACCCCAGCGTTTCAGGTTGCGACCCCGATCAGGTGTTGAGATTGAGTTCGCGGATCAGACTCGACAGTGAGCGCATCACGTCGATCGCGAACGTCGGTGTCTCGTGGACGAGGAAGAGGAACTCGTGGTGATTGATCACTGCGATCTCCGACGGTTCGACGGCCACCGCGGTGAGGGTTCGAGGACTGGCATCGATGATGGCGAGCTCGCCGAACGTTCCGTCCGGTCCGACCCGGTGGACGACTCGATCCCCACGGCGGAGTTCGATCATCCCGGAGATCACGCCGTACATCTCGTCGCCGACATCACCCTCGCTGAACAGCACGTCGCCCGGGCTCAGGGTGAGCGTCTTGCGGGCGCTTCTGAAGACACCTCTGATCGTCACGGGCACGATCATGGCAGCCCGATCGTCGGCACCCGACCGGATCATCCAGAGTTCACGATCAGTACACCGCACGTTCACCCAGTGCTCGGTCCGCCGGCCAACCTGAAACGCTGGGGTCAGACCCCAGCGTTTCAGGTTGCGACGCGGAAGCCGATGTTGCCGGTGGCGCTGTCGGGGGTGTTGGCGCTGCGGGCGCCGACGCGGTAGCGGGTGCAGTACGAGTCGTGGCAGAGGTACGAGCCGCCACGCATCACTCGGTGCGTGCCGCCGGGCGGGCCACCGGGGTTCACCCGGGGCGACTTCTTCTCGCTCTCGCGGTAGGTGCCGGGCGAGAACCAGTCGGCGCACCACTCCCACACGTTGCCGGTCACTTCGTACAGCCCGTACCCGTTCGGTGGGAACGACCGCACCGGCGCCGTCCCGGCGAACCCGTCGGCCGCGGTGTTCTCCTCCGGGAACGTCCCTTGGAACACGTTCATCAGGTGGTCGCCGCCCGGTTCGAGATCGTCGCCCCAGGGGAACCGCTTGCGGTCGAGCCCGCCGCGTGCGGCGTACTCCCACTCGGCCTCGGTCGGCAGGCGGGTGCCGCTCCAGCGGCAGTACGCCATCGCGTCGTCCCACGTGACGTGGATGACCGGGTGGTCCAGCACGTCCTCGAACGTGGTGTGCGGGCCGGCGGGGTGCCGCCAGTCGGCGCCCTCCACCTGCCGCCACCACGGCGCGGCGGCCACGGCCCGGGTGGGTGGGAAGTCGTCGGGCAGGAGGCCGCCGAACACGAACGACCACTGGTCGGCCTCGGCGAGGGTGACGTAGCCGGTCGCGTCGCAGAACGCGGCGTAGTCCGCGTTCGTCACGGTGGTCGGAGCGATGGAGAACGGCGACAGCTCCACCTCGTGGACCGGCCCCTCGCCGTCGTCGGCGTACCCGTCGCCCGCGGGCGCTCCCATCCAGAACTTGCCGCCGGGCAGTTCGACGAGGTCGACGTCGAGATCCTGCTCGGTCGTGATCGTCGTTTCGTCACGATCAGGCGCCGACGATTCGTTCGAGGGCGAACAACATGCGCTCATCAACGCCAGCTTGCCACGGGTGGTGAAGACTTCACCCGACGCGATCGTTCAGGATCGACGACAACCGGAAGGGCTCCACCGAATGACATCGAACGAAGTCGACACATCAGCCGACGCACCGTCCGGCGCCACCGGCGTCACCCCCGAACGCCTCGCGAACCTGCGCTCGTGGAACCTGGGACTGACCATTGCGCACGCCGTTGCAGGCAGTGCTGATCCTGGTCCTGTCGGGCGACTTCGTGATCCAGGTGGTGTCGACGTTCCCCGAGGGCCCTCCGGGTACCCGGGTGCCGGCAGCCGAGCCGTTGTTCGACGTGCGCATCGGCATCGCCATCGCCGTGTTCCTGGCGATGGCGGCGATCGACCACTTCGTCACCGCGACGGTGGCGAGGGGCACCTACGAGCGCGACCTGCGCAGGCGGCATCAACCGGTTCCGGTGGGTCGAGTACTCGTTCAGCGCGACGCTCATGGTGCTGTTGATCGGCTTCTACAGCGGCATCACCAACATCACCTCGGTGATCGCCGTCGGCGGGCGCGAACGTGGCGATGATCCTGTTCGGCTGGCTGCAGGAACGCATGAATCCTCCCGGTCGCACCACCACGACGATGCTGCCGTTCTGGTTCGGCACGATCGCCGGCATCGCCCCGTGGATCGCGATCGCCGTGCAGATCCTGGGCTCCGAGACCGTGCCCGGTTTCGTCTACGGGATCGTGATCGTGCAGTTCGTGCTGTTCTTCAGCTTCGGGCTCAACCAGTGGTTGCAGTACCGGGGCATCGGCCGGTGGGCCGACTACATCTACGGCGAGAAGGCCTACCTCGTGCTGAGCCTGGCGGCGAAGTCACTCCTCGCCTGGCAGATCTACTTCCCGAGCCTGGATTCCTGAGGGAGCCAGGCCGGGTTCGTCATGTCACGCTGCCGGGGTCGGCGGAGGTGATGCAGGGTCAGATGGCCGGCGATCCAGACCGACGCGATGAACGGGCCGTACACCACGAGCGTCGATCCGGCCCTCTCGCTCTCGGTGCCGAGCATCATGACGGCGTGCGGCACCAGGAACGGCAGCAGCACGAGCGCCGCCCACCACGCGTGCGCACGCCAGGTGACCCAGGGATGGGGCGAGAGTTGATCGGACGCCATGCGCGTCCATCGGCAGATTCCGTTCGAACTTGAGGCCCCCAGCCGGTTGGTGCCCCTACCCGGTTTGCGTTGCAGTTCCATTGGGACGCCCCAACCGAAGTGCAACGCAAACCGGAGAGCGGAGGTGAGGTCACACTCACTCGATCAGGACGCGAATTCGTGAACCGGATCGTTGCGAACCGACGATGATCCGACGAGGAGTTCATCCTCGATGGCGGACGCCACCGCCGCCATCTGCTGCGGCGGCGAATGGTTCGTCGTCGTCGACGTTCCCGCGACGTCGGCGCATCAGGAAACGCACGACGAGCACGAAGACATCCGCCACCAGAACGACGCCCAGGAGGACCAGCAGCACCGGCAACTGCGACGTCGTGTCGGTCGCCTGGACCGACGGCCCGAAGCCGGACACCGTCGCATTCCACTCGACGTCGCCGAATGTGAGCGATGGCACCTCGACCTGCACCGTCTGCTCCCAGGTTGCGCCGGCATCGAGACGGCCGGCACTCGGGATGTCGACGGTGCGCACGTCGTCGTACCTCGTGCGCGTGTACGTGGAGGCCACGGCGACGTTCTCGACGGCGAACGTTCCCGAGTTCGTGACCTGGACCGTGACGTCGTACATCGTCGCTCCACCGAGCGACGACCGCAGTTCGTCACTGAGGCCGTCGGGCGCAACGACTGCCCGGATGTCGACGGCCAGCGGCTGGTCGACGGCTGATCCACCGACCACGTCCGCGACCGGGTGACCGACGATGGTGATCGACACAACGGCGATCTCACGATTGTCCTGGCTGGAGACACGCACGATGCACGGGCACGGAGCCGGTGGGGCGGCCACCGTCATCTGCGCAACGGTCGGACTCCCGTCGGAGTTGATCTCCCGGGCTTGACTCGCCTGCATGTTGCAGTCGACCGAACCGCGCCGTCCTTCGTTGCCGCAGAAGGCCATCGTCACGAAGTCGGCCTCGAAGCCGTCCATGGTCAGGTCGACCTGCTCGCCTGGGGTCAGCTCGTATCGGTCGAGCGTCACCGTCGGGCCACTGACGGTCGACTGCGCCGATGCCGTGGACGCAACACCCAGAGCCGCTGTCGCAGCGACGAGGGCCGCGAGCAGAGAGTGACGCCACACACTCACGTCGGCTGGTGTTCCGGTTCGCGATCGAGCGTCGAGAGCATCGAGTGGCGCTGTGTCCTGGTCCGCGGGCCTCGACTGGTGGCGACGGTACGCACGAACAGCGAGCAGCCCGAAGAGCACCGCCGACAGCGACAGCAGGATGGCGATCGGGGATGGCAGGTGTCATCGATCGCCTGGACGACGACGCCACGACCGTCCCACCGTCG
This sequence comes from Ilumatobacteraceae bacterium, assembly GCA_963744705.1. Taxonomy (GTDB): domain Bacteria; phylum Actinomycetota; class Acidimicrobiia; order Acidimicrobiales; family Ilumatobacteraceae; genus Sva-07. Next base: position 300,736 of record CAVUUX010000003.1, read on the forward strand.
GAGGCCGGATCGAGTTCGATCTCGGTGACCGCGACACCGAAGGCGGGGACGTCGTCGAATTCCTGCTCGAGGGTGATGCTTTGGCCCGGGAGGAGTTCCGGGATCTCGGTCGTCGGACCGGTCTGCCTGCCGAGCCCGAACGGACCGCCAACCGATGCGGTCGTCATTCCGCCGAGGCGGACATTGCCACGGTTCTCGACTCGATAGCTGACCGTGGCCGATCCGGACAACGGATTGAGCGAGGGCTGGTAGTCGGTACGGACGTCGGCGATCGCGAGTTCGGGGACGAGTGGGCCGTTCACCCGGACGTACAGCCGCGTGCCGGTCCGGCGATCCAGCGTGAGGGCCTGGCCGGCGTCGCCGGTCGACAGCGCCGCATTCGACGCGAGGACGGCGCCGACGTGGTCGCCGGGTGTTGCGTTCTCCGGGATGGTGAGCGTGATGGGGATCGTCACCTGGGTTCGGGCAGGGACGGGAACCTCCTCGCCGCCGATGCCGATCCACGTGCCGACATCGACAGGGGTCTCGTCGGAGCCGAGCAGACCGAACTGGCCGTCGTCGTCGTTGAAGGCGTCGGTCGCGTAGAGCTTGAACGTGAGTGGCACGTTGCTGAGGTTGTAGAGGGTCACCGCGTCCTCGATGACGGCGCCGGGATCGGCGACGTACGACAGGTCCGGACGGTTGCCGACGCCGCCGGCTTCGTCGGAGCCCGCGGGAGCGAGGGCCCAGCTGTGCACCACCTCGTTGCCCTCGTCGGTCGGGACGATCGGGGCGACCGGATCCGTCGGAGGGTCGTCGGTCGTTTGTGCCGATGCGGTGAACGTCGGCACGAGCGAGCCGACCGTGAGGAGTGCGCTCAGCAGAGCGAGGTGGCGCCTGGACATGGTGTCGTTCGATTTCTCTCGTGGTCGGGAACGCCGTCGGCGGTGTGGGGCGGACGAGCCGCCCCACACCGCCAGTCACGGTGTTCGTGGTGTTCGGTTACGGAGTGATCAGGCGACGGTCAGCGACAGCGTCGCCGAGTAGTTGCCTGCATCGGCCGACGCCGGGATGAGGAGGTTCATCCGAGCGTCGAGTGTTGCGATACCCAGGCCTGCGCCGGCAGCGGCGAAGGCGAGCGGCGGGTTGGAGGTGAGGCCGGTGCCGTTGCCGGGCGTGCCGGCTCCGGGGAGCACGCGTTCCGCCAGGGTTGACCACCTGGTCGTACGGCGAACCGACCGACGGATCGGACGTGTCCGTCACCTGCGGCACCCAGCCGAGGTAGTTGCCGCTGAACGTGTCGCCACCGCTGCTGAAGCTGTCCTCGATGTCGCCGCGGGCGGTCCAGCCTGCGTCGACGTCACGGGTGTCGAGCACCGTCACCTGGTTCAACCGGCCGTCGGCCGTGTAGAACTGACCGGCAAGGGCGCCGGAGGTGACGAAGCGGGCGGTACCCATCGACAGACCACACTCGGTCGGGTACGTACCGACCTCGGGGTAGTTCGGGAAGTTCGGGTCGGCCACGAGGTGGAGTCCAGGCGCCGAGGTCGATGTCGGGCGCCTCAGTTGACACCAGGCGTGCTCGCCACAGCAGCCGCTGCTGCGAGCGTCCGCGGGAAGCCCGGGAAGGCATCCGCAGCCGTGAACGCATCCAGCGGGCCGTACACGCCACAACGCTGCGTCAGCACGAGTGCACCCGGCGGGCGGGTGACCGTGATCTCCTGGTAGAGCAACGAGTTGGGCGTGACGCTGAAGGTGTCGGAACCCGCCGTACCGGTGACGCCGGAACCAGCCAAGTAGTTCGGTGTCACTGTTGCCGTGTAGTCCCCGAGCGCCAACTGAGCGGCGAGGATGGTCACCGATGGACCCGCAACGGCGGTGAACGGTGTCACCGTCGTCGGACCAGTAACAGTCACGTCGAAACTCACCGGAGCGGGGAGTCCCGCAACCGTGGGCACCGTCCAGCTCACGGTTACGTCCGTGGACTCGAACGCATCTGGCGCCTGCACCACAAGTTCGGGGCCCGTAACGGACGCGGTGAACGTCAGTGGTTGGTCTCCCGCAGTAAGGGGCTCCTCGTCGGACGTTGCAGACGTGAAGCCCGCCTTGTTCGCCGTGACCGAAACGCTGTAGCTCGTGCCGAGCGTGAGCCCGGTCAGCTCGAACGACGTGTCACCCGGAGCAACCGTCGGCAACGCACCGCCGGGGGTGGGCGTCACGTTCAGGGTGTAGGAGTCCACCGACGAGTCGGCGACCAGATTGATCGTCTGCTCCGTCCCGGTTCCGGCACCCAGGGACGATCACCGGGGCGTCCGGCGCCTCACCCACGATGTACGAGTCTGCAACAGCGCCAGCACCGGTGAAGGTGATCTGAGTGTTCCAGTACTTGGTCGTTCTCACGAACGCCGAGGCTGTTGCCGCCGACCGTCACCGCGTTCGCGTTGAAGCAGGCGACGCCGACGTTGTAGGTGCCGGGCACCAGCGGGGTCGTGGCGAACGCGACTCGAACGAGATGCCGGAATGGCGATCAGCGCACCGTCGACCAGGTTCGGGAACAGGCCCCGTACGAGGTTGCCACCGGTGTCGCGGAGAGCCGTCGTGCGCCCGCCGGCGGCAGAAGCGGTGAGCCGCTTGCGTCGAAGGTCAGCTGAGCCGGGTCGTCCGCCGTGAGGTACGGTGAGAAGAACCAGCCCTGGGTGTTGTCACCGGGGCAGACCTGGTTGGTCGGATTGAAACTGAAGCCGGCGAAGGTGGTGGCGAAGCCGCCCGGTCCGGCGACAGGCTGACGCCGCCGCCGTTCTCCGGCGGAGTACCCGCCGGTAGGGCGTTGGCGGCATCGGATACGGCCGATGCACCGAACACGGTGCCGACAGCGACGAGCGCTGCGACCCCGGTCTTCCATCGTGAGTGAGATTTCACTGGAGTGATTCCTTTCGAAAGGGGTTGAAGATCGATGGGGGTTGTCGGATGGGTCATGAGTTGGTCGGAACGCAGCACGGTTGGCGTTGGTCAGCACGCCGCAGTCGGGGATCTGGAGGAAGCCGTGCTTCTCGATCGTCGTACCTGGGGCTTCGCCGTCTTCTGCGGCGACGCAGAACTTGGCCGGATCGCCCGGGGTCGACACGAACATGTCCGTGATTGCGGGGCTCGTCTCTCGCCACCGGGTCGACTGCCGGTGGTCGACGATGTAATAGACGGTCACGACCGAAGGTCGTGTCGTTGTAGGCAGCTGCCACTGGAGCCAAGGTTCGGCGCGGTGCCGGACACCGCTTCGCTGCCGTTGATCGAGCCGAGGCCACCATTGATCCCGAGAGCGGAGTCTGGTGCACCAACTCCGTTACCGCGGGCGATGAACTGGCTGGCCGAGTAGCCGACGATGAGCTGCGCGTTGGTGCAAGGCACCGCGGCGCCACCGGCGATGCCGTCGCAGATCGGTCGCTTTCCATGGACGCAAGGAGTGCGCCCTTGGCGATGAGGTCAGGACTGTTGTTCTCCTGCAGGCGGCCGGCCGTTCCGACGTTGTTGCAGATGTTCGTGCCCGGGTCACCCGTGCCGTTGCGTGGCCAAGCCGAGACTGCCCATCCACGATGCGTACGTGCCCGACCCGGTCTGGATACCGCAGGCGATGACCGGGACACCGCCGATCGATCTGCGGACCGGTTGCATGCAGCGCGATAAGCTCGAGCGGGCGTGAGGTTGGTCGACCACGTGCCTCCCGACGGGACGCAGATAGGCGAACGACAGGGCGTCCTTGAATGCCGGGATGTACTGGAGCGGGCCAGTAGGTAACGCTGGTCGGACCGCTCGACGAGCGGGCGAAGTCGACGATGCCGCCCATCGCACGAGGACCACCGCACAGCGTGCCGCTGAGCGGCCACTGGGTCCCGCCGACCGTGGCCGAGAGCGCGCGCGAGCCGTTGGTGGAGCCGTTCGGGCGAAGGATCTGACCGGTGCCCGACCTTGGTGGTGATGCAGCTGTTGGCGGGGAACGCATCCCAGGAGACGATCTGCTTGCCGTTGTCGGTGCGCACCGGCGTGAAGTCCACGCCTTGGCTGAAGCCGGCGAATGCGTTGGTGACATCCTGGAGCGTGTCGGAACCGAACCCGAAGATCGGGTCGGTGTACTGCTTGGGATCGGCGCTGGCCGATGGGCCGCCGGCCAAGGCGACAACGGAAGCGAGCCGATCGCCGCAGCTGCTACGAGGCCGAGACCGGCCTTCTTCTTCAACGAGATCATGATGAGTTGCTTGGTCCCTTCAGGTGACGGACAGCCGATCGTTCCGAGCCGAGCAGGCCGTACGGGCCTGCTGATGCGCACTGTGACAGGCCCATCTGACGCTCAATTGGCCGCAAGATGAACGGCGGGAGTGATCGTCAAGAGTTCATCTGGGCGTCGCCGGGCGGTCACCCGAAACGCCCATTGACGTAATCATCGGTGCGCGGATCCTGCGGCGAGGAGAACATCGCCTCGGTCGGTCCGTGCTCGACGATGTAGCCAGGCGTGCCCTGCTCGGCGAGGAAGAACGCGCACAGATCCGACACGCGGGCGGCCTGCTGCATGTTGTGCGTGACGATCACGATCGTCACCTCGTCGACGAGTTCGATGATCGTCTGCTCGATCCGTCGCGTGGACGTCGGGTCGAGCGCCGAGCACGGCTCGTCCATCAGCAGCACCCGCGGCTTGATCGCCAGCGCGCGGGCGATGCACAGCCGCTGCTGCTGACCGCCCGACAGGCCGCCACCGGGCTGACGCAGGCGGTCCTTGACCTCGTTCCACAGGCCGGCCTTGCTGAGGCACGACTCGACGAGCGCGTCCTTCTCCGCCTGGCGTCGCCTTCGTGCCGGTGAGCCGGAGGCTGGCGACGACGTTGTCGTAGATCGACATCGCCGGGAACGGGTTCGGCTTCTGGAACACCATGCCGATCTCGCGTCGGGCGTCGGTGAGCTTGCGTGACGGGTCGTAGATGTCGTGGCCGTCGAGCAGCACCTCGCCGGCCATGCGCTGCCGACGGGATCATCTCGTGCATCCGGTTGAGGATCCGCAGGAACGTCGACTTGCCGCAGCCGGACGGCCCGATCAGCGACGGTCACGTGCCCGGCCGGCATGTCGAGCGACACCCGGTCGAGCACGTTGTGGTTCCCGAACCACGCCGAGATGTTGCGCGCCTCGATCCCGGTCAGTTCGCCGGCACGCAGGTCGACCCGCGGTCGTGCGCACCTCCGTCGTCGGCCCGCTCGGGTCGACGAACACCGGAAGCGGCTCGACGACGTCGATCACCAGCGGAGGAACACCGTGGTGGCGGCGGCTCCCAGCTGGAATCGGTCGGCATCGATGCGTCGTGCGGCGCGACCGGGACGAGTGTCTCGACCTCGACGTGACCGTTCGATGGCATCGGCGGCGGAGGAGCGAATGCCACGGAGCTCGTCCGCTGACTGCTGCACGATGGCGGGCGGCGCCGCCGAGCGAGTCGAGCAGCGACCGGAACTCGTCGACGCGTTCGATCGGGACCGACACGCCGAAGTCGGCGATGCCGGGCACGACGAGAATCGTCCACGGCTCGTCGGCGCCGTGGATGACGGCGGTGAGATCGGTGAGCATCCACGACCAGTCGAAGTCACCGTCGACCGCGACGATCTTGTTCGAGTTGACGTTGATGGTTGCGCCGTGCAGCGGTGCCACGAGCGCGCCCGGTCGCTGCGGGTCACCGCCGACGAGTTGGACGACCGAGGCGTCGGGGAACGAAGCCAGTTCGACATCGTTGGACGGGACGGAGCTTGTTGTCTGTGGTCATAGGAGATTGGGAAGCAATCGGGCGACCTGGCTGGAGGTCGCGAGGCCGACGAGGAGCAGCGGAGGCAGGAACACGACCCAGGCCTGGGCGTGTCCCCAGCGATGCCAGGCCCACACGGCGCCGAGCGACAGCGCGATCAGCACCTGGATCCAGAGAGCGAGCGCCCACAGCGTGGAGGTGTCGGCCCCCATGAACTGCTCCGACGCGGGCAGCGTCGCCGCGGTGTACGCACGGGCGGGGCCGACGACGGCCTCGCCGACGAGATCGGCGTCGACGCGCAGCACGCCCTCGGGCAGGTACGGGCGTCCGTCGGCGGTCGCGAGCACCAGCCGCGACGACCCCGCCGCCGCGGGCGCCGGGACCGGATCGCCCTCGCGGCGGACACCGATCACCTCGTACTCGTACTCGCCCTGACCGGTGGTGACGACGATCTCGTCGCCCGCCTCGAGCTGGTCGATGTCGGCGAACGGTCCTCCGAACGCAGCGCGGCGGCCCATGATGATGCTCGCGCCGACCTGGCCGGGCAGCACCGTGTCGCGCCGGTGCCCGGGACCCGAGAACAACGCGCTCGACGTCGTGCCCTCGACGACCACCTGGCGCAGCCCGATCTCGGGGATCTCGAGGTAGGCGACCGGCGCCCCGATCGCCAACGCCCGGTTCTGGTTGTCGGTCGGCCCGATCGGTGCGGTGCCGGTGGCGAGCTGCGAGCGGAACTCGTCGAACTTGCGCTCCTGCGCGGCCGACTGCTGCAGGCCGACCGATCAGGGTCAGCTGCAGCAGCAGCGTGACCGCGAGGATGAACACCATGATCAGCGCCGCCCGCGCCAGCTGCAGGCCGCGGGCTCAGCGGCGGGATCTCGGTGCTCGTCGGACGTGCCGCTCCGCTCGGACGCCGATCGGCGTCGGAGCCGTCCGGTCGGACGTCGCCGAGCGCGACCACCGGCTCCGCCACCGAGGTGACGTCGTCGCGGTGGCCGTCGCGGTCATCAGGTGCCCGTGAGCACCTTGGGCTTGCGGCCCAGCAGGATCGCCATGCGTCCGAACACGAGCAGCAGCACGCCCCAGACGATCAACGACGTGGTCGACGAACCGGTCGACGGGAATCGTCCCGGTCGACGACCCGACGGGCTGCCGCCGCGTGTTGGCGCTCGTGACCGGCGTCGCGGCGCCGGCGATGACGAACGTCGTGGTCCGCTGGGCACTGACCGTTCCCGTCATCGTGACGGTGTAGGTGCCCGGCTGCCGTCGGCGCTGCGGTGAAGCTGTCCGGTGGCGGTGCCCGTCGTTGCCTGCGCCGGCATGCGGAAGCCCGCACGACACTTCCCGACGTCAGCGCCGACGACGGCCTTGCAGACGTCGGTCACGGATCGCCGGCGTCGACTGCCGACTGGGAGAACGTGATCGTCTCGCCGACCGAGCAGTTCGGGAGCGTCACACTGTAGGCCCCACCTGGGGTCGGAGAACTCGGTGTGACCGTTGCGTTCGCCGAGCCGCCCGCGACAGTCGTGGTGGTGGTTCCCCCCGCCACGGAGGTGGTCGTCGTCGTTGAGCCGACAACGGTGTTCGTCGTGGTCGTCGTTTCGTCGACGACGGTGGAGGTCGTCGTCGAACTTGTCGTGTCGCCGACATCTGTCGTCCAAGTGAAGCCGTACGGACCGGCACCGGGGTCGGTGGTGACGACGATCCTGGTCGCCCAGTACCGCTCGTTCGCCAGGCCGTCCGCGTTGTAGCAAGCGATGCCGACGAAGTACGCGCTCGGCTCGACGACAGGGTTGCGCGAGAACGTGGTGTCGAACGACAGCAGGGCCGGCGGATTGATGTTGAAGGTGTCGAGGTCCGGGAACTCTCCACGGACGAACTCGTCCGTGGTGTCACGGAATGCGGTCGTCCGTCCCGCTGCCGTCGCCTGTGGTTGACCGGTCGGCGCGAACGTGAGAAGTGCCGGGTCCTGAGCCTCCGGCGTGATGAACGTCGACCACGAGAAGCCCGCGTTGTTGTTTCCCGGGCATGGCTGATTTTCCGGATCAAACCTCATGCTGAACGTCGTACCGCTGTCGCCCGATGCCGGGTTCAGAATCAGCCCCGAAAGGCCATTGGTGGGCAGCGTCCCTGCGGCGAGGGTAGCTGTGGCCGTCGAGACGAACCCGACGAGCGAGACAGCGACGCCGACCAGCGCCACGGCGAGTCCGACGCGACGCCAGCGTGGAGGGGGAAATCGTGGTCATGAATACTCCTTCACAGACGGAACTTTCGACCTGCTGAAGCGCTGAAGCGCGATGACAACCATCGCGATCACGAACGCCGAACCGGCGAGGATGGGGACCATTGGCAGGTCGTCGCTCGGTTGTGCGGCGGCGATCGAAGCCTCGTCCTGGAGCACTCGGACGCGAAGACCACCGGGCTCCACCTCCGGCGCTGACTCGAGCAGCACCTCGGCATCCCAGAACCTGTCGACGACCCAGTCCGCCGGCGTACACGCCACGCCCAGCTTCCACGTTCCGGGCGGAAGGGAGTTCTCAATGTAGAACGCAAAGGTGTACGGCTGCGCCGGCTCGGTCACCAGCCCAGGCTGTCCGGCTTGGGCGTTCTGATTGGTGGGCAACTGGATGGCGCTCTCACCGTCGACGTATCGAAGCGCTCGGTAGAGGTCGCTCCCGTCCGGACTCCGACTCCGGTACTTCATGCTCGAGAGATCGGTGTCGGCTGGTACGAGAAATGTCTGAACCCGATAGTCGTCGTTCGCCGAGTCACCCGCGCATGAAGCCCCGTCCGGCAACCGCAGTCGGAATGCGGTCGTGCTGTCGAACTCGCTCAGCTCTCGATCGGTGTTCACTGCGTCGACGACGATCGCAGCACCGGCGTCGTCTCCTCCCGATGAGGCCTGGCCGAGAACAGGCCCAGAGGACAACAGGACAGTGGATGTCGCTGCGATGAGCATGACGATTCGCTGCGGGACAGGGATCATGTCAGGTGGACTCCTTCGGTCCGTCAGAACCGGCCGTCGATCGAGGCGTCGCCGCACGGCGGGGACGCTTGGTGAGTTCGAGTGCCATCAGCGCTGAGCCGAGCGTCAGCCCGCCGAGCACCGGAACGGCGACTCGACCCGGCCCGGTGTCGGTGGAAGGTGTCGTGGGCGAGGGGGTCACGCCCGTCGACCGAGGGCGAGGAGTCCGGGGGAACTGGTTCTGAGTCGGAACCGACTCCCACGTCCTCCGTCGACGCCGACGCCAGCTCGTCCTGTGCACTCGTGTTCGAACTCGAGGCAGAGGGACGAGTACCGGTCGGCCGCGAGAGGAGGACGACCGCGTCGCGGGCGTCGGGAGCGCCGGAATACGGGCACGGCTGAGGTGGAGCCGTCGGCAGAGTCGGTCGGCGAGAGAGATGGTGAGTCGGCGGAGTGGCCGGAGCGGAGTGGAGGATGGGAGCGTGCGAAGCGTCTGGCTCGCGGCGATGTCTGGTCGACGAGGCGATGCGGCAGCGGAACATAACCCCGTGGAAGTCGACCGAGTTCGAGCCCAGGCAGTTGCCCAGGTCCTGCGGCATAATCGAGGAACGCGGCGTATCTTCTCGTGCCGTGTCATCGAGCGCGAGCGGTGTGGCGGCTGCGTACGTCAGCGCTGTCAATGGATAGGCGCCGGTAGCACTCGCCGAGGGATCCGGCTCGAGAACCTGTGGCTCGGAGTCGGGCTTCATCGTTTACAAACCGAGCAGTAGCGAGACGAGTCGTCGGGGAAGATGAATTCGCGATCCGACCCGCGTCGCCAGCGCGGCTCAAGCGGCGCAATCTGCAGCCCGTACCGAAGGGCCGATGACGTGTCGGTGAGCGCAAGAATTGCGCGCCGACCCGGAACCTGAGGCGTCGGTGCGGCCCCAGACAGAGTCCGCAGTCAGCGCGAAGGGATTCGGCGCAATTCGAGCGAAGTCGGCTGCAGCCCGCACTCGGGCTGCAGCTTCGTCGAAACTGCGCGCATACGGCATCCAGTCGGTTCCGCAGAGCTGGGCGGCGTGAAGCCCCCTGTGGACGGAGCCTGGTAGCAGTACGGATCCGCCTTTGGGAACAGCTCGGGGACGGGTCGCCGAACGGGAACCCCGACGAGTTGTTCGCCGGAAGGTGGCGTAGAGCGGGTTGACCCGCATGCCCCATTCGTCGGGCTGCGCCGTCGAGCCATGCCGCGCCTCGGGGTCCGCCAGAATCCACTCCCACACCTGCGCCGCTGCATCGGAGTTGCCGGCCGGCAGCTGCAACCCGCTGAACAGTGCGGGCGTTCGACACGAGGAGCTGCTCGAACTCCGGGTTGAACCTGAACGAAGTCGGGATCCTGGCCGAGGTGCGGTCGGATTGACGTCGTCCCACTCATACGGCGGTCGGCTGATGATGTTGAGCTGCTCCGTGTACGACTGGGTGAGCAGCTTCGCGACCAGCCGCGGCGTGAGGTTCATGTCGGCGACACGAACGCCGGCCAACTGCTGTGCGGCCTCGGGCGAGCTGTGGGTTCGGGTAGCGCTCGATGATTGAAGCCGACGACGAGTCCCGATGCCGCGAGCGGCGCGTACACGACGGGATTCGACTCGGATCAGCTCGACCCGGCATCGATCGGCTTCGAGATGACGCGACCATGCCGGCGCCCCCGGAAACGAGCTGGCGGCGAATCTGCCGAGCAGTCGGCAGACTGGCGCGTACGAGTAGGGCGGCGAGCCGGGCGTGGCGCACAGAGCAGGCTGCCAGCTGGCGATCGCCGGGAAGAACGAGCTCGTTCCCGACCACTCGACGCTCCCCGTTCTGCAACGAACAGGGGGAGTCGATGGGGTTGAACTCGAGCGGAATGGCGATGCGATTCGCCCACGCCCGTGGGCGCTAGCGGCGACGTGGCGACGCCCGCCTGATCCGCGTTCGACCGCGAACGGGGTGCCGACGTTCTCATCCGTCGGCGTACCCCGTGGGACGATGACGATCCAACACTGCGGGACCTTGCGGCCGCCGTCGGCGGCGGGCTGCACACGTTGTCCGCATCCGAGACCCGTCGACTGGACACCGGTGAGCATCTGCAACAGTTCTGCACCAGTGCCGTCGGGGCCAGTCGCCCCACCGGCGATCTCGTTCGTCGTGATGATGTTGTAAGATCGGGTTGAGCCAGAAGCTTCCGCGTCAGGATCCTCAGGAAGGTAGGACGAGTTGGACGTGTGACCGGCACGACTGTGCCGTGACGGCGTCGAAGGGGAGCCACACGTTGGAGTTGTTCGGGTCGAGCGACTCCGCACGTTCGGGTCGTAGTTCTGCCAGCCGGTGCGCGAGATCACGCGGCCGAGCATCAGTCCGGCAGGAAACAGGCCTCCGGACCGAGCCCGCCGTACTGCCCGGCAACTGCGCCCTGGACGCACTGTTCGGGTGGCGGGCCGGGGTTCTCTGGGACGGTGCCGTCGTCATCGCCCCAGCACTGGAAGATCTGAAGGTAGTTGCTCGCGAATCGCCCCGGACCCGACAGCGTCGGCGCTCCACCCTCCCACGTGATCGACACCGCCTGGTCGTGAGGTTCCGGGTCTGGTTGACGGTGATCTCCAGGTCTGCGAAGGCTCCGCGGCCCCGGACCGTCACCTGCCGAGTCGGTGAGCGGCAAGGACGTGTCGTGCCCTGCGCTGCCGGGTTCCGGGCCTGCAGCCGACGTCGACCCGGCAACCGCCGAGGACACCAGGAGGATCGCCAGTGGGGCGAGGACCAGCTGCGAACCGCTCGTCTGGAGCTCACACCGACACCTGCTGATCGTTCGGGCGCCGGAAGCGAGGCCGACGGGCGCCGCGGCACCTGGCGTCGACATCTTGCGCCAGTAGTAAGCAGGCACGAACACCAGACCCGAGCGTGAGCAGCGCGACGACGAGCATCAGCGTCTCCTGTCGTGCCCCAGCCCGAGTCCTGGTCGAGCGTGGTCGGAACGATCGCGCCGACCTGCTGCCACCGCTCTGCACAGCGCCGCCGCTCGCCGACTGCTGGGCCACCGCGACCGACCGCAGATCCCGGTGTCGGGGTCGCACGTCGTGTCGGTCGGAGCGACCGCCGATCCGTCGGCGCCGGTCGCCGTCGTGGCTCCGCCGGTCGCCGCGCCGCCCGCGGTCGTCGCCACCGGCCGTCGCACCGCCGCCGGTCGTGCCGCCGGTCGTCCCACCGCTGGTCGCAGCATCCGCTCGCCGGTCGCGGCGCCACCAGTGGCTCCGCCACCGTCGCCGCACCGCTCCGCCGTCGGCGCTCGCCAGCGCGCCGGCGTGCCCGGAGCGGCGGCGCCGCCACCGCGCGGCAGCGGGCGCAGCGTCGGCGTCTCGACAGCCTTCACGCCGCCCGTGCCGGTCGCGCACTGCGCCGGCGCCCTGCTTGTCGCACTCCTGCGGTTGGGGCGCGTTCGCGGCGAGCAGGTTCTCGCCGCTCGGCGAGAACGTCGGGTTGTTGCACGACTGCACGTTGATGTTCTGCACCTCGGCGCCGGGGATCTTGCGCGATCTGGTCGAAGCTCGCCGTCACCAGGTTCACCGGCATCGGCGAGTAGCCGAGCGACGCCGACTGCTGCTGCGCCTGGCACATCGCGTAGTACGTGAACTCGGCGAGCGTGCGGCCCTTGCGCCTCGTTGAACTGGCCGCCGACCTTCGTCGGCAGGATGAAGTACGAGTACGACGACAGCTGGTAGTTGCGGGGATCGGTGTCGGTGTAGACGCCGCTCAGATCCTGGGTGAGGTACGTCGCCGGGTTCGCCTCGTTGGTGTTGATCTTCGCCTGCAGCAGCGACACCGCCACGTTCTCCGGCGTCGGCTCGGTGTAGTAGCCGGCGGCGTTCAGCACCTTGGCCACCGGGAACTGCACGCCGAGCGCGTAGGAGTAGTTGACGTAGCCGATCGCTCCTTCGGCGAAGCCCTGGCTCACGTAGCCGGCCACGCCGAGGTCGCCGCCCTGGGCGATCATGCCCGGCGAGCGTCGGATAGAACGACGTCGAACCCGCACTTGTCGGCTCGCCCGGTGCTCTGGCAGTACGTCTCCCAGATCCGCCTGGTGCTGGGCGATCATCCACAGCGTGAACTGCGCCGTCGAGCCCGAGCCGTCGGAACGCACGACCGGCACGATCGCCCGCGCCGGCATCGTCAGCCCGGGGTTGTCGGCGACGATCGCCGGGTCGTTCCAGCTGCGTGATGACGCCGGTGAAGATCTTGGAGATGTTCTCGCCCGACAGCCGCAGGTTCGTCACCCGCTGGCCGTTGATCGTTGAGGTTGTACATGAACGCCGTGCCGCCGGCGGTGACGGGGATGTAGGCGTAGCTGCCCGGCGCCGGGTTCTCCGGGGCCGAGCCGTCCTCGGGCTCGAACTGGAACGGGATGTCGGACGCCGCGAAGTCGACCGTGCCGTTCAGGAAGTTCTTGCGGCCGGCGCTCGAGCCGCTCGGGTTGTAGTCGACCGTGATGCCGAACTGCTTCACGTTCACACGCATGGCGTCGATCGCGTTGGCCGCCCACGACGACCCCTCACCGGAGATGCGCTGGTAGCTCTCCTGCGCGTCGACCGACGCCGATCGGCGCCCGATCCGAGGAGCGACCGCGGCCAGCGCGGCGACGACGAGACGGCAACGCCGAGGCGCGGTTCATGACGGAACTCCGGTCGGTGCGAGGACGTCGGATCCGGCGGCGTCGAGCGATCCGGCCGACGTCGACGCCGCTGGCATCGGCGGCCTCGATGCGTTGCAGGTCCTTCGCCGACTGATGCGGCGCGCCTGCGTGGCCTGGCGCTTCGACAGGCGGCCGGCCTGGCCGGCCGCCGAGGATGCGGGCGATGGTGAACAGGATCAGCACGAGCACCATCAGCACCGCGGCGGTGGCGAAGCCTCGGGCGATCAGCGTCGGCTGCGGCGAGCGGACGAACTCGAACGTCGCCAGCGGCAGCGACATCATCGGGTTCGCGCGCGGGTTCGACGTTCATCGAGCCCGGTGATGCCCGACACGAGCAGCACCGGCGCCGTCTCGCCGATGCCGCGGGCGACACCGAGGATCACCGAGGTGGCGAGGCCCGGACGGGCCGTCGGCAGCACGACGTGCCACACCGTTCGCCACTGCGGGGCCCCGAGTGCGGCCGACGCCTCGCGCAGGTTGCCGGGCACGAGGCGCAGCACGACGTCGGCCGAGCGGATGATGATCGGCAGCATCATGATGCTGATGGCGATCGCCGCGGCGAGGCCCGAGCGTTCCTGGCCGAGGATCAGCACCCAGGTGGCGAAGATGAACAGACCGGCGACGATCGACGGCAGCGCCGTCATCGCCGTGACGACCGAGCGCACGAGCTCGGTGATCTTGCCGCGGGTCTCGGTCAGGTACACCGCGCACGCCAGCGCGAGCGGCACCGTGATGATCAACGACGATGCCCGATGATGATCAGCGTGCCGACGATGGCGTGGGAGATGCCGCCGACGGTCAGCGGATCGAGCGGGCCGGCCGCGCTCATGTCCTCGGTGTAGAGGTTCGATCTTGAACAGCGCCTTGCGCCCGGCCACAGCGTGAAGACGATCGACCGACGAGCAGCGCGACGCCGGCAATCAGCGCCGACGACGGTCATCAGCGCCGCCATCACCCGGTCGACGACCGCCGGTCGGTTGTCGGTGATCGACACGAGCAGCCGTAGATCACGAGGAACACCGCGAACCACACGACGACGAAGCCGAGCCGGCCGTCGCAGCGGCGTGCAGCCGACCGAAGAGCAGCAGCGTGATGCTGAGCGAGCTGAGCAGCGCGCCGCCGAGCAGTCAGCACGTCGTCGCGCGAGATCTTGCCGAGCGGTCGACGCACCGGCGGCGGCGCTCCCGGGCCGGGCCGGCGCGGGAGCGACGGTCGTCGAGTCGGCGGCTGCCCACTCGGTCCGGCGGGTGCCCACAACTCGTCGGCCGGATGCTGCAGCGGCGTCGACGTCACGTCGATCTCCGTCGTCACCGCCCACAATTCGTCGGTGGTCGTCGTCGGCGCAGGTCGCGCTCTGGTCGAGCATGTCGGTCATGCCTCGCTCCCCGCTCCCGAACGCGACCGGGCCACGAAGTACGACGCGATGAAGTTGACGACCAGCGTGATCGCGAACAGCGCGAGGCCGGCGGCCATCAGCGCCGACAGGCCGAAGCCGCGACGCCTCGCTGTAGCGCAACGCGATGAGGCTCGACACCGAGTTGCTGACCCGGCTTCGAGTGCGTGGAACGTGAAGTCGAACCGCGGCGAGATGATCAGCAGCACGGCGATCGTCTCGCCGAGCGCCCGTCCGAGGCCGAGCATCGTGCCGCCGATCATGCCGCCGCGACCGAAGGGCAGCGACACCACGCTGATCATCCCCCAGCGCGTCGAGCCGAGCGCGAACGCACCCTCGCGTTCGCCGATCGGCACCTGCGAGAACACCTCGCGCATCACCGAGCACTGGATGGGCATCACCATCATCGCCACGACGATCCCGGCGATGAAGGTGGACGCGGTGTAGACGCTGGCACTCGAGAGCGGGCTGTTCGGGTCGGCACCGCTCACGCTGAACAGCGGGAACC
This sequence comes from Ilumatobacteraceae bacterium, assembly GCA_963744705.1. GTDB lineage: Bacteria > Actinomycetota > Acidimicrobiia > Acidimicrobiales > Ilumatobacteraceae > Sva-07. The sequence continues at coordinate 316,048 of CAVUUX010000003.1, forward strand.
AGCCCATCCACGTGTTGAGCCAACGCGACAGCCCGATCGTCTGGCCCTGCAGCAGGAACAGGCCCCACAGGCCGTAGACGACGCTCGGCACTGCCGCCATCAGGTCGACCATGGCGATGAAGCGACGACCGCAGCCGCGTCGGCGCCACCTCGGTGATGAACAGCGCCGTCCCCGTGCGCGATCGGCGCCGCGATCAGCACGGCGATGAACGCGATGAGGATGGTGAACGGCATGATCGCGGCGATGCCGAACCCACTCGAGCCGGCATCGGGCTCCCACTTCGACGTCGTGAGGAACGACGGCCCCGACACCCGCAGCGCTTCGAGCGCCTCGTACGTGAGGAAGATCCCGACCGACGCCATCAGCGCGAGCACGAGGAACCCGCTGAGGCCGAGGCCCCGGAAGAACGTCCGGTCGCCCCGCCCACGGGTGGACACGATCTCGATCGGAACCTGTGGCGGAGCGTCCTCCGTGCGAACGGGGAGCGTGGTCGCGATCATCGTCAGCCGGTCCACGCGACGAGCACGATGATCACGATGACCATGGCCAATCCGGACAACAGGACGTCGGGATGCCACGCATGCGCCCAGAACGACTTCTTCGGCGCCGGAGCCGGCACCGGCATGTACGCCTGAGGCGGGTACGGGCCGTAGCCCGGCGCCTGGTTGCGGGCCTCGAGCACCGGCGCCAACGCCGCGGCGAACGCCTTGGCGAACGAGTCGGCGTCGATCACCACGTGCATCGAGCGCTGGTCCGGCGCTCCGGCCGGCGCATCGGTCGTCACGACCGGAAGCACCAGCGTCGACGTCGGGGCCGGAGGCTCGGCGGCCCAGCCGGACTCGTCGGCCGGAGCATCGATGACCGGCAGGACGAGCGATGCTGCGCTCGGAGGTGCCAGCACCTCGACGGGTGCGTCGACGATCGGTCCGTCGACGATCGGTGCGTCGAGTGCGTCGCCGCTGGCCTCGACGATCGTCGGCACCTCCATGAACGGCGGTTCGGACGGCGGCGCAAGCGTCGCCGGTTCGAGCCTCGGCGACCAGTCGAGCAATGGGTCGTCGAAGAGTTCGGGCTTGTCGACGACAGGCGATTCCGCGACCAGGGATTCGTGGACCGGAGATACAGGAACCGGAGAATCGGCGACCGAGGTCGCATCGACGACGTCGGGCTCGACGACGTGGGGCTCGCCGACCGGCTGTTCGAACGTGGGCGGTTCGACCAGGAGCGGCGCTGCGGCGAAGATCGCCGCTTGGCGCTCGGCGAGAGCCACCGCGGCGCGGCGCGCGGCCTCGGCTCGCGCCGCCCGTTCGGCGGCGGCCTCGGCGCGACCGCGGGCGTCGGCGACGATCTGGGCGGCTTCGGCTCGCGCAGCGGCAACTGCCGCGTCGGCCTGATCCTGCTCGGCGACCAGGTCGTCGTCGAGGGCGCGACGGCGCTCCTCCATCAACGGCCCGAGCCGCGAACGCAACTGCCACAGCGCTGCGTCGACGTCGAACGCGGCGACCTCGGCTTCGGCGTCGACGGCCTCCTGCAGGGTGCTGCGAAGCTGCAGCGTCAACAGCGCGACACCGGCTCGGGGCGACAACGCGCCGACATCTGCCACCTTCGACTCGTCGATCACGACACCACCTGAGATTCAGCCGCCAGCGAACGGGCATCGATGTCGGCTGCGTCCCGGCGAGCGTCGGCGAGGATCCGATCGACCTCGTCGGCGGCCTGCTGACGGATGGCACGCACCGAGTCGGAGTGCCGGCGTTCGAGGTCGGACAGATCGTCACGTGACGACGCGAGTTCGGCTCGCAGCGCCTGCTTGGTCTGGGCGTCGAGCTGGGCGGCGGCGTGCTTCGCAGCGAACAGACGCGACTTGGCCACCGCGATGTCGGTCTCGAGGCGGGCGCGCTCCTCCTCCAACGGGTCGACCGCTCAGTTGAAGTGCAGGTCGGTCGTCGTCGAACTGGGCGACACAGGATCCATCACTGGCTTCTCACCCGACGACCGCCAGCACGAGCGCCAGCACAGCAATGACGGCAACGGCCGGGAACAGCACCTGCATGAACACCCAGTCGCGACCACGCGATCCGCGTGCGGTCAGCGATCCCCAGAATCGATCGAACGCCTCCTGGGGCGCGGCGGTCTCGTCGTTCAACGAATCGGGCCGGCCGTACGGCAGAGCGACCTGTGCGAACGGGTCCGCGAACGGATCTGCGAACGGAACCGGAATCGCACCGGCCGGCGGAGCGGCGAAGGGCATCGCCGAGCGAGCGTCGATGACCGGTCGGCCGGCGGACGTCGCACGGGTCGATTCGGCATCGGCGGTCGATGCGACGTCGGCCTCGGACAACCCGATCGGCGCGTCGAGCGCGTCGAGCAGCGACGACAGCATGTCGTCGAGATCCTCGTGGCTCGTCGTGTCGAGCGCAGCGACGAGCGGCGGCACGTGCTTCGGCGGCTCGTAGGCGAAACGAGGGGCAGCGAACTCCTCGCGAACCGCAGCGGCCTGGACGATCTGATTCGACTCGACGGTGGCGACGTGGACACGCATCGCGGCACGGGCGTTGGCGTCGTCGATCGGCCGCCTTGTCCTCCTGGTTCTCGATGCGCCACCACTCGTCGAGCAACTCGCGGAGCTGGCGCTTCATCGCCGCACCGTCAGCTTCGGCGCCCTCGAATGCTCCATCGATCAGCCGGGCGAGCGACTCGACGTCGGCCGGCGACGACGAGCCCGGCGCCGGCCACGCGCCGGCCGCGGCCGCGCCTGAGCCTGAGCGCCATCACAGGAGCGGGCTTCGGCAACGGGACTGCCGGTCGGGGCGGCGTGCAGTGTCGGCCCGCATCACCGACGCCGTCACCGATTCGTCGCGGGCACGACGCGAAGAGGCGATCCGCCTCGGCCTCGGCAGCTGATCGCGACGGCAGCGACGGTCGCCTCGGTCTCGGCGCGGCGCTTGATGATCGCCCGCTGCGCGTCGAGGAACTCCTGGGTGAGTCGGCTCTGGATGGCTGCAACTCGTGCCAGCTGGCTCGTCGGTCCGGGGAGCATCGTGTTGGCATCGGCGAGCGCTGCGAGGAAGCGGGTCTGCTCCTTCGACAGCTGCTCGAGGTACGCGTCGGCGCCGGTGGGGAGACACCGGAGCCGCTTCGCTCACATCGCAGACCGCCGGACGCGGTGTCGTTTCCATGACGAGGCGACGTTAGGAGGGGTGTCTGGACGCCGTCTGAACAACAGATGGCGCGCAGATGTCGCAGGAGGTGAAAGGTCGCGCCCGGCACTCAGGACCAGCGGATTCCGGCCGACATCACCCGTTTGCGTTGCAGTTCCATTGGCGCGGGCCAACCGAAGTGCAACGCAAACGGCGGTGGTGGGGGTCGGTGCGTACGATCGGCGCCACCATGAAGACGATCGATCTGTTCGCGGCCGACTCACCCGTTCGACTGGCCGGGATCATCGACCTCGACCACGGCGCCACCGGCGCGACCACACAGCGGCTCCCGGCATGGGCCCGTGCGCAGATCATCGACCCGGCAATCAACGCGGTGGCATCGATGCCGTCGGGAGGGCGCCTCGACATGGTCACCGACACATCGAGCGATCGAACTGGATCTGCTCGTCACACGCATCGAGTTGCCCGGCCGCGCTCCCCTGCCGGCGACACTCGACCTGGTGATCGACGGCCAGGTGGCCACGACCGCCTCGACCGAGGCGGGCCACGTCATCCGCCTGCAGCTGCCACCGTCGACGGACTTCGAGTTCGTCCCCGGCGAGGCCACCACGATCCGATTCGACGGCGCTGGCGAGCGGGACCAAGCGCGTCGAGATCTGGCTGCCACACAACGCCTCGATCGAACTGCGGTCGCTGCGCGTCGACGACGACGCATCCGTGGGTGCGCCGCCCGAACCCACCCGACGATGGGTCCACTACGGCAGCTCGATCAGCCACTGCATGGAGGCCGACCGGCCCACCGGGGTGTGGCCCGTCGTGGCGGCTCGGGCGGCGGGCGTCGACCTGTTCAATCTCGGCCTCGCCGGGCAGTGTCAGCTCGACCAGTTCGCCGCGCGCACGATCCGCGACCTACCGGCCGACCTGATCAGCCTGAAGCTCGGCATCAACATCGTGAACGCCGACAGCATGCGCGAGCGCACGTTCGTGCCGGCGGTGCACGGCCTGCTCGACACGATCCGTGACGGCCATCCGGACACACCGATCATCGTGATCAGCCCCATCGTGTGCCCGCCGGCGGAGGACCACCCGGGCCCGACCGTGCCCGGCCCCGACCGACGTTTCGGCGTGATCGAGCGCCCGCCGGAGCTGGCCGTGGGTGCGTTGACACTGTCGCGGATCCGCGAGCTGCTCGAGCTGGTGGTGATGAGCCGCCGGAACACCGGCGACACCAACCTGCACCACCTCCACGGGTTCGAGCTGTTCGGCCCCGACGAAGCCGACGACCTCCCCGACGGCCTCCACCCGTCGGCCGCCGGCTACCTCCGCATGGGCGAACGCTTCCACGCCGCCGCCTTCTCCCCCGACGCCCCCTTCGCCTGACACCACCCCTGCCCTCCCTCCCTCCCATCCGGTTTGCGTTGCAGTTCCATTGGGACGGGCGGATTCAAGCGGTGAGCGCGACAAGCTCGTTGAATCGTTCGGCTGGAGTTTGCCATCCGAGGGTCATTCGGGGGCGTTCGTTGAGGAGTCGAGCGATGTGGTCGAGGTCGTCTTGGCTGTAGATGGACAGGTTGGTGCCTTTGGGGAGGAACTGGCGGACGAGTCCGTTCCAGTTCTCGTTGCTGCCTCGTTGCCATGGTGCGTGCGGGTCAGAGAAGTAGACGGGGACACCGGTGACGATGGTGAAGTTGGCGTGGCTGGCGAGTTCGATGCCTTGGTCCCAGGTCAACGAACGAGCGAGTTCGTCGGGCAGGCGGGTGATCGATTCGGCGATCCGCTCGGCGACATGGTCGGCGGTGCGGTTCTCGAGCTTGATCAGCATCCCGATCCGGGTTGACCGTTCGACCAGGGTCGCGACGGCGCTCGCTGATCGTGCGCCGATGATCAGATCACCTTCCCAATGGCCGGGCACCGCCCGGTCGTCGACCTCGGCGGGTCGTTCGGAGATGTTGACCATCCCGATGATCCGGGTCTTGGTCGACCCGGATCGTTTGTGCGGACGGCGTGTGGCCCGCCCGGAACGCAGACACTTGACGAGTTCCTTCTTCAACTCGCCCTTGGCCTGCACGAAGATTGCCTGATAGATGCTCTCGTGGGACACCCACCACTGTGGCTCATCAGGATGTTCCCGACGGAGCCGTTGGGAGATCTGCTGGGGTGACCACTTCTTGGTCAACAACCGTGTCTGCACCTCGGCCCACAACCATGGACGTTGCTCGGTCCAACATGTCTTGGGTCGGCGAGCTGTCCGCCGGGCCCGGTTGTGTGCCCGATACGCCCGATACTTCTCGCGGCCACCGTTCGCCGCGATCTCACGACCGATCGTGCCACGATGTCGCCCCAGACGGCGACCGATCTCGCTGTCGAGCTCTTCACGTTCGATCCCCAACAGGATCTCCTCGCGTTCCTCATCGGTCAACGAGCCAGGTCGGACAGTCCGCTCATACGTCACCCCACCATGCTCGTCGTCCCAGCGCCGCTGCAACGTGGACCACGACATGTCGAGCCCGTCGACCGCCTGCTGCCACGACAACCCCCGAGCCCGACGCTCGAACCCCACCGCCACCATTGCATCCGTGATCCGTGCATGACCCACAACAACACCTCCACCAAAGGGAGCTGTCGCGACCACCAGTTGAAACCGCCCCGTCCCAACCGAACTGCAACGCAAACGGTGGTGGGAGGGTGGAGGCGGGAGGGGGGTACGGTCGGCGGGATGGGGATCCTCGAGGCTCGTCGGGTGCTGGCGGTGCAGCCGCACTACGACGACAACGACATCGGCTGCGCGGGGACGCTGACGCTGCTCGCCAGGGCCGGCGCCGAGGTCTGCTACGTGACGGTCACCGATGATCTCGCCGGCGTGCTCGACCCCGATCTGGCCGACGACGTCGCCCGGCGCCAGCTCTTCGACGAGGCACGGGAGGCGGGGGCGATCGTCGGCGTGAGCCGATTCGTCGACCTCGACTGGCCCGACGCAGCGGGGCTCGACCGTGTGGCACTGCGCGATCAGATCATCGACCTGATCCGCGAGTTCCGACCCGACCTGGTGCTGACGATCGATCCGGCCCTGCCCGACGAGGCCCACCAGGACCATCTGATCACAGCCGCTGCGGTGAGCGAAGCGGTGCTGTTGAGCGGCCTCCCGCGGGTGCGTCGCGAGACCGGCGACCGAGCGTTCGGCGTGGCGAAGATCGCGTACTACTACACGGTCGAGCCGAACGACATCGTCGACACCTCCACCGTGCAGACCGAGCGCCACGCTGCGCTCGACTGCTATCGGGCGCAGTTCGATGCCGACGACCTCGTCGGACTGCACGCGGCGATGGATCGCTACGAGCGGGCCAATGCCACCGACGCAGCGACCCACGCCGAGGTCTTCCGGGTCGTGCCGACGTCCGCTCTCCACGTCGGCCTCGCCCGCCGCCGCTGACCTCCCCACCCCACCGCTCCGCCCCCGCCATTCCGGTTTGCGTTGCAGTTCGGTTGGCCCGTCCCAACAGAACTGCAACGCAAACCGAAAGCGGGCGGGCGGAACCGCAACGCAAACCGAAAGGGGCGGGGGGCGGAGCTGGACGGGGCGGTTGCGTACCATGGCGGGATGGACGTTCGGACGACGGCGGAGCGGATACGCAGCGGGGAGGTCTCGGCGCGGGAGGTCGGTCCAGGACTCGCTCGATCGGGTCGCCGCGACACAGGAGGCGCTGAATGCGTTCGTCCACGTCGACGCGCGAGGGCGCGCTCGCCGCCGCCGACGAGGTCGACCGAGCCCGCCTCGCCGGTGAGCCACTCGGGCCGCTCGCCGGGGTGCCGTTCGGCGTGAAGGACCTCGAGGACTGCGCCGGGATGCCGACCACCCGCGGGTCGCGCTGGTACGCCGACGCCCCACCCGCCGACGCGCGACGACATCCACGTCGCCCGCTTCCGCGCCGCCGGAGCGATCCCGATCGGCAAGACCGCCGCCCCGGAGTTCGGCGCGTTCGGCTACACCGCCAGCCCACTCCTCGGGGTGACCCGCAACCCGTGGAACACCGAGCGCACGCCCGGCGGGTCGAGCGGTGGCACCGCGGCATCCGTCGTCGGCCGGCGCCATCCCGTTCGGCACGGCGAGCGACGGCGGCGGATCGATCCGCGGCCCTGCCGCCTCGTGCGGCCTGCCCGGCCTGAAGCCGACGTACGGCCGCATCCCCACCTTCGGCGTCACCCGCCACGCCCAGAACGCGGTCAACTTCGCGCTCGCCACCACGATCGCCGACACCGCGTTGCTGTTCGACCTCGCCGTCGGCCCCGACATCCGCGACCGCACCGTCGTCCCGCACCCGGCATCAGCTACGTCGCCGCGATCGAGCAGCTCGACGTCGCTGGACTGCGCGCCGCGTGGTCGGCCGACCTCGGCTTCGTCACGATGGATCCCGAGGTCGAGTCGATCACCGCACCGTGCGAGCGACACGCTGATCGACGCTGCCGGGATGGTCGACACCGGTGTCGACGTGCAGATCGACGACTTCATCCGCATCTATGCGTTCATGGAGGCGGCCGACCAGTTCGTCGACGTGCCCGCCGACTGGGAGGATCGTCTCGACGAACTCGATCCGCTCGTCGTCGGCGGTTGGCGCCGCAACAAGGACGTCACGCTGCCGACAGTTCGCCAAGGTGGAGGCCGCACGCCAAGGCCTCGAGCTGCAGGTCGCCGAGCTGTTCGACGAGCATCGACGTGCTGATCACGCCGACCAATCCGTGCCCACCGTTCGCCGCCGAGGGCCCGATGCCGACCGAGATCGCCGGGCAGCGCTGTCACGGCGGCACCGCCGCGTTGCTCACGATGTTCGCCAACGTCGCCAACCTGCCGGCGATCACGGTGCCGGCCGGTCTCACCGCCGACGGCCTGCCCATCGGGCTGATGATCACCGCGCGCCGCCACCGCGAAGACATCTGCCTGCGCCTCGCGCGCATCTTCGAACAGGCCGCCCCCTGGCCGCTCCACGCTCCCGGTCAGTTCATCGGCTCGCCGACCGGGATCAGGTACAGCACCGTCTGACCGGGCGGGAGTGCGAGCAGGCGCGCCACGGCCGCTGGATCGAAACCACCGACCGGAACCGCCACGAGCCCGAGCGCGGTCGCCTGCAGCAGGATGTTCTGCGCGGCATGGCCGGCCTCACGGTTCACCAGGTCGTCGGCCACGGCGCCGTACTCCTGCTCGGTTCGCGTCGGATCCGCGGCGATGACGAGCACGAGCGGCGCGCTGCCGACGAACTCCTGGTCGAACGCGACGTCCGGCAGGGCCTCCAGCGTCGTGGTGTCCGCACGCTGCTCCACCCGATGGCCGGCGGGCAGGTAGTGCATGAGGTCGGAGGCGGTGAGCGCGTACAACTCGAGCGGGTACGTGGCCCCGGCGGAGGGTGCGGTTCGATGGCCCTCGTCGTCGGTGATTCCCTGGCCGGCCCAGAGGAGCTGACCGATGTCGGCCGGCGTCATCACCGTGGTGGCGTACTCGCGCACCGATCGTCGGTCGTGGAGCACCTGCTCCAGTGGGATCGATCCGGTCACGTCCGGCGCCGGAAGATCGACGACCGTCGGATAGCGCTCCGTCTGCTCTCGTATCTCGCTCGGGGCCTGCGAGGCGCACCCCGCCAGCAGCGTCGCCACGATCACCACGGAGCGAAGAGCACTACGCATCCGATCGATCCCGTTCGGACCGTTCCAGGTTCTCCCCGAGCAGGACGAGCACTCGTCCGATCACGAAGAGGGTGATCGTCGGGATGAGCACGATGAGGCCGACGACCGCGACGACGAGTCGGTCCGTGTAGAGGAACAGCGTCGAGTCGGCATCCGCGACGAGCACGACGATGGCGATGATCCCGAGCGCTGTGAGGGCCCCGCCGAGCATGGAGGTGAGCCGCCCGATCCGCACGAGGCGGTGGCCGGTATCCGATGCGCTCGCGTCCGGTGATCGATCCGTTCGTCTCCTGGCCGTCGCCACGGCACCCAGGACCAGTGCGGTGATTCCGAGCGCAGCGGCGATCGCCACGCGCTGGTTGACGGCGTCCGGGCACCGGGTGGTGCGCACCAGCGCCGATCGGACGTCGTCGGGTTCGTCGAGGTCGGCCGCCCACCACTGTTCCCAACCCGAGCGGTCGACGGCGCTGTCGAAGACCGAACCGCAGCTCCGGGTGACGCCGGCCTCGGTCACCTCGATCTGGACGAGGAGAACGGCGCCGAGCAGGACGAGCAGCAGCGCCGCCGCGATCGCGGACACGACGCCGATCCGGTCCGGCCGGTCTGCGGCGACCGGATCCGCTGAGGCGCTCGGATCCGTTTCCATGCCTCCACGCTGCACGCAACGCGCCCGGCAGTACAGGGCTGTTCGTCCATCACGTCGAGCCGAGGCCCGTCAGTGATGGGGGCGGTCGGCGGCGTGGCGGCGCCGAGGCCCGTCAGTGGTGCGGACGGCCGGGGACGAAGCGGCGGGTGTGTGCGGCGTAGTCGGCGTAGTCGGGGTAGCGCTCACGAAGTTGCGCCTCCTCCCAGCGGGCCTTGCGGTCGAAGAACACGACCGTCACCGCTGCCACCGCCAGCGTGACGAAACTTCCCGAGCGCAGCGTGAGCCCGACGACGACCAGCAGCACACCGGTGTAGATCGGATGCCGCACGTACCGGTACAACCCACCGGTGACGAGTTGACCGCGGGCTGTCGGCACCGGTGTCGCCGTCAACCCGCGCCCGAGACGCAGCGACGCCACGATCATCAGCACGAACCCGGCGAGCACGAGCACCTGGCCGACCATCCAGATCCACGAGGGTGTCGGCCAGTCGTCGCGTCCCGGCAGCAGCACCAGTGCGACCAGCAACACGACCTGACCGGCCACGAACGCCCATCCCACCGTCCGACGATCCACCGCACGCGATCCTACGGGCCGGCCGAACCGCGCAGCGATGAGCCAACCGACCCGCATGCGGTGCTTTCGCTCATCGCGGTGGCCGCAACCGCGCAGCGATGAGCCAACCGACCGGCATCCGGTGCTTTCGCTCATCGCGGCGGCGCGGGTCAGCGGCAGAGGGGGGCGGGGAGTCGGCCGGCGGCCTGGTGCGCGTCGAGCAGCTCGTCGACCATCGCTTCGATCCGCTCGGGCGGCATGGTCGCCGATGCGTTCGGGTCGAGCAACGCGGCGTGGTGCACGTGGGAGCGGCGGCCCTCCACCACGGCGCGGACCGCCAGATCGCACACGTCGAGGTACCGGCGGTTGATCGCCGCGCACTGCGGTGGCACCGCCTCGGCGACGAGGGGATGCACCCCTGACCCGTCACAGGTCGCGGGCACCTCGACCACGCCCCACTCGGGCAATTCGGCCACCAGGCGCCCGCCGTCGGCTGCCCGGTTCGGCACGTTGACGTAGATCGGGCGCAACTCGCCGTCGACCAGCGACCGTGCGATCTGCGGTGCGTACTCCCCCGAGGGCAACAGTTCGCGCCGGAACGGACGCCGCCCGTCGGCCACCTCCACCGCACCGGCGAACCACTCGGCGTTGTTCGCCCGCCGTTCCCAGTAGGGGTTGACCGGCAGGTCGTACTGCTCGACCCGCTCGTCCCACGGCAGGTACCACGGCACGTACTCGGCGTTGTGCTTCGAACTCTCCGTGACGAAGTAGCCGAACCGTCGCAGCAGGTCGGCACGCACCGTCCGAGCGAACGGCGTGTCGCCCTCGGCGAGTGCGCGCAGCCGCGGGTACACGTCGACGCCACGGTGTTCGAGGCGCGAGATGAACACCTGATGGTTCACCCCGGCACCGGCGAATTCGAGCTCGGCGATCGGGATGTCGAGCAGTTCGGCGACCGTCGCCGCGGTGACCCACGTCGAGTGGCACAGCCCGATCGTTCGCACCTCGGGCACCATCCGATCGAGTGCCATGCCGGACATCGCCATCGGATTGGTGACGTTCAACAGCAACGAGTCGGGACAGCGGGCGATCATGTCGGTCGCGATCTCCGCCAGTGCCGGCGCTGTCCGCAGGATGCGCATGATCGCGCCGATCCCGACGGTGTCGGCAACCGTCTGGCGAAGCCCATACCGTGCGGGGATCTCGAAGTCGGGCCGGATCGACTTCTGCATGCCGACGCCGATCGACGTGACCACCACGTCGGCGCCGTCGAGCGCCCCCGCCCGATCGTCGTAGGCACGAACGTCGGCGGGTACCTCCATGTCACGTGCCACGACCCGGCCGAACTGTTCGACGGCAGCCAGCCGGCCGGGATGCGTGTCGACCAGCGCGACCTCGTAGGCGCCGATGCCGTCGAGCGCGCAGAAGTCGGCGAGTTCCAGCATGAACTGGGCGCTTCCGGCACCCACCACGGCGATCTTCACGGCACCACCTCCGAATTCGTCGACGTCCCCAGCTCGTCGAGGGCCAGCCTGATCGCACCCAGCGCCGGCGTCGTCGTGAGCGGCACGATCGTGGCGTTGGGGCAGTCGGCCACGACGGCGGATGCGAACACCTCGGAGAACCGGCCACCGCCGCGCGTGCACGCCACCGGACGTGACGAGCTCGAACTCGTCGTCGGCCATCGCGAGCCGCGACGCGACGCCGACGACCATCGCGGCGTGGCGGGATGCGACGTCGGCGACGATCGCCCTGGCGACGTCATCACCCTCGGCGGCGACCTCGACGACCAACGGCGCCCGTCCGCGAACTCCACCCGGTGCGACCGCGTGTGATCGACTCGAACATCGCCGGCACGTCGGGCTGTCCCAGCGCGTCGAGGAAGCGATCGGTGAGGGCGGTGGCGGGAGCGGTCCGGTGGTGGTGCGCAGCGATCGCGTGGAGCGCTTCGGTCACGAGGGTGCTCGCCCCGCTCGGCTCACCCCACCCGACCGCCATCGTGCGGAACCACTCCCCTGCACGATTGATGCCGGCGGTCACCGACCCCGTCCCGACACTCGACACGATGCCCCACGGTTGCGAACAACCCGCCCGCAGCGCCACCCGCGAGTCGTTGACCACGACCCGGCGCCCACCGAGGCCGAGGCCCGAGAGCGCATCGCCGACCAGCACGACATCGCTCGGCCAGTCGACACCGGCCAACCCGAACACGGCGACACGGACGTCGGCGCGAACGGCGCCCGCCGCGAGCAGCGCCTCGTCGATCGCCGTGGCGAGCACCTCGGTCATCCGCGCAACGCCGATGCTCTCGTGATTGGTGCCGTCCGTGGTCGTCGAGGCGAGGACGGTGCCCGTCAGATCGGCCACCACGACGTCGGTCGTCGTTCCGCCGCCATCGAGACCGACGACGACGCCCGACCCCGTCATCCGAGCTTCCCCAGCCAACCCTCGTTGACCGCCACGAGGCGCGCCCACACGGCAGGGGCGTCCGAGATCGACGGCCCGAGCGGGTTCGTCACCAGCGCCCTGATCGCCGCGTCACGATCACCGTCGACAGCCGCTTGCACCGTCAACAGCTCGAAGTCCTTCACGGTGCGCACCAGCGCATCGACGTCGGGGCGCAACGCGGCCGACAGGGATCGGATCGACGCGTCCATCCTCGACGCGCACCGACACCTCGACCACCACGTCGTCGGGGAGACCGGGAATCGTCCCGCGGTTCGGTGTGTCGACCACGTGCACGGTGCGTGCGCCGGAGGCGATGTCGGCCATCAGCGACGCAGCCGCCTCCGAGTAGTGCGCGCCGCCGCGCTCGGAGAGTTCGGCGGGCTTCTCGGCGAGGTCGGGGTCCGCGTACTGCTCCAGCAGCGCGTGCTCGATCTCCATCACCGCCGAGGCCCGCGTGGGATGCGTCGCCTGGTGCCGAACCCACGCGTCGGTCTCGTAGTAGTAGCGCAGGTACGAGTTCGGGATCGCGCCGAGCGTGTCGATCGCCTCTGGCGTCCAGTCGGGTTCGCCGTCGGGGTCGCCGCCGGCGTCCGATCGTTCCGCGACCCGCCGCCGAAGGTCCGCCAGCACCTCACTGGTCCGATCGACGCCGTCGACGGTCACACCACGGACCCAGCTGAGGTGGTTGAGCCCGACGTAGTCGAGTTCGACGGCGGTCGTGTCGACTCGCAGCGAGCGCGCCACGAGCGCCTTGATGCTCCAGGGCACGTTGCACAGACCGATCGTGGTCACGTCGGTGTGGCGACACAGCGCCTCGGTCACGAGTCCGGCCGGATTGGTGAAGTTGATCAGCGTCGCATCGGGCGCGAGACGCTCGATGTCGGCGGCGATGTCGAGGGCGACCGGGATCGTGCGGAGTGCATTGGCGAAGCCACCGACGCCGACGGTCTCCTGGCCGATCAGTCCGAACTCGCGACCCAGTTGTTCGTCACGTTCGCGCGCCGCCATGCCGCCGACGCGCATCTGGCTCACGACGAAGCCCGACCCGGCGATCGCCGTCGCGACGATCGGTCCCCCACTCGACCACGACGCCACTCCCGACGGCATCGCACATCCGGCGGGCCAACGGGCCGAGAACCGCGAGCCGCGCAGGGTCGGTGTCGACGAGATGGATCTCGTGCAGATCGAGCGCCTCGCGCACGCGCGAGCAACCCCTCGACGAGTTCGGGGGTGTAGGTCGACCCGCCGCCGATGACACAGACCTTCACGACCGGACGTCAGCTCTTCGAGTAGTCGACGGAGAACCAGCGGTCGGGCGTGATCCGGATACGGATCTCGTCGGACACGTCGCTGTTCGCGGCGTACGCGCGGCCGATCTCGTCGCCGAGGTAGCGGATCGCCATCGGCTCGACGACATCGTGCGAGTCCGACCCCAGTTCGTCGATCGTCACGGTCCCCTCGACCGACACGTACTTGTACGGCAACTCCTCCTGCTGGGCGCACAGCGAGGCTCGCCCCGCCGCGGCCGCGAGACGGCCCTTCAGCGACGATGCGCTGGTGAGCACCTCGACGTCACCGCCCGGCTCGTACGAGTACCAGACCGGCAGCAGCAGCGGCGGCCCGTCGGCGCGTTCGATCCCCAGCACCCCGACGTGCAGCCCGGCCAGGAACTCCTGGCGCTCGGTCTCGGTCATCTTCTGATCAGCCATCGTCAGAGTCCACCACACTCCCCACCCACTTCCCCACCCGCTCGTGCCGGGAGTGTGGTGAACTTGGTGGATGAGCGTCACCGATCGCCCCACCGAACGGCTGTACCGCGACACGGGGGCCGCGCCGCCGCCCGATCTGCACCCCAACGGCGTCAATCATCTCGCGATCTCCACCGCCGACATGAAGGCGCAGCTGACGTTCTTCGCCGAGGTGCTCGGATGCCCGACACGGGCGCTGTACTGGATGCACGGCGTGGCGAACACGTTCCACGGATTCGTCGAACTCGCCGGCGACAGCTACATCGCCTTCGTGCAGGCGCCCGGCAACCCGACCGAGCCGGTGTGGGGTGTCACCCATGCCGGCAACGCCGGCGAGCCGGTCACCGCCGGCACGATGCAGCACGTGGCGTTCAACGTCGACTCGATCGACGACGTCCTCACGATGCGCGACCGCATCCGCAGCCACGGCATCCAGGTGCTTCGGCCCGCTCGACCACGGCATGATCCAGTCGATCTACTTCGCCGGACCCGAAGGCCTCAGCCTCGAGGTGTGCACCGGACGCGACATCGACGAGCACCAGTGGGTCGACCCCGAGGTGCGCGAGCTGTGCGGCATCTCCGAGGAGGAACTCGCACGGCTCACCGACCCGGCAGGCTTCGAACGGCCCGACGAACCGGTCCCCCAGCCCGCCTACGACGAGTCACTGCCCAACATGCACTACCCGACACCGGTGCGAGAGTTCCTGATGGGGATGCCGGACGCCGACGTGTGGACCAACCTCAGCGAATCGACCCCGCCGGTCCCGCTCGACTGACCCGCGACCGACCCTCGACCGACCCTCGAAACCGGGCTCAGGGCGGGCCGGCCGCCGGGAGCCGGAATCACCCAGCGTGGGCGAGGCCTCCCATCCCGCACGCGTGCAAGAATCACCGTGCTCCGTCACGTCGAGAGACCGACTGCGCACACCCGACCCCGCCTCGAGCACCACGGAGACATCGATGAGCGACTCGCTCGAACTGATCATGGCCGCGTACCCGTCGACGGACGCAGCCCGACACGACTTCGATGCGCTGTCGGCGCTCGTCGCCGACGGCACGGTCAACGCCGACGGCATCATCCTCGTCGAGCACGCCACCGACGGGCAGGTGACGGTGTCCCACACCGCCGACCACCTGGGCCGCAAGGGCCTCGGTTGGGGTGGCGGGGTCGGCGTCCTCGTCGGCCTGTTCAACCCGCCGATGCTCGGCGCCGCCGTCGTCGGTGGGGCGGTCGGCGGGCTGGTCGGCAGGTTCACCAAGAAGAAGATCGACGCCGGCCTCGAGGAGAACCTCGGCGAGAGACTTCCCGCCGGTGGGGCCATGGTCATCGCACTGACCGACCCCGACGACCGTCTCGTGGTCGAGCGTGCGCTCGCGAGCACGCCTGGCCACTCGGTCGCCCCGATGGATGGCCTCGCCGACCTGAAGGCAGCGCTCGCCGAGGCCGCCGGCAAGTTCACGCCCGACCGCTCACGCCTGCCGATCCCCGACAAGACGTTCGCCGGCGTCGCCGGCCGCACGCTGAAGGACTCGGTCGCCGACTGGGCGATGATCCCCGGCCCGGCCGCGCCCGCCGGCGCACCGAACGTGCTGGTGGTCCTGATCGACGACGCCGGCTACGGCACGCCCGACACGTTCGGTGGCCCGGTCGCCACGCCCACCTTCACCCGCATCGGCGAGATGGGCGTCACCTACAACCGGTTCCACGTGACCGCCGTCTGCTCGCCGACACGCGCCGCGCTCCTCACCGGTCGCAACCAGCACCGGGTCGGCTTCGGCTCGATCGCCGAGTACCCCGGGCCCTTCCCCGGCTACAGCGCCGCCAAGCCGAAGTCGTGTGCCGGGTTCCCCCGCATCCTTCGCGACAACGGCTACGTCACGGGCGGATTCGGCAAGTGGCACCTCACCCCCGACAACGTGCAGGGCGCCGCCGGCCCCTTCGACCACTGGCCCAAGTCGTGGGGCTTCGACCACTGGTGGGGCTTCCTCAGCGGCGCCGCCGGCCAGTACGACCCGATCATCACCCTCGACGATTCGATCATCGGGGTGCCCACCAACGACGACGGGTCGCAGTACTACTTCCCCGACGACCTCACCGACAAGGCGGTCGAGTGGCTGCACGCGGTTCGCGCCCAGGACGCCGTGAAGCCGTGGATGATGTTCTATTCGACCGGCTGCAGCCACGCGCCGCACCACGTCGTCGAACGACTGGGCCGACAAGTACAAGGGCAAGTTCGACGACGGCTGGGACGTGCTGCGCGAGCGCACACTGGCTCGCCAGATCGAACTGGGCGTCGTCCCGCCCGACACCGAACTCACCGAGCGACCCGACTTCTTCCCGGCATGGGACACCCTGACCGACAGCCAGAAGAAGCTGTACGCCCGCCAGATGGAGGTGTTCGCCGGCTACTCCGAGAACGCCGACTGGAACATCGGCCGACTCATCGACGAGATCGAACACATGGGCGATCTCGACAACACCCTGATCTTCTACATCTGGGGCGACAACGGCGCGTCGATGGAGGGCACCGTCACCGGTTCGTTCAACGAGCTCACCTTCCTCAACGGGCTCGTGCTCGACCCCGACCAACAGCTCGCGCTGATCGAGCAGTACGGCGGCATCGAGGAACTCGGCGGCATCCACACCGCGCCGCACTTCGCCGGCGCGTGGGCCCACGCCTGCAACACACCGTTCAAGTACGGCAAGCAGACCGCCAGCCACCTCGGCGGCACCCGCGATCCGATGGTCGTGTCGTGGCCGGCGAGCATCGCTGCCGACAGCGCCGTGCGCACGCAGTTCACCCACGTGATCGACATCGGCCCCACGGTGCTCCAGGCCGCCGGCATCCCCGAGCCGGACTTCGTCGACGGCATCGCCCAGGAGCCGATGGACGGCACGAGTTTCCTGTACTCGTTCAACGACGTCGACGCACCCGACCAGCACACCGTCCAGTTCTTCGAGATGTTCGGGAGCCGCGCCATGTACAAGGACGGCTGGTGGGCGGCATCGCGTCCCGACCGCGTCCCGTGGGACATCTCACCGGCGACGCTCGCGGCGTTCGGCCCCGACGCCGACTGGGACCCCGACCGCGACGTCGGCTGGGAGCTCTACGACCTGACGACCGACTTCTCGCAGGCACATGACGTCGCCGCCGATCACCCCGACAAGGTGCACGAGCTGCAGGAACTCTGGTGGAGCGAAGCCGAGCGCAACCGGGTCCTGCCGCTGATGGGTGGCATGTCGGTCATCTACGGCATCCTGCCGCCGATGCCGACCCAGACCCGGTTCTCGTTCGCCGGCGACGTCCAGAACATCCAGCGCGGCATGGTGCCGCGCATCATGGGCCGGTCGTATGCGATCGAGGCCGACGTCGAGATCCCCGAGGGCGGCGCCGAGGGTGTCCTGGTCGCCAACGCCGACTTCATCGGCGGATGGAGCCTGTGGGTCGACGGTGACGGCAAGCTCAACCACACCTACTCGTGGCTGGGCGTCGAGAGGTACAAGCAGGTGTCCGACACGCCGGTCCCCACGGGCAGACACACGCTGAAGATGCTGTTCGAGAGCGACGCGATGCAACCCGGCTCGGGCGGCAAGGTCACGCTGTGGGCCGACGACGAGCAGATCGGCGAGGGCACCCTCGACCACACCATCCCGATCGCGGCCACGTCGTACGCCGGCATGGACATCGGCCGCGACAACGGCCTCGTCGTCGACCTCGCCTACGAGGACAAGGCGCCGTACAGGTTCACCGGCACGATCGACACGGTCACGTTCGACCTGCTCCCCGTGACCCACGAGGAGGCGCAGGCGCTCCACGAACACGAGCACCACCACTCGATCGGCGGCGGCGTCGCCGGCTGACCGGCAGCTCCCGAACCGGCAAGACTGGTGGCGTGGCCGTCACCGACAGTCTCCGACTCGCGCGCCGGCTGGGCTGGCTCGACCCGGCGCAGATCGCTGCGACGGCCGCTGCGCTGACCCGGTGGGGGCCGACGCTGGCCGCCCTCTACACCGCATCCGCGGTGCGACACCCGCGCCGCGTCGCGGTGGTCGACGACCGTGGTTCGCTCACCTACGCCGACCTCGACCACCGCTCGTCAGCGCTCGCTCAGGGGCTCCGTTCGCTCGGACTCGCCGCAGGCGACCACCTCGGCGTGCTGTGCTTCAACCACAGCGACTTCGTCGAGGTGTCGATCGCCACCGCGAAGGCGGGGCTGGTCTGCGTCTACCTGAACACCGGGTTCGCCGCTCCGCAGCTGGGCGAGGTCCTGGACCGCGAGGGTGTCCGAGCGGTGGTCTGCGACGCAGATCTGCTCGCGGTCGTGGAGGCGTCGGGCTTCGACGGACACGTCGTGGTCGCCGACGGCGGGAGCGACGGACACCGATCGATCGCCGACGTCCGCGGGCTCGGTTCGTCACGCCCACTCCTGCCGAGCCGCCCGATCGCGCCCGTGTTGCTGACCTCCGGAACGACCGGCACGCCGAAGGGGGCGCGCCGCTCCGGCCGACCCGCGGGGTTGTCGTCGGCGATGGGCGTCCTCGAGCGGATCCCCTACCGGTCCGGCGACGTCGCCGTGATCCCCACGCCGCTGTTCCACGCGTGGGGACTCGCCCAGCTGACCGTCGTCGCCGCGACCGGATCGACGGCGGTGCTCGTTCGCCGGTTCACGGTGGCCGCCACGCTCGAGGCCGTCGAGGCGAACCGCGCCGACGTGCTGGCCGTCGTGCCCGTCATGCTCCAGCGCATCCTCGCCGACGACGCAGCCGACGCTCGTGACACGTCGTCGCTGCGGATCGTGGCCTGCAGTGGCTCGGCGCTCCCCGCCAGCGTCGCCACGGCATGGATGGACCGGTTCGGCGAGAACCTCTACAACGTCTACGGCTCGACCGAGGTGGGCCAGGCGACGCTCGCGACCCCCGACGACCTGCGGGCCGCACCGGGAACCGCCGGCCGGGTCATTGCGGGGACCGTCGTCGAGGTGGTCGACGGTGACGGCAGCGCCGTACCGGTCGGCGAGACCGGACTGATCGTCGTCGGCAGCGACGCCCAGTTCACCGAGTACACGGGAGGCGGGACCAAGGAGCGGATCCGAGGGCTCATGTCGTCGGGCGACGTCGGATACTTCGATGCCGAGGGCCGACTGTTCGTGACGGGCCGCGCGGACGACATGATCGTGAGCGGTGGCGAGAACGTCTTCCCGCTCGAGATCGAACAGGTGCTGTTGTCACACGACGACATCGTCGATGTCGCCGTGGTCGGCGTGCCCGATGCCGAGTTCGGCCAGCGCCTCGCCGCGTTCGTCGTCTCGAAGCCCGGCGGTTCGATCGACGCCGACGGCAGTGCGCGCCATCGTGGCGAACCGGCTCGCGCGCCACAAGGTGCCCCGAGACGTCACCTTCGTCGACGAGTTGCCACGCAACACGACCGGCAAACTCCTCCGCGGACAGGTGACCGGTCCGACGGAGGAGTGAGCGACGGTCAGCGAGGAGTGAGCGCGGCGTGAGCGACTCAGTCCTCCAGGAGGTCCTCGCGCACGGCGGTGGTCTCCTCGATCTCGATCTCGTCATCGGAGAACTCGCCGTCACCGTCGAGGTCGACGGCCGTGATGGTGGTCTCGTCGATGATGTCGGCCTCGCCGTCACCGTCGACGTCGATGGCGGTGATCGTGGTCTCCTGGACGACGTCGGCGACGCCGTCGCCATCCACGTCGATGATGGTTGTCGTGGTCTCGATCACCATGTCGGCGACGCCGTCACCGTCGAGATCGATGACCTCGGTCTCGATGGTCATGTCGATCTCGCCTGTGTCTTCTGTTTCGCTCATTGCGGGAGTCAAGCACGCGGAGGGGCTCGGTGGAAAGTCCGGAGGCTTCGTGCTTGCCCGCCGGGAGCAGCGATGGTCTGATGGCGCACATGGTCGAACCAACCGCCGCGCTCACCGTGCTGATCGCAGCACTCGAATCAGGCGAGGTGTCGGCGCGCGAACTCCTCGACGTGTACCTCGACCGCATCGATCGCCTCGACGGGCCGATCAACTCGGTGATCACACTCGAAACCGAGCGCGCGAGGGCAGAGGCCGCAGCGGTCGACGATGCCCGGGCCAACGGCCGCGACGTCGGGACGCTCGCCGGGGTGCCGGTCACGATCAAGGACGCGATCGCCACCGCCGGGATCCGTTCCACCGGCGGCGCCACCGAACTCCGCGACTTCGTGCCCGACGTGGATGCCACCGTGGTCGACACGGTGCGCAGCGCCGGTGCGATCGTGTTCGGCAAGACGAACGTCCCCCGCTGGTCGGGTGACTACCAGAGCGACAACGAGATGTTCGGCACCACCAACAACCCGTGGGACCTCGAGCGGACCCCGGGCGGATCGTCGGGCGGCCCGGCCGCCGCGGTTGCGATGGGGTTCACGGCGTTCGAGATCGGCACCGACATCGGCGGCTCGATCCGGGTGCCGTCGTCGTTCTGCGGTGTGTACGGCCACAAGCCGAGTTTCGGCGTGATCCCCACCTACGGCTACCTCGACCATCCGACGCTGCACCGCAACGTCGCCGACATCAACGTGTTCGGCCCGATCGCCCGGTCGGTCGACGATCTCGAACTGCTGCTCGGCCTGCTCGCCGGCCCGAACCCCGACGATGCCGCAGCCTGGAAGCTGGAGCTGCCGCCGCCGCGCGCCATCGAGCTCGGCGACTTCCGGGTGGCGGCATGGCTCGACGACCCGTTCAGCCCCGTCGAGCCGGCGGTGCTCGATGTCCTCACCACCACGGTCGATCGGCTCGAAGCGGCCGGAGCGCACGTCGACCGCGAACGACGGCCCGACCTCGATCCGGGGCGCGCCGCGGCGGTCGGCGGCGCGCTCATCTCGCTCGCCACGGCGATCTCGGAGACCGACGAGGAGTTCGCCGCGGCCGGGGGTCGCGCGCTCCCCCATCGTTCGTGGGACGTCCTGCGTCGCGAACGTGGCGAACTCCGCCAACGGTGGGCCGAGTTCTTCACCGACGTCGACATCCTGCTGTGCCCGGTGGTGCCGGTGCCTCCGTTCCGGCACGTGCACAGCGAGGTCGGATCGAACTGGTCGTCGGCCACGCTCGCCGACCACGGCGACCGGCCCTACCGGGACCTGATCGGATGGAGCGCGCTGATCGGCAGCGTGTACCTCCCCGTGACCGTTCCCCCGCTCGGACGGACCGCCGACGGGTTGCCGGTCGGGATCCAGGTCGTCGCGCCGTACCTCCACGACCGCACCGCGCTCGCCTTCGCCCGGTGCATCGCCGACGTCGTGGGCGGCTACGTACCGCCGCCGGCCGCCGACAGTGGAACACTGCGGGCATGACCCCGTACGAAGCGATCATCACCAAGCGCGACCTCAGGATGTACACCGACCAGCCGATCCCCGACGACGTGATGGGCCGGATCCTCCAGGCGGGCCGGATGGCGGGGAGCGCCAAGAACCTCGAGTCGAATCGGCTCATCGTGGTGACCGATCAGTCGGTCCAGGACGCATTGGCCACCGCCGGCGACTTCGCGTCGTGGATCGGCTCGTCGGCGGCGGTGATCGGGTTCGCCTGCCCCGAGGACCAGCTGCGCCTGTTCGACGTCGGCCGCCAGGCCCAGAACATGATGATCGCCGCGCACGCCGAGGGCGTCGGCTCGTGTCCGGTGACCCTCGGACATCAGGACCGCGCCCGTGACGCCGTCGGGCTGCCCGACGACTGGGTGATGCCGATGGTGATCACGCTCGGCTACCCGGTCGCCGACCACCCCGACAGCCCGCTCAAGCGGCCGCGGGTGGCACTCGACGAACTGGTGCGCCACAACCGCTGGAGTTGACCGTCGCACGCGCGGAGCACTTCGGCACTGTCGCCCACCGCCGGCCCGGCCGATGATGGACCGCGATGGGTGGCCAGACCGACGCCGGCGCGGCGGGCGACGTCGTGTTGTTGGCGCCCCCCGAAGGTGTCACGGGTCTGTCGAGCGCCGAGGCAGCGCAGCGCCTCGCGAGAGACGGCCCGAATCAGTTCGTGCCGACCGAGACCGGCACCCGCTGGCGTCGGATCCTCGGCCCGCTCGCCGACCCGATGGTCGCCCTGCTGCTGATCGCCGCCCCGACATACCTCCTGATCGGTGACACCACCGACGCCATCGTCGTGTTCGTCGCGCTCGTACCGATCGCCGGGGTCGGCTGGGTGCTCGAGGCACGCGCCGAACGAACCCTCGCCCAGCTACGCCGACTCACCGCCCCCACCGCGCTGGTCGAGCGCGATGGGGCGGTCGTCACCGTTCCCACGGAGGAACTCGTCGTGGGCGACCTCGTGTGGCTCCACGAGGGCGACATCGTCCCCGCCGATGCCGACCTGCTCGTCCTCACCCAGCTCCTCGTCGACGAATCCGCCCTGACCGGAGAGTCGTTGCCGATGGTGAAGGCGCCGATGGACTCACCGCTCGATGCGGGCGCCACCGCGTCGTCGGAGACCACCGTGTCGGCCGGCACGACCGTGCTCACCGGGCGGGCGATCGCACGCGTCGTTCGAACCGGATCGCGCACCCGCTACGGCGAGATCGGCACCCTCGTCGCCGCCACCCGGTCACCCCGTACCCCACTGCAGCGGGCCCTCGCCCGGCTCGTGGTCGTGTTGTCCATCGGCGCCTTCGTGTTCTGCGCGGCCGTGGTCGCCGCACAGCTCGCGCAGGGAGAGGGCTGGGGCGAGGCCGTCATCGCGGGCGTCAGTCTCGCCATCGCCGCGATCCCCGAGGAATTCTCGATGGTGTACGCGCTCTACCTCGCCCTCGGCGCGTGGCAACTCGCCAAGGACAAGGCGCTCGTCCGCCGACTTCCCGGGGTCGAGACCCTCGGCTCGACGACGGTGATCTGCACCGACAAGACCGGAACCCTGACCCGCGGTGAGCTCTCGGTCGCCGCGACCATCACGGCCGACGGTGACCGTCTCGCTGTCCGGCGACGCGAACGATGCACATCGCGCCCTGCTGGAATCGGCCGTGCTCGCCTGCGAACCCGAACCGTACGATCCGCTCGACATCGCCATCGTCGAGCATGCGCGCGCCCACGGCATCGACGTCGACGCGCTCCATGCGTCGACGCTCGTCGCGGACTGGCCCTTCGACCCCGACGACAAGTACCTCACCCACGTCTGGCGCCTCACCGACGGCACCTTCCGCACGGCTTCGAAGGGTTCGTTCGAGGGCATCGCATCGCACTGTGGGGCCGGCTCGGCGACCAGCCGGGCACGGACGGAACACGATCGGCTGGCAGCCGACGGGATGCGGATCATCGCGATCGCGGCGGGAACATCCCAGCCGCCGACGGGCGACCGGGCGCTCGACGAGCAGCAGCTGTCGTTTGCCGGCCTCGTCGCCTTCTCCGACCCGATTCGTGAGGGCGTCGCAGAGGCACTCGCGGAGTGCGCGACGGCCGGCATCCGGGTGATCATGATCACCGGCGACCACCCTGCGACCGCCCACGCCGTCGCCGAGGGGCTCGGGCTCGCGCACGAGGACGAGAGGGGTGACGTCATCGCGACCGGTGACGACCTCGACCGGGCGACACCCGAGGGCTTCGATGCGCTCGCCGGCACTGCGAACGTGTTCGCCAGGGCCCGGCCCGACCACAAGCACCGACTCGTGCAGTCGCTGCGCAGCCACGGCGACGTCGTGGCGATGACCGGTGACGGCACCAACGACGCCCCGGCGCTCCAAGCGGCCGACATCGGCGTGGCGATGGGCCGGCGTGGAACGGAAGCCGCTCGCGAGGCCGCCACGATCGTCTTGCTCGACGACAACTTCGCCACGATCGTCGCCGCGGTCCGCAACGGCCGACGCATCTACGACAACCTCACCCGTGCGTTCGGGTACCTGATCGCGTTCCACCCCCCGCTGATGATCGCCGCGCTGGTCGTCCCGCTGCTCGGCAAGCCGCTGCTCCTCCTGCCCGTCCAGTTGATCCTGCTCGAGCTCCTCCTGCATCCCGTCGTGTCGCTCGTGTTCCAGGCCGATCCGGCTGATCCCGATGTGATGCAGCGGCCGCCACGCCACGCTCGCAGCGGACTCGGCGTGGCTGCGCTCTGGCGCCCGTACACCATCGGCATCACGCTGGCCGTCGGCATCGTGGCGCCGTACCTGATACTGCTCGATCGGGGTTGGCCGGTCGAGGAGGCTCGCGCGTTCGGCTTCGCGACGCTCCTCGCCAGCCAGCCGTTCCTGATCGCCGTCGAACGCTCCCCCCGTGCACCGCTGTGGCAGACCGGACTCCGACCGACTCCGGAGTTCGCCGGCGCCGTCGGCGTCATCGTCGCGACGACCCTCGCGGTGGTCTACGTGCCGGCCCTGGCAGAGCTCCTGGGGCTCGCAGCATTCCCACCGGCGGCATGGCTCGCGGTCATCGCGATCGTGGCGACGGCGACACTGTGGTCGGAGCCGTTCAAGCGACGCTCAGACGGGGTTCGGCGAACCGTCGGCGTCGATGCCCGATGACAGGAGGGCGTCGACCTCGTCGGAGACCGACGGTGCATCGACAACCGGTTCGACGGGACGCCGGGGGCTGCGGAAGAACAACCAGGTGACGGGAATCAGGTACGCGAAGTACCCGACGACCCGGATCCGCTCGGGGTTCGGACTCCAGCCGAAGAGTCCCTTCAGGAAGTCGTGCAGCGTCGAGCCTTCGGCGAACGGTCCGGACGTGACGGTCCACACGGTGTCGGCGACGACCGAGGACTCGACCTCGAACAGTTCACGGAACTCGTGCAGACCCTTCGCGAACAGTCCGGCGGCGAAGAGGATGAGCAGCATGCCCGTGACCTGGAAGAACCGGCGCAGGTCGATGCGGGTGCTCTCGCGGTAGAACGCGAGCCCGACCACCGCTGCGACGGCGAGCCCGATCAGACCACCGATCACGACGTCCCAGCCCGAACTCGAGCCGGTCTCGGCACCCAGCAGGAACAGCGCCGTCTCGAAGCCCTCACGCACCACGGCGACGAATGCCACGACGGCCAGCGACCAACGCGAGTTCACGATCGCCGCGTCGATCCTGCTGTGGAGGTCGCCGGAGATGTTCCGAGCGTTGCGGCGCATCCAGAAGATCATCCAGGTGAGCACACCGGCAGCGATGAACGCCAAGATGCCTTCGATCGCCTGCTCCCACTTGCCCTCGAACTCGCCGATCACGGCATTGAAGACGAGACCCGTCACGAGGCTGGCGAGGATGGCAATGGCGACACCCACCCACATGGTGGGCAGCAGGTTGGGTCGACCCGTCTTCACCAGATATGCGGCGATGATGGCCACGACGAGCGAGATCTCGAGACCTTCACGCAGCGTGATGAGAAAGGCGGCACCCATGGGCAGGATGTTAGGCCGTCCTAACTCATCTTGGCAACTCCCGGGATCACCGAGAAGGATCACCCGGGCCGAAAACGAAGGGTGGGCCCCTCCGAGGGAGGGGCCCACCTGCTCGAGATCCGGTTCGGATCGTTGCGTTGTTCAGACGGACTGCGTCCCCGTGTCAGAGGGTTCGGTCGGCGTCGCGTCAGGAGCGGCGCCTGCGGTGGCGACGTTCATCTTCTTCTTGGTGTCCCAGATGAAGGCAGCGCCCGACACGGTGCAGACCACGCCGAGGCCGGCCAGCAGTGCGGCGACACCGAGAGCGAGCTGCAGTGTGCTGTGCGTTGCCGCACCCACACCGAGTTCGGCGACCAGCGCGTGAGCGGTTCCGCTCCACGCCATGTCACGAGCCTGGCCCTGCACCGGATCGGTCCGGTCGAAGCCGGTCCAGTAGCGACCGCCGACCTCGAACTCACAGGTGACGCCCTCTTCCGGGAAGGGATCGGGAACGGCGACGGTCTCGCCGTTGCACGTGTACTCCGTGGCGACGGTGCCGTCCTCACCGGTGAGATCCTCCTCGGTGAGCGTGACGGTCTGGGTGCCGTTGAGCACGTGATACGAGATCGTCGCCATCTGGAACATGTATTCCGAGGCCGTGTTGACCAGCGGATCGTTCGGGTCCATGTCACTGTCGACGACGGGGAAGTTCCAGTCGTCCTCGAGCAACGACATGATCGCTTCGGCACCTTCGACCGTGCCACGGTCGATCAGGTTGCCATCTTCGTCGTAGGACAGTTCGACGTTCTGTACCTCGCTGAAGGCCTGGAGCGAGTCGTACCCGCCTTGCACCTTGCTGTACGCGACACCGGCACCGATGAAGTAACCGATGCCGACGATGATGAGGAAGATTCCGAGCAAGCCAAACGGCTTCTTGAACATGACAGACCCCTTTCACAGGTCTCGAGGAATCGTGAAGCAATTCACGAACTGACTCCAGTTTGGTGTTTGCACAAGCAAATGATCAGGGTCCTTCGACCTCTCCTGCCTGTCGACCTCGCGGATGGGCCGAAGGTCCCTCCTCGACGCGACGGCTCCGGCGACCGCGAGCCGGGGCAACCGGGCCGACCGTAGGATGCCGAGGTGGTCGCCATCGACGTCCAGCTCTCCTCGACGCACACCGACTGGCCCACCCTGCGCGACGCCTCGGTGCGGGCCGAGCACGCCGGCTTCGACGCGATCTGGGTCTTCGACCACCTCGCGGGCGTCTCGTTGGGCGGGCACCGCAATCTCGAGTGCTTCACCTGGCTCGGCGCCCTCGCCGAGGCCACCTCGACCGTCGAGCTGGGGGTGATGGTGGCGAACACCTGGAACCGCCAGATCGGCACACTCGCCGTCGCGGCCACCTCGGTGAGCGCCATCAGCGGGCGCCGATTCCTCCTCGGTGTCGGCGCCGGTACGGCACCCGGCAGCCGATGGGCGACCGAGCAGCACGCAACCCGAGCGCAGCTGGAGGATCGCCTCGACGAGCGTCACGCCCGAGTCGAGGAACTGCTCGACCTCACCGACGAGATGTGGCAATCCGATCGCGACGAACAATTCGCCACGTTCCCCGTGCCGACGGAACCGCCGCCACGCATCGTCGGCGTCAACAGCGTGGCGCTCAGCACGATCGCCGGTCGCCGGGCCGAGGGCGTCAACGTCGCCTGGAACCACCCGCGTCGCGACGAATTCCTCGCCGCAGCCACGAGCTCGGCGGCCGGTCGGCCGTTCCTCACCACGGCGTGGACCACGTGGTCACCCGAACTCCTCGATCCGGAGCATCCCACGCGACGCGACATGGATGCCGCCGGCCTCGACCGGATCATCCTCGTCGTGATCGACGACGTCGAGACCTTCGCCGACCAGCTCTGAACGTCAGCGGACGAGGCGGGCGAGCTTCGGGAGCACGCAGGGCCGCCCCGAACAGGCGTCCCACGATCGCGAGTCCACCGCCGAGCGCACGGTGCCCGCTGATCTCGCCCACCTCGCGGGCGAGTTGCAGATCGGCCGCGAGCTGCTGCGGGGTGTACGCATTCCACGACGAGGGGTCGTTCGCCGTGCCGTCGTCGAGGGCCGGTCCGTCCGAGCAGTTCCAGCCCGTGTCGTCGGCGGTCCGGCTCCGGATGATCCTCACCTCGCCGCTCGGGCTGACCAGCACCATGCCGGGACGCAGTGGTTCCGACTGCGCAGCTGCATCCTGATCGGACCCCACTCGAGATGGTGGCATGTGCCTGTCATCGACACGACCCCACCGCGAGTTGAGCAACTGTCGCGATCGGGGTCAGACCCCGATCGCGCACGACTCACTCGGCCCAGGACTTGATCTTCTCGATCGTCTCGAGGGGTTCGGGGCCGACCGGGGTCACGTTCAGATACGTCACGCCGACCTCCTTGAACACCTGGAGGCGTTCACGTACGTAGCCCTCGTCGCCGATCAACGACGAGAGATCGATGTACTCGTCGGGAACGGCGGCGATGGCCTCGGCGCGCTTTCCGGAGAGGAAGAGGTCCTGGATCTCGGCGGCCTCCTTCTCCCAGCCGTAGCGGACGAAGAGGTCGTTGTAGAAGTTCTTCGACTTGGCGCCCATGCCACCGACGTAGAAGCCGATCAGGCCCCGAGCGGCCTCGCGGGCCTCGGCGATGTGCGGGCCGGCACCGAGCGCCACGGTGCCGCCGGCGATGATCTCCAAGGGCGCCTTGGCCGGATCGCGCTTCGCGAGGCCGGCCGCGAGCGAGTCGCCCCACACCTGCTGGAAACGGTCGGGCACGAAGTGGATCGTCTGCCAGATGTCGGCCATCTCCGCGGTGAGCTCGACGTTCTTCGGGCCGATCGTGGCGAGCGCGATCGGGATGTCCTTCGCCGGCGGACGGTTCATGAACCGGATCGGCTTGCCCAACCCCGTGCCACCTTCCGCGAGCGGCAGGTTGTAGGCGACGCCGGTGTGCTCGACCTTGTCGCCGCTCCACACCTTGCGGCAGATCTCGATCGTGTCACGGGTACGCGCGATCGGCTTCTCGAACGGCACGCCGTGCCAGCCCTCGATCACCTGCGGCCCCGACGTGCCGAGGCCGAGGATGAACCGGCCGTCGGACAGTGCGTCGAGCGTCGCCGCGGTCTGTGCGATCAGCGCCGGGCTGCGCGAGTACAGCGGGATGATGCCCGTCATCAGCTTGACCGTCGAGGTCTGCCCGGCCAGGTAGCCGAGCGTCGAGACGAGGTCGTAGCCGTAGATCTCGGCGCCCCAGATCAGGTCGACGCCCGCCGACTCGAGGTCGCGGGCCTGCGAGGCCAGCTGCTTGGGGTCACCGTTGAATCCGATGGTGGTGGAGATCTTCATGGCGGACGCCTTTCGTCGTGATGTGGCCCGACGGTACTCAGCCGGACCTCAGGATCGGAAAGCCGGTCAGACGCGTTCGATGATGATGGCGGGGGCCATGCCGCCGCCGGCGCACATCGTGACGAGGCCGAACTGCAGGTCACGCCGTTCGAGCTCGTCGAGCACGGTGCCGATCAGCATCGCGCCGGTGGCGCCGATCGGGTGACCGAGCGCCATGGCGCCACCGTTGACGTTGACCTTGTCGCGATCGAGGTCGAGGTCGCGCATGAACTTCTCGGCGACCACGGCGAACGCCTCGTTGATCTCGAACAGGTCGATGTCGTCGAGCGTCATGCCCGCCTTCTCCAGCACCTTGCGCGCGGCCGGAACCGGAGCGTTGAGCATGAGCGTGGGGCAGTCACCCAGGTTGGCGGTGGCGACGACTCGCGCCCGCGCCGTCAGCCCGTGCGCCTTCGCGTAGTCCGAGCTGGCGAAGAGCAGCGCCGCGGCGCCGTCGACCACGCCGGACGAGTTGCCGGCGTGGTGGACGTGCTGGATGTCGAGGTCGGGGTACTTCTGGTTGATCAGCTCGCGGAAGGTCTTCGAGTCCTCCGAGAACCGGTGGTCGGCGATCTGCGGGAAGCTCGGCGGCAGCGCGGCGAGCGACTCGGCCGTGGTCTGCGGTCGGGGGAACTCCTCGTGGTCGAGCGCGATCGTGCCGTCCATGTTGAGCACCGGGATCAGGCTCTTGTCGAAGCGGCCTTCGCGGATCGCCCGGTCGGCGCGTGCCTGCGACTCGGCCGCCAGCGCGTCGAGCGCCTCGCGCGGAGATGCCCTCCATCGTGGCGATGGCATCGGCGCACACGCCCTGGTGCGACTGCGGGTGGATCTCCTGCAGGTGTGCGTTGTTGGCGCCCATCGGGAGGAGCCCCTTCTTCGGCAGCGACATCATCTCGGTGCCACCCGACACGACGAGGTCTTCCATGCCCGCCATCACGGCATGGGCCGCGTAGTTCGCCGAGGTGATGCCGGAGCCGCAGAACCGGTCGAGCGTCGCGCCACTGGCGGTGACGGCGTAGCCGGCGTCGAGCGCGGCCATGCGTCCGAGGTCGCCGCTCTGCTCGCACACCTGCGAGCTGGTGCCCCAGATGACGTCGTCGACGTCGGCGGTGTCGAAGCCGTTGCGCTCGACCAGCGCCGCGAGCACGGTCGACGCCAGGTGCTGCGGATGGAGGTGGGCCAGCGCGCCCTTGCCGGGCTTGCCGATGCCGCGGGGTGTGCGGCAGGCGTCGATGATCAGTGCGTCGGACATGGTTCCTCCTGGAAGCTGTGGGCGAGGCCAACGTAGCGGTCGGCGTGCCGTCGACGTCAGGCGGACGCAGAGCGACCCGGCCGTCGCGGCGACGACTCGCCGACCGGGGTCAAGCTTCTGCGAGTCGGACTCGCATTTTCTCTCGCAGCCGTCTACAGTCACCCGGGTGAGTGGGGACGCACCGATCGACGGCCGCCGGGCGCGGCGCGACCGGAATCGCCAAGCGGTGGTCGACGCGGCATTCGCGCTGATCCTCGAAGGCAAGGGTCCTCCGTCCGCCGAAGCCGTCGCCGAGCGCGCCGGGGTGTCGGAGTCGTCGATCTTCCGGAACTTCGATGGTCTCGCCGACATCCAGGAGCAGGCGCTCGATCAGTTCCGCGAGCGCTTCTCACATCTCCTTCTCGCCACACCGTCAGCCGACGCCACCCTCGGGGAGCGCATCGCGTTCTTCGTGGGCAATCGAATCGACCTCTACGTGCAGGCCGGCCCGCTCATGTCGATGGCGCGTGCACGGGCGTTCGAGCACGACACGTTCGTCGAAGCCGTCGCCCGCAACCGTTCGACCCTCGCCGACCAGACCCGTGCGTGCTTCAGCCCCGAGATCGACCGCCTGACGCCATCCGACGCGGCCGACCTCGTTGCGGTCATCGACTCGCTGACGTCGCCCGAGGCATTCGAACTGATGACCCGGGCCCACGCCCGTACCCACCAGCAGACCGCCAGGGCGTGGGACACCAGCCTCCTGGCCCTGATCACCCACGATCGCGATACGGGTCTGACCCCGAAGCAGCGACGGAAGGAGAGCGATGACACGACCATCACGATTCGAGGGAAGGATCGGCACGCACGGTCGCCGACTCCGAGGCCTGGTTCGACGAACCGCCGCATCCCGGCGCCGACGCACCGAACGTGGTGATCGTGCTGCTCGACGACACCGGCTTCGCCCAGTTCGGCTGCTACGGCTCCGACATCGACACGCCGAACATCGACGCGCTCGCCGCCGACGGGCTGCAGTTCACGAACTTCCACGTGACCCCGCTGTGCTCGCCGACCCGCGCCTCGCTGCTCACCGGCCGGTCACAGCACGCCGTCGGCATGCGCGCCGTGTCGAACTTCCGCACCGGCTTCCCCAACATGCTCGGCCACATCACGCAACCACGCCGCCACCGTTGCCGAGGTGCTGCGCGAGGAGGGCTACGCCACGTTCTGCGTCGGCAAGTGGCACCTCGCCCCGATGGAACAGTGCTCGGCCGCCGGCCCGTTCGACCAGTGGCCGCTCGCCCGCGGCTTCGACCGGTTCTACGGCTTCCTCGAGGGCGAGACCGACCAGTTCCACCCCGAACTCGTCTGCGACAACCATCCGCATCGACGCCGCCGGCCAAGCCCGAGGACGGCTACCACCTCTCCGAGGACCTGGTCGACCAGCGCGCTGCGGATGGTCGTCCGACTCCAAGGGCGTCCGGCCCGACCGCCCGTTCTTCACGTACCTCGCCGTTCGGCGCCACCCACGCCCCGCACCAGGCGCCCGCCGAGCTACATGGAGAAGTACCGGGGCCGGTTCGACGAGGGCTGGGACGTCGCCCGGCAGCGCTGGTTCGAACGCCAGCTCGCATCGGGCGTCATCCCCGAGGGCACCGAGCTCGCGCCGCGCAACCCCGGCGTCGACGCATGGGACGACCTGCCCGAGAACCAGCAGACGCCTCGCCTGTCGCCTCCAGGAGGCGTTCGCCGCGTTCCTCGACCACACCGACGACCAGATCGGCCGCCTCGTCGACGGCCTGCGCGCGATCGGCCAGCTCGACAACACCGTGCTCGTCGTGCTCGCCGACAACGGCGCCTCGCCAGGAGGGCGGGCCCGTACGGCGTGATGCACGAGATGAAGTTCTTCAACGGGATCTTCGAGACGCCCGACGAGGCGGTCGCGCGCATCGACGACATCGGCGGCCCGCACAGCCACACCAACTACCCGTGGGGCTGGGCGCAGTGCGGCAACACCCCGTTCAAGTGGTACAAGCAGAACACCCACGAGGGCGGCGTCCACGTCCCGATGATCATCCACTGGCCCGGGGTCGTCCCCGCCGACCAGGCCGGCACGAAGCGCAACCAGTTCGTCAACGTGTCCGACATCGTCCCCACGATCTACGAGCTCGTCGGCGTCACGCCACCCGAGACGTACCGCGGCGTCGAGCAGCTCCCGGTCACCGGCCACTCGTTCGCTCCGGTGCTCGCCGACGCGGCCGCGCCGGCGACCAACACCTTGCAGTACTTCGAGATGGGCGGCAGCCGGGCACTGGTGGCACCGGACGAGACGTGGAAGGCGGTGTGCAAGCACGACAACGGGCGCCGACTACGACACCGAGCCGTGGGAGCTGTACCACCTCGCCGCCGACTGGTCGGAGTGCAACGACCTCGCCGCAGCAGGAACCCGACAAGCTGGCCGAGCTGATCGAGCTGTGGTGGCAGGAGGCCGAGCGCCACGGCGTCCTGCCGCTCGACGACCGCATGTTCGAGCTGTTCGGCGCCCGGTTCCGCCGACCACTCGCCGCACCCCGACGACCGGCGCTACGTGTACCGGCCGCCGATGTCGCCGCTGCCCGGCCAGGCGGCCGCGGCGATCGGAGGACGCAGCTTCGACCTCACCGCCACGGTCACCCGCGACGCCGGCGACGAAGGTGTGCTGTTCGCCACCGGCACCGAGAACTCGGGCGTGTCGGTCTTCGTGCAGAACGACCGGCTGGTGGTCGACTACAACGCGTTCGACGACCACACGATCCTCGAATCGACGATCGACGTCCCCGCCGGTGACGTCGACCGCTGGTGGCCCAGCTCCGACGCGGCGACGGCAGGGGCGGCAGCATGGCGCTCGAGGTCGACGGCGAACCGGCCGGCTCGGTCGACCTCCCGCTGTTCATGCGCATGATGTCGTCGGTCGGGCCGAGCATCGCGCTACGACCACGGCTCGGCCGTGTCGAACCGCTACGAGGCGCCGTTCGCGTTCACCGGGACGCTGCACGAGGTCGTCATCCAGCTCCTGTCGCCACAGGACCTCGAGGCACGCGCACGCCGAAGCCGCGAGCAGAAATGAGCCGTCAGTGATCGCCATCACGCTCCTCGGCACCGGCAGCCCGATGCCGAGCCCCGACCGCGCCGGGCCCGCGACGCTGATCTCCGCCGGCGACGAGCACTACCTCGTCGACGCCGGACGCGGCGTGCTGATGCGCCTCGCGGCGGCCGGCCTCGGGGCGCCGAACCTCACCGCGGTGTTGCTCACGCACCTGCACAGCGACCACATCACCGACCTCAACGACGTGATCACGACCCGCTGGGTGATGACGTTCGTGCCGACACCGCTCACGATCGTCGGCCCGCGTCGGCACGAAGGCCGTCGTCGACCACATCATGGCGTCGCTCGAGCCCGACATGGGCTACCGCATCGCCCACCACGCCGACCTCGACGGCCCGCCGCTGATCGAGGTCATCGAGGTACCGACGGCCCGGACCGCTCGACCGTCGCCCGGCGACGTACGCGATCACCTGCGCGCCCACCGATCACAAGCCCGGTCGAGCCGAGCATCGCGTTCCGCTTCGACCACGACGGCGTGTCCGTCGTCGCCGCCGGCGACACCGTGCCGTGCCCCGGGCTCGACTCGCTGTGCGACGGTGCCGACGCGCTCGTGCACACCGTGATCCGCAAGGACATCATCGCCAACCTGCCGATGCAGCGGATCAAGGACACGCTCGACTACCACTCCTCCCCCGAGGAGGCCGCCCAGACCGCAACTCGCGGAGGCGTCGGCACGCTCGTGCTCACCCACTACGTCCCGCCGATCCCCACGGGCGGCGCCGGCGACGACTGGAGAGCCCTCGCCGCCGAACACTTCACCGGCCGCGTCGAACTCGGCGACGACCTCCATCGAGTCGAAATCAACAGGAGCCTGAACCATGAAGACCCTGCGCACACCCGACGAGCGATTCGCCGATCTGCCCGGCTACCCGTTCGCGCCTCACTACGCGGACGATCGCCGACGGCGACGGCGGCGACGCTGCGCGTCCACTACCTCGACGAGGGCCCGCGCGACGCCGCACCGATCCTGCTGATGCACGGCGAGCCGTCGTGGAGCTACCTGTACCGCAAGATGATCCCGATCCTCGTCGACGCCGGCCACCGCGTGATCGCTCCCGACCTCGTCGGCTTCGGACGAGCGACAAGCCGACCGAGATGAGCGACTACACCTACGCCCGCCACGTCGCCTGGATGCAGCGAGCTGCTGTTCGACCACCTCGACCTCACCGACGTCACGTTCTTCGGCCAGGACTGGGGCGGGCTCGTCGGCCTCCGCGTCGTGACCGCGCGACCCCGACCGGTTCGCCCGCATCGTGGTCGGCAACACCGGCCTGCCGACGGGTGACGGGCCAGCTCAGCGACGCGTTCATGGCGTGGCAGAAGTTCTCGCAGGAGACGCCGGTGTTCGACATCGGCTTCCTGATCAACGCGCCACGGTCACCGAGCTGACGCGCAGAGCGTGATCGCCGCGCTACGACGCCCCGTTCCCCGACGACTCGTACAAGGCCGGCGCCCGGATCTTCCCGTCGCTGGTGCCGACCCAGCCCCGACGATCCCGCCGCCGCCGACAACCGCGCCGCGTGGGAGGTGCTCGAGGCGTGGAACAAGCCGCTGATCACGTGCTTCAGCGACAGCGACCCGGTCACCGCCGGCGGCGAGCGTGTCGTTCCAGCAGCGAGGTGCCCGGCGCCGCACGGACAACCGCACGTGACGATCGAGCGGGCGGCCACTTCCTCCAGGAGGACGGCGGCCGAACAGATCGCCCGAGCTGCTGATCGACGTCCATCGGTCCAGATGGCACCGACTGGATCCGATCTCGATGGCGCGACTGACGCCGCGGTTCGTCTCGCACCGGCTGATCGGCTGGATCTACTGGGATCCCCGTCGCCATCGCGAACTACGCCGCGCTCGGCACCCGACCCGTTCGGCTACTACATCGCCACCCGAGGCGCGACGCTCGGCCGACGCCGGCAACGCGGCGGTCACCGCGGCGTTCTACTCGATCAGCCCGCCGCTTCATCTCGATGTGCCTCGACCAGTGCCGCGAGCGCACGACGTTCGAGGCGGCCGCAGCGGCCCGTGACGCCGGCGTCGTCGCCGGGCTGCGCGAGTACGTCCCGAGATCTGCGACGAACTCGCATCGCTGGCCGAGCCGCTCTGGGCGGCCGCCGACGCGCTGCCCGATCGCCGGTCGGGTGCTGTTCGGCACCTGCCGGGACTGGCCCCGGCCCGACGACCCGCTGCTGTCGGCGTGGCTGGCCGTCAACTGCATCCGCGAATGGCGCGGCGACACGCACTGGGCGATCCAGATCGCCGAGGACATCGGCCAGGTCGAGGCCGGGATCCTCGACGGTGCCTGGCGTGAACTACGCCGACGACTGGCTTGCCGCGCAGCCGCGGCGCCGACGACGCCGCGCTCGAGGCGGCGTTCGCCGAGCTCGAACGGCGCGGCCTCGCCACCGACGGTGCCGTCAACGATCGCGGCATCGAGTACCGCCAGGAGTTGGAGGACCGCCTCGACGACCTCGCCCGCGTGGCGTGGCAGCGCGCTCGGCGAGGAGCGCACGCTGCAGTTCCTCGACCTGGTCGAGCCGGTCGGGGCACGCCTCGTCGAACGCATCGACCTCACCGCGGGACCCAACTGGATGCCCGCCGCACGGGACAGGCCTCCACGATGACCGCACCCACCCAAGGAGCACCGACATGAGCACGAACTCACCCGGCTACGGCCAGGTCGACCGCGACTACGGCATGCGCCTCGCGACCACACCGCCCGACGAGGACGGCCCGGTCTGGATGGTCAACCTGATGAAGTACCGCGAGGTCGCCCGAGTACGCCGACGGCCGCGAGTCGACCATCAGCGGCCTGGAGGCCGACGACGAGTACGCACCGCTCGACTCGCTCCGCGCCATCGGCGCCGAGCCGGTGTTCTTCGGGACCGTCGACCAGCAGCTGCTCGGCGACGCGCCGATCTGGGATCGCATCGGCGTCGTGAAGTATCCGACCCGTCGTGCATTCATCGACATGCAGTCCCGGCCCGAGTTCAAGACGTCGCACGAGCACAAGGAAGCCGGCATGGAGCAGACCATCGTGATGGGCTGCCGGCCGATGCCGTTTCCCGTCGCCCCCGCCGGCGTGAACGAGGTCGACTGGGCCGACGTGCCCTTCCCGCCGTCCGACGACGACGGGCCGGTGATGGTGCTGCACGTGATCCGCTTCGACGATCCCGAGGCCGCACACATCACGCCGACCCACATGGAGGCCTACCAGTCGGCGGCCGCGATCTCGGCGTCGAAGCACGGTGTGCGCATCGCCGGATGGTTCGCCGTGGAGGGCACGATCGTCGGCGACGGGCGCGCCTGGCACCAGGTGCGGTTCAACGCGTTCCCGAGCAAGCGGGCGTTCATGGCCGTGGTGACCGATCCGGCCCGCTTGGAGGCCCAGCAGGACCATCGGGAGAAGGCGATCGCCGACACCTACACGATGATCGTGCGTCCGACCATCGATCGCCTGCGCGAATCGGTCGACCCTGCAGGTGACCCTGCATCAGAGGTCAGACCCCTTTTGTAAGGTTGCGGCTCGGTGGGAGGGACCATGCCGGAGGAGTTCGAGGGAGATCTTGCAGGGGCGGTGTTCTGGGGCGCCGATCTCAAGGGCGCCCGATTCCGTGACGTCGACCTGACCGACGCGAAGATCAGCCACGCGTGGCTCGTGAACGTCGACATCGACGCGCTGATCGACAGGGTCGTCATCAACGGTGTCGATGTCACGGACTACGTGAACGAACGCGACCCCTGGTACCCGCTGCGGGCGATGCTGCGGCCCACCGACCCGGAGGGCATGCGGTCGGCATGGGCGGCGCTCGAGAACGCGTGGGCGACGACGATCGCCCGGGCCCGGACGCTCCCCGATGGCCAGCTGCACGAGTCCGTCGACGGCGAGTGGTCGTTCGTGGAGACGCTGCGACATCTCGTCTTCGCGATGGACAAGTGGTTCACGGTGCCGATCCTGGCCGAGCCGTTCCACCCGATCGGGATGCCGAACTCCGGCTCCGTCGACTTCCCGTGGCCCGGACTCGAGTACGAACTGACGCCGTCGGTGTCGGACGTGCTCGCCGTGCGCGCCGACCGCGCGACCCGCCTTCGCGAGTACCTCGCATCGGTCACGACGGCCGACTTCACGCGATCCATCGACGTACCCGAGAACGGCCCGCACCCACTTCGGGAGTGCATCTACACCGTCTTCGAGGAGGAGTTCTGGCACAACCGCTACGCGCAGCGCGATCTCGGGCTACTCGAAGCGTGACCGGTCAAGCTCGGGCGAGCACCTTGTCGAGTCCGCGCAGCGCGAGCCGGAATCCGAGACGACCGGCGAACGCCGCCACCGGTGCCAGGAAGCGGGGCAGGTAGGGCACGGTGACGTCTTCGCGCCAGGCGAGCATCGTGCCCGCGCCGTCGGGGCGAACCGTGAACCCGGCCGATCCGCCGAGGATCGGGCCGAGCTTGTCGACATCGCAGATCCCGGTGGAGGCTGCGTCGTCCCAGTCGCACCGGGTCACCCGCATGCGATCCTCCAGCGCCACGGGCCGCACGCCGCTCCATGCCGTGAACGTGTAGCCGACTTCCGTGGGATCACCCGGCTCCGCCTCCACCGTCGTCGCGGGGATCCACGCACCGTGGCCGGGCCAGTCGACGAGCTCGTCCCACACCCGGCGCACCGGCGCATCGAATCGTCGAGTCAGCTCGAAGTGCACACGTGCCATCCCCCGATCCTCCCAGACGCGACCCCCCAACCAACCGGTTTGCGTGACAGTTCCATTGGGACGGGCCAACAGAACTGTCACGCAAACCGGGGATTGCGGGGGCGGGGGTGGGGGTCAGTAGCTGCCGCGGAGGAGGTGGAGGTCGGCGGCGATCATCGGGACGCGGATGGTCAGGCCACTGGTGGTGAGATCGAGGCTGACGCCGTCGAGGCCGTGGACGTCCCACTGACGAGGCTCGGCGCCGACGAGCCGGAAGCTGGTGAAGGCGTTGCGGTCCTCGCGCAGCGGCGCCAGTCGGAGGTACAGATTCCCGTCGATCCACTCGGCGCGGGTGAACGCCATCGCCGGGAAGTCGACGTCGACGATCTGGGGGCACGTCTCGAGCGGGGCCGCTGACAGCCGCGTCCACAGGCCGGGCCCCGCTGCCTCCGCCGCGGCCAGGAAGGCGTTGAACTGACCGCGCGGGTACGGCTCGTTCAGGCCCATCCCCCACGTGAACTCACCGAGCGCGGTGTCCCAGGTCGGTTCGTACGACGCCTCGATCGCGGTCGCCAGCCGGTCGGCGAGTTCGTCGTCAGCCCCACTCCCGAGCCAGCACCAGCGAGGATCCGGCACCGCGGCTCGCCGACAGCGGCACGGCGATGGAACGGTCCCAGCCCAACATCGACGTCCCGGCGTCGAACAACCGCCGGGCGTCGGCGGGCACCTGCGGTGCTGCGTAGAACGACGTCGTCAACGCCGCCGCGACGGGCAGGCGATGGTGCACGTCGAGTACCGGGTCGTAGTAGAAGGTCGTCGTCTGCGGCGCCGCGTCACCGGCCAGATCGAGGTAGTGCTCGCGGGCGTACGCCCACCACGGCTCGAACGCCTGAGCGTTGAAATCGGTCCCGTACCGGTTGTCGTGAAGCCTCAGACCGAGGCCGGCTCCGGCCAGTCAAAACGGCCAGACCTTGGTGTTCTCTCAATGACACCCGATCGGGCGCCGCCAGCCACTGACGGCGGAGGTGATCGGCGATCTGCGCTGTGCGTCCACGTGAACGTGTTGTCGCCGTCACGGATCATCTCGAACGGGTCGGTTCCACCGGTCGTGGCACCGGGACGTCGATCATCGACCGGATGCCGAGCAGCACGAGCAGGAAGCCCTTGTAGAACAGCATCCCGTCGGCGGCGATCGGATCCATCTGGACACCCCACGGCTCGATGCCGTTGGCGGTCCAGCCGGGCACGTCGTAGTCGCCCCACAGCTCCTGCGGGATGAACAGCCGGTAGACGTCGGGATAGTTCGCCCGGTCGGGGTCGTGGCCGAACTGGGTGAGCCAGTCGGCGGCCGACCACCAGCCGGTGTGCCGCTCGATGAGCTGGTCGAGGATCGCCACGTACGGCTCGGTCCACGCCGGCGTGCGGTGCGCCATCAGACCCATCGCGTACGACGAGTCGACGAGGTCGAATCGATGCCAGCTCGCCATCGGCGGATCGGACCGGTTGTCCCAGTGCGGGTGGGGTGACCCGGCCCGGCTCCAGTCGTCGGGCGTGTGCGCCTTGCGGTGCAGGTACCGCAACCAGCCCAGCGATCGCGCGGACAGCTCCATCAGAGTCGGCCGGCGAGGAACGCCCTGGTTCGTGCTCGATCCTCGGGGTTGGCGGCGAACTCCGACGCAGCGAACAACGTCACCCCCGCAGCGGCGAGTTCGTCCATCCGACCGGCACAGGTGGCCTCGTCGCCGATGATGGCGAGATCCTCCGGGCCGGCGAGACCCTCGTGGTCGAGCATCGCCCGGTACGACGGCAGGCGGCCGTAGATCATGAACGTCTTGGCGGCGTTCTCGCGGGCGGCGTCGGCGTCGTCGGTGACCCAGATGGGGAAGCCGGCGGCGATCTCCGGAGCGGGTCGACCGGCGGCCTCGGCGGCCTCGCTGATGGTCGGCACCGTGAGCGACGCCAGCGTTGCCGCACCGGTCATCCACGTGATCGTGCCGTCGCAGCGGGCACCGGCCAGGCGCAGCATCTGCGGACCGAGCGCCGCGAAGAGCACGGGAGGTGCGACGGCGTCGATGTCCAACTTGCCGCGAGCCGTGACGGTCTCGCCGACGAAGCTCACCGACTCGCCGCCGAGCAGCGGCATCAGCACCTCGAGGTACTCGCGAGCGTGACGCAGCGGCTTGTCGAACGACTGGCCCCACATCCCCTCGACGACCGGCTGGTGCGACAACCCGATCCCCAGCGTGAACTTGCCGCCGGTCAGCATGCTGGTGGTCATCGCCTGCTCGGCCATCACCATCGGGTGCCGCGGGTAGGTCGGTACGACCGACGTCCCGAAACGGATGTTCGGCACGTGCTGGGCGACGGCGCCGATGATGTTCATCGCCTCGACTGACTGCACCAGCTGCGGCATCCAGTACGAGGCGAAGCCCGCATCGGCGGCCGCCTTCACGTCGGCGATGACTCCCGCCAGACCGCTGCGTCCGCTGACGCCACCGAAGATCCCAATGTCCATCAGGCCAACGTAACCGACCCGAGCACGGTGCCTCGGAGCCCGGCGGGTGTCACGGCGCCGTTCGCTGCGCGAGGTAGGCGCGCCAGCCACCGAACCGCGTGATGTCCTCGGCGCCGTCCAGACCGACGGGTTCGCACACGAATCCGCTCACCCACGAGCCGTCCGCCAGCTCCAGCTTCCCGATGGCGAGCGGCGCCGGAACTGCGGCGACGAACGATCCGAAGGCATCGGCCGGGACGTCCCAGACCTCGACCTCGATCGCCGCTCCGCCCTCCGTCACCCTGGCGAGTCCCGGCTTCGGAGGCGTACTCGCGGCCAGCGCCACGAGGCGGTAGTTGGCCGACGGTGGTGGTGCGCGCGGCGAGCCGCGCACCACGCGACACGAGCTGGTCGTTGAGCGGTTGCCCGCTCAGATGGGCGCCGACGACGGCAAGCGGTATCGAGGTCGTGAGGGAGCCGGGCCGGTGACCGGCAGCTGTCCATGGTCGCGCTGCAGTGCTCCGAGTGGCCGATCGACCAGACGCTGGTAGTCGTCGGCGAGGGCGAGCAGGAACCGGTCGGAGCACGCCGGCGCCACCAGTGTGAACCCGACAGGGAGCCCGGTCGGCAGCATGCCGCCGGGCACCGCGACGGCGCACAGGTCGAGCAGGTTGACGAAGGTCGAGAACCGCCCGAGGCGGGCGTTCACGCCCGATCGGGTCGGCGGCGACCTGCTCGATCGTCGGGATCGTCGGCACGGACGGCACGACGATCGCGTCGACGTCACGCCAGGTGCTGGCGGTCTCGATCGCCAGCTCGCGACGGCGGTACTCGGCGGCGAACGCATCGGCCGCAGCTGAAGCGGCCGGCACCCATGATGATCGAGCGGGTGATCGGATGGACGTCGTCGGGATGCTCCTCGATGAAACGTCCCACGGCGGCATGCCGTTCGGCGAGCCACGGACCGTCGTACAGCAGCGCGCCGGCCTCCAGGAACGGGCCGAGGTCGATGCGGCGCAACCTCGACGCCAAGACTCGCCAACTCCTCCACGTGCCGCGAGAACGCCTCGGCCAGCGAGCGGGTCGCAACCCGCGAGCACCGACGTCGTCGGGGACTCCGATCGTCACGTCCGTCGGCGCGGCGGCCCGTCGTTGATGTCGCGCGCCCACCGGGCCGCGAGTAGATGTCGTTCGCATCGGGGCGGTCGAGCGCATCGAGGACGATGGCCGCGTCGCGTGCGGTCAGCGCGAACACCGAGACACAGTCCAAGGAGCGACAGGCGGGGACCACGCCGACCGAGCTGACGAGACCGAGCGTGGGCTTGAAGCCGATGATGTTCCCGAGTGCTGCCGGGACGCGACCGGAGCCCGCCGTGTCCGTGCCGAGGGCGAACGGAACGAGCCCTGCCGCGACCGCGACCGCCGAGCCGGAACTCGACCCTCCCGGCACGACCGTGGGATCGAACAGGTTGGTCGGCGTGCCGTACGGCGATCGGGTCCCGACGAGACCGGTGGCGAACTGATCGAGGTTCGTCTTTCCGATCACCACTGCACCGGCGTCGACGAGATGATCGACTGCCGTTGCCGACGTCGCCGCCTCGTACGAGTATGCCGGGCAGCCTGCAGTCGTCGGCGCGCCGGCGACATCGATGTTGTCCTTCACGGCGAAGGGCACACCGCCGAGCGCTCCGATGCTCGGATTGCTCGGCCGCCTCGCGCAGGGCATCGGCGTCGATGCCACCGATCCACACCGCGGGATCGCCATGGGCGGCGACGCGGGCGAGCGTCGCGTCCATCACGTCCGCCGGTGTCAGATCGCCGGCCCGGTATGCGTCGATCAGCCCGGCGACCGTGACCGGCAGGTCCGCCCGTCGCGCCGCGGGACCGGTCACGCGTCGAGCGACGCGAGCAGCGCCTCTGATGTGCGCGACTGCGCCGAAGACCCCGCCCTGCATCGTGACCATCTTCGAGTGCGGCCTCGTAGTTCCCGACGTCGGTCGCTCCGGTGCAGTCGCTCAACAGCAGGCACTCGTACCCGCGATCGTTCGCCTCGCGCATGGTCGTGTGGACGCACACGTCGGTCGTGATGCCGGTGAGGACGATGTGCGTCACTCCTGCCGTGCGCAGCACCAGGTCGAGTTGCGTCGCGTAGAAGGCACCCTTGCCCGGCTTGTCGATGATCGGCTCGCCCGGGATCGGGGCGACCTCGGGAACGATCTCCCAGCCGGTTTCACCCCGCACGAGGATGCGACCGCACGGGCCGGCGTCGCCGATGCCGGCACCGATCCGTCGAGAACGCCACAGCTTGTTCGGCGGAAGATCGGACAGGTCGGGCTCGTGACCCTCGCGGGTGTGGATGACGGTCATCCCCACCGCCCGCGCTGCCGCGAGCACTCGCGCGGTCGGCTCGAGTCCGGCTCGGGTGAGGTTCAGGTCGTAGCCCATCGCGTCGACGTACCCACCCGGCCCGCAGAAGTCCGTCTGCCAGTCGATGTTGATCAAGGCGGTGCGGCGTGGGTCGATCACGCCGTCGTACGGCCACGTGTACGGGTCGGCCTCGATCGCGGGGTAGGTGGTCGTCGGTTCGGTGGATGGTGGTCACGGTGTTCCTTTCGAACAGGATGCCTGGCCGAGCGCGGCCAGGACGGGATCGGTCGTTCCGATGGCGCCGAAGATGCCGCCGGACATCTCGACCATCGACGTCGCCGGCGCGACGAGATCGGGATCGAGCGGCGCGCAGGCGTCGACGACCAACAGGCATTCGTAGCCACGGTCGTTGGCGCTGCGCATCGTGGAGTGCACGGTGGCTTCGAGGCCGAGCCCGACGAGCAGGATCAGATCGCAGTGCGCCGCACGCAGGACCGTGTCGAGCGGGCCCCCGAAGAAGCCGTCGACACCGGCGGCGGTGATCGAGGCGGCGCCAGCGAGCGTCGGAGGTGTGCCGCCGCGCCGGCGACGAGGTGGTCGATGATCGACGATGAGCCGACCCCGAGCGGAGCGTGGTCGACGACCACGACGTGGTCGACCGCGTCGGCGAGACGGCCGATCGGCTCGACCACGAGCTCGGGCCGGTGGCAGCGCTGCCACCATGTCGTGTCCCAGCCGACCACGACCAGCGCCGTGCGTGAGAGCGACAGCGCAGCCGTCGTACGGCCACGGGTAGGGCGTGGTGTGCTCGACGTGACCGGTCACGAGCAGCTCCGGATGATCTCGGCGAACGCGTCGGGGGCCTCGACCTGCGGGAGGTGCCCGACACCGGGAATCGACGACCACGTGCCCGTGCAGTAGCTCGGCTGCGCGTTCGGCCGCCTCGTGGCGCGCATCGGGCGACCGCTCACCGACGGTGATCACCACCCGCACGGTCGTCGTCGGGTACCTCGTCGGCTTCGAAGGCGGCGAAGATCGGTACCTCCTCGGCGATGAGCTCCGAGCGCCGCGCGTGACCAGTGCTCGACCGTCGTCGCCGAGAGCGTCCCAGCCCGCCGGCCCGACCAGAGCCGCCATGAACTCAGCGGCACGGGTCTCACGCCGCCGGGGTCGCGCGGACCGGTGCGAGCTGCCGAGCCGCCATCCGGACGGTGGCGTGGAGGGCGGCCGCCGTCGAGCCGACGAGGGGCTCGTGCAGCACGGCGCAGTCGATCGCCGCCG
The DNA here is from genome assembly GCA_963744705.1 of Ilumatobacteraceae bacterium. GTDB lineage: Bacteria > Actinomycetota > Acidimicrobiia > Acidimicrobiales > Ilumatobacteraceae > Sva-07. The sequence continues at coordinate 360,234 of CAVUUX010000003.1, forward strand.
GCCTTCGAGACGCCGCGATGACTCCGAGCGTGGCCCCACCGCTCACTCCGACCCACACGATGGATTGTTCCTTTCGTTCCTCGAGTTCCGAGATGACCATGTCGACCTGGCGGTCGAGGCCGACTGCCCGATCCCCGACGTCGGCAGCGTCGCCATACCCGGGGCGGACCGCGAGGTGCACCCTGCGGCCGACGTCGGCAAGCGCTGCAGCGGTTCTGGTGAATGACTCCGGGCCCGACCCCGACGCCGTGCACGAGCACGACGTCGGGGCCGGTTCCGGAGATGGTGGACATGACGGGAGGTGTCGGCAGAGCCCGTCGATCAGTCGGTCGAGCCGATCACACCCTGCACGAAGAAGTCCATCTGCTCGACCTCGGCGTAGGTCGGCTGCTCGCCCTCGGCCCACACCTCGGTGCCGTCCTGGTCCGTGACCGGTCCGGCGAACGGCGATCCACCGGCGACGAACGACTCCTTCGCCGCGTCGATCAGGGCGATGGTGTCGTCGTCGACCATGGAGCCGAACGCCGACTGGATGAACGGGTTGTCGCCGGTCTGCAGACCGACCCGGAAGTCGCCGTTGTACTCGCTCTCGGCGAACGTGCCGTCGACCACGGTCTGCGACGATGTCGGTGTACAGCGCAGCCCAGTCCCACTCGGAACCGGTGATCCAGCCGTTCGGGGCGAGTTCGGACGCATCGGCGTGATAGCCGACGGAGTACACACCCGCAGCCTCGGCGGCCTCGACGATGGTCTTGGTGCAGTCCTGGTGCTGCGTGAGGACGTCGGCACCCTCGTCGATGAGGCTCTGCGCGGCCTGGGCCTGCAGCGCCGGGTCGCACCAGCTGCCGGTCGAGACGGCGATGGTCTCGATGTCGGGGTTCACCGACTGGGCGCCGAGCGTGAAGGCATTGATGTTGGCGAGCGTCTGCGGGATCGGGAAGGCGTAGACGTAGCCGAGCGTGCCGGTCTCGCTGGCCTGCGCCGGCGGCGATGCCCGCCGTGTACACCGGCTCGTACACCGTGCCGAAGTAGGTGCCGAGGTTGTCGAGCGGCTCCTGCTCGAGACCGCCCTGGTGGACGAACACGACGTCGGGGTTCTCGGCGGCGAGGTTGGCGGCGAACTCGAGGTGGCCGTAGCTGGTGGCGAAGATGAGGTCGGCGCCGTTGTCGATCATGTCCTGCATGACGGCTTCGGCTTCGGCGGTTTCGGGAACGTTCTCGGCCTGGAGCACTTCGAGGTCGGGGAACGCCTCCTCGCATCGCGAGGCTTCCCTCGTAGGCAGCCTGGTTGTAGCCGAAGTCGTCCTTCGGCCCGACGTAGATGAAGCCGACGGTGTCGACGGCACCCGCGGCGCCTGCGGACTCGCCGGCTGCCTCGGTGTCCGTCGGCGCGGCGGCTTCGGATGCCTCGGCGGGCGACGAGTCGGAGCTCGATCCTTCGTCGGAACCGCACGCGGCGGCCACCATGGCCAGCGCGACGAGTCCGGGGATCACTACGGCTCGGGTACGACGGGTGGTCATGTTTCCTCCGTTTGGGGGGGTGTTGAGGGTGGGGATGGGGGGTTGGGTGTTCGTGGTTGGAGATCGGGAACTCAGAAGACCGTGCTGAGCGACTCGGGACTCTCGTGCGCTCGTCGACGACTCAGGGCGGCGAGGATCACGACGACGACGAGGTACGGCGCCGCCTGGAGCAGGTACTGGGAGATGTCGGTGCCGCGTGCCTGGAGTTGGAGCTGGAGGGCGATGGCGCCGCTGAACAGGTAGGCGCCGATGATCGCCTTCATCGGGTTCCAGGCGGCGAAGATGACGAGCGACACGGCGACGAAACCGCGACCGACGGTCATCTCCTCGGACCAGTTGCGGGTGAAGGCGGTCGAGAGCTGGGCGCCGCCGAGGCCCGCCATCGCTCCGCCGATCACCGTGGCGACGTACCGGATGGTGGTGGCCGACATGCCGTAGGCGACCAGCACCTCGGGGCGCTCGCCGGCCGCTCGGACCATGAGACCGAACCGTGTGCGGTACAGCACCCACCAGGCGATCGGCCCGGACAGGATCGCCAGATACGTCAGGGGATCATGGTCGAACAGGATGGGGCCGACGAACGGGAGGTCCGACAGACCCGGGATCGCAACCGCGGCGAACGCGTTCGACACCCTGGCCGACGTAGTCCTGCCCGAACAGCGCCGTGAGCCCGATCCCGAGGAAGGTGATCACGAGCCCGGAGGCGATCTGGTTCGCGCCCCGGGTCAGCACCATGAACGCATGCACCAGCGCGAGCAGCGCGCCGGCACCGGCGCCGGCGAGCGCACCGAGCCAGACACTGCCGGTCTCGATCCCGACGATGTACGCAGTCAGCGCACCGGCGAGCATCGACCCTTCGGTGCCGAGGTTGATGACACCGGAGCGCTGGGTGAAGGTCTCGCCGACCACCGGGAACAGGATCGACGTACCACCCGCGACGGCACCGGTCAGGACTTGTTCGATCATCGGACTTCCTTCTTCTGGGCGAACCCGAGGACGGCGAGCAGCACCAGCGCCATCAGGACGTTGACGGCGGCTCCGGACAGCCCGGCGCTGATCTTCAGGCCGAAGCCGCCGACCAGGATCGCCGCCAGTGCGAGCGAGGATCCCATGACCTTGAGCGGATGGTGGCGGGCGAGGCACGATGCCAGGAAGGCGATGTACCCGTAGCCGGCCAGCATCTCGGGTCGCAGCCGCGCCTCGACCCCGCTGATCTCGATCATGCCGGCGAGGCCGGCGAGCGCTCCGCCGACGAGCATCGCTCCGACGGCAAGATCGCTGACCTTGAATCCCGCACGATGGGCGGCTTCGGGGTTGCCGCCGAGGACCCGGAGACGAAAGCCCCACCGGGTCGAGCGGAACAGCCACCACACGGCGAATGCGGCCACGACGGCGAGGAGGATCCCGGCGTGCACACGCTCCCCCCACATGATCGGCAGACGACTCCGCGGTGTCGAGTTCCTCGGAGTAGGCCTGTCCGAGCGACGCCGGGTCCTTCCAGGGTTCGAAGACGAGCCATGTGAGCACGAGGCCGGCGACGTAGTTGAGCAGCAGCGACGTGATCGCCTCGTTCGCTCCCGTGGTCAGTCGCAGAACGGCGGGGATGGCCGCCCACGCCGCGCCGCCGACCGCTCCGCCGAGCATCATCAGCACGAGGGTGATGGCTTGCGGCAACGCTCCGTCGAGAAACGACGACACGGCGAATGCGCCGATCGCGCCGAACACCATCTGGCCCTGACCGCCGATGTTGAACAGCCCTGCCCGGGCCGGCACCACGACTGCCAACGCCCCCAGCAGCAACGGGGCCGCCCGGATCAGGGTCTCGCCGAGGCCAGTTGCGTCACCGAACGACGAGTCCCACATCGCAGTGAGCGCATCGATGGGATTCGCACCTCGAAGCGAGGAGGAACGCCGAGTAGATGAGCAACGCTCCGCCGAGCGCGACGATCCAACGACCGATCCCGCGCATCCACCGACCGACGTCGCGGCCGCCTTCGCCGGCTGGTTGCCGGGGCACGGGCGCCGGATCGTCGGGCTCCTGGCTGTTTCCGAGGGCCTCGTCGGCGTCGGTGACCGCGCTCATGCCGCGGCCTCCGATCCGTGGGTGCCGGCGCCTTCGAGCATCAGTTTTCCGATCTGCTGACGGTCGGCTCCGACCGCGTCGACCACGCCGGCGATCTCGCCGTGGTGGAGGACCACGATCCGGTCGGCGACGAGCAACAGTTCGTCGAGGTCCTCGGACACCATCAGCACCGCCGCGCCCGCGGCCCGGCGCTCGAGGAGGAGTTGCTGTGTCTCGCGCACCGATGCGATGTCGAGGCCACGGCTCGGGTAGGCCGCGACGAGCAGGCTGACGTCGTCGGCGGTGAACGCCCTGGTGAGCATCACCCGTTGCACGTTGCCGCCCGACAGTGCGTCGACTCGGCGGTCGATGCCGGCCATCGAGAGCCGTTGGGCGACGGGGTCGTCGGCGTATCTGCGGCGTACCGCGGCCCAGTCCACGCCGAAGCCACGCCGAGGCAGCGGGCGACCGTCGAGCACGAGGTGCTGCAGCACCGACAGACCCGGGACGACCGCGTCGGCGACCGGGTCTTCGGGCACGTCGACGGCGCCGGCGCCGACGGCGATCTCGGGGCGGGCGCGCCAGATCTCGTCGCCGGCGATGTGGATCTCGCCGTCGACCGAGAGGTCGCAGGCCGAGCACGGCTTCGAGCAGTTCGGTCTGGCCGTTGCCGGACACGCCGGCGACGCCGACGATCTCGCCGGCTCGTACGTCGAAGGTTGCGTCCCGGACCGCCATGCGTCCATCGGAGCTGCGCACCGACACGCCGTTCACGACGAGCGCCGACGCGTTGCCACGCGGGCCGCGATCGGCGGGGAGCGGGGGAACGCTCTTGCCGACCATGCGCTCGACGAGTTCGTCGTCGGTCAGGCCCGCCGGATCCTCACCCCTGACGACGAGCTTGCCGCCGCGCAGCACCGTGACCCGGTCGGCGACCGCCCGGGTCTCGCGGAGCTTGTGCGTGATCATCACGACGGCGAGACCGTCGCTCCGCAACCGATCGATGACGCCGAGCAGCGCATCGACCTCCTGCGGTGCGAGCGCACTCGTCGGCTCGTCGAGGATCACGATCCGCGACTCGGCGATGAGCACCCGGACGAGTTCGACGATCTGGCGTTGCGACAGGGTGAGATTCCGCACCAGCGCATCGGGATCGACGTGCAGACCGAGACGATCGGCCGCCTCGACGACCCGTGCCCTGCGCGGCCGCAGGCCGCATCCGCCCGGTTCCGGTGGACAACTCGATGTTCTCGAGCGACGGTGAACGCGGGGACGAGGCGCAGGTCCTGGAACACCATGCCGATTCCGTAGCGGCGGGCGTCGATCGGCGAGTGGATCTCCGCGAGCTCGCCGTCGATGCGGATCTCTCCTTCGTCGGGATGGTTGATCCCGTAGAGCACCTTCATCAGGGTGCTCTTGCCGGCGCCGTTCTCGCCGAGCAGGGCGTGCACTTCGCCGGCCCGCAGATCCAGATCGACGTGGTCGTTCGCGACGAGCGATGCCGAACCGCTGCGTGATGCCACGTGCGCTCAGCAGCGCGTGGGGATCGTCGGGCCGGTCAGTCATGCATCCGGCTCTTCGTCCGACCCGCCAGCATGCGCACCATGGAGTTCCACGCACGTTCGGATGCCACGCGTGCCGACTCGTCGATGTGTGCGTCCAGACGTGCCGCCGCCTGTTCGACCGTGCCGTCGAGCAGGCCATCGATGATGCCCACGTGCTCCTCGACGGTGGCGCGGATGCGTTCCTCGGTCAGGAAGTCATGGATGCGAACGATGCGGATGCGTTCGTTGACCGAGGCCAGCACCTCGGCCAGTGCGCCGTTGCCGCTCGCGAGAGCGAGACGGATGTGGAAGTCCTCGTCGACCAGCACGAAGTCGGGGTCGACGTGCTCGGCAGCGGTGTGTTCCAGGGCAACCCAGTCACGACGGAGTTCGAGCAGGGCCGTTCGATCGTGCGACGCCCCGTCCGGCTCATCCCCCACGTGGCGCCGCAGGGCGGTCATCTCCAGCGACTTGCGAACCTCGTACAGCTGGGCGATCCGATCCATGTCGGGGAAGGTCGGTTCGAATCCGCCGTCGGGGTGCCGCTGCACGTGCCCCTCCGCGTGGAGTCGCACGAGGGCGTTGCGAACCGGCGTCCGCGACACCTGCAACCTGGCGGCGAGCCGCTCCTCCGCCAACCGCTGGCCGAACGCGAACTCTCCGAGGAGCAGACTGCGCTTGATCGCCCGGTGGGTGGCCTCGCCACGCGACCGTTCCGAGGGCGCAGCTGTGTCGCTCCGCGTGTCCGATCCTGTATCACGGATCCGGTATCCAGTGGGGTATCCGGTTCGGTACCCGCCGATGTATCCATGGACGGGCAACGTACGGAACCGACGTTGCCGGACCGTATCGCCATTGTGAACGCAGCGAGAACGACCGAACGGCGACGGCGAGTCGTTCAGCCGTCGCTGCCGCGATCGATCGGAGCGGCTGCCCCGACACGCAGCGCATGGGAGGATGACGGGGTGGCGGTCGACGGGGAGACAGGCGAGTGAACGAACTCGGCTACGTCGCCCTGCTCGTACGCGTCGGCCGGACCCGCGAGCTGCGACGGGTGATGCTGGCCTACGCCGGGTTCTCGATCAGCGAGTACGCCACCTGGCTGGCCGTGCTGTTCTTCGCACTCGAACGCGGCGGGCCGAGCGAGGTCGGGCTCGTTGCCTTCCTGCTGCTCGTTCCGGCCGTGCTGGTCACGCCGTTCGCCTCCTACGCCGGCGACCGATTCCGCCCACAACGCGCGCTCGCTGGCGGGCTACGCGGCGCAGTCCGCCGCCATGGTCGTCGTCGCCGTCGCGATGCTGTCCGGGCAACTGGCTGCTCGTGTACGCCGCGAGTGCCGTCGCTGCCGCGGCGGTCTCCTTCACCCGCCCGGTGATGGGATGCCTGCTCCCGACGCTCACCCATACGCCGACCGACCTGATCGGCGCCAACGTCGTCGCCGGGATGATCCAGCAGGCCGGCGTGTTCCTCGGCCCGCTCCTCGCCGGTGCCGTGATGGTCGTCGGTGTCGCCGACCGGCGTGTTCGCGATCGTGCGCCGTGATCACCGGTCTCGGATGCCTCGCGGTGCTGGCAACGCCGGTGCTCGACGAGGAACCGGGCGAGGTTCCCGACCTCGGCGATCTCGCCCACCGCCTGTTCGCCGGGTTCGCCACGCTGAGACGGGAGTCCCGCGTACGCATCCTCGTCGGCATGATCGCTGTCGCCGGACTCGTGAACGGCGTCGCCGACGTGCTCTTCGTCACCTTCACCGACGAGCGGCTCGACGGAGGTGGCGGCCAAGCCGGGCTCCTCGCGGCCGCCTACGGAGTCGGCGGAATGCTCGGGGCGGTCGCAGTGGCCCGGTTCGTCCGGAACCGCACGCGTCGGCCGTGCCTTTCTGGCGAGCGCCGTGCTGGCCGGCGGCGCGCTCGTCGCTGATGGCGGCGACCGACGGACTGGGCATGGCCCTGGTGCTCTTCGCCGTGCTCGGCGCCGGCGAGACGTTCATGACAGCTCGCCGCCTCGGTGACGATCCAACGACAGTCCCCGACCGACGTGCTCGCCCGGGTGTTCGGCATCGTCGAGGGCGCCCAGATGGCAGCCATCGCCGTCGGCTGGGCTCCTGGTCACGATCATGGTCAACCGGTTCACGGTGAGCGCAGTCGTTCGTCGTGCTCGGGTTCGTGGTGCTCGGGCTGGTCGTGGTCGGGGTCGTGCGGTTGCGGGCGTCGGGTGACGGCCCTCCGACCGTCGACCCGGCGATCATCGACCACCTCGTGGCCGATCCGGTGTTCGCCGCGCTGCCCGCACCGACGATGGAGCGGCTGGGTCGAACGGTCCGAACGCCGACCGCGTCCGGCCGGACACCGCGATCGTCGTGCAGGGTGACGACGGCGACCACTACTTCTTGATCGTCGACGGCGAGTTCACCGTGACGAAGGACGGTCGAGACCGTCAACCGGCTCGGGCCGGGCCAGATCATTCGGTGAGATCGCCCTGCTGCGCGACGTCCCGCGGACGTCGACCGTCACCGCCGTGACCGACGCCGAGCTGTTGGTGATCGATCGCGACGACTTCCTCGAAGCGGTGACCGGTCACCCCCGCAGCCTCACGACCGCCCGAGCGATCGCCGACGAACACGTCGGCCCCGTCGACGAGTGACGTTACACGATGGTGTCAGACACCATCGTGTACGTCAGTGGACGAGGACGTTGCGGAACTGCCAGGGATCGTCGGGGTCGATGTCCTCGTCGAACAGACCCGGGACGATTCGTGAGCGGTGTCCAGTCGGTGTAGTAGCCGGCGACCGTGCCGAGGTACGGGCGCTGGATCTCGAGGCATCGGCGATGGTCCATGTCGTCGGTCTCGACGATGCCGGCATCGGGGTTCTCGAGGGCCCACACCATTCCGGCCAGCACGGCCGAGGTGACCTGCAGGCCGGTGGCGTTCTGGTGCGGCGCCAACGCCCGCGCCTCTTCGATCGTGAGCTGCGACCCGAACCAGAACGCGTTGCGCTCGTGCCCGTACAGCAGCATGCCGAGCTCGTCGCGTCCGTCGACGATCTCGTCCTCGTCGAGCACGTGCTGCTCCGACGGCCAGCGACCGGCCGCGCCGAACAATTCGTGGAACGAGAGCACCGCGTCGTTGCACGGGTGGTAGGCGTAGTGACACGTCGGGCGGAACTCGGCCGAGCCGTCGGCGCCGCGGACCGTGAAGAAGTCGGGGATCGACAGCGCTTCGTTGTGGGTCACGAGGAACCCGTACTGCTCGCCGTGCGACGGACACCAGGTGCGCACCCGCGTCTCGGCGCCGGGTTGCTCGAGGAAGATGCCGGGCGCCGACGGGTCGTCGAACGTGCGGGCGTTGTCGGGCATCCAGTTCTCGTGGGTGCCCCAGCCGAGCTCGGCGGGCTGCAGCCCTTCGGAGATGAACCCGTCGACCGACCACGTGTTCCAGAACGTGTCGATCGGCTTCGGCGAGCGCGTCCGCTGGGTGTCGCGTTCGGCGATGTGGATGCCGCGGACACCGATCGTGCGCATGTACTCGGCCCATCCGGCGCTGTCGCCGACCGCCGGCTCGGCGGCGTCGACGCCGAGATCGGACGGCGAGGGTGACCAGCGCCTCCTTGACGAACCACGACACCATCCCGGGGTTCGCGCCGCAGCACGAGATCGCGGTGGTACCGCCCGGCGACTGTCGCGCGTTCGTCGATCACGGTCGAACGCAACGCGTGGTTGGTCCGGGTGGCGTTGTCGGTTTCCTTGTCGTAGTAGAAGCCCGGCCACGGCTCGACGACGGTGTCGATGTACAGCACGCCGAGCTCCCGGCACAGCCGCATGATGTCGAGCGACGACGTGTCGACCGACAGGTTCACGCAGAAACCCTGCCCCTCGCCTTCGGTCAGCAGCGGCGTCAGCAGGTCGCGGTAGTTCTCGACGGTCACGGCGGTCTGGATGAACTCCACGCCGTACTCCTCGACGATCCCCCGGTCGCGGTCGTCGGGTTCGACGACGACGGCGCGGGTGCGGTCGAAGTCGAGGTGGCGGTCGATGAGCGGCAGTGTGCCGCGTCCGATCGACCCGAATCCGATCATCACGATCGGCCCCGACACGCTCGCGTGGACGGTCTGGTGTGCGTTCGTCGACGTCATGGAGAACCTTTCGGTGATGACCGGACGGCTCCCGGCGGCCGGTCAGGCTAGCTGGTCGGCTCGATCGGCGATACCGAGTCGAGAACGTCTGTCGTGTCCTCGTCGTGGAGGCCGATACCCGACAGGCCCTGTATCGAGGCTCGACGGGACGAGGCCGACGATCCGGTGCGCGGCCTCGTCGATCGAGAGGCCGCGGTCGTGGATGTTCGACACGCAGTTGCGCTGCGCATCGGTCCGACTCGAGGGCCGGTTCGAACGTCACGTACGCGCCGATGCTCTCGGACACCGACAACCCGGGCCGTTCGCCGATCAACACCACGACGAGTCGCGCTCCGAGGGTGACGCCCACGTCGTCGCCGACGGCGACGCGACCGTTGGCGACGACCGCGACCGGGGCGATCGACCAGTCGTCCAGCCGTTCGAGGATGGCATCGACGAGGGGCGGACCGTCTCGTTCGATCGCGAGCGGCGACAGTCCGTCGCACACGACGATCGCCAGGTCGTACGGGTCGGCGGCGAGCGCTCGAAGGGCGCCACGCGAGTGCTCCGCCAGGACACGACCGAGATCCGGCCGCCGGATGTACTCCTCGCGTGATGCCGCCGCCGACGACAGCGCGACCGCCGCATGTCCCGCGCCGGTGAGCGCGTCGACCAGTCGATGAACGTCGAAGTCCTGGTTGACGGCGTCGCGGGCTCGGGCGTGATCTGCACGGAACTGGAGGCGCGCCGCGGTCGTCAGACTCCCACCCGCTCTGCCGAGCGCAACCCGCGCGGGGGTGATCGCTCGGATCGCATCCCACGATTCGGGGTTCATCTCGACGGGTCCGGCCCGGCATGGTCGAGTGCGGCCAGCAGCGCGGGGACGTCGTTCGCCGGACGCAACCGACCACGGTCGTCGGTCACGCCCATCTTGCAGAGCCAGTCGTCGAACTCCGGTGCCGGGCGGAGTCCGAGCAGTTGGCGGACGTACTGCGCGTCGTGGAACGACGTGGACTGGTAGCCGAGCATCACGTCGTCGGCGCCGGGAACACCCATGATGAAGTTGCACCCCGCTGTTGCCAGCAGTGTCAGCAGCACGTCCATGTCGTCCTGGTCGGCGTCCATGTGGTTCGTGTAGCAGACGTCGCAACCCATCGGCAGACCGAGGAGCTTGCCGCTGAAGTGATCCTCGAGACCGGCGCGGATCACCTGCTTGCCGTCGAGGAGATACTCGGGGCCGATGAATCCGACGACGGTGTTGACGAGCAGCGGGTCGAACTGGCGTGCAACGCCGTAGGCCCGAGCTTCGAGCGTCTGCTGATCGACGCCGTGATGGCCCCCGGCGGACAGACACGAACCCTGGCCCGTCTCGAAGTACATCACCTGCGACCCACCGCGGTGCAACGACAGTGCCGCCTCACGGGCCTCCGCGAGCAGGTCCAGCGTGACACCGAAGGATCGATTCGTCGCCTCGGTACCAGCGATCGACTGGAAGACGAGATCGACGGGGGCCCCTTCCTCGATGCAGCGCAAGGTGGTGGTGACGTGAGTGAGCACGCACGACTGCGTCGGGATCGCGAAGCGACTGATCACGTCGTCGAGGATGTCGAGCAGACGTCGACAGTGCTCCGGCGAGTCCAGTGCCGGGTTGACACCGATGACGGCGTCGCCGCATCCGTACGACAGCCCGTCGATCACCGAGGCCAGGATGCCCAGCGGATCGTCGGTGGGGTGGTTCGGTTGGAGCCGCACCGACAACCGCCCCGGGAGACCGATCGTCGAGCGAAACGCCGTGACCTTCGAGCACTTGCTCGCCACGAGCACCAGGTCCTGGTTGCCCATCACCTTGCTGACCGCGGCGACCATCTCCGGCGTGAGCCCCCACGCGATCGACGCCAGATCGTCGGTGGTGGTGTCGTACGAGAGCAGCCAGTCGCGGAACTCGCCCACGCACATCGAGCGCACCGGCGCGAATGCCTCGGGGTCGTGCTGCTCGAGGATCAGGCGGCTGACGTCGTCGATCTCCCACGGGACGATCGGGTCGTCGAGAAACGCGGCGAGTGGCACTTCGGCGAGGCAGAGTTGCGCGGCAACGCGCTCCTGTCGTGACTGCGCCGCGATCCCCGCGAGTTCATCACCTGATCGGTGTGGTGATGCCTTGGCGAGCAGCGTGCGCAGGTCGCCGAAGGAGTACGACCTCCCCGCCATCGTGACACCGAACGCTGGAGGCACGTCGTGAGCGTACTTCACGCCCGGCAACGACTCGTCCGAGTGATCACTACGATCAACGTTGGTGGGTCACGAGCACAGCAAGGACGAGATCCTGCAGGGAGCGCTCGACGCCGTGTTCGACGAAGGCCTCAGCCAGCTCACGTTCGGGCGACTCGCGAAGCGCCTGGCGATCAGCGACCGCATCATCGTGTACTACTTCCCCACCAAGGACGACCTCATCACCGAGGTGATGGGTGCCGTCGGCATTCGGCTGCAGGTGACCCTGGCCGAGGCGTTCACCGCACCCGCTGCCGACCACGTCGAGCTCGCCCGAACCGCCTGGCCGGTCCTCGCTCGTCGGGATGCCGATCCGATCTTCGCGTTGTTCTTCGAGGCGAACGGGCTCGCGGCATCCGGACGCGAGCCGTACCGCCGGGTGGTGACAGGGCTCGTCGACGTCTGGATCGAGTGGCTGGCAACATTCTTCGACGGCGAACCCGCGGCACGACGAGCCGAGTCCGAAGCAGCGATCGCGCTCATCGACGGCCTCCTGCTGCTTCGCCAGCTCGCCGGCCACGAGGCGGCCGACCGGGCGGCCGAGCGCCTCGGCGTCGCCTGAGCGTCGTCAGGTCACCACTGGCCGGTCAGCACCGGCAGCAGCGCCTGCGCCACCTCGGCCGGCCGCTCCTCGTGGGAGAACACGCTCGCGCCGTGGATCGTCGCGAGTCGAGCGTCGGGGAAGGTCCCGACCATCTCCCTGGCGCGCTCGATCGGGAAGAACGGATCGCGGTCGCCCCACACCAACTGCACCGGGACCGTGAGCCGCCGATGGATGCCGGCGAGATCGCGGACGTGCCGGTAGTCGAAACTGCGGAGCAGCCGCACCGCTGCCTTCCGACGCTCGGGGACCTCGTGCAGCGGCCGCAGGAAGAACTCGTCGAACTCGCCGTCGAGCAGTGACGTGTCGGCGAACGCGCCACCGAACACGAACTCGTTGCGGCGCACGCTCGGCTGGCCGGCCGCCCAGCCGAGCGCCGACGCCGAGCCCCGGCATGTGCCTCGCCGCGAGGAACATCCGGAACCGCCAGCTCGATCCCTGCGGCTGCTCGGTGTCGATCAGACCCATCGCCCGCAACCGCGGATCGCCGACCATCGCGTGACGGGCGATCATCCCGCCACTGTCGTGGCCGACGACCGCGACCTCGTCGAGCTCGAGCAGGTCGACGACGCGGCTGACGCTGCGGATGTGTTGGTCGATGGTGAGCGTCGTGGTGGTGTCGAACCGGCTCGAGCCGGCGCCGGGAAGGTCGATCACATGACAGGTGACGTGGTCCACCAGATACGGGAGGAGGGTTCGGAACGTCGCCCCGCTCACCGGCCAGCCGTGGACGAACAACACGTCGGGCCCGCTGCCGACGCGTCGATGGGCGACCTCACCCGCACCGACGTCGAGGAAGCGGTCGGGCGCTCGACGGAACAGATCGGCGGCATCGGACGGCGTGAGCGTGGTCACGTGAATCTCCTGGTTGTAGTGATGACTACAACCTAATCGGAGAGGTCCGCCGGATCAACCCTGCCCGGTCGCCGCGCCCTAGGGTCCGACCATGAGGTATCGCAAACTCGGCAGCACCGGTCTCGACGTGTCACCCATCTGCCTGGGGTGCATGAGCTACGGCATCCCCGACCGCGGCAACCACGAGTGGACACTGGGCGAGGACGAGAGCCGGCCGCACATCCAGCGCGCGATCGAGGCGGGCATCAACTTCTTCGACACCGCCAACGTGTATTCCGACGGCACGAGCGAGGAGATCGTCGGACGGGCACTCGCCGACTTCGCCCGCCGCGACGAGATCGTGCTGGCCACGAAGGTGCACGGCCAGATGCACGCCGGCCCGAACGGCCGCGGCCTGTCGCGCAAGGCGATCATGGCCGAGATCGACAACAGCCTTCGGCGCCTCGGCACCGACTACGTCGACCTGTACCAGATCCATCGATGGGACCATCGCACGCCGATCGAGGAGACGATGGAGGCGTTGCACGACGTCGTGAAGGCCGGCAAGGCGCTGCACATCGGCGCGTCGTCGATGTGGGCGTGGCAGTTCGCCAAGGCCCAGCACGTCGCCGAACGCAACGGCTGGACGAAGTTCGCCACGATGCAGAACCACTACAACCTGCTGTACCGCGAGGAGGAGCGCGAGATGCTCCCGCTGTGCGCCGACCAGGGTGTCGGCGTGATCCCGTGGAGCCCGCTCGCTCGGGGTCGGCTGACCCGTGACCTCGACGAGTCGACGCCACGTCAGGACACCGACGAGTTCGGCAGGAGTCTCTACGACACGGCCAACACCGAGATCATCACCGAGGTCGCCGCGATCGCCGCCGACCACGGCGTGTCACGCGCCCAGGTGGCGCTGGCATGGGTCTCACGCAACCCGACGGTGAGCGCGCCGATCATCGGAGCGACGAAGCCGCACCACCTCGACGATGCGATCGCCTCGCTCGACCTCGTCCTGAGCGACGACGAAGTCGCCCGCCTCGAAGCCCCCTACACCCCGCAGCCGGTGCGGGAATTCGTCTGAGACGCGTCAGTCGGTGGCGGTGAGCGCGGCGAGCTGGCCGGTGTAGCTCGACATGTCGAAGTAGTCGCGCCACAGGCTGATCAGTCCCTGGTCGGTGACCTCGAAGAATCCGGCGACGGGGAGTTCGAGCCAGCCGTTGCCGATCTGGAACCGGTCGAGTCGCTCGTTGACCACGACGTTGCCCGCGACGACCTGGCGTGCGATCGGCCATTCGACCTGCGACGCCGCGCCGAGGAAGGCGCCGAGCGTCGCCCGCACGGCCTCTTTGCCGGCGATCGGCGACATCGGCACGTTCTCGTACGACACGTCGTCGGCGAGCAGTTCGACGGCGGCGTCGATGTCCTTGGCTTCGATGGCCGCGATGAACGCGGCCACGACTGCTGCTGGGTCACTCATGATCGGCTTCTCCTCGGTTCGGGTGGTGGTCAAGCGTATGCGTCGAACAATTCGGCGAAGGCCTTGGCCTGTCCGCCCGACGTCGACGAGGGTACGAGGATCGGGGCGGTCACCCCGGCATCGAACCACGCCTCGACACCGTCGCGGACCCGACCGACCGGGCCGGACAGCGTGCAGTCGTCGAGCCAGCGGTCGCTCATCGCGGCCAGCACCGCGTCGGCATCCTTCGCCTCGAGCGCGGCCTGCACCGCCGACATCTCGGCCTCGTAGCCTGCTTCGATCCAGTAGTTGCGGTAGTTCGGCAGCGCGACGTAGCCCTGCAACGTCTTGCGGTTGCGGGCGCGTGCCGTGTCGAGGTCGTCGTCGATCACCGTCGGGATCATGTTGCCGATCCAGAAGCCGTCCGTGCGGCGCGACTCGGCGACGAGCGACAGCGAGTGCGCCATGCGGCTCCTCGACCCGTTCGCCCACACCGCACCGTCGCCGACCTCGACGGAGAGCTCGACCATCTTGTCGCGCAGCGTTGCGAGCACGACCGGCGGGAGGCCGCCCATGGGCTCGGCGGCGGCACGCATCGATGGAGACGTACTCGCGCATGTCGCTCAGTGGCCTGCCGGTCTCGACCCCGAGGCGCTTGATCACGGGCCCGTGGGTGACGCCGACACCGAGGCGGAAGCGGCCGTCGGCCATCTCGTGGAGGTAGCTCGCCGACGTGGCGAGCGCCACCGGGTGCTGCAGGTAGATCGGCTGGATCGACGTGCCGAACTCGATCGTCGTGGTGGCGTGGGCGATGGAGAGGCACAGCCCCATCGCGTCGCCGAAGCTCGGGCAGTAGATCCCCGAGAAGCCACGCTGCTCGATCTCGACAGCGAGTTCGACGGTCTGTCGGCGGCGTCCGGGGCCGGCAGCGAGGGACACGGCGGGCAGTCGTTCGGTCATGGAGGAGAACCTACGCAGGCCGCACCGCCGGATCCCGACCGGCGATCGATGAGCGAGGCGACCACCCCTCGGTCGCTTCGCTCATGGCTCTCCGGTGGAGGATCGATCAGGGGAGGGTGATGCGCTGCACGGCCATGATCCGGTCGCTGCTCGGCAACGAGCCGATGCTCACCGTGCGGCCGATGCCGACTGCGTGGACCCAGCGCTGCGAGTCGAGGGCGACGCCGACGTGGGTGATCAGCGCCGGGTCGTTCACCGCCGAGGTGAACACGAGGTCGCCCGGGGCGATCGTCTCGGTCGTCCAGTCGACGGGCGTGCCCAGACGGGCCAGCGCCCGGCTCTGGTGCGGCATCGACATGCCGATCTGACGGAAGCCGGCAACGACGAGACCCGAGCAGTCGAACGTGTCGGGACCGGCGCTGAAGAACTGATAGGGGGTGCCGACCTGGGCGCGAAGGTAGGTGAGCAACGTGTCGAGCGACCCGGTCGTGGAACTCGTGGGGGTGGCCGCAGCCGCCGCCACGATGCCACCGGCGGGAGCGGCGGCCGGTGCGGGCGTCGACGCACGAGGAGTCGGGATCGCCATCGTGGCCGGCGGAATCGTCAGGGTCTGGCCCGGCATGATCACGCTCGCGACCGAGATCCCGTTCGCCTTCACCAGCGCGCCCAGCTTCACGCCGTGGCGCCAGGCGATCCCGGCGAGCGCATCACCGGCGACGACGGTGTAGGTCGTACCGGTCGTGGCGGCGCTGGACGACCCCGTGCTGGACGACCCCGTGCTGGTCGCGGCGACGGGGTTCGATGCCGTGGGGAGCGATGCTCCGGCGGGGATGACGAGCGTGTCACCGGGGTGGATCACCGTCGTGACGGTCATCGAGTTGGCCCGCAGGAGCGCCGACAGCCGTACCCCGTAGCGGTAGGCGATCCCGGCGAGGCTGTCGCCTCCGCTGACGGTGATCGTGGTGTCGGTGGTGGTCGTGGCAGGCGCCGCGTCGGCGATCGCGCCACTCACCGGAACGGCGAGAGCGAGGGCGACACCGGTGGCGAGGAGGATCCGTTTGGTTCGAGTCACCCCTGTCCATCGGTCGGCTCCTCGTCGACCTTGACGAAAACCTGAAGATTTCTTGACGAGAGCTAGACGTCCCGTTCGCGGTAGTCGGAGAACTGTCGGTCACGGTCGCTCAGGGCCTGGGTGACGCCCTTCTCCGCGAACGAGCGCATGTACTCCTTCGACGGGGGCTGGTGGAACCCGAGCGCCTGGATGTCGGCCGTCGCACGGATCGCGTTGCGGATTCCCATGACGTCCATGGCCCGGTGGGCGGCGCGCTTGTTGAGGGCGAGCAGTTCGGGCGGCACCTTGGCGACACGTTCGGCGACGGCCAGCACGGCGGCGTCGAGTTCCTCGACGGGGAACGCTCGGTTCGCCGCACCGGCCTCGACAGCTTCGACGCCACTCATCGCGTCACCGGTCAGCAACGCCTCCATCCCGCGCCGCAGACCCATCAACCAGGTCTGCCACTGCATGTCCGGGGGTGACATCAGGCGAACCGGCGGGTACCCGATCTTCGCGTCCTCGGCGACGTACACGAGGTCGCAGGCCGCGGCGAGTTCGGTGCCGCCGGCGAGGCAGTACCCGTGCACCTGGCCGATGATCGGCGTCGGCATGTCCCACATCTCGAACCAGTTGTTGACGACGTGGCGACTCCACCACCCGTCGGCCGGGGCGATGGCGCGTTCGACGTCGTGGTTCACCGAGCCGAGGTCGTAGCCGGCACAGAACGACGGCCCGGCACCACGGATCACGATCACCGAGACGTCGCGGGCTCGATCGGCCGCGCGCAGCGCGTCGAACAGTGCGCCGCGAAGGTCGTCGTCGAGCGCGTTGCGTTTTGCGGGACGGTTGAGTGTGAGCCGTCGCACCTTGGGCAGCGGGTCGTCGACGAGCAGCACCGGCTCGTCCGTCACCGGTGTCGTGTCGTCACGGCCCTGCACGCTCGTCATGTTCGTCTCCTCTCGGCGAACCCGGTTTTGCGTGACACTTCGGTTGACCCGCCCCAACAGGAGTGTCACGCAAACCCCGGATAGATTCCCGGCACGTTAGGTCGGACGTCGCCGAACGATCGGCTCGGGGAGCGATGTGCGCACAGGTCGCGCACATCGCTCACAGCAGGTCTGCCGGGCAGGTCGAGGGTGTCGGAGCTGGCCGCGTGATCACAGTCCTTGGCCTCTGTGCAGGCGCACGGTCCGCGCCGGATACTCGATGTAGGCGGATGACACGAAGGAGGACCATGAGTACGACCGCCGACGATGCCGTGCGCGCTGCGGTGCGTGAGACCTACAGCCAGATCGCGGAGAGCGACAGTGGCGGGTGCTGTTCGCCGTCTGCGTCGTCCTGTTGCGACACGTCGTCGCCCACCCAGCTGGATTCGACGCGGCTCGGCTACTCCGACGACGACCTCGCCGCGGTGCCCGAGGGTGCAGACCTCGGCCTCGGCTGTGGGAATCCCGGCGCGATCGCAGCGCTGCAGTCGGGAGAGACGGTGCTCGACCTGGGAAGCGGTGCCGGCTTCGATGCCTTCCTCGCCGCCCGTGCCGTCGGCCCGACCGGTCGGGTGATCGGGGTCGACATGACGCCGGCGATGGTGTCCAAGGCGCGAGCCAACGCCGAGAAGGGCGGCTACGGCAACGTCGAGTTCCGACTCGGCGAGATCGAACACCTGCCCGTCGCGGACGGCACCGTCGACGTGATCATCTCGAACTGCGTGATCAACCTCTCTCCGGACAAGGCCGCCGTGTTCGCCGACGCGTACCGAGTACTCCGTCCCGGTGGACGACTGGCGATCTCCGACGTCGTGGCATCGGCCGAACTGCCCGACGAGATTCGCAGTGACCTCGGCCTGTACACCGGCTGCATGGCGGGGGCACTGCTCATCTCCGATCTCCGCACGATGCTGCTCGATGCAGGGTTCGAGAACGTCGTCATCGCGCCGAAGGACGAGAGCAAGTCCTTCATCGAACAGTGGGCACCCGGTCGCAGCATCACCGAGTACGTGGTGTCGGCGACGATCGAGGCGGTCAGGCCACCCGTCGGTTGAGCGACCGTCACACGTCGTCGACGAGCGGAGCCCACTCGTCGAGTTGGCGGAGCACGTCATCCCGACGATGGCTCGCGAGGGTGAGGACCGCCCGGTGGACCCCCTCGCCGAACAGGTTGGCCAGGCCCGCCGGATCGGTCGTGGCGCCGAACACACTGACGTCGATCTCGGCGCGGTCGCGACCCACCCGCTCGCACGCCTCGTCGAGTCGGGTGAGGCGGTCGGCGAGACTTCGACGGGCGCTGATGGGCATCCAGCCGTCGCCCCACTGTGCGACGTGGCCGAGCAGACGCGGGCCGGCGCCGCCGCCGATGTGCAGCTTCGGGCCGCCCGGCCGGACCGGTTTCGGCCAGGCCCACGACGGGGTGAAGGCGACGTGGTCGCCGTCGAACGAAGCGACGTCGTCGGACCACACCGATCGGATGGCCGCCGCGGCCTCGCGGGTGTGGTCCCAGCGTTGCTCGAAGGTGACGCCGTGGTTGGCGAGCTCCTCGCGATTCCACCCGAATCCGACGCCGAACTCGACGCGCCCGCCGCTCAGCACGTCGAGCGTGGCGTACTCCTTGGCGGTCCACAGCGGGTCGCGTGCGGCGAGCAGCGCCACGCTCGTTCCGAGCCGGAGGCGCGTCGTGACGGCCGCCGCCATCGCCAGCGACACCGTCATGTCGAGCAGGTGCGAGTACACCTCGGGGAGCGGTTCGCCGGTCAACGATCCCGGCCACGGCGTGTCGCGGCTCACGGGGATGTGGCTGTGCTCCGGGAGCCAGAGCGATTCGAAGCCACGTTCCTCGACCGCTCGGGCGAGATCGGCCGGCGAGATGCCATCGTCGCCGAGCATGAGCGAGATGCCGATCCGAGCCGTCTGGGTCACCATCGACACCGTACTGTCGCGGGTGTCGTCGACGTCGACGACACTGAGGTCATTCGACGATCGACGGGGGTGTCGACGATGGTGCACTTGGCCGACATCGGTCGTTACTGGGCAGCGAATCGACCCGACGCGGTCGGACTGCGGTTCGAGGGGCGCGAGTTCACGTGGCTCGACCTCGAGCGTCGAACCGACGAACTCGCTGCCGGGTCTGGCCGACCTCGGCGTCGGGCCGGGCGACCGGGTCGGGTTGCTGATGTCGAACCGGCCGGAGTGGTGCGAGGTCGCCATGGCGGCGCTGAAACTCGACGCCATCGTGGTGCCGATGAACGTCAGGTTCACGGCGACCGAGGTCGCCTACGTCGCCGAGGATGCCGATTGCCGGGTCGTCGTGAGCGAGGCCGCCTTCCAGGACGCGCTCTCGAAACTCGACGGCCGGCCGGTCGTGACGGCCGAGGAACTCGACGATCATCGCCGGCACGGGCAGTCGGTCGCCGTGGCGGGCGGAGGTGGCGCCCTGCCGGCATTCATCTGTTACACGTCGGGAACCACGGGCGACCCGAAGGGCGCCGTGCTGACCCACGATTCATGGAACGCCGCCTCCCAGGGGTGGGCGCAGGCCATGGCGCTCGGCCCCGACGATCGGATCCTCCTACCGTTCCCCCTCGCGTTCACCGGCGGTCTCGCCGTCTGGCTCTTCACCTACTGGTCGGGCGGTTGCGTCGTGCTCGAGCCCGGCTTCGACGCGACGCGGGCCCTGGAGCTGATCGAGGCCGAGCGCATCACCGGATTGTTCGCCGTGCCCGTGATCTACCAGTCGTTGATCGGGCATCCGCGGTGGGCCGACACCGACCTGTCGTCGTGGCGGGTCGCGTCGTCGGGAGGCGCCGCCGTGCCCGAGTCGATCATCCGTGCCGTCCAGGCGCGCGGGGTGCCGATGGCGCAGGGCTACAGCCTGACGGAGGCGTCCGCGGCGGGCACCGTGCTCGCGCCGCACGACGCACTGCGCAAGCTCGGCTCGGCGGGGCTCGCCGTGATGCACGGCCGGATCATGGTGGCCGACGAGGACGACCGGCCGGTTCCGCCCGGCGAACTCGGCGAGATCCTCGTCGGCGGCCCGCAGATCATGATCGGCTACTGGAACCGGCCCGCCGAGAGCCGCGACGCCCTCCGCAACGGCTGGCTGCACACGGGCGACATCGGCCGACTGGACGACGACGGCTACCTGTACGTCGTCGATCGCATGAAGGACATGCTGATCTCCGGCGGGCTCAACGTGTATCCCGCCGAGATCGAGCGACTGCTCGCCGCGCTGCCCGGGATCGCCGAGGTGGCGGTGATCGGGGTTCCGGACGAACGGTGGGGCGAGACGCCGGCGGTCATCGCGGTCGGCGATCCCGAACTGGTGACGACCTCGACGGTGCTCGATGCGTGCTCCGACGTCCTGGCCGACTTCAAGCTGCCGCGCTACCTCGTCGTCCGTGACGAGCCGCTGCCGCGGAACATGTCGGCCAAGATCCAGAAGCGCGTGCTCGTCGAGGAGTACCGCGACCTCGCGGCAACGGCAGAGCCCATCCGCTGACGTTCCGGCAGCGGACCGTCGGGGCCGATGCGCGATCGTTCCGCGATGCGATTCGCCTTCTCGACGTCACCGCAACGCACCTCGTGGTCCTGGATGAAGGACGTGTGGCAACGAGCCGACCGGCTCGACGTGTTCGAGTCGGGGTGGACGTTCGACCACCTGTACCCGCTCTTCGGCGACTCGACCGAGGACTGCCTGGAAGGGTGGATCAGCCTGACGGCACTCCTCGAGGGGACCACACGGCTCCGTGGTGGCGTGCTCGTGACCGGGATGGTGTACCGCCACCCTGGCGTGCTCGCGAACATGGCGTCGACGCTCGACATCACGTCGGGCGGACGGCTCGAGCTCGGCATCGGAGCCGGCTGGAACCAGGAGGAGTGCGACGCGTTCGGCATCGAGCTGGGGTCGATGCGCGAACGTTTCGATCGGTTCGAGGAGGGCCTCGCCGTGATCGAGTCGTTGCTCCGCAACGATCGCACCTCGTTCCGGGGGAGCTACTACGTCCTCACCGAGGCGATGAACAACCCGAAGCCCGTCCAACGCCCACTGCCGATCTGCATCGGCGGGCGGGGGCGCAGACGCACCCTCCCGCTGGCGGCGCGCTACGCGAACCACTGGAACTTCAGCGGCCAGGACCTGACCGAGTTCGCCGAGTGCCGCACGGTGCTGCACGACTCGTGCGCGGCGATCGGACGCGACCCCGCCGAGATCACGTGCAGCATGCTGGCGCGCTACGAGGGCGACGACGACGCACTCCGGGCGGACGTCGCGGCGATGGAGGCCGCCGGCGTCGATCTGGTGATCGTGTCGATCCCCAAGTCCGAACCGCCGGCAGTGATCGAGCGGGTCGCCGACACCGTCAGCGGATGATCGTCAGCGGATGATCGTCGAGCGGGATCGTCAGGCGGAAGGTCGCCCCGCGGCCGGGCCCGGCCGACGAAGCGACCACGTCGCCGCCCTGCGCACGAGCGAGGCTGCGGGCGATCGTCAGGCCGATGCCGCGTCCGGCACGGATCGGTCGCCCGGTCGCGTCGTCCGGTCGGCGGTAGAAGCGCTCGAAGATGCGCTCGAGTTCGTCGCCGGGAATGCCGGGGCCGGTGTCGGTCACGTCGACGAACGCCGTCGAACCGTCGCGTCCCGCACGCAGCGTGACGGTGCCGCCGGGCGGGGTGTGGCCGAGGGCATTGCCCAGCAGGTTCGACAACACCTGCGTCAGCCGATCGCTGTCACCGCGAACCGTCAGCGGCCCGGGCCGGGTGTCCACGTCGACGACGAGCACGACGTCGGCGTAGTCGAACTGGGGCCTCAGCCGTTCGGCGGCGGCGGCGGCAACAGCCGCCAGGTCGAGATCGGCCAGGTGGATCTCGAGGGTGCCCTCGTCGGCCCGCGACAACAGGGTCAGATCGTCGACCATCCGCTGCAGACGCGACGCCTCCTCGGCGATCGCCGCGAAGACCTCCGCCGAGGGCGTCACGACGCCGTCGATGAGGCCCTCGGTCTGCCCGCGGATGACCGTGATCGGCGTTCGCAGCTCGTGCGTCACCTCGCCGAGCAGCTGGGTGCGACGTCGCTCGGTGGTGGCGAGGTGCTCACCGAGTTGGTTGACGTCGTCGGCCAGCGAGGCGAGTTCGGTTTCGGCGGGACGGGCACCTTCGCCGAGTAGTCACCGTCGGCCATCCGGCGCGTTGCTGCTCGGAGTTCGTCGATCGGGCGCAACAGCCGGGCACCGACGAACATCGCCACGATCGCGGCGGTGATCAACGCCGCGCCGAGCCCGATGAGGAGTGCCGGGGTGAGCGACTCGTCGAGCGCCGAGCGGAGCTGCGTTTCGCTCACCTGGTCGGAGCGGCCCTGGCCGCGGCCGAGCCCGAAGCCGCCGATGCGCTGCTCGTACACGCTCCTGGTCACCACCGTGCCCACGACCAGCATCGCGAGCGCGCCCGCTGCGACCACCACCACGTACGACAGGAACAGACGCGTGCGGAGTCGGCGAGGCAGCAGCGTGAAGCTCACGACGGCTGCGCCACGCACTTGTATCCGACGCCCCGCACGGTCCCGACGAATCGTGGTTCGTCGGCGGCGTCGCCGATGGCCCTGCGGAGGTTGCCGATGTGGACGTCGACCAGGCGCTCGTCGCCGTAGAAGTCCCATCCCCACACACGCTCGATGAGCTGGCGGCGGGTGAACACCCGTCCCGGCGCCTCGGCCAGTGCGGCAAGGAGCTGGAACTCCAGGCTCGTCAGTTCGACCGGTTCGTCGTCGACTCGCACCTCGTGACGGCCGGCGTCGATGACGAGGCCGTCGAACCGGGTCACGTCGTCGCCGTCGGTCTCGTCATCGCGGCGGCGACGGAGCACGGCGCGCACGCGGGCGACCAGTTCGCGGGCTGAACGGTTTGGTGACGTAGTCGTCGGCACCGAGCTCGAGCCCGATCAGTTTGTCGGTCTCGTCGGCGCGGGCGGTCAGCACGATCACGTACACCGCCGAGGTACGCCGGATCTCGCGCAGCACGTCGAGCCCACCGATGCCGGGGAGGCGAAGGTCGAGCACGACCAGATCGTGAGCACGCTCGGCGAACCGGGCCAGCGCTTCCTCGCCGTCGACGGCCTCGTCGACCTCGAACCCCTCGTTGCGCAGGTACGAGCCGACGAGATCGCGGATGCCGGCCTCGTCGTCGACCACCAGGATTCGCTCGCGCGGCACGGAGTTCATCGTAGGAGGCCCGTCGTCGGCTGCGGACCGATCAGCGGACCGATTCATCGACAGGTTCATCGCGGCGGACGACGTCAGCTGTCCGGCCCGCGTTCCATCTCGCTCGACACGATCTCGTCGAACGCGGCCGGGTCGAGCTGCGTGGGTTCGTACACCACACCGCGGGATTCGAGTTCGGAGACGAAGGCTCGCAGGTGGTTGCGCGAGCCGCGTTCGAGATTGGCGTACACGGTGATGATCTCGGCGGTCTGCGTCGCCGCGGTGCGGGTCTGCAGGTCGCTGATGTCGAGTTCCTCGATCAGCGCGCCGACCGCCAACGCTGCGTCGAGCGACTCGCTCCCATCGGCCACCAACTGGTCGTAGAGGGCCTGGATCGCGGGGTCGGTGTACGTACCGGGTTGGTTGCCCTCGGCCGGGTCGTCGATGTCGTACCGGTCGAGCAGCGTCGACACCGCCTCGATGTGGGTGGTCTCGCTCGCCGCGATGTTCTCGAAGATCCGCAGCTCCCACATGTCGCCGAGCACGACGTACACGTCGTGGGCGAGCTGTTCCTCCTCGCGCATCCACAGCAGGCCGGCGACCTCGTCGTCGGTCAGTGCGACGTCGGAGTCATCCGCAGTCACCGGCGTGGTGGCAGTGGTGGTGTCGGTCGCGGCGTCGGTGGAGGTTTGTGTCGGTGGTGCTGTCGGTGACGGTGCTCGTCGGCGCCGAACCGGTGGTGGCCGACGACTCGGTCGTCGTGTCGTCGGCACAGGCCGTCGCGCCGACGAGCAGCAGGGTCGTCGCGGCCAGCGCGAGCACGTGGCGCGACGCCGGACGGCCGGTGCGGTGGCGGTGACGGTGCGGTGGGTGGTGCGGTTCATGGTGATCCTTTCGTGGGTGCGCGCGACGAACTGCCGAGACGTTGCGCCCCGGCAGTTCGTTCGGTGTCAGCTGTTGGCGTCATCGGCCCATCTCGCCCATGCGGTACATGGCGCCGTCACCGGTGCCGTCCTGCAAGCGGGTCTGGTCCTGCGTGCGGGTCTGGTCCTGCAGGCAGGTCCCATCCTGCAAGCAGGTCTGGTCCTGCAAACGGGTCTGGGCCTGCAAACGGGTCTGATCCTGCGTGCGGGTCTGGTCGCCCGTGCAGTCACCGTCACAGGTGCCGTCCTCGAGATGAAGCTGCGTCCGCAGCTGCGTGCGCACTTGATCCTGCGCGCCCAGCGAATCCTGGTCTGCGCTGCGGTCACGATCCCGATCTCGCACGGGATCGACACAGGTGGGAACCGGCGTTGCCGGTTCGGTCGTGTCGGACTGGGCCAGAGCCATGCCCGCCGGAACGGCGAGCACTCCGACAGTGGTGAGTGTGAGCAACATCTTCTTCATGGCCACTCCCTTCGAGTGTCTCGGCCTTCGGTGTTGCCGGAGCCCTTCTCCGGATCTCCGTCGGGCCTCTTCTCCTTGCACCATTCAGACAACTCCCATCCCGTGAAGCGCTCATCGCGACGACGATGAAGATCCCGTGAAGGCCGCCGGCACGACCGCAGGCCGTCGCACTTCGCCGTCGAACACCGGCGCACGTATGGTCGTCGGAGTGTCCGACGCCCACCTCGATCCACTGGTCCACGTCGCCCAGGACGACCACCCCGACCGGGTGGCCGAGGCGCGGGCCGAGGCCGGCCGGGCGATCCGCGACCTCGGGCACGCACTCGTCGGCCACCACGCGCCGATCGAGTTGCTCGCCGACGTGACTCGCACGCTCGATCGCCTGACCCGACAGCTGGACGAAGGTGCCGTGCGTTCGCGCAGCGAAGTCCGTCGCGACGGCCAGTTCGGCGAGCCACCACCCGACGGGTCGATCATGACGACCTACGACGAGCGCCCGGTCTCGGGTCGGGCCAGCCCGTGGGGGCTGGACATCGAGGTCCGGCGCGACGGCGACGAAGCCGTCGCGTCACTGACGCTGCGGGCTGCCCACGAGGGCGCACCGCAGCGCAGCCACGGCGGGATCGTGGCGGCACTGTTCGACGACGTCTTCGGGTTCGTGCTGCACTTCGAGGCCCGGACAGCGTTCACCGGTGAGCTGTCGGTGCGGTACGAGGCCGGTGTTCCGATCGGTGAGCCGCTGAGTTGTCGGGTACGCCTCGATCGCCGCGACGGTCGCAAGCTGTACATGACCGGCGAGTTGACGCTGGAGGCCACGGGGCAGGTGCTGGCGCGCTCCAGGGCGACGTTCATCGCCATCGACCCGAGCCGGTTCGCCCCGTCCGCGTGAGCGTGCCGCGATCGGCGTTCGTCAGGGCCGGGCGTGGTGGTGGTGCGGAACGACGATCGTCGGGATCGTCGGATGGTGGACGAGCGCCGCGGCGACCGATCCGAGCAGCATTCGATCCAGGGCCCCGTGGCCACGCGAACCCACCACGAGCAGGTCGGCATCGAGGCACGCTGCCCGGAGCGCCGCCCGCGGGTCACCGGGCACGACGAGCAGCTCCACCGGGGGATGCGCACGCAGGTGGCTCAGTACGTCCGCTACACCTTCTTCGAGCTCCTCACGGGCTCTGACTTCCGAGACCCCGGACGACGGCGCCAGGGGTTCGCCGACGACCACGTCGCTCGTGAACACCCGCACGGCGACGACCTTCGCGGAGGGGCGCAGGTGCGTGAGCGTCCAGCGCAGAGCGGCCCTCGAATGCGGTGATCCGTCGAAGCCGACGACGACGTCGAGATGATCGTGGACAGGGGGGACTTCCGGGGGGATCAACGCGACGGGCACCGTCGAGTGGCGTGCGCAGTAGGCGCCGACGGACCCGAGCGAGAGGTCGGCACGGGAACTCCATCCCCGGGTCCCGACCACGAGCAGTTCCGATCCCGCGGCCGCTTCGACGAGGCCGGCACCGGGCCGATCCTCGATCACCACGCCGTCGTCGGCCAGCAACGGGGCGTGCTCGACGAGGAAGGCCCGCAGGCGCAGGATCGCGTCGGGCGCGATACGGCCCTTCGCTGCCGTCCGACTCCTCGATCGCGCCGAACCCGTACGCGTACAGGCCGCTGGCGAACGCCATCACCGGCACGACGACACCGAGCCGGTCGGCATGTTCGACCGCCCACTGCAGCGCGACCGCCGAGCCGGCAGAACCGTCGATGCCCACGATCACTGTGCGATCTCGCCCCTCGTTCACGATTCCACCCTGACGGATGGCGACGCCGTTGTTCAGGGAACTACGTCCCTGATCGGGTCGGGAGGCCCTTGGCCTCTGGCCCATCCGCCGGGCGGGCGCGACCATCGACTCATGACCGCCACGAGCGTTCCCGACCCGGTACTCCACCAACGCCTGGTCGTCGGTTACGACGGCTCCGAATCGTCCCTGAGCGCAATGGAGTGGGCCGCGTCGGAGGCCGAGCTGCGAGGGGCGTCGGTCCACGTCGTCTCGTCGTACTACATCCAGCCGATCGCCGACTTCGGCTACGGAGCGAGCGGGTCGGCAGTCGACATGACGGAAAGTGCCGACTTCTGCCTGAACCGCGCGCAGACGGCCGCGGCGGAGGTGTTCGGCGGCCATCCCGGCGTCGAGTACGACGTCGAGGCCGTTCGCCAGAGCCCCGCTGCGGCCTTGCTCGCGCAGACCAAGTCGGCCGACCTCGTCGCGGTCGGGAGTTCCGGTGTCGGAGCGTTCACCCGATTCCTGCTCGGCTCGGTCACCGGTTCGCTCCTCGCGTCGAGTACGTGCCCGGTGGTCGTGGTGCCGGCGGGCTCGAAGGCGCCCTCGGCACGCATCGTCGTGGGAACCGATGGTTCGGAGCACGCCGACCACGCCGTGCGATGGGCCGCCGACGAGGCCGACCGCCGAGGATGTGAGCTCGTCGTCGTGCACGTGTGGAAGTACGGCTTCCACCTGACCATGACGGGCATCGATCGTGCCGACGACTTCACCCCGGTCGACGCGGAGCTGATCCTGGACAGGGCGGTCGAAACCGCCCGCTCGGTGTGCGCTGTCGACGTTCGTGGTGAGCTGGTCGAGGGCAACGAGGCAGACGCGCTCCTCGAGTTGTCGGAGACGGCCGATCTGCTGGTGCTCGGCGCCAGGGGCCGGGGCGGTTTCCGGGCGATGCTCTTCGGGTCGATCGCCAGTGCGGCGGCCACCCACAGCAGATGCCCGGCGGTGATCGTTCGTTGAGGATCGACGTCGACGGGTTCGACGTCCGACATGTCAGGAAGGAACAATGAGGCAGATGACCGAGATCGAGGAGAGTTCAGTGCTGGACGACCTACCGGCAGGTGGAGGCGACCAGCCGGTCGAACTGTTCATGCGTGACACGGTCACGGTGATCGATCCCTCGGCATCGCTGCGAGAGGCCGCCACCCGGCTGCAGTCCGACGAGGTCGGAATCGTCGTCGTCGGAACCGTCGATGCCGTGAGAGGTGTCGTCTCCGAGCGTGACATCGTGCGATGTGTCGCACTCGGAGTCGACCTGGATGCCACGACCGTCGAAGCAGTCGAGTCCGAGAACCTGAAATGGGCCGCCCAGGGATCGTCGGTCGACACCGTGGCCGAGGAGATGATGGAGAACTACCTCCGTCACATGCTCATCGCCGATGACGCCGGACAGCTCCTCGGCGTGGTGTCGTTGCGCGACCTGATCACCGCCTACCTCCCCTGAACCATCGGCGGTCCTGAACCACCGGCGGTCGTCAACCATTGGCGGTCGGGGGAGAATCCATCAGGATTCGTCGGTGTGTTCGAGCCGGTACCCCACACCGGCCCGCTGCGTTGGAGCCCGACCACGGGTGAAGCTCATGGTTCACTGACGCGATGGCGATCACGATCTATGGGGTCTGTGCAGTCTCGTTCATGATGATGATGTACACGTTCGAGGGGCGGGGACGCGGGTTCATTCTGGGGTTCGCGGTTGGGTGCCTGCTGTCGAGTATCTACGGGTTCCTGTCGGGCGCGTGGCCGTTCGGCGTGGTGGAGTTGATCTGGGCCGGCGTGGCGGTGTCCCGATATCGGCGGACACCCGCCGAGGTTTCAATGATTCGCGCGTGATCTTCGTGTGGCAGTTCAAGAACTGACAGGAGAGTCCAGCGCGATGGCGACTGCGAACTGGTCGGCGAGAGCCACGGCGGCGCGTCGCTCATCACGGATCGAACCCGATTCGGCACGCGGAACCAGCACGATCTGACCGAATACGACTCCAGCGTGCGTGACCGGGATGGCCGCTCCTTCCGATGGCAGCTCGAACCCGCCTGCGCTCCATCTCCACGTTCGTGCAGGCAACGTCCCTGAACGTTCGATCTCGGGCAACTTGGTCACTGCTCCGGATTCATATAGGCAATCATCGATTCGTAGTAGCTCGAGGAGATCGGCACGAACCTCCTCCCACACCTCGGGCACCGAGGCGCCGCGTGCCAGCATCGCAGAGGTTCGCTCGAGCGCCGTCTCGGCACGCGCGTGGCGTCTCGACTCCGTCTTAGCAGCTTGAGTCCTCGCACTGACCTCGCTGACCACCAAACCGATCACCAGCAGGATCACGACCGTCAGGATGTCCTGACCGTCATCGATCCGCAGTGAGCGATAGGGCTGCGTGTGGAAGAAGTTGTACGACAAGGCCGCGACGACCGCAGTGATCGCCCCTGCGGAACGGTCAGCCGTCGCCGCGACGACGACTACCAGGGCGATCAACAGCGCGACGTTCGTGACGCCCAAAGTGTCCCGGAGCGGCACGAGGGCCCCGGCGACGAGCAGGGCCAAGATTGGACCCACAACAGCCACCGCGGTCGTATAGGTGACGGGGTGCGCACCTCCACCCGGCTGAGGCGAATTGGAGCGTGCGTCTTTCTCGGGGTCCATGGGGTACCTCCTGTGTTTCGATTCTACTGGGACCCTGACCTCGGCACCGCCGGGTACGGGGATGAGGAACTCACCGAGCGGAGCTCGAAGCTCACGTTTCGACCTGAGTGATGCCCTTGACCGGACCCGTGAAGGACTCGTGAATGCTGGCGGCGGGGCCGTGAAGATATCGCCAAGAGAATCGACACCTGGTCGTCGCGGGTCTACAACGGTGGAGTGCACTCATCACCCTTCGCACTGACCGCCGTCGATCCCCAGGGAGGCTGTCATGGCTGACCTCATCTTCGTGTCCGATCACTCGTCGCGTTCTTCGCGTTGTGCGTGCGTCGTACCTGAAGTGGTGCGACCGGATCATCGGACCTGACGAGTTCGGTGCCGAACACGACGATTCCGATCTCCCCGTACGTCGCCACGGACCCGACGCTCGTCGACGCATCGGCCACGGCCGAGGTGACGGCATGATCGCCGCCGCAGCGTCGGTCGACAACTGGATCGCGTCTCGGCATCGCCGTTGCCGGCGTCCTGTACCTGTTCGCCGTGCTCATCTACCCGGAGCGGTTCTGATGAGTTGGCAGGCAATCGTCCAAGCGCTCGTCCTCGTCGGGCTGCTCGCGGCGACCGTGCCGTTCCTCGGTCGGTACATGGCCGACGTGTACGGAGCCCGCGCGGACGGGTCGGCGCCCGGCGACCGGTTCTTCGGGCCGATCGAGCGCGCGATCTACCGGATCTGCGGCATCGACGCGAAGCGCGAGCAGCGCTGGAACGTCTACGCGACGTCGCTGCTCGCGTTCAGCCTCGTGTCGGTGCTCGCTGCTGTACGCGCATGCAGCGGCTGCAGGGCGTGCTGCCGTTCAACCCGACCGACCGAGCCGGCGTCAGCGCCATGGGCTCGTTCAACACCGCGGTCAGCTTCGTCACCAACACGAACTGGCAGTGGTACTCGGGCGAGTCACGATCAGCCACCTCACCCAGATGCTCGGCATCACGGTGCAGAACTTCGTGTCGGCCGCCGTCGGGCATGGTGGTCGTGATCGCGCTCATCCGCGGCATCACCCGCACCGGCACCCGCAACCTCGGCAACTTCTGGGTCGACCTCGTCCGCACCCTGCTGCGCATCCTGCTGCCGCTGTCGCTCGTGTTCGCGGTCGTCCTGATGTCGCAGGGCGTGGTCCAGAACCTCAGCGGCTACACCGCCGCCGTCACGATCGACCAGACCCGGTCGACGCCGGCGACGCGTCGACGGCGATCACCGAGCAGCTGATCCCCGGTGGCCGGTCGCGTCGCAGGAGGCGATCAAGGAGCTCGGCACGAACGGCGGCGGCTTCTACAACGCCAACTCGGCGCACCCGTTCGAGAACCCGAACGGCCTCACGAACATCCTCGCAGATCTGGGCGCTGCTGCTGATCCCGTTCTCGTTCGTCGTGGCCTTCGGCCGACTCGTCGCGCGACCGGCGCCAGGGTCGGGTGCTGCTGGCGGTGATGGCGACGATCCTCGTGCTGTTCAGCGGCTTCGCGATGCTCGCCGAGCAGCACGGCAACCCCGGGCTCACCGCGCTCGGCGCCGACCAGTCGCTGTCGGTCGCGCAGTCGGGCGGCAACATGGAGGGCAAGGAGATCCGCTTCGGTCCGGCCGCGAGCGGCCTGTTCGCCGGCAGCGACCACCGGCACCTCGACCGGTGCGGTGAACTGCATGCACGACTCGCTACACGCCGCTCGGCGGGCTCGTCGCCGATGCTGCACATGATGCTCGGCGAGGTCTCGCCGGGCGGCGTCGGCGTCGGCCTCGGCGGGCATGCTGGTCATGGCGCTGCTGGCGGTGTTCATCGCCGGGCTGATGGTCGGGCGAACGCCCGAGTACCTGGGCAAGAAGATCCAGGCGGCCGAGATGAAGCTCGTCGTGCTCTACATCTTCGCCATGCCGTTCGCGCTGCTGACCTTCGCCGCGGCGTCGGTGCTGCTCGACAGCGCCGCGACGTTCCAGCCCGGCGCCCACGGCCTGTCCGAGGTGCTCTACAACTTCGCCTCGGCCGCCAACAACAACGGCTCGGCGTTCGCCTACCAGGGCACCGGCACCCAGTGGTACACGACCACCCAGGGCATCTCGATGCTGATCGGCCGGTTCTTCACTGATCATCCCGGTGCTGGCGATCGGCGGCTCGCTGGCCGCCAAGCCGAAGGTGCCGGCGACGGCGGGCACGATGCCGACCGGCACGCCGCTGTTCGGCTTCCTGGTCGTCGGCGTCATCGTCATCGTCGCCGGCCTCACGTTCTTCCCCGCCCTCGTCGCTGGGCCCGATCCTCGAACACCTCTCGCTGTGAGGATCGCGTGACCGCCACCATCATCCCCGACACTCGCCGCGCCCACCGAAGGTGCGCACCAAGCGAGGCGCGTCGCTCGATCTTCGACCGATCGATCGTCGGCCGGCCATCGGTCGACGCGCTGCGCAAGCTCGACCCGCGCACGATGTACCGCAACCCGGTCATGTTCATCGTCGAGATCGGAGCGGTCCTCACGACGCTGATCTTCGTCCGCGACCTCGGCGAGCAGCACCGAGCCAGGAGAACGTGTTCGCCGGGCTGGTGTCGCTGTGGCTCTGGTTCACGGTGCTGTTCGCCAACTTCGCCGAGGCGATGGCCGAAGGGCGGGGCAAGGCGCAGGCCGCGACGCTGCGCAAGACCCGCGCCGAGACGATCGGCCAACGTGCGCCTGCCCGACGGTTCGATCGTCGAGAAGCGCGTCGTCCGACGCTGCAGGTCGGCGACCTCTGCGTGGTCGACGGCCGGCGAGGTGATCCCCGGCGACGGCGACATCGTCGAGGGCATCGCCACGGTCGACGAGTCGGCGATCACCGGCGAGTCGGCTCCGGTGATCCGCGAGTCCGGCGGCGACCGCTCGGCGGTCACCGGCGGCACCCGGGTGCTGTGCGACGAGATCGTGGTGCGGATCACCGCCAAGCCGGGCGAGACGTTCCTCGACCGGATGATCGCGCTCGTCGAGGGCGCCGACCGCCAGAAGACGCCGAACGAGATCGCCCTGACCATCCTGCTGGCCGGGCTGACGATCATCTTCCTGCTCGCCGTGGTCACCCTGCAGCCGTTCGCGATCTACTCGGGCGCCGAGCAGAGCGTCATCGTGCTGGTCGCCCTGCTCGTGTGCCTGATCCCGACCACCATCGGCGGGCTGCTCTCGGCGATCGGCATCGCCGGCATGGACCGGCTGGTGCAGCGCAACGTGCTGGCGATGTCGGGCCGGGCCGTCGAGGCGGCGGGCGACGTGACGACGCTGCTGCTCGACAAGACCGGCACGATCACCTACGGCTCCCGCCAGGCCGCCGAGTTCATCCCGGTCCACGGCGTCGACCGACGCGAGCTGGCCGAGGCGGCGCTGGTGTCGTCGCTCGCCGACGAGACCCCGGAGGGCCGCTCGATCGTCGAGCTCGCCGATCGAGCAGTTCGGCCTCGCGCGCCGGTCGACGACCGCGGCGCCGACGCTGGTGCCGTTCACCGCCCAGACCCGCATGTCCGGCATCGACTCGCCGACGGTCGCGCAGGTCCGCAAGGGCGCCGCCGACTCGGTGCGCCGATTCGTCGAGGTCGCCAACGAGGGCGGCGACGCGTGCCCGCTCGAGCTGGTCCCGATCGTCGAACAGGTGTCGCGCGACGGCGCCACGCCGCTCGTCGTGATCGACAAGGCCGGCCCGACGAGCCGTGGCGGGTGCTCGGCGTCGATCCACCTGAAGGACACGGTGAAGCCGGGCATGCGCGAGCGCTTCGACCAGCTGCGGGCGATGGGCATCCGCACGGTGATGATCACCGGCGACAACCCGCTGACCGCGGCCGCGATCGCCGACGGAGGCCGGCGTCGACGACTTCCTCGCCGAGGCCACGCCCGAGGACAAGATGGCGCTGATCAAGCGCGAGCAGGCCGGCGGCAACCTCGTGGCGATGACCGGCGACGGCACCAACGACGCCCCGGCGCTCGCCCAGGCCGACGTCGGCGTGGCGATGAACACCGGGACCCAGGCCGCCAAGGAGGCCGGCAACATGGTCGACCTCGACTCCAACCCGACGAAGCTGATCGAGATCGTCGAGATCGGCAAGCAGCTGCTGATGACCCGCGGCTCGCTGACGACGTTCTCGATCGCCAACGACGTCGCCAAGTACTTCGCCATCATCCCGGCGATGTTCGTCGGCGTGCTGCCCGCGCTCGACCAGCTCAACGTGATGAACCTGTCGAGCCCGCGCTCGGCGATCCTGTCGGCGGTCATCTTCAACGCCCTGATCATCGTGGCCCTCGTCCCGCTGGCGCTGCGCGGCGTGCAAGTTCCGCGCCGAGGCCGCGGCCGCCGTGCTGCGCCGCAACCTGCTGGTCTACGGCCTCGGCGGCCTCATCGCCCCGTTCGTCGGCATCAAGCTCATCGACATCATCGTCACCGCACTGGGAGTCGAACTGACATGCGACTCTTCATCCGCCAACTCCGCCCGGCGCTCGCTCGTGGTCGTCGTGTTCACCGTGCTGCTCGGGCGTCGTCTACCCGCTGGTCGTCACCGGCGATCGGCCAGGTGGCCTTCGACGACAAGGCCGACGGCTCGCTGATCGAGGTCGACGGCGGTGGTCGTCGGCAGCGAGCTGCTCGGCCAGACGTTCACGTCGCCCGAGTACTTCCAGCCCCGGCCGTCGGCCGCCGGCGCCGGCTACGACGGCTCGGCGAGCTCGGGGTCGAACCTCGGCCCGACCAACCCCGACCTGCTCGACGTCGATCGACGAGCGTGTCGCGGCCTACCGCGAGGCGAACGGGCTCGTCGACGACGCGATCGGTGCCGGTCGACGCCGTGACCGCGTCGGGCTCGGGCCTCGACCCGCACATCTCGGTGGCCAACGCCCGGCTCCAGGCGCCTCGGGTCGCCGCCGAGCGCGGCCTCGACCTCGACGACGTCCTCGGCGCTGATCGACGACCACACCGACCGGCCGCACCCTGCGGCGTCCTCGGCGAGCCGGCCGTCAACGTGCTCGCGCTCAACCTGGCGCTCGACGAGCTGCCGGGTGACTCCGACCGCCGACCGACTCGTAGGCTCGCTGACCGATGGCCAGAGGATCGCTGCGCATCTACCTCGGTGCGTCGCCCGGCGTCGGCAAGACCTACAAGATGCTCGGCGAGGGCGTCCGCCGCAAGGAGCGCGGCGCCGACGTCGTCGTCGGGCTCGTCGAGACGCACGGACGCAAGCAGACCGCCGACCAGATCGACGATCTCGAGGTGATGCCCCGCCGGGAGGTCGACGTACCGCGGACACGGTGCTGCACGAGATGGACGTCGATGCGATCCTCGCCCGCCGGCCCGAGGTCGTGCTCGTCGACGAGTACGCCCACACCAACGCGCCCGGATCACCGAACGAGAAGCGCTGGCAGGACGTCGAGCAGCTGCTCGACGCCGGCATCGACGTGATCTCGACGCTCAACATCCAGCACCTCGAGTCGCTCAACGACGTCATCGCCCGCATCACCGGCACCGCACCAGCGCGAGACCGTGCCCGACGAACGGGTGCGCAGGGCCGACCAGCTCGAGCTCGTCGACATGGCGCCCGAGGCGATCCGGCGCCGCATGGCCCACGGCAACATCTACCCCGCCGAACGCGTCGACGCCGCGCTCGCCAACTACTTCCGACCGGGCAACCTCGGCGCGCTGCGCGAGCTCGCCCTGCTGTGGGTCGCCGACCGTGTCGAGGAGTCGCTGACCGCGCTACCTCGACGCCCACGGCATCTCCGACGCGTGGGAGACCCGCGAACGTGTCGTCGTCGGGCTCACCGGCTTCCCGAGCGGCGAGGCGGCGATCCGTCGCGCCGCTCGGATGGCGGGCCGCGTCGGCGGCGAACTGATCGGCGTCCACGTCGCGGTCGAGCGACGGGCTCGTCGAGCCAGAACGACGCAGGCGCTGGCCGACGCAACGCCAGCTGGTCGTCGAACTCGGTGGCAACGGTGCACGACGTCGTCGCGCACAACACCGCGGAGGGGATGGCGGCGTTCGCCCGCCAGGAGAAGGCCACGCAGATCGTGCTCGGCGCGAGCCGGCGAAGCCGCTGGCACGAGCTCGTGCACGGGTCGTTCGTGGCGCGCCTGACCCGGCTCGTCCCGGAGATCGACGTGCACGTCATCGCCCGCGACCGAGCGACGAGGTGCCCGTCGACGCATCGATCCCGACGGCGCGAACCGGTCCGACGGCGAACGATCGTCGCGTGGCTGCTCACGGTCGGTCGCGCTGCCGCTGCTGATCGC
This sequence comes from Ilumatobacteraceae bacterium, assembly GCA_963744705.1. Lineage (GTDB taxonomy): Bacteria > Actinomycetota > Acidimicrobiia > Acidimicrobiales > Ilumatobacteraceae > Sva-07. Next base: position 395,951 of record CAVUUX010000003.1, read on the forward strand.
CGTCACCGTGCCGTTCCGCGACACGTTGGAGCTCTCGACCGAACTCCTGCTCGCGCTCGTCGTGGTGCTGGCGATCGCCGCGCTCGGTGGCGTCGTCGTGGGCACCGTGGCGGCCGTCGCTGGCGTCGCTGCTCGTCAACTGGTTCTTCGTCGAGCCGTACTCGACGTTGACCATCGGCGACACGGAGAACGTCGATCGCGCTCGCCGTGTTCGTCGCCGTCGCCGTCACGACCGGTGCGCTGGTCGACACCGTCGTCGCGGCGATCACTCGAGGCACGACGTGCCCGGCGCGAAGCCGAGGAGCTGGTGCGTTCGACGACGAGCCTCGCGCATCGATCCCGAGCCGGTGCAGCGACTGATCGAGCAGATCCAGACGACGTTCGCGCTCGCGGGCGTGCGGCTCGACGCGGAGCGCGACGGTAAGCTGGATCGACCGTCGCGATGGCCGGCGACGTCGACGCCGACCGGCGACGGCGACGCTGTCGCTGTCCCGAACGGCAGCAGGAACGCGACGGCGAGCACACGCTCGAGCTCTACGGCCGTTCGCTCTCGCCCGACGATCAACGGCTCCTGCGGGCGCTCGCGGACCAGTTGGCGTTGGCGATCGAGAACCAGATCCTCGGTCGAGAAGCCGCCGAGGCCGCCAGCACTCGCCGACGTCGACGCCGTCCGAACGGCGCTGCTGCGTGCCGTGTCGCACGACCTGCGGACACCGTTGGCGTCGATCAAGGCGATGGTGTCCGGTCTGCGCGACCCGTCGGTGGCGTGGACACCGGAACAGACGGCCGAGGCCCTGCTCACGGTCGACGAGGAGACCGATCGACTGAACCAGCTGGTGGGCAACCTGCTCGATGCCAGCCGGCTGCAGATCGGCGCACTGGCGATCGACGTCCGGCCCGCCGATGTCGCCGAGATCGTCGCCGCTGCCATGCGCAGCATCAGCGCTCCGAGCGGCGTCGGTGCGCGTCGAGATCCCGGTCGGACCTCGCGACGGTCGTCGTGCGATTCGACGCTGCTCGAACGGAGCCTCGCCAACATCATCGCCGAACGCGCTGCGGTTCAGCCCGCCCGACACACCGGTGACGGATCGAGGCGGCCGAGATCGGCCGACCGCGTGCACCTCCGCGTCATCGACCGCGGCATCGGCATCAAGCCGGACGATCGGGCGCAGGGTGACCTTGCCGTTCCAGCGCTTCGGTGACACGCCGGACGGCGAGGGGGTGGGTCTCGGGCTGTCGATCGCCGAAGGGTTCGTCGACGCGATGGGCGGCGTCGTTGACGCTCGACGACACGCCGGGCGGTGGGCTCACGGTGACGATCATCCTGCCGCAGGGGCCGCGCCGCAGGGTCGGAGAGCGATCCGGCATGACCAGCGTCCTCGTGGTCGACGACGAACGCCAGATCCGGCGCGCGCTCAGCCTCAACTTCCGCGCCCGCGGCTACGTCGTGACCGAAGCGGCGAGCGGCGAGGCGGCGCTCACCCAGGTCGCCGACGACCGACCCGACATCGTGCTGCTCGACCTCGGCCTGCCCGGGATGGACGGCATCGCGGTCATCGAGGCCCTGCGCGGGTGGACGAGCGTGCCGATCATCGTGCTGACCGCCCGCGAGGACGAGCGGTCCAAGGTGCTCGCGCTCGAGGCCGGCGCCGACGACTACGTCACCAAGCCGTTCGGGATGGCCGAGCTCGTCGCCCGCGTCCGTGCCGCGCTGCGCCGCTCGCCCGAGACTCGGCACGGAGATCGCCGCTGGTGACGACGCCGGACTTCGCGCTCGACCTGGCCGCGCATCGTGCGTTCGTCGGCCCGCGAGTCGGCGTCCGATCGACCGAGAACGCACCGAGGTGCGCCTCACGCCGACCGAGTGGGGGATCGTCAGCCATCTGGTGCGCCACCCGCACCGGCTCGTCACCTACACCCAGCTGATCCTGGCGGTGTGGGGCCCGGACTACGAGCCGGACCAGAACCTGCTCCGCGTCCACATGGGACACATCCGCCGCAAGCTCGAACCCGACCACACCCGCCCGAAGTACTTCATCACCGACGCCGGCGTCGGCTACCGCTTCCAACCCGAGGGGTCCGAACGCGGCAGGAATCTGATCGCCCTGTGCCCACACCACCACCGCGGACCGCTCGGACCGACAGCGGCGACTACTGATCCGCAGCCGCCGCGGGTTGCTCGTCGGCGGGCGGCTCGGCGTCGACCGGTGTGGCCGGCCCGGCGAGATGTTCGAGCGCCCGGAGCAGCTCGAACGGCAGCGGGAAGATGATCGTCGAGTTGCGCTCGGCGGCGATCTCGCTGAGCGTCGAGAGCGTGCGCAGCTGCAGCGCGATGGGGTGGCGCTCCATCTCCCCGGCGGCGCTGGCGAGGGTCTCCGCCGCCTCGAACTCGCCCTGGGCGTGGATCTTCTTGGCCCGCCGCTCCCGCTCCGACTCCGCCTCACGGGCCATGACCCGCTTCATCTGCTCGGGGAGCTCGACGTCCTTGATCTCCACCATCGTGACCTCGACGCCCCACGGTTCGGTGGCCGAGTCGATGAGCGTGCGCAGCCGGCCGCCGATGGTCTCGCGCTCACGCAGCAGCGAGTCGAGGTCCACCTGACGCAGGACGGTGAGCAGGGTGACCTGGCTCACCTGGGCGGTGGCGAACTGGTAGTCCTGCACGGTCATGACCGCCCGGACCGGGTCGCGCACCACGTAGTACGTCACGCCGTTGACCCGCACCGTGACGTTGTCCTTGGTCACGAGCTCCTGCACCGGGATCTCGAGGGCGACCGTTCGCAGGCTCACCCGGACGATTTGGTCGATCACCGGGATCACGACGATCAACCCGGGACCCTTCGCGCCCTTGAGGTGGCCGAGGCGGAAGAACACCGCCCGCTCGTACTCGCTCACCACCTTGAGGGAGGCGATCACGAGCACCACCAGCAGCAGCAGTACACCGGCCACGATCCACCATGTCATGGGGGCACCTCCGTTCGTCCTCGTTCAGCGTATGGCCCGGCTCCTCGGCGGAGCCAGGGTCCTTCGCCCCGCATCGGCGCCGGTGGGCAGCAGGACGCGGCTGGCCGGCTCGGCGTCCGGCCGCCGCCCACAGCACCGACGGCTGTCAGGACCCGGGAATCTTCATCAACAGAAGCTGACCGGCCTCGCGTTTGATCAGGATCGGGGGGCTAGTGGTGGTGTCCTCTGCGACGTTGCTGCCGTGCGCCTGCACCGTGAGCAGCCAGGTGCCTCCGCCGAACCACTCCGAGGCATCGACGATGCCCGACGATTCACTCAACGGGTCGGCCACCGTCGCGACGAACAGCGCCACGATCCGTCGGCGAAACGGTACTGGTGGACCTGCGCGCCGAATGTGTCCTCCTGGACCATCAGGCTCTTGGTGCTGGTGTCCAGGTTGTCGGGCGACGTGAACGGGACGTACACGTCGGTACCGACCGCGTCGCCGTCGGCGAAGATCGAGAGGCTGTCGACGATCGTCGGATCATCGGCGTTCAGCACCATCTTGAAGATCCGACCGTTGTCTGCGAGTCCGACGTCGGTGGATCGGGTCGCCACGCTTCATGCGACCCGTTTCGGTGTCGGACACCACCCGACTCGAGCCCGTGTCGGCGATGTAGACGGTGCGCGGATCGTTCTTGTCGTAGGCGAGGTCCTCGAGCCGGATCGCCTGGAACACGTTGTTGGCGTTCGACCAGGCCTCGAGTGCGGTCTGGTCGCCGAGGGCGACGTCGCGAGGGACCGGGATGAACTCGCCCTGGAGCGACTGACCGACACCCACGTCGAGGTAGTCGTTGGCGCCGTTGAACGGGTCGGTCGGATCGGCGAGCGGTGTGCCGTCGACGCCCGTGACACGGAACGCGTACAGCGATCCCTCGTCGGCGAAAAGCGCGCTCTGGTCGTCGGCGCGATACATGTACAGCTGCGAGGTCGCGGCGCTGAAGGTGTCGTCAGTGGTCAGCATCGACAAGCCCTCCCATCCGCCTGGGATCACCACCGTGTTCTCGTGGTTGAGCCGGCCGAGGCCGGGCACCGCCGTGTACTCGCCGGACTCGGTGTCGAGAACGACCGCGAATCCACGCTGCACACCGTCGACGACGTCGTTGGTCTCCTCGCCGGTGAAGAACACGTGGCTGTCGAGGCCCTGGTCCGGGCCGGCCATGTTCGCCGAACAAGCGAAGGAACCCTTCGCTCGCCGGAAGCGCCACCGACGCATCGAGCACCGACCCTTGCCGCGCACCGGCCCTGGTTCGAGCGTCAGCTTGGACACCGACGCGTCCTCGAAGTCGCGAGCGCCACGAAACGGCACCGTCGACTGTTCGTGGGCGACGTAGACGTCGACCGTCTGTTTCGCCGCTCCGGGTCGTATGCCGACTCCATCGGGAATTCCTTCGAAGATGAAGTCGCCGAGTTCGTCACCGCTCGAGATGAGCGGCTTCGATAGGCGACCGGACGGCAGTCCCGGATCGATCGTGATCTGAGGCGCCTCGCCGGTGATGAAGCCGCTGGGCGGTTTCGCCGACGCAGGGCCGGCGAGAGCGACCCAGGGCGAATCCGCGGACACCGCGAGAGCCGCCGAGAGCCGTCGGCGTCGAGTGATCGTTGTCATGAGTGGACCTCCTGTTCCAGGTTCCCGCCCCAAATCCCCGAGGGTCGCGACGATAGCGCTGTCGGACCCCGGCGTCGAGAGCCTCGGCGGGCCCGGGCTACGGCTCGTCGAGCGCGCGGAGTTCGTCGATACGAACCTGCTCGTCGGGGTCCAGGTCCGACTCGAGAAACGCCTGCACGCACTCGACCGCGACGTCGGGGGCCAGGCGACGCGAACTCGAGCGCGAGCACGTTGGCGTCGTTCCACCGCCGAGCGTTGCCGCGATCCACGGGTCCGACGCCTGCGCCGCACGCACGCCGCTGACCTTGTTCGCAGCGATCGCCGTGCCCGTGCCGGTCCAGCACATCACCACGCCGAAGTCGGCCTCACCGGTGGCGACCATCGTGCCGAGTCGATGCGCCATCTGCGGCCACGCGGCATCGACGTCGACCGGGACGAGGTCGTGGCGATCGGCGAGGAACGCTCGCACGGCGGCCACGCACTCGTTGGCGTCGTCGGCTCCGAACACGACACGCAGCACCACGGTCCGATTGTCGCGCGCGTCACGACGTGATCGACGCCGTGGAGCGCGTCGGTTGAACCGACGGCCCCATGACGAAACAATTCTGGACAAACTCCAGAATTAGAGGTAGTCTGATCTCCATGTCGGACGCCGCACTCCTCCTGCGCCAGCACGGTCTGCACGTGACCGCCCAGCGCCTGGCGGTGATGCGGGCGGTTGCCGAACACCCACACGCCACCGCCGACGACCTGATCGACGACGTCCGGTCGAGTATCGGCAGCGTCTCGCGCCAGGCCGTGTACGACACCCTCGCCGTGTTCGTCGACAAGCGGCTCGTCCGTCGCATCGAGCCGGCCGGCTCGGCAGCCCGCTACGAGGACCGCACCGGCGACAACCATCACCACCTCATCTGCAGGGGATGCCGCGCGATGTTCGACGTCGACTGCGCCGTGGGGTACACGCCCTGTCTGACCGCCGCCGACGACCACGGCTTCGACATCGACGAAGCCGAAGTCGTCTATTGGGGCCGCTGCCCGGATTGTCGAGCTGCGGCCGGAACCCAACCATCCGCCACCACCCCGTCCGCCACACCACCACATCCCACCACCCAAGGAGCACATCATGAGCGACAACACCGACGCCCTCGAGATCAACGACAGCGCGATGGGTTGCCCCGTCATGCACGGGTCCAACGCCGCGCACACCGCCGTGGGTTCGACCGCCAACGAGCACTGGTGGCCGAACCAACTCAGCCTGCGCACGCTGCACCAGCACGCACCGATGTCGAACCCGATGGACGACGACTTCGACTACGCGGAGGAGTTCGCCAGCCTCGACTACGAGGCGCTCAAGGCTGACCTGACGGCGCTGATGACCGACTCGCAGGACTGGTGGCCCGCCGACTACGGCCACTACGGCCCGTTCTTCATCCGCATGGCGTGGCACTCGGCCGGCACCTACCGCATCGAGGACGGCCGCGGCGGTGGCGGCAACGGAACCCAGCGCTTCGCCCCCCTCAACAGCTGGCCCGACAACGGCAACCTCGACAAGGCCCGCGCGCTGCTCCTGCCGATCAAGCAGAAGTACGGCCGCAAGATCTCGTGGGCCGACCTGATGATCCTGGCCGGCAACGTCGCGATGGAGTCGATGGGTCTGAAGATGTTCGGCTTCGCCGGCGGACGCGAAGACGTCTGCGCGCCCGAGGAGGACATCTACTGGGGGCCCGAGACCGAATGGCTCGGCGACGAGCGCTACCACGGCGACCGTGAACTCGAGAACCCGCTCGGCGCGGTCCAGATGGGCCTGATCTACGTCAACCCGGAGGGGCCGAACGGCAACCCCGACCCGCTGGCGTCGGCACGCGACATCCGCGAGACCTTCGCCCGCATGGCGATGAACGACGAAGAGACCGTGGCGCTGATCGCCGGCGGTCACACCTTCGGCAAGGCCCACGGCGCCGGCGACCCCGCGCTCGTCGGCCCCGAGCCCGAAGGTGCGCCCATCGAGCAGATGGGCCTCGGCTGGAAGAACAGCTTCGGCACCGGCAAGGGCGTCGACACCACCACCAGCGGCATCGAGGGCGCGTGGACGCCGACGCCGATCACGTGGGACAACACGTACTTCGACACGCTGTTCGGCTGCGAGTGGGAGCTGACCGAGAGCCCCGCCGGCGCCAAGCAGTGGAAGGCGTCGAACCCCGAGGCGCAGGACATCGTGCCCGACGCGCACGACCCGTCGAAGCGGCACGCCCCGATGATGACCACCGCCGACATGGCGTTGCGGATGGATCCGATCTACGAGCCGATCTCGCGTCGGTTCCACGAGAACCCCGACGAGTTCGCCGACGCCTTCGCGCGGGCGTGGTTCAAGCTGCTCCACCGCGACATGGGTCCCGTGTCGCGCTACCTCGGCCCCGAGGTGCCGACCGAAGAGCTGATCTGGCAGGACCCGGTGCCGGCCGTCGACCACGCACTGATCGACGACGCCGACATCACCGCGCTGAAGGCGACGATCCTGGCGTCCGGGCTCACCATCTCCGAACTCGTGGCGACCGCATGGGCGTCGGCGTCGACGTTCCGCGACAGCGACAAGCGCGGCGGCGCCAACGGTGCCCGCATCCGCCTCGCCCCGCAGAACGACTGGGAGGTCAACAACCCGCCGCAGCTGCGCCGGGTGCTGGCCCGGCTCGAGGAGATCCAGGCCGAGTTCAACGCCGCGGGCTCCGGCAAGAAGGTGTCGCTCGCCGACCTGATCGTGCTCGGTGGCTGTGCCGCCGTCGAGGCGGCAGCGAAGCAGGCCGGCCACGACGTCACCGTGCCGTTCACGCCGGGACGCACCGATGCCTCGGCCGAGCAGACCGACGCCGACTCGTTCGCACCGCTCGAGCCGAAGTCGGACGGTTTCCGCAACCATCTCGGCAAGGGCCACACGCTCAGCGCCGAGGCGCTGATGGTCGATCGGGCCCAGCTGCTCACGTTGAGCGCCCCCGAGATGGCGGTGCTCGTCGGCGGCATGCGGGTGCTGGGCACCAACACCGACGGCTCCGACCGTGGCGTGTTCACCGACCGTGTCGGCACGCTGACCAACGACTTCTTCGTCAACCTGCTCGACCTCTCCACCGAGTGGCAGCCGACCGCCGCCTCCGAGGAGGTGTTCGAAGGACGCGACCGGGCGACCGGCGAACTCAAGTGGACCGGCACCCGCTGCGACCTGGTGTTCGGAGCGAACTCGCAGCTGCGGGCGATCTCCGAGGTCTACGGATCGAGCGACGGTCAGGAGAAGTTCGTCCGCGACTTCGTGAAGACGTGGACCAAGGTCATGAACCTCGACCGCTTCGACGTCGCCCGCACGTGACCGTCGACCGGGACCTGGCGGAGGCCAGGTCCCGGTCCCGGCTCGCTCACTGCTGGTGCATCGCCATGCGATGTTCGGCACGGGCGAGTTCGAGCGTCATCGGCTGCTCGCCCGACGGTGTGGACACCACCACGCGGCGGATGTCGCCGGTGAACTCGAACGGCGAGTGGTAGCGCGGCCACACGGGCGACACCGTGTCGCTGCCGACCTCGAGGCCCTCGCTCGACGAGAACGCGATCGGGTTCACCCGGGGCACCGACGCGGTGGCCTGGAGCACGCCGTCGACGTACAGCCGCACGTCGCCCGCGTTGGGTGCGGTCCGATCGAACAGGACGTCGATCGTGCGCGGGCCGGGTGCGAGCGGCTCGGCCGACGTGGCGACCGTGTGGGCGCGACCGAGGAAGTTGCTGACGTAGTGGACGTGGCCGTCGAGCACGCACAGGGACAGCCCGCCGTCGACCCCGCCGTACGACACGATCACGCCCTCGCCGCCCTCCGCCACGTCGACGTCCGCGCTGATCGCGTACGAACGGTCGCGCAGCACCGGTGAACCCTGGCGGGAGAGGCGTACACGTGCGGTGTAGTTGTAGACCTCGCGCGGCTCGAACACCCGCGGCCGGTCGACGAGCAACCGCGCCAGCAACGAGTCGTCGAGCGGCAGCACCTGGTGGCGCTCGGCCTCGGCCCACCACAGCTCGACCAGCTCGCGCAGCTTCTCGGGGTGCTCGTCGGCGAGGTCGTGCATCTCGGAGATGTCGTCGTCGAGGCGGTACAACTCCCACCGGTCGGCATCGAAGTCGCCGTCGTGCATCTCGTGGTCGATCGGGCCGAGCCGGGCGAGCATCGCCTGCGACCAGTGCAGCGCGACTGCCTTCCACCCGTCGGCCCAGATGGCGCGGTGCGCGAACATCTCGAAGTACTGGGTCCGCTTCGTCGTCGGCGCCGTCGGGTCGGTGAGGCTGTAGAGCAGGCTCGTCCCCTCCACCGGGCGCTGTACGTGCCCGCGCACGGTGTCGGGCCAGTCGAGGCCGATCGCCTCGAGGACGGTCGGCACGATGTCGACGATGTGGTGGAACTGGGTGCGGATCGAACCGTCGTCGGCGATCCGCGACGGCCACGACACCACCAGCGGGTCGCGGGTGCCGCCCTCGTGGACGAACGCCTTGTACATCCGGTTCGGGGTGTTGCCGGCCATCGCCCACCCCGACGCGTAGTGCGGATGCGTGTGCGGCGAGCCCCAGTCGTCGAGGTGCGCCAGCATCGTCTCGATCGAGTCGGGTTCGCCGTTGACGTAGCCGAACGAGTCGAGCCGGCCGTCGGCGGCACCCTCGGCGCTCGCGCCGTTGTCGCTCATCACCATCAGCAGCGTGTCGTCGCGCAGCCCGCTGCGTTCGAGGAAGTCGACGAGCCGGCCGATCTGGGCGTCGGTGTGGGTGAGCATGGCGGCGTACACCTCCATCTGGCGGGCGAACAGCCGCTGCTCGTCGGCCGTCAGCTCGTCCCACGCCCGCACGCCGGGGTTGTGGCCGGGCAGGGTGGTGCCCGGCGGCACGAGCCCCATCTCGACCTGACGCTCCAGCGTCTCGCGCCGGATCTCGTCCCAGCCGTCGTCGAACACGCCGCGGTACGCGTCGATGTACTCGCGTGGGACGTGATGGGGCGAGTGCGTCGCGCCGAAGGCGAGGTAGGTGAAGAACGGCTTGCTCGGCGCCACGGCCTTCAGGGTGTTGATCCACTCGATGGCGTGGTCGACGAGGTCCTCGCTGAGGTGGTAGCCGTCCTCGGGGCGGCCGGGAGCCTGCACCCGGTGGTTGTCCTCCCAGAGGTCGGGCTCCCACTGCGACGTCTCGCCGCCGAGGAACCCGTAGAACCGCTCGAAGCCCTGACCGAGCGGGAACCGGTCGAACGGGCCGGCCGGCGACACGTGCTCGTCCGGCGTGAGGTGCCACTTGCCGAGCGCCATGGTGGCGTAGCCCTGCTCGACCAGCACGGCGGGGAGCATCGCGGTGTCCTTGGGGATGCGGCCGTTGTAGCCGGGATAGCCCGTCGCCCGTTCCATGATCGTCGCCACCCCCACGCTGTGGTGGTTGCGTCCCGTCAGCAGCGCCGCCCGGCTCGGGCTGCACAGGGCGGTGGTGTGGAAGTTCTGGTAGCGCAACCCCTGCTCGGCGAGGCGGTCGATGTGGGGCGTGCGGATCCGACCGCCGAGACCGCCGAAGCAGCCGAGCTGGGCGAAGCCGAGGTCGTCGAACAGGACCACCAGCACGTTGGGCGCGCCCGACGGCGGTGCCGGCGGCACCGGCCACGCCGGCTCGGAGTCCGCGGCCGCCCGGCCGATCGGTCCGGGGTGGCGTTCGCCCTCCGGGTAGGTGCGCATGGTCATGACTCGTCGTCCTCCTGGGTCGGATCGTGCGGCACAGCCGCGACTTCGACAGGCACCCCGTTGAGGTACGGGTTGCCCGACAGCGGGTCGACGTCGTCGTTCGACGCGAGCCGGTTGATGTTGGCGCCCGGTCGGCGTCGGGCCACGGCGAGCCGGGTCCCGTCGAGGTCGTGCCCCCAGCCGTGCGGCATGCTCGACCACCCCCGCCAACACTGCGTCGGTGACCTCGACCGGCGCCTCGATCGAGCCGACCGCGGACGTGATCGTCGCCCGCCCGCCGGTGGTCAGGCCGCGTGGCGCGGCGTCGTCGGGGTGGATCTGCAGCACGCACCGCTCGCGGCCCTTGGTCAGCGTGGGGATGTTGTGCTGCCACGAGTTGTTCGAGCGCAGGTGACGCCGGCCGATCAGCACGAGCGGCGGCCGCGGCGCTCCCAGCCGCTGCTGCAGGCGTTCGAGGTCGGCGACGAAGGTCGGGGTCGCGAGGTCGATACGCCCGCTCGGCGTGCGGAGCATCTCGGGGATCCGGGGCTCGAGCGCGCCGAGGTCGACGCCGTGCGGATGGTCGAGCAGCATGTCGAGGCTCAGCCCGTCGGCCCCAACGCCAAAACCGGTGCCGAAGCCGTCGCCGTAGGGGCCGACGCGCAACTGCAGGTCGAGCAGTCGCTCGGGGCCGGTCCGCGGTGCCAGCGCCGTCGAGGATCTCGGCGGCGTCGCGCCCGTGGATCGGGCTGTGCTCGTCGGCGACGGCCAGCTGCACCAGCAACGAGGCGAGGTCGGCATCCATCTGTCCGACGTCGACGCCGGCGCCGCGCCCCTGGAGGATCCCGGTGAGTGCCAGCAGGGTCTGCCACTCGGGCCGCCGGCCGTCGCCGAGTGGGAGCACCGGTGGCGAGTAGTTGGCGATGTTGCGGATCGAGAACTGGTAGTAGGCGACGTCGTAGTGGCTGCGCTCGAGCGGCGACGGCGGCCGGCAGGATGACGTCGGCGTGGCGCGGTGGTCTCGTTCAGGTACAGGTCGACCGACACCATGAACTCGAGGCTGTCGAGCGCGCTCGCGAGGCGATCACTGTCGGGCACCGACAGCACCGGATTGCCGGCGATCGTGACCAGCCCGCGGACCTGGCCGTCGCCCGGGGTCTCGATCTCCTCGGCGAGACAGACGGCGGGCAGCTGCCCGAACGCGCCGGGCAGCCCGCGGACGCGGCTGTGGAACGTCGCGTAGTCGGTGCCGGCTCCGACACCCGGCTGGCCGGCGGTGTTGAGGCCGAACGCAGCGGGACGCGAGAACATCACCCCGCCCGGCCGGTCGAGGTTGCCGGTGGCGAGGTTGACGATGTCGAGCAGCCACGAGCTGAGCGTGGCGAGGTCGGCCAGGCACGTGCCGAGCCGTCCGTGGACGGCAGCGCTCGGCGCGTCGGCCAGCTGGTGGGCGAGGCGGCGGATCCGCTCGGGCGCGATGCCGCACCAGGGGCCGACGACCTCGGGGGTGAACGGTGCCAGTGCCGCGGCGACGGTGTCGAGGCCGTCGAGGTGGTCGGCCACCGGACCGGGATCGACGATGCCGTCGGCGAACAGGACGTTGGCGATGCCCGCGAGCAGCGCGGCGTCGGTGCCGGGGACGATCGGCAGGTGCTCGTCGGCGACCTCCGCGGTCTTCGACCGTCGCGGGTCGACGACGATCACGGTGCCACCGCGGGCGCGGATCGCGTCGAGGCGGCCCGGCCAGTCGGGCGCCGTGGCGAGGCTGCCGTTCGACTCGAGCGGATCGGAGCCGAGGAGCACGAGGAGATGCGTGCGGTCGAGATCGGGCACGGGGAACGCGGTGCGCGTACCGAAGTGCACGCTCGACACGATCTCGCGGGGCCGCTGGTCGACGCTGGCCGCCGCGAAGCGGTTCTTGCCGACCGCCCCGTACAGCAACGCGGTGTAGATGATCGTCTCGTAGTTGTGCGACCACGGGATTGCCGCTGTAGAGCGCCACGGCGTCCTTGCCGTGCTCGACGACGATCGGCCGCAGCCGCTCGTCGATCAGCGCGAGAGCGTCGTCCCACGACGCGGGCTCGAACCGGCCGTCGACCTTCACGAGCGGTGTCGTGATCCGATCGGGGTCGTCGTGCAGCCCCTTCAGCGACGAGCCCTTCGGGCACAGGTAGCCGCGGGAGAACACGTCGTCACGGTCGCCGCGGATGCGGGTCACCTCGCCGTTCGCCACCTCGATCTGCAACCCGCAGGTCGCCTCACACAGCGGGCACGTCCGGAAGTGGGCGACGGGCCCGCCGGTCACGACGGCGTCTCGGCGTTGGCCCGTTCGAGCACGTCGGCGCCGTTGAGGTACAGGCTCTGGGTGACGTACGACGCGTTGGATGCCGCCGCCTGCCGGCACAGATCGGCCTTGAGGCGCCGGGCCTCGACGGTGGCGGGATCGGAGCCGTCGCCGAGCGCCAGCAGGTCGACCACGTGCAGCGCCAGCGCGACCTGCCCGTCGGCGGACAGGGCGCGGACACGGTCGAGCACGGCGTCGGTGTCGGTGATCGCGGCGCGCAGCTCGCGGGCCACGTCGGCGGGGTGGGCGGGATGCAACGAGGTGGGGTTGAGGTCCTCCCACCAGCCGAACTGGGTGCGGTACACGTCGCGCAGCACGTGCTCCAGCGACGTGTACCCCTCCTGGAGCCACGGCTTGTCGAAGATCTCAGCCGGGAACTCGACCATGTTCACGATCTCGGCGACGTTGTGGCCCTGGTTCATCAGCTCGACGACGGTGTCGTGGCACCAGCGCAGTGCGGCTGCGGTCGATGCGAGGTACTCCTGGATGTCGTCGCGGCCCTGCAGGGGTTCGCCGAACTCGCGGATCATGGTCTCGGCGGGGAACGCGGCGAGACGGTCGAGGGTGTCGGCCCAGCGGACCGGATCGCGGACCGGCCGTTGGGGGCTGCCGACGTTGGGGAAGAACGGGATGCAGGCCGGCCCGCCGTAGAGGATGCGGTCTTCGCGCAGCCACACAGCGACCGCGTCGTCGGTCTCGGACGGGGCGTGGAGCACGTCGATCGTGCGTCCCGGCGTCTCGATCGTGAGCTGGTCGCGGAAGGTGTGCGTCGGTGTGGTGAACGGGAACTGGCGGCCCTCGAGCGACCCCGGCGGATAGCGGAACTGCCGCTCGAGCAGCCGGTTCTGCAGTCCGTTCGACTGCTGGTAGCGCCGCTGGCGCCTCGGCACGTTCTCGTGCCCGATCACCCGGGGCACGCGTCCGGAGGTGCGCACGCAGTCGATCACCCAGTCGCGGCAGGCCAGGTTGTAGCGCTGGTGGCCGTGGCTGAAGACGATGTCGGTGAACGGCGCGTCCGTGCGCGAGCGGATCGCCGCCAGCGACTGCGGAGCCTGGTCGCCGGTGTCGATCTGCACGAGCCCGGCGTCGGTCTCGATCGTGACGAGCCAGCCGGCCTGCTGCTGGCCGAAGACGCCGGGACCGAGGTCGACCACCTGGTTCGAGCCGGCGAGGGCGTCGTCGGCGCGGTCGATGTCGGCGAGCACCGCGTTCGCGTCGTCGGTGCTGTTGCTGTCTGTCCCCATGCCTGACTCCCCTACCGGTCCGGACGTATTAGAAAGTCGATTCTAATTCACCGACGGGCGTCGTCAAGAGGAGATTCTGCGGGGCGGCCCGAGCACCCCGACGAGGCCACCGACGGTGAATGCTGTCGCGGCCGTCACCATCTCGGCGCGGTCGCGCCGGAGCGCCGGCGGGGTGTCGAGGAAGTCGAACACGATGCCGCGCGCCATGGTCACCATCAGGTCCGCGGCGCGGCGACGGTCGGCCACGGCGTCGTCGAACCAGTTGCCGATCAGCTCGGCGAGTTCGTCGGTCCAGTTCTCGCGCATCGACGACCCCATCTCGCGGACCCCGTCGACCCCGGTGACGCGTGTGACCCGCTGCAGCTGCCACGCCGAGGTGTCGTTCTCCAAGCTGTCGTGCAGGCGCTCGATCACCGAGCGGACCGCCGTCTCGAGATCGGTCGTCGTGTCGAGGTCGCCGAGCCCCACGATGAACGCTCGACGCCGCGTCGCGGCCTCGGCGAGTATCTCGCGCAGCAGCTCGGTCTTGTCGGCGAACTGGTGGTAGAAGCTGCCGATGCTGATCCCGGCGGGTTCGAGCACGTCCTCGACGAGGTTGACGCCGTCGTGACCCTTGGCGGCGAATGCCTCGAAGCCGGCATCGAGCAGCTTGCGGCGCGTCTCGGCCGACCGCGCCTGGCGGGGCGATCGCCGGGACTGTTCGGTGGTCGGGGTCATGGAACGTCCTTGGAACGACAGGTGGAACTCGCGCCACTCGGGCGATGCGCCGGGAGAATCATCCCGTCAGCCGTGCGGTCACTCTAGGTCGTGCTGTCCGGGTGATCGGCCCGATGGCGGCCCGATGTCGGCCCGATGTCGGCGCAGCTGGCCCGATCGGAGCAGCGCTGACTAGCTTCGACGCCATGTTGGCGGGACGTGGTGAGCAGTTGCGACGACTCACTGCGTTCCTCGACGGCTCCCTCGCAGGAGAGGCCTCGATCCTGCACATCGTCGGCGAGCCGGGCATCGGCAAGACCACCCTGGTGGAGGCCGCCTTGGCCGACTTCGGCGACGTACGCACCATCCGCGTGGCGGGTGTGCAGTCCGAGCGCAGCCTCACCCTGGCAGCGCTGGTCAGCGTGGTTCGCGCTGTCTCGGAAGCCGTCGACCATCTGTCGCCCCAGTCGGCACAGGTGTTGGGCGGGCTGCTCGACGTCGGCGACGCCCAGACGCCGATGGCGATCAGCAGCGCCACGCTGCAGCTGTTGGGGACGGTCGCCGAGCAGCAGCGGACCGTCGTCGTCGTCGACGATGCCCAGTGGGTCGACCCGGCGAGTCTCGCTGCGCTGGTCTTCGCCGCGCGCCGCCTCCAGGCCGACGCGTTCGCCTTGATCGTCGTCAGCCGCGACGACGCCGGACTCGAACTGCCAGGAGTGCAGCGGCTGCAGCTCGACGGTCTCGACGCCGATGCGTCGGCAGAGCTGCTGCTCACGGCGGGAACGATGGTGCCGTCGGTGCTGTCTGCGTGCACCGAACGGTGTGCCGGCAACCCATTGGCCCTGCACCTCATCGCCGAGGCGCTCACACCGGCGCAGCGCGACGGCCTGGAGGATCTGCCGGCGCGCCTGCCGCTCGGTGATGCGCTGTCCGCGGCGCTGCGCTCGCGCCTCGACGTACTTCCTCCCCGCACCCGGCGAGCGTTGCTGTTGGTGGCCCTGGGTGGACGCCTCACCGACGATCAGCTCAACGCGGCCCTGGCATCGCTGGAACTCGAGTACTCCGACCTGGGTGCGGCGGACGCTGACGGCGTTGTCACGGTGGACGGCGGTTCGGTCACGTTCACGCATCCGTTGCTCGCCGAGGTGGCACGCGTCGCTTCCGAGGACGACCTGCGCGCCGTCCGGGTCGCCCTGGCATCGGTGACCGACGGGGATCGACGGTCCTGGTACCTGGTCGACAGCGGGACACTGTCGGCGGCGGAGACGCTCGCCGAGCTCGACGCGCTGGTCGCAAGTGCTGCAACCCGAGCCGCCTACAGCGACATGGCCCACGCCGCCACCGAAGGCGCCCGCCGCAGCGCCTCGGCCGAGCAGCGCGCCCGCCGGCTGCTGATCGCGGGGCAGGGATGGCGGGCGACCGCGAGCTATCAGCGATCGATCGGCGTGCTGCGCGAGGCACTCGCCAGCACCGACGATCCGTTGCTCGCAGCAGAGGTCTCATCCGTGTTGGCCGATGCAGTGGGTTTCGAGACCTCGGTGCCCGAAGCGATGGGTCTTCTCACGGACGCCGCGGCGCCCCTCGTGGACGACGACCCCGCCCGCGCCGCGACACTGCTCGGTCTCGCATCCCAGTTCGCAACCCTGGCCGCCGAGCCCGAACGCGCCGTGGCGCTCGGCACACAGGCGGAAACGATCGCCGCGTCGGCGGACGACCTCACCCGGCTCGCGGTTCGCGTCCTGGCGACGCATGCACTGCTGAACCGCGGTCGACCGGTGGATGCGCATCGGTTGGCCGACCTCGACCTCGTCGCCGGCGCTGCCGACACCGGGGCACCGATCGAGGTCTTGAGCCTGGCCCAAGTGGTCGCATTCGACTACTTCACCCTCGAGCGTTGGGATGCTGCCGACGAGCTGTTCGACAGGATGATCGGCGCCGCCAAGCGGGCGTCGTACGTCGGCGTGCACGTCTTCGCGTGCGCCATGCGCGGCGAAGTCCTGTGGCGGCTCGGTCGCTGGTCGGAAGCCCGCGTGGAGGCGAACGCGGATGTCGAGCACCATCTCCGACTCGACGCCGTTCAGGGTGGGTTCGGCCACGCGACCGTCGCGCGCGTGGCGGCAGCGACAGGATCCATCGACGAGGCCGAGCGCGCCGCACGCATGGCGCTGGAGCACGGCGACCGGATCGGGATGGCCTCGTTGTCGGCCTGGGGGCGCCACGCACTGGGTCTGGCGGCGCTGGCCGACGGCCGGCCCCACGATGCCGTG
Organism: Ilumatobacteraceae bacterium; assembly: GCA_963744705.1. Classification (GTDB taxonomy): domain Bacteria; phylum Actinomycetota; class Acidimicrobiia; order Acidimicrobiales; family Ilumatobacteraceae; genus Sva-07. The sequence goes on from CAVUUX010000003.1 coordinate 412,831, forward strand.
CAGCACCTGGACTGGATCTGGCGCCTCAGTCGCCGCGCCGGAATCGACAATCCGGGCATCCTGTGGTGGCAGGGCGATCTCCTCGATGCCTTCGTGCAGGTGGGGGCGCTCGACGACGCTCGACGGATGCTGTCGTGGATGGAGGCAGTGGGCTCTCCGTACGGCACCGAGTGGCCGTTGGCGATCATGGAACGCGGTCGGGCGATGCTGCACGATGACCTCGAGGCGGCTCGGTCCTCGGTGGAGCGGCTGACGGCCGCTCGTGCTCCCTTCGAGGCCGCGCGCAGCCGGTTGGTGGCGGCATCGCTGTCCGAGGGCGACGAGCGGCGCGCCGAGGCCGAACGAGCGCTCGACATGTTCGAAACCCTCGGTGCCGTGAGATGGGAGCGCGAGGCCCGTGCGGTTCTCGGAACCGCCGACCGAACCGCCCGGCCGGCGCTGTCGACCGTGTTGACCCCGGCCGAGTTGCGGGTGGCGCTGGCGGTGGGCGATGGGATGACGAACCGTCGTGCGGCCACGGCACTCGCACTCAGCCCGAAGACCGTCGACGCCCACCTGCAGTCGATCTACCGCAAACTCGGCCTCCGCAGCCGGACGGAGTTGGCCCTGGCGGTCACCCGCGAACACGAAGCGGCCATCGGCGACCGGCGCGTCTCTCCCGTGCTGCGGGGGGCATAGGGGATTTTCCCGATACCGCCCGTCCGCACGGCGTGATTGCCTGGGGTCGTCGCCCTCGAGGTGGGGGCGTCGACGGACAAAGGAGCAACATGGGCCGGGCGCGTCGCTTGATGATGGCTGGGGTCGCTGCGTGCATCGCCATGTCGGGGGTCGCAGCCCTTCCTCCCGGCCCCCCTCCAGCGGCTGCCGTCGACGTACCAGCGGCACCGGTCCGGGTGTCGGTGACCACCTCGGCGATCGAACCGTCGACCGTCGTGCTCACACCGGGCCGGACGCTCGTGGTCGAGAACACGACGGCGGTGGACGTGCAGGTCGTCGCCGCCGATGGCTCGTTCGACTCCGGCACGATCCCTCCGGGCGGTGCATTCGTCGCCGCCATCGACGCCTCCGCGACGATCCCCTACGGCGTGGCCGGCGACCCCACGCGTACCGGCCGCATCGTGTTCGGGCTGAACGGCCTCCCGGGAGCCACCACCGCCAACGCTGCGAGCGGCAATCCCTGATCTCACTCCGCCTCCGGCCGACGCTGCCGACTTCGGGGCCCACCCGGTGTACGGACACCCGACGTCGACCACCACGCTGTTACTGCTCCCGGCAGGTGACGCCACCGTCGGACAGGTGAACGATGCGCTCGCCTCGGTCGGGGCCACCGTCCTCGGTGGCCTCGCGTTGTTCGACGTACTGGTCGTCGCAGTGCCGCGGGTGAACGACCCTCTCGACATTCCCGACCGCGGCGACCACGCCGGGGTGTTGACGGCATTGGACGCCTTGCGGGCCAGCCCGGCCTTCCGCGTCATGAGACAGCGCCCGACAGCCCGACTCCGCAGAGCGGTGCGGTGGCACCGGTCTGGCTGGAGGACGTGGACGTCGTACCTGCGCCGTTCGCACCTGATCCAGCGGGAGTGTTCCCGATCTGGACGTATGTGCCGGGCGTCTGGCCGGCGACAGGAGACTGGGGCCTCGCGGCGACCCGTGCGCCTGCAGCATGGAACCTGCTCGACAACGCTCGGGCCACGATGCGCCAGGACGGCCAACAGGACACCGTGGTGTTCGATGCCGGATTCGACACCACACACCCCGACCTGAACTTCGCGAGCACCGAATCGACGGCGATCAACCAACACGGAACCCACGTCTCGAGCACTATCGGAGCCACCTACGACAATCGCAGAGGAACGACGTCGCAGGGTATGTCCGGGATCAACCCCGTTGCCCGCCTGCACGGCGTCCAGTTCGACCGATCCACGGCCACCACGGTGGACGAGTTCGAGACCATCCTCGGCGGGAAGATTGCAGGAGGGAGCTACCCCACACTTCGCGTGATCAACGCGAGCTTCGGCCTGAGCCTCGATGCCGACGTGTGGGCGTGCACCGCTGCCAATCGCACGTGCGGCCCCGGCGCGACCGACGACACCGACCCGGCGTTGGCCACGGGCCCGTGCCTTCCATCGACTGACGACACTTTCATCGCGGATCTCGGTGCCACCGCCACCGTGTACGCAGACCGTGTGCTCGGCGCAGCGAAGATTCGTGACGTCGTCATCGTCAAGTCGGCGGGCAACAGCGCCGCCGACTTCTGCACGGTCGACGCGACGCCGACGGTTGTCGTCGCATGTCTCGACTCGGAGGGCGCCCCGAAGCCGGGCACCACCGTTGCGCCCATGCCGGCGATCGCCACCAACCAGTTCGTCCGTGCCCGCAATCGGTTGGTCAACCAGAACCAGGCCGTACCGCTTCTCGTGGTCGGTGCTGTGGATTCGACGGGTACGCCTGCCGACTTCTCCAGGCAGGTGCGGACCTGTCTGCACCCGGCGTCGGCATCCGCGGCGCCACCATCCCCGACGATCCCACCACACCCTACGATGAGCGCGGCGACGCCAATCCGGTGCAAGGGCCCGATGGGGAGTGGTACGGCGAACTGTCCGGCACGTCGATGGCCGCACCGCACGTCACCGGTGCCGTCGGCTACCTGCTGCAGTTGAGGCCCAACATGACCGGGCAGCAGGCAGTGGATCTGATCGTCGCATCCACAAGAGAAGAGTCCCAGCAACCCGCGGCTCGACCTGTTCGACGTCGTGCTGCGCGCCGCAGGCATCCGGTCCTTCGCCGATGCGAACGATGTGTCCCCGGACGGGAATCGCCGCATTGCACGCACCGCCACGGGGGCGGAAACGGTCGACACCACCGGGACCGACCGGCCGGACACTCGCACGGACCTCGGGCGGCAACGGTCGCGCCCGGACGGCAGGGTCGACCTACGCGACTGCGCGCCTTCCGTGACGCCTGGCTGCAGACCTGCGTGGACGGCTCGGCACCCGCCGGCACCGGCACGTTGCCCTGCCCGGCCCCGTCGGAGATCGTCCTGGACGGCGAGATCACCCATCCGAAGCGCGACGGCAACGGTGATGGATGCGTCGGAGTCGCGGTCGGCAACTGTCCGATCGGCGAGGCGCGCCACAACCGCTTCGACCTGAACGGCGACGGCGTGCTGGCCATCAACACCGCGGCCCCTGTGCCGATCGACGCAACAGGTGCGGTCAGCGCTACACCCACCCCGTTCACCGACCTCGAACTGATGGCGCTGGCACTCGATCAGCAGCCCACGTTCGACGGGTGGACACGGGCCGACATCGCCGACGGGAAATTCCTGCGCACCGCGGACATCACCCTCGACCTGTCGCACGTGGCACCGGGGACCACGGACATCAAGGTGTGGGCCGAGTCGGGCACCGACACTCGCTCCTGGGCGGTCACGATCAACGCCGGGACCCCATCGCCGAACGTCGTCAGCGTCCCCGTGGCGGCCGGCGGCAGCCCGGTGAAGGTGTGGTACGACGCCGTTCGGGCGGGCAACGAGGTGCACTCCGGCCATGTCGAAGTCGGCACTCTCAGGATCGGCGAGGATGCCACCGTCGGACTCTGCGAGGTCGGTCTGCGAACCACCATCCCGGACGTTCGTCACCAACCAGAGGGTGCTCGCGAGCGACCGTGGACAGCTGCGGCGCCGGGGACGAAGGTGCCGACACTCACGTCGGCCACGTTCACCGTCACGGCGGTCGATCCGGCCGGCGCCGCTTCGCCGCCGACCGTGGGCGCCCAGCCACGCCGTTCGATCCGGCCGGGGTCGCACGCACACCGCTGACGGCCGGCACCACCCCGGGCTCTACCGGTACGGATCGCGGCGACCACGAGCGTGGGCGATGCCGTGCAGGTCGAGAAGTTGGTCCGCGTCGTCCCGAAGATCGAGGTGCGCTACCGCTGGGAGGCAGAGGTCACCGACGTCTCCCAGACCGCGAACACCGACTGGCCGGACACCGTCGCCGGCCGCCCCGACTGTCAGGAGATCCCGTACGCCGGCTGTGTCGTCACGGCCTCCACCACGCTCAGCCCGGTGCAGCGAAGCCGAAAGTCGTCCATGACGGCACGATCACCCTCGATGCCGCCGGCGTACGTCTCGACGAAACCGTCGGCGGGCACGAGCGGCAGCGTCACGGTCGCCTACACGTGGCAGGAGCTGAACGGCCCGACCTCCACGGGCACGGTCGGCTACTCGTTCGCGCCCCAGCCGGCACAGAGCGTCAACGGACGGCCGGTGGCCGTGCAGCTCGGCCTCGATCCCGACGGCAGCGTGGTCATGCGCAACTTCCGCGCCATCGGCGACGTGCGCTACCTCTCATCGGTGACGGACGATCCACCGACCGGCACCGCCCCCGATCCGGGCGTCTTCGGTGTGCCGGGGGAACTCGTCCCGCTGAGCGTCGCCACGCCCGGTTCCGTGCAGCACCAGGGCGATCCGAACGGGGCCACGCGCCTGCGCCCGACGGCGAGCGGCGGATTCACCGCGAGCACCTGGTGCGGCAGGGTCCGCACACCGATCATGTCCACCGCGCCGGGGTACAGCCTGCCCGGATCGATCCGTTCCTCGACGGCATCACGTTGCGCAACGACCCCGTCTACGACCCGGGTGACGTTCCCATGCCGGCCGGCAACGGCACCTACGGTCGCTCCATCCGCTTCGCTGTCACGGCGGGGACGACGGAGAGCGCTCCGGCACCCGTACTGCCCACCTGTGCGGGCAGCGCAGCACCCGTGTCCGACCTCGTCGTCGATGCCGGCCCCGACGGTGTCATCCGCGAGGGCGACGCCGTGCAGTTCCTCGAGCGGGCCACCGACCCCGACGGGGACATCACCGAGTACGCGTGGAGCTTCAGCGATCTTCGCAACAGCCGCGGCCGCGACCCCCTGATGGTCCCGGGTTTCGACAGTGGAAGCCCGACGGTCGCCCTGCGGGTCACCGACAGCACGGGACTGACCAACCGTGTCCAGCGCACGTTCACCGTGGAGAACGTGGCGCCGAGCATCGAGGTGGTCAACCCCTACGTGACCACCAAGGTCGGCGTCCCGGCCGTGGTGCAACTCGTCATCGACGATCCCGGTCCGGTCGACCGCACACGGCTGCGGCTCTACGCCTTCGGCGACACCGGCACCCTGAGTTCCTACGACACGTACCCGGCGGGCAACGTCGCCCTCTCGTTGAGCGTGCTCCCCGCAGGGACACACCAGATCCGCATTCTCGTGGAGGACGACACCGAGAACGTCGAGGTTCCCGTCACCGTCGTGGTCACCGACGATGCTCAGCCGCCGCAGCCTCCCGTCGAGGAGCCCCGACCCGTCGAGACGTGCGCGTCGCAGCCGGTGGTCCTGTCGGGGCCGGAGGCGGAACTGTGGGCCCGCTGGAATTCGGCCCGCAGCTCGGCCGGCCTCCCGAGGGTGGGACTGTCGCCAGAGCTCACCTCGGCTGCGGCAATCATCGCCCGCCGCTCACTCGGTGCTCTCGGCATCGCTGCCGGCGTTGACGTGGTGACCATCTCCGACACTGCCGGCTATGGGGGCGCCGACGGCGTACGCGCCTTGGCATCCAGCCGTGACCAGGCACCCGCCGGCGTGCTCGAGGCGCTCCGGGCCAGCGACGCGTCGATGGTGTTCTCCGCCGATGCGCAGATGGCCGGTGTCGCGCTCGTGCAGAACGGACCGGACACCAAGTGGGTGATCGTCGTCGGCCTCGTGCAGGACTGTGATGCGGCGCCGGCAGCGCCCGGCGCACCGCCCACCGTCACGGTGACGCCGCCGACCAACGTCACCGAGGGTGACACCGTGTCGCTGGCCGTGCAGGCCACCGATCCCGACGGTGATCTCGCCGAGATGCGCGTCGACTGGGGCGACGGGTCCACAGGCTCCACCACACACCGCTATCGCGACGACGGCACCTTCGCACTGACGGTCCGCGTGCGCGACGAGCAGGGGAACACGGCGATCGCCGGACCCTTCGCCGTGACGGTCGCCGCCGCGGCGCCGGAGCTCGCCGTGTCGCTGCCGCCGCTGGTGGAGGGACAGGCAGCCGCACTCGATCTGAGCAGCACGGATCGCGCGGAAGCCGACCGGCCACTGTCGTTGTCGGTCGTCTCGAATCCAGCCGCCGCGGTGTCGTTCGACGGAACGATCCAGGGAGGGCGGACCCTGGTCGTCACGCCACCAGCGGGTGCCACCTCGGTCGAGATCACGGCCACCGTCACGGACCCGGACGGGTTGTCGACGACCCAGACCCTGGTCCGCCCGGTCACGGCAACTCCACCCACGCCCCCCGTGCCGCCGGCCGGCGTGGACGTCGCCCCGGCAGTGCCGCCCTGCCCCACGTCGGCCCCGACGATCGGACTGCAGCGCCCAGGCCGCCGACTATCTGACCCGGTCGAACGACTATCGCGCGGCTCAAGGTGTCTCGCGCCTGGCTGCCGACCGGGCGTTGCAGCGAGCGGCGGAGCAACAACTCGACGACATGATCGCCCGCCGCTACTTCGCGCACATCGACAGCGCCGGTCGATCGCCACTGGACCACGCCGTCGCGTTCGGCTACACGGGCGGCGTCGGCGAGAACCTGGCGATGCGGTTCGTCGACGCGGAGCAAGCGCTGCTCGGCTTCCGCTCCTCACCCGTCCACCTCACCAACCTGCTCGACCCGGTGTGGAACGCCACGGGCGTGGCCGTCGGCAACGGGCCCGACGGCGTGTTGTGGGTGCAGGTGTTCGGCACAGTGGCGACCTGTCCGCTCAGCGCCCACACCGCCCAGCCGGCGCTCGTGCTCGCGAACCCTGCCGTCGCCGGCACCTCCCCCGTCTCGGCGTACGTGACCGGTACCACCTCGTCGGTGTCCGTCGGCACGACGTCCCTCGGATCGGCCGCGACGTCACCGACGTCGGTGACGGCGCTGACCCCGCCCGACACCGAGGTCGCCGGATACACGGTTGACATTGCGACACCGGCTCCCGGCCAGATCGTCACGGTCACCAACCGCTCACGTTCGAGCGGCGTTCCCGTGAGCGCCGACCTGGTCTTCGGCGATCTCCCCGCACGCACGCTCGCCCCCGACGCCACGTTCCAGCGCGCCGTCTATGCGCCCCAGGAGATCCGCCTGACGGCGGGCGCGACGACCTCGAGGTTCACCATCGCCGGTGCCGGTGTGTACGACCCGACCGTCACCGTGCTGAGCCCGGCCTCCGGCACCGCCGTCCCCCAGGGTGCCGTGGTGCCGGTGACCGTGGCGGTCACGGATCCGATCGGCGGCACGCTCACCGGCATCCTGGTGCAGGCGATGCCTCCCGGCGGGCTGGTGGCGACCGCCGTCACCGATGCCCTCGGCCGGGCCACCCTGGGCGTGAAGATCTCGCTGGCCGACGCGTCACAGCTGATCTCGATCCGAGCGCAGCGGTCCGACGGAACCTTCGGTGACGAGACCCTGTTGTCCCTGGTCGTCGATGCCAACACACCCCCTGCGGCGACGGCCGGTGGTCCGTACGCGGTGGAACTCAACGACTCGCTGCGTCTCGACGCTCCGACGGCGACGGACACCGACGGGATCTCCTCCTACCAGTGGGATCTCGACCGCGACGGCTCGTTCGACGACGCCACCGGCCAGCAACCGGTGATCACCTGGACCGCCGTCAACGCGCTCGTCTGCGGCGGCGTCTGTGTCGCCGACCAGACCTCCACCATCCGGCTGCGCGTCACCAACGGGCCGCGGCGCGTCCACCGACGCCGAGACCACGGTGACGGCAATCCGCGACTTCGGCATCGCCGTCTCGCCGCAGCAGTTCACGCTGCCGCCCGGCAGCCGGACCAACCTGCGTGTCGACGTCGTGACCCGTAGCGGCTTCGGCGGTCCGGTCAACCTGAGCGTCGGTGCGCTCCCGACCGGCGTGACCGCCACACTGTCGCCGACGGTGATCTATCCCGGCTTCCCCGCCAACCTCGAGATCGTCGTCGACAGCACCATCCCGTCCACGACGACCACGGTGCCGATCTCCGTGACCGGCACCGGCACCCTCACCGGCGGCCGCGTCGTTCAGCGCACTGCGTCTCCTCAGGTGAGTGTGGTCTTCGGTCTGCAGCAGACCTGCACCGTCACCTGGTCCGGCCGCCTCGTCGATGCGATCACCGGCGACGGCGTCGCCGGTCGGGTCCAGATCGGCGGCCTCCCGGAGATCACGACGGCGGCTGACGGGTCGTGGACAGTACCCGGCGTCACCCTGGGGTCGCGCAACGAACCGAGACTGCAGGGCATCTCGGGGAGAGCGAATCGGATTCCACGCCAACGGCACGTCCGACACCGCCGTCTGCGGCGTCAACCGGACCGACATCGTCGTTCCCGTCTACCGCGTCAAAGAGGTCCCGGTCAGAGTGCGGCTGACGGACTTCGATTTCGCCGACGTCGTGCCCGCCGGCGCCAGAGTCGAGCGCGTTGTACTTCGCCACGGGTAACAGTCGCACGACGTCTCCCGACGCCAACGGCTACACCACGTTCCTGGTACCACTCGCCGGTCCGGCCAACAGCGCCACGGGCGTACGGGTCGGTGCCTCCGCAAACGGGTATCACTCACAGACCCTCGATCGGTCGATCTCGCAGAACGATCTCGCCGCGGGGATCGACGTCGACCTGCGCCTCAGCCGCATCTGCCAGTCGCGCATGACCGGCGGCATCGTTCTGGATCCCGACGGGCGCCCGGTCGCCGGAGCCGCCGTCAGCTTCAACTACAGGCAGGCGACCACCGACGCCGACGGACGCTTCGTGATCGATGCGCCGTTCGACATGGCCGCGCCGCGAAATGGCGACGTGACGATCACTCCGATCGCGACGCCACCGGGCGACCGCCCGGACCTGAGCGGCAGCGGCACCAACATTCGGGTGTCGGGCTGCCAGCCGTTCCAGACGACGTTGTACCTGTCGTACAACCCACGCGGCGTGGTGCGTTACGGCACGGTGGTCGTCAACGTCAAGGCCCCCGACGGCACCCCGATCCCGAACGCCGTGGTCAACGTCTGGCCCGCTCCCGAGGGGCGAACCGACGCCGACGGCGTGGCGCGATTCGAACAGGTGGAAGTCGGCACGCAGGACCCGCAGACCGGTGCCGAGCCGGCGCCCGCACAGCGCAGCGCCTACGTCACCGCCGGGACGTTCGATGGAACGGGACAGCCCATGCAGTGGTGGCCCCAACAGAAGTTCACGACCAATCGGTTGGCCCCGGGGGCGACGGAGGTGATCGACATGGTGCTCGATCCGGTGCGGTTCGGGACGGTGACCGGCACGGTCGTCGATGCGGTCACCAATGAACCGCTGGGCAATGTCGACGGCGGAATGTTCTCGCCCGAGTACCGACCGTTCCGTTCGGCCGCTGACGGACGCTTCACGCTCCCCAACGTGCGGCTCTATCAGACGCCCCCGACGCCGTTCAGCATCGGCACCAACGACACCGCCACGCACTGGGCCAAGGGCATCGGCGTCAACCTTCCGGCCGGCGAGACGAGCCTCGACGTCACCCTGCCCATGTTGCGCCGTTGCGCGAACGCCTCCGTCGTGGGCACCGTGGTCGCGGAGGGCACACTGGCCCCGATCGGGGGAGCGACGGTGCGAGGCACCGGATACGGATTGCCCTCGACGACCACCGCAGCCGATGGCTCGTTCAGCCTCAGCTTCCCGCCGCAGGATCGGGAGAACTCCCCCTACCGCGTCACCCTCGAAGCGTCGGCGCCCGGGTTCAACCCCAACACACGCGACATCAACATCTTCTGTGGGGCACAACTGGTGGTCGACTTCGCTCCCCCACCACCCGGCTACGGCACCGTCACCGGCACCGTCCGCGACAACACCGGAGCACCCGCCGGCAACATCTTCGTCGGAAGCTCGTGGGGCGGTGCCACCCGCACCGCACCGGACGGCACCTACACCCTGACCGGTGCACCGTCGAACGCCGACGGCACCGCCCGATCGTGGATCGTGACAGCCGTGCCTCCGTCCGACGGTCAGCTGCTGCCGGCGTCGGCCCCCATCTCGGTCGCAGCCGGACAGTCGGCGCAAGCCGACTTGGCGTTGACACTCCGCGACGTGGCACCGCCGCCGAACCGGGCGCCGGTCGCCCGGATCACGCCGGCATCGCCGACCACCGCCGAGGGGACGCCCATCACCCTGAGCGGAGCGATGTCCACCGACGCCGACGGTGACACGTTGACCTTCGCCTGGGACGTCGACGGCGACGGCTTCGACGACGGGGGCCTGGAATCGCTGACAGTTGCAGCGCCACAACCGGGAGCACACGACATTCGGCTGCGGGTGAGCGACAGTAAGGGCCTGTCGAACATCACCACCGCCAGCCTCGTCGTCACCAACGTGGCCCCGACGGTCGAGCTCGGCGACAACGTGATCATCGGGCCCAACGGCATCTTCAACCGACCCGCCATCGGCTTCACCGATCCTGGTGCCGACACCGAATTCAGGGCCACCGTCGACTGGGGCGATGGGTCAGGCCAGCAGCCGCTGACACTTGCCGGCCGGTTCTTCGATCTCGTCCACGACTTCGGGGATCCCGCCACCTACACCGTGACCGTGCAGGTGTGCGACCGGTCCGACGCCTGCGGCACCGACTCGGTGGCGATCACCGTGAGCGCCGATCCGCTGCCGAACGTGTCGCCCAGTGCACGGGTGTCCGGACCGTCGGAGACACCGGTCGGTCGAGCCGTGACCTTCGACGCCTCGGCGTCGTTCGATCCCGACGGACTGAGCGTCACCTACGCCTGGGACACCGACGGCGACGGCTCGTTCGACGACGGCAGCGGCGCTTCGGTGTCGTTCACGCCGAGCGGTGCGGGCTCGGTCGAGGTCGTCGTGCTCGTCACCGACGTCGATGGGGCGTCGGCCACCGCGTCGGCCGTCGTGCGGGTGCTCGCCGACACCGGACCGAGCACCGATCCGGGCACCGATCCGGTGACTCCGGCGCCACCGCCCGCAGTTCCGGCTCAGACCCCGGCACCGACCACCGCACCGACCACCGCACCCGAGGTGACGTACCCGTCCGGAGGGCTCCCCGCCACCGGGTCGTCGTCACGTTCGGGCGTCGACCTGGCCCTCTCGCTGTGTGTGCTCGGCCTCGGCCTGCTGGTCATGGCCCGCCGGCGGCCCGCCCGCCGCTGAACCTGCCGGTGTCTTCGGATCCCCGGGCTCAGCCGTCGTCGTCGTAGACGACGTCGGGCACCAGCGGCGTGACACGTTCGACGGCGTGGTCGAGACCGAGGTTGACGAGCACAGCGGCGCCGACGACGACCGCGATCATCGGAAGGATCGTGTAGTCGCCGACCAGCTCGGGGACGAGCACGATCGCCAACAGGGGCGAGCGCAGCCCGACCGCCACCCCGACTGCCATCGCCGTCACCATCACGCCCCACGCGACACCCGCACCGACGTCGACGCCGAGATGCTCGAACCCGAAAAGTGACAGCAGCGCCGTACCGCTGGCGATGCTCATCGACGGGGTGAGTGCGCCGCCCGGTGCGCCCGAGCCGAGCGAAGCGGTGGTGCCGATCAGCTTGCCGATGCTCAGCGCGATCGCGACGGTGAGGGTCGCTCCGACGGACGCGCGGCGCAACGCTTCCATGCCGTTTCCCGCGGCGGCCGGGAACGTCGCGACAGCGGCGCCGGCGACCAGCGCGAAGACACCCACGATGGTCCACCACGGGACCCGAAATCGGTCGGCCAGGTCGACCGCCTTGATGCGAACGCGGAACACACGGAACACACGCGCACCCACCACCGCAGGCAGCAGGACGAGGAGCGACAGCGCGAGCGTCTCCCACCTCGACCCGTCGGGCGCCGGGAAGATCTCGTGTCCGCCCAGGAGCCACACCGACGCGAGGTGACCCACCACGGCGGCGGTGGTGGCGAACCACAGAGCCCGCGGCGACCGCGAGACGCGGAGATGTTCCTCGAGGTAGAACACGGCCGCGAGCGGAGCGTGATAAGCGGCGGCGAAGGCGGCGGCGATGCCCGCAGTGGCGAGCGCATCTCCACGACCACGCGAGCGACGCCCCGCGACCGTGCCGAATGAACCACCCACCTCGATGATGGCGGACTCGCGCCCGATCGACGACAGCCCGGTGGAGGCCACCCAGGTTCCGACCGCACGGATGCCGGATGCCCGGAACGAGATTCGCCGCCGTTCTCCGCGAGCCGACGCGGCGACCGCTTCGATGCCCGTTCCCGACGCTCGCCGGGTCTCGACGAAGCGGCCGAGACACGCGGCGATGAACACCGCGACGGAGACGACGCCGAGGAGGACGAACCACCGCACCGACGACGCCGCGGCGAGGGGGTCGGACCGGTCCGAGTACCACTCGATCAGCGCCTCGGCGGTGATGCGGAACAGGTGGGCCACCTCGACGGCCACCCCCACGGTGAGGATGAACAGGACGAACGTGAGCCAGGGCGGACGCGGCGGGGCAGCGTGGAACCCACTCGTTTCGGGCACGCCGTCCGGATCGGCGTCGAACCAGGCCCGCCACTGCACGGCGCCGACGGTAGTGCTTCGCGGCCTGTTCGCAGCGGTCGGCGCACTGCCGCATGGCCCTCAGTCAGGCGTCGACCTGGAGCTCGGCGTACATCCCGTTGACGAAGTGTGGCGGCCCACCGGCGACTCCGGTCGGTGCCTCACCGTCGGATGCAGCCGCAGCAGCGAGGTACTCCTGCGGGTCGGCTCCCGTCGGGATGAAGCACATCAGGACGTACCGGCCGGGCTCCTCGAGCGTGCCGTCGCCGACCGCCACGATCTGCTGGTCGGTGCCGGGTGGCTGCAGGAGCACCGTGACGGGTGCCCCGAGGCGCGGGCCGAGTTCCTCGGCAGGCAGTTGCGCGAGATCGCCGAGCGCGATGTCGTCGCCGTCGGAGAGACGGAAGGCGACCAGCTCGTGGAGTTCCGCTGGAGCCGCATTACGGAACGCGAGTCTCGTGCCGGCAGTGACGGACGACGGCACATCGTTGAAGGCGTAGTCGACGCCTTCGATGGTGACGACCGTTGCGTCGTCGTGGTGAACCGGATCGGATGAGGTCGGCGCCGGCGACTCCGACCTCGAGGTGTCGTCGTCGGATCCGCAGCCGGAGAACGCGACAGAGCACGTGATGGCGGCGGTCAGGATGACCGCTCCGAGGCGAGCGGTGGTGGTGGTGGTGGTCATGGGTGATCTCCTGTCTGGTGGTGGTTGTGGGTGGGAACGGAATGTCCGACGACCTCGACCACGTGGTCGGTGGTCAGGAACCGTCGGCGCAACTCGTGCGGCAGGTTGTCGAAGGGCGAGGCCTGGCTGAGGTGACACGCGATCGCCTGTTCCCGAACGGCGAGGACGTCGCTCGTGTCGACGACGGTGAGTTCGTCGTCGGGCCGCCCGAGCTGCTCGTCATCGATGCCCAGGTACACGCGGTGCGGCTCGCGGAGACGCATCTCCGACGCCCACACGGTCATCAGGCTGCGCGCGAGGCATGAGTACACGAGGCGAACCGGCCGGTCCAACCGGTCGACGGCCAGCCCGAGCGCATCGCGGAGATGGATGTGGTCGCGGTGGCCGTCGCTGCCGTCGAGGGTGAGGACGACGTCGGGTTGCAGGACGGCCAGCCGGTCGAGGAGCAGGCCGGCGACCTCGTCGATCGGCGTCGAGATCAGCGCATCGCCGGGCGCATCGCCGGAGAAGCCGGAGTCGACGAGATCGAGGAGCGCGACGTCGTCGGCTCCCAACACGATCGCCGCCTGGCACAGCTCGGCCTCACGGAGCAGACCGATCGGCCAGGCATCGGTGGTGGGGTCGGGTCGGCGCTCCCCCGCCTCGCCACGCGTGGCGCAGATCACCGTCACGCGGGCTCCCGCTCGCGAAGCCTGGGCAATGAGCGACCCACACCCGAACGATTCGTCGTCGGGATGGGCGACGACGACCACGAGGTGCTGGCCGCGTGTGGCGAGTGGAACGACGATCGGCGCGCTGATCGTCGCTGTCACGACACGGCCTCCGCCAGCGCCCCGGCCACGATCTCGTCGAGCAGCTCCTGACCCGGCGATGCCATGAGCGGCGCCGACGGCACCTCGTGGAGCATCTCGATCGCCCGCCCGAGCCGGTCGGCACCGATCGTCGGGCTGTGGCACGACGCGATGGTCGTGATGTCGAGCCGGGCGAAGCGTTCGACCTCCTCGTGGTACGCGGCGCGGTCGACCATCCCGACCCACGGGCTGAGCAGCTGGGCGTGCCCGATGCACGCCTGCACCCACTCGTCCTCGGGCAACTCCGCGACGTCGGCCAGCGCGTGCGGCACCGACGTGGCGAAGCAGTCGCCCGACCAGTAGACGCCCGTGGCGGTGTCGAGCAGGCCGCGGGTGGTCGGCGAGTCGTACAGCGGTGGCCGGACGGCCGCGTAGGTGCGACCGTTGATCTCGAACCGCTCGTCGACGGCGAGCCAGCGCATCCGGTGTGGTGCGATGGCCGGCAGGTTGCCGAGCCGCTCCCACTGGAACCACGAGGTGAGGAGGGTGGCGTTCGGGCACGCGTCCATCAGGGCATCGAGGTTGCCGTAGTGGTCGACGTCGTCGTGGCTGAGGAACACCCAGCGGACGTCGGCCGGATCGACGAGGGAGAAGATGTCGTCCAGGTAGCGGTCGCGAAACGCCGGCACCCCGGTGTCGACAACGATCGGTTCCGTGCCGCGGATCACCATCGCATTGAGGTGCACCGCGACGGGGGCGACTCCCTCCCCCTGGGTCGCTCGCACGACGAAGGTGTCGGGTGCGATCTCGACCGGCGCGTAGCGGGGAGCGGGTGGCAGGGCGGGCGGCACGGCGGGCGATTGAACGGGTGGAAGGGTGGTGTCGGTGGCGTGCATGTGTGGTCCTTTCGGTCGGATGTCGGCCGGCGATCGTCGGCGACGACGACGAACGATGACGACATCCACCCGTGGCCGCCATCCCGCCCGGCTGGGTTTCGTTCGGCCGGCCGGTCTGGGACGCACCGACCCCCCAGACATGTGGGATGGTGCCGCGTGCGGCGGCGGTGCAGAATGGCGCCTGATGGCAAGTGGGTTGACGGTCGAGCGGGTGCGCCGCGACGTGGAGATCATCGCCCGCGCCGGTCTCGAGATTCCCGAGTTCCTCTCCGAGGTCGATCAGTCGCTCCGGCGAGCGGTGCCGTACCGGGCGATGTGCGTGGCGCTGGTCGACCCGGCGACCCGGCTCTGCACCGGCACGTACAAGCTCGGCGAGCTGCGTCCCGACGCCGAGGCCGATGCGCGCTGGGGCGAGTTCGAGTACCGCGACGAGAACCCGACGAGCTTCGTGTCGCTGTCGGAGCGGGCGGTACCGGCGACCGCCGTGCACCTCGAGCCCGACAGCGACACCGCGCTGTTGCGCAAGCACGAGTTCCTCCAACCGACGTACGGCTTCGCCGACGAAGCCCGCGTCGTCGCGCTCGCCAACGGACGGACCTGGGGAGGATTCGCGCTCCACCGGCGTACCGGCGACCCCCACTTCACCGAGGAGGACGTCGAGATCCTCGCCTCGTTGTCACGGCACCTCGCCGTCGGCATACGCGCCGGGATCCTGGCCCGTCGAGCCACCCCCGACACGCTCCACGCCCACGGTCCGGCAGTGATCATCGTCCACGGCGACGGGACGACCGCTCGCACCAACACCGGAGCGGAGGCCTGGCTGGAGGAACTCGAGGCCGCTGATCCCCACACGGGTTCCGCGAGCACCATCGCGTCCCTGGTCGCACAGGCGCGCCGTTTCGCCCGTGGCGAAGAGGTGTCACCCCCTCGGTTGCGCGTCCGGTCCCGATCCGGACGGTGGCTGGTGCTGCACGCGTCGCCACTTGCCGGGCCGTCGAGCCACGGCTCCGATGTGGTGGTGACGATCGAGGAGGCACGGCCACCGGAGATCGTGTCGCTCGTGGTCGCGGCCTACGAGCTGACGCCGCGCGAACGCGACGTCGCTCGCCTCGTGCTGCAGGGAGTCGACACCAAGGAGATCGCGGCGTTGCTCCACATGTCCGCCTACACGGTGCAGGACCACCTGAAGTCGATCTTCGACAAGGCGGCCGTCCGGAGCCGGCGAGAACTGATGGCGGCGGTGTTCTTCGATCAGTACGTGCCCCGGATGGGCAGCGACCTCGCCCCCGACGGCTGGTTCTCCGACCCGACCTGACCGCGCACGATGGCCGGCGTGTCGTCGAGCGCCGGGGTTCACCGGCCGGCGAGGACGGAGGCCAGCGCCCGGCGGAGAGCGAGGTCGCGGGGGTCGCCCTGCAGTTCCATGCTCATCTGGTCCGTCACATAGCCGTAGCCCATCGGCACGGAGGGGTCAGCGAAGCCCATCGACCCTCCGGCTCCCGGCGCCCCGAAGGCCGACGCAGAGCCGAAGTCGATCATCTCGCTGGGCTTCATGAAGCCGAGCGAGAACTTGACCGGTCCGCGGAAGCATTCGTCGTAGTAGCCCCGGCGAGCCGGCGACGCCGGTGCGGAGAGCGCCTCCAGCGTCTCGTGTCGCAGACCGAGCGGGCCGCCGGCCGCAGCGAAGGCGCCGTACGCGGTGGCGATGGCCCGGGCGGTCGCCACCGCCCCGCCGGAGGGAACCTCGAGCTCTCTGACGATCACGTGCTCGGCGTCGACGTAGAAGCCGGTGCCCGGATTGGCGATCAGTGACCGGTGCAGCACCGAGCGGGGCCACATGGCATCGATCATCACACGCGGCGGCATCGAGGTGAGGCGAGCCCACCAGCCCGGCGGGACCAGTGCGGCCAGCCGCTCGTCCGGCACGGACGACGGGGTCCCGATGTACACCTCATCGCCGACACCGAGCGGGGTGGCGACGTCCTCGTGGAGCAGGCGACCGATGGTGCGATGGCCAGGGTCGATGCGCCGCACGAGTTCGTTCTCGTAGAAGCCCAGCGTGATGGCGTGGTACGCCTGGCGCTCTCCGGGTGGCCAGATGGGTCGCTGGCGCTCCATGACGCCGGCCAGCCGATCGAGATCGGCCACGACCTCGGCGTCGACCCGCTCGTCGAAGGCGAAGAGCCCCGCTTGGTGGGCAAGGAGCTGGCGGACCGTGACGTCCTCCTTGCCGGCCCGAGAGAACTCCGGCCAGTACGTGGCCACCCGTTCGTCGTAGTCGAGCAGTCCGCGCGAGTGCAGCAGCGCGAGCACGAGGGCCGACAACCCCTTGGTGGTGGAGTGGACCAGGGTCATGGTGTCGGCGCACCACGGCGCGCCTGTCGCTCGGTCCCGCACCCCGCCCCACAGGTCCACCACCACCTCGCCGTCGACGACGACGCAGACCGCCCCGCCGAGTTCACCGCGTTCGGTGAAGTTGTCGACGAACGCGCTCCGGACCGGCTCGAAGCGCGGGGCCACGTGTCCGCCGATCTCGTGACGAGGAACCGCTCTCGCTCTCGTTCGGTCGTGCAGTGCCATGACAACCCCTCCTCCGGCGTCGTCGATCGAGCCGTCGGGCTCCGTCCAGTTCGAACGTGCGCCCGCCGCACCCCGACTGCCAGGGCCGATGGTCCCCGAGATCAGGCCACCCGGCGGATGTTCACGCGGTGACGGCAGGTCGACCGGACGGGTGATCGGCGAGCCACCGCTCGAAGCGCTCGCCGTGTTCAGCGGGCACGTCCTCGCCGGCTTCGGCGTAGGCGGCCAACGCCCGTTCCACCAGTTCTCGGCGGGTCCGCAGCTTCGCGTCGGGATCCTTGTCGCCGGCGAGGTCGGCCGCCTCCACCATCTCGAACCACATCAACTCCGAGCGCCATCCGGCCGACACGACCTCGCCGTCGTTCTCCGCGAGCCGCGCGCACAGCGCGGCCAGCGAACCGGGATTGCGGGCGAGCTTCACCGCAGCGACGTCGGCGATGACGTCGGCGTTGCGCCGCATGTTCATCTCCAACCGTCGCAGCAGCGACACGGAGATCGCCCCGAGCACCATCAACGCGACGGCGAACAGGCTGGTGCTCCACAGGATCCCGACGCTGCGCCAGCCGGCCAGCAGCAGGACGAGCATCACCGCCCCGGACGTGAGCAGGATGAGCCCGGCACGTCGCCCTCGCGCCAAGGCCACCATCCCCGATGCGACCCAGTGGGCGTCGAGGGCCCACACGTGACCCAGTTCGTGGGCCAGCATCGCCTCGAGTTCGTCGCGTGACAGCGACGACACCCCACTCGTCGTGCACACCACCCGACGTTTCGACGACCGCATCGACAAGGCGTTCGGGATCTCGTCCTCGGTGACCCACAGTTCGGGGATCGGACGGCCGAGCCCGATCGACAGCTCCTCCAGCAGGTTCATCGTGCGCCGCTGCCCGTCACCCTTCGGCTCGTCGACCCGCTCGGCTCTCACCTCGTTCAGCACGACGTCGACCGCGCCGGTCCAGAACCACCAGAAGAAGATCGCGAAGCTGACGACCACGGCGATCACGCCGGCGCCGACGGCCGTTTCGGTGGCAATCCCCCAGACACCCGCCGACTCGATGTCGCGTCGGCGCAGCCACGTCCAGAAGCGGGCGACGCCCGCCAACACCACCAGGGCCAGCATTGCGGCCGACAGCGCGATCACGCCGATGCCGACGAGGCACACGACGACGGCGCGTGCCCTCGCCCAGCCTCGGCGATCGTCGAGGTTCACACGTGGCTGGTCCGACGACATGGCAGCAGAGTCTTCACCATCAGCGCGCGGCCGACACCGCAATTCCTCGGGGCGTCGGCAAGAATCGGCTGCCATGACGCTCCCCGACGCACCCATCCACACCCTCAAGGGCGAACCGACCTCGCTCGCCGCGTACGCCGGCCAGACCATCCTCGCCGTCAACGTGGCGTCGAAGTGCGGGCTCACACCTCAGTACACCGGGCTCGAAGAGCTGCAGAAGACCTACGGCCCCAAGGGGTTCACGGTCATCGGCTTCCCGTGCAACCAGTTCCTCGGCCAGGAGCCCGGCACCCCCGAGGAGATCGAGACGTTCTGCTCCACCACCTACGGCGTCACGTTCCCGTTGATGGAGAAGATCGACGTCAACGGCGACGACCGTCACCCCATCTACGAGGTGCTCACCGAAGTCGCCGACGCGGAGGGCCACAGCGGCGACATCCGCTGGAACTTCGAGAAGTTCCTGATCACCCCCGATGGAACCATCACCCGCTTCGGGCCGATGACCGCTCCCGACGACCCGGCCCTGGTCGCTGCCATCGAGGCCAGCCTGTAATCGAGCCGGGCACCGCGGCAACGCCCTGTCAATCCGCGGTGCCGGCCGCCGATGCGCCGGTCGGTTCCGCCCGTGCGGCCGGGAAGAGGAGGTTGTTCTCCTTGTGCACGTGGAGATGGGTGTCGGCCTCGAGGTCGGCCAACGCCCGATAGCAGGCGCCGTAGCTCGCGCACCCGTCGGCGGGAGTCGTGTACCCCGAGGTGACGCGACTCAGGGCGTCGAGGAGATCGCCGACCGTCTCGTGCTCGACGGCGAGCGCGTCGATCTGCGCCGCGAGTGCTCGGGTGTCGGATCGCGGTCCGCCGGCGAGCCGGCGAATCATCGGGAACAGCTCCTGTTCCTCCCGGGCGAGATGCGGTTCGAGGTCGGCACGCAGCTCGGTGTAGAGCCGTTGCACCTCGGCCAGCTCAGGGTGGCGATCACCGTGCACCGTGAGGATCTTGTCGACGAGTGCGGTGATCCGCGGGAGCTCCGCCCACAGGTAGCGGTGATGGACGGTCTCGATGTGATCGATCAGTTCGACAGGACCGAGCGAGGCCCACTCAGCAGCAGGCTCGCCGACGTGCGCGGCCGACAGTTCGTCGGCGACGATCCGTGCGTCCAGACCCGCTTGCTGGGCTGCCTCGGCGAGCGTCCGACCACCATGGCAGCAGTAGTCGAGACCGCGCCGTTCGAGGTCGGCGGCCAGGGACGGGCGCAGCGTGACGATCTCGCCGAGCGTCATCGACGGATCGATTCCGCCGGCCGTGGTGTCGACCGGCCCGGTTGCTCGCGGTGTGGTTGCTCCCGGTGTCGTTGCACCCGACCCGGCATGTCGATGGTGAGTGCACGTCGTGGACATCGTGACCGGCTCGAGGGGCACCATCCGGATCTCGTTGGCGAACATCTCGACGCCGTGCAGCCGGTTGCGGATGGTGCCGGTGATCGCTTCGATCGCGACATCGTGGTCGACCTCGATGCACGGTCCGGCGAACGAACCGTGCACGCTGCTCACGCCGTCCAGGTTCGCGAGATCGTCGAGGGTCTGGTTGAAACAGGTCGGGCAATTCGCCCCATCGATTCGCAACGTTGTCTGCATGGTCGCCTACTTCCAGCTCGAAATGTGCGAGGCGTCCGATCGGACTCGACCATCGCCTCGTGGCCACCAGCCTACTGCGATACCTCGATTACTTCTAGTATTGAATAGAATTAAACAAGATCCGTGGCGACACGGTCAGGATTCCACGTGACAGCGCAGGCGGCACGTCCCCCGACGCGGATCGCGTACGACCAGTTCGTCGACGACCAGCCCGCCGAGTGAATCAGCGGCACCGTACGCGAGACCGAGGTGCAAGCCGCACACGGTGTCAGGGTCGGCCAGGGCCGTCGTCTCGAACGGGCAGGAACCCAACACGATGTCGATCCGATCGCCTCGTCGGGTCGCGGTCGGCTCGAACCCGTGTCGCTTCATCGCATCGACCAGCCCCACGACCGGATCGGCAGCGTCGCTTGCAGCGGCGCTCACCCGGCGGCCCGCGCGACGACCGACGTCGACCGGCGAATCACCGGTCCGGATGATCTCCGACAACAGCAGCGTCAACCGCTCGTACGGGCCGGTGACCCCCCACCGGCTCTCGGCGGACGGGTCCACGGTGTAGACGAGCCGTGGTCGTCCGCGCCCGACCCGTGGTGCCGTGGTCTCCGACACGAGGCCGGCTTCGACGAGCTTGGCGAGGTGCTGGCGGATCGCGTTGTGGTGGAGCCCGAGATGCTCGGTGAGTTCGGCCACGTCGACCGGTCGCCCGGCGTCGGCGACGTAGCGGAACAGCTCGTGGCGGGTCGGGTCACCGAGCGCGCGGGCCTGCAACTGGAGTGCGTTCACGGATGCGCCCCGCTCTGGTCTTCGGGAACGTAGGTCCAGTCGGGCCGTTTGCGCCAGAACGACTCGTCGTAGACCGCTCGACCATCGGCGAGGTCGACCAGCTTCGGGATCGGGAGCCGCCGCGGGCGCGGGCACCGGCCGAGTTCGATGTGCTCGGCGAACTCCTCCGGGAACGCGCGCAGGATGCTCGTCACCACGATCTGTTCCTCCGACGGCGAGGTAGCAGCGGCTGCCGTCGGTGACGTGGCCCAGCCAGCCGGTGATCGCGTCGAGGTCGCTCGTCGTTGCCGACACCGGTCTCGATGCGTTCGAGGTGTTCGGTGATCGCGCTCGAACCCAGCTTGCAGGGCGGGCACTGGCCGCACGACTCGATCGACAGGAACCGTGAGAAGCGGTACGCGGCGTCGACCATGCAGGTCGTGTCGTCGTAGACGATGAACCCGCCGAACCCATGCCGCTGCCGATCGCCTGGAAGCCCTCGTAGCTCACCGGCACGTCGAGATCGCGAGCGGTCACCACCGCGTTCGCCACCCCCGAGAACACCGCCTTCACCGATCGGCCCGCGACCAGCCCGCTGCCGACGGCGTCGATCACCGCTCGCAACGGCGTGCCCATCTCGACCTCGCCGACGTCGGGAGCGACGACGTCGCCGACGACCGTCGTGACGATCGTGCCGGGCGACTCGGCGGTGCCCATCGAGCGGAACCACTCGGCGCCCCGGGCCAGGATGTGAGGGATGTTCGAGAGGGTCTCGACGTTGTTCACGAGCGTCGGGTTCGACCCGCCGGTGCGAGCCGGGCGTCGATGCCAGTCTCGTTGTCGTGGGACTGCCAACCGAGCTGCGGCGCCGCCGCGAACAGGCCGTGCAGGTACGGCGGGAGCCAGCGCGGCAACGGTTCGTTGCCCTCGATCACCTCGAGCATCGCCTTCTCCTCGCCGAACAGGTACTCGTCCGGGCCGGCCACGATCGTGACCTTGCAGTCGCCGCAGATCCCGGCCGTCTGGAACTCCTGCACGGCGCGGGTGACCGCGTCGATCTCGCGTCGGAAGCTCGCCTTCAGGCAGATGAACGCCTCGGCGGCACCGATCGCGAACGCGGCGATCGCCACGCCTTCGACGAGCTGGTACGGGTTGGCGCGCAGCAGCGCACGGTCCTTGAACGTGCCCGGTTCACCCTCGGCGCCGTTGCAGACGAGATACCGCCGACCGCCGGTCTGGGTCGGCGACGCCCGCCCACTTCTGGCCGGTGGGGAACCCGCCGCCTCCTCGGCCACGCAGACCCGACCTGCGCCACGACGTCGATGGTGCCCGTCGGGCCCAGCTCGTGGGCACGCCGGACGCCCGAGCCACCGGTGTCGGTCGCGAGGTACGCGTCGAGCGACTCGATCGGCTCCGTCGGCAACAGGAACGTGCTCATCCGGGGGCCCTGCGGTCGGTGTGGCCGACACGCGCGCATCCCGCCACATTCATCGCGTCATGGTACCCCGATCCATACTTCCGTTCGTTGCTGGAAGAAAGAGGTGAGTGGTGGGGGCTTCGAACCGGAGCGAGGGGCACCCCGTACTGGCGAACGAGATGCGCTTGCTGCGAAGATTCCGTCGTGCGCCCTCCTGTTCACCGTGCAAGCTGCTGGTGCAGAGCTGCGACGAGGAGAGATCGTGACCGATTCCGTGGAGGTTGATCGATCGGGCGGCACCGTACCGATCGGGCCGGTCGAGGTTCGGGTTCCGCCCGATCCCTCCCTCTCGCAGGTACTGCGGCTGGCGGCAAGCGGAATGGCGATGCTCGCCGGCTTCACGATCGACGACATCGAGAAGATCAAAGTGGCCGTCAGCGAGGTCCTGATCGCCTTGATCGAACACGGCGGTGGCGCTCCGATCGACGTCCACCTCGACGTCGACGGGAGGTCGTTCAACGTTCGCGCGTGTACAAATGCAGCGGTGTTCGATCCGGAGCACCCCGACCTGGTGCTGTCACGAGCGGTGCTGGCCGACGTGTCCGACGAGCACGGCATCGCCGTCGTCGACGAACAGGCGGTCATCTGGGTCGCGGTCGTCGAGCCAACGCTGGGATGAATTCCGAGGTCCGCTCCTACGAGGCGGAGGACCAATGGTTGCGACAGTCGTTGAGCCGCTACGCGGTGTCGCGGGATCAGGCCCTTCGCGACGAGATCGCCACGCGGGCCGACTGGCTCGCCATCCGCAGCGCCCGACGCTTCTCGGACCGGGGCGAGCCGTTCGACGATCTCGTCCAGGAGGCACGCATCGGGCTGCTGAAGGCAATCGAGCGTTTCGACCAGGATCGCAGCGTGCCGTTCGGCGCCTACGCGACACCGACGATCATGGGCGAACTCCGCCGCCACTTCCGTGATCGCACGTGGGCCGTGCACGTGCCTCGCGGTACGAAGGACATCATGGCCTCGGTGGTGTCAACTCGCGACGGCCTGGCCGGCGAGCTGGGTCGTTCGCCGCGGGTGTCGGAGATCGCGACACGCATGAGCCTGGCGACCGACACGGTGATCGAAGCGCTGGAGGCGAACGACGTCTACTTCACACGTACGTTGGAGTCAGCCGGTGCACATCGGACGCCGGCGACCGAACCCGCCGTCGAGAACCTCCTCGACCGCGTCGTGCTCTCCTCGCTGCTCGATCACCTCGCACCGCGACAACGCAAGATCCTGCAGATGCGGTACTTCGAGGAGTTGACCCAGACGGAGATCGCGACGCGAATCGGTACCAGCCAGGTGCACGTCGGCCGGCTGATCGCAGCCAGCCTCGACCAGCTGCATCGCTCCACCTTCGATGGCGCCACCGGCCCCGACGAGCCACGGACCCGGTCCCCGGCCTGACTCCGGCCCGAACGAGAGGGGGCCCTCGTTCGGGCCGGAGCGAGCCGACGTCAGCGATCCAGATTGTCGGTCAGGTTGTCGGTCTGGATGTCGGTCAGGTCACGTCGCTGGTGTGTCGGACGACGCTCTTGCGCCTCACGCTCGGCAGCAGCGCCGCGGCGACGATGACGCCCATCACGATGGCTGCGATCACGGCGAACCCGCGCTCGATGGCGAGCGAGCCCTCTCCGACCGACGGCTGGAAGACGGCGACGAGCGCCATCACGCCCCCGACGATCCCGAGGAAGAGGATGACGCTGTTCGCCCGGGAGAGCGCAGCGGTCAACAGCAGGACACCGAAGACGAGCTCGATCAGCCCGAGCAGCGCGGTGGCCGTGTACCCGGCGACCTCGACAACCGGCTGGTCGAGGCTGCTGTCGATGCCCGCCCGGGCCACGGTGATCCCACCGAGGACCAGGAGCCCGATCGCGACGACGCCGGCGACGATCGCCCCCGGCGTGAACCCGGTCGTTCGGGAGGTGACCACCGTCTCGCTTCCGATGGCGGTGTCGGCGACCGGAACAGGTGGCGGCGGAGCGAATGCCGTGTCGCCGGCGACGGGCGACGCAACCACAGCGGGCTGCTCTCGCTCGTCGACGATCTGTGCACGATCCGAGTTGATCTCCATTGCATGGTCTCCTTCTGCTTGGACGACCGGACCAGCACTGAGCTGACCCGGCGTTACTGCGTCGTTCGACCCGTGTACCCGGTCGTGGTGGACGGCAAACCTGAACGCCTCGCCGACACCGTCCGAGCGACAGCAGCGGGGCAATCTGCGTCGTCGTGTTTCGTCCGGCACCATTCCGGGTACCGGCAACTGCCCACTCGGTCGAGCTACCTCCGGTAGCCGCCGGTCCTTGTCGGGCAGAAGGAGTCGGTGATGTTGCACCTCGGAGTCGTCGCTGCTGTTGTCGTGTCCGTGTGGGCGCTCGGCAGAATCAGGAGCGGAGCCGGGCGCACCCGTACCGCGGTCGAGATGTCGGGTGTTGCGCTGCTGTTGACGGCGGCCGTGACGAGCGCTATCGGTGGTGCGAGTGTCCAGGCGGCGATCGTGCCGACCGTCCAGTTGGGGACCGCGGCGAGCTACTCGGTACTCGCGGGTTCGACCGTGACCAACACCGGAGACAGCGTGCTCGACTCGAGTGTCGGACTCTGGCCGGGCACGTCCATCACCGGCTTCCCGCCGGGCCTCGTCACGGCTCCCGGCACGATCGACGCCACGAGCGCGGCAGCACAGCAGGCGCAGTCCGATCTGACCGCGGCGTACAACGATGCGGCCGGCCGGTCGATCGACGCCACGACCGCAGCCGATCTCACGAACCTGGTCCTGTTGGGTGGCGTGTATGCCGCTCCCAGTAAGGGAGCGCTGAGCCTGAGCGGGCCGTTGGTGCTCGATGGTGCCGGCAACCCGAACTCGGTGTGGATCTTCCAGACCGACTCGACCCTCATCACGGCCTCGGCCAGCACGGTGACACTGATCAATGGTGCTCAGGCCTGCAACGTGTTCTGGCAAGTCGGCAGCTCGGCCACACTGGGTACCAACTCGGTCTTCGTCGGCAACGTCTTGGCGCTGACGTCGATCACGGTGACCACGGGCGCCACGGTGCAGGGTCGGGCCTTGGCTCGCAACGACGCCGTCACGCTCGACACCAACACGTTCACCCAACCGGGGTGCGACCTCAGCGCCTCGACCACCACGACCGCGGCACCGACCACAACCGTCGCAGGACCGGAGACGACCCTGGCACCGGCCCCCGGAGGCACACTCCCGGCGACCGGGAACTCCGATCGTCTGGCGATCAGCCTCGCAGCGCTCGCGTTCTTGGCGATCGGCGTGACCGCGGTGCGCGTCGCTCGGCGACGGGACACCGTCCACACATCCTGACGAGTGCGGGGTGCAGCTGATTCAGAAGTCCGGGTTGCCGGTGACCTCGCGGACGAACACGAGATTGCCCGCGTTGGTGGCCAACGTCTGACACTCGAGTTCGGCCACTGCACCGTCGCCGAAGTCGAAACGCAGCTGCGCCGTCGCCTTTCCCGGCGTCGCAGTGATCTGCACCGCCGAACGGTCCCAGATGCCAACCGGTTCCTTCAGTTTCCACGAGAATCCGGCCTTCACCTTGAAGGCGTAGAGCCGGGTGTCGCTCGCGCCGAGGATCGTGTTCTCCGGGAAACCCGGAGCTGCCTTCTTGGCGTCGCCGTGGGCGGCCAGGCTCGCTCCGGCAGCGAACCCGCCGGTGAGATTGGCACCCATCTGACCCTTGCGCTGGAAGATCGCGGCGCTGGTGATCGGCTCCGGCACGGCCCCCTGGATCAACTCGAGGTTCTTCTGGTGATACTTCTCGGCCATGCCCATCGTCGCACCGTAGTTCGACCGACGAGCTGTCAACTCGCCTGCCAACCGATGGCACGAAGGTCGGCGAAGTCTGCGACGCACCCGGTCAACTCGCGCTGGTTCTGGATACACCCGTCGGACATGGCCGACATCAACCGTGCGGTGATCTCGCAGGTCGTCGGCCTCTCGGCGACGAGGCCGAGCACCTCGAGCGTCAGCGAGCACGGCAATTCATCGGGTCCAGCAGCGCGGCGCGCTGTCAGTCGACGCGCCGGATCGGCGGCATCTCGTAGGTGCCGTCGAGCACGCTGTCGCCCGGTTCGTACATGCGCAGCACCGGACGGAAATCACCCGATGGGGTCGGCAGCCAGTTCGCAGCCCGGTCGCCTTCGGGCGCTCCGGTCTGCATGAGGATCGTGATCGAGCCGTCATCGTCGACGCGGAGCCCGGGCGTACGGTCGCCGATCGAGTACCGGTCGATGGGGTTGTCGACGAGGTAGTAGTTCGGCGTGTCGTACATGGTGAGCGACCAGAAGGCCCTGGCGGGCGGCGGCGGGTTGAAGGTCACCTCGTAGCGGTGGGCACCATTGAGTGTGTCGCCGTTCTCGTCCTGGTGCACGAGCTCGTAGTCGGCCTCGTAGCCGTGGTTGCCCCACAGCCCGGCGCGGGCCGCCACGGCCCGGGTGACGTAGGCCTTCTTGCGGTCGTCGATCTTCCACTCGGGGGTGTCGATGGTGCCGGGACCGAGCCGATCGAGGTTGTAGTCGAACAGGTGGAGCGCCGAGGTCCACGAGCCGGGCGGGGTGTCGCCGCCCGCAGCGAGGGCCTCGATCACCGCCTTGCCCTGGGCTTCTCCCTCCTTCAGCACGGCGATCACCTCGACGTCGAGATCCGACACCGAGACGGCGCCGGTCAAGCCCGCGTGGACAGCCATGTCGAGGAACTCGGTGTCCGCGGCCGGCGGTGGGAACGCTGCCAGGTAGCTGCGAAAGCGCTCCCAGAAGACGACGTCGTCGTCGACGCTGGTGTCGTGACCGGGTGCGCCATGACCGTCGGTCGTGCCGGGCGCGGGGGTCAGGGTGAACTCGTCCTGGAGAGCGCGGACAGCGGCGAGGTCGGCCTCGCCGTCGACCTGGACGCGCCCGACGATCACCGCCAGGGTGCTGGGCACCTCGATCGGGGTGACGCCGTCGAGCGCCCGGCCGCCATGGTGGCCGGCGGGGACGAGGAGCCAGTCGGCGGCTGCGGTGCCCGTGGAGCGCTGGCCGACGTAGGCGAAATTGTTCGACCAGGCGTCGACGAACTGGAGCACGTAGTAGCGGTCGCCGGTGTCGGGGGTGTGCAGCAGGAGCGGGCCACCGCTCATGTCCAGCGCCGCGACGACGTAGAGGGTGTCGTTGTTGGGGCTGACGAACTCGGCGTCGGGGCCGAGGAGGTCGCGGGCGCAGTTGAAGGTGTTGAACGGAGCCGCCTCGGGGAACAGGGTCGATCGGCCGTCGGTGAGCTTGAGGATCTCGTCGGTGCAGTAGACGAGCGGATAGCCGTAGATGTAGAGCTCGGCCGCCGCCCGCGCGTCGATCGCCATGTGAGTTCCTCCCTGTTGTCGGCCAGCCTTCACCCGGTGTGCCCGCGGACCACGTCGCGAAAGTCTCGCGGATGATCGGGAGGAACGGCAGCCCGGGCGGAGTGCAGTTCGACGGCCTTCCCCATCTCTGCGCTCGATGCACGACCCTTGCCGACGCGTGGGGCCACGGATCCGGGACGAGGCCCCAGACTCAGGACCCGTCGCGGAGGTCCACGACCCGTTCGGAGATGAAGCGGATCCGGTCGAACGACACGTGGTCGAGGCGTGCCACCCGCAGCCACACGGACCGGTCGGCAACGACCATCGCATTGGCGTCGTCGGACACCTTGCGGGTCACGACCGACACGATCTCGCCGGCGCACTCGCGACCACCGCGGCCGCTTCCCGGTCGCGGCTCCAGATCCCCTCCTGCGACGGGGCCACCTGGAACGGCAACTCGGGCACGACCAGCTCGTCGATCACGCCGCCGACTGAACGCCGCGTCAGGGCTGGAGCTCGGCGAGTCGCGAGTCGACCATCGCCAGGAGGATGTCAGCGTCGACGTCCCAGTCGAGAGGGACCTGCACGGTCTTCTTGTTGACCGTGTAGTTCGTGAGACGGGGACGCGCCGCGTCGAGCGCGTGCTCGCCCCACGGTCCGAGCAGGACGTGCTTGGACTGCACCGACACGCCGAAGACGTAGTCGCTGCCCCGGCGCAGCATCGGCTGGTTCCAGGCGACGACCCGGTCGAGGCCGGGCCGGGCGTCGGTGATGGTGGCGAAGATCGTGCGGACGGTGGCGGCCCCAGCCGGATCGACCTTGGCGAGGTAGTCGTCCACACTGTCGAACCGCTTCGACGACGACGAGCCTCGGCAGTACATGACCAACGCGTTGGCGTGGGCACGGCTGAATCCGTGCTCCTCGGTGAGGAACGCGAACTGCTGGCCGTACGTCTGGTCGGCCCGCTCCTCCATGAGGCCGAACCAGTAGGTCATCGGCTGGCCGTGCTTCTTCTCGATCGCCGGGAAGAAGGCGGCGCGATCACCACTGCCGGAAGCCATGGGCAAAGCGTAGGCGTCCGACGCCGGTCGGGTTGTCACGGATTCACTGATCGACCGTCCGCTCGGCGGCAGGGAACGGGCGTCATCGTGGCGAGATCGGCTCGCGCCCGGCGCAATGTGTCGAACATGCGGGTCCCTTCAACGTCAGGTCCGACGCGTCACTCGTCGGGCGTACTTCTTCTGGACGGCCTCCTTGGTGACACCGAGCGCATCAGCGCGAGACGCATGCGGTCAGTCGGAGACCGGGTCCGGCTCTCGAGCGCTCCTCACCGCGGCCTCGAACGCCCGGCCCAGCACGGCGCTGCCGTTCAGCGTCGGCTCCCCCGCCGCCCTTGCCAGGAACGCACCGTCGATCAGGGCCAACGCCACTGCGGCCAGCTCCTCGGCCGCACGCCGGTCGATCCCGTCGAACTCCACGAAACGGTCGGCCAGCTCGGCCAGCGCTCGCCGGCGAATCTCGAGGAACCTGGTCCTCGCGGTCAGGTCCTGGTCGTGGCGCTCGAGGATGACGAGGTGGCCGAAACGGAGGAAGGCGGGGAAGGTGGCGAGGCTGTCGTGCAATCGCACGAGGACCTCCTCGGCATCGGCCGAACGGCCCTCGTTGCGGGTCTGGAAGTCGGCCCGCCACTGCTCGTAGCTGTCTTCGATGACGGCGGCGAACAGCGCGTCCTTGTCGGCGAAGTGCCAGTAGATCGAGCTGTGCGGCAGCCCTGACCGCTTCGACACCTCGCTGATGCTGGTGCCGCCATAGCCGCGCTCCCCTGCAATCTCGGCCGCTGCGTCGAGGATCCGACGGCGCGACGCCACGCCGTGGGCCCGTGAGCTCTTCGATGCCATCGGACAAGTCTCTCCTTGTGTGCCGGGTGGTTCCTCGTTACTGTAACGCTCGGTACATTCTGGAATGATCGTTCCACCAACTCGCGAAGGGGACTCCATGACCGACACATCCACGATCGCCCCGGGTGCAGCGATGCGCGCCCGGGTGTCGGCCGCACTCGGCAGCATCGCCGCCAACGCCGATCGGGCCGAGCGTGAACGCCGCGTTCCCGACGAGAACATCGAAGCTCTTCGCGACGCCGGCTTCTTCGCGTCACTGCAGCCGGCGAGGTACGGCGGCACGCCGATCGGCGCGGACGAGTACACGCCCGCCGTCGTCGACATCGCCCGCGCGTGCGCCTCCACCGCCTGGGCGTCGGGACTGCTCGCCCAGCACTCGCACCTGCTGGCGCTGATGTCCGAGGAGCTGCAGGACGAGGTCTGGGGCGATGACCCGGGCGCGCTCGCCTCCTCGTCCGTCGCCGCGCTCAACACCGGCGAGGAGGCCGCCGGTGGGGTGCGCCTCACCGGGCGATGGGGGTGGAGCAGCGGCTGCGATCACGCCACCTGGGCGATCCTCGGCTTCAAGCGGGCGGCGCCCGAACTCGACGGGATGGTGATCCCCCACTTCGCGGTCGTCCCCCGCCGCGACTACGCGATCCACGACGACTGGTTCACCGCCGCACTGCGCGGCACCGGCTCGAAGACGCTCGTGCTCGACGACGTCTACGTGCCGAACCACCGCATCGAATCGATCCTCGCACTCATGACGGGAGGCACCCGAGGCTTCGGCGTCCATGGCGGCATCTTCCACGCTCCGTTCACGCCCTGGTTCTCGCTCGGGTTCTCGGCGGTGTCGCTCGGCGTTTCGCTGCGCTTCATGGAGCTCTACACCGAGAAGGTGAAGACCCGCACACGCGCCTACACCGGTGCCGCCGAGATCAACAGCGCGGCGCCGGCGATGCGCCTCGCCGAGTCGTTCCACCAACTCACTGCCACCAGGGCCACGCTCGAGCGCGACTGGGCCTCGATGACGTCGACGGCACTCGCCGGCCAGCTGCCGACCGCCG
Organism: Ilumatobacteraceae bacterium; assembly: GCA_963744705.1. GTDB lineage: Bacteria > Actinomycetota > Acidimicrobiia > Acidimicrobiales > Ilumatobacteraceae > Sva-07. The sequence goes on from CAVUUX010000003.1 coordinate 443,700, forward strand.
ACGTGGAGGTGCACTGGCGGGCCAACCAGTCGTACGCGACCAAGATGTCGATCGAGGCCCTCGACCGGCTGTGGTCGGCGTCCGGCGGGACTGCGTTCTTCGAGGACAACGAGATGCAGCGGCTGTGGCGCGACTCGAAGATGACCGGCTCGCACGCCTATTCCGACTACGACATCGCCCGGCAGCGGCACGGCCGGTTCCTGCTCGGCCTCGATCCCGACATGTCGCTGTTCTGAGGAGGACGACCATGCGATACAGCAGCTTCATCACCGACGGCACCGCGACCTGGGGAGTCGTCACGGCAGACGGAACCCTCGTCGACGCCCGCACGATTCCCGGTGCACCAGCCACACTCGACTCGCACATCGATGCACCGGATCCGGCCGTCGTCGAACGTCTCCGCGACGCCACGAGCACGACCGGCGGGATCGACACCACGACGGTCACCTGGCTGCCGCCGGTTCGCCGGCCCGGCAAGATCCTCGGCGTCGCGATCAACAACGTCATCGGCCAACGGCTCGCGTTCCGCCCCTTCGCCAATCCGGCGTTCTTCTTCAAGCCGACCTCGTCGCTCATCGGCCACGGACAGCCGGTGGTGGTGCACGAGTCCTACGGGATCACCCACCCCGAGCCCGAACTCGCCGTCGTCGTCGGACGCGGCGGTCGGGACATCGCCGAGTCCGATGCGCTCGCCCACGTCTTCGGGTACACCGTCATCAACGACATCACCTCGCCCGGCCTGAAGGAAGCGGACAGCATCGAGATCGTCGCCCCACCCGGCTCCGGCGGCGGCGCCTACGGCAAGCTGCTCGCCTGGCGCGACGTACGCGACGACGACCATGCCCGCTCGACCTATCTCACCTACCACGCCCGCTCGAAGGGCACCGACACGTTCGGCCCGATCGGCCCGTGGATCGTCACCGCCGACGAGATCTCCGACCCGAACCAGCTGACGGTCACCTCGTACGACGGCGACACCCCGGTCTTCGTCGACTCGACCGCCAACCTCGTCTTCTCCGTTTCGCGGATCATCGCCCACGCGTCGGCTTACATGACGCTCGCGCCGGGCGACATCATCCACTGCGGCACGTCGATGCGGCCGGCCGACGGCGGACCGTACCGCGGCATCACCGACTGGGACATCCGTCGAGTCGCCGGGCGCCCCATGCGCATCGACATCGAAGGCATCGGGTCGCTCTCCAACCCTGTTCAACTGGTGCAGGACCGATGAGCACCACACGTCACGCGATGCTCGTCACCGCCTCGCACTCACCGATCATCGAGTTCCCCGAGGTCGAGACCGACGCCTACCACCGAGTGGTCGCCGCGCTCGACGACGTCCGTGCCGAGGTGACGGCGTTCGACCCCGAACTCGTCGTCATCTTCGGTGTCGACCACTACGGCGGGCACCACATGAGCTGCATGCCCGCGTTCTGCGTCGGGGTCGACGCGACCGCGCTCGCCGACGTCGGCGGCACCCCCGGCCCGCTCGATGTGCCGCGCGACGTCGCCGTCGGCGCCGTCGATCACCTCCGTCGGGCAGGGGTCGACACGGCGGTGAGCTACGCGATGGACGTGGACCACGGTTTCACCCAGGCGCTCGTCAGGCTCACCGGCGGCATCGACCGCTACCCGGTGCTGCCGATCTTCGTCTCGTGCATCCAGCCCCCGTTCGTCCCCTTCTCCCGCGCCCGCGCGCTCGGCCGCGCCGTGGCCGGCTACCTGGCGACGCTCGACATCGGACGTGTGCTCGTCATCGGCACGGGCGGGCTCAGCCACAATCCGCGCATGCTCTTCCCGCCGATCGACGAGGTCGGCCCCGAGTGGCGGCCCTACCACCTGCACGGTACGGCCCAGCAGGAGGTCTCGCAGCAGGCGTGGATCGACTACGAGATCGAGGCCCACAAGGTTGCCGCGGCGTTCCTCGCCAGCCCCGACATTCCCGACGAGGCGTTCGGGCTGCACGAGGACTGGGACCAGGCGTTCCTCGCCGCGTACTGCGCGGGCGACATGTCCGCCTTCGACTCGTGGGATCCGACCACGGTGGTCGACGCCGCCGGCATCGGCGCGATGGAGGTGCTCTCGTGGGTGGCCGCCGGCGAGGCGATGACGGCGCTCACCGACCTGCCTCCCACGCAACGGCTGCAGCAGGTGTGCCGCGTGATCGGCATCGGCTACGGCATCACGAGCGCCGGCCCCGCACCGATCGTGACGGCGCCGTAGTACCCGGCGGAGGGTGGTAGTCGCCGGGAGTTGCGCATCCCGGCACCAATCATCGGGCCCTCCGGATCGTCGGCTCGTGCGGCTGTGTACCGTTCGTCGCGATGGCCACGTCAGACGACAAGGAACTCGAGCCAACGGTGGCATCGGTGCTCATCACCGGCGGCGGATCCGGGATAGGTGCGGCGCTCGCCGTCGAGCTGGCGAATCGAGGGTGTCGCGTGCTGATCTCCGGTCGCCGTCCGCAGTCCCTGAATGAGGTCGCTCAATCGTCGAAGCTGATCGCGGTCTGTGTCGGCGACGTCACCGACCACTCTCATCGGGGCGCCCTGGCGACAGCACTCGCAGGCCTTCCCGGACCTCGTGCGATCGTCCACGCAGCGGGCTACTTCCAGACGGGGTTGCTCGACGTGCTGTCGCTCGAGCAGTGGCGGCATTCGTTCGAGGTCAACGTCGAGGCCCGATGGCTGCTCTCCTGCGCCTGTGCTGAATTGCTCGACGGCGGTCGGGTGCTGTTCATCGGGAGCGATGCCGGAGGCTCGCCCAGGGCGGGAGCGGCCGCCTACTCGATCGCGCAGGCCGCCTCCGAAACCCTCCGACGAGCACTGCAGGCAGAGTGGGCGGACAGCGGCACTGCCGTCGGCGCCTTCAAGCCGGGGCTCGTCGACACCGACATGGTTCGTGGCTTCATGAGCCTCTCACCGGCGGAGTTCCCTGCGCTCGCTGCCTACGAGGACTACGTGGCCAAGGGTCTGGTCGCGTCGCCACGTGATGTCGCACGTTTCGCTGCCTGGCTCCTGCTCGACGTCTCCGTGCGTCGGTTCACGACCACCGAGTGGGACGTTCGTGACGTCGAGCACCACGTCGAATGGTGTGATCGGCCGCTCTACCCGCACGCCACACCAGCCACTCGTCGAGATCGACGCTGAGTCTCTGCCCGTCCCGCCAACGCCAAAGGCCCTCCCCGGTTTCCCGGAAAGGGCCTCTGAGCTGGTTCTTTACTTGGTGGCGGGGGCAGGATTTGAACCTGCGACCTTCGGGTTATGAGCCCGACGAGCTACCGAACTGCTCCACCCCGCGTCGAAGTGAAACGTCAAGATACCCAGCCCCGGCGCTGATCGCAACCGGTTGACCGACCTCTTCGGTCATCGCACCCACCTGCCGTTCACCTATTGTTCATCTCCTCGTCGCCGGAGGCCAACCGTGGGGGTCGGTCCGTCACAGCACGAGTAGGTACGGACCCAACATGGACACCTCGACGTGGAACCGAGATCGCAGCACGACGATCTCGATCGTCGACACGGTCGACATCCTCTGATGCCCGAGCAGGGCCGGGGCGCGTCGACGTTCACCGTCGTCGGTATCGCTCTCGCCTCGGCCCTCGTGCCGCTCAACTCGACGATGATCGCCGTCGCGCTCCCGACGCTCGCGGACGAGTTCGACATCACCAAGGGTCACGCCGGTGTGCTCATCACCATCTACCTCGTCGCGATGCTGGTCGGTCAACCAACCGCCGGCCGGATCGCCGATCACATCGGTGCCCGACGACTCGCCATCATCGCCGTCACCGGCTTCGGGATCTGCTCCGCCGCCGCGATGTTCGCCACGACGTTCACGATGCTCGTCGCGATCCGCGCCGGTCAGGCCGTGTTCGCATCCGCCCTGACGCCGAGCGTGCAGGCGTTGGTACGAAAGGTCACCGACTCGGACACCCGCGGCCGCGCCTTCGGGCTGCAGGGGTCGGTGATCGGCGATCGGCGCCGGCCTGGGGCCGATCGTCGGCGGGCTCCTGCTCGCAGCATTCGGATGGCGGGCGATCTTCGCGATCAACCTGCCGATCGTGATCATCGTGCTCATCGTCCTGCAACGGTCAGTACCCGCCACGGTCGACGAGCCGGTCCCGCACACCGACGACAGCCCGGCGACAGGGTCGACCGCAGTTCAACCGCCCATCGCCAACCCGACGTTCGTCGCAGCCTTCTCCACTCAGGCACTCGCAGTCTTCGCGCAGTACGCCCTGCTGCTCGTGTCTCCGATACTCCTCGACGATCGCGGATGGGGCACCGGCACGATCGGTCTCGCACTGTCGGCATTGACGCTCGGCATGATCGTGATGAGCCCGACCGGGGGTCGACTCGGCGACGAGTGGGGCCGACGCCGACCCGTCGTCCTCGGGCTGCTGGTCTCCACGATCGCGGTCGCGACCAGTGCCGCGTTCGGCACTGCAGTCGCTTCCGTGGTCCTGATCGTCACGCTCCTCGCCTTCGGTCTCGGCTTCGGCGTGGCATCGCCGAGCATCCTGACCGCCGGAATCGAAGCCGCTCCCGAACAGCGGATCGGCCTCGCCGCCGGCCTGCTGTCGATGAGCCGCTACGTCGGAAGCATCGTCGCCAGCATCGCGCTGACGATCATCGTGAGCGATGACGCCAGCGGTGTCGGCACCATTCTGGTGCTGTCGACGCTCGCTCTCGGAGTCTCACTGTTGACCGCATCGCGCCTGCCCGGCGCTCGGGTCGGACCGGAGCACGCCGTCGCCGTCGGCTGAGCCGGCCACCGTCACTGCACCGGGGTCACTGCACCAGGGTCACTGCACCGGCTGCTTCCAGCGGTTGAGATACGTGACGTCGGCGGCCGGACGCCGCGGGGCGGGGGTGAACGTGTCGCCGGTGTAGTAGCCCACGGCGAGGAGACACACCTGGGTGACCGTCGGCGGGATGCCGAGCAGCTCGGCGACCTCGGCCTCGTGTTCGAGGTGGAACGTGGTCCACGCCGAGCCGATCCCGCGCGACCGCGCGGCGAGCTGGAAGCTCCACACCCCGGGGAGCACCGAGCCGTAGTAGCCGGCATACGCGCCGGTCGACGAGCCGTCCGGCACCCGGTCGAGTCGCATCGCCAACACGAGCGCCGGCACCTCGTGGAGGTGGTCGACCAGGAACGTCGCCGAATCGATCACCTTCGTGCTGCGATCGTCGGCGCGTACCTCCGAGTTCATCGCCAGGTACGGCCGACCGACGGCGGCGAAGTACTCGGCGATCGCAGCCTTCGTGTCCGGGTCGTCGATGATCATCCACCGATTGCGTTCGAGGTTGCCGCCCATCGGCGCATGGTTCGCGATGTCGATGCACTCCAGCAGTTCCTCGTACGGCACGGAGCGCGTCAGATCGAGACGCTTGCGAACCTGTTTGGTCGTCTTCAGGAGGTGGTCCGTCTGATCGAGATCGAAGCCGGTGGTCGGATGCAGTGCCATCGGCCCACAATGGCATCATCGCTCGCGTGGCCCGCTACGTTGCGCCGCGTGACCGCCACACCCGCCGAGACGTCCACAGCGGCAGCCGCCGAGGCGAAGGACCTGTCGCGGGGGCTGATCGGCGCCGGCATCGCGGTGTGCGCATGGTCGACCGGCACCATCCTCGCCAAGTACATCGAGATGGGCAGCCTGGCGATCGGGTTCTACAGATTCCTGTTCTTCGCCGTGATGATCATCGTGTGGATGTACGCGCAGGGAACGCCGTTCCGGTTTCGTGTGATCCGCGACTCGTTCTGGGGAGGCATGGCACTCGGTGCCGACATCGCCCTGTTCTTCTCGGCAGTGAAGCTCACCAGCGTCGTCAATGCCACGATCATCGGATCGATGCAGCCGATCGTCGTCGGCGTGATCGCCGCCAGGTTCTTCGGAGAAACGATCGGTATTCGCAACGTGATGTGGTCGTTCGTCGCGCTCGCAGGAACCGTCGTCGTGGTCGCATCATCGGCCGGTGACGCCGGCAACGACTGGCTCGGTGACCTCCTCGCGCTCGCCGCGATGCTCTCGTGGAGCGCCTACTTCATCACGTCGAAGAACTCGAAGAAGACGATGACGCCGACCGAGTTCACCGCCGGCACGGCGCTGTGGACGATGCTCATCTGCGCACCGCTCGGCCTCGCATTCGGACAGGACATGTCGTGGCCGTCGCTGTCGAACTGGGGGCTGCTCATCGCCATGGCCGTCAGCTCCGGCCTCATCGGTCACACGATGATGAACTGGTCGCTCGTGCGCATCCCACTCTGGGTCGGCTCCACGTTCACCCTCCTCATCCCCGTCTTCTCGGCGATCATGGCGTGGGCGTTCCTCGGAGAGCCCGTGTCGCCGATCCAGGCGGCGGCGATGGCCGTGGTGATCGGGGCACTGGCGATCGTGGTGCACAGCCAGGCCATGCCGGCACCCGTCGTGCCGGTTGCAGAGGGGGTCTGACCCTGATGCAAGGTCGTGCGGGGTCAGGCGATGACGGGGACGCTCGCCATGGCCTCGGCGATGGCGGAGTCGGGCAGGTCGTAGTCGACCATCTCGCCCGACAGGTACTTCTCGTAGCTCGCCAGGTCGAGATGCCCATGGCCGCACAGCGCGGTGAGGATGACCTTGTCCTCACCCGACTCCTTGCACGCCAGCGCCTCACGGATCGCGGCGGCGATCGCATGGGTCGGCTCGGGAGCCGGCACGATCCCCTCGGTGCGGGCGAACTGCAGCGCACCGGCGAAGCACTCACGCTGCGGGATGGCGATCGCCTCGACGAGACCCTCGTTGTAGACGTGTGACACCAGCGGGCTCATGCCGTGATAGCGCAGGCCGCCCGCGTGGATCGGCTCGGGGATGAACGTGTGGCCGAGGGTGTGCATCTTCATCAACGGCGTCATGCCGGCGGTGTCGCCGAAGTCGTAGCGGTACTCCCCCTTCGTGAGCGTCGGGCACGCGGCGGGCTCGACACACCGGATGACGGGATTCATCTTCCCGGCCAGCTTCTCGCGCAGGAACGGGAAGGCCAGCCCGCCGAAGTTCGAGCCACCGCCCGTGCATCCGACGAGCACGTCGGGCACCTCGTCGACCTTGGCCAACTGCAGGAGCGCCTCTTCGCCGATGATCGTCTGATGCATCAGCACGTGGTTGAGCACCGAACCCAGTGCGTAGCGGGCGTTCGGATCGGCGACGCACATCGCCACTGCTTCGGAGATCGCGATCCCGAGCGAACCGGGATGATCCGGATCCTCGGCGAGCAGTGAACGTCCGAACTCGGTCAACGGCGACGGGCTCGAGTGCACGGTCGCACCCCAGATCTCCATCATCGTCTTGCGGTACGGCTTCTGGCGGTACGACGCCGCCACCTGCCAGACCTCGCACTCCATCCCGTACTGCGCGGTCGCGAATGCCAGCGCGGTCCCCCACTGGCCGGCACCCGTCTCGGTCGTCAGCTTCGTGATGCCTTCCTGATGGTTGTAGTACGCCTGCGGCACGGCCGTGTTCGGCTTGTGCGAACCCGCCGGGCTGACGCCTTCGTACTTGTAGTAGATCCGCGCCGGCGTGTCGAGCAGCTCCTCGAGACGTCGGGCCCGGAAGAGCGGGCTCGGCCGCCACAGGCGATACACGTCGAGCACACCGCCGGGAATGTCGACGTAACGCTGCGTCGTCATCTCCTGCTCGATCAACGCCATCGGGAACAGCGGAGCGAAGTCGTCAGGGCCTGCGGGCTGGTGGGTGCCCGGGTGCAGCGGCGGGGGCGGCGCCGTCGGGAGATCGGCGATCAGGTTGTACCACTGGGTCGGCATCTCCGACTCGGAGAGGTGGATCTGGTGCGCAACGGAGGAAGCCATGATTCCCAAACCGTAGTCGGGTACGTTGCGTGGAGGCCCGAGCGAACGAAGGACGAATGGGACTGTTCAGGAAGAAGACCAAGGACGACTCCCGGAAGGCCACCGAGCAGGTGCCCGAGGTCGACGTCCACGCGGAACTCGACGCCGTCAAGGAGCGCCTCGCCGCGAGCGAACAGGCCAGAGCCGACCTCGAGGTCCGACTCCGCCTGCTCGACGACTTCAACTCTGCGCTCGACACGCGGATCGCCGAACTCAGCGGGGCGAACACACGACTCGACACGCGTCTCGGTGCGCTCGATCAGGGCGTCGCGCTGATGGGCGAACAACTCGGCACGCTCTCGTCGTCGACGGCTCGTCTCGACCAACGATTCGTGGCGGTCGACGACCTCGACGTTCGTCTCCGTGAACTGACCGACCGACTGAACACGCCGATGTCCGCACCGCCCCCGGCGCCGACGCCCCCACCTCCACCGCCGACGAGCATCTCGCCTCCCCCTCCCCCACCGACGACGGGTGAAGCGGACGAACGCCTCGACGAGCTGGCGTCGCAGCTCGACACGCTTGCCGCGGCCGTGGCCGCGCACACCGAACAGATGAGCGCCGCCCAGGTCCGCCTCGCCGAGATCGACGAACTGACGGCGTTGACCGAGGCCCACGACGACGAGACCGCAGCGGCCGAGATCGCGACGCTACGCGAGCAGCTCGCGGCGATCACCGAGCGGATGTCCGCTGTCGACGCGCGGGTCACGAGTGTGTCGATGGAGCTCGCGAATCAGTTGACCGAGCTGAGTCGTGACATCGACGAACTCAACCGACGCAGCGCCGACGAGCGGAGCGGCGACGACGGGACCACCGACGCCGACACCGCCGAGATCGAAGCCCGCCTCACCGAACGGCTCGACGCGGCGATCGACGACGTGCTCGACACGACCGAGAAGCTGGCCGCCGAGCAGGCCCGCTACGAGATCCAGTTCCGCGCCGACCTGGCTGAACTCGCCGAACGCCTCCGCCGCCCCGGCGCATCCTGACGCGTCACCCGAAACGTCACGTTTGACCCGGCACCGTGTGACGCGAGGTCAGGGTTGCTCGGTGGCCAGGATGGCGACGGCTTCCTCGATGAGCTGACGGGCCTCGTCGATCTTCTCCTGGTAGAGACCGAGGTCACCCGCGGCGAGCGCCTCGTCGGCTTCGACGAACAAGGCGTCGGCCTCGGCGAGCAGTGTGGCCGGATCCTCGCTCACTGAACCTTCCGTCTCGGTCGTGTCGGTCTCGGACCCCGTCGTCGGTTCGGACGGCTCCGTGATCTCCTCGCCGAGGTCACCCTTGAATCCGGGGAACAACCGCACCAGCGCCTGGGTGAGCGTCGGCTCCAGGACCGAGCGGTCGTTGTACGACACGATCACCGCGCGGTAGTCGGTCACCGAGCCGACATCGGCGGAGTTCTGCGGCACCGACACGTAGTACGGGCGCACGTAGATCAGCCCGTCGCCGACCGGGATCATCTGGAGGTCGCCGAAGCGGACCTGCGTGCCGCCGGCGCCGACGTTGTCGAGCGAGATCCGCCGCGAGATCGCCTCGGTCGATTCGGCTTGGGCGGCGACCCGGATCGGACCATCGGGAAGATCTCCCGACGGATCCTCGACGATGTAGGTCGTGAGTTTGCCGTAGCTCTCGGGATCACTCGACGCCGTCATGAACGCCTGCAGTTCGGTTCGAGCGTCGTTCGACGAGAACGGCACGAACGGCCGCAGCATCACGAACTCCTCGTCGACCGGTGTCCCGGGCGACGCGGTGTCGAACATCGAGTAGTACGGGATGAAGCGGTTGGTGTTGGACTCGGTGGCAAACGTGCTCTCGGCCGCCGTCTCGGTGCCGTCCGCGGCCGCGACCGGCGCCGCACCGGCCACCGTGATCTGCGACGGCTCCGTGCCCGGCGCCTGCGCCACCGACCACGCATTGCCGTCGCGCTGGAAGAACAGGGCCGGATCGATGCGGTACTTCGAGTAGACGTCGGTCTGGATGCGGAACAGATCCTCGGGGTAACGCAGGTGCTGGCGCAGCTCCTCGGGCATCTCGGTGACCGGCGTGAACAGGTCCGGGAAAGCGCCTCGCCAGGCCCTCAACACGGGATCCTCCTCGTCGATCACGTAGAAGGTGACCTCACCGGTGTACGCGTCGACCACCGCCTTGACGCTGTTGCGGACGTAGTTGTCGCCGTCGGACAGACCCGACTCGCTCGAGCGCTGCACGTCGCCGATCCGCTGACCGTACGGATAGCGCGTCGAGGTGGTGTAGGCATCGGTCACCCAGACCGCGCGACCGTCGACGGCAACGGGATACGGGTCGGCGTCGTAGGACAGGAACGGCGCCACCTTGTTCAGACGATCGTTGACCCCGCGAACCCACAGCATCTGCGACTCGTCGTTGACCGCCCCGGCGCCCAGGACGTTGTAGTCGAGGAATGCGAGTGCGAAGGCCGCCCGACGCGTGAAGGAGTTCATCGCGACACCGTTGGTGCCCTCGTAGGAGTGGGGCTCGGAACACTCCCGCTCGGACGAGTCGGTGTTCGCGATCGCGTAGCCGGTGAGCGTCGGGCTGAAGTACAGCTCGGGCCGATCGAGGTCGACGGTGCGGTAGTCGGGCCGCTGGTTCTCCAGCACGCGACCGGTCGGCGCCAACACGAGGCCGCACCCGCGTGTGTTGATCAGGTGGAGGCCCTGCCAGCTCTTGTTGGTGACGCCGCTCAGCTGCAACTCGCGGGCGGCGATGAGCACCTGTTCGGGGGTGTCACCGTCGAGCACGTAACGGTCGACGTCGAGGTCGTCGATGGTGAGCCCCGCGACCTCGCCACGATCGACCACGAATCGGGTCTCCATCTGCGCCGGGTTCAACAGCCGAGCGTTCTCCAGCGGTCGCAGGTTCGCCTCGACCTCGTCGGGAGTCAGCGGCTGGAAGTCGAGGGTACGCACCTCGACGTCGGTGATCCCGAGCGCATCGCGGGTGGCGATGACGTTGCGTTCGATGTAGGGCTCCTCGCGGACTTCCTGGTTCGGGTTCACCACGAGCGCCTGCACCACCGCGGGGTAGATGAGGCCGCCCACGATCGCCACCACGAGCCACAGCCCCGACGCGATCAACGGCAGCCGGAACGAACCGCTGCGCACGACCGACAGGTAGAGCCCCGCGGTCAGCAGCGCGATCAGGATCAGCAGCATGATCGCCGGGAGTTGAGCCTTGACGACCGAATAGGTGGCGCCCTGGACGATGCCGCGCTCGGTATTGGTGATGGCGTAGCGATCGAGCCAGTAGTCGCCCGCCTTCACCACGGCGAGCACGGCGAGCAACACGGCGAGGTGCGCCTTGGTCGCCTGGCGCACGACCGGCACCGGCGACACGAAGACGACGCCACCGTTGAGGATGTGCGCAGCCGCAGTGAGGAGCAGCACGACGATCAGCGACGCGAACAACCAGTTGAGCACGAACGACAGGAACGGCAGCTGGAAGATGTAGAACCCGACGTCGGCGCCGAACTGGGCGTCGGCGATGCCGAACTCGCGGGCGTTGCGGAACAGCAGCCAGTCCTGCCACAACGCCACGGCGGGAAGCGCCAACAGGAGCGCGAACAGCAACGCGATGCCGTAACGCACGAGCCGCAGGCGGTGGCCGAACACGTCGTGGAACCGCTCGACGTACGGGTGCACGTTGGCCGGGAACGACACCGGTGCCACCCGATCGGCGATCCACAGGTTCACTCCGGCGATGAGGGCGAAGACGAGGAAGAACGCCGCGAACAGGGTGACCTTGGCCTGCAACACCCCCCAGAACACGTCTTCACGACCGAGCGACTGGTGCCACAGGTAATCGACGTAGAACCTGGCGATCGCCCGTCCGAAGACGAGGACGAACAGGAACAACCCGCCGACGACGATGATGACACCACGCCCGGTGATACGGCGTCGAGGCCGATCGACAGAAACCTCAGAACTACGCCGCATTGGCGCCTGACACTAACGGCCGGCAGGAAGCAAGATGCATCGGCATCCGATGTGTGCCGGAGCGCACAGATGCCCGGTGGGGAACGCCTCGCCGGCCTTGATCGAGCCGGCCAGCGAGTTGTCGTCGCAGTCGGAGCATCCGTGGCGGGTGTCGTCGCAGACCCAGACCACGTCGGTCCCGGTGCCCATCGCCGCGAGAACGCCGCGGCCGTGAGCAGTGCGGATCACGTCGTCGAGCTGTTCGTCGATGTGTTGGGTCTTCCACTCGCGGTAGACGGCCCGCACCCGCTTGCCGATGCCGGCATTGTCGCCGTCGCCGTCGAGCACGCAACGCTCGAGACGTTCACGCAACGGCAGGACCAGCCACTCGCCGAGCACGGCCTCGGCCGCGTCCGTCGCCGCAGTCGAATCGGCCTTGCGCAACGGACCGGAGCCCGTCGGAGCGACCATCGCCGCACCCGCATGGGCTGCGGCGAGCAGGTCGTCGGAGATGGCGCCGCTGTAGCGGGCAACGTGGTCGCTCACCGACGGCAGCAGCGCATCGAGTGCCCGCACCGGCTCGTTGCGCCGCAACGCCTCCAACACCTCGTTCTGTTCGTCCGCGAGGACACGCTTGAGTTTGCGCGCCGCGCCGACGATGAGCGGCGTGAGGTCGGCGTCACGCTGCTCGAACGGCGTCGGCTCGACCGCGTCGTCGGTCATCGCCTCGTCGAGTTCGGTCGCGACGACACCCACAGCAGCAGCGACCGGCTCGTCCGGCTCGATGTCGTCGTCCGGCTCGATCGTGACCGCTTCGGCACGCAGCCGTGCGAACAGATCGACCACCACGTCGTCGTCTGCCTCGACTGCCTGGACCTCGACTGCCTGCGACCTCGATCGCGACGTCCTCGATCTCGACCGCTTCGACCTCGACTGCTTCGACCTCGACCGCTTCGACATCGACCGACTCGTCGACTACTTCGACCTGGTCTGCTTCGGTCTCGTGGGCTTCGGCCTCGACGGCTTCGGTCTCGACACGGGCTTCACCGACGAGATCGACGTCCACGTCGGCCGACGTCTCGTCCGGCAGCACCTCATCGGGGGTCAGCTCGGCGTCCGGCACGATCTCATCGGTCCGCGAGTCGGGCACGGCCTCCTCGATCACGTCGCCCACCGGTTCGGCGGTCGGTGCCGGACGGGGCGAGTTCGGCACCATCACCGGCACCGGACCCGTCGTGGGTGCCAGGTTCACGTACTCGTCGGGCTCCCCGAGCGGCTGCAGCTCGGCGACCACGTCGATGGCCACCAGGCGGGCCCGCTCGAACGAATGCCAGCAGGCGATCGCGGCCGTGCAACAGCTGCTCGATCTGTTCGCGGGCCAACTCGCGGCGGCGGGCCAGTTCGCTGAGCACCCGCTCGCGGTACGCACGCGCCTCGTTGACCATCTCTCGGCCCTGCTGCTTGGCCATCGACAGCTCGGCCTCGGCGTCGGATGCCGCATCGGCGCGCCGACGTGACGCCTCGATCTCGGCCTCTTCCCGCATGCGGGCCGCCTCCTCGCTGGCCTCGCTCAGCATCTGCGCGGCGGCCTGCTCGGCCTTCTGGCGGATCTCGACGGCGCTCTCGCGTGCGGTCGTCAACACCCGGGCGGTCTCCTCGCCGAGCAACCGCGTCAGCGCGGCATCGTCGAGCCGCGCCGAATCGAGGTCGGGATTGGTCTGAGCGGTTCGCAACTCACGCTCGAGAAAACGCTCGCGTTCCTGCAGTCGACCGAGTTCGGCGGCGATCATCCGCAGGAAGTCGCGGACCTCAGCCTGGTCGAACCCGCGCCGGCTGGTGTTGAAGCCGGCATCGGCGACCGACGCCGGCGACGACGGGTCGGGTCGGGAGAAGGACATGGCCATGCGCCAACGCTACGCAGCGCGCAGCCTCAGATGGTGGCAATCCGCGCGCTCATCGCGCGAATCCGGTCATGACACGGCGACGAGTGGATCGCCGCCCAGCTTCTCGAGCGCGGCGAGCGCCTCGTCGAGGGTCGCCACCGGGATGATCTCGACCTCGCCGCGGCCGGCGTCCTCGAGCCGCTGACGACCCGCAGCTGTCTCGAGTTCCGACTGGGATGCCGGTACCAGGAAGACCCGGACCCCTCGTTGATGAACCGCCGACACCTTCTGTGCCAGCCCACCGATCGCGCCGACATCGCCGTTCAGATCGATGGTTCCCGTCACGGCGACGTTCTGATCACCGGTGAGTGCACCCGGAGACAGCTCGTCGATCAACGCCAGGGTGAACGCCAGACCCGCCGACGGACCGCCGATGTCGCCGGTGTCGATGTCGACCTCGAACGGCAGATCGATCGCGCGAGTGTCGAACGGCACGAATCCGATGATGGTGCGCTCAGGATCGTCGGGCGACGCCGAGAGCTCCACGGTGACGGTCTCCTCGCCGTCACCCGGACGCTCGATCACCAGGTCGATCTCGTCGCCCGGCTCCTTGTCGGCCAGGACCGCGCTGAGGTCGTCCACCGATTCGAGCACGCACCCCGTCGGCTTCGATGATCCGGTCGGCGGGGTCGATCTGCTCGTCGGACGGGAACCACTCGATGCACTCGCCGTCGTCGTCGTCGGACGCGACCTTGCACAGCACGTCCTGGACGATGACGTCGCCCGGGCTGATCTCCACGTCGAAGCCGAGCTTCGTGAGCGCCACGTACTGCGCCTCCTGCTCGGCGGTCCGCATCATCTGGAGGTTGAACTCGCGGCGCTGGCTGGGTGTCCGGGCACCGAACTTGTCCTCCTCGGTGAGGAAGTCGACCGCCGGATCGTTGCGACCGGCGAACCACGACAGTGCCGACTGGTTCGGTGCCGTGACGGTCACGAACACGAAGTTGTGGTCGGGGTCGTGACGTTCGACGTCGTCAGGCAGCTCACCGAACACGATCCGGTCGTTCACGGGATCCGCCGATGCCGGCGTGAGGGCATAGGGGGTGGGCTCGACCTCACCCGTCCGCTTGTTCTCCTTGTCGGACACGAGGCTCGACGGCACCAGCGACGCAACACCGATCAACGCGAGTGCGAGGAGTCCGACGGCGGCCAACGCCCAGGCCCACCACCGGTTTCGGGGGTGGTTCACTACGATGTCGGTTGTCGTGTCGGTCACGGATCTCACTACTTCGGCTGCATGGATGGCCGGCCTGGCCATGGTGGCGCTCGTCTTGGCCGGGTGGCGAAAGAATGCCAGAGCCACGCCCCGAACACCACGCGGGTCACCATCCGGGTCACCGTCCGGGGAACCATCGGCACCCCGTCGATGGGAACCGATCCCGATCGCCGAGGCCACGACACCGCTCTACAAGCGTCCGAGCCTGCTGCGGCGGCTGATGGCCGCGGCGGCCGGCTCCGCGATCGCCATCGTCATCGGCGCAGTTGCCGCGGTGGCCATCGCCTTCACCACCGGCTGGCTCGTGATGACCCTGACCGATCTGCTGAAGCAGTGACCGGCCCCGACCGGCGCGCCGTCACGATCGCCGGTCACACCGGCGACACTGCCGTCGCCCGCGACGGCCTGACGGCACCGGACGCCACCGTGCGCGCCGCGGCGATCGGCGCGCTCGAACGGCTCGGCGCACTCACCGACGACGATCTGACCGCTGCACTCGCCGACCCCGACGTGGCCGTACGTCGACGCGCCTGCGAGGTCGCCGCGCGCCATCCCGACGTCGATCTCGTGCCCGCGTTGGGTGACGGCGACCCACGGGTGGTGGAGGTCGCGGCGTGGGCGTGCGGCGAGCACGAGTCGAATCGCGACATCGTGATCGAGACGCTCATCGCTCTCGCCACGAGCGCGGATGACGCCCTCGTACGCGAGGCGGCCGTTGCGTCGCTCGGAGCCATCGGCGACGAACGCGCGGTGGCGACGGTGATCGCCGCCTGCTCCGACAAACCGGCGGTACGTCGGCGTGCCGTGCTCGCACTGGCCCCGTTCGAGGGCGACGACGTGGAGGCCGCCATCGACCGGGCCCTCGAGGACCGTGACTGGCAGGTCCGCCAAGCCGCCGAGGACCTCCGCCGCGCCCAGTAGCAGTCCCGAGGATTCCACCAGATCTAGAGTGACGCATGTTCCGTCGCACGGCTGGTGTGCTCGTCGTCATGTCCGTGGTCGCTGTCGGCTGCAGCTCATCCGGGTCGAACGGGGCCGCGGCGCCGTCCGGGCTCGATGTGGAGCAGCTCGATGGTCAGGTGCGCGAGTTGTTGGCCATGCCGCCGGATCAGCAACTGGCGGTGATCGCCGCGCTCGACACCCAGGTCGAGCGGGAGCTGTATGTGATGTCCGGGTTGGAGGCCGAGCTGGGCGGCTCGGCTGCGGCCGACGAGGCGCTCGCCGCCGGTGGGCGAGGGATCGTCGACCCGATCCTGGCGATGCAGGCGACTCCGCCCGAGGTCGGTTCGTTCGCCGCAGCCCGGCGGGCGCCGACGGTCGACGATCCCAACCTCGGCGAAGCGCTGTTCGGTGGGATGATCATGTCGAGCCTCGGTGTGATGGCTGCGGTGAGCGCGTCAAAGGACGGCTCCACCGGCACCCATACGTACCCCGATGCCGATGGCCACAGCGTGGATCCGAGCAAGACGATGACGCTGACCATCAGCAGCCCGACTCCCGACAAGGTCGGCTTCGATCAGCAATCGGAGTTCACGAGCAACGGCGTCACCACCAAGTTGACGACCACGGTGGACGATCTGGTGGTGTGCCCTGATGTGAACGGACAGTTCACCGGCTCCATCACGATCGACATGTCGGCCACCGCCGCGGCCGGGGCCGCCGGTCAGAAGGCCACGATCGAGGTGCAGCTCGGCGGGCAGGTCGACGACGACGCCGAGATCTCCGGTCTCGATTTCGAGATCCGCACCCAATATGCGAAGTTCGCCGACAGCAAGGGCTCGTTCATCGACTCAACGGTGTCATTCGGCACCGGGGTCGGCTCGAAGGAGGCCACGGGCTCGTACAACCGGTCCGGCGGAGCAGCCACCGCCGCCTTCGCGTTGGATGGCACGAAACTCGGCATGTTCGTCGGCACCGTCATCGGTTACTCGGTGGCCGACCAGGCAAAGGCAGCCTGGCAGTCCGGCCGTTGCGTGACGCTGGAACCGACCACCGAGCCGGCCAAGCGCGACCATCTCGACCTGTTGCAGTCAGTCGCCATCAGCGCCGCCCCGCGCAGCAGGATCGACGGAGGCCCTGTCGGCGGCAATGTCACCGCCGTGCTCACCGGTGCGTCCGACGTGCAGCCGGGCAGCACCCCGGTTCCTGCTGATGCCACGTTCACCTACACAGCCCCCGGCGAGAAGGACAGCGACGGTGGCGTCGCGCTCGAGGCCCGCTCAAAGCGCGGCATCGCCAAGGCCACACTCTCGTTCTCCACCTCCGGACCGCAGCGCTACTCCGCCAGCGGTGGTGGCGGCGGTCTGGTGATCACGGGCACGGTCGATGACATCACCCAACCGTTCACGCTCCAGGGCACGTTCCCCGGCGGCAGCGCCGAACTGACCTACGTGCCGAACGACGAGAACGGGGGCTCGGAGTCCATCGCCGCGAGCGGGAGCGGTGCCACCGCGGTCGGCAGCGGCACGTACACCATCTCCGGCGACGAAGGTGGGCCCCTCACGCTCACCTCGCACAGCAGCGCCTGCGTCGACGTCAGCGGCAAGTGCAACGAGAACACCGAGGTGATCGCCCTCACCCCCATCGACTGATCGGCGTGAGCCCACCGCTGCTCGAGATGTGCCGTCGGGTTCGCGGGCTCAACCGAGGCCGCGCCCCTTCGGTCCCGGGGACGCCTGGACCTCCGCCGCGCCCAGTCCTGAGCTGCGCGCTGTCAGAACGTGTAGCGGTAGACGTTCGTGTCGCGAGCCTGGAAGCCGATGCGTTGGTACAGGCGGTTGGCGGATTCGCGTGACGGCCGGCTGGTGAGGCTGACGTCCTTGGCGCCGCGGGCCTTCGCCTCCGCGAGTGCCGCGAGACTCAGCTCGGCACCGAGGCCGTGGCCGCGCGCGTCGCCGTCGACGACCACATCTTCGATCCACGCCTTGAGCCCGGTCGGGATGCGGTAGAAGGCCAACGTCAGGCTGCCGAGGATCCGGCCGTCGACGCGTGCGAGGAACAGCACCGTGTCGGGGCTCGACACGATCTCGCCGAGCTGTTCGGCCGACGGCGCGGGCGACGACGACGACAACTGCGGGATCAACCGCTCGAACGCGGCGACGAGTTCGTCGTCGACACGTTCGGCACGCTCGATACGGACGGAGGAAGACAGATCACCCGGGGTCTCGCTCACGACCCGCTGACGCTAGCGCCTGGCACCGGTAGCGTGGTCGCCGTGGGAACCGAGCACGTCCGTTGGCTGGCAGAGCCCAACCTCAACCGTCCCGTGCTCGTGGCCGCCTTCACCGGCTGGAACGACGCCGGCGACGCCGCATCGAGTGCGTTGCGAACGATGATCGAGTCGTGGGGAGCCCAGGCGCTCGCCGAGATCGACCCCGAGCCGTTCACCGACTTCGCCACCGTGCGGCCGTCGGTCAGACTCGACGACGATCACCATCGCACGATCGTCTGGCCGACCGTCGGCGTGTGGTCGGCATCGCTGCCGGGCACCGACGTGCTCCTCGTTCTCGGCCCGGAGCCGGCGTTGCGGTGGCGACTGTTCTGCGAGCAGATCGACGGCATCGCGCGACCGCTTCGGCGTCAACATGGCGATCTCGCTCGGCGCGCTGCTCGCCGACGTCCCCCACTCGCGTCCGGTCCCCCTGATCGGCACGGCAACCGACGACCAGTTGATCGAGCGCTTCGAACTCCGCCGCTCCCAGTACGAGGGCCCGACCGGCATCGTCGGCGTCCTGCACGACCATCTCAATCGCTCCGGCATGGCCACCGCCTCGCTCTGGGCAGCGGTACCCGGGTACGCGTCGCAGATCCCGTCGCCGAAGGCAGCCCTCGCGCTCGTCGAGCGGGCGTGCTCGATGATCGGCACCCCGGCCCCACTCGCTCGACTCGCCCTGGAAGCGTCCGAGTACGACGCCCGTGTCGCCGCGATGATCGGCGACGACGACGACATGATCGAGTACCTGTCGAGGCTCGAACAGTTGAGCGACGACGAGCCCGACGACGACATGACGACCGACTCACCGGTCGACCCCGATGCCCTGGTGGAGGAAGTCGAACAGTTCCTCCGCGACCGCGACCCCGACTGACGCCGCAGCCCCTGCGGTCTGTCCGGACCCGACCCCGAAAGACCGGGCTACTCGGTGCGCCAGATGGGTGAGCGGACCGGGTCGAACGTGGCGGGCGACTCGACGCCATCGATCGCTGCGAACGCCATCGGCCCCCACCACTGCGCTCCGGCGGTCGCCTCCGGGAGCGCGTCGGCGGCGAACCAGCCGACGTCGGCGGTTTCCAGCGGATGCGGAGTCAGCTCGCCGCCCGTGGCGACGCAGTGGAACAGCAGCATGTACATCCCGAACCGGCTGAACCCCATGCGCTGACCGTCGACCACACCGAGCAGCCGCAGCGGCTCGCACTCGATGCCGGTCTCCTCGCTCACTTCCTTGACCGCCACCTCGGCCGGCGAGTAGCCGACGTCGGCCCAGCCGGTCGGGTACAGCCAGATGCCCGAGTCCTTGCGCTGGACGAGCAGGATCTCGCCGGCCTCGTTGCCGACGATCGCGCCGACAGCCACCTTCGGCGTCACGTAGCCCGGCACGCCTTCGCCGATCGACTCCATCCATTCCTGCACGAAGTGATCGGTCTCACGCTCCACGGCGACCTCGTCGTCGAGCTCACGGGCGCAGGCCTTGATGTCGGCGGCGACGTGGAGCACCTCCTCGAAGCGCTCACGCTCGTAGAGGTTCTCGGTGAACCCCATGCCCGTGCGGGCGATTGCCGCCAACGTCTCGCTCCATCGCGCCAGGTCGCGCCCACTCACGGTCACGTCGCTCACGCTACGGCATCAGGGGCCGTCAAGCGACGCGTGGAGCAACGCCCGCACGATCTCCTTGCGGTGGGCAGGGTCGGTCACCAGCGCATCGTTGGCACGCACGTAGAACGTGTCGACGACCTCCATCCCCATCGTCTGCACCGTGGCATGGCGGATGTCGAGGCCGAGTTCGCCGAGCGCCTTGGAGATGCGGTGGAGGATGCCGACCCTCGTCGACGGCGCGCACCACGATCACGGTGGCGTTGCTCGACGCCTCGTCGTCGAACACGACCGACGGCGGCCCGGGTGCTGCGGCCTGCGTGCGCCGACGTCGACGGTAGGTCTGCGCCCGCTCGGCCAACCGGGCTTCGATCGCGAGCTGGTGGGCCAGTGCCCGGCCGAGATCGGCCTTCACCGCCCGCCAGTTGAGCCCACTGTCGGGCACCACGACACGGAACTGCGATGCGGCGATGCCACCCTCGTCGGAGTGTGCCTGGGCGCTGACCACGTCGAGGCCGTGCAACGAGAGCACCCCGGCGATGCGACTGAAGTTCCCGGTCGCGTCGGGGCTCACGACGGTGATCACGTCGTCACGTCGGGAGATGTCGAGTTCGCCGATCGCCATCGCGGCGAGGGTCTCGGCGTCGGGGAACAGCCGCCACGTCACCTCCGCGACGTCGCCGCCACCGAGCACGTGACGGACCCGGGCGACGAGTTCGGCGACCAGCCCCTCCTTCCAGTCGCCCCACGCCGACGGACCGGTGGCCAGCGAGTCGGCCTCGGTCGAGCGCGTGGAGCAGGTCGAGCACCTCGACCGTCTTCACCGCGTCGGCGACGTGGCGGATCGTGGCCGGGTCGGTGAGGTCACGACGCATCGCCACGTCGGGCAGCAGCAGGTGCTGCTCGATGAGTGTCACGAGCACCTCGACGTCGGCATGCACCAGCCCGAGCTTCGGGCCGATCGAGCGGATCAACTCCATGCCCACGACCGTGTGATCGCCCGGGTACCCCTTGCCGAGATCGTGGAACAGGCCCCCGAGCACGAGCAGGTCGGGGCGCGTCACGCGACCGACGAGATCGGCAGCGTTGGCGGCCGCCTCCCAGAGGTGCCGGTCGACGGTGAAGCGGTGGTAGGCGTTGCGCTGCGGCTTCGACCGCACCGGCTCCCACTCGGGCAGCAGCCGGGCGACGAGATTGCGTTGATCGAGCGACTCGAGCACGGGCACGGCCCGATGCCCTTCGAGCAGCAGCGCGATCAGGTCGTCGGTGGCGCCGACCGGCCACGGGCCGGGCCAGCCGACCGCCTCGTCGCTCAGGCGATCGAGCGTCGACCGCCCGATGCGTGCTCCGTGTCGGGCGGCGGCGACCGCCGTCTGCAGCACCAGCGTGCTGTCGGACGGCGGGATCGGCCGACGCGGCCAACTCGATCTCGCCGTTGCGCAGGACGACACCCGGAGCGACAGCCCGCTCGACCGGGGCCGGGGCGACGACGACCCGGCCCCAGTTCTCGTCGCACAACCACGCAACGGTCCGACCTGCCGCGGCGACGTCGGTCATCATGTGGTCGGCGTCGTTCCACCCTCCCGCCGCAGCGGCCGCGTCCTGATCCTCGAGACGCAGCACGTCACCGGCCCGTTCGGTCGAGCGGTGCAACGCCACCCGGGCACGCAACAACACGTCGTAACAGTGACCGAGATCGATCTCGTCCTCGGCGCGGAGAACGAGGCCGGCCTCCTGCGCCCACCAGAGCGACTGCACGTCGCGCAGACCGCCATGCCCATCCTTCAGGTCGGGTTCGAGCCGGTACGCCACGTCACCGGCCAACTCCGCTCGTTCGCGTACCCGGGCGCGCAACTCGCCGAGGAACTTCGACGAGTTCGACCGCCAGAGAGCACGGCCCTTCGCCACGACCTCGTCCGCGAGCTGGTCGTCGCCGGCGAGGGGCCGTGCCGTGATCAGGGCGGTGGCCGAATCGAGATCGGTGCGGGCAAGTTCGAGTTGCTCGTCGATCCGGCGCACGGCGTGGCCGAGCTTCACGCCTGAATCCCAGAGCGGGTACCACAGGGCGCTCGCCGTCGGTTCCAGGTCCTTGGCGACCTTCTTGGGCTTGACGTCGTGGACCAGCAGGATGTCGAGGTCGCTGCCCGGTGCGAGTTCACCGCGCCCGTATCCGCCGATCGCCAGGATGGCCACGCGCCCGGACTTGGGCGGGTGCGTCCGCATGGCCTCCTCGAACAGCTCGACCACCCAGTCGTCGGTGAGTTCGGCCAGAACCCGGCAGTACTCGCGGCCGAATCGGCCGACTCGTGCCTCTGCTTCGATCAGACGCTCCGACCGCGGCGTGGCGGCACGGTCGAGCTTGTTCACGTCTCCGGTGGCATCGATGTCGAGAGCATACGGGGTACCGGTCTGGTGACCCTGCCCACGTCGAGCGAGCCACCTCTTCTACGCTGCATCGTCGTGACCCGTGCCCGTCTCATCGCCGTTGCCCTGGCGGCCGGGCTCGGCGCAGCCGCCTGTTCGAGCGGAGGCGAGACGACCACCAGCACCCCCGTTGCCACGACGACCACCACGATCGCACCCCGCGCCGACAGCGACGGACGCCTCGTGGTCGGCATCCTGCTCCCCACGGGCGACACGGTCGTCGGCGCCCCCATGGTGACGGCAGCCGAAGTGGCGATCGAGCGGATCAACGCGTCCGGTGGCGTCATGGGCATGCCGGTGCGTTCGGTGGTCGCCGACGAAGGCAGCACCACGGGGTCGGCGAGTACGGCGATCCAGTCACTGCTCGCCAGCGACGTCGACGTCATCGTGGGTCCCGGTTCCTCGACGATCGCGCTCAGCACGCTCGACGAGATCGTGTCGTCGGGCACCTTGGCGTGCTCGCCGACCGCAAGTGCGCTCGCGCTCGACGGGTTTCCCGACGGCGGGCTGTTCTTCCGCACGGTACCGAGCGACTCACTCCAGGCGCGAGCGATCGCCGACGTCGCCGACCAGACCGGCGAGCTCCAGGCCGCGATCGTCCACATCGACGACGCCTACGGTCGGGATTTCGCCGACAGCGTGGAGGCGGCGATGGCGGACGGTTCCGTCTCGGTCATCGAGAAGATCACGTTCACCGATCGCGACGACGACCTCACCGACGAGGCCCGCCAGCTCCTCGACTCGGGTGCGCAGGTGGCGATCGTGTTGGCAGGCGACGACGACGGCACTCGTTTCCTCGAGACGCTCGGCGAACTCGACACCAGCGAGCTGGCGACCATCGTGGTCAACGACGCCATGCGGAACCCGGCGACACCGCAACGGATCGCCGGACTCGACGCCGACCTGCGCGACAAGATCGTCGGCCTGGCCCCCCAGGCCGAATCGGCCGATCCCGACGCGCCGTTCGATCCGCCGGGGCTGTTCGCCGCCAATGCCTTCGACTGCGTCAATCTCATCGCGTTGGCCGCCGTTCGCGCCGGCAGCGATGCACCGGGCGACATTGCCGCCCAGATCGCATCGGTGAGTTCCGGCGGGTCGGTGTGTCGGGCGTTCGCGGACTGTGTCGCCGCCATCGACGCCGGCCTGCAGATCGACTACAACGGGCCGACGGGACTCACCGAGATCGCCCGCACGGGCGATCCCGCTCGGGCGTTGTTCGACCGTTTCGTCTACGACGCCGACGGCCGCGACACGCTCGAACGCGTCGTCACCGTGGGTCCGTGACGTCGTCGCCCGCCATCGTCGTCGACCGCCATCGTCACAGAACGTTCTCGATGAAGTCGAGGTAGCCGACGTAGAACGCCCCGAACTCGCCGTAGAGCGCCGACCCCTGATCGAAGCGCATCGTGTACACGACGTCCTTGATCACGTCGGGGCTCGCCGCGAACAGCGTGACTCCCCACTCGTAGTCGTCGAGCCCGGTGGATCCGGTGACGAGTTGGGCGACGCGGCCGGCGAACGTGCGCCCGCTCTTGCCGTGCTCCATCATCATCTCGTTGCGCTCGTCGTAGGGCGTGGCGAACCAGTTCGCATGCGCCTCGCGCTTCTTGCTCATGGGGTAGAAGCAGAACGCGTTGAGCCCCTCGGGCGGGATCTGCGGATGCAGACGTGCCTGGAGCATGTGCTCCGGCATGCCCTTGGCGTATTCACTGACCTCGGTGATCGAGACGTAGCTGTCGACGATGTCGACGCCGGCGTGCTGCAGGGCGGTCTGCAGCGTGCGCAGCGTGCGCCAGTCGGGAGCCAACGCCATGAACGCGACGTCGGCCTTGTGGCCGAGCATTGCCGCCGTGATCACCTGGCAGTCGTCGGCTTCGGCAGCCTTGATCGCCGCGACCACGGCCTCGCGATCGAGTGACGGTGTCGGCTTGCCGAACAGGTGGACGACGGCCAGACCAGCTTCCATGCGCATGCCCTCAGGCTAGGCGCATGGAAGCCGGACGGGGATCAGAAGTCCATGTCGCCGCCGGGCATGCCGCCCGCGGCCTTCTCCGGCTTGTCGACGATGACGACTTCGGTCGTGAGGAACAGCGCCGCGATCGACGCTGCGTTCTGCAGGGCCGAGCGGGTGACCTTGGCGGCGTCGATGACACCGACCTTCACGAGGTCCTCGTACTCGCCGGTCGCGGCGTTGTAGCCCTCGTTGCCCGACATCTCGAGCACCTTGGCGATGACGACGCCACCGTTGACACCGGCGTTCTCGGCGATCTGCTTGATCGGGCCCATCGAGCGACGCCGCCACCAGGCGGGCGCCCGTGGCCTCGTCGCCTTCGAGCGCTGTCGGCCACCTTGTCGAACGGCGGCAACTGGGCCCGCAGCAGCGTGACGCCACCGCCGGCGACGACACCCTCTTCGATGGCGGCCTTGGTGGTCGACACGGCATCTTCGATGCGGTGCTTCTTCTCCTTGAGCTCGACCTCGGTTGCCGCGCCGACCTTGAGCACGGCAACGCCGCCGGTCAGCTTGGCGAGGCGCTCCTGGAGCTTCTCGCGGTCGTAGTCGGAGTCGGTGTTCTCGATCTCGGCCTTGATCTGGTTGATCCGGCCCTTGATGTCGTCCTGCGAACCCGCACCTTCGACGATGGTGGTCTCGTCCTTGGTGATGACGACGCGCTTGGCCTCGCCGAGCAGGTCGAGCGTGACGTTCTCGAGCTTGAGCCCGACCTCTTCGCTGATGACCTGACCGCCGGTGATGGTCGCCATGTCCTGCAGCATCGCCTTGCGGCGCTCGCCGAAGCCGGGAGCCTTGACGGCAGCCGACTTGAAGGTGCCACGGATCTTGTTGACGACGAGCGTCGCGAGTGCTTCACCGTCGACGTCCTCGGCGATGATCACGAGCGGGCGGCCCGTCTGCATGATCTTCTCGAGAACGGGGATGAGGTCGCGGATCGTGGAGATCTTCGACGACACGAACAGCAGGTACGGGTCGTCGAACGACGCCTCCATGCGCTCGGTGTCGGTGACCATGTACGGCGAGAGGTAGCCCTTGTCGAAGCGCATGCCCTCGACGAGGTCCATCTCCATGCCGAAGGTCTGGCCTTCCTCGACGGTGATGACGCCGTCCTTGCCGACCTTGTCGATCGCCTCGGCGATCATCTCGCCGATCTCGGGATCGGCCGAGGAGATGCCGGCGACCTGGGCGATCTGCGACGTCGAGTCGACTTCGATCGACATCTCCTTGATGGACTCGACGGCGGCGGCGACACCGGCCTCGATGCCCCGCTTGAGGCCCATCGGGTTGGCGCCGGCGGCGAGGTTGCGCAGGCCACCGCGGACCATGGTCCAGGCGAGCACCGTGGCGGTGGTGGTGCCGTCACCGGCGACGTCGTCGGTCTTCTTGGCGACTTCCTTGACCAGCTCGGCGCCGATGCGCTCGTAGGGGTCCTCGAGTTCGATGTCCTTGGCGATCGACACGCCGTCGTTCGTGATGGTGGGGGCGCCCCACTTCTTGTCGAGCACGACGTTGCGACCCTTGGGGCCGAGCGTGACGCGCACGGCGTCGGCCAACTGGTTCATGCCGGCCTCGAGTGCTCGGCGAGCCTCGGAGTCGAATGCGATCATCTTCGCCATCTTGTGTGTCCTCCGTTGGACGTGTTCGATGTGTCGTTGCATCGCCGGAAGGCCCAGTCGATGCCGGTTAGCACTCTATGACGGCGACTGCTAATCCCGCAACCAGCCCGCCGCCCACACCCTTCCGGTTTGCGTTGCTCCACCTCCGGTTCCGCCTCCACCTCCGGTTTGCGTTGCGGTTCGGTTGGGACGGGCCAACGGAACTGCAACACAAACGCTTGCGCTCCACCTCCTTCGCGCTCCACCTCCGGTTTGCGTTGCGGTTCGGTTGGGACGGGCCAACGGAACTGCAACACAAACGCTTGCGCGCCTCAGTCGTCGGCGCGCCGGCCGTGGCGACCGGCGCCCTCGGCGAAGCGCTGGGCACCGGCTCGGGTCTCACCGGAGGCGATGGTGGCGCGTCCGAGTCGAACCTCGTTGGCGAGCGCCTCGCCCAGATCGAGCGACCACTGGTCGTAGCTCGACCGACGATCGGAGCGCAGGCAGATCTGCGGCAGCGCGGCGATGTCGCCGGCCAGTTCGATGGCGGCGGCGAGTGCGTGCCCGGGCTCGACCACGCGATTGGCCAGGCCGATGCGTTCTGCCTCGACCCCGTCGACGCCTCGTCCCGTGAGGATCAGGTCGAGGGCGCGGGAGTGACCGATCAGCCGCGTCAGCCGGATGGTGCCACCGTCGACGAGCGGCACGCCCCACCGCCGGCAGTACACACCGAACACGGCGTCGGACGCTGCAACGCGTAGGTCGGCCCAACACGCGAGCTCCAGTCCGCCTGCCACGGCGTGTCCCTCGACGGCCGCGATCACCGGCTTGTGGAGCAGGAGTCGGGTCGGCCCCATGGGACCGAGCGACCCGACGATCTCATCGGCCGGATCGTCGTTGACCGAGTTGCCCCGGCCTGTCGAGATGGCCTTGAGATCGGCGCCCGCACAGAACGTGCCACCACTACCGGCCAGCACGGCGACAGCGGCCGAGTCGTCACCGTCGAAGTCGACGAACACGTCGTACAGCAGATTCGCCGTCGGCCCGTCGACGGCATTGCGCACCTCCGGTCGGTCGATCGTGACCACCCGCACCGCGCCGACATCCTCCACATGCACCGTCATCCCGCAAGCCTGGCAGACGCCACCGACCACCCGATCACCCGACCACCCGGTCACCCAGTGGTTTGCGTTGCACTTCGGTTGGGACGGCCCAACAGAAGTGTCACGCAAACCGATTTGGCCGGCCTTTTCTGGTGGGGCGGGTCAGCCGCCGGCGACGGCGGGGATGATCGACACGGTGATGCCGTCGGCGACCTCGGTGTCGAGTCCGTCGAGGTACCGCACGTCGTCGTCGTCGACGAAGATGTTCACGAACTTGCGCAGCGCACCGTCTTCGTCGACGAGACGGTCGGCGAGACCGGGATGGGCTGCTTCGAGGGCGGCAACGACGTCGGCGAGCGTGCCCGGCTCGACGGACACCTGCTTGTCGCCACCGGTCAGGGGGCGCATGGTGGTGGGGATACGAACGGTCACTGCCATTCGGGCGATGCTATCGGCATGATTCCTGAGCGACATGGTCGACAATCGAGCCGTCGGAGCGTCGAGCGGCCACCGTTTGCGTTGCAGTTCGGTTGGGACGGGCCAACAGAACTGCAACGCAAACCTTCAATGGTCGGCCACTAGCGTCGAGATGGTGTCCCCCCGCCGTCCGATCCGACGCGTCGTCGCCGCACCGGACAAGTTCAAGGGGACGGCGAGTGCCCGCGACGTCGCCAAGGCGATCGGCCATGCCTGCTGGGAACTCGGCATCGACTGCGTCGAAGTGCCGATGGCCGACGGCGGCGACGGCTTGCTCGACGCGCTCGGCGGGCCGAACCGCACCACGATCGTCACCGGCCCCCTGGGGGATCCCGTCGAGGCCGGCTGGCGACTCTCGAAGAACACCGCCGTCATCGAGATGGCCCGCGCCAGCGGCCTCGCCCTGGTGGGCGGCGCTGCGGGCAACGCCCCGATGGATGCCACCACGACGGGCACCGGCGAACTCATCGACCACGCACTCGACGCCGGCGCACGGCGCATCATCGTCGGACTCGGCGGATCGGCCACGACCGACGGGGGCTTCGGGGCGATCCGCGCGATCAGCGCAATCGCCCGGCTGAAGCGCGTCGAGCTCCTGGTCGCCTGCGACGTCACCACGACGTTCACCGACGCCGCGAAGGTCTTCGGCCCGCAGAAGGGTGCGTCACCGGCTCAGGTCGAGATGCTCACCCGGCGTCTCGAACGACTCGTGCAGATGTTCCGTGACGACTTCGACACCGATGTCAGCTCGATCCCCGGCGGCGGGGCGGCAGGCGGGCTCGGAGGTGCCCTCGCGGCGCTCGGAGGCAAGCTGTTGCCGGGGTTCGAGCTGGTCGCCGACGAACTCGACCTCTACGACCATCTGGAAGGCGCCGACCTCGTGATCACCGGGGAGGGCCAGCTCGACGCGACGAGCTTCGCCGGCAAGGTCGTCGGCGGCGTGGCCGCGATCGCGGCCGACATGGGTATCGACGTCCTCGCCGTCGTGGGGTCGGTCGCACCGGGCACCGACGTCCACGATCTCGAGGTGCTGTCACTCGTCGACCTCGTCGGCGAGGAGATCGCGTTCCGCGAGCCGAAGCAGGCAGTCGAACGAGCCGTCGCCGACTGGATCACATCCGACCGGTGAACCACCTGCCGGAGGGACCAGCCGGAGCGACCCGGAGGGGTCAACCGGAAGGGTCGAGCCGGAAGGGTCAGCCGGTGGTGGTGGCGGGCGTGGTGGCTTCGGTGTCAGTGGTGTCGGTCGCACCCGCGACGGGTGGCGCCGTGACCGTCGACGTGCTGGCCGGGGCCAACTGCACGAGGGTCTTGTCGGCCTGTGCCGTGCCGAGCATCACGACGACGCCCGCGTCACCGAGGGACTCACCTTCCACGGGTGGCGGAGTCGGCACGGTCTCGACAGCGAGTCCGCCCATCACCTGGGCGACCGACGTTGCCACAGCCTGGGCGGCGGCAATGTTCGGGTCGTAGTAGACGATCGACTGCTCCAACGCGGAGGTGGCATTGGTGGGCTCGGCCATCGTGAAGCCGGCTCCGGCGAGTTCGGCCGACATGCGCCCGGCCGAACCCGGCACGCCGCTCGCGTTGGCGACGACCACGGTTGCGCCCTGCGTCACGAGCTGCGGAACCGTGGTGGTCGTCTCCACGGCGATCGTGCTCTCGACGGTGACCGGCACGGTCGTGTCGACCGACGAACTCCCGTCGGAGCTGTCGTTGTCGTTGGTGATGTTGTTGAGGATCAGGAAGCCGACGACCACGGCCACCACGGCGAGCACGATGCTGAGCGTGGAACCCATGGGTGAGCCACCGACACCCTGGCGGGGTGACCGACGACCGGGTGCCGGAGCGCCCTGGGTCGGTGCGTTGGGATCTTCGTTGGTCATGCGTGCGCTCCCTCTCCTGCCCCGGTGGACGCGATGCCGTCGAGACGAGCCTTGCGGGCCCGAAGACGAAGCCTCTTGAGTCGACGCACCACGAGCGGGTCGTGATCCATCGCGGCTGGGTCGTCGAGCACCCTGGTCAGTTCCGCATGGTATTCCTCCGGCGAACACTGGAAACGCGCGCGGATGACCTGGTCACGCGGTTCGTCGTGATTCCACCAGGCCCGTTCGAAATCGAGCATGGCGGCGGAGCGTTCGTCGAGCATCACTGCACAGGTTGGCCGCAACGCGGGGCAAATTACAAGCACCCCCGCGACGGGAGGCCGTTCAGGCGCCGCACGCGGTGCCCGGACCGGGGCCGCGAGTCGGGCCGCGGATCGGGCCACGAGGTGCACCGCGCGTTCCAACCCGGCCTAACGTGCTCGGCGTGCAGCGCCGGCCATTCATGATCGGGATCGCCGGTGGGAGCAGTTCCGGCAAGACCACCGTCACCGAACGTCTGGCCGCACTGACCGGCGCCGACCACCTCTCGCTGATCGAACTCGACTCCTACTACCTCGACCTCGGCGACGCGCCCATCGAGCAGCGCAAGGCCGTGAACTACGACCATCCGGACGCGTTCGACTGGGCGCTGCTCAACGATCACCTGGCCGCACTGGCCAACGGTGCGTCGGTTCCCGTGCCGGTCTACGACTACGCGGAACACAATCGCAGCGACCAGGTCCGCATGGTGGAACCGGCACGCATCATCGTCGTCGACGGCATCCTCGTCTTCTGGGACCGGGCCCTGCGCGAACGCTTCGACTTGAAGATCTTCGTCGACACCGCCGCCGACATCCGCCTGATCCGTCGACTCCGCCGTGACGTCGCAGAACGGGGCGAACCGCCGACTTCGTCATCGAGCAGTACCTCAGCAAGGTGCGCCCCGCACACGAGCGGTTCATCGAACCGAGCAAACGTCACGCCGACGTGATCATCCCCGAGGGCGGCCTCAACCGCCCGGCACTCGAGGTGTTGCTCGCACGCGTCCGGGAGATCACCCTCGACGACGAATGACCTGGGCTCCGACCCGATTCACAGCGCGTGATGGGCGCCGATGCGCTGCACGCTGCGCCGGATCAAGTGGGTCGCGGTGTACATGCTGTCGGTACGCAGGAGTTCACGGTTCTCGCCATCGGTGAGTCCGTTGCGAAGCACTCCGAGCGAGTTCATCCTCTCCAGCATCGCAACGAACCCGAGCGGAACGACACCGTCGGCTCCGGCGACCGGGACGACGAAATGTTCGGCCAGCGCATCGATCTCGGCCGGATCGGCACAACCCAGGATCGCCTCGGCGATCAGACGACCAGCACCCCCGAACCCACCGAGGACGATCAGTGGTCGGCCCGCCGCCACCGACAGGTAGGCCTCCTCGAGGACACCCGGCGCGAGGCGGGTCTGCGCAGATCCGGGCCGGAGATCGCCACCGATCACGATGCGCACGTCGGCCCGGGCGGTCACGTGGCGGCGCATCTCGGTGAGGTCGCGGATCAGCCGATCGACGTCGGACTCCGCACCGTGCGATGCCCGCCGCACGCGACGCACCTGCATCGCCGACGACTCGAGGTCGTGCGTCCACAGGGAGTCGGCCACGTAGTTGACGAGTCGGTTCTTCGGGTTCGGATTGTCCGCATGCACCTGCTGCTCGACGTCGTGCAGGCGTGACGTGTAGCCGACGCCCGGTGTCCCGCCGTACATGAGCGTGTGGCCGCCATGGATCAGCGTGGCGCACACGTGCTCGAAACTCTCGACGAGCTCGTCCGGACCTGCCGTGTCCGGTTCCGGGTCGGGGTCGGAGATCGACACGGCGATCTCGAGCGGGACGGGGGTGAACTTCCGGTACGTCTTGCCCCAGATGTAGTAGAGCCGCGGGATCCCGGCTCGATCGTGCGGGGGCACGCTCGACGGCGCGGAGTCGGGTGCGGTCATCGCCTCGAACCAGCCCTCACCGACCGGGTCGACACCGATGCCGTAGCAGGTGAGATCACCCTCGCGATCGATCCGGAACCGCAGGAAGTGCTTGTAGCGCGTCGAGTAGGCCGGTGAGAACGCCAGCGTGTCGGCGGCCTTGATCCGCGAGTTGGTCCACTTGAGCAGCGTCAGGAACACCACGAGTCCGAGGAACGCGGCGACCACCGCGGCGATCGCGATGCTCGCCCAGAGCCAGTCGGAGTCGCCGAGCCCGCGGGTCGACGTGGTGTCGTCACCCGACCCGGAGGTCTCCCAGCCCACGAGGAACACCCGCGCGGCAGCGATCACGACAAGGGTCGCAGCGAGCCCGGCGCCCATGACGAGGCCGTACACGCGCGCAGCGCTCGTCAGTTTGGGTTCGACGCTGTTGCCCCTCACCGACACCACACCGAAACCACAGATCACGGCGAAGAGCAGGAGCACCCAGGGCGAGGCGACGGTCCAGTGCAGCGCATCGCTCCACGACCGGGGGGTGGGCAGCGTGCTCGAGGTCAGGTTCGGCCAGGGAATCGCGGTGGCGGCGGTCAGCCCGAGGAACAGCAGCCCGATCAGCACGAGCAACGGCCGGTACTGCGGATCGAACACCTTGCGCCCGTCCGGGGCGATGGCGCGGCTCTCGGCGGGGAGCGGCCAGCGGCTCCGCAACGCGAACTCGGCGTTGCCTCCCTCGAGGGGGATCCGTTCGGGCAGGTTGTGCGTGGGTTGCAGGAACGCACCCCCACCACCGGCGGTGATGTGGTCCTCGTCGAAGTCGGCATCGAGACGTTCCAGATGGGCGAAGAAGTGCGAGTCGCCCGACAGACACAGGGGCATCGTGGCGCCACTGCCCACGATCAGCGGATCGAGGACGTTCCTCAGCTCGGCGTAGTCGTCGCGGTACTTCTGGCGCAGTTGCCACAGCGGAACCGGCGTACACAGGATCACACGATCACCCTTCTTCAGGGCGGCTGCGGCCTTGGTGAAGTACTCCCGCTGGGTGCCGACGAGCTTGTTGTCGAGGGCGGTGTCGATCCCCCACAGCCACCAGCCCTGCGGCAACTTGACGTGCCACCAGTTCTCGGACTGGACCGTCTTCCAGTGGCCGGCGAACGTCCGACCCGACACGAACATCGCGATGAAGTGCCCGATACCGCCGAGCCAGTCGTGGTTGCCGGGGATCGCCACCAGTGTCGGTGCCTGACCGGCAGGACCGTCCGGCTCGAGCCCCATCCGATACGGCAGCTCGGTCTGGGCTTCGTAGGCCCCCGCCTTGGCGAACGGATACACCTCGTCGCCACCGAAGACGAGGAGTTGGCCCCGCGGGAGGGGTTTGGGCGGCGTCGGGAGGTCACCGAATCGGTCGTCGGGCAGGTCGATGCCGTGGCGGCCGACGAGCCATGCGACCGGGGCGGTCCCGTCGAAGCCGTCGCCCATGTCGGCGACGTAGTCGAACCAGAAGTCCTCGCCCGGCTGCGCGTCGAATCGGGCGGGCTGCGCGTCGAATCGGGCGGTCGGCCCGAACTCCTCGTCGGGTGACGGAACGAACAGCTCGTCGATCAGTTTCAACGAGCGGCCGATGCCCAACCCCGATCGCCAGGTCTGGAACATCTCGATCGGGGCGAGCCACCTCACCATCTTCAGGCGGGGCCGCACGGTCGGCGGAACCGAGGGGGCGGGCGCATCGAAGGGGAACGTGGTCTTCGGGAACATCACCGAGGCCGGCGCGCTCGAGGACCGCGTCGGCGATCGCCGAGGCACCGGCGATGCGGCTCAGCGTGTCGATGTAGGCGCGTACCGACGAGCGCATCGTGTTGAGTTCCGCTCGGCACTGGCCGGCGCGCGCCCAGCTCCGTTCCCACTCGATGGCGGTTGCATCGGGGGCCTCGGTCGCCCGACGGTCCTCGTGGTCGCGCAGGATCGGGTCCCATCGTGACAGCACCGGGCGGAACACCTCGTTGAGCACCCGGATCGCCACGACGGCGAGGCTCAGGTTGCCACCGCCACCCTTGACGGTCTCGGCGCCGTGGCGACGCAGGATCTCCCGCGTCAGCCCGAACATCTCGTCGATGCTCGACAGCTCGTCGCGTATCGAACCGTCGGTCGACGAGAGTTGGGCACCAGCAGTGCGCGTCGACAGCTCGACGAGCAGCTCGTACGCCGCCGCCTTCTCGGCCTTGGTCGGGTACAGATATCCCTTGACCTGACCGACCGCGACCTCGACGACCTTCGTCTCGATGCTCACGACGCGCTCCTTTCGATGGTTGTCCGAATCACCAGCTTGTCTTCGCGACGCCGACCAGGACGCAGCCCGACGCGACCAGCGTCGGAACCATGGCGGTCCAGAAGAGTGGGGAACGGGTGTCGACGGGCCGCACGGGGAGCACCGACTCGACAGTGCGTCGGTACACAGGAGCCAGGTCGGCGATCTCCGCTCGCACGAGCTCCGACTGGTGGCACAGCTCGCGGGAGCTGTGCACGAGGGCGGCCAGGACGATCAGGGTCAACAGCGCGCCGAACGACATCATCGAGAAGGAGTCGCCGAAGGACCACCCATTGCCGTTCGCATCGGCGTACACGAGCGTGGCCGTGGTGACGACCGACAGCGAGAGCGCCGACACGAGGACGGATGTTGCACGCATGAGGTTGCGGTGATGGATCGCGAGCACGCTCGTGCGGCCACGGATGCCCTCCGAGATGGTGGTCGACCAGGTCACCCCCAGCAGCATCACGATCCACGGCGACAGCAGGACGACGGCAAGCGTCGCCTGCAGCACGTTGGCGACGACGCGTTCGTCACCACCTGGGGCAAAGGCCTTCACCGTCAGCAGGATCAACGTCAGTGCCAGCAGTCCGGTGCGCCCCACGGTTCTCCACTGCACTTCGATCACGCCGGCGAGCGCCCGATGGAAGTACGACACACCGACGACGGCGAAGAACGCCCACACGCCGACGTCGAACGCAGACAGTCGCCGCCACGACTCGGTGGCGCCGACCGCACCACCGATCGTGATGCCGCCCACCGTCAGGTGGGCACTGGTCGCATACCCCACCAAGGTGCCGGCAACACCGGCGGCGAGGGCGGCGAGCCACACCCACCACGGCTGACGGAACGGCGGAACGGTGATGGGCTCGGCGAGCCCGTGGACACGGGCTCGTTCCCGGTCGAGACCGTCGAGGTACTCGCGCACTTCCTCGTCGAGCCGGTCGAGATCCTCCACGTCCTGGAACCGCAGCGCGAGCAGCGCGGTCAGCGGCCGCAACTCGGAAGGGATCGTGTCGGCGTCGAGCGGCTCGATGCCGCCGATCAGGACCGGGACGATCCGTTTGTCGAACTTCAGCGCCAGCTCGATCTCGCGTGCGATCCAGTCGTTCGGGTCGAGGATCCGGGCGGTCCCGTCGGGTCGATCGCCCCGCCAGTGGGGGCCGATCACGGCAATCAGGACGTCACAGTCCTCGACCTCTGCCGCGAGGACGTCAGGGAGGTCGTCACCGAGCCGCAGCGTGGTGTTGTCGCGGAACGCCGTGCGCACCGAAGTGACCTCGTCGAGCCGCGCGAGCCGCTCCTCGATCCAACCGACCGCGTACTGCCCGTCGGCACGCCGGTAGCTGATGAAGACGCGCGCCATCGAACCGTCCGTCAGCCCTGTTGCCAGTCGGTGACCAATGAGTTCAGCCGTCGACACCGCACTGCCCAGCGATGGCTCCTGACACCCGAGGTGACGAGGCCGAGCCCCACGATCCACAGCACCGTCGCGACCGCGAACCGACCGTCGTCGAGCGCCCCCGCGAGCTCGGGCGAAGCGGACCCGGCGTGCACGAACGCCCGCTCGCCGAGACGGAGGTGACGATCGCTCTGCACGGTCAGCTCGTCGCCGTTCTCGGCGACCATGCGGTACACGTTCACCCCGTCGTTCGACGGGATCGTCTCCGCACTCACCACCTCGGCCGAGACCGTGTCGGCGGATCGGTCGCTCATCGCCGTCACCGACAGCACCGCGCCGGCGACGAGCAGCACGAGCCCACCCGCCACGAGCAGCTTCGACGTGCGTTGCGGACGTGCGGCGAGAACCCCGACGCCCAACCCGGCGCGGGCAGCGGCACGGCGTGCTGCCCGCCCGCCCACCGCCCAGATGGCCGCGCCGACCGTGACCATCCCGAGGACGACCGCCAGCACGATGCGACGGATGTCGTCGGCGCCCGCGGTGTTCGTCGCCCACCAGGCCAGCGCGCCGACCAGACACGCGGCGACCACCATCACGACGACCTCGGCGACCGAGCCGCGATCGGAGGTGCTCTCGACGTCGGGTGTCCGCTCCCCGCGTCGGTACGGCACCGACGCTGGGACCGTGCCGGCGAGGAGCGCGTCGAGCCGGTCCCGGGCGACGTCGGCGTCGAGTTGAAGGCCGACACTCTCGTGGGCTGCTGCGATCGCCCGGTCGCGCACGACGGGATCGACGTCGAAGTCGACGGTGTGCAAACCGTCACGGGGAACTCGCACGACGATCGAGTCCCCACCGAGGCCGATCCACGGGGCGACCTCGAGCGGCACGCCGAGCGCTGCCTTCACCGCCGGGAGCACGGTCTCGGCGACGAG
This sequence comes from Ilumatobacteraceae bacterium, assembly GCA_963744705.1. Taxonomy (GTDB): domain Bacteria; phylum Actinomycetota; class Acidimicrobiia; order Acidimicrobiales; family Ilumatobacteraceae; genus Sva-07. The sequence goes on from CAVUUX010000003.1 coordinate 479,560, forward strand.
CCGCCCGACGAGGATCAACCCACCGATCGCCGCGATGGCGACGAGGATCGCGACCACGACGACGGCGAGCGAGCCGACGAGGACGAACGGGTAGAAGACGTCGGGCATCCAGAGCGCCAACCACGTCGAGTACCGCCGGAACGCAACCGGCAGCACGACCACACTCAGCGCCACCCAGATGATCAGCGCCAGACCGACCGCCAGGCGCATCCAGTCGCTGGAGAGCAGCGACCCGAACAGGTACGTCGCCCGCTGCGGCGACGTGTAGGTGGGTCCGAGATCGAAGCGGCGATTCACGTCGGGGCCGTCGAGCGGTACGAACCCGACGGAGTTGCGGTACTCCAGCGGCTCGGGATCACCCAGGATGTAACCGATGAGTGGGCGCGAATTCTCGAGCTCCCAGTCGGCCAGATCGGAGTCCGACCACGCCTGTTCGACCTGCGCCTCACCGGCGAGCCAGGTGCGGAACGAGCGATCCTGGAAGACGAACGACGGATAGTTCGCCCACGAACTCCCGTCGACGAGTTGGTGTACGACCGCGCCGTGTCCGGCGGCGTCGAACACCGCGCGGCCGGCGGGGAACGCCCCCGGGATCGCCGCCGACGCGGCCACGGCACCCGCGACCTCGACGTCGGGGGTCGTCCGCCGGCAGAAGACGACCGGGAGACCCGTCGCGAGATCCATCGTGATGACGTACAGCTCGATGCCGCTGGCTCGGTGGAGCTCGGCGAACGTCACCGGGCCCGACTTCTCCCGTTGCGGGATCTGCTTCGCGAGCATCTCGTCGAGCCACTCGCGCAGCTTGCGGCTCTCGAACAGCGAGGTGGCGGTCCCCGCGACGGCCTTGCCGAACCGCAGCGCCTTCGAGGTCTTGACCTTCGCGAAACCGGCGGGGATCGCGGCTTGCAGTTCATCCGGTTGCATCCCCGACGCGATCAGCGACGCCACGATGGCGCCCGCCGAGGAACCGGCGACTCCACCGAACCAGATGTCGCGCTCGACGCGTCGCTCGCAGCGCACCGGCGTACACGATCAGCTTCGCCCCGCCCCCCATGAACACACCGTTGACCAGACGCATGTGACCGATGGTCTAGCAGGCGGCCGACGTGGCGCTGGCCAACGTGTCGAGCGGCCACGCAATCCGGTCACGGCGGCACAGCAGCGCGCACGTTCGGACCGCAGCGTCGGTTGCGGGTCCGTACACGCCGTCGACGACGAGTTCCGCCCCCATCTCGTTGAGCGCGGCTTGGAGGTACGTGACCTCCGGTGTGCGGACCCAGCGAGCGCGCCACGCTTCCAGCGTCTCGGTCGACCCGCGGGCCACGAGCACGGGCCCCGAAGCGTCACCGGCGAGATCGCCGTCGAGCGGGACACGCACCCGATGTCGCCCCGGCGCTCCCCTGTCCGCGGCACGCGTGCGGACCCCGAATGCCGACCCGGCCTCGCGACCCGACCCGGCCTCGCGGCCCGACGCGGCATCGTGCCAGCGCCGCCGACCCGGATCGTCGAAGTGCACGTGCCGTCGCCAGAACTCGTCGGAGGCGAACAGGCCGACCTCACGGCCGATGAGTTCGTCGGCACGCCGCACGAACGCGGCAACGTACCGGCCGAGGTCGAACGGGTCGAAGCCATCGGTGCTGGAGATGTCGGCCCAGTGCCCGCACGAGAACGGCCACTGCCCCGCTCCGCGCACGGCCGTCATCCACAACTCGGCCTGGTGGTGAGCCGACGGTGCGCGAGGGGTACAGATGCCAGTAGGAACCGACCTCGAGCCCACTCGCCCGCGCTGCTCTCACGTTCTCGATCCATCGGGCGTCCTGGCGCGTCCCACGACCAGCGCGCACGATCACGACCCGGACGCCCTGGTCGGCAACGTTGTCGTAGTCGACGCAATGGTGCTCGCAGACGTCGATCCCGTCGACCCGGCCGCCGCCACTCGATTCGCCGCCACTCGATTCGTCGTCCACACCGTTCATCTTCGGCTCCACCGTGACCGACGGCCAGCGCCGCCGCGCCAGAGATGTCCTGCTCGATGGTCAGGTCGAACTGGCCCGCAGGTCATCGAGACCCGCCTCTGAACGGACCACCCACGGGGTCGCGCCGTGGAGTCGAGCCGCGTCCCGCGCTGCGATCAGCAATGGCTCGGCCTGCTCGGGTCGCCCGGCTGCCAGGTGGGCCACCCCGAGCACGCGATCGACCGGGCCCAGGCACGCGAGCTCGCCGGCCGCCATGGCCCAGTGTCCGGAATACCTGGCGAGCACGGCCGCGAGGCGCCTCGACACGTCGACGTCGCCGACGAGCACCGAGGTCTCGAGCGCAGCCACGGTCGTGGCCAACCAGAGCCAGTTCCGTGGCCACGGCGCCCACCCCTGCAGCACCCCGAGCAACCGGCGGGCGTCGTCGAGTTGCCCGGCCTCGGCATGGACGAGCGCGAACGCGCCGACGAAGAGCGGGTTCGAGTCGACGAGGTCGGCGAGTTGACGCTCGAGGAGCGACAGCTCGGCCTGCTGACCTCGATTGCGACCCACGCTGTAGGTGATCGCCATCTGTCCGAGGACGAGGTTGTGGCGGTTGGAGATGGCGACGGCGTCGTGAGCGAGACGTTCCGCCTCCTCGTCGTTGCCGAGCGTGGCGTGGATCATCGCCTGGCCCATCATCACCCGGCTCAGCAGGAACGTCGTCCCGGCATCGTCGGCGACCACCGCTGCACGGTTCGCGTCGTCGAGTGCGCCGGTGAGGTCGCCCAGCTGCATCCGCGCCGCCCAACGATGGTTGAGCGCCTCGATCAGCACACCGGTCCAACGCGACTGACCTCCGACCGCGAGCGCACGCGTCGCCTCCTCGATGTGACGAGTCGTCAGTGCTTCGCGTGCGTGTGCGTCGTCGGGGTTCCAGCATGCCCGCGCCACCTCGGTCTCGACGGTGGCCCGATCGACCGGATCCATGAGTGCCACGTCGACGAGGCCGAGGCGAGCCATCGCCGAACGCTCCTCGTGGCGCACGGTGTTCGGCAGCAACCGCGACCGGCGGATGTGCAGCATGGCCGGCAGAACGGCGGGCTCGGGCGGACACACCGCGCTCGCACGCTCGAGCAACCGCAGCAGCTCGGGATCGTCGAGACCGTGGCGGCGATTGAGAGATGCAACGAGCGCCGCCTCCGCCAGCGTGGTCGGGTCGCCGGCAGACTCTGCGAGATCGGCAGCCCGATACAGCTGCGCGATGCCCTCGCTGTTGCGGGAAGCGACGAAGTCGGCGCGGCCGTGTGCGAGGCGTAGGCGGGCCTCGACCCGGTCCCGTTCGCTCGTCGCCGGGGCCCCACCGAGAACGACGAGCGCACGATCGAGGATCGTGATCGCCTGCTCGTGCGCGAGCCGCTCGGTGGTACGTGTCGCAACTTCTGCTGCCAGATCGCCGGCGTGCAGGGGATCGCCCAATCGATCTGCCGCGAACCAGTGGTGCATCGCGGATTCGAGTCGTTCGAGGTCACCGCCGTCCTCCTCGATCCGTCGGGCGACCGCTGCATGGAGCAATGCCTGTCGCGTCAGCGACAGGCTGGACTCCAGCGTCGTCCTGACGATCGCGTGGACGAACCGGAACTCACCAGGATGGTCACCGGCCACGAGGAGGCCCGCCGCCTCCGCCGAGTCGAGACTCGACAGCGCTTCGAGCGGGCTGACGTCGAGCACGTCGGCGAGGAGCACCACCTCGAAGCTGCGCCCGACGACCGCTGCCGGCGCGAGCGCGTCGCGGGCACGGTCGCCGAGACGGTCCACACGTTCGAGGATCCATTCCCGCACGCCGGAAGGAAGGTTCCCGTCGCCGAGCTCGTGACCGGGGACGTCACCGAGGTGGCCGAGGAGCTGCACCGCGAAGAACGGGTTGCCGGAGCTCAACGCGTGGACGCCGTCGACGGTCTGCGCGCTGAGCGTGAGCCCGGCGTCGCCGGCGAGCTGAACGATGTCGTCGCGTTCGAGCGGCCCGAGCGACACCACCGATGCTCCCGGGCGTTGGGTCAACTGGTCGAGGACATCGCGCGATGCTCCGGGCCGACTCCCGGCCAGGACGGCGAGCGAACCACCGAGATCGTCGAGCAACTGTGCGAGCAGGGCGAGCGACGAACCGTCGATCCATTGCACGTCGTCGAGGACCAGCGTGACCGGGCGCTCGAACGAACGAAGCGCCGACGCGATCCGGCCGAAGAACCGGCGGCGGTCGACCCATCCCTCTTCGTCGCGTTCGAGATGACCTGCCTCGAACGGGAAGAGATCGTCACCGAGCGCATCGAGGAACGGCTCGAACGCACCCCCGGATTCGGTGCAGCGACCGACGAGCACGAGGTCGCCGGCATCGGCTCCACGTCCGGCGAGTTCCGCGAGCACCCGCGTCTTGCCGATCCCGGGCTCGCCGACGACGAGGAAGACCGGGGCCACACCCGACACCCGCCCTCGCGCGATCGTTGCCACACCCGTTCGCAGGTCACGTTCACGCCCGGCGAGAACGCGGGCCCGTCGCGTTGCCAGCCAGCCGGCGGCTTGACCGTCGAGATCGGGCGCACCCATCCGCCCCGCGGCGCCGGGCGCGGTCGCCGACGCGCGCGCCGCACGCGAACGCAGTGCTCACCCACCGGATCGAACTGCAGCGTGGCGTCGGCACCGAGCAGCATCCGCACGGGAGAGGAGCAGACGACCGAGTTCGACGGCGCCGCGACGATCAATGCCGTGGTCTCGTCGGCGAGTTGCTGCAGCGTCGCCCCGTGCCACCCGCCGAGGTCACCTGCATGAAGGGCGATACGCCCCGACGTCCCGACGTCGAGTGCGGCCAGCGCGGCGTCACGGGCTCGTGCGAACGCCACGGCCACACAGGCCGGCGGGAGTGACGCCGACGAGACGTGACGGCCGCCGGCGCGCTCGAGCCCGGTCAGTGCATCGCCGAGCACCGAGGGATCCGACGCTTCGACGACGGCGAGCGTGATCGTCCCGGTGGGGACGTCCATCTCGGCGGCTTCACGAAGACGCCGGGCGTACTCCGAAGCCTGCCAGGGGCGACCGAGCGGATCCCAGGTCAGCCCGCGACGCACCACCCGCTCCAGGCGCACGAGGTCGCCGTGCGCCAGTGCGTCCGGCCACGCCGCGCCCAGTTTCGGGACGATCCCGGTGAGGAGGAACACCGTGAGCGCCGCCAGCGAGTACACGTCGGCGGCGGGGCTGAGTGCCTCCCCGGCGAGCACTTCGGGCGCCGAGAATCCCGGCGTGCCGAGCCGCGCGCGTTCGTCGCCGACGCGCATCGCCGCACCGAAGTCGACCAACACGGCGCGCCCGTCACCGGTGACGATCACGTTCTCCGGCTTCACGTCACCGTGGACGATCGCCGGGCGGTGGGCATGCAGGTGGTCGAGCGTGTCGGCGAGTTGGTCGATCAGACCGAGCACGGTCGGAAGTGCGAGTCCCGTCGAGTCCTGGGCGTCGACGAGTGTGCGCAGATCGTTACCCGCCACATGATCGCTGATCATGTAGTACCGGGTGCCCTCGACGAGGTCGCTGCGCACGGTCAGCAATCCGCTGTGAGCGACGATGCGCATGAGCATCCCCGCTTCCCGACGGAGGCGGACGAGGTCGTCGTCGTCGACGATGTGGCGGGTCTTGACGACGACGTCGAGATCGAGTTCGAGATCGCGCGCGAGGTGGACCTCGGCCTCGCCACCCGAGGCGAGCAGGCCGCGGATCTGGAACCGGCCGCCGATCAGTTCGGGTCCCGACGTCACGCCGCTCGTCGACGTGCCGGTCGTCGTCACGGCGACTCCCGCGAGTCCCTGATCGACTGCAGGTCGGAGAGTCGAACCGCCCCGCAGGTCAGTGCTTCGTTCGCCAGGCGCACCCGCCGATCGGGGCCGTCGCCGACGTCGAACTTGAGGTACAGCCGCCCGAGCTGCTGCTTCACGGCGCTCTCGGTCACGTTCAGCTCCGACGCGATCGTCGCAACCGGGGCGGGCGGCGTGAACGCGTCGCCGCCGAGGACGGGAGCGCACAGACACAGCAGGACGCGCCGCTCACCGGGGGTGAGTTCGGGTCGGGAACGAGCCGTCTGGGTGTGCGACCGGTCGCCGGCGCTCGCACCGATCGTGTGGAAGATCGCGGTCGTCCGATCGCCGAAGCGGAGTTCGTCGTTGGACCCGAGCAGGTGCAGCGACCCCACCGCGAGCCGCTCCCCGTTCACGAAGAGTCCGTTGGTCGCCGAGGTCGCCTGCACACACCAGCCTGCGGGCCGGCGGGCGAGTACAGCGTGCAACCGCGACACCGTCGGATCACCCTCGAGCGCGAGATGACCCGCGACGCCCGGTTGTCCGACGTCGCGTCCGACGGTCAGCTCACCGTGCAACTCGACGGTGACGGGTGCGTGACCCGGCTGGTGGACGACGAGCCACGAGGTGGGGGGCGCAGCCACATCGCTCATCCGTGCAGTCTTGCCGGTGTCATGCCCCCGAAGCCATGTCGCTGCGGACAGTTCCGACTGTCGCTGCGTGGTGACGTTCGCTGCGGTCGATGAAGTCGATCGATCCGGGGTCGTCGACCATCTCGGCGATCGCGCGGGCCTCGTCGGCGAACCCGTGGATCCCGGCGGTGCGATCGTCGGCCCGGTCGAAGCAGAGCCTGGCGACGGCCGCCGCCCAACGCTCCTCACCGTCGCTGGGAGTACGGCTGCACAGCCACGCTGCCGCGCGGTCGGCGACGTCGGGATGTCCGATGCGTGTCATCTCCGCACCGAGGGCGACGAGGATGCGATAGGCCACCGTCGGATCACTCGAATGCATCGACGTCTCGAGGGCCGCGAGCACGTCCGGCTCGTCGGGCGCGAGCAGGGAGACGGGCATGCCCGAGCCTGCATCACCGAACCGTTCGGCGACGGCGGCGAACCAGGAGCCGTGGCGCACGACAGCACCGCCGCGGTCGACGGACTCGGCGAGGCGCTCGCGGGCGAACGCGCGGATGGCCGGCGGAATGCTGATCCGCTCGGCGTCGTCGTCGAACGCCAGGAGGTTCTGTTCGAACAACCTGCGGATCGCGCTCGCGATCGCCGTCTCGTCCAGTCCGGGCCCTTCGACGACGGCGGTGGCGGCGTCGACCTCGAAGTCGCCTCGGAAGACGGCCAGACGTCGCAGCGCCACCTGGGCATCTGCCGGCAGCAACCGGTACGTCCATGCGATCGACGAGGCCAACGTCACGGCCAGACTCGCGGAACCGGTGTCGGCAGCGATGTGTCCGACGCCGGCGGCGAGTTCGGGAACCGACGTGGTGGCGGTGCGAGCGGCAGCGAGTTCGATGGCGAGCGGCACTCCTCGCAGGTCACGACAGATTCGGGCGATGTCGCCTGCGTGTTCGTCGTGCAACGCAACATCGTGATCTGCGCCACGCTCGAGGAAGAGCCGTGCGGCATCGAACGCGTCGAGCTCGGCGAGACCGCCGTCGAAGTCGATGTCCGGAACGGTCATCGCGGTGATCTCGTGCACCACCTCGCCCGGGATCTGCAGTGGTTGACGTCCCGTCGCCAGGACCCGCGCATCCGGACATCGCGCCAGCAGCCGTTCGACGAGCGCCGCAGCGGCGAGCGGCGCACGCTCGTGACCGTCGACGACGAGCAGCGACTCGGCGACCGAACGGAAATGCTCGGCGACGACGTCGACCGGGTCGGCGTCACCCGCGGGCAAGGAGCAGGCACGCATCACGGCGGTTGCGACGACCTGGACGTCGTCGTCGGAGACATCGGACAGTCCGACCCACCACACGCCGCCCGACATGGAGTTCGCCGCCGCGTCCGCGGCCGCGTGCGCCAGCCTGCTCTTGCCGATCCCCGCCTCACCCGTGAGCGTGATCAACCTGTTGGTCGTCAACGACCGGCTGACGACCGCCAGATCCGACCGGCGACCGACGAAGGAACTGATCGGCGTGGGCAGGTTCCCGGCAGCGGAGGTACCCGCCTTCAGCGGAGGGAACGTCGCCGGAAGGTCGGGCTGCGTGACCTGCCAGATCCGTTCACGGCCATCGAGCCCACGCAGCCCGTACAGGCCGAGGTCGATCACACCGACGGCCGCCGGCATCCCGTCGCCGAGCTCGGCAACGGTGTCGTCCGAGAGCAGGATCTGTCCACCGTGACCGCAGCCACGGATGCGAGCGCACCTGATGATCGTGAGTCCGACGTAGTTGTTCTCGTTGCGCAGCATCGCCTCGCCCGTGTGCAACGCCATGCGTACCGGGAGGTCGGGAAGTTCTCGGCGCAGGGCGAGCTGTGTGTCGACGGCCGCCGCGAGAGCACGGCGCGGCGTCGGTGAAGACGGCCACGACGCTGTCGCCCTCGCCCTGCTCCTGCGGACGTCGGCCACCGTGGGCGGCGACGCCCGACTCGAGGATGTCGTAGTGGTGCGAGACCAGCGCCGTCATCTCGCCGGGCGCGGCCTGCCATGCCTGCGTCGACCCTTCGATGTCGGTGAGCAGGAACGTCACCACCCCCGTCGGCAACGGGTCGGTGGCGGCGCTCACCGCCCCATCTTGTCGCGGTCGCACGATCGGTGACAATGCCCGTGGTGGGCCGCAGGCCCCGTCGGGTCTCCGAGTGATCGCTACGTTGTGTCGGTGCCGACATCGAAGGGGGATGCCACCGAGGGGATCGACGCCGCGTCGTCGCCACGCTGGCGCTACGACGGGTTCATCTCGTACTGCACCGCCGCCGACAAGGCCTTCGCCCCGAAGATCCAGGACGGCCTCGAGCAGTTGGCGAAACCGTGGGGAAAGCGGACCGCGCTCGACATCTTCCAGGACACCGACGATCTCGCTGCGAGCCCCGATCTGGAGGCGGCGTTCCGGGAGCTGTTCACCGAAGCACAGACCCTCGTGTTCCTGGCATCACCCGGCGCGGCAGCGTCCGAGTGGTGCAACGACGAGGTGACGTACTGGATCCGGAACCGTCCGCCCGAGCAGCTGATCGTGGTGCTGACCGCAGGGACACTGAAGTTCGACAAGGACGCAGAGCGGCCGATCGTCTTCGACGAGAGTTCTGCGGCACCAGCGGCGTTCGCCGAGCTCACCGCCGTTCCTCTGTACATCGACATGACGGCGGAACGCCTGCGGACCGACGAACTCGACTTCCGCAGCGACAGCGAATTCCGGGCCAAGCTCACCAAGATCGCGGCCGCCGTCCACTCGAACAAGTCGGGGGAGAAGGTCAAGCCTCGCGACATCGACAGCCGCGACCTCGCCGAGCACCGCAAGACCCGCAGACTGAAGAACGCAGCAGTAACGACACTCGTCGTCATCTCGCTGGTCGCGGTGATCGCTGCAGTCATCGCGGAGCTGCAGCGCCGCAGCGCCGACGACGGACGCCAGATCGCGTTGTCCAAGCAGCTCGCGAGCCAGTCCGTCGAGACGAGCGACGAACAGCTGGCCCTCGGATCGCTGCTGAGCATCGAGGCGTATCGGACGCGACAGACGCCCGAGGCACTGGGGAGCATGATCAGCGCCGTGAGTCGATCCGCCGACGTCGCCGCGGTGCTCCACGGTCACGACCGCGCGGTGCGAACGGTTGCTTTCGACAGGGATGGCTCGCTCATGGCGTCGGCGAGCCTCGACGGCTCGGTCATCCTCCGCGACGGAGACGGCTACGACACGGTCGGCAGTCCGGTGCGGCCGGCCTCGTCGGATGCGGACAACGTTCCGACGATTCACGAGCTCGCGTTCGATCCGACGACGCCCGTGCTGGCGGCCGCGGCGTCGGACGGCCTGGTGTACCGATGGGATGTCTCGGATCCGGCGCAGGTCGTCGAGCTGTCACCGTTGCGCTCCGACCTCCACGATCAAAGGAGCATCCAGTCCATCGCCTTCGACCCGACGGGCGCTCTCCTGGTCGCCGCGGGCGGATTCCCGACCGACGGCGTCACGTGCACGAGCGCAACCTCGCCCGTCGTCGTGCACGATCTCGTCGCCGGTGGTGAACGGTTGCTCGGCAAGGCCCCTGGGTGCGTCCGCGGCGTCGCATTCAGCCCGACGTCGTCCCTTGCCGCCACCGCCGGCACCGACGGGACGATCACGATCTGGGATGTGGCCTCGCCCGGCACGAGCACCACGATCACCGATGCCCACGAGCGCGGTGTCCAGAGCGTGGCCTTCAGCCCCGACGGGACGCGGCTGGTTTCAGCCGGTTGGGACGGAGTTGCGAAGGTCTGGGACATCACCGCTCCCACGGCTCCCGTCAGCAGCTACACCGGGCACAGCGGAATCGTGCGCGCCGTGGCGTTCAGCCCCGACGGCACGATGGTCGCGTCCGGCGACAGGGAGGGCAAGGTCGCGATCTGGGATCCGGACACAGGACGCGAGATCCGTCCGCTCTCCGCCCACCACGCCGGGGAGGTACGCGGTGTCGCCTTCCACCCGAGTGGCAGGCAACTCGCATCGGCCGGCGCCGATCAGACCGTGATCGTCTGGAACGTGGATGCGGCCGACCGCCGCTCGATCTCGACGCCGTTGCACGGCGGCCGCGTCCGAGCGGCGGCTTACGACTCCCATCGGAGCATCATCATCACCGCGGGAGACAACGTCGTCGCCGCCGCGGATGGATCCTCGTCACCCGGCGTCGTCTGGTCGGGCGTCCCGCCCGACAGCTCGAGCGAGGTCGCGGCTGTCACCTCCCCCATCGCGGCGATCGCCGTCGACCCGGCGACGGGGACGCTGGCCTCGGGCGACGCCGGCGGGAAGCTCACGATCTGGGATCCCACGACACGGGTGCCGACAATCGTCGACCCATCGGAACTCGGATGCGCCGAACTCGATGGACACGGCATCCTGTACAGCCTCGCATTCCACCCCACATCGTCGGTGCTGGCGCTCGGCTTCCAGAACGGCACGATCGTGCTCACCGACACGGTTGCGGGGAGCACGGTTGCGGGGGGCACGGTTGCAGGAGGCCACGCCCGTGCCCGCTGCGAGCGAGCAGACGGCATCGTGTGGGACGTCGCGTTCAGCCCCGACGGTGAACGCCTGGCGGCGACCGGCGGCAACGGCCGGGTCGTGCTCTGGGAGCTGGACTCCGACCGACTCACCCGCCCGGTCGCGGCAGCGGAGACAGCTCGGAGTCTCGCCTTCGATCCGAACGGCGAGATCCTCGCCGTCGGCGGCAGCGAGGGCGACATCGTCTTCATGGACGTGGAATCCACCACGGTGACCGGTCAGCCGATACAGGGTCACCAGGACGGCGTGCTCGACCTTGCGTTCCGCCCTCACAGTTCGGTGCTCGAAGGTTCGGTGCTCGCCTCCGGCGGGGAGGACGGAACCGTGCGGTTGTGGAACGCCGAGACGCGAGCGGAACTCACCGACGGACTCAAGGCAGATCGCAACGACGTCCATGCGGTCGCGTGGCTGCTCGACGGATCCGGGCTCGTGTCGGGTGGCAGTTCCTCGGCCCGCGTCTGGGATCTTCAACCCGGTTCGCTGCGGCGAACACTCTGCGACGCCGCGAACCGGAACCTCGCGTCGTTCGAGTGGATCTCCTACGTCGGTGTCGACCGTTCCTACCGCCGCACGTGCGAGGCCTTCCCGCCGGGGGCCGGAGCGGACTGACCCGCATCGACGTCGGCGGGCCGATGAGCCCGCGAGGTGTAGGTTCTCCCGAAGCTGCTGAAGGAGAGGGGTCAGGGTGAGGGCGAATCGGCGTCGATACGTCTCCCTCGTCGCCGTGTCGATGCTCTCGATCACGGCGGCCTGTACGTCGTCGGACCCATTCGAGGCCGGTGCCGACCGCCCGATCGCGTTCGATCAGACCACCACGTCGACGTCCAGCGACCCGTCCGAGGACGTCGCCGCGCCGTTGGACCCGGCATCGGAATCCGACTCGACACCGACGCCAGCGCCCGCACCGACACCGACACCGACACCGACATCGAACGACCAATCGCTGCTCGAGGGTTCGGGCGAGCTCGACGCCAGTGGCAACTCGCCGGGGAATCAACCGGCAACGGAGACTGACACCACACCGTCAGCGACAGCCGCTGACATCGGCTCGGACGACGCCGCCGTGTCGGACTCGTGTGGACCCGAGCAGAATTCCGCCGACGGCACGTCGCAGGAACCGTCGATCGTTCCGTGCATTCTCGTGAACGAGTCGATCCCGGCGACGAAGTGACGGGTACGTCCACGACGAAGCGGGTTTGAGACACCCACTCGCCGGGTACAGAGGGTCATGATCACTCTCGGACTCATCCTGCTCGTCCTGGGCTTCGTGCTCGCCATTCCGCTCCTGTGGACTCTCGGAATCATCGTGCTCCTCATCGGGCTGGTGCTGCTGATCGCCGGTCAGGCCGGGCGTCAGGTCGGTGGGCGTGCCCACTACTGGTGATGGATCCTCATCAGCATGAACTCAGCATGAGTCGACGACGATGACCGAAGAGCAACGAGCCGGGGTCGGATTCTTCCGCGGGCTGCTCGCGGTCGTACGCGGAACTGTGCATGCAATCGGCTCGCTGCTCGGCCTGTTCGGGCGCGGCCTCGCGGCGCTGACACACCGTCACTGACGGGCGGCCCGAGTGGCCGGGAGTCGAGTCCGGGGTTCAGTTCGCGGCCGCTCCGGCCGCCCGATGGGCGCGCGAACTCGTGATCAGCGCTCCGTCGGCGGTGAGAGCAGACAGCCGGGTCCGCGTCACGATGATCGCAATGACCGGCACCCACGCTTCGGGACTGAGGTAGAGAGGGTGCGTCTTCGGCGCTGCGCGGCAGAATCGCCCAGCCCTCAAGTCGATCGTCCATGAATCGCTTTCAGCGGCGATCTGAATCATCCGGCTGTTGACCACTTCAGCGTCGACAGGTGCGCAACGGTCATGGCTCGCGCACTTCCACTCGTAGGTCGCGTGCTCGTCGCCGGCGAAGGCATCGTCGCAACGGACGGGTTCGGGATCGATGATCACGACGGTGTCGGTCGCGGCGGCCACGTTGACCGTGTCTGCGACCGCCAGGGCGTAGCCCTCGTCGATGGCAGCGGTGGATCGGATCACGATGTTCTGTCCGCACATCCCGATGGTCAGTTGCGGTGTACTGGAATCCTCGGTTGCTTCAGACGTCGACGCTTCGAGCATGAATCGCCCTCCTTGCGAAGCCCGATCATGACCGCGGGGTATGACAACCCCGTAACAGACCGGCGCTGAAATGGCGACATCACGGAGTACACGATCGCCGTTGTTCTCGATCGAGTGCCCGGGAGCACCCCGATCAGCAGTCGGAATCGCCACCGCCGTGACCGAACTCGAGGAAGCACTCACCGAGTTCGGCGGCTGACGGGCCGACACCCCTTCGAGGTCGTGGGAGCTCGGACCGGTCGCCCACCGGGATCCCCGAGCGCTGCACTTGGATTGATATGCCGGTCAAAGTGCGGCGCCGCAGTAGGGCCGAAGCCGGTCAGGCGATCGGAAGGCGGCTGGCGAACACCACCACCCGGTCGTCGGGGCCGATCCCGAGGATGTCGCCGGTGAACGTCGGCACGGTCAGCTCGCTGCGGGTGGAGCCACCGAGCGGTCGCTCACCCAGTTCCCGTGGAACCCGAAGGGCACCCGTTGGGGAAGCGGCACCCGAGCGACGTAGTCGCTGCGGTCGAAGTTCTGTGCATCCATCACGACGAATTCTGCACTGCACGGCGGCGAGATCGTGCACGAACGTGACGAGCCAGCCGTCGTCTTCGTCGGTGCCGTCGTTGCGGGCGACGAAGACCGGCTCGCCCGCCGCTCGTCCGGGCCGTGGTCGAATGCATAGCCGTTCGCCGGTGTGTAGATCGTGTTTGAGCGTCGGCCAGGCCGACGTGAGATCAGCCGAGGGCGAGGCGCAGTACCCATACCGATACGGCTTGGTGGACAGTGACCCACGATGGCGGGGGAATTCGTTCGGGCGCTCGTCGATGACGGTGATTGAGGCCGTCCGCCGGGCGGGGTCGAGCTTCCATCGTTCGAGACGCGCGATCGAGTCGCCGAACGGGCCGAGGATATCGGTGTCGAACATGCGCTCGTAGTTGCAGAGATCGACGACGACTCGGCCGTCGGGGGTGTCGTAAGCGTTCAGCGGGTGGAACGACGTAGCCGATCGGGACGTCGATCCAGACGATGTCGTCGACGCCCGCCGTCGAGTGGCAGGAGCCCGACGCGGTTGCCGTAGTCGGGGTCCAGCGGAACGGGAACGCGGCCGGCGAGCGCGAGGTCGAAGTCGAACGTGACCGGTAGGTCGAAGAACACGACGTACGTCTGCCGTGAGCGACATGTCGTGCATCATCGACATGCCCGGCACGGGATATCGACGGTGCGGCGCACCGTGCCGTCGGCACCGACCACGACGTACTGCACGTGGTCCATCCACTGCGGCCCAGGCGTAGACCATCGCATGCAGCTCACCGGTGTCGGGGTCGAGCTTGGGGTGCGCGGTGAACCCGCCGGGCAAGGTGCCGTCGAAGTCGTTGCGCCCGATGGTCTCGAGCTCGTCGCGAGAGCTCGACCGGCACGGCGCCGGCCTCGACCATCGCGAACGTCGTGCCGGCGAAGCCGCCGACGTTGGTGTTCGGGCCGCCGTGCGCTGTCGTTCCAGTTACGTCCGGCGATGTCGGGCTCGCCGCGCAGCACGCTGATCGCCGTCGAGCCGACCCAGCGGTTGCGGTACCACTCGGCCTTCCCGTCGCGGAGGCGGATGCCGTGCACCATGCCGTCGCCGACGAACCAGTGATGGGTCGCGGGGTCGACGTCGCTGAGCGGGTTGGGGCCGTTGCGCAGGTACCGGCCGGCTCAGCTCGGCCGGCAGTCTCGCCGACGACCGGGAGGTCGAAGGCGGTGACCTCCTCGGCGACGGGCGGCGTCAGTTGCCCTCGAGATAGGTGGTCGCCGTGGACTCGGTGGTGGACATGACGGGCTCCTCTGCGCACGTTGGGTGCCGTAACTTAGTTACGGGCGGCTGCGGTGTAACTTAGTTACATGGACACCGAGACGTCAACCCCCGGCGGAGGGAGCGGCATGCGCTCGACGTTGTTGGCGGCGGCGTTGACCGTGTTGCAGCACGACGGCGCGGCCTCGTTGACGGTCCGCAACGTCACCGCCGAGGCCGGTTGTTCGACGACCGGCGTCTACACGTACTTCGGTGGCAAGCAGGGCCTCGTCGAGGCGATCTACCTCGACGGGTTCGAGTCGTTCGACCAGGCGGTGCTCGGCCACTACATCTCCGGTGATCTGCTCGAATCCGGTCGCTCCTATCGCCGCTGGGCGCTCGCCAACCCGACGCACTACCTCGTGATGTTCGGGAGCGCCGTTCCCGACTTCGTGCCGAGCGCCGCCGCCATGGAGCGTGCGCTGCGATCGTTCGAGGCGTTGGTCGGTGCGGTCGAGCCGCGCCGGCGCCCTCGACCCGGCGACGAGTGCCTACCACCTCTTCGCCACGGTGCACGGGTACGTGATGCTCGAACTCATCGGTATCGCGCCGCTCGGGTCCGACGCGCTGGATCAGCTGTACGAGGTCGGGCTCGCACAGTGCACCGCCGTCGGCTTCGCAGCTGACCACCCGCCTGGCGTGGTTCGATAAGACGTCGCCTCGGTGGTCATTCCGGAGCACCGTCACGGTTCGCTACCTCATCGATTCGATGCAGGACGCGGTAGCTACCTCGTCGGGCGCTGTGGATGCCAGCGAGCTCGTTGCGTAGTTCGCGGCCCATGCGACGGGGATTCCCGATCAGGGACTCGGTGATGAAGTCAATGACGGCGGCGCTGACCGCTTCGGGCCGATTGTCGGCGATCGCACACGCCGCTGGGCGGGCGACGATCAGTTCGTAGTTGTCCTCGGTCACGGTCGGGGCGGGGGTCGCGGTCCGCGAGTGTGGCGGTGATCTCGACCAGCGTGGTGTTGTCGAGGTTGCGGCCGTTGGCCCGACGGCCTCGGCGAACAGCTTCGTGAATCGCTGCGGGTGGTACTCGACTCCCGCCTCGTCGACGAAGAGATAGCCGCTGTCGGTCCATGCCGGGCCGAGGCGCAAGCGCTCCTCGCGTTGGGGTCGAAGATGGTCCCGGAGGGCGACGACGGTCTCCGGCGCCAGCAGCAGTTGCCGATGGCTCTTCGCCTTCGGCGCGGCGATCACCTCCTCGTAGTTCGCGGAGGTTCGTTGCTGCGCGACCGTGAGCGTGCCGGCATCGAGGTCGACGTCGCTCTATCGCAGGCCTGCCAACTCGCCCCGGCGCATGCCGGTGTGCAGCGCAAGGGTCCACAGTGCGACGAGCCGATCGTCTGCAAGCGCATCGAGGAACTGCCGGGCCTCCGCCGCCGTCCACACGCGTTGTTCGGGCGTGGTGCCCTTCGGCACGCGCACCGATGACACGGGTTGACGAAGATGAGATTCCTGGCGATAGCTCACCCACGCCGTCAACGCCACGTCGGTCTTGACGCCGTCGAGCCACAGTTCGAGGAAGTCGCGCACCGTCGTGCGAGACGGAGCGACGAACGTTCCGCGTTGCACACCGGACAGCGCATCGTCGACGCGCGGCCTGTGCTTCCTTCTTCGTGGGGAAGCCGCCGATCCGCGTTGGCGTCGCTTGCCGACGTAATCGAAGCCGAGGTCGAGCCGGTAGCTCCACGTTCCGCCGTCGGTTCGAGGCTTGCGAACGCTCCCTCGCATGCCCCGATCGTGGACGATTCTGTGGGCGTATGTGGGCAATCCGTGGGCACGGAGCCGATTCGGGCAACCCGTTTCAGAGCCGAAATGGCCTCTGAGCTGGCCTTTCACTGGAGCCGGGTGCGAGGATCGAACTCGCCACCTCATGATTACAAATCAAGTGCTCTACCAACTGAGCTAACCCGGCGGGGTCGAGTCAGGATACCGACGGACACGCTGTCGACTGCGTCAGCCGAGGTCTTCCCAGCCGAGCAATTGGAACGTGGAGATCAACCGGTACTCGAGACTGGTCGGCAGACGGTTGGGCTTCGAGCACGCCACGATCGAGATCGTCTCGCCACCGATGCGCCGCGTCGTCCGCGAGGATGTCGTTCGAGTACTTGCTCGTCACCACGTCGGCCACCATCTGGTACGTGTAGCGACGACCGTCCGACGTCGTGACGTACGCGAGGTCGCCGCCCTGCAGCAGATGCTGATACCGGTACGGGCCGCCGTGCTCCGTCCGGTGGCCGAACATCACGCTGTCGGCGCCCTGGCCGACGAGCCCCGTGCCGGCCCAGTGCCACGTGTGGCCGGAGTCGACCGTCCGTTTGGCGTCACCGTCGAACACCCACTGACTGAGGCCGAGGCGCGGCACCTGCACCACCCACGGGAGCGGACCGCCCTGGCGGCGGTGGGTTCACGGGTGGCGCCATGTTGGCGCGCAACGGTGTCCCGGTGTACCAGCCGATGACGTCGCAGATGACGTGACCCGTGCCGTACGAGTAGCAGGCCACACCCCGGTCGCTGATCCGGGTGATCGCATGGTTGGCGATGGTCTGTCCCGGTCCGGTGACGTTCAGATTGGAGACCTCGTAGCGCGGGGTCTGTGCCGCGAACAGCGTGAAGTACCCCGCATTGGCGGTCGCCGTGGTGGTGAGGTTCATGGCGATGGCCTGCGCCTGCGTGTTGATCGGCGCCGGGAGCTCGAACTGGGTCGTCCAGCCGTCCCACGAACGAAGCTTCTGGCGCCGGGTGTCCATCATCCGCGTGGGGGTGATCGGAACGAACAATCCGTCCGATGACGGCACGCGCACTCGGCCCCGTCATGTAGCCGACCACATCGAAGAGCAGATGTGCGCCGGCGAAGTTGTAGAGATCGACGCCGAGCCGGCCACCGGATGTCCCGAGTTTCGTGATCACCCCGACGGCGCGGGTCTCACCGGGGCCGACGTTCACGTTCGACGTGTCGGGGACGCCACTGCCACGCGGAAATGCCGTGACATAGCCGGGCGCCGCCGCGGTCACCGCGGTCAGCGTTCCGACCACGGCGGTCGCATCGGCGGGGATGCCGAGCCCGTCGAGCATGACGTTCGAGATCTCGCCGACGCCGGGCTGACGGCCCGACCTGCGAGTGTCGAGGGCCCGAACGGCCGAGGAGAACGCCACCAGTCGACCCGGCGCTCACCGGCGAGGCCGTCGGCCGGTAGACCCCGATGAGGTCGACGATCAGATCACAGTCGACGAACGACGAGAGATCGACTGCGCCGGCTCCGAGCTTGATGGTGACGAGGTTCGCAACGGCGCCGTCGAACGCCCCCAGGTTGAGACTCGACGTGTCGGGTATCGGCTCACCCGCCGGGAACACGGTGACGTAGTTCCAGCCGGCTCCACGGCTCACGGCCGTGACCGTGAGCACGGCTGCCACCGCGTCGGCGCGGCACACCCGGCTGATTCGTGATCCCGACGCGGATCCATCGGCCGCCGAGCCACTCGTATCCGAACCCGACGGGCATGCCCGGGCGAGGCCGCGTGTCGCACAGGCGCCGCTGGTCGACGACCTCGAAGTAGCTCGCACCCGGCTCGATCGCATCGGCGGAGCCGGACACGAGGGCGGCTCCCGCGATCGCTCCAGCGGTTCCGGCGATGAACGCCCGGCGACCGAGCTGCATCGGAGACGCGACGTCAGGGGTGCCATCGCCCGCTGCGGCAATCGTGGAGTTCTGGTGACCACTCATCGGCAACAAACTACGACAGGCTCAGACGCAGCCGCGACACTTCGTACAGGGCAACTGCGGCCGCAGCCGACACGTTGAGCGAGCTGACATGTCCAGCCATCGGGATGCCGACGATCGAATCGCAGCGTTCCCGCACCAATCGCGACAATCCCGCACCCTCCGCGCCCAGGACGAGGCAGATCGGCTCGGTGGCGAGCGATCCGATGTCGTAGAGCCCCCGATCGGCGCCGTCGTCGAGCCCGACGATCCAGATGCCGTGCTCGGTGAGCTGGCGAAGCGCGGCCGGAAGACCGGGCACGAGCGCCATCGGCACGTACTCGACGGCACCGGCAGCCGACTTGGCAACGGTCGGGGTGACGTGGACGGCGCGATGCTTGGGCAGCAGCACACCGGTCACACCGGCGGCGTCGCAGGTGCGGATGATGGCGCCGAGATTGCCGGGGTCGGTGACACCGTCGACCGCGACGAGGAACGGACTGACCGCACGACCGGATCGTCGGGCTCCGATCAGGTCACCCAGGTCGGCCTCGGGGATCTCGGCGGCGTGGGCGAGCACGCCCTGGGGTGCCTCGCTGCGCGCCTCGCGCTCCAATTTCGCCCTGGCCACGTGCAGGAGCGGGATCCGGCGCGCCGCCGCGATCTCGACGATGTCGGCGACGCCGGCATCACCTTCGAGTTCGGCGCTGATCCACACCTCGTGCACCTTGCGGCGCTCGGCGATGAGCAACTCACGAACCGCCTGGCGTCCTTCGACCTGGCGCCCACCGAGCCCCTTGGCTGCACCGGCGCTGCCACTCGACTGACGCGAGGCGGGCGGGCGGCCACCCGAGGATCGTCCCGGCGGGCGCGATCCCGATCCACGCGACGCGCCGGATCGTCCCGGGCCGGGCTGGCCGCCCGACGCCCTGCCGCCCGAACCTCTGCCGCCCGGACCCTTGCCGCTCGGACCCCTGCCGCCCGAACGCCTTGCCGCCCGAACTCTTGCCGCCCGGCCGGCCCGACGATCGACCGGTGCTCACGACGGGTCCACCGTGCGATGGATCAATGCCGACGCGAAACACGCCACACCCTCGCCACGCCCGATCGCACCGAGCTGCTCGGCACGGTTGCCCTTCACCGTCACCGGCCCGGCGACGGCGGTCGACAGATTTCGCTGCATCTCGTCGCGCATCGGCGCCAGTTTCGGTCGCTCGCACACCACGGCGCAATCGACGTTCGACACCCGCCATCCGTCCTCGGCGAGCATCGCCGCGACGTGGCGCAGCAGCACCATCGAGTCGGCGTCCTCCCACCGCGAATCGGTGTCGGGGAAGTGCATGCCGATGTCGCCGAGCCCCGCAGCGCCGAGGAGCGCATCGGCGCAGGCATGAGCGACTGCGTCGGCGTCACTGTGGCCCTCGAGCCCGGGTTCGCCGTCGAAGTGGCAGCCGCCCAGCACGAGGATCCGATCCGGATCGCTGCTGAATCGATGGATGTCGAAGCCCTGACCGACTCGGAAATCGGGAACGATGTGCGTCATGAGGTGGATCCTGTCGGGTCGGCGACGAGCTGCCGGCGGGCCCACTCGAGGTCGTCGGGATGGGTGATCTTGCGATTGCGTGGCTCGCCGTCGACCACGACCACGTGGCCGCCGATCCGCTCGACGAGCGCTGCGTCGTCGGTGGAGGCGTCACCGCCGTCGTGGGCACGCCGCAGGATGTCGGCCCGGAAGGCCTGCGGGGTCTGGACGGCGACGAGCGACGACCGATCCGGGGTCGACACCACCGCGCCGTCCGCGACGATCTTGATGGTGTCGGTGACGGCGACGCCCGGGATCGCCCCATCGGCGCCGGCGGCGACAGCGTCGATGACCCGACCGAAGAGTTCCGGCGTGGCGAACGGCCGCGCGGCATCGTGCACGCAGATGATCGTGGCATCCGTCGGGGACGGCGGCCAGCCCGGCGCGGACCGATTCGCTGCGGGTCGCACCGCCGGCCACGGCACGCTCGCGAACGGCGTCGTCGGCGGGGACCACGACCACGACACCGTCGCACGTCGCCTCGGCAACGGCGCGGGCGTGATCGATCACGCGACGTTCACCGAGGCGCTCGTACTGTTTCAGGGTCCCGAACCGCTGGCCGCTGCCGCCGCCGACCACGATCGTCCAGATGTGCTCAGCGCCGGTCACAACCGCGCAGGGTAGTACCGTGACCGAAGTCATGGCTCACGAAGACACCCTCGCCCGCACCGACTTCTTCGCCGACGCAGCACCCGACGCGTTGCGGCGCGTCGCCGCGGCAGGCCACGAGCTGCACCTGATTCGTGGCGACGTGCTGTTCAACGAGGGCGATCCTCCCGAAGCGCTCTATCTCGTCCTGCGGGGCCGGATCGCCATCGCACTGGCGAATCCGATCGACCGGCGCGAGAGCGTGGTCGCACTCATGGAGGCCAACGACCTGTTCGGCGAGATGGGCATGCTCGACGACGGACCACGCTCGGCCATGGCCCGCGCGCTCGAACCGACGACGCTGCTGTCGATCCCCTACGGGCCCGTGTTCGAGATGTTCGAGGAGAGTCCGAGGCTGCTGTGGAACGTCACACGCATGCTGGCCCAACGGATCCGGGTGACCGACGAGGCGCTCGCCGACTCGGTGTTCCTCGACGTCACGGGCCGCACGGCCAAGCGCCTGCTGGAGTTGGGCGACGGCACCGACGAGTTCACCCTGCCGGTCACGCAGGAAGAGCTGGCCGGCATGGTCGGCGCGTCGCGCGAGCGGGTCAACAAGGCCATCGCCAGCTTCATCCGTCTCGGCTGGCTCGAACAGCACGACCGCACCTACCGCATCACCCAGCGCGACCGCCTCGAACTCCGCTCCCGCTGACCGTCACATCCGGTGTCAGCGCCGTCAGGTGGTGAGCCAGGTGTGGGCGCGTCGGAAGGCGTCGGCGGCATCGGCGGGGCGATGGGCGGGACGCTCGGGGGCGTGGGCGAACCCGTGCTCGGCGTCGGGGTACCGCACGACGGTCACGCCGGCCGCCTCGAGCGCGACGACGTCGTCAGGCGGGGTGTAGTGGTCGAGTGCACCGATGATCGCCAGCACACGATCGGGATGACCGGCGGCGAGATGGTCCAGCGGCTCGCCCTGGCCCGGGCCCTTCCAGGCGTCGGGGAGACGGATCATGCCGTAGAAGCTGGCAATCCTCGCGAACCGGTCGCTGCGCGCCGCCTTGAAGCAGTACATCCCGCCCATGCAGAACCCGAGCAGTCCCACCCGATCACAGCCCGTGGCGTCGGCAGCCTCCTCCAGGTCACGCAGGTGCACGGCGTCGTCGAGACCCACCATCGCGGCCATCCGGGGTTCGACGTCGGCGCCGAGATCCAGGCCGGGGAACGGTTCGACGGCGATCACCGTCATCGACCACTCCGACGACAGCCGAGCGACCATGTCGTCGAAGAGCGGGCGCAACCCGAAGATGTCGGGCGTGATGACCAACCCCATGGTCGCCGGCCGGAGTCGGCCGGCTCCGCGATCTCGGCCTCGGTTCCTGATGGCAGTGTGATCCGCATCGCCAAAACCTACGCAATCTGTTACTCGTGGTGTCAGACACCACGAGTAACAGATCAGCGGGCGAACGTGTCGATCATCAGATGCACGTCGTCGGCGAGGGGATACAGGATCGGGCACGTACAGCCCGACGCGACGTACTCGTCGACCTTGGCGCGCACCTCGTCGGGCGTGCCCGATGCGGTGATCATCTGCACGATGTCGTCGGGGACGAGCTTGCTCGCGGCGACGACCTCGATCGTGCGTGGCGGGCCACGTGAGCACCTTGCCGATCTCGTCGAGCAGTTCCTGCGGCACACCGGACGCCTTCATGATGTGCGGCTGCTGGCCGAGGTACTGGGTGACCAGCAGTCGGGCGCCGTCGAGCGCCGCCTGACGGTCGTCGTCGACCGAGCAGACGATCAGCTGCGGCCGGTCGATGTCGTCGATCGTCCGTCCGGCCTTGGCCGCACCCCGCGCCAGGGCCTCGAGCGCACCGACGTTGTAGCTCGGCGACACCAGGTAGTTGAGGACCGCGCCGTCGGCGATCTCGCCGGTCAGCTCCATCATCTGCATGCCGGTCGCACCGATGTAGATCGGCACGTCCTTCGGCCGGCGCTCCTGGTACACGTAGTCGAGTTCCACGCCGTCGAGATGCACGTGGTAGCCGTCCATCGTGACCGTCTCGTTGTTGAGCAGGCCCCGCACGGCCTCCACGACCTCGCGCATCACCTTGAGCGGACGGCTGCGATCGATGCCGACCTTCGCGGCCAGCGGATCCCACCAGGCACCGAGCCCACAGATCATCCGACCCGGCGCGAGATCGTCGAGCGTCGAGAACGTCGAGGCGAGGCGGGCCGGGTTGCGGGTCCAGCAATCGATGACACCCGACCCGATCTTGATCCGGTCGGTCGTGGCAGCGAACGCCGCCATCGGGACGACGGCGTCACGCACGAGGCGGCTGTCGGCCTGCCACACGGCGTCGAAGCCCTTGGACTCGGCATAGCGCACGAGCTCGATGCCCTGGCGGATGTCGTGGGCGTCCTGGAGGTACAGCGCAACCGGATAGCTCATCGGCGCAGCATCGCACGGCCGTCACCTCCCTGCCAACGACGTCGGCCGCGGGCGGTTCCGGCGACGACTCGGTAGCGTCCTGCATCGAGGTCCCCCACGATGTTTCTCGCTTTCAAGGAGATGGCCCGCGCCAAGGTGCGCTTCGTCCTCCTCATCGCCGCGATCGCGCTCCTGGTGTTCCTCATCCTGTTCCAGCAGTCGCTGCAGAACGGTCTGATCACCGGCTTCATCGGCGCGATCCGCGAACAGAGCGCCCCGGTGCTCGTCTACAGCGTCGACGGACAGCGAGTCATCCAGGGCAGCGTCATCACCCCCGAGATGGACGCGCAGGTGCGCGCCGCTCCCGGGGTCGGCGAGGTCGGCCCCATCGGCCAGGGCACGTTCACGGGTCTCCCGAGCGGCAACGCCGACGGCGAGACGTTCGACACCACGATCATCGGCTACGAACTCGGCCCGGACGGCAACGGCATCGGGGCACCGACGACCCTGATCGAGGGCACACTGCCGACGGCCGACGACGAGGCGGTGGTGAGCGACGCCGACGTGCAGCTCGGCTACGGCATCGGCGACACGGTCACGTTCGTTGCCGGGCGGCAAGGAGATCACCATCGTCGGCATCGCCGAGAACGCTCAACTCAACGTGTCGCCGACGCTCTTCGTCTCGTACGACACCTACCTCGACGCGGTCAAGAGCGTGAACCCCGACGCCGGCACGCCGCTGCCGAACGTCCTCGGCGTCGTCCCCGCCGACGGCTACACCCCCGACGAGGCCGTGGTGTCGATCAACGAGCAGTCGCTCGATCTCGACGCGCTGACGAAGCAGGACGCCGCCGCGCAGACGCCCGGCGTCGCCCAGGTGCAACAGTCGTTCAACATCATCTTCCTGCTGTACGGCCTCGTCGTGCCGTGCGTGACCGGGCTGTTCTTCCTGATCGTCACGTTCCAGAAGGCGAACTCGCTCACGCTGCTGCGCGCCATCGGTGCACCGGCGGGTCGGCTCGTGTCGTCGCTGTTGATCCAGGTGGTCGTCATCATCGGGCTCGGGCTGCTGATCGGCACGCTGCTCTACTTCCCGGTGTCGCAACAGGACCTCGGTGGCATCGCCCTGCAGCTTCGAGACCACCGCCGTGGTGTTCTGGTCGGTCCTGCTGTTGTCGCTCGGCGTGCTGAGCTCGCTCTTCGCCGCGCGCCGCGTGCTGCAGATCGACCCGATCGAGGCAACCACCGGGCAGGGGGTCGGCTCGTGAGACTCGCTCTGAAGGAGCTGCGTCGTCGCCCCGGTCGCTTCGCCACCGCAACGATCATCCTCACGCTGATCGCGATCCTGCTGATGTTCCTCGGCGGGCTGCTCGACGGGCTCATCGCCTCGTCGACCGGTGCGATCCGCGCCCAGGACGCCGACGCCATCGTCTACTCCGACACCGCCCAGGCCTCGTTCGTTCGCAGCCGGATCGACCCCGAGCTGCGCGCCCAGGTCGAGGCCGTCGACGGCGTGGTCGAGGTCGGCGGGATCGGCAACGTGCAACTCGGTGCCCGCGTGCCGGGCAACGGCCCGCGCGATCTCGCGAGCGTGGCCCTGTTCGGCTACGAACTCGCACCGACCGGCGTGCCCGATGCCCCGGCGTACGGGCAGGCGTGGGCCGACGAGACGATCAAGGCGAGCGGCGTCGAGGAGGGCATGGTCATCGAGCTCGGCCCGGCGCGCTCACCGATCGAGATCATCGGCTTCGTCGAGGACACGAACTACAACGGCCAGTCGAGTCTGTGGGCGTCGCCCGACACGTGGCGCGACGTGCTCGAGCGCGAACCGACCCGACGCGCAGCTCGGCCCCGACGTGTTCCAGGCCCTCGTCGTGCGCGGTGACGGCGGCGACCTGCCCGACGCGATCGACGCGGCCACCGCCGGTGCCACCGACTCGTACACCATCGACGAAGCCGTCGCCGCGATCCCCGGCATCACCGAGCAGCAGAACACGTTCAACCAGATCATCGGCGTGACGGTCGTGATCGCCCTGGTCGTGATCGGGCTGTTCTTCGCGCTGCTCACCGTCGAGCGCACGAGCCTGTACGGCGTGCTCAAGGCGCTCGGCGCGAAGTCGTCGACGATCTTCGCCGGCCTCGTCGCCCAGGCCGTGGTCGTGACGGCCATCGCGGCGTTCGTCGCCGGCGCGCTCGTCGTGATCCTCGACCTGGTGATCCCGCCCGGATCGATCCCGTTGCTGGTCACCCCCGCCCGCATCATCCTGAGCGTCGTGCTCCTGCTCGTCGCGGCCGTCCTCGGCTGTTCGTTCTCGCTGCGCCGCGTGTTGCGCATCGATCCCGCCTCTGCGATCGGAACCACCTCATGAACACTGCATCCACCGGCACGTCCACCGCGCGTCACGAACGGCACTCGAGATGTCGGCCGTGCGCAAGGTGTACACGATGGGCGACGGCTCCGAGGTCGTCGCGCTCGACCACGCGACGCTCACGCTCGGCAGCGACGAGATCGTCGCGCTCGTCGGCCCGTCGGGCTCGGGCAAGACCACGCTGTGCTCCATCGCCGGCGGGATCCTGTCGGCCACCGAGGGCAGCATCGTGGTGGGCGGCGAGGACATCTCCGGCCACAGCGCGAAGGAGCTCACCAAGTTCCGCCAGGAGCAAGGTCGGCTTCGTGTTCCAGTCGGTCAACCTGGTGCCGTTCCTCAACGCCCGCGAGAACTTGCTCGTGGTCGACGAACTCGGCAGGCGCACCGGCGCACCGGCCAAGGCGAGGGCCGATCAGCTGCTCGAGGAACTCGGCCTCGCCGATCGTGCGAAGAACCTGCCGTCGCAGCTGTCGGGCGGCCAGCGTCAACGTGTGGCGATCGGTCGGGCGCTGATGAACGATCCCGCGCTGGTGCTCTTCGACGAGCCCACCTCGGCGCTCGACACCAAGCTCGGCGAACAGGTGATGGAGCTGATCCGCAACGAGATGAAGTCACGCGGCACCGCAGCCATCGTGGTCACCCACGACGAGCGCATCACCCACTTCTGCGACCGCAGCGTCCACATCATCGACGGCCGCCTCGAGGCCTGACTCCTCTCCTCACCCCCTCTCCTCAGCGTTCTCGTGAACAAGGTGCGCACAGGGGCCACGCCTTGTTCACGAGAACGTCGGGTAGGTTCGACCGGATGTCGACCAGCGAGTTCGAAGGGACGCATCGGAACCACGATCAAGGACTCGACGCCGTGGTGGCCGACGCCGCCGACGCCACCGCAACGCACCAACGTGCTGCTCGTCGTGCTCGACGACGTCGGGTTCGCCGACTTCGGGTGTTACGGCTCCGAGATCGCCACGCCGACCATCGATCGACTGGCCGCCGAAGGGCTCCGCTACACCGGGTTCCACACGACCGCGATGTGCTCCACGACGCGGGCGGCGCTGCTGACCGGCCGCAACCACCACTCGGTCGGCATGGGGTGCCTGGCCAACTTCGACAGCGGGTTCCCGGGCTACCGCGGCAAGATCGCCGCCGACGTGCCGACCCTCGCCGAGCTCCTGCGGCCGCACGGCTACCGCAACTACCTCGTCGGCAAGTGGCACGTCACGAGGCTCACCGAGACGGGCCCGACCGGCCCGTTCGACGGGTGGCCCCTCGGGCGCGGCTTCGACCGCTACTACGGCTTCCTCGACGCCGAGACCGACCAGTACTCCCCCGAGCTGGTGCGCGACAACACCCACGTCACCGCCCCCGGCGACCACTCGACCGGCTACCACCTCACTGCCGACCTCATCGACGAGGCGATCGGCTACCTCGCCGGCCACGAGGCCGCGATCCCGGACAACCCGTGGTTCCTCATGGTCGCGCCCGGCGCCTGCCATGCGCCCCACCAGGCGCCGCGCGAACTCATCGACCACTACGCCGAGGTGTTCGCCAAGGGCTGGGACCGGACTCGGGACGACCGCCTCGCCCGCCAGATCGAACTCGGGATCGTGCCGGCCGGAACGGAACTGCCGCCGCGCAACCTCGGCGTCCGTGGCTGGGACGAGCACGACGCCGACGAGCAGCGGCTCTTCTCCCGGCTCGCCGGCGCCTACGGCGCGATGCTCCACCACTTCGACGAGCACCTCGGGCGGCTCATCGAGTTCCTCGAGGCAACCGGCGAACTCGACGACACGATCGTCATGGTGCTGTCCGACAACGGCGCCAGCCAGGAGGGCGGGCCGCTCGGGTTCGTCAACGCGATGGGTCCGTTCAACATGATCGCCGAGCCGATGGCGGACAAGCTCGCCCGCATCGACGACATCGGCGGACCCGACACGCACTCCAACTTCCCGCACGGCTGGGCGATGGCGGCCAACACGCCGCTCAAGCGCTACAAGCAGAACACCCACGGCGGCGGCATCCGTGACCCGCTCGTGGTGCGGGCGCCGGGCCGGGTGCCCGACGCCGGGGGGCTGCGCCACCAGTTCTGCCACGCCTCCGACCTCGCGCCCACGCTCCTGCAGATGCTCGACCTCGACGTCGACCCGGCGATGGAGGGCGTGAGCTTCCGTGCCACGATCGACGACGCCGACGCCGTGACCGCCAAGACCACGCAGTACTTCGAGATGTTCGGTCACCGCGGCATCTGGCACGAGGGGTACAAGGCGGTCGCGTATCACATGCCGACGTCCTCGTTCGACGACGACGTGTGGGAGCTGTACGACCTCGACCACCGACTTCAACGAGAACGTCGACCTGGCGGCCGCCCAACCCGACCGGCTCGCCGACCTGCAGCGGCGCTGGTGGATCGAGGCCGAGGCGAACCAGGTCCTCCCGCTCGACGACCGGTTCGGGGAACGCTTCGCCGAGAACGCCGCCCGCTTCCACGCCGGTCGCACCCACTACACGTTCTGGGCCGGCATGGGCCACGTGCCCACCGACGTCGCCCCCGATCTCCGCAGCCGCAGCTACACCATCACCGCCCACGTCGAGCTGCCCGACGACCCGTCGGCGGCCAACGGTGTGCTGATCGCCCACGGTGACGCCACCAGCGGCTACTCGCTGTTCCTGCGCGACGGCCACCTCGTGCACGACCTCAACATCGGAGGCACCCATCAGCTGGTCACCTCCGACCGTCGCGTCGGCCCGGGCGCGCACACCCTCGGGTTCCGGATGGTCCGCTCGCCGGGTACGGGCCCGTTCCCGCACGGGGTCGGCACGTTGCTGATCG
This sequence comes from Ilumatobacteraceae bacterium, assembly GCA_963744705.1. Taxonomy (GTDB): domain Bacteria; phylum Actinomycetota; class Acidimicrobiia; order Acidimicrobiales; family Ilumatobacteraceae; genus Sva-07. The sequence continues at coordinate 507,992 of CAVUUX010000003.1, forward strand.
ACGGCGAGCCCGCCGGGTCGATGGAGACCGACCAGATCTTCTGGCTCATGGTCTCGTTCTCCGGCCTCGACATCGGCCTCGACCGTGGCACGACCGTTGCGGACTACGACCTCACCGGGCGCTTCGTCGGGCCGTACACGTTCGGGGGCACCATGATCAAGGTGACGGTCGATCTCGACACCGACCAGGACGTCGACCACGAGGCCGCCGGCGAGACCCAGGTGGGTCGCGAATGAGTCCGGCGATCGAGACCCGGGACCTGCGCAAGTCCTTCGGCGACAACCACGCGGTCGCCGGCATCGATCTCGCCGTCGATCCCGGTGAGATCTACGGCTTCCTGGGCCCGAACGGCGCCGGCAAGTCCACGACGGTCAAGATGCTCTGCACGCTGATCGCGCCGACGTCGGGAGACGCGAGGGTCGCCGGCTTCGACGCGATGACCCAGGCCGGTGACATCCGGCTGCGGATCGGGGTGGCCCTGCAGGACTCCTCGATCGACGGCAAGCAGACCGGACGGGAGATGCTGCAGCTGCAGGGCCGCCTGTACGGCCTGAGCAAGGCGGACATCGCGATGCGGATGGACGACGTGATCGGGCTCGTCGACATCGGCACGGCGATCGACGATCGCGTCGATTCGTACTCCGGTGGCATGAAGCGGCGGCTGGACCTCGCCATGTCGTTGATCCATCGCCCCCAGATCCTGTTCCTCGACGAGCCGACCACCGGTCTCGATCCGGCGAGCCGCTCGGCGGTGTGGACGGAGGTGCGCCGGCTCAACGAGCAGTTCGGCATGACGATCTTCCTGACCACGCAGTACCTCGAGGAAGCCGACGAACTCGCCGACCGGGTCGGCATCATCTCCGACGGGTTGATCAAGGCCGAGGGATCGCCGGCCGACCTGAAACGCGCGATCGGCGCCGACCTCATCGTGGCCGAGGTGGCGGGCGACACGGAGACCGCCGCCGACGCGCTGCGCGCCATCGACGGGATCGACAAGGTGCAGACGCACGGCAACGAACTCGAGATCGCGACGACCGACGGCGCCGGGCTCATCGCGCAGGTCGCGGTCGCCCTCAACGGCTGCGGCGTGCCCGTGCGATCACTGACGCTTCGCACGCCGACCCTCGACGACGTGTTCCTCGACGTCACCGGATCCCACTTCGCCGCCGACGCGGCCACCAGCTACCGGCACCGCTGGCCAGGAGGCCGATTCATGAGCAGCTCGACCGACACCACCCCGCCAACAGCTCCCGCCTACGTCCCCCTCGCCCGGCGGGCGTCGGCGTGGCACGACTTCGTCACGATCGCCCACCGCGCGATCCGCGGGATGTTCCGCGAGCCGGAGTTCTTCATCCCCGCCCTCATCACGCCGGTGTTCTTCTTCGTCGTCCAGGTGGGCGCGTTGCAGGACTTCGCCGAGGGCAGCGGCACGGTCGTGGACTTCAAGGCGTTCCAGTTGCCGGTGGCGATCATCTTCGCCGTGACCGGCGTGTCCCGGGCGAGCGCCATCGTCACCGACATCCAGAGCGGCTACTTCGATCGGTTGCTGCTCACCCCGGTGCGCCGCCAGATGCTGCTGCTCGGGTTGATGGCCGCCGACTTCCTGGCGGTGATCCTGCTGACGATCCCCGTCCTGCTGCTCGGCCTGGTGCTCGGCGTGAGCTTCGAGACCGGACTCCTGGGCATGATCGTCTTTCTGCTCTACGGCGCGATGTGGGGCCTGGCGTTCGCCGGGTTCCCCTACGCGATCGCCCTCAAGACCGGGAACCCGGCCGCGGTCAACGCCAGCTTCATCCTCTTCTTCCCGTTCGCGTTCCTGACGACGAGCTTCCTCCCCCAAGAGGCGCTCACCGGTTGGCTGTCGACGGTGGCGACGTACAACCCGGTCACCTACGTGTTGGACGGTCTGCGCAGCGTCGTGAGCACCGGGTGGGACATGGACCGGCTGCTGCAGGGATTCGGGGCATCGATCGCCCTGATGGTGATCTCGTTCGGTCTGGCCAGCCTCGCCCTGGCAGGCCGGATCAAACGAGGGTAGATTTCCTGAGTCGAGCATTGTCAAGTTTGGTGATTCGGAGTATTCTGCTTCCTGTAAGTCGAACACTCATCTTCTCCCCAGGAGGTATCACCGATGCTCTTGCAGAACTCCCCCTTCCGTGAACTCGATGCGTTGTTCAACCAGCGCACCCCCAACCGCTCGGCCTGGGTCACCGGCCGCCCGATGCCGATGGATGCCTACCGGCGTGGCGACAACGTCTGGGTGCACCTCGACCTCCCCGGCGTAGCGGCCGACTCGATCGACATCTCCGTCGAGCGCAACGTGCTCACGGTGTCCGCCGACCGCAATTACCAGAGCGAGGAAGGCGACCGCGTCTACTTCGACGAGCGCCACGAGGGAACCTTCCGCCGCCAGGTCAGCCTGGGTGAAGGCCTCGACGCCGACGGCATCGAGGCCGACTACACCGATGGTGTCCTGACGCTGCGGATCCCCGTCGTCCCGCAGGCCCAGCCCCGCAAGATCAGCGTGGGCACCGGCCAACTCGCGGTCGACGCCACCGCCACCGACGCCGGCTGACGCCACACCCATCCTCCACACCCCCGCCCTTCCTGTTTGCGTTGCAGTTCCGTGGGCACGGCCCAACGGAACTGCAACGCAAACACCACTCGCTCGAGCACCAGACGGCTACGTCGAGAACATCTACCCCCGCGAGATCGAGGAGCCCCTGTACACCCATCCCGACGTCGAGGACGTCCAGGTGATCGGCGTGCCGGATCCGACGTACGGCGAAGAGTTCGTCGCGTGGATCAAGCCGCGATCGGGTGCGGCCCTGACGGACGAGATCGTGCGCAAGTTCTGCCGTGGCACGATCGCCCACTACAAGGTGCCGCGCTACGTGAAGTTCGTCGACGAGTTCCCGATGACCGTGACCGGCAAGGTGCGAAAGGTCGAGATGCGCGAGCAGTCGATCGCCGAACTCGGCCTTGCCTGACTCGGGAACACGCACGGTCGTGACCGCGTTGATCCGACCATGCAGATCTCCGAGGCACTCGACTTCATCCGTGACAAGCGCAACGGCATCCTGATCGCCCTCAAGTCCGACGGACGGCCGCAGTCGTCGAACATCGCGTACGCGGTCGGCGACGACGGCGTGATCCGCGTCTCGGTGACCGACGGACGGGCGAAGACAGCGAACCTGCGCCGCGACCCGCGGGCGTCACTGCACGTCAGCCGCGACGACTTCTGGGCCTACGTCGTGGTCGAAGCCGACGTGACGATGACGCCGGTGGCCGCCTCACCCGACGACGCCACGGTCGACGCGCTCGTCGAGTACTACCGCACCATCGTCGGCGAGCACGACGACTGGGCCGAGTACCGCCAGGCGATGGTCGACGACCGACGTCTCCTGCTCGAACTCCACCCGACCCACGCCTACGGCATGCTCAACCGCTGAGACGCGGGTCGTTCCCGCGTCGCAGTCAGGCGTTCTTGGGGAGTTCGGAGAACGGGACGACCTTGTCCTGGTTCGGTTCCTTGGGCAGGCCGAGCACACGCTCGCCGATGATGTTCTTCTGGACCTGATCGGTGCCGCCGTAGATCGGCGGGGCCTGGGCGAACAGCGCCATCTCGGTGACGAAGCCGAGGAACGGATTGCCCGTCGCCGCGTCGAGTGCCTTGCGGCTCTCCGAGTCGTAGGCGTGCAGCATGCCCTGCGGGCCGACGATGCGCAGGCCGAGGTCGCGCTGCAGGCGCACCATGTCGCTCATCGACAGCTTGGCGATGTTGCCCATGCCGGCGATCTCCACGCCCTTGGCCTTGGCTGCCTTCACGCCGCAGCTGGTTCATCCGGCCGAGCTGGCTGAGCGTGTGCAGCCGCACGAGGTCCTGGCGGATGGTCGGGTCGTTCGCCTTGCCGGCTGCCCTGGGCCAGGCTGATCATCATCTTCGAGGTGTCGCGGAATCGCCGCGCCACCGCTCGCCGCCGGCGCGCCGGAGGCACGGACGAAGTCGCCGGCGCGGGTGCCGAGCTGGCCGCCGACCGTGCCGGGGATCGCGGCGCTGGCCGAACTGCTGCCGCCACCGGCGCCGAGGCCGGCGCGTTCGTGGGCGAGCGTGGTGTTGGCGACCGCCCAGCCGTTGTTCAGCCCGCCGATGACGGCGTCGGCCGGCACTCGCGCGTCGGACATGAAGACCTCGTTGAACAGCGCGCGGCCGGTGATCTCGCGCAGCGGGCGGACGTCGACGCCCGGCTGGTGCATGTCGATGGCGAAGTAGGTGATGCCCTGGTGCTTCGGCACGTCGGGGTTGGTGCGGGCGATGAGCATGCCGAGGTCGGCGTAGTGGCCACCGGAGGTCCAGACCTTCTGGCCGTTGACGATGTACTCCTCGCCGTCGAGCATCGCCTTGGCCTGGAGACCGGCGAGGTCGGAGCCGGCGCCGGGCTCGCTGAACAGCTGGCACCACGCCTTCTGGCCGGTGACGATGTCGCGCACGTACCGCTCGATCTGCTCGGGCGTGCCGTGCGTGGCGATGGTCGGCGCGGCGAGCAGCAGGCCGAGCCCACCGGGTGCTCCGAGCGCACCGAACTCGGCGATCGCGTTCTGCACCAGCACGGCGTCGCCGCGTGAGAGGCCACGGCCGTACGCGTTCGTCGGGAAGCGTCGGCGCAGCCCAGCCGGCGAGCCCGAGGCGTTCCCACCACTCGCGCGACGGTCAGGTCCGGGTCCCAGTTCTCCTCGAGCCAGGCGCGGACCTCGTCGACGACGTCGGTGTTCTCTCGTTCGATCGTTGTGTCGCTCATCACTCCCAGCATCGCCGATCGGAACCCCCTCCGTCATCATCGAACCCGCCTTGCGTGCCACCCAACCCGGTTTGCGTGACACTTCGGTTGGCCCGCCCCAACCGGAGTGTCACGCAAACCGCTGAATCAGTCGCGTTGGGTGCGGCCGTTGAGGAAGTCGATCGAGCGCTCGACGGTGGCGGCGACGAACCGCTCCAGCTTGGGCGCCTCGATGAACCGGGCGGTCGCGTCGAGCGGCAACGACGATCCGGCGTGCAGCGCCTCGATCGAGGCAGCCCGGCTCATCTTCACCGCATGGGCGTGGACGATGAACGCCGTCGTCCCGTCGAGCAACGACTGCCGCTGGAGTTCGTCGCCGTAGGCGGCGAGATCCGCCGCGAGGGGCTCGATCTCCTGGCGCTCGCCGACCCCGGTGTGCCACTCGTGACGACCCGTCCACTGGGCGAGGAACGTCGTGAACAACACGAGGCGCAACAGATCGGGCGGGGCACCCTCGCGTTCGACGGCCCGACGATGATGCCACCGAGCCGCATTCGCATAGGTGAGACCGTGCGTGATGTCGAGCCAACCGAAGTCGTCGGCGAAGTCGAATTCCCCGGCGACGTCGTAGCGCAGCATCCGCTCGCTGACCGCCCGCACGACGACGTCGAGCACGTCGTCGACACCGGCGCCCTGGCGAAGCGCCGCCACCGTCGCATCCACCGGCGCGCTTCGCTGATCGCCCAGCAGTGCGGCGAGCAAGCTGCCGTCGTCGGCCCAACCGTCGACGACCCGCGTCGATGCGAGCGCAGCGAGGTCCACCGCACCCAGCGACTTCATGAAGGGCCGCATGTACGGCAGCTTGTCCTCGCGGGTGCCGTACACGAGCGTGGGCACGAGGTACGGCAACACGGTCGATGCACGATCCCAGCCGATCATGTCGAGGAGCTCGAACGCCTTCTGGGTGTAGATCGCCCCGTGGCCGTACGAGAGATGGTGGTCGCAGACCACCGAGCTGAACCACGGCCGCAACTCGTCGGCGCCATCGCCCCGCTCGATCGCGGCGAGCACGTACGACTGTGCTTCGGCGGTGTGTTCGGCCTCGACCGCAGCACGGAAGGCTGCTGCGGTCGCCTCGGTCGAGGGCGCGGGCGCAGGGAGCGGATTCACCGGGCGATCGCGTTCGCTCTCGGCGATCCCCATGATCCCCTGCACGATCGGCAGCGCCCGCTGGTCGCCCTCGTAGAGGTCGACCATCGAGAGGCAGTCGGTGGCCGACGCGATGGAATGGCCCCAGCCGAACTCGGCGCGCGGCGCCCCGTGGGCGATCGCCTCCCAGATCAACTCGCCGGGATTCGAGTCGGCCTTCAGCAGGCGGACCACGTCGCGCGCGACCTGCCCCGTGTAGTCGTGCTCGATGCCGCTGCGGAGGCTGGCCAGCAGCTGCGGACGCAACGTCGCAGGATCGGGCCGGTTGATCGTCACCCGAACCGCTCCGTCGTCGGCCACGTCGACGTCGTGCACCCGCACGGCTTCCTCACCCTGCACGCACACACCGTCGGTCACCCGGAACTTCCAGTTGTGCCACGCGCACGTGAGGAGGTCGCCGTCGAGCTCGCCCTGCGCGAGGCCGTAGCCCTCGTGCGGACACGCGTGATCGATGGCGTGCAGGCCATCAGTCGTGCGAACCAGACACACCCGATGGCCGTCGACCTTGATCATCTTCATCGTGCCGACCGGCAGGTCGTCGATCGACAGGCCGGTTCCGGTGAGGAGGTTTGCGTCCATGGCGACACAACGTAAGACTTCAACAATGGTTGAAGTCAAGAGGAGAACCTTCACGGTCGGTGAGGTCGCGGCGCGAGCCGGTGTGGCGACGTCCGCGCTGCGCTTCTACGAGGCGAACGGGCTGATCGTGAGCGACCGCACCGACAGCGGTCATCGCCGGTACCACGCCGACGTGCTCCGCCGGGTGGGGTTCATCAAGGTCGCGCAGCGTGTCGGGCTCAGCCTCGACGAGATCAGGACCGCACTGGACTCGCTCCCCGACCGGCGAACGCCGAACCGGAAGGACTGGGCCAGACTCGCCGCGTCGTGGCAGCCGATCCTCGACGAGCGCATCGCCCTGCTCGAAGCGATGAAGGACAGACTCGACGGCTGCATCGGTTGCGGGTGTCTCAGCCTCGACACGTGCGCCCTCTACAACCCGGCCGACATGGCCGCCACCGGCGGCGCCGGCCCCCGATTCCTCCTCGGCGACCCGCCCGCCGGCTGACCCACCCGCCCCCCACCCTGTTTGCGTTGCAGTTCTGTTGGGCCGCCCCAACCGGAATGTCACGCAAACCCACCCGCCCGCCGGCCTTCCTGTTTGGGTTGCAGTTCTGTTGGGCCGTCCCAACGAGAACGTCACGCAAACGGGGTGGGGGTGGGGGCGGGGTGGGTGGGGGGTGGGGCGACAGGCGACAGGGGGTCAGCGGCGCATGGGGAGGGTGTTGCGCCACTGGCCGTCGACGGCGTGGAGGGCGGCGGCGACGGCGGGCGCGGTCGGCACGAGTCCGATCTCGCCGACACCCTTGATGCCGAACGGCGACCGGGGCTGGGGCACCTCGACGAGTTGCACCTCGATCTCCGGGACGTCCTTGGCGCGCAGGATGCCCAGCGACCGCAGGGTCATGTTCGTCGGGAAGCCCGTCTCGGGATCGGTCGGGAACTCCTCGGTCAGCGCGTACCCGAGGCCCATGTGCACGCTGCCCTCGACCTGGCCTTCGACGAGCGTCGGGTTGACCGCCTTGCCGACGTCGTGCACGGCGACCACCTTCTCGAGGGCACCCGTCTGCGGGTCGGCGATCACCATCTGCGCGGCGTAGCTGAACACGGCGTGGATCGTCGGGTGCTTCACCTTCGGGTCGCCGAGCTTCTGGGTCCAGTCGACGACGTACTCGCCCTCGTAGTCGACCCCGACCTCACAGCCGCCGGCCAGCGCGGCGGCCGCCGCGTCACTCACCGAGCCGGCCACCATCAGCGTGCCGCGTGACCCGGTGGTCTGGCCGAATCCGAGTTCGCGGGTGGTGTCGACGATCACGTCGATGCGTTCCGGCGCCACACCGAGTTCCTGCGCCGCCACCTGCAGCGCCACGGTGTGGACGCCCTGGCCCATCTCGGTCCAGCCGTGACGCACCTCGATCCGACCGGGCTCGTCGCCCTCGGGCTCGAGGAACCGGATGACGGCCTTGGACACCTCGCGGAATCCGTTGCCGAGGCCGGAGTTCTTCAGCCCGAGTCCGAGGCCGACCGCCTTGCCCGACGCGATCGCGGCGTCGTACGACACCTTGATCCGGTCGAGGCATGCCTCGGCACCGCCGGCGCCGTCGTCCATGATCTGGCCCGGGCCCCACTCGTCGCCGGGCTTGATGACGTTGCGCTTGCGGATCTCCCAGCCGGAGATCCCGACCTGCTCGGCGAGCCGGTCGAGGACGCCCTCCATCGCGAACTGCGCCTGGTTGGCACCGAAGCCCCGGAACGCGCCGCACACCAGGTTGTTGGTGCGCACCGCGATGGTCTCGATGTCGAGCGACTGCCAGCGATACGGCCCGCACGCATGCCCCGCGGCTCGCTCCAGCACCTTCATCCCGACGCTGGCGTACGCACCCGAGTCGCCGATGCCACGAACCTTCAGCGCGGTCAGCCGACCGTCGGCGTCACACCCTGCCCAGTACTCCAGCTCGATCGGATGGCGCTTGGCGTGCATCCGGAAGCTCTCTTCGCGAGACAGCGTGCACTTCACCGGGCGGCCGAGCTTCCAGGCGGCGAGCGCCGTCTGCGCCTGGTTGCTCATGTCCTCCTTGCCGCCGAACGCGCCGCCGTTGGAGACGAGTTCGACCGTCACCCTCGACGGGTCGACGTCGAGGACGGCGGCGATGTCGTTGCGGTCGTCCCACACACCCTGGCCACCGGAGTAGACGTGGAGGGTCAGGCCGCCGTCGTCGCCGGTCGGGATCGCAACGGTCGACTCGGGCTCGAGGAACGCATGCTCGATGCGTTGCGTCCGGAACGTCTCGTGCACCGTGAACGCGCTGGCCGCGAACGCCCGCTCGAAATCGTCACCGCGGGTGTAGGCGCTCGTCGACAGGACGTTCGACTCGGTGCCCCACACCGACAGCGGCGCCGTGTCACGCAGCGCCGCCCGGGCGTCGGTGTTCGGCTGGTACACCTCGTAGGTCACCTCGATCAGTTCGGCCGCAGCGCGAGCGTGATCACGGGTGTCGGCGACCACGACCGCGAGCACGTCGCCCGCATAGGAGGTGCGACCGCCGACCGGAATCATGATGGGCCAGTCCTTGTAGATGATGCCGACGCGCAACTCGCCCGGGATGTCGTCGGCGGTGAACACTGCCTCGACGCCAGGCGCTGCCAGCGCCGCTGAGGTGTCGATCGCCTCGATGTCGGCGCGGGCATGGTCGGTCAGGCGGAGCGCGGCGTGCAGCATGCCCGGCACTCGGATGTCGTCGATGTAGCCGCGGTCGCCGAGCGCGAGCGGCGCCGCTTCGTACTTCGCTCCCCCGCCGCCGACGGTGGCCGACAGTGCCGGCGTGCACACGGTGCCCTGCGCGACGGCTTCGATCGCGTCGAGCACCTTGACGTACCCGGTGCACCGGCACAGGTGCGCACCGAGGTGCGGCGCCATGCCCTCCCGCGTGAGGGCCGCTCCCTTCTTGTCGATCTGCGACTTGGCGCGCATCACGATGCCCGGGATGCAGAAGCCGCACTGCAGCCCGCCACAGGCGGCGAATGCGTCGGCGAACATCTGGCGCTCGGCCTCGTCGACGCCTTCGAGGGTGACGACGGATGATCCCTCGACCTTGTCCATGTCGCACTGGCAGGCGACGATCGCCTTGCCGTCGACGAAGACGGTGCAGCACCCGCACTGCCCCGACGGCGAGCAGCCGTCCTTCGGCGAGGTGATGTCGAGCTCTTCGCGCAGTGCGGCGAGCAGGTGGGGGTGCGACCGCCGAACGGTGACCGCCGTGCCGTTCACCGTGAATGCCACCCGCCCGTCGAGATCGTCGTTCGTGGGCGCGTCGGCAAGCTCGGTCACGTTTTACAGTTTGTCAAAGCCCCGGCCCCGATGAAAGCCGCGTTCGTGAACACTCCGTGACGAGCAGCTACGGGCAGGCGGGGCAGCGGACGGAGAGCGCGAAGTGGCCGAGCGAGAGGCGCAGGCCGTACTGCTCGTCGAGCCGCGCCGCGAGCGCGTCGAGTTCGTCGGCCGGGATGTCGGTCACGGCCCCGCACTCGTCGCACACCGCGGCGATCGTCCGCGCGCCGGCCCATCGGTACGCGGCGGGCCCGTGGCCGAGATGCACGTGTTCGATCACCCCGACCTCCTCGAAGTGCGCGAGCGAGCGGTACACCGTCGCGAGGTCGATGTCGTCGTGACGTTCGGCCAGTTCCTCCGCGGTGACCCGTCCGCCGACCGCGTACAGATCCTCCAACAGGACCCGCCGGGCCCGGGTGATCCGCCCGCCGCCTCCGCGTACGCGTTCGAGCGCGTCCTCGAATGCCACCGTCGTGGCGTGTTGCGAGCGGGGGGTCGTCACGTCGTCAGGGTAGACCGCGGACTGTTGTCAGGGGGCGGCGATGGGGCCGTAGAGCTCGGGGCGGCGGTACTTGGCGAAGTCGAACAGCGTGCCCGTGTACTGCTTGCACCAGTCGAGGTCGCACTCGGCGACGATCACCTCGTCGTCGTTCGTCTCGGCCTTGGCGAGCAGTTCGCCCGACGGGGCGAAGATCGACGACTCGGCGAGCGAGTCGACGCCTTCCTCGACGCCACCCTTGGCGACGCCGACGACGAACGTGCCGTTCTGATACGCACCGGCCGACATGACGAGTCCGTTGTGGAAACCCTGCAGCGGATCCTGGGTCGGGTCGGGGGCGTAGTGCAGCGGCGTGTTGTAGCCGCACAGGATCAGCTCCACGCCCTGCAACCCCATCAAGCGGTACGACTCGGGCCAGCGCCGGTCGTTGCAGATCATCATCCCGACGCGCCCGCCGAACGCATCCCACACGCCGAAGCCGTCGGGCGACGGTTCGAAGTAGTACCGCTCGAGATGCTGGAAGGGGCGGTCGGGTTCGTTGCCGGCGTGGCCGGGGATGTGCACCTTCTTGAACGTGCCGACGATCGATCCGTCACGCTCGACGAGCGTCTGCACGTTCCAGCGGTGCCGGGTGCCGTCGGCCGCGTCCTCCAGCAGCGCGTACCCGAGGCAGAACCCGATCTCCAGGCGCCTCGCCTCGTCGAACAGCGGCTGCGTCGCCGCGTTCGGCATCGAGCGTTCGTAGAAGTGGTCGACGGTCGTGATGTCGTCGACGAACCAGCGCGGGAAGAACGTCGTGAGCGCGAGCTCGGGGAACACGACGAGGTCGGCGCCCTGGCTGGCCGCTTCCTGGAGCAACACGATCATCCGCTCGACGACCGAGGCGCGGTCGTCGGCGAGCTGCACCGGCCCGAGTTGGGCGCCGGCCACGGTGACGATGCGAGTCATGCCGGCATTCTGGCAGCGACCTGCACGAGACGGTGCCCTTGCGCGTCGACGAGCCAGCCGAGCCCGGGGCGTGGCCGGATCACCGATCGTCGGGGCAGGGTCGCGCCGAGCAGTTCGCCGTCGACCTCGCCGAGCGACGTCATGATCAGCCCGCACCGGCTACGCGTGACCTCGCGCACCCAGTGCCCGTACGCGACGCGCACTGCTTCCAGCCGCGCGGCAGCGATGACCGTGACTCCGAGCCGTCGACCGGCGACGATCGCGGCGAGGTGTCCGCCGATGTCGTCGACGCGTTCGGCGTCGTCGACCGTCACGAGCACCGGTGGCCCCGCCGACTCACCGAACGCATCGAACACGGCCGGATCGAGCGGGTGTTCCCGGTCGACGCGCACGATCGTGCCCGTCGGGTTGCGCTGCACCCAGGCCCAGCCGAGCTGGCGGAGTGCGGTCGACTTGCCGGTGCCGGCCGCCCCGCCGATGAACACGTGGTCGCCGACCGGGACGTGGAGCACGGCGGTCAGCAGATCGTCGGCCGCCGTCCCGACGACCAACCCGTCCGAGCTCGCCGCGAGTTCGTCGGGATCGACGTGCGCCGGGAGCACCTCGACGGCCGGCGGGCCAGAACCGTCGGATCCCCCCTCCACAGATCGACCCGGCACGGATCGACGCGGCAGGCCGACGAGTGGGTCGGGATCGAACACGACCTGCGCAGCAAGACCGGAAGCGACGACGCACAGCCGGCCGGGCACTGCCGGCGGCGGCAACGACCGCAGACCGGCGGCTCGAGCGACGGCCGCATCGACGTGCATGACCCATCGCTCACCGGTCATCGTCGCGAGCACCGCCGGCGAACTCCCGTCGGTGGTCGCGCACGTCACGATGCCCGCCGACGGGCCCTCCTGCACCACGCGATCGAATCGCGCGGCCGACTCCGAACGATCGATCGTCGACAACGACGTGCGCACCACTTCGAGCCCGTCGACGACCAGCACCACCTCGGGCCGACGTGCTCCGGTGAGCCCGCGTCGATCGAGTTCGTCGGTCAGACGGCGCAGCAACCGGTCGATCCGTTCCGACTCCGTGATGCGGATCACCGCACCGCACCGGGCAATGTCGCCGAGCGCGTCCAGCGCAGGATCGCCGCGCCCGTCGATCACGTAGAGGTGCACGTCGTCGTCGCTGCGGAGTCGAGCCGCTGCCGCCACGACGGCGGTCGACGTCGTCCCCGTGCCGACCGCTCCGACGAGCAGCAGGTTCCCGCGCTCCCAACGCAACGATCGGCGGGCCTGTCGGGCGGGGTCGTCGATCACGCCGATCGCCGACGGATCCGCCGTGAGGAGCGCACGATCGAGCACCTCGGGCAGCGGGTCGAGCCACGGGCGATGCGCGTCGTCGACTCCGGCGATGCCTGCCGCCAGCACGATCGCGTCGACCAGCACCTCGAGTTCGGTGGGCCCGTCGGAGCAGATCGCGCCGTCGACACCCGGCCGATCGACGGTCAGTCGGGTGCGCGGTGGACGAATCGGCCCGGTACACGAGGCGGTCTGGAACACCACGAGTTCGTCGGGCCCGAGCCGCAGCGCCGCCCGGCCCGGGACGCCGCGGGGAAACGTCGCGGGGAGTTCGTCGCCGACGACGTCGAGCCCGTCGCTGCGATCGTGCAGCCGCAGCGCGAGACGAAGGTTGGTGTTGGCCCGGATGTCGTCGGTCACCACGCCGGTCGGGCGTTGCGTCGCGAGGAGCAGGTGGACGCCGAGGCTGCGGCCGCGCTGGGCGATCGCAACGAGCGACGAGAGGAACTCGGGCAGCTCCTTCGCGAGCGCGGCGAACTCGTCGACCACCACGACGAGCCGAGGAAGCGTTTCGGTTGCGTTGCGCCGGTACACGGTGAGGTCGTCGGCTCGAACAGCTCGCAGCAGACGTTCGCGTCGTCGGATCTCGGCGTCGAGGCTCACGAGCACACGCTCGGCGAGCCCCTCGTCGAGATCGGTCACGACCCCGACGGTGTGCGGCAGACGCGTGCAGGTGTCGAACGTGGCGCCACCCTTGAAGTCGACGAGCACGAACGACAGATGCTCGGGGCTCACCGCGGCGGCGAGCGCCACCACGAGGGTGCGCAGCAGTTCGCTCTTGCCGGCACCGGTGGTTCCGGCGACGAGGCCGTGGGGGCCGTCGCGGACCAGGTCGATCTCGACCGTTCCGTCGGCCGACCGCCCGATGGTGGCGGCGAGCGCTGGGTCGGGTCCCGACCGCATCCATCGACGCGCGATGTCGGCGGGGTCGGCCGAACACATGTCGCCGAGGCGCACGTCGCGAGGGGCACCCGTCGATCCGCCGGCGAGGTCTTCCGGATCGATGAGCGCAGCGAGGTGCCGAGCCGCCATCTCCGCCGTGGAGCGGGAGATGCCGGCGAGGTGGATGCACGACTCGCCGAGCACGTCGCCGTCGCGCCAGTGGCCGAGCCCGTTGGCACCGAGTTCCAGCACTCTGGTGCAGATCGCGGGGACCGTGGCGCCGGGCGGGGTGACGACGATGCAGGCGGCCGACCTCGTGTCGAGGAAGCGGCGCAACGGGCCGGTGCGCACGGCGAGTCGGGCCGGGGCGTCGGTGACGACGAGTGTCGTCTTGGTGTCGTCGGTGGCCACCTCGGCGATCTCGTCGACACTCACGACGATCGACGAATCCGGCGCCGAGTGCGCCAGCCAGTCGGCCCACGACCATTCCTCGGCGCGCTCCGTGACGATCACGAGCTGCCAGTCGGCGGGACCGTCGGTCGTGGCGAGTTGCACGATGATCGACCGTGCCAGCGAGGTTGCCGCGTCGAGGTCGCCGTGCACGCCGAGCACGCATCCGGGTGGCAGCTCGAGCGGCACGGCGACGTCGGTCAGCTGCTCGCACCGCTCGACGGCGACGAGCAGGTCGGACTGGAGGCGTCGTCGTTCGTCGTCACCGATCGGTGCCACCCAACGCACGGTCCCCTGTCCGAGGGTGACGCTCAACCGATCGCTTCGCCGCTCCCACACCCGGCGATCCCATCCGGCGGTGTTCGTCGCGAGACGCTGCGTGATGATGGCGTCGACGACCGAGCGGTGAGCCGCCCGGTGGCGTCGGTCGGCCTCGGCGTGCGCGGCGTCCAGTGCGGCGACGAATGCGTCGACCTGTCGTCGATGGAGCGCGCCGGCACGGCTCGCGCTCCGCCGGGCGCCGATCGCGCCGATCGCCCACGTGGCGAGTGACGCCACCGCGCCGATCGCTGCGAACAGCGCGAACATCGGCTGGCCGACGACCACTGCCATCAGCCCGGCACCGGCCACGGCGACAGCGGCACCGACGAGACCGACGAGCGGCGGAGCTCGGTGCTCGCGAGGTGGTTCGGGCACGGAGATGGCCGTCGCGGCCGGATCCGGCGTCCGGCTCGGGCCGCGGCGCACGACACGACGCCACGGGTCGTGGTCGGCGTCGGCAATGCTGCCGGCGCCGAGTGGCGCCGGAGCGTCCGTCGGCACGCGACGGAAACTCAGGCGGCTCGCTCCGATCTGGAGCGACTGGCCCGTCGCCACACTCGTGGACACGCACGGCACCCCGTCGAGGCGTGCCGGGATGCGGCCGGTCAGCTGGGTGAAGGTGATCGAACCGTCCGTTCCGACGTCGACGACCCCGTGGTGGAGTTCCAGCGCCGGATCGTCGAGTCGGAGCCGGGCCGTCGGTGAGCGCCCGATGCAGTGCCGACCGGCCGGGAGCGGACGCCACCCGTCGCAGGACGGTCCTGCGATCACGGCCACTTCGACGGGCGAGCTCGGGTGCATCGGATCCTGTCCGCCGACGATGGCGACCTCGGAGCCGACGTGCAGTCCACTTGCGGTCAGCAACTCGGTTGCCGCGACGAGCCCGCCGTCGATCCACAGCCCGGCGTCGGGTTCACCGTCGAGCGCCCGAGCGAGATCGGCGATCGTGTCGGTGGCCGCACCGGGCGCACCGTGGCGCGCCGCCCGTCGACGATCACGTCACAGGTCGGAATCGGGTCGGATAGTGGTGTCGGGTTCGATCTCACACCCGGCAGTGGGCGGCGAGGACCGCAGTGAGGCAACATGTTCTCGATCGGGCACCGACCATCGAAAACTGCTCCTGAGCTGGCACTGTGAGTCGTCGAACGGGCGATCTCGATGACCGAATCGAGAAGTTCTCCGACCGGTGCGACCACCTGTGAGACCAGCGGTGAGGGGTGATCGTCATGGTGCTCCCCATGACCGTTCAACCTCGCACTGCCCCACCTCGTACCGCCGCACCTCGTACGGCCCCACCTCGCACCTCGTGCTTCTCGTTCCGGCTCGATGCCGAGTGGGCACGCATTCGCACCGCCCGACGGTGCCTGCTGGCGGCTCGCCGCTGGGCCGGCGACGACCCCACCCACCCGTTGGCCGTGCTCGTCGCCGACGCCACCGATCTCGATGTCGTCATCCGGGCAACGCAGCGTGGCGTGTCGCCGGCAGGATCCGACGAGGTGATCCTGCTGCGGCTCGTCGAGCTCGCCCGCGACGATGAACTCGCCGGGAGGCTGGTGATCCAGCGGCTGTTGCCCGGCCTGATCAGCCAGGCGGTCGCACGGCGCGACTACTACGAGACGATCGATCCCATCGAACTGGTGGTCCCCGCCGCGTGGCTCGCGCTGCGTACGTTCGACACCGAACATCGCCGACACCACGTCGCGGCGTCGCTGATCTCCGACGCCGTCTTCACCGCGTTCCGGGCGCCGCTGCGGCGCAGGTCGTCGAGCGAGGAGGTCCGCTCGCCCGACCGCTTCGCCGAGGATGCGTACGAGCTCGCTTCGGCCTCGGCGCTGGAGGAGCTGGCCGGCGTCGTTCGTGATGCCCGGTGCGCCGGCGTACCGGCGGGCGACATCGAACTGCTCCGGCGCCTCGCCCAGGTCGAGTCGCCGAGCATGGTGGCACGCGAGCGCAACGTGACGCCGCGGACGATCCGCAACCACCGCGACCGCGCCGTCGAGCGCATCCGCGTCGCCCTCGCCATCGCGGCCTGAGTGTTACTCATGGTGTCTGACACCATGAGTAACACTCAGGGGCGTTGGGTGAAGTTGGGGTGGCGCTTCTCGAGGAACGCGTTGAAGCCTTCCTGGGCGTCGGCGATCATCGCGGCGCTGGCCATGGCGTCGATGGCGACCTCGTAGGCGTCGGCCTGGTCCAGGCCGGCCTGGGCGTAGAAGGTGCGCTTGCCGAGCGCCTTCGACAACGCGCTGCCCCGGGTGGCCCGCCCGATCAGATCGGCCACCGCCGCGTCGAGTTCGTCGTCGGGAACCGCCCGGTTGATCAGGCCCCAATCGGCTGCTGTCGCCGCATCGATCACGTCACCGGTCATTGCCATCTCGAGGGCTCGCTTGCGACCGATGTTGCGCGACACGGCGACGAGCGGCGTGTGGCAGAACAGCCCGCCCTTGCCGCCGGGGATCGCGAACCCCGCCGACTCGGCAGCGATCGCCAGGTCGCACGTCGCCACCAGCTGACAGCCCGCCGCCGTGGCGAGCGTGTGGACCCGCGCGATCACCGGCTGGGGGATCCCCTGCACGGTGTCCATCATGTAAGTGCACACCTCGAAGAGCCGCTGGGCGTCGTCGAGGCCGGCGCCGGCCATGTCGCCGAAGTTGTGCCCGGCCGAGAACACCGGTCCGTTCGCGGCGAGGACCACACCGAGCGCATCGGTGGCGCCGACCTCCTGCAGCGTCTCGGTCAATTCGACCATCACGTCGAGTGCCAGGGCGTTGCGCTTCTCCGGACGGTTCAACGTGATCGTCGTGATGTCGCCCTCGCGGGCGACCAGCAGATGTTCGTACGTCATGGCGGTACCGTACGCCCATGGCGACCGATGGCAACCCTGCCCAGCAGGAGCGCGCTGCGCTCTGTGATCTCTTCTCCG
The DNA here is from genome assembly GCA_963744705.1 of Ilumatobacteraceae bacterium. Taxonomy (GTDB): domain Bacteria; phylum Actinomycetota; class Acidimicrobiia; order Acidimicrobiales; family Ilumatobacteraceae; genus Sva-07. The sequence goes on from CAVUUX010000003.1 coordinate 525,240, forward strand.
AGGTCGGCCCCGACGCACCCACCCTCTGCGGTGGCTGGACCACCCGCGACCTCGCAGCCCATCTGGTGGTGCGCGAGCGACGCCCCGACGCCGCCGTCGGCATCGTCGTGTCGAAGGCGGCGGGATACACCGACAAGGTGCAGGCGAGCGTGGCCGCATCCGAATGGGACGACCTCATCGACACCGTGCGCTCCGGCCCGCCGATCTGGTCGCCGACGCGTATCGGGGCGATCGACAAGGCGGCCAACACCGTCGAATTCTTCGTGCACCTCGAAGATGTCCGCCGGACGATCGACGGTTGGGAGCCACGTGAGCTCGATGCCGGTCTGACCGAGACCCTGTACTCGATGCTCTCGAAGATGGCCAAGCGCCTCGTGAAGTCGTCGCCCGTGGGCATCGTCCTGGCGCCCGACGACGGCCGGGCCGACGATCGTCGCGAAGCCTGCCGAGCCGTCGGTGACGGTGAGTGGCCCGGTCGGCGAGTTGGTGCTGTTCGTCTACGGACGCCAGGCCCACGCGAGGGTCGAGATCACCGGCGACGACACCTCGGTCGCCGCCGTCACCGGCGCCTCGTTCGGCATCTGACCGGCGGTCCACCGGTGACCGATCGTCAACTCGAAGGAGCCGTCGTGGCCGTGGTCGGCGCAACCGGCGGGCTGGGCCGCGAGATCGTCGCCGTGCTCGAGTCACGTGGCGCCACGGTCGTACGCGCCGGTCGGAGTGGCGAGATCGACGTCGTGGTCGATCTGCGCGACAGCACGGCCGGCGACGCGCTCGTCGAGTACTGCCTGAGCACCCACGGGCGCCTCGACGGCGTGATCGGCGCCGCGGGAATCGTGGCGTTCGGAGACCTCGTCGACACCGACGACGTGGTGATGGAGGAGCTGTTCCTGACGAACGCTCTCGGCCCGATGTGGTTGGCCAAGCGGGTGGCGCCTGCGCTGAACGACTCGCAGGGCTTCTTCGCCAACATCTCCGGGGTGGTCGCGGAGTCGCCGATGCCGGGCATGGCCGCGTACTCGGCTTCGAAGGCCGCTGTGGCTGCAGCGATGGAGTCGATTCGCCGCGAGTTCCGTCGAGCCAAGGTGCAGGTGATCGACCTCAGACCTCCGCACACCGAGACCGGCCTGGCCACCCGCCCGCTCGCCGGGACGGCCCCGAAGCTGCCCGAGGGTCTCGCGCCGCGCGCCGTCGCCGAACGGGTCGTCGTGGCGGTCGAACGGGGCGAGGCCGTGGTCGGCCCGGGCGAGTTCAGTTCGTAGACGCCGCTGCAGCAGCCGCGTCGAGATGAGCGTGCACGTGGCGGGTCAGCACCCAGGTCATGCCGTCGGCGGTCATGCCCTGGTGGCGGTTGAGGAACTCGAGTGCCTCGAACTGGAACATCACGTCGAGTGCCGTCACGACGAGCTCGCGTTCGGACGCCTCGACCTGATCGAGTTCGGGGGCGAACTGGTCCACGAGTTGCGCCCGGAGGAACGCCCGGATGCTGTCGAACTCGACCGACACGACCCGCTCGGTGAGGCTGCGGCGGACGGCGAGCCGGGTGAGTGGTGCGAGTTCGCGGTAGGCGTCGAGGCGTGACGAGATGAACCGGCTGATGCGCCCGTCGAGTTCGCCCTCACCGAGCTGCTCGATGTCGAAGATCGGCCAGACCTCACCCATCACCCGGGCGATGGCCGCGAGCATCAGCTCGGTTCGATCGTCGAAGTAGCGATAGACGGAGCGGTAGGACACACCCGCCCGCTCGGCGATCAACTCGACTGCGGGCTCCTCGTCGGTCTCGCGGGTGAGTGCGATCATGGCGTCCAGCACTGCGTCGCGATTGCGGTTTCGGCGAGCCGTGCGCCCGTCGGTGATTTCGATCGTCTTCACTCGAAAAGAGTGTACGGGTCGGTCGAACCTCACCCCCGAGTTCGGCCGACGCGGTTCGACCCGACGGCCACGGCCAGTGCCTCCCCAGGGGCTCGAACCCTGAACCAATGGATTAAAAGTCCACTGCTCTACCATTGAGCTAGAGAGGCGGGACCGGCGCGATTCGCGGGAGAAAACCCCGTTGAACCGTCCGCGCCGGAATGCGATTGGCCATCGTACGGCCCGCAGGCGAGCGCGCCGACTTCGAATCGTGGTGAGGGTCATCCCTTCGGGTGATTCTCCGATTTCGGAGCGCGCTCGGGCGCTGCGTTGGCGCGAATTCGAGGGCTCAGGCCGCCCTGTGGCGGGGCGGGCCCCTGACGCCTACCGCTTGGCTTGCCGACGCACGCCCAGCAACAACCCACCGGCCAGCAGTGCAGCCAGGGCGAACTGCAGGATCGGTGTCGGCTCACTGCCCGTGGCGGGCAGCTCGCCGCCTGGGGGAGCGGTCACGGCCGGCGTCGGCACCGGGGCCGACGGCAGCTCGGCAACGGGCGGCAACGGCGTCGACGGCAGCTCGGCGTCGGGCGTCACGGTCGTCGGCGTCGAATCGGGCGCGGGTGTGTCGACGGGCAGGAGGCGCACGTCAACCGAACCGAACGATGTCGCACCCTGGGGATCGGCGACGACGTACTCGAATGTCGTGGTGCCCGATGCCGAGGGTGGCGCCGAGTAGCGCATCACACCGGCGTCGTCGAGCCACACCTGCCCCGGCATCCCGGTGCCCGGATAGACGGCGACCACTTGTAGACCGGTCGTCCGCGCTTGGGTGCGGAGGGTCGGCCAGTCGGCGGCGTCGGGATCGTCGTCGTTGGCGAGCAACGCTGTCGTGTCGATCACCGATACCTGGCCCGCCTGGACGCTCACCGAGTCTGCTCCGGCGGTCGGCGCGACGTTGCCGACCTTCACGGTGACGGTCGCCGTGCGGGTGTCGCCGACGACCCGCACGACGAAGCTGTCGGTGCCGACGAAGCCGGCGTTGGGTGTGTAGACGACGCTGCCGAGGAAGCTCGGGGGCGTCGCGGTCGGATCGGGGTCGCCGGGCGCCGGCGGGGGGCCGAGCCTGCCGTTGGCGGGTGCGGTGACCACGTCGTGACCCGTCGGGATCAGCTGGTCGCTGCCGCCGTCGAGGGCGCTCAACTCGATCGACACCGGGGTGTCGACCGGCGTGAACACGCGCTGGGCCCTCGCGGCCAGGTCCTGGTAGCGCACCTCCACCGTGCCGGTCGCGCCGACCACGGCGACGCTCACGGTGGACCCCACAGGGCCGGGTGGCATGTCGAAGGCGACCACGTCGCCCGTCGCACGGACCACCGGCACCTCGGAGTCACCGACGCGAACCGCCGTCGAATCTTCCAGGTGCCGCCCGGTGAGCAACACCCGCGTTCCGCCGCCGGCCGCCGCCACCGCCGGTACTGCAGCCTCGAGCACGGGGCCGGGATCGACGTCGACCGTGACGGGCACCTCGACGCATGCGCCGGACGGAACGTCGTCGCAGACGGTGAGCGATCCGGCGATTGCGCCGGCAGCCGGGAAGGTCGCCGTCACACGCACCGTGGAGCCGTCGACCGTCGTCGTCGCCGGCCGGCCATCGAAGAGCGCCGTGGCCCTGTGCCCGCCGGTCCCCGGGTCGGACAGCGTGAACGGCCCGAGCTCGGCGGGGACACCGACCCTGGCGACGAGCCGCAACGGAACGCCGATCACCGGGGCGACCGAGCGCACGGTCACGGATCGCGGTGGCCGTCGCGGACGCAGCGCCGTTGGTCACCCGGACGCCCACCGTCCGCTCGCCAGGCTCCGCCCAGCTGGTGGCGAGCGTCGCTCCCTCGCCGTCGTCGAAGGCGCCGTCGTCGTCGAGGTCCCAGGCGAACGTACTGCCGAGGACGCCGAGACCGGAGGCGGAGGCGTCGAGCACGACGTCGACGTCCTCGTCGACCGCGTAGGGCCCACCGGCGTCGGCTGCTGGGAATTCCACGAGCGGGGAACCGGCGGAACCGCCATCGCCGTCGAGCACGGGGCCGGCGGACCAGTCGAGCTCGACCGGGCCGTCCGGCGCCGTGACGAGCGATGGCAGAGGTCGCGAAGGTGCCGGGTGCCACCACGCACGAGAGTCCCGGCGGCGTCTCGTTGACGACGCTGTCGGTGGAACTGTCGACCGGGACGGTGCACAACGTCGGCTGGTAGAAGACGCTGTTGGAGGAGAACCCGTCCGACGAGCCGAACGCGATCCGTTCGCCGTCGGGGGTCACCTGCGGATCCTGTGGCCGGAAGTTCTCGATGGCTCCGCCCTCGGGCGTGCGCGGGCGCGGGCAGTTGATGACACGGCTCGTCCCCGAGCCGTCGGCCTCGACACGCACGATGCCGCAGGCCGAGCCCGTGAGCCCCACGAGCAGCGCCGTTCCGTCGGGGGTCCACGACGCGCCCTCCAAGATCAACGAGCGCCCACAACAAAGGACGTAGGGCTCGACGATGGGAGCGATCTCGACGCCCCACGAGGTGGTCGAGGCCGTCGTCGCGTCGAAGCCGACGATGATGTTCGGGTCGATGATGGTGCCGTCGGCTGCCCGCCAGGGACCATCGCGGACGGGCAGCTCTGCGTCGCGGGTCGATCCGGAGTACTCGACCGCTGCCGCGATGAGCCTGCCGTCGGGCGACCAACGTGGACACGGGGGATCAACGTTGAGGTCGGGGAACGACCCGATCCGGCCGTGGAACCTGAAGTCGGAACCGTCGGCGGCCATGCTCACGATCCACGGCTTCCTGGCGAAATTCGGCGTGTACCCGACGGCAGTGAGGCGTGTGCCGTCGGGAGACCAGTCCGGACAGAAGAACTGGAGAAGTGATCCTTCCGTCGGTGCAACGCTCGGGTCGTACCTCGGCTGCGTGATGCGGGTGCGGTCCGTGCCGTCGGCGTCGGCGACGAAGACGTCGTAGCGGATGGTCCTGGTCTGGCCGACGGGCAGCGGCGGGTTCGCGTAGTAGGCCTCCGACTCGAAGGCGATTCGACGTCCGTCCGGCGACCAGTCGGGTTGACTCGGCACGAACTGATCGGTCCGCGCCACCGAGTTCGGCTCGACCCACGCCGCGATCTCCCGCACGTCGGTGCCGTCGGGATTCATCGTCCACACCCCGCGGGTGCAGTCGTAGGGGAAGCATCCGCCGTTCAGGTACCGGGTGTAGGCGACTCGCTCGGGACCGCGCTGTTGCACGACGATGCTGAAGCTGCCCGACTCGCCGACACCGCTGCGCACGCCGTCGCTCGACACGACACGGACCCGCACGTCGGTGCCGGTGAGGGTGTTCGGGATCGTCGTCGAGAATGTCGGGTCGGCGAGGTCGACGGCGAGCGGCTGCCAGTTGGCACCGCCGTCGGTGGAGATGAGCACGCTGTGGGTGAGTACATCGCCGACGTCGGCATCGGTGGCCGTCCACTCCACGTCGAGGCGGCCGCCTGGTGCCAGCGCAGCGCCCGGCGGCCGGCGAGGTGACCTCGACGGTCGGGGCCGACGGTGTCACGGCACGCGTAGCGATGACCTCGCCGTCGAGGACGATCTCCACGAGCGAGGTGTCGGAATGGAGGGTGACCGCGTGGGCGAAGCTGTAGTAGCCGCCGGTGACGTCAGGGCCGTCCGTTGGATAGTCGGCGTCGACCTCGGAGAGCACGATCGGGTCGCCGATGATGAATCCGCCGTCGGCATCGAGTTGCCGGGCGACCAGCTGTGTGCTCGTGGCGGCCGGATCGGGTTCCGGCGTCGACACCCAGCGGTCCAGCGTCACCCGCGGTGCACCGATGCCGTCGGCGGCGACGGTCCCGGAGATGCGGATACCGACACCGCTGCCGTCGGGCACAGGCGAGGCCAACCCGCGGCGTGCCTCGAGGACGCGGTCGAAGGTGTCGGGGTGCGCCCATCGGGTCTCTTGGGCAGGCCGGAACATGTAGTCGGGACCGGAGCGGGCCTGACGACGGGCCACCCACACGCCCTCGGTCGAGGCGAGCTCGGTGTGGTCGATCCCGTGCAGATGGGTCAGCTCATGGGTGAGGACGTTGTCGAAGACACCGGTCTCGAGGACCGCGCCGCGATTCGGCGGGCCGCTCGACGGGATCAGCGCCATCCCCCAGGGATCGGCAGCCGGGTCGGCGTCCTGCAACCAGCCCTCCGGCACGATGCCGACGATCGCATCCACACCGGCGAGCCGGGCGATGCGGTCGTTGAGGTGCAGCATCTGGGTCACGCCGTCGAGGGTCTGATCGTCGGCCGCGACGATCGGACATGCGAAGGGCGCGCCGATGACGCTGGGGTCGATGCCCCCGTACGACGCCCGCAGGCCCTGCTCGGGCAGCGGCAGGGCGGCCCGTGCGTAGGGCACCGACTTGGTGGCCACGCGCACTGCGTCGGCGCACGTCGCGCCCGACCCGGCGGCTGGGGCGAAGAGGACCGTCATCGGGGTCGTCGACTCGACACCCATGCCGATGCTCTCGCCGACATCGTTGGACTCTGCACCCTCGTCGGGTGCGGTGTCACCCGGATCGGTGACCAGCACCTGGGCCCGCCACTGGTCGCCGGCCTCCGGCAGCAGCACGGAACCGCTCGGCAGGATCACGTCGTTGATGCCGGGCCTGAGTTGCTCGATCGTCGTCTGGTCGTGGACGACGCCGTCGGACCCGTTGACGACCACCCGAACGGACACCGCGGTCGGCGCGGCCAGACGGGCGAACAGGCGCGCCCGCACCACCGTTGCCTTGCCCGCGACGAGGCGGTCGGCGTCGTCGGGTGCCTGCACGATCGACACCTTGTCGACGGCGACGTCCGGTGCTCCCATGAACGCCTGACCGGCGAGGCTGTCGTAGCCGGTGCCGCCAGGCAGGTTGGCGGTGTAGGTCTCGAGCCACGTCGCCACCGAGGCCCGAGCACTGACGGCGACCGCCTGGCCCTGGTACCACGTGCTCACCGTCTCGGCCGGTGCGCCGACGAGGCGATCGATCACACGCACGTCGGTCGCTTCGAGCGCGGCGCCGTGATCACGGAGGTTGGCGACCACGAGCGACTGCGGCCGGCCCAGGTAGTTGATGCCGCCCTCGTGGCGGACGGTGAAGGCCAGCGCCGCCTCGCCCAGCTCGCCCCTGGCCACCGACGCCTGCCCCGGCTCGGCGGGGTCGGCGGGATCGGGCAGCACGATCCGAGCGGCGGCACGGGCCAGCCCGTTGGCGAACACCAGGTGACCCTCCTCGTTCGGGTGGACCGGACCGTTGGCGTCGAACTGCTCGCTGATCGAATCGCCGATCGTCACGACCCAACGGTCGTCGTCGTTGGCGCAGTAGCCGTGGCCTCGGAACCGCGCCGCGATACCGCCCACGTAGGTCCAACCGTTGGCGGTGGCACCGGCGCGTACCGCTCCGTTGAGCTTGCCGACCACTTCCGTGTTCGCCCAGCGCGACTCGGCATCGGTCACCAGCCCGCCCTCGAACACGCGGCTCACGATGTCGGCGGCTTCCGACAACGCCGACAGCAGCGGAAACCTGAGTCCGAGATCGAGGGCGATGCCGGTGATGGTCGCGACATAGTCGGCGATCTCGGCGACGTCCTCGGCATTGGCGATGCAGCGCAGGTTCGCCAGCCCGTACGAGTCGGTCGTCGGGTCGAAGTACTCGGTGATGAAGACGCGGCTGGGGTCGGCGGCCAACTCGGGATGCTGCGCGCCGAGCGCGTCGGCGAGCATCTCGTAGCGGCGCGGCAGATCGCCGAGGCGCTGGTCGAGGCGAGCGCCGGTGCCGGACTCGTTGCACGGAAGGGGATCGGTCACCCGGCTCTTGATGCATTCACGCACCACGTCCGAGAAGCGGACGTCGTTGGCGCCGATCGACACGAACATGGCTTCGACGGGCCGCTGCGACCCGCCGAGCAGGGTCTGCAACTGGTCGAGCTGCGACGGGCGGGCGGTTGCCTCGCTGGTGGCCGGGTCGATCGGCTCGATGCCCTGGTAGGGGTCGAGCACGCCGCCCGTCTCCCACGGCTTCAGATCCGGCTCGGCAACATCGCCGGAGATGACCGACGCACCGGAGCATGCGAGATGGACGAACGTGATCGAGGACTTCCGGTCGAGCCGCTCGAGCCGCCGGGCGGCCTGAGCGGGCCCGGCCGCGGCCGAGCGGTGACACGCCTGATCGACCCACTGCTCGGGCTCGAGCTGCAGGTCGGTGGGGTCGTCGGGATTCCCGAACACGGTGTACGACGCGGGAACGGTGGGATTGCCCTCGCCCGAGGCGATCGAGTCGCCGATGGACACGACGAGCAGATCACGCGGGCGGATGGTGCGCTGGTCGAAGTCGATGCGGCCGTCGGCGTCGGTCACCTGCAGGCGGACCTTGTGGTCGGTGTTGGCGGTGAGGCGCTTGTCGATGAGGCACGTCGTCTGCGGCTGCACCACGCCGTCGATCGTCCATTGGTACGCGACGATCTCCGAGGAGGCGGTGGACGCGCAGCCGTCGATGGTGACGGTGAGCTGCGGGTCGGCCGGCACGGGCGTCTGCCACGGGACCAACTCGCCGTTCGTGTCCGGCTTGTAGCGCTCGGGGACGGACCAGTCCCACCGCACCACCGGGTCGGTCGTGGCACCGGCGAAGGACGGCGCGACCGCCAGCTGGAGCGCATCGGCACCGAGCGACTCGGGCACCACCGAGGCCGCCCCGAAGGTCAGGCCACCGTCCACGCTCGACGCCGTCATGATCGACCGTGTCGCAGCATCCTCCCAGGCCAGAGCCAGCAGCCCGGTGCGGGCAGCGACGTCGACGCTCGGGAACTGGTACCGCGGCGTGGTGCCGACGATCGATGACACAGCGGTGGGCAGCAGGCCGTCGGTGGGGTCCCAGGTCCGCACGCGGACGCGGCCGGTCTGGTCGGCCGGTTCCAGACGTTGCGCGGTCCCCGCTGCTTCCTCGTTGGACACCACCGACACGAGGTGAGCGCGTCCTCCTGCCGCGGCGAGGCCGGCGAACGTCTCCTGCGGCACGAAGGGGACGTTCGTGGTGGGCTTGGTGCCGTCCGCACGCCACAGCGCCATGCGGGCGACACGGTCGGAACCGACGGCGACGACTGCCGCAGTGTCGCGGTCGCCCGACGCCTGGATCGCAAAGAGGCCGGGCGCAGTGAACCCCGAGCCGGCCACGGAGCGGTGCCGGACGGCGCCCGGATCGAGCCGGATCCACCGTGCCGAGGCGAGGTGGTCGGCGGCGTTCCGCCACGCGATGACGACACCGTCCCCGAGCGGCGCCATGCTCAACGGCTCGTATCCGATGGGCGTCGAGCCGAGACGGTGACGCTCGAGCACCGATCCGTCGAGGTCGGTGACGGTGAGGTACGGCAGGTACCCACAGAGCGTGGGCGTGCACTCGAACCCGAGGTAGCCGACGTACAGGCGTGAGCCGGCCGCCACCACGTTCGGGGCATACGCGTTGATCGAGGTGTCGCTCACAGGGATGCGGCCATCCCACGTCTGGCCGCCGTCGCGGCTGGACTGCAGGAAGATGCCGAGGCCGATGCCGAGCCCGTCACGAGAGGCGACGTGGAACGTGCCCCGCTCGTCGACGGCAACCGTCGATTGCACGGCGTCGACGTCACCCAGGACGGTGGCCGGGACCCGCTCGAACCCGGTGGTGGTGACGGCGCTCGGCGCTGCACTGGCCGGGACAGGCGACGAGGTCGGCAGCGGCACGAGCGTTGCCGCGACGGCGACTGCCGCCAGCAGCCGCAATTGACGATGACGCACGACCCACCCTCCGAGCTCACGCCCACCGCAGGCGCGCCAGCGGCAACCTACGAGTGCTGGTGGGCGCGCACCATCGGGAAAATTCCCTAATTCCCAGGAAGACCTTCGCCGCATCCCGCAGGTGCCCCCGCCCGCCGACGATCCCGAGGTCGATCTCGAGGTCGATCACGTCACCAGCGACGTGCTCGCGAGGGGAGCCGTCAGGTCCGTGCCGGGACGGGGATGCGCATCAGGTCCTCGGCGACCACGACGTCGCCGTCGAACTCCCGGCGGGCCTCGTCGGCGAAGGCCTGATCGTCGTCGTAACGCCGGGAGAAATGGGTCAACACCAGACGTCGCACGCCGGCTTCGCGTGCGAGACGACCGGCCTGGCCCGCCGTGAGATGCCCGTACTCCTCGGCCATGTCGGCATCGACGTCGAGGAAGGTCGACTCGCACACCAGCAGGTCGGCGCCGTCGGCGAGTTGCAGTGCACCGGGACACCACCGCGTGTCCATCACGAACGCGAACACCTGCCCCCGGCGATGTTCGCTCACCTCCTCCAGACGTACCGTCCGGCCGTCGTGGTCGATCGATCCGTGCTCCTGGAGCTCGCCGATCGCCGGGCCCGTGATGCCCAGCGCATCGAGCCGATCGACCATCATGTGACGCCGGTCCGGCTCCTCCACCCGGTAGCCGATGGCGTCCACGCGGTGGGAAAGTTCCACGGCGCGGATCGTCACGAGATCGTCCTGGTGGATCACCCCCGGAGTCGAGACGGGGCAGCCGTCGACCGGCACGTGTTCCTGGCCGGCGGTGGCGAAACGGAGCCGCTCGAAGTGCGACTGTCCGCTGGCGGGGTAGTGCACGGGGACCGGCAGGCTGCCGGCGTCGAGCGACAGTCGCATGATCATGCCGGGCAGGCCGAGGCAGTGGTCCCCGTGGAAGTGCGTGATGCAGATCCGGTCGACCGATGCCGCCGACACCCCGGCCAGGGTGAACTGCCGTTGCGTCCCCTCACCGGGATCGAACAGGATCGCCTCACCGTCCCAACGCAACAGATAGCCGTTGTGGTTCCGATGCCGGGTCGGCGCCTGGCTCGCCGTGCCCAGCACCACCAGTTCACGCACCGACATCACTCCCGATGGTAGGTCGTCCGCGCTGTCCCACCGATCCCCACCGGGTCGGCTCGTCGCCGTCAGGGTTCGACGATGGGGAAACCGCCGAGGAAGACGTCGAGGTGGTCGATGATCGTGCGCAGGGCACCGGCGTCTCCGTCGATGGTGAGGTCGCCCGAGTCGATCGCGTCGTCGAGCGTGCGCTCGCCCGCCACCACCTGCCGTCAGCACCTCGCGGGTGGTGGTGACGGTGGCATCGGCGTCGTCGACCTGCTTGTCGATGCGGTAGCGCAGCGCCCGGTGCGACAGCCCGACGAACCAGCTGCTCGTCGAGGTCGCTGACGACGAGGTTGATCGCCAGGTCGACGCCGCCGAGGTCGTCGGCGTTCAGCCGCATCGCGACGGTCGCCAGCAGCTGGTCGATCGGCAGCGCCCGCACGAGGCCCCGGTTCGCGGCGGGGTTGCGGGGCGGATGCCCGTGGCGGAGCTCCTGGGCGCCCATCAGGTAGGCGTTGCGGAACGTCGCCGACTCGCTCTGGTAGCCGAGCTGCTCGTAGGCGTCGGCGAGCAGCGCCCGCGCCGCGGTGTTGGTGGCGTCGGCGAACACGAGGTGGTTCACCAGCTCGGCGACCCAGCGGTAGTCGCCGCGGTCGTACGCCGCCTGCGCCGAGGCGAGCAGCGCGTCGGCGCCGCCGGCGAGCTCGACGTAGCGCGTTCCCGCCTCGACCGGCGGGTGCGGGTTCAGGTGGCACGGGTTGCCGTCGTACCAGCTGAGGTAGCGCTGGTACACGGCCTTGACGTTGTGCACCATCGCGCCGTAGTAGCCGACGGTGTGGCTCTCCTCGTAGTGGTCGGCGGGCGGGGTGAGCATCTCGGCGATCTCGGTGGCGACGTGGCCGTGGTTGGCGAGACGCAGCGTCTGGTCGTGGATCCAGCGGTACAGGTCGCGCTGGCGGGCGAGGAACCCGCGGACGTCGTCGTTGCCCCAGCGGGGCCAGTGGTGCGACGCGAACATCAGGTCGGTGTCGTCGGCGAACAGCTCGATGGCGTCGTCGATGTAGGTGCTCCACGACAGCGAGTCGCGCACCTGGGCGCCGCGGATCGGGATCAGGTTGTGCATGTTGTGCGAGCAGTTCTCGGCCATGCACAGCCAGCCGATGGTCGGGGAAGAAGAAGTTCATCTCCGCCGGCGCCTCGGTCTCGGGCGTCATCTGGAACACGATGCGCACGCCGTCGACGACGAGCTCCTCGCCGGTGCGGGTGATGTCGACCGTCGGCACGATCAGGCCCGGCACGCCGAGCGGCACGCACTTGCCGAGCCCGGAGTCGACGTGGCCGCGGGGTCCCGGCGGCAGCAGCGGGCCGAACTGGTAGAGCGCCCGGCGGTTCATCGCCATGCCGGCGAGCAGGTTCTCGGCGACGGCCTCGCGCAGGAAGTGCTCGGGGGCGATGACCTGGCAACGGCCGGCGTCGACGTCGTCCTGGCTGGTGACGCCGAGCACGCCGCCGAAGTGGTCGAGGTGGCTGTGGGTGTAGATCACCGCGGTGACCGGCCGCTCGCCGAGGTGGCGGTTGGCGAGTTCGAGGCACGCCGCGGCGGTGGCGGTGTTGGTGAGCGGGTCGACGATCACCCAGCCCGTCGCGCCCTTCGATGAAGGTGATGTTGCTGATGTCGTAGCCCCGCGCCTGCCAGCACCCGGGCGCGACCTCGAACAGGCCGTGGATCACGTTGAGCTGCGCCTGGCGCCACAGGCTCGGGTGCACCGTGTCGGGATTCGGTGCGTCCTGCTCGATGAACGACCACCGGTTGATGTCCCACGCGGGCCACAACGGACCCTCGATCACGCCGGTGTCGTGCTGGGCGATCAGGCCGCGCTGCGGCGCGGTCGAAGTCGGCGGGGTCGAACGGCGGGATCGGTCGGGTGGTGACGGCACGGGTGTGCTCGGTGGCGTCGTTCGGCAGCGTGCGGGGCAGGATACGCGTCGGTCACGGTCGTCAACTCTGGCAGATCACCGAATCGACGATGGCAGCGCGTGCGACCCAGCCAGTGTGTCCGGTTGGGCGGCCGCCGGCTGAGGCGCGGATGCAGTTCTCTGCGGAATGGGTTCCGCCCCTCGGAAACTATTCCGCAGAGAATCGCTCGAGGATCGCGATCTCAGGTGGCGAGCGTGCAGATCGCGGCGAAGTGCAGGCCCGCCGCGACGATCGTGAAGGCGTGCCACACCTCGTGGTACGAGAAGGTCGCCGGTCGCAGCCTCGGCCACTGGCGGCCGAACCCCACGGCACCGACGGTGTAGACGGCGCCGCCGGCGAACAGCAGGAGGACGGGAACCAGGCCACCGCGATGCCACACGGCCGGGGCGAGCGCGAGCCCTGCCCAGCCGAGTCCGATGTACAGCACCGCCCCGACGCGGTGGGCACGGTCGAAGCTCACGAGCTTGAACGTCGCCCCGGCGATCGCGACGAGCCAGATGGCGATCAACATGGCGACCGCCGGTCCGGTGCTCAGACTGGTCAAGGCGATCGCGGTGCTGGTACCGGCGATGGCCGCGAAGATCGCCGCGTGGTCACCACGTCGCCATGCCGAGCGGGCATGGAGCGTGTGCACCCAGCGGTGGTACGTCGTCGAGGCCCCGAACATGGTGCACAGCCCGACGCCGTAGACGATCACGGCGGCCCGAGCGCGAGCCCCGTCCGACACGACGGCGAGGGCGACCAGCAGGGGCACGGCCGACATGAGAGCGATCAGATGCAGACCGCCTCGCCACGTCGGTCGCCCGGGCGACCCGAGTGGGACATCGAGCACCGGACGGGGCAGTGCGACGGTTGACGAGGTCACGTCGGGTCGCGGTCGATCCCGGAGGATCGGGGCAGGGGACGGACGGACATGTGGACTCCTCGAACGGTTCGACTCGGGTCGAGGCGTCGAGCCCGCACGAGGCGACTCGTCCCAATGACACAATGCTACCGGCGTACGGCGATCACGGCCCCGGCGCTCTCGACCCGGGGCCGAAACGACGGATCGTGTCGCCGATCAGCCCCGGTCGTGCGACAGGGCATCGACCGCGACCGTGATCGCGAGGATCAGCGGTGTGATCGTCGGGTCGTAGATCTCGACGCCGTAGGTGTCGCGCACGCGGAACCACTTCTTGGAGATCTTGGCAACGGTGTCACCGTCGCGTTCGATCTCGTACTCGTGGTCGACGATGTTGCCGTGAACCTTCAGGTCGTCGCCGTGCTCGACCTCGACGTGGAAGCGGTCGCGGATCCCGACGAGCGCCTTCTTCACCTTCGCCTCGGTGCCGTTCGTCTCGATCGTGATGGCGTCGCGGACCGACAGCATCTTCTCGCGGATCACCGCGACGTCGTTGCCGTCACGATCCTCGAGCTTCCACGTGTCGCGGAGCCGGGCGACCTTGCCGTTGACCCTGAACACCCGATCGCCGGAATCGTTCTCGATCCAGTAGTCGTCGCCGATCGAGATCAGGTCCTCGCGCATCCTGAACTGCTCGTGCCCGTCGTCGCGGTTCCTCAACAAGCCCATGTGACCTCCCGTCGTCTCGGCCTCAGCGTACGTCCTGTCGGCACCGGCGCACAGCTCGCCTGATCGCGGGTCGCGCATCGACGCCAGTGCGCCAACTCGGGGCCGGCTTGGCCTACGATCCGTCAATGGCCACCTACGCATGCCCCACCTGTGGAATGTCCGTCAACGCAACCTGCGGCGAGTGCGACGCTCCACTGGTGAACGACACGATCCAGCGCGACGACGGTTCCTCGGTGCAGGTCTCCAAGTGCCCGAACGGGCACGGCAAGATCAAGTCACCGATGTGTTGCGGGGCCGACATGGCCTGCTCGATCGCCTGACCGTCCGACGTCATCGGTGCACGCTGCGATCACGAGGGTGGTGCCGAATGCCGTGCGCCTCGGTGCGCGCAGCGACCCGCCGGAGGAACGCTCGGAACTCGCCCGCGGGATCCTGCGTGACCATGTCGTGTTCCTGGCGCTGATCGTCGCCGTCCTCGTCGTCCAACTCGCAGCCGGATGAGAGCGTTCGCCTGACACGTTGTCGACCGAACGGATTTCATCTTCGGAGATGTGGAAGTCTCGGCACATGACGCGATCGATCGACACCGGAACCGACGACCTCCTTGCACAGGTCGACGGACACCTCGGCATCGTCACCTTCAACCGTCCCGACCGGCGAAACGCGCTGTCCGACCCGATGTACGGAGGATTCGAACGGGCACTGCCGATTCTCGCGGTCGACCCCGACGTGCGCGTGCTGGTGGTCACGGGTGCCGGCGGCGCGTTCTGCGCCGGCGGCGACGTGAAGGGGATGAACGAAGCGCATCGCAGCGGCACGCCGCGACCCGGACGCGAGGGCGGGGTGGAGGATCAGGTCGCCCGGCTCCGGCGATCCCAACGCGCCGTGTCGCTCGCACTCCACGAGTTCCCGAAGCCCGTCGTCGCCGTCCTTCCGGGTGCCGCCGCCGGTGCGGGGCTGTCGATCGCCCTCGCCGCCGACCTGCGGGTCGCTGCGGAACGGGCGCTGATCGTGACGGCGTTCGCCAACGTCGGCGCCTCCGGCGACTTCGGCGGCTCGTGGTTCCTCACGCACCTCGTGGGCACGGCGAAGGCCAAGGAGCTGTACCTCACCTCGCCCCGACTCACCGCCCGCGAAGCAATGGCGCTCGGCATGGTGAACGACGTGCTCGCCGACGACGACTTCGAGGCACAAGCACTCGAGTGGTGCCGACGGATCGCTGCGGGCCCACCGATCGCGATGCGCCTGATGAAGGAGAACCTCAACCGGGCTCTCGTCACCGACCTGGCCACCGCGCTCGACGCCGAGGCACCGAACATGATCCGATCGATGTCGACGGCGGACCACCGTGAGGCGGCCGCTGCGTTCGTCGAGAAGCGATCGCCGATGTTCACCGGGCAGTGACGTTGAGCCTGCACGACGAGGCCAGACGCGTCCGGTCCCCCGCCGACATCCTCCGGTTCCTGGTGGCGGCCGTTGCCGTGGTCGTCGTCTTCCTCCTGGCGTGGCTGTTCGGTGACAGCGTCGTGGTGTTCGCCTCCGATTTCCTCCGCGGCATCGACGCCCTCCCCAACTGGATCCTGACCCTGCTGGTCGCCGGGGTGCGACTGCTCACCGTTGCCGTGCTGATCGGCGGGTTGCTGTGGACCGCCGTCCGGGCACGCTGGGCCGCCCCGATCGCCATGCTGCTCGGCGGCGTGATCGCCGCAGTGCTCGTGGCCCTGCTCGCGGACGTGGCCGACGTCGAGAGCGGCAGGACCGTGGCGATGCCGGACACGGATCTGGCTGCGTTCACGTCGGGATGGTTCCCGACCGCGGTCGGCGTCGGGGTGCTGGCCGCGACCCTGACCGCCGGCGCGCCCTGGCTGAGCCGACGTTGGCGTCGCGCCGGATGGGCCGCCGTCATCGGTCTCGCGCTGGTGCGGACCCTCACGTCGGAGATGTCGTTCGGGTCGGTCCAGGCGTGGCTCATCGGATGGTTCGCCGGGGCTGCGGCACTCGTGGCCATCGGCGCCCCGCCACGACGGGCCGAACGCCGAGTCGATCGCCGCCGGGCTCGCCGCTGTCGGTCTTGCCGGTGGACGAGATCACACCGGCCAGCGTCGACGCACGCGGGTCGACGCCGTACTTCGCCGTCATGCCGGGCGGCGATCGGCTGTTCGTGAAGGTCCTCGGCGACGACGAGCGCAGCGCCGATCTCATGTTCCGGATCTACCGCGATGCTGCAACGGCGCGATCTCGGCGACGAACGACCGTTCTCGTCGCTGCGCCGCGCCGATCGAGCACGAGGCGCTGCTCGCGCTCGCCGCCCGCGACCTCGGCATCCGAACACCGCGTCTGCGCACGCTCGCGTCGGCCGAACCGAACTCGTTCGTGCTCGCCTACGACGCCGTCGCCGGCAAGTCGCTCGACCAACTCGACCCGAACGAGGTCACCGACGACATCCTCCTCGCCATCTGGCAGGCGATCGCCGACCTGCGCCGCCACGGGATCGCCCATCGCGACCTGCGCCTCGCCAACGTGTTCCTCGGCGCCGACGGCGCGGTGTGGATCATCGACTTCGGCTTCAGCGAGATGGCGGCCTCCGAGCTGTTGCTCGCCAACGACGTCGCCGAGCTCGTGTGCTCGTCGAGCGTGTACGTCGGCGCCGAACGCGCCGTCGCGCCGGCCTTGGCGACCGTCGATCCCGACACGCTGACCCGCGCCGTCGCCCGTCTCCAGCCGTGGGCGCTGAGCGGCGCCACGCGCACCGCGCTGAAGCAACACCCGGGCCTGCTCGACGACCTGCGTCGGCGGCTCGCGTCGTGAACCTCTGGTGGCTCATCGTCGCCGGCTGTCGGGTTCGCCATCCTCGCCGGATCGGTCAACGAGGCCCGGCGACCGGCGATCAGCGACACGGAGGCCCGGGTCTTCCACGCCGTCAACGGACTGCCGAACTGGCTGTACTGGCCACTCTGGCTCCCGATGCAGCTGGGCAACCTCGTGGTCGGCACGCTGGTCGGGCTCGCAGTCGCCTGGATGGTGGGCGACTGGTGGGTCGCCGCCGGCGTCGTGATCGCGACATTCGCGAAGCTCGGCACCGAGAAGCTCGTGCGCCGGGAGATGGCCGACTACCTCGCCGTACGCCAGCGGCCCGGCACCAGCGAGGTCGACGCCATCCTCCGCGGGGCCGACGTGCCGAGTTCGGGCGCCAGTTTCCCGTCGGGTCACGTCATCCTCGTCGCCGCGATCGCCACGGTGGTTGCACCCGCCCTGCCGCTGGAGTGGTGGTGGGTGCCGGTGCTCCTGACGTTCCTCGTCATGTTCGGCCGGGTGTTCGTCGGCGCGCACAACCCGCTCGACGTGACGGCCGGCCTCGGTACCGGGTTGATCGTCGGCGGCATCGTCGCCGTGTTCGTGCGCTGAGCAGTCCGCCTCTACCGAGAACGCCGCGACCGCGGGCATGATGATCGGGTATGGACGGCCCGCCGACGGATCAGGATGCGCCGGGCGGAGCACTCGAGCGAGCGAGCGCGTGGGCCCGCGTACGCGCGGAACAGTTCGGATCGTGGTTCGCCGAACAGCGTGAGCGGATCACGATCGTCGATGTCGGTGCCGACGTGTACGAACGCGACAAGGAGGCCGGGGGCACGTTGCTGGGCAGCGCCCTCGCCCTGCGTCTCTTCCTGTTCTTCGTGCCCCTGCTCCTCGTGATCGTGGGCCTGGCCGGCGTGTTCGGCGGAGCGGTCGGACG
This sequence comes from Ilumatobacteraceae bacterium, assembly GCA_963744705.1. GTDB lineage: Bacteria > Actinomycetota > Acidimicrobiia > Acidimicrobiales > Ilumatobacteraceae > Sva-07. The sequence continues at coordinate 543,290 of CAVUUX010000003.1, forward strand.
GCTCCGTGATCTCCGACTCGGCCGGCGTCTCGGGCACCTTGGCCAACTACATCAACGACGCATTCGGCCAGAGCGGACAGACGCCGTGGATCGCACTGGCGGTCGGCCTGTTCGGAGTGGCCACCGCCGGGCGTTCCCTCACGCGGGCGCTGGTGCTGTCGAGCGCGCTGTCGTGGCAACTCGGGGGAAACAGCGCACCCCCATCCGTGCGATCGGCATCGTCACGGGACTCTTCGTCGGTCTCGCACTGTCCGCGTCGATCATGAACCGCATCCGTGAGGCCGGCGGCGTCGCGGTCACGTCGGTGTCGATGGTCGGTCTGACCGCGGTCTACATCGTGGTGTGGCTGTTGCTGTTCCAGTCACTGCCGCGCTCGACGACCGATCCCGGCGCGTCCCTGCCCGGGGCGGTGGTCGTCGGGGTGTTGATGGCAGGTCTCCAGGCGGTCACGCAGTTCTACTTCCCCCACCAGGTCGACAGCGCCTCGCAGATGTACGGCGGCATCGGCGTGCTGGTCGCCTTCCTCGGCTGGTTCTTCTTCCTCGGACGGACGATCGCGTTCTCCTTCGCTCTCGAATGCCGTCATCTACGAACAGGTGGGCAGCCTGTCGACGTTCGTGTTCGGGCTGCCGGTGATCCGCGAGATCCCACGTCGGGTGCCGGCGGTCGGCCGCTACTTCGCCCTCGACCACGTCGCCGAGACCCCCGAGCGCACGGACCTGCCTGAGGTCAATCGGCCCTGACACCGGGTGCGGCCGGTCGGTACGGTCGCTCCAGGAGGTGTCACCATGGACTTCGAGGTGTCGGAGCAGATGGAGACCATCTTGACGATGGTCCGCGAGTTCGTCGACGACGAGCTCGTACCGATCGAGGGCGAGATGCTGCACGGGTCGCCCGAGACGGTGCAGGAGTTGGTGGTCGCCGCCCAGGCGCAAGGTCCGCCAGATGGGGCTGTGGGCGCCGAACCATCCGGAGGAGTTCGGCGGGCTCGGGTTGTCGATGGTCGATCACGGCCTGCTGAGCGAGGCGCTCGGGCGCACACCGCTCGGGCACACCGTGTTCGGCTCGCAGGCGCCCGACGCCGGCAACATCGAGATCCTCCACCTCCACGCCACCGAGGAACAGCGCGAGCGGTTCCTGCGCCCGCTGGTCGAAGGGCAGATCCGCAGCTGCTTCTCGATGACCGAGCCCGAGACGGCCGGCTCGAACCCGCTGCTGCTGGAGACGACCGCGGTGAAGGACGGCGACGACTACGTGATCAACGGCCAGAAGTGGTTCACGTCGTCGGCCGACGGTGCGGCGTTCGCGATCGTGATGGCGGTCACCGATCCCGGACGCGCCGCCGTACGCCCGCACGAGCATGATCATCGTTCCCACCGACACGCCCGGGCTTCAACCTCGTGCGCAACGTCAGCGTGATGGGCCACGCCGGATCCGGGCACGCGAGCCACGGCGAGGTGATCTACCAGTCGTGCCGGGTGCCGCAGTCGAACCTGCTCGGCCCCGAGGGCGGCGGGTTCGTGATCGCCCAGGAGCGCCTCGGCCCGGGCCGCATCCACCACTGCATGCGCTGGCTCGGCATCGCCGGCGCGGGCCTTCGACATGATGTGCGAGCGCGCCAACGCCCGCGTGATCACCCCCGACGGCGAGACGCTGGCCGACCGTCAGGTGATCCAGCACTGGGTGGCCGAGCTCGACGCCGAGATCCGCGGCGCGCGCCTGCAGACGCTGCACGCGGCGTGGATGATCGACCAGCACGGCGCCGAAGGCGGCCCGCGACGAGATCTCGGCGATCAAGTTCTCGGTCGCGAACACGATGTTGAAGGCGGTCGACACGGCGATCCAGGTGCACGGCGCGCTCGGCGTCACCGACGACACGATCCTGTCCTACTGGTACCGCCACGAGCGCGCCGCGCGCATCTACGACGGCGCCGACGAGGTCCACAAGACCACACTCGGCCGGCGCATCCTGCGCCGCTACGCCTGACGGCGCGGGAGCTCGACCCTCCTCCACGTCGGCGCGGAAGCCAGGATGGTGCGATGCCCACCTGGCCCGATGTTCCGCAGTTCGGAGCGCTCCTGCGCTCGCACATCAGCAGCGTCTCCGACGCCGCTCGACCGGCGTTCCTGTCCGGGCTCGAGCGGTCGGCCGCCGCCCGGTACCGAACGTGGGCCGAAGCCGCTCCCGAGCACGCCGACGCCCTGCTGGGCTGCGCGGCCCGGGAGGACGAGATCGCCGATCTCGTCGCCGACCTCTTCCCGATCTCGCCGGAGGATCGAGCAGCCGTCGACCAGGCACTCCCCGCGGCGGTCGCGCTGTACTACGAGGTGTTCGCGCCGTACGACGTGATGGAGCAGCTCTACCTGCAGTCGGAAGCCGAACTCCAGGGCGCGCAGGCGTGGGTGCAGATGGCCGAGGCGATCGACGACCCCGCCACGCGTGAGGTGCTCGCTCGCTGCACGGCGCTCGAACAAGAGAGCTCGCACGTCGTCAAGGAACTGCTCGCCGGTCTCGCGAACTGAGGTCGTGCTCGGTTCGTGATCCGAACCGACTTGGTTCGCTCGACGAACTCACTCTAGGGTCTCGCCGATGGTCGACCCGAACGACGAAGCGCCGCCGTGCTCGATCCAGCGCAGCCTCGAGATCCTCGGTGACCGTTGGACGATCCTCATCATCCGCGACGCCTTCCGTGGCATCCGCCGATTCGACGACCTGCGACGCGATCTCGGCATCGCCCGACCGGTGCTGGCCGAACGGCTCAAGCACCTGGTCGACGCCGGCGTGCTCGAACGCCGCCAGTACTGCGAACGACCGCCGCGCGACGAATACCGGCTGACTCCGATGGGCGCGGCCCTGTCGCCCACGCTCGTTGCCCTGATGCGCTGGGGCGACGAGTGGCTCTCCGACGACGGGCCGCCGACGACCCTCATCCACGAGGTCTGCGGCGAGCCGCTCGACCAGGCGTTCGTGTGCTGGCACTGCAACGAGACCTTCGACCGCGGCGACATCGCCAGCCGACCCCGCCGACCCACCACACCGGAGCCCTCATGACCGACCACCACAGCCTGCTCCACGAGTCGACGGCCGAGCTGATGGCTCGGGCAGCAGCGATCCGTGACCGCTCGTTCGGCACGCGCATCACCTTCAGCCCGAAGGTGTTCATCCCGCTGACGTTCCTCTGCAACGACACCTGCGGGTACTGCACGTTCGCGCAGCCGCCGGCGCGGGTCGACAAGGTGTTCCTCGACCCCGACGACGTGCTCCGCATCGCCCGACAGGGAGCGCGCAACGGCTGCCACGAGGCGCTGTTCACCCTCGGCGAACGCCCGGAGGACCGCTACGAGGTCGCCCGGGAGTGGCTCCGCGAGCGCGGGTACGACTCGACCGTGCACTACGTCGCCGAGATGGCCCAGTTGGTCCTCACCGAGACCGGGCTGCTCCCCCATGCCAACGCCGGCGCGTTGCACGCGCACGAACTCGCCCGGCTCCGCCCCGTCAGCCCCAGCCAGGGGATGATGATCGAGTCACTGAACCCCGACCTCGAAGCGCACCGCAACGCGCCCGACAAGACACCGGAGCGACGGCTCGCCACACTCGAGGCCGCGGGCGAACTCTCGATTCCGTTCACCACCGGAATCCTCGTCGGGATCGGCGAGAGCCGTGCCGATCAGCTGGCCGCGCTCGAGGCGATTGCCGCCAGTCATCGACGCCACGGACACGTGCAGGAGGTGATCGTCCAGAACTTCCTGCCCAAGCTGCGCACGGCGATGCGCGGTGTCAGGGCGTGCCCGAGCGACGACTACCTCTGGGCGATCGCCGCGGCGCGGGTGATCCTGCCCCCGGACATCCACCTGCAGGCCCCACCGAATCTGTCGGACGACTTCGGCGTGCTGCTCGACGCCGGGATCGACGACTGGGGCGGCGTCTCGCCGGTGACTGCCGACCACGTGAACCCCGAACGGCCATGGCCGGATCTCGACGTGCTGCACGAGGTCACGAACGACCGAGGCTTCGTCCTCGCACCGCGGCTGACGATCTACCCCGAGTTCGTCGCGAAGCGCGACCGGTGGCTCGACGCCGCCCTCCACTTCCCGGTCATGGACCGCGCCGACGCAGAGTGGCTCGGGCGCGACGACCCGGGCCAGGTGTGGCCCGAGAAGACCACCGCGGCGGACACGGTCGCCGACGGTGCAGAGTTCGTCCTCGTCGGTCACCGCTCGACGGCCTGGTACTCGGGTTCCGACCAGCAGCCGCCGGCGCTCGTCCCCGCGACCCTCGCCCCGATCCGGGGGCCGGTCGCCGACGTGCTCGACGGCATCGGCGCGGGCGAGGAACCTGGCATCGACGAGATCGTCACCCTGTTCGGTGCGCGTGGCCCCGAGGTGGTCGCCGTCGCCGACGCGGCCGATCGCATGCGACGGGAACTCGTCGGCGACACGCTCACGTGGGTCGCCAACCGGAACATCAACTACACGAACGTGTGCACGTTCAAGTGCAAGTTCTGCGGCTTCTCCAAGGGTCCGCTGTCGCTCAACCTGCGCGGCACGCCCTACCTGCTGACGCTCGACGACATCGCCGAGCGCGCACGCGAGGGCTGGGAGCTCGGCGCCACCGAGGTCACACTCCAGGGTGGCATCCATCCCGACTTCGACGGCGACTACTACATCGACGTCACGCGGGCGGTGAAGGACGCCGTCCCGGACATGCACGTCCACGGCTTCACGGCGCTCGAGGTCACCGAGGGGGCCAAGCGACTGGGCGAGGACCTCACCACCTACCTCCAACGATTGAAGGACGTCGGGTTGGCGTCGCTCCCCGGCACGGCCGCGGAGATCCTCGACGACGAGATCCGAGCGGTGCTCTGCCCGGACAAGATCGACACCGACGAATGGCTCGACGCGCACCGCGCCGCCCACGGCGTCGGGCTGCACTCCAACGTCACGATCATGTTCGGGGCGATCGAGCAGCCCGTGCACTGGGCCCGGCACATCGTGCGCACCCGCGACCTCCAGAAGGAGACCGGAGGCTTCACCGAGTTCGTCGGGCTCCCCTTCGTGCACATGGCGTCGCCCATCTACCTGCAACGCAGGGCCCGACGCGGACCCACGTTCCGCGAGAACCTCCTGATGCATGCCGTTGCCCGGCTCGCCTACGGCGAACTGATCCCGAACATCCAGGCGAGCTGGGTGAAGGTCGGCCTCGCCGGTGTCGCACAGATGATGCAGGCCGGCTGCAACGACCTCGGCGGGACGCTGATCAACGAGAACATCTCACGCGCCGCGGGCGCGAGCCACGGCCAGGAGATGACCGGGGAGCGGTTCGCCGAGTTCGCCGCGTCGCTCGGTCGCCCGCTCGAGCAGCGCACGACGAGCTACGGGCGCGTGTACGCCTGACCCGCCGAACTCGGGACGCCCCAGTCGGGTTCGTAGCCGAAGACGGCGCGGGCCGGCGACGCACCGAAACGATCGTCGAGCACCTCGACGTGGTCGAGGGAGATGAGTGCCGGATGGGTCACGCCGCACGCCCGGCTCAATGACAGCAGGTCCTTGCGCAACGTGATGACGTAGTTGGCGAGGCGAGCGGCCTTGAGTTCGGGGTCGAGGCCGTGGACGAGCCACGGGTTCTGCGTGGCGACACCGGTGGGGCATTTCCCGGTGTGGCACCGCTGGGCCTGGATGCAGCCGATCGCCATCATCGCCTCGCGGGCGACGTTGATCATGTCGCAGCCGAGCCCGAACGCCAGCGTCGATTCGTGGGGGAACCCGAGCTTGCCCGACCCGATGAACACCACCCGATCGGTGATGCCCCGTTTGGCGAACTCCTTGTACACACGGCTGAAGCCGACCTTGAACGGCAGGGCCACCTGGTCGGTGAAGACGAGCGGGCCCGCGCCGGTGCCGCCTTCGCCGCCGTCGACCGTGATGAAGTCGACGCCGCGTTCGCCCGACACCATCGCCTCGGCGAGGTCCGACCACAGCGACGGTTCCCCGATCGCCGACTTGATCCCGACCGGGAGCCCGGTCGCCTCGGCGATGCGTTCGACGAAGTCGAGCAGCGAGTCGACGTCGTGGAACTCGGGATGCGCGGCCGGGCTGATGCAGTCACGGTCTCGCGGCACACCGCGGATCGCACTGATCTCCTCGGTGATCTTCGCCGCCGGCAGCACGCCGCCGAGACCGGGCTTGGCGCCCTGGCTGAGCTTGATCTCGATCGCCCGGATCGGGTTCGCGGCGACGGTCTCGACGACCCGCGAGGTCGAAGCGGCCGTCGGCGTCGCGGGCGCCGAAGTAGCCGCTGCCGAGCTGCCAGATCAGCTCGCCTCCCTGCTGGTGGTACGGGGAGATCCCGCCCTCACCGGTGTTGTGGAGACAGCCCGCGATCTTCGCACCCTGGTTCAGCGCCGAGATCGCGTTGGACGACAGCGCGCCGTAGCTCATCGCCGACACGTTGACGACCGACGCCGGCCGGAACGCCTTGGCCCGGCCGCGCGCTGCCCCCATCACCTTCGCGACGGGGATGCGGTACTGGTCGTCGTAGTCGGCCTCGCCGGGCTGCGGAGTGCGCAGCGGGAACGGCGAGTGCTTGACGATGAGGTAGTTCGGCGAGGCCTCGAGGTCGTTGCTGGTGCCGAACGCGAAGTAGTTGTTCTCCTTCTTCGACGACGCGTAGATCCACCGCCGCTGGTCGCGGTTGAACGGACGCTCCTCGGTGTTGCTGGTGACGATGTACTGGCGCAGCTCGGGCCCGACCTCCTCGAGGAAGTAGCGGGCATGGCCGAGCAGCGGGAAGTTGCGCAGGATCGTGTGACGCTTCTGACGCAGGTCGTACGCCGCGACTGCCGCGGCACCGGCTGCTGCCACACCCGCCACGCTGCGAAGTCGCCGCCCCATGGGTCGACGGTACGGCCGGCCCACGCGATCGTGTGAAGGGTCTTCGGACCCACCGGTCACGTCATCGGACCCACCGGTCACGTCTTCGGACCCACCGGTCACGTCACTCGGCGCCGACGACCGTCACCGTCCCGGCGTCACCGTCGACGCGCACGATCATCCCGGTGCTGATGCGGCTGGTGGCGTCGACCGTCCCGACAACCGCCGGCACGCCCATCTCGCGGCCCATGATCGCGGCGTGCGAGGCGAAGCTGCCGTGGTCGGTGACGATGGCGCCGACCATCGCCAGGAACGCGTTGAACGACTCGCCGGTCGCGGAGGTCACCAGCACGTCGCCCAACACCAGGGTCAGCAGGTCGTCGAAGTTCCGAACGACACAGGCCGGGCCCTCGTAGGTGCCACCGCTCCCGCCCACGCCGACGATCATGTCGGCGTCGCCCATGGGAGTCTCGATGTCGCCCAGGACGCCCTCGATGTAGAACCCGAGCGCCGACATCACCCGGGCGAGCGGTGGTGGCAGCTGATCGACGGGCGGCGGAGGTGGAGGCGGAGGGCCGAGCAGACCGGGAGCACCCTCGGCGCTCAACCGCTTGCGCGTGAGCACCCGCTCCGACAGCTCGTCGGCCGTCGGCGTCGGCGATCCGTCGAGCAGCGCATCGATCTCGGCCGACGTGACGTCGAGGGTGTCGTACATGAAGTTGATCCGACCTGCCTCGAACAAGCGGCGACCGAGTTCGATCAGTGCGAGTCGCAGGAGGCCGACAGCCGCACTGTCGCTGTAGAGCCCCCGCTCGTCACGCAGCCGGTAGACGAGGCGCGCCTCGGCGAGCAGGTCGTCGAACAACGCTTGCTCGTCGACGGGCACCGCGGCGCGCAGTTCGGTGGCGACCGCATCGGCGCGCGCGATGGCGGTGGCTCGATCATGATCGAGACCCGCCCGGATCCGGTCGAGGACGACATCGGGACGTTCGCCGATGGTCGGGTTGGTGAGGTCGAAGCCGGCGGCGAGCCGGTACCCCGCCGACTGCATGTAGTCCTCGACCGCCGGGACGCGGCGGCGGAGTTCGGCCAGACGGTCGGCCGCCGGCTCGTCGCCGGTGAGGATCGCGCGCGCTTCGTCGTCGGCCTTCAGCGCATCGATGGCAGGCACGAGTTCGGGCGGCACGATCCCCGACACCGGCGACCAGCCGTCGAACACCGCGAACATCGGCACGGGGTCCTTGCCCGTCCAGCGAAGGGCGTGGAGGATGAAGTCACCGACGGGCAACATCGCCATCGCGTTGAAGGTGTGGTGCTGCTGCCACATCGCGCGGAGATGTTCGACGCACTCGTGCAGGTGGCGGCGCAGGCCGTCGGTGTCGAGTGCCGACAGGTCGACCGCAGCCAATTCCTGGTGCCGGGCGATCGACGCGGGCTTGCGCTCCTCGTCCCAGCCCCTGAGCGCCTCCCGCCAGATGCGTTCGTCGAATGCCCGGGCCGCAAGCTCCGTTCGCTTGCCGATCTCCGCGCCGAGTTGGTCGGGGTCCTTCGGTCCGTCGGGGCCGGGAGCATCGAACGGAACGGGCTGTACGTACGGGAACCCGTTGACGTACTCCAACCGCATCGTGTCGAGGAGAACGCCGAACGGCTCGAACGCGTCGGCGAACCCCTGCGCGAAACCTGCCGGGTAGAGCTCCTGCAGGAGCGGCGTGACCGCGGCCGGAAGGTGCGCCCGATCCTGCATCCAGGGCCCGGGTCCCGGCGGGTTCCAGCCTCCATCTCGAACGGTGTCATCCACGGTGCGCTCCTTCCCCAATCGACCCCCCATCGGGCCACCGAGCGAACCGTACTCCGTCAGGCGAGGCCGAAAATCCGCGGACTCATCGCAGAGATGTCGCGTCGGCGAAACGTCACGTTTGACCCGGCACCGTGTGACGGTTGGGGAGGCGGACGCGGGCGGTGGTGGCTCCGGGCTCGGAGACGAAGGTGATGTCGCCGCCGTGGCGGTCGACGACGATGCGCCGGGAGATGTCGAGGCCGAGGCCCGTGCCCTTGCCGACGTCCTTGGTGGTGAAGAACGGTTCGAACACCCGCGCCAGGACATCGGGATCGATGCCGGGGCCGGAGTCGCCGACCTCGACCAGCACGTCGTCGCCGTCGACCGACGTCGCGAGCGTCAGCGTGCCCTCGCCGTCCATCGCGTCGACGGCGTTGTCGATCAGGTTGGTCCAGACCTGGTTGAGCTCCGCTGCATACACCTCGACCTCCGGCACGTCGACGCCGTACTCGCGCACCACCTCGATACGGGCCAGCTTCGGCGAGAGCATGGCCAGCGTGGTCTCGATGCCCGCTGTCACGTCGACCGACTGCAGCGCGGCGCGATCCAACTGCGAGTAGTTCTTGACGTCCTCCACCAGATGCGAGATCCGCGAGGTCGCCTCGCCGAGTTCCGACAGCAGAGCCGAACAGCCGACGACGGCGGAGATCCAGCGCAGCGCCGGGTCGAGCGCATCGGCGCCGACCGCTGCCTCGAGTTCCTCGAACCACGAACGGTCGGCGCCGACCGCGGCGAACACCGGGGCCATCTGCCAGGCCAGTTCGATCCCGCGGTCGTCCATCCACTCGCCGACCGCCTCCTCGCGGTCGGCGCGGGCCAGCCCTCCTTCGTCGGCCACCGACCGCTGCTGCAGTTCGTGCCGCAAGCGTTCGACCTCGAGGAACTGCGACGGCCTCGATGTGCTGCTCGGCGAGCCCGATGAGCCCGGAGATCATGTACCCGCTCGTGTTCTGCAGGGCCTCGACGGCGCGCATCGAGGCCGACGCCGGGTTGTTGATCTCGTGCGCCAGGCCCGCGGCGAGCGTGCCGAGAGCGACGAGCGACTCGCGTTGGCGGGCGGTCGCGTCGATGCTGCGGATGGTCTGGTAGACGCCCGAGATCATGTGCTTGGCGAACGGTGACCATTCGCCGACGAGTCGGCCGAGGTCGGCCGACGGCACGGCGAACACCCGGCACTCGGTGGCGGCGACGCCGGTCGCCCTGGTGACGGCGTGCTCGTCGGCAGCGCCCCAGGCCGACAGCCCGCCGGCCCATCGGCCCGGCTCGTCCATCGTGGCCAGCGACGATGGTCTGGTCACCGATCCGGCGGCTCAGCTCGATCCTGCCGTCGAGCAGGATCCACAGGATCGACGCGGGCCGGCCCTCGTGGAAGATCTCGTCGCCCGGCGCGAAGGTTCGCTCCTCGCCCACGGCGATCAGTTCGGCGAGCTGTTCGTCGGTCAGCGAGCTCGTGAGGAACGCGGCGCGGAGGTCGTCGGCGACGCTCACACCGTCTCCAGGTACAGATGCACGTTGCTCACCGAACTCGACCCCTCACCGACGGCCGACGCGACACGCTTCATCGACGATCGCCGGACGTCGCCGGCGGCGAACACGCCCGGCACGCTCGTCTCGAGCAGGAACGGTTGGCGCTCGAGGGGCCAGCGCACGTCGCCATCGAGCGCGGCCACCTCGGGACCGGTGAGGACGAACCCGTGGGCGTCACGGGCGACCTGGTCACCCAGCCAGTCGGTGCGCGGGAGGGCACCGATGAACACGAACAGCCAGTTGGCGGCGACCTCTTCCTCGTTGCCCGTGGCGCCGATCGGCGATCGTGAGCGTCTCGAGGTGATCGGTGCCCGTGCCACGAGCCACCTCGGTCCCGAGCCGCACCTCGATGTTCTCGGCCGCCTCGATCCGCTCGACCAGGTACTGCGACATGCCGGCCGCCAGCGAGTCACCGCGCACGAGCATCACGACCCGCTTCGCGAACTGGGCGAGATGGAGCGCCGCCTGACCCGGCGGAGTTGGCGGCCCCGACGATGTAGACGTCGTCGCCCGTCGGTCGCCCGTGCGTCGTTGGACGAAGCGCCGTAGAAGACACCCTTGCCGGTGAGGTCGCCCAGGCCGTCGGCGGCGAGGAGACGGTAGGACACACCGGTGGCGACGATCACCGCGCGGGCCTCGATCTCGGAGCCGTCGTCGAAGCGGACGGCGTGGATGCAGCCGCGTGGTTCGAGCGCCTTCGACCGAACGGGCGAGCACCATCTCGGCGCCGAGCCGTCGAGCCTGGGTCGTGGCGCGATGCGACAGGTCGGAACCGCTGAGGCCGTTGGGGAACCCGAGGTAGTTCTCGATCCGGGCACTCTGGCCGGCTTGCCCGCCGGGCGCGTCCCGCTCGATCACGGCAACTCGCAGCCCCTCCGACGACGCGTACACCGCCGCCGCGAGTCCGGCGGGCCCGGCGCCCACGACCACTACGTCGTAGAGCGCCGACTCGGCCTTCGTGCTGATCCCGAGTGCGCCGGCGAGCTCGGCGATGCCGGCACCGCGCAACACGCTGCCATCGGTCATCAGGACCAACGGGAGCTCCGAGTCGGCACCGGCGAACAGCTCGTACAGGCGTTGGGCCTCGGCGTCGCGTTCGAGTTCGAGCCACTGGTAGGCGACGTGGTTGCGGGCGAGGAACATCCGTGTGTCGTAGCTGCGTTCGGACCACTTGTTGCCGACGATCCGCACCCCGTCGAAGCGGCTGTTGGTGCGGTCCCACTCGTCGAGCAGGTCGTCGAGCACCGGGTACAGCCGTTCCTCCGGCGGGGCCCACGGCTTCATGAGGTAGTGGTCGAGACCGATGTCGTTGATGGCCTTGATGGCGACGTCGGTGTCGGCGTACGCGGTGAGCAGCACCCGTTTCGTCCCGGGGGTGATCGGCCGCGACCGTTCGAGGAGTTCGATGCCGGTCATCTCCGGCATGCGATGGTCCGACACGATCAGCGCCACCGGCAGGTCACGCTGCGCCAGTTCGTCCAGCGTGGCGAGCGCCTCGGCTCCCGACGTCGCGCGGACGATCCGGTACCGCTCGGCGTAGCGGGATCGGAGATCGCGGGTGATCGCTTGCGAGACCGTGATGTCGTCGTCGACGGTCAAGAATGATCGGTCGTGCCATGCGCCATCCATTGCTGTGAGTGTCCGTCCGCGAGCCGCGGTCAGCGAAATCTAGTCCTCGGGAACGACAACGTTCACAGGGTTCGCGGGTGTGCCCACGAACCGGCGGTTGGGGGCATCGAACTCAGCGTCAGCGACAACACACAATGTCGAAGTTGTCGCTGACGCTGAGTTCGGGGCCGATCTCAGTGTCAGCGACAACAGGCATTTCGCGGATAGGTGCTGACGCAGAAGATCTCATCACCGACGAAGCCTCTGGACTCGACGCGACCAGGCGCCGTCGAGCTCAGGTGGGGTGCACCGGGGCGTGGTGCGAGCCGTGCGGCATCGGGGCGTAGGTGTCGACGTAACGCTCGGAGCAGAGGCGGCCGATCTCGGCCATGAACCGGTCGGTGAGTTCCCGCCGGGCCCGGTTGGTGCTCTTCGTGTAGCCGAGTTCCGTCGGGCTGATCGGCTCGCCGAGGGCGATGGTTGCCTGCTGGAACGGCCGGACGAGACGGGCGCCGGTCGGCAGTACGCGGTCGGTCCCGATGATGCCGACCGGCACGATCGGCGCCCCCGTCGTCAGTGCGAGGTGCGCCGCCCCGACGTGGCCGCGATGCAGCAGCCCGTCACGCGACCCGAGTGCCCTCGGGGAACACCCCGATCACCTCACCGCGCCGGAGCACCTCGGTGACCTCGTCGAACACGTGCGGGAGGTCGCCCGGGTTCTCACGGCGCACCGGGATCATGCCGGCGCCGCAGAACAGCCAGTTGGTGATCGGGTTGTCGGTGTACTCGGCCTTGCCGATGAACGCCACGGGCCGAGGCAGGCCGAACATCAGCAGGATCGAGTCGAAGAACGACACGTGGTTGGCGACCAGGATCACCGGGCCCTCCGCGGGCAGATGTTCGCCACCCTGCACTCGCAGCCGCACGAGCCCGCGCCGCGCCGGTGCCGTCAGCACCCGGACGAGTTCGTACGCCGTCCCGTGGGCCCGCCAGTCCCCCTCGGCCCGGGAGACCCACTGACGGACGGCGTCGAACACGCACCGACACTGCACCGAAACGACCCGCTGCAACAGTGCCGGAGGTCCCGGCTGCGGCGAATCAGGACCGGAGACGAGCTGCGACCCGCCCCCTGGGTTCGGTCTACTTGTCGGACCTGCCCCTGCCGGCCTGCTCGGGCTTGTCCTGCTTGTCGGGCCGGCCCTGCGGCGTCACCTCGGCGTCGGTCTCGTCGTCATCGTCGTCAGCCTCTTCGTCGGCATCGTCGTCAGCCTCTTCGTCGACATCTTCCTCGGCATCGGCATCGACATCGACACCGTCGTCGGCCTCTTCGTCGACAGCTTCCTCGGCATCGACATCGTCATCGGCATCGTCCGTCTTGCCGCACGAGGAGTGGGCGGCCTCGGTGACCGACGACGGACGGTGAGGGTCGTCAGGGCCTTCCCCACGGGCGACCGCGCTGACCGTGTCGCCGTGATTGCGGCCGTCGATGAGGCAGCCGTCGGGGCCGAATTCCGCGGGAGCTTCCTCATCGACGATGACGTCGTCGGCAGCGACGACCGGAGCGTCGTCGGTCTCGTCAATCTCCTCGATCTCGTCGGTCTCTTCGATCTCGTCGAGTTCCTCGGTCTCGTCGAGTTCCTCGGTCTCCTCGGTCTCCACGACCTTCTCGACGACCGGCTGTTCCACGACGAGCACCGGGTCGTCCTGCTCCTCGGTGTCCGGTGTGCTCGGGCCTTCGATCATGCTGTATGCAGCGGGTCCGGCGGCGGCGACGCCGCCGAAGCCGATGATCCCGGCGGCGATGAGTGTGGCGACGCGAGCGCGACGTGTCGTGAACATGGTGTTCCCCTTCGATGAGTGATGAGCAGCGGCCATGAGGTCGACGACGGCGTTCTCCGCGGCGAGTTCGGCCGGTGTCGCAGGACTGCGCAGCGGGCCGATCAGGCCGTCGAGTTCGTGGAGATCGTCGAAATCGCTCATGGCACACTCTTCATCGTCTGGCGTACATCATCTGTTACAGACATCTTCCTGCGCAACCGGGTCAGGCCACGATGGACCAGGACCCGCACGTTGCCCTCGGTCGTGCCCAGCACCGACGCGACGTCGGCGATCGGGAGATCGTTCACCACACGCAGCATCACTGCCGCGGCGAGGTTGTCGGGCAGCGTGGACACCAACGCGATCGCACGATCGAGGGCGTCGTGGTCGTGTTCGGCATCGGCAGCGGCGACGCGATCGGCTGCCCTGGTCGCCAGGCCCGTTCTGCGCACTTCCCGGCGCACCTCGTCGACGCTGCGGCGGTGCGCGATCGTGAAGAGCCAACGCCGGAAGTCGTCGTCGTCGCCCTCGAAACGGTCGATCGATCTTGCGATGTCGATCCACACCTGTGACGCCACGTCGTCGGGCGACTGCGTACGACGGGCACGCAGGTACCGCAGCAGCGGAGCCTGATGGGTCCGCCACAGTTCGGCGAGCGCACCACGGTCACCGCGTCGCGCTGCGTCGAGCGTGGTCGGTGGGCGGCGCACCATGCGGCTTCATCGGCACGAACCACCCCGCCCTTGAGCAGAATCCCCCCGGGGCCACAAGAGAGCGTCAGTCGGCGGGTGCGCGCATCGAGGCGAGCTGGGGGTCGAGTCCCGCGCCGAAGAGCGGGACGAGCGGCCAGCGGGCGCTGAACGTGGCGGCCATCGGGTCGAGTTCGACCTCCAGCCGGTGCGGCGTGGCGAGGAACGACAGGTCGACGGCAATCCTCCCGTCGTCGAGGCGCGTGGCGCTGGCGGCGATCGCGTCGTCAGCCGATCGACCAGCCCTCCGTCAGTGGGATTTCGATCGTGCCGTCGCCCTCGTGGACGATCATCCGTCCGTCGATGGTCTCGACTCCGGTCACCGTCGGATGCGAAGCGCCGCTCCGCCGGAACGTCATCGCCGGCACATCCCCCAGCGGGCCGCCACCACGCCGCTCACCGACGGTCGGCAACGCCAGGCCGGCCAGCCGTGCCGCCAACGCCCTGTCCCCATCAGAGGAGGCGGCGGGGTCGTCGCATGGCGGGGAGGAGGTGTTCCCACATGGCGTCGAGGACCACCTGCATCACCTCGGTGCACGAGAACATCGCGATCACGGCGTCGTACTCGGGCAGGACGACCATGTACTGCCCGAACGCGCCGTCACCCCGGTAGCCGTGTCGCGACATCCAGAACTGGAAGCCGTAGCCCTGCCGCCAGTCGGCGTCGTCCCAGCTGCCGTTGGGGGTCTGCACCGACGACGCGTCGGCGACCCATCCGGCCGGCAGGAGCCGACGGCCGTCGGCCACACCGTCGTCGAGGTACAGCTGGCCGAGCCGGGCGATGGCGTCGAGATTGGTGTAGACACCCGAATAGCCGAGCTCGCCGCCGGACGGCAGCTGCCGCCAGGTGAGGTCGCCGACACCGAGTGGGTCGAGGACGCGGGGCCGCAGGTAGTCGGTGAGTCGCTCGCCGGTCAGGTTCTGGAGGATGCGAGCGAGCGTCAACACCGGCGGTTGGTTGTACGCGAAGAGCGTTCCCGGCTCGGCGTCGGGCGGGATCGTGAGGAAGCCGTGCACCGGATCGTCGGGGTCGGCAGCGAACGCCTCGAGGACGGTCTCGGCGGCGTGGCCCGACGACATCGACGCGATGTGGCGGATCCGCATCCGCCGGGTGGCCTCCGGTGTGTCGTCGTCGAACAGGTCGGGGAGGTGGTCGCTCACCAGATCGTCGAGCGAGAGCCGCCCCTCGCCGAGCGCGAGCCCGAGTGCGGTACCGGTGAACGACTTGCTCAGCGAGTAGACCAGGCGGGCGCGGTCGCCGGAGTGCGGTGCCCAGTACCCCTCGACGATCCGCGTGCCGTGCCGCTGGACGATCAGGCCGTGCGGTTCGATCCGGGTGTCGGCCTCGATGGCGTCGAGGAACGCCGAGATCCCCTCGGGCCTGACTCCCTGCGCTGACGGGCTGCTCGTGTCCATGCCACATCATGGCCGCAGGCTCGGCATCATGGCCGCAGGCTCGACTGGATCACGGCGATGACGGCGGCCGCGCTCAGCCTGGCGAGCCGAGCCGTTCGGCCCTTGCCGCCGGCTTCCCCGAGGGTCCATCATGGGACGTACAGGAGTCCAGCTCATGGTTCCGCGTCACGTGCGGAGCAAAAGGGGTGAACCGATGGACGATCACGCACGTCACAACACCCGGGCGAAGCAGCTGGTGCTGATCGGCACGTATCCGCCGACGGAGTGCGGCATCGCCACCTACACGGCAAACCTGCGGTCGGGTCTCGACCAGGCCGGATTCGACTGCCGCGTCGTGCGGATGCTGGCACGGAACGACGCCCTCGACACCCGACCTCCGCTCGACCCCGAGGCCATCGTCGACGTCTGGCCGCTCGACGACCCCGACGGCCCGGAGCGATGCGCTCGCACCGCCTCGCGGTTCGACGCCGTGCTCCTGCAGCATGAGTTCGGCATCTTCCCCGGACCCGACGGCGTCGACGTCGTGCGCTTCGTCGAGGCCTGCCGGGCCCCGCTGTTCACCGTGCTGCACACGGCGCTGCGCGCACCCACGCCCTCGCAACGCGAGATCATCGAGCGCATCGCCCGGCGTTCCGTGCTGATCATCGTGCACTCCGCTGTGGCACGCTCGCGGCTGCTGGCTGCTCACGACCTCGACGCGTCGCGGGTCGTCGTCGTGCCGCACGGCGCAACACCCAATCTGTCGGGCCCACCCGCACTGACCTCCTCGGATCCGATCGTGCTGACCTGGGGGCTGCTCGGCCCCGGCAAGGGGATCGAACGGGGCATCCGCGCGGTCGCCCAGCTGCGCGACGAGGGTCTCGACGTGCGCTACGTCATTGCAGGCGAGACACATCCGAACGTCCGCAAACAGCAGGGCGAGGCCTACCGCGAAGGCCTGGGTCGGCTTGCGGAGGAGCTCGGCGTCGGCGACCTCGTCGAGTTCCGCGGCACGTACGCCTCCTGGGACGAGCTGCGAGCGGTCGTGAGGAGCGCGGACGTCGTACTCCTTCCGTACGACACGCGCGACCAGGTGACCTCCGGAGTGCTCGTCGAAGCGCTCGCCGCCGGCAAGCCGGTGATCGCCACCGCGTTCCCGCATGCCGTGGAGCTGAGCCGGACGGGAGCGGTCCAAGTCGTCGAACACGACGACGAGGGGGCGATCGCCGACATCCTGTCGCACATCTTCGGCGACGACCAGCTGCGCGACCGGATGCAGGCCGCAGCGAGAGCCGAGAGCGCGCGGTACGACTGGCCGATCATCGGCGACACGGTCCGCAGGCTGATCGAAACGTCGCTGCGCGAGATCGAACTCCGTCGGCCGCTCGCGGGGTGACCGTGATGCTCCCCGCCCCCAGAGCCACACTCGACGCTCTGCGGGTTCGAATCGACCGGGTGGGCCTGATCGAGCACTCGATCGGATCGGTCCCCGACCCCACGTCAGGCCACTGCATCGACGACGCCGGCCGCGCACTCGGGATGGCGAACCTCCTGGCTGCCGATCCCGACGCGGAGTTCGTGGCGGCGGTCTGCCTGCACCAACTCGAGCGATCGGTCGTCCCCGGCCGTGGGCTCGTGCTGCGCCTCGACGCGGACGGGCAGCCCACCGACGACCCCCTGAGCGACGACGGCTGGGCCCGCACACTCTGGGGCCTGGCCCTCGCCGCCACCGGACCGCTCGACGTGCGCGACCGGGCCCGAGCACTCCTCGACCCGCTCGCAGGATCGCACTCGACACATCACCCCCGTGCTGCCGCGCACGTCGTGCTGGCCGGCCTGATCCTGCTCCGCGACGACGGCGGCTCGAGGGTCGGTGCCGAGCTCGTCGAGCAACACGCACCGCATCTCCCGTCCGGTGACGGGAGCGGGGCCTGGCGCTGGCCGGAACCGAGGTTGACCTACGGCGATGCGCTCGTCGTCGAGGCGCGCCTCGCGCTCGCCCGGTGGCGACGCGACGACGCCGCGCTGCTCGCGTCGCTCGACCTGCTCGACTGGCTCGTCGATCTGGAGACGTGCGACGACGGCCATCTGAGTCTCACCCCGGTCGGTGGCCGCGGACCGGGGGATCCGGCAGGCTTCGACCAGCAGCCGATCGAGGCATGGACGCTCGCCGACGCGGCACTCCTCGCCCACGACATCACCGGCGAACGTCGATGGGCCGACGTCGTGCGGCGAGCGGCGGCGTGGTTCGAGGGCGCCAACGATCTCGGCGTGCCGGTGTGGGATCCGGCCACGGGAAGCGCCTACGACGCGTTGACCCGAGGTGGCGTCAACCTCAACCAGGGCGCCGAATCGACCCTGGCGTTCATCGGTACCCGCTATGCAGCCGAGGTCGTCGCGTCGTCCTCCCCGAGCTCCCGAAGCCTCCCGGAGGAGTTCGAGGAGATGACGCATCGACGCGGTTGCCGCGCCGACGTGGCGGTCGGCGGCGCCGTACACCAGCAGGATGGTGTCGCCGTCGGCCTGCACGTGGGCGCCCTGGACGAACACGACGTCGTCGACGTCGCCGAACCGTTCCCAGTCGAGTTCCGGCTCGAGCAGCGAGTGATCGAGGATGGCGATCGGGTGGCCGGTGTGGGCGTCGAGCAGCGCGAGGTTCATCGTGTAGACGCCGTCCCAGCGCCGCTCGTGGAAGAACAGCAGCAATCCGTCCGGCGAGACGATCGGGGGCGCACCGGCACCGATGCCGAGCGCACCGGGCGTCGGCCGAACGATCGTGTGCATCTCCAGGGCCTCGAGGTGGGCATCCCAGTACTCCGGCTCCGCGTTCCAGAGGTGGTGGAGGTCGTCGAAGACCGCGATCTGCATGTCGGGATGGATGCGATGGACCAGCGCGACGCGGCCATCGGCCAGCGCGAACACCACGGCGTCCTTGTCCTTCACCCCGTCGGGGCCGAGCAGGCTCCCACTGCGAGGGTCGAGATGGAATCGTTCACCGTCGTGGTCCAACAGATGGGCGCCGACACGCCAGGGCTCGTCGGGAGAGCACGGCAGGTTGGTGTAGGTCATGACGAGGTGCTCGCCGGCACGATCGCGCACGAACTGCACACGCGGATCCTCGAAGCAGTCGACCCCGTGATCGCCGGCGCGGGCCAGGACGTAGGCGAAGTCGTAGGAGTGCCCGTCGAGCGACTCGAACACGACGATGTCGGACACGTAGTCGAGGAAGCGAGGTCCCGGGACCCTCGTTCGGCCGGTAACCGTCGCGCACCGCTCGTGCGAAGAGGTGATACCGACCGGCGTGGTGCAACAGGCCGGCATTGAAGATCGGGCCGTAGCCCGCAACGGATCCCGCCGACACGATCGGCTCGTTCGACACCCGCTGCACCGGTCGGACGGTCATGTTCGGTTCGGTCATCATGTTCAGCTGCGAAGTATTGGCTCTCGGGTGGGCCGGCGGGTGGATGCGGCGCTCACCGCTCCATCGGCACGCAGCACCCACGACTGGAGACATCCGTGATCGACGGCGACATCCATCCACTCGAACTCTTCCGACGACATCCGGACAATCCGATCCTCGTCGCATCCGACTTCCCACGAATGGTGAACGCCGCCTTCAATCCCGGCGCCACCGTGTTCGACGGCCAGACGCTGCTGCTCGTGCGCGTCGAGCTGCGCTCGGGACTGTCGCAGTTCGCCGTCGCGACGTCTGCCGACGGTCGCACCGGCTGGAAGATCGATCACGACCGGCGATTCGAACCGCGAGGCGACAGCTTCGAGGAACTCTGGGGAGTCGAGGATCCGCGGATCACACAGGTCGGCGAGGACTACCTGATCGTGTACACCGGCTTCTCGCGGGGAGGCCCGCTGGTGTGCCTGGCATCGACCCGCGACTTCGCCACCTACGAGCGACACGGCGTGCTGATGTCGCCGGAGGACAAGGACGCGGCGCTCTTCCCGGCACGGTTCGGTGACCGCTGGGCCCTCATCCACCGCCCGGTTCCACGCACCGACCTCGGCGTGCACGTGTGGTTGTCGTTCAGCCCGGACCTGCGCCACTGGGGTGACTCGGCGGTCCTGATGTCGGCCCGGCAAGGGGGTTGGTGGGACGCGAACAAGATCGGCCTCGGCCCGCCGCCCCTGCTCACCGACGACGGCTGGCTCATCTGCTATCACGGCGTCAGGGAGACGGCATCGGGTTCGATCTACCGGCTCGGGCTCGCGTTGCTCGACCGTGACGATCCGACGACGGTGCTGCTACGGGGCAACGAGTGGGTCATGGGCCCGCACGCCCACTACGAACGCCAGGGCGACGTCCCCGACGTGGTGTTCCCGTGCGGGTGGATACTCCGCGACGACGGCGACACCATCGACATGTACTACGGCGCCGCGGACTCCGTCGTGTGTCTCGCCACGGCCAGCCTGCGCGAGCTGTTGGACCACCTGCGCACCCACGCTGCCCCCTGACGGTCGGCGACCTTCGGCGGGCGCTGCAAGGATGAGCGCGATGGGTGAGCTCGTGACCTACCGGAACGTGATGGTCGACAGCGAGCGATGGGCGCGCTTCGAGCACCGGCCCGGTGACATCGTGATCTCCACGCCGCCGAAGTCGGGGACGACGTGGACGCAGATGCTGTGCGCGTTGATGATCTTCGACGGGCCGACGTTCCCGGCGAAGATCGACGCGATGTCGCCGTGGCTCGACATGCGGATCCGTTCCGAGGACGAGGTCTTCGACATCTACGACCGCCAGACGCACCGACGGTTCATCAAGACGCACACCCCGCTCGACGGGCTGCCGCTGCGCGACGACGTGCACTACGTCGTGGTCGGCCGCGATCCTCGCGACGTGATGGTGTCGTGGGAACACCACATGGCCAACATGGACCTCGACGTCCTGATACAGGACCGCGCCGACGCGATCGGCCTCGACGATCTCGCCGAGTACGACCCGCCGTCACCGCCCGAGCCCGACCCGTCGGTGCGGTTCCGGAACTTCGTCGAGGCCGAGTGGTCGCCGAAGGATCTCGTGTCGCTCGCCGGCGTGCTCCATCACCTGGACACGGGATGGGAACACCGCGACCTCGCCAACGTCGGCCTGTTCCACTTCCTCGACTACCGGCGCGACCTCGTCGGCGAGATGGTCCGGCTCGCCGAGCTGTGTGCGATCGACGTCGATCGCGAACGCCTCGCCGAGCTGGCGCCCGAGGCGGGCATCGATCGGATGCGCGACCGCGCCGGCGAGATCGTGCCGGGTATCGCCAAGTCCGAGCACTGGAGGGACCCGGCCGGCTTCTTCCGCTCGGGCACGTCGGGCGAGTGGCTCGAGCGCACGACAGCGCACGATCGCGCTCGCTACGACGAGCGGGTCGCCGAACTGGTGCCCGACGACCTCGCGCGGTGGGTGCACGAGGGTCGCTGACGGGCAGGCACGGTACGGTTCGCACGATGCGCGCAGTGCGAGCCACCAACGGCACGGTCGAGGTCTGCGAGGTGCCGGCACCGAGCGGGCCGGGCGTCCGTGTCGACGTGAAGGCGGCCGGCATCTGCGGCACCGACCTCCATCTCGTCAGCGGTGCCGACTTCCTCCCCCACGCGTGACGCTCGGCCACGAGATCGCGGGGATCACCGAGAACGGCACACCGGTGGCGATCGAACCCCTGTCACCGTGCGGCCGGTGCGAACCGTGCCGACGGGGTGACGAGCACCTGTGCGTGGACAGCTCGGCGATGCTCTTCGGCATCGGACTCGACGGCGGGATGGCCGACCGCATCGAGGTGCCCGAACGGTGCCTCGTGCCGCTGCCCGCCGGCGTCGACGTGCGTGATGCGTCGCTGGTCGAGCCGCTCGCGGTCGTCGTCCACTCGCTGCGCCGGTCGGCCGCGCGACCCGATCAGCGCGTGGCGGTGATCGGCGGCGGAACGATCGGGCTCTGCGCGGTGGCCGCGGCCCGGGCGCGCGGCTGCGAGGTCGCGCTGGTGGCCCGTCACGACGCGCAGCGCGCCGCCGGCGAGCGCCTCGGAGCGACGGAGGCCACCGACGGCGGCTACGACATCGTCATCGAGGCGGCCGGGAGCGAGAGCGCCCTCGGGCGGGCGGTCGACCTCGCCCGGCCGGGCGGCACCGTGGTGATCCCCGGTGTCTACTGGGGCCCGGTCACGGTGTCGGGGATGGCCTGGTGTTTCAAGGAGGTGTCGCTGTGCCCGACGGCGCTCTACTCCCGTAGCGCCGGTGGCCGCGACATCGACGCCGCGGCCGCACTGCTCGCCACCACACCCGGCCTCGCCGGCACGCTGATCACCCATCGCTACCCGCTCGATGCCGCGGCCGAGGCGTTCGCAACCGCGGCGAGCCGCGATCGGGGCGCCATCAAGGTCGTGCTCGAGCCGTAGCGATGTGGCGTAGCGGCTTGGCGTAGCGGTCTCCCGCGGTCGGGCCGTCAGCGGGAGCGTGAGCGGGCGAGCAGGACGAGCGTGACGCAGACGGCGACGATGCCACCGAGCACCTGGCCGCCCCGCAGCAACCGGTTGACCTCGACCGCCGGCTTCCACACGACCTGGCCGCTGCGAACCTCGTACACCCCGATCGGGTTGACGTGGAGACCGAAGCCGGTGCCGAACCCGCCACCCGACTGCTCCTCGTCGGTCCCCTCGCCGCCACCGCCGCCGGCACCGCCCGAGACGCGGGCGACCGGAATGACCGTCACCCCGTCGAGTTCGTAGGCCTCGCCGTAGGCCCGCGACACCGACAGCGAATCGCGGGTCCCCCTGATGGAGTCGAGCACCGCGTCGGCGCTCCCGGTCATCGGACTCTGCATTGTCATCGCAGATCACCTCCTGTTTTCCTCAGCTGCTCGCGTTCACGTTACGAGACCTTCGCCCCGCCCTCCAGGGCCGTTGGTCGATCAGCGCGGGGGCCGGGCGAGGCCGTCGAGGATGAGGTCGAGGACCGTTTCGAAGCTGCTGGCGGTGTCGCCGTCGAGGTGCTGTCGGACGTGGGTGACGGTGTGGGGGAACTCGTCGGGCGCGATCCCCTCGAGGAAGGAGCGGGCGAGTGCATCGGCGTCACCGCCGGGGACGACGTAGGCCATCGCCTGTTCCTGGAGGGTGTAGCCGATCACGTGGTTGTTGACGGCGTGGAAGGCCAGATGGGCGACGGGGGGCGCCATGTCGGTGGCGGCGAGCGTGGCGAGGAGGTGCTCCATGTGCCGGATGCGGGCGGGTCCGGGCATCTGGCGCAGCCACAGCCCCGCCGCCCACGGGTGTCGCACGAGCGCCGCGCGGGTGTCGACGACGAGGGTCCGCACGGCGGTGAGCGGGTCGGCGTCGGGGTCGGGGGCGGGGATCTCGGCGGCCACGGCGTCGACCATCAGCGAGAGCACCTCGTCCTTGTTGGCGACGTGGTTGTACAGCGACATCACCTCGTAGCCGAGTTCAGCGGCGAGCTTGCGCATCGACAGCGCGTCGGTGCCGCGTTCGTCGGCCATGGCGATCGCCCGGGCGACGATCGCGTCGCGATCGAGGGGTTCGCGTTCGTTCGCTGCCGCACTCACGCTTGACAACGTACACTGTACGGAGTACAACGTACAGTGTACGTCCAGCGATCGGAGACCCTGATGTCCACCCCTACACCCATCGACAACACCGTGCTCACCACCGCCGGGCCCACCAACACCACGCCCACCAACACCGGGCCCGGCGTTCCCAGGACGATGACCGCTGTGACCGCCCGGTCCTACGGCGGCCCCGAGGTGCTCGCCGTCGAGGAGATGCCGGTTCCGACCCCTGGCCCCGACGAGGTGCTCGTGTCGGTGCGGGCGTCGTCGCTCAATGCACTCGACTGGCACTTCCTCACCGGCACGCCGTACCTGATGCGGGCGATGTTCGGTCTGCGGCGCCCGACGCGAATCGTGCGTGGGGCCGACGTGGCCGGTGTGGTGGTCGGCGTCGGCGACGACGTCTCCCGGTTCCGCATCGGCGATGCGGTGTTCGGCGAGGCCACCGGCGGTGGCTGCGGCGAGTTCCTCACCGTGAAGGAGACACACGTCGCGGCGATCCCCGACGGCGTGTCGTTCGAGGCCGCCGGTGCGACACCCGTCGCCGGGTTGACGGCGCTGCAGGGTCTGCGCACGCACGCCAGGGTGCAGCCGGGCGACCGGGTGCTGGTCAACGGCGCCGCGGGCGGGGTGGGCACGATGGCGGTGCAGATCGCCAAGGCGCTCGGCGCCGAGGTCACCGCCGTGTGCAGTACACGCAACGTCGACATGGTCCGCGCGCTGGGAGCCGACGAGGTGCTCGACTACACCCGTGACGACTTCGCCGTCGGCGGGGCACGGTTCGACGTGATGTTCGACGGCGTCGGCAACCGACATCCTCGCGACTGCCGCAGCGTGCTGCGTGCCGGTGGCCGCTACATCGCGATCAGCGGGCCGAAGGCGAACCGGTGGATCGACCCGCTCCCCTACCTGGTGCGGGCGCGGCTCGCGTTCATGCGGTCGGATGCGTCGTTCCATCAGTTCACTGCGGCAGCCGACGTCGACGACCTCACCTTCCTCGGCGAACTGCTGGCGTCGGGCCGGCTCGTCCCGCAGATCGATCGGGTCGTGGGACTCGACGGTGTCGCCGACGGTCTGGCCGAGATCGGCACCGGCCACGCCCGCGCCAAGATCGTCGTCGTCCCCTGACTGCGGGTCCTCTCGGTGGTCGCCGGAATCGACCATCTACACTTCGGCGATCGAGAGGGTCCGGCGGGTCGGCGAGGAGGGTCCGATGGGTGTATTGAGCGAACTCGGCTACGCGGTGAAGCCGGCGAACGCGGCGCAGCGGGTCACCCAGCGGTTCGCGGCCAGCCGACCCGGTTCGTGGTTGTTCCAGAAGACGCTCTATGCGATCGACCGGCCGCTGTTCAGGGCGACCAACGGTCGGTTGTCGGGACCCGGCCTGTTGGCCGGTCTGCCGGTGATCATGTTGACGACCACCGGAGCCAAGAGCGGCCGGCCGCGCACGATGCCGCTCGTCGGC
Source organism: Ilumatobacteraceae bacterium (assembly GCA_963744705.1). GTDB lineage: Bacteria > Actinomycetota > Acidimicrobiia > Acidimicrobiales > Ilumatobacteraceae > Sva-07. The sequence goes on from CAVUUX010000003.1 coordinate 568,114, forward strand.
ATTCCCCTCGGCGACGAGTTGGCCGTGATCGGGTCCAACTACGGCCAGCAGCACACGCCCGGATGGGTCTACAACCTGCTCGCGAACCCGGCCGCGACGGTCGCCTACCGCGATCGGTCCGTCGAGGTCACCGCCCGCCCCGCCACCGATGCCGAGGCCGACCAGGCGTTCGAGATCGGCGCGAGCTTCTATCCCGGCTATGCCAAGTACCGAGCTCGGGCCGGCCACCGCCTGATCCGCGTCTTCGTGCTGGAACCCGCCACCTGACGTCGCCGGGATCCGCCCGGAGCGCGCTACCAGTCGACTTCGGGCGTCGGTGGGAACAGGGCGTCGCGTTCGGCGGCGAGGCGGTCGCAGTCCCAGTCGGAGCCGACACGTTTCAGGATGATCGGGCTCTTGGTGAGGTCGGGGTACTGGCCCCAGTTGGCCGGCGAGCGTGGCGAAGATCGGATCACTCGCACCGATGACGAGCTGCTCGGAGTTGTCGGTGACCACGCCGGTCACCACGTCGGGCTCGGTGAGGAACGCCTCGTAGGCGAAGATCTCGCGGCGGGCGATGTAGAGCTCGCCGGTGAGGTCGTCGGTGACCTCGATCGTGACGGTGAGGCCCGGCTTGCCGTCGCCGTCGTCGTCGACGATGCGGGGATCGTTCGGGTCGGTGGGGAGCGGCTCGTTGAACGGGTCGTCGAGCCGGATGCCGACCGGCGTCGGCGTCGCCGCCCGACGGACCCGCAGCACGCCGTCGACGACGTCGACCTCGAGCGGGGCAGGGGGCGGCTCGATCGCCTGCGTGGCGGCGTCGGACAGCGACGTGCGGATCGGCTGGTCGGTGCGCTGCTCGGAGAAACAGAACGACGCCTGGTCGACGAGCTGGCCGTCGACCTCGGTGATGTCGTTGAACCCGTAGCTGATGATCAGCGTCTTGAGTACGTCGTCCTCGTAGGCCACGACGTCGTAGTGCGCCCATCGGCCCACCAGCTCCTCGCCGAGCACCGGCACCGATTCGGTCGTTGCCGGTTGCGTCGTGGCCGGGTCGCTGGTGCCCGGGTCGCTGGTGGCAGGTGACGATGTCGGCGGTCGGGTCGGCGCCGGTTGCGTGGGCCCGACACTCGCTTCACCGGTCGGCTCGCTCGCGCAGGCCGCGAGCCCCACGGCGACGATCAGGATCGGGACCAGACGGCGCATCGGCCCCACGGTAACGAGGAACGGCCGAGCCGGCGCCGACGGGCGAGCCATGGTCCTGTCGCCGGATGCCGTTCGTCGGTGAGTGCTGTCAGCACGACTGCCACCGGAGCGACACGGCCTCCTACCCTTGGCGTATGACAGGGCGAACGATCAAGTGGGCGATCGCGTTGGCGCTCGTCGTCTCGGCGTGCGGATCATCGGACGGTGACACGACCGACTCGTCGGAACCGACCACCAGCGCGGCCACGACCGAGCCGAGCCGGCCCCGACGACCGAGTCGCCGGCCCCGACGACCGAGCCGCCGGACACGACCACCGCGCCGACGTCGACCGTTGCGCCGGGCCCTCAGCCGCCCGACGGGCCGGCGGCACCGACCGTCGACGAGTTGGCCGCGTTCTCCTGGGTGAACACGACCCCCGATGCACCGTGGCAGGCGCGAGCCGGCCTCCGGGTGGTCGACCTGAACGGGCGGCTCATCCTGCTGGGCGGGCGGACGCCGAACCAGTCGACCATCCCCGGCGACAGTGTGATCTGGGGCGACGTGTGGGCGAGCGACGACCAGGGTGCGACCTGGTTCGATCTCCTGGAAGGTGCCACCGCGCCGTGGCCCGCCCGCGGCTACTTCCAGGCCGTCGTCAAGGACGACATGATCTACGTGATCGGCGGCCAGGACTTCGGCCTCGAGGTGAACCCGTTCTGCGCGCTGCTCGAGCAGGGAGTCGAGCCGCCCCCCGGGCTCGGCATCGACCCCGACGCACCGTGCCCGGAGTTCCTGCCGTCGTCGAACTTCTTCAACGACGTCTGGCGCAGCGCCGACGGCATCACCTGGGAGCAGGTCACCGAGGCTGCGCCGTGGGATCCACGCGCGGGCCTGTCGGCGGCGGTGCTCGGCGACCACATCTACGTGATGGCGGGTTCACAGAACGACGACTCGTCGATCATCGGCGCGGGCGGGCCGGCGCGCATCTACTACCAGGACGTCTGGCGCAGCGAGGACGGAGCGGAGTGGGAACTGATGACCGACGCCGCGCCGTGGGAGCCTCGGGCGGGGGCGGCGACGGTGGTGCGTGACGACCTGCTCTTCCTGTTCGGCGGCGAGGACGGATTCACCTGTGATCCCCTCCCCGACTGCGAGGCCCCGTACTTCAACGACGTGTGGGTCACCGCCGACGGCGCGACGTGGGCGCAGGTCACCGATGCAGCGGGATGGAGCCCACGACCCGGGCACGTGTGCGAACTGGTGGGCAATCAGTTCCTGTGCTTCGGCGGGTTCGGCTTGCTCACGAACCCGACCGACATGTGGGTGAGCGACGACGGGGCCGAGTGGACCGAGCTCCCGGTCGACCCGTGGGGCAGCAGCGATCCCACCGCGATGCGCTACGACTTCGATGCGCTGGTGATCGACGACCCGGAGACCGGGCCGAGGGTGCTGACGTTCGGTGGCGACCGCGAGACGTTCGACTTCACCGATCCCGAGAACTACCTGCGCGTCGACAACGACGTGTGGACCTTCGCTCCCCCGGCCTGACGGGCGGCGCGAGATCAGCTGCCCGACCGGGCGGCCACGCAGATCGGGTTGGCGCAGTCGGTGGACCGGCAGGGCCGTCGGGCTCGGTGCCGCCGGGCGCGCTCCTGCGCGAAACCCTCGACGCACACGACACTCGGGCAGAGCTCGGATCCACAGGGAAGTCCGGCCCGGTGGCGCTCCGCCTGTCGACGCAGCATCCCGTCGTGATCGTCGTTCGCCCCCTCGTCGCGCTGCGCAGCGGGAGCAGGTGTCGCCGCGTCGGCGTGCCGCGCCCTGACGCACACGGCGACCGGACAGTTGCTCCTGCCACACGGCTCGCCCTTCGCGTGCAGTTGCGCTTGCGCGTCGGCCTTTCGTCGGGCCTTCTGCAGACGTCGACGCTCACGAAGCGGCGCGCAGACCTCGCAGCCCCGCAGCTTGCAGATCCGACCCCGTGCATGCGCGATCGCCCGCTGCTGCTCCGGCGTCGCCGGGGGTTCCTCCGCGGCCACCGGGCGACGCGGCTTGTCACTCGCTGGTGGTCGGGGAACCGGATGCTCAGCCATCGTGGAACCGAGTATCGCCGCGTCTGCCCGCAGACGCACCGCACGGACGCGCCGGCGCAGACACCAGGGGTACTACGACCATTGTCCGATGCGGGCGGACGCCGGGTTTGCGAGACTGGAGCCGTGAGCGACGACTGGCTTCGGCACGGCCACGAACTGGACGGCGTCGAACTGACGCGGGTGCTCTCCTCGTCGAGCGTGCTCGCGGACCGAGCCGATGCTTCGTCGCCGCCCCGGTGGACCTCCGGCTGGCGCGGCGTGGTCGTCGGCGGCGCCGTCGCAGTGCTCGCGACGCTCGGCGTCGTCGGGGTGGCGAATGCGATCGGCGACAACCTGTTCCCGAGCCTGGGGCCTACGAGCCCCGCCTCGGTGTGGCAGAACCCCGTGCCTCCCACCGATCCGGTCCCCGCCGACGACGACGCGCCGACCGCCACGACGCCCACGACCGCACCCGCGATCGCGCCGACGACCCCACCGACGACGGAGGCTGCACCGTCGAGCACGGTGGCGGCGCCCGCGCTGTCACCCGCGCAGGCCCCCGCGCTGTCTCCGGCGACGTCGACACCGAAGCCCGAAACCGATGACGACGACGTCACCACCACCACGCTGTCGACACAGCTCGACGACGACGGGCCCGACGACCAGGTCGACGACGACGGCTCGAGCGGCTCGTCGGGGTCGGGTGGCTCGGGCTCCGACGACAGCGGGTCGGGCAGCGACGGCGCCGACGACGACGCGTCCGACGACGACTGATCCTGCGACACCACGATCCCCGAGAGGGAATCAGTCGAGATGCTCGCTCGCCCAGAGCGCCGCCTGGGTGCGGTCGGTCACCCCGAGCCGCTGGAACACGCTCGTCAGGTGCGCCTTCACCGTCCGTTCGGCGATCCCCAGCCGGCGGGCGATCTGCTTGTTGGCGAGGCCGTCGCGCACCAGCAGCAGCACCTCACGTTCGCGGTCGGTGAGCTGAGGGCCGGCGGCGCGGCGAGCGTCGGGATTCGAGCAGGGTGCGGGCGGCCTTCGGGTCGAGGGGCGACCCGCCGTCGTGCACCGCCCGGATCGCCTTGGCGATGTCGTCGGGGTCGCTGTGCTTGAGCAGGTAGCCGTCGGCGCCGGCGCCGAGGGCGTCCATGATCCGGGTCTGATCGGAGAACGAGGTGAGGACCAGGACGCGGCTCGCCGGATACGTCTCGGTGATGCGCCGCGTGGCCTCGACGCCGTCGAGTTCGGGCATCGACAGGTCCATGAGCACGACGTCGGGCCGGTGCTCGTCGACGCACGCCAGCGCTTCGTTGCCGTTCGCAGCGGTGGCCACCACGTCGATGTCGCCGGCGATGCCCAGGAACTGCTCGAGTCCGGACCTGACGACGGCATGGTCGTCGACGATCACCACCCTGATCGGTTCGGTGCCGTCGCGCTCGCTCACCGGCGCATCCTTCCATCGAGCGGGATCGTCGTCTCGACGCGGGTGCCGGTGCCCGGGCGGCTCGAGACCGTGAGGGTGCCGTCCAGTTGGGCGACGAGACCGGCAAGCGACCGCAGGCCGACGTGGCCGTCGGTGAATCGGTCGTCGAGGGTGTCGGTGGTGAATCCCCGTCCGTCGTCGTCGACGACGAGTCGCACGACGGCGTCGTCCACGGTGAGCACCACCCGGACATGCTCCGCCGCGGCGTGGGCGACCACGTTGCGCAGCGCCTCCTGCGCCACCCGGTAGACGAGTGCGGCGACCTCGTTCGGGATGCCTGCGTCACCGTTCGGCGCGTCGAGGTGCGTCTCGATCCCGCGGACACGCAGGCCGCTCAGGAGGTCACCGATCGCCGATTCGAGGCCCTCTTCGGCGAGGTTCGGTGGATAGATCTCGACGAGGAGCGAGCGCAGCGACTTGATGCTCGATCGGATCGCCTCGGATGCCTCGAGGGCCTGTTGCGGTTCGATCGAGGTGCGACCCTGGGCGGCGAGCGTGAGCGACACGCCGGTGAGTTCCTGCACGACGCCGTCGTGGAGATCGCTGGCGATGCGGCGTCGCTCGGCGTCGGAGGCCTCGAGGGCGTGGCGCAGGAGTCGCTCACGCTCCTGCTGGCTGGCCTGGAGGCGACGCGCCATCGACCAGGCGATGGGGATCTGGACGAGTTCGAGCAGGATCAGCGCGCCGATCGTGATCGGGGCGAACTGGAGCCAGAGGTGCCGGCCCACCTCGGTGACGCCGCCGTAGTTGAAGTAGGCCTCGAACAGCAGGGGGGTGCCCGAGGGGGTCTCGGTCCGGGAGTAGACCTCGAGCAGCTTGCGCTCGGTTTCGTACCGGTTCTCCGGCCCGGACAGGTCGCTGACGTCGGCCACCTGTTCGCCGGTGGCGAGCACCTCCAGTGCCTCGTCGCTGAGGGTGAACTGCTCGCCGATGAGGCGCGAGTCGTCGGAGTAGACGATGGTGCCGTCCTCCCGCCAGATCTTGACCCGAACGAGCGACCCCTGCAGGACGCTGTCGCGCACGACGGCGTCGAGCCGGTCGAGTGCGTCACGGTCCATGACGACGACATCCTCGTCGAGGACGGGAGCGATGAACCCGACGCTGCTGATGTTGGCGACCCGCCGGGCCTCCTCGATCGCCTGCTCGGTGCCGACGCGACGGCTGGCGATGGCGGTGAAGGCGATGACCAGGACGAGCGCGACGAATCCGGCGATCGCGAACCTGGCGACCACCTTGCCGACCGAGATCGGCTCCACCAGCGGTCGATCGTCCTGCACGGCCACAGCCTCGCGCCGGCGCGACGGTGCACCCGGTGATGGACCGGGTGCACCGGGGGGCAGCGTCGTTGCCGTCACGCCGTGGGTTCAGTCGTCGTCGCCACCGTGGCCGGAGTCGTCGTCGTCGTCGTCGTCGTCGACGTCGTCACTGTCGACGTCGTCACTGTCGTCATCGTTGTCATCACCGTCATCGTCGCCGATGTCGTCGGAGCGGTCATCGTCGACGTCGTCGATGGCGTCAGTGTCGTCGGAGCGGTCGTCGTCGATGTCGTCGCTGTCGTCGCTGTCGTCGATGTCGTCGCCGGCGTCCATGTCGTCGCTGCCGTCCATGTCGTCCATGTCGTCGGAGCGGTCGTCGTCGAGGTCATCGCTGCCGTCGATGTCGTCGCCGGCGTCCATGTCATCGATGTCGTCACCGCCGCCGGGGCCGGAGCCGTCGTCGTCGTCGTCGTCGGAGGCACTCGTCGACGGCGTGCTCGTCGACAGGGCGCTCCTGGATTCGACGCCGTTGGACGGCGTGCTCGTCGACGGGACACGGGCCGGGGTCGTCGTCGCCGGCGTCGTCACCTCGGGCGTGGGTGTCGGCGCAACCACCGAGACACAGGCGGGGTCGGCGGCGTGCTCGGCTTCGTCGCAGTTGCCGCGCACCTCGCCGGGCACGCCATTGTCGTCGGGAGTTCCGGCGTCGCGTGACGCTGCGATCGCCGGGACGGCGAGGGTCAGCGTGGCGCAGCCGGTGATGATCCAGATGAGATGTCGTTTCATGGGTAGCTCCTCGTGTTGGGGGACGCCACCATCAAGCCCTCTCGCGCAGACAACCCGCCAGTGGACGTTGGTACTACGACCAACGTGACGCCATCGGCGCACGGTGGTGACGCAGACTGGTGACCCACACTGGTGACAGGGAGGCGCCATGGAACTCGAAGCGGTGCTCGGCGACATCACGCGGGAGGACGTCGACGCGATCGTCAACGCGGCGAACTCCTCGCTGCTCGGTGGTGGCGGTGTCGACGGTGCGATCCATCGGGCAGCCGGCCCGCGGCTCGTCGAGGCGTGCCGGGCGCTCGGCGGGTGTCCGGAGGGCGGCGCCAAGGTGACACCCGGGTTCGACCTCCCCGCCAGGTGGATCATCCACGCCGTCGGGCCGCGCTGGCGAGGCGGCGGGGCAGGCGAGGCGGAGACACTCGCCGCGTGCTACCGCAACTCGCTGGCGAGAGCCGACGAGGTGGGCGCCGCCACCGTCTCGTTCCCGGCCATCTCGACCGGCATCTTCGGCTACCCCCTCGACGCTGCCACCGACATCGCGATCGAGACCGTCGGTTCGACCCCGACCGCAGTGACCACGGTTCGTTTCGTCTGCTTCGACCGAGCCACGCTCGAGGCCTACGTCGACGGGCTGGCTGCGCGCAGCAGGTAGTCGTCGAACAGCGGCACGCTGAAGGCCGTGTCGCCGTGGGCGGGGCTGTAGATCATGCCTTTGCCGATCAGCGCCGAGCGTCGTGGTGCGACCGACTCGACCCGAACGCCGAGTTCGGCGGCGATGTCGCCGGAGCGGTGGGGGCCGGGCCCGAGCCGCGCCATGGCGGTGAGGTAGGCACGCTCCTTGGGGGTCAAGCGGTCGGTGCGGACCTGGAAGAAGTTCCGGTCGAGGTGCGCGATCACGGTGGGGTGCACCGTCTCGACGTCGGTGGTGGTGATGGGGCTGCGCTCGGCGAGATTCCACACGTGGTAGCCCCACTCCTGCAGGAAGTAGGGGTAGCCGCGTGACGCCTCGACGATCAGGTCGACGGCGGCGGGCTCGTAGTCGACGTCGAGTTGGTGGGCGGGGATCAGCAGCGCCGCGGCGGCGTCGGCGTGGGTGAGCGAGCCGATGTTGGTGAACTCGAACAGGCGCTCGGCGTACGACTTGGCGTCACCGGCGAGGCCGGGGAGCTGCGGGAGGCCGGCGCCGACGAGGACGACCGGCAGGTTCATCTGGGTGGTGCGATGGATGGCGGTGATCAGCGCGCCGAGCTCGACGGACGACAGGTACTGCACCTCGTCGATCGCGAGCAGGACGCCCCGACCGTCGTCGGCGGCGGCCTGCCCGACGGCGACCATCAGATCGGTGAGGTCTTCGTTGAGCATGCCGGAGTCGGCCTCGCCGGCCACGGCGTCGACGTTGACCATGATCGAGCTGCCGTCGGGCAGCTGCCACGTGAACGAGCGCAGCACGCCGAGCGCCCGGGTGATCGCCCGTCTGGCCGGGCCGGCGGCGTCGAGCGCGAGCAGCACCTTGCGCAGGCGGATGGCGAGCAGCGTGCGGAAGTCGCCCGTCTCCGGTGCCTCGATGTAGGCGACCTGCATCCCCTCCGCAGCGGCGATCTCGGTGAACCGGTTGAGCAACACCGTCTTGCCGACGCCGCGCAGCCCGATCGGCATGTAGCTCTTGCCCGGCCGACCATCGAGGGCGCGCCGCACGGTGACACCGAACGCGTCGATCAGGTCGTCGCGGCCCAGCATCGCCGGTGGCTCCGTCCCCGCGCCGGGGCGGTACGGATTGCTCAGACGGTCCACTTCAACCGACCTGACCGACTCTTATGCGTCTTATCTTCACGTCCATAAACTCCGCCAAAACCGTGTGACGGGGCGTCGGCCGGGGTCGACCGGGGGTCGGCTGAGGTGGATCACGGCCATACCGCGAGCTTGACACCGGGGTGTCCCAGGGTTCCGGGAGTTCGAGTCTCGTCGGGGTCAGGGACGCGACGGGTCGATCACCGCGTCGGCGCGCGAATCGAGACGCGGCGACGATCCTGGCGTTCGCTTCGTCCGACGTCAGGACGAACTCGCGCGCCTCGTCGGGTGATCGGCCGTGACGAACGTGGCGGGCGACGAGTCGATCGACTCGCGTGGCGTCGTCGACATGGATGTAGCCGGTCAGGTCGAACAGGTCTCGGAGGGCTCCCCACGGGGGGCGTTCGAGGAGCAGGTAGTTCCCCTCCACGATGACGATCCGGTCGGCGGGGTCGACCGTGATCGCTCCGTCGATCGTGCGGTCGGCGACCCGATCGAACGACGGGGCCGACACCGGACGATCGGCTTGCTGCAGCTGTTCGACGAGCCGCACGAAGCCATCCGCGTCGAACGTGTCGGGCGCGCCCTTGACCTTCGACAGCCCCAACCGATCGAGGTCGGTGTTGTCGAGATGGAAGCCGTCCATCGGCACCACGACGGCGCCGAGTGCGTCGGCCAGACTGGCGGCGACGGTCGACTTCCCACTCCCCGGCGGACCGACCAGGCCGAACACGTAACGACTGCGGCCTCGAGCGTCGTCCGCGATCCGCGAGACGAGGTCGGCGAACCCGAGCCTCACCTCGCCGGGCTCACCCATCGGTGGCTGCGGGCGTGGTCGGCCAGGTGCCGGCCCGGATCGCCTGCCAGGCTCCGGTGGCGCCGAGCGCCCAGATCACCAGGACGGGCTGGAAGAAGAGTCGGGCGAACCGCTTCGCTTCGGTGTCGAGCCCGAACGCGTCGACGCCCTCGGTCCACTGGGCGATGTTGCCCGGGAAGATGGCGACGAAGAACGCAGCCACGATGGTGCCGACGACGACCCGGTGACGGGGCAGTGCGACGAGGGCCACGCCGAGCGCGATCTCGATGATGCCGGAGGCGATCACGACGACGTCCTCGTCGATCGGGAACCAGCCTGGCACCTGTGCCCGGAACTCCGTGCGCTGGGTGGTGAGGTGCCCGACCCCGGCGACGATCAGGGCGCCACCGAGGAGCCACCGCAGCACCGCGCGGGGACCGACGCCGCCGACTCGTCGTGAGGTGTCGGACACGGTGCGATGGTACGGCACCGACGTCGCCGCGTGGACCTCGGACCCTGGCGTTCGTCGGACCGCATGACGGAGACTGCGAACGGAGGTGAGTTCGATGCGTCGATCACTGGTGATCAGCGTCGTCGGGGCGGCGGCGATCGCAGGCTGGAAGGTGTTCGCGCCGTGGCAACGGAACTGGGGTGCCACGGACGCGGAGATGACGGCGACGCTGCCGGGTGACGAGTTGACGCCGCCGCCGGTGGAGCAGAACACGCGGGCGATCACGATCGCCGCGTCGCCGGCGGAGGTGTGGCCGTGGCTGGTGCAGATGGGCGCCGACCGCGCCGGCTTCTACAGCTACGACCGGTTGGAGAACCTGTTCGGGCTCGACATCCACAATGCCGACCGGATCGTCGACGAGTGGCAGGACCTCGCCGTGGGCGACATGGTGTGGGCCAACGGCAGTCGCTCGGGCGGCTGGGTGGTGGTGCACCTCGTGCCGAACGAGGCGCTGGTGTTGAAGTCCGCCGACCCGAAGACCGGCGGGGCCGCCGGCCGTGACGTCGGAGTCGGCTTCGAGTTCCAGTGGACCTTCGCCCTGCGCCCCGCACCGGGCGGCGGCACACGGCTGCTGATACGCGAGAGGACGGCGTACGGCAGGTTCCTGACCCGATGGCTGATGGCACCGGTCGGGCTGGTCAGCTTCGTGATGACCCGCAAGATGCTCGACGGGATCCGCGTGCGTGCGGAGCGGCGGTAGCTCCCACCGCGGCGTCGGGCTACTCGTCGAGGAACCGGAGCACCACGTCGGTCACGACGTCGGGACGGTGCAGGACCGATCCGTGTCCGGTGAGGTCGAGCTCGACCAGTCGGGCCGTCGCGAACGCAGGAAGCGCCCGACGGCTCGACGCGAGATTCGGGTCGTGGTCGCCGGTGGCGACCAACGTGGGAGCGCGGACCTGTTCGACGAACGGGAGCAGATCGGTGTGCAACAGGGTCGCCGCCATGGCCAGTCGCATCGCATCGGGATCGAGGTGATCGCGCACCCCCGGTGGGATCGGCGGATCGACGATGCCCGCTGCCGCTCGAGCAGCCTTCGCCGCTTCGGCGCCGCGCTTCTGGGCGTCGACGTCGGCGGGATCGATCGAGAAGTCGGACAGGACGAGCCTGCGCACCCGGTCGGGGTGCTGTGCCGCCGTGACGAGCGCGACCCGTGCTCCCCACGCCATCCCCCACAGGTCGAACTCGTCCAGCCCGAGCTGATCAGCGATGGCGACGACGTCGTGCGCGTACTGCTCGAACGTGTAGTGGTCGGGTGGCCCCGGCGTGCTCGACCCGGTCCCGCGGACGTCATGGCGGACGACCGTGTGCCCCGCGGCCAGCCGCTCGATCACGCCGTCCCACTGCCGCGTGGTGAGCACGGCGCCGTTCACCAGCACGAGTGCCGGGCCCTCGCCGTCGACCTCCACGTGCAACTCGGCGCCGTCCACGGCGATCCGGTGGGTCGGCATCTCCCGATCATCGCAGGTGCGCCGGCGGCGGATCGCTGTCCGGCAGGGGCGGGCTGCACGGCCGGCTGCAAGACTGACGCCGACGAGGGGGCGACGATGGAAAGTCTGGACGGCCGCACGGTCGTGATCACCGGTGCAGCGAGCGGTATCGGGCGCGCGTTCGCCGAGGGCTTCCGCGCCGACGGCGCCGAGGTGGTCGGATGCGACATCGACGAGGTCGGGCTCGACCGCGCTCGCCGAGCAGGGCATCCACACCGCGGTGGCCGACGTCAGCGACGACGCCGCGGTCCGCGCCGTCATCGACCTCGCCGTCGAACGCACCGGCCGGGTCGACGTGCTGTTCAACAACGCGGGCATCGGGAACCGGACCGCGGTCGAGGATTACACGCCCGGGGAGTTCGAGCACATGATCGCCGTCCACCTCTTCGGCTGCATCTACGGCATGCGGGCGGCGATCCCCATCATCCGCGAACAGGGCTACGGACGCATCGTCAACGTGATCTCGCGGGCCGCCGAGAGCCCCGCCGGCAACAACGCCGCCTACGGCGCCGCGAAGGCGGGTATCTGGGTGGCCAGCCGGAGTGCGGCGGCAGAGACCGCCGGCTCGGGGATCCTCGTCAACATGCTGTTCCCCGGCATGACGAACACGGCGATCTGGGGCCACGACATGCCTGGCATGCAGGCCCCCGCCGACGTGTACCCCAGCGCCCGAGTGGTGGCGACCCTCCCCGACGACGGGCCGACCGGCACGGTCTTCTACTGCGGCGAGCCGTACACGATGTTCGACCCGGCGAACGCCGAACGCTTGACGGCGGACCGCTCCGAGATCCGCCGGCGTCGGGGCGATGCGTGAGCGGCCGGTGAGCGAACCAGCGGCGTTCGCTCGGCCGGTCGGCGAGGTCGGGGTCGAGGACAGAGGCAAACTCCCGGTATGGCATCGACGACGATCAGGCTGAAGACACCGTGATCGAGGCCCTCGACGCGCTGGAGGCGAACCGATTCTGGACCGAGGCCGAGGCGGCGGCCGCGTGGCAGTCGAGCCTGCCGGAGTCCGAGCGCCAACGCCAGCTCGAGGCGATCGCGGAGATCGACCGAGCCTTCGACGGCCTCGAGTGATCGAGGCTGGCGACATCCACCAGGCCGACGTCAACCAGGAGCAGCGCGCCGACGGCCCGAACTCGCGCACCGGGTCTCAGTCGTCCGGCTCGGCCTCGACGAATCGCTCGATCAGCTCGGCCACGGTGGTGCGCTCGTGTCGTGGATCGGCGCTGCCCCCGCACAGCAGCCGTGCGGCCCGCGCCGGCCGGTCGTCGAGCACGTCGCCGTGGCCCATCGAGGCGACCACGACGTGGGACGAACCGGGTGGCGCCGCGGCCGCGAAGTGTTGGTGGTTCACCGACGCCGGGGCGCAGCGGTCTCCGAGGCCGGCACCGACGACGAGCGTCCTGGCCGTGAACGTCGCCGGCTCGGCCGCCGCCACCAGCATGGTCGGGTGTCGTCCCGCGCCGTCGACCGGATCGATGACGACCACGCCGTGCGGATCGACGTGTTCGGCGACGCGCCAGGCGACCTGGCCGCCGCGGGAGTGTCCGGCGAGCCACACCTCGTCGGCTCCGCGGGTGGCGACGACGTGCTCGACGAGTCGGATCCCACGCTCGGCCTCCTCGCTCGGCGAGGGGTGGCCGGTGAGCGGACCGGGTCCGCGGCGGTACATCTGGGGCGCCACGATCGAGGTCCGGTCCGAGACGATCGAGGCGAACAGCGACCGGTAGCTCCAGGGCGACAGCATGAAGCCCGAGAAGAAGACGATCACCCGAGCGACGGGGGCGCCCGTCCGGCCCGAGTCGACGAGGAGGGTCCGTACCGCGCCGGGGAGGTCGGCGGTTGCGAACACGGGATCGACGGTGGCCATGATCAGTCGTCGAAGATGGCGAGTCGGCCTTCTCGCAGGTTGTCGCCGAACTGAGCGGCGTCGAACGCCTCGGGGTCGAACGGGCGGCCGAGCCACTCGACGCGCGCGCGATGTTCGGGGTGGGTGGGGTCGGCGAGGATGGCGAGCAGCTCCCCGTATCCCCATGGACCACCGCAGTCCTCGGGTGGGCATGCACGACGTCCGCCGATGCACGCGGGCGTCGGCGTGTCGCCCGTGGCGGGCAGGACCTTCTCGACGGTGATCCTGTGGTCCCAGCCGTCGCCGAAGTCGTACGTGTAGTCGAACGACGAGCCCAGGGTCGCGATCTCGTCGAGGCGAACGCGCCGTTCGTCGATCGGGGTGGGATCGGGTCGGTAGGAGCCCGGGAACGGGATCACGTTCGACGGCCGTCGCGCCGGCGTGCCGGTGCCGAGGACGGCGGCGAGTTCCCGGTCGGGTGAACCGCTTCCCTGCATGAGCGGGCCCGGCGTCGCCCGCACACGATCGCGCAGCTTCTTGGTTCCTCGAACGACCAACATCGCTCCAGTCTGACATCGCCGGATCGACCCGCCGACGCACGGCGGCCGTCGGCGGGTCAGCCGGTCGGTGACCAACGGCTCTGGCCGCGCCCGCTGCGAACGTCGACATTCGAGCCATGACCCCCACCACGACCGGGCCGGTGCTCCGGCTGATCGGCGTGGTCGAGTCGGAACTGACCGATCTCGACGACGCCCCGAAACAGGGTGACGAAGGAGCGCCCGCCGCCTGGCTCGTGTTCGACCCGGAGGTCGCCGAGGGGCTGCGAGACCTCGCGGTGGGCGATGACGTCATCGTGCTCACGTGGCTCGACCGAGCCCGACGTGACGTCTTGACGACCCATCCACGCGGCGACCCGACCGTCGCCGAGGTCGGCGTGTTCAGCACTCGCTCACCGAACCGCCCCAACCCGATCGGGCTCCATCGCGTGGAGATCATCGAGGTCGCCGGGCACCGTGTGCGGGTCAGCCCGCTCGAGGCGATCGACGGCACGCCGGTGCTCGACCTCAAGCCCGTCATCGGTGCCGGACCCCGATGACACGCTGAGCGGCGGTCGGGCAGCGGGAGCGTCGTCCGACCCATCACGTAACTCGATGTGGTACGTTGCTCTCATGAGTGGGACATACTCGGTCGTGATGGGAGACCGTGGCCGGTTCGTGGTACCGGCCGAGGTGCGCGCACGCACCGGATTGTCCGAGGGCACACCGCTGGTACTCCTCGACACGCCGGGCGGGCTCGTCGTGATGACCCGGGCACAGCTCCGGGCGCGCGTCCGTGACGAGCTCGCCGGCCTCGATCTCGTGGGAGAGTTGCTCGCCGACCGCCGGAGGGCGTCCGAGGCCGAGGACGCCGCGTGAGCGTCGTGCTCGACGCGTCGGCGATCCTCGCCTTCGTGCAGGACGAATCGGGATCGGAGACGGTCGAGGACGCCATGGCGCAGGGGTCGGTGTGCGGTGCCGCCAACTGGTCCGAGGTCGCGCAGAAGGTGCTCGCCGCCGGCCGTGACTGGGACCTGGTCCGCGCGCTCCTCGTGAGCTACGAGGTCCGCGTCGAAGCCGTCACCGCCGACGACGCCGAGTGGGCCGCGCGGCGATGGCGGGCGGGTGCGGGTCTGTCGTTGGCGGACCGGCTGTGCCAGGCGCTCGGTGAACGCCTCGACGTCGACGTCCTCACGGCCGACGCCACGTGGGGATCCGACGGCCGCGTCCGCCAGATCCGCTGACGAACACGCCGGGTACGGGTCGGGGACCTCCGACCCTGGCCGCCTTCGAGAGACGAGCGGAGAATGCTGGGATGAACGACGACCAGATGGGGGTGATTCTGGATGTCACCCCGGGAGACCACGAGGGCTTCGAGCGTCACCTGCTCGAAGGGATGGGTCATCACGTTTCCGTGTGCCACGGACCGGGTGACGGGCCGTGCCCGCTGATCGAGGAGGGCACGTGCGAGGAGGTCGACAAGGCGCACGGCGTGGTGTTCAAACTCGATCTCGACCGCGACTACCACCGCCGCATCCTCGAGCAGTACAAGCGGACACTGCCCGCCGACATACCGATCGCGGTGTCGGTGCAACCCGGCCAGGAGACGACGTACGCCGAACTGCTCGACGGGCTCTACGTGTGGAGCCACTCGCCGACCACCGCGGAGCTCGACGGCTTCGCGGCGCTCGTCGAAGCAGCCGACGACACGCGCACGAACGGCGCCTGAACCCGCGGGACGGCTCCGAGCCGGACTCGGCGATTCAGGCGAGGGTGAGCAGGCGCGCGATGCGGGGATCGTCGGGGCCGAGGTAGTGGACGAGCACACCGGCCACGGCCTCGACGTCGAGGGTGCCGGCCATCTGCATCTCCTCGAGGTCGGCCCAGTCCTTCGTCCGATCGAAGAACGCCTTGAACACCGCGAGGTCCCGGCAGGCGAGGAACGGGACGTCGTGTCCGGCGAAGGGCTCCCACCTGATGCGCTCGCCGGCGTCGGCATGGAACGGCGTGGTGTCGAGGAACACGTCGACCGGTGTGTTCCCCCACCAGAGGCGGGTCTGACCGTCGGCCTCGAGCTGCGCGACCGCCGCGTCGGTGGCGGCGATGTCGGGGGGCAACGCGGCGAGGAGGTCACCGGTGCGTGGGACCGGGACGAACACGTTGACGTCGATGTCGATGGTGCCGCGGGCGCGCTGCGTGCACCAGGCGAGGGCGAGCGCGCCACCGAAGGCGTGAGGCAGGTGTGCGGCGTCGAGCGCCTGGTGGACGGCGACGATCTTGCCCGCCAGGGAGGGGCCTCGGCTCTCGGTCATGCGGCGGCACCGAACTTGGGCGCGGTGAGCGTGGGGGTGTGGCGCGCCGGGAACATCTCCGCCAGCTCGAGCACCTCGACGAGTTCACGTCCACGAGCGACCGGATCGGCGGCGACCTCGGCCGGTCGTGGTGTGAGCGTGACGTCGACGCTGAATCCGCACACGGTGAGGATCCGGTCGAGGGTGTCGACGTTGGGGGTCTTGCGAGCCTGCTCGTAGGCCGCGAGCGTCGAGTGCGAGGTGTGGCGCGCGCTGGGCGAGTTCGCGCAACGTGAGCCCCGCGCGTCGCCGCGCCGTCCGGATCAACCGTGCCGCATCCACATCGCACACTGTACCCGACTGGTATTCGATTGAATACCAGCAGTCGGGCCACCCCCTCACCACGGCGCGACGGGCAGACCGTAAAGTTCTCGGCATGGGCCGCACGTACGCCGACGCCGAGCAACTCGAGAGCGTCTACACCACGATGTTCGATGCCGTCGCCGACGACGACTCGATGGACACCTTGGTCGACGCCCAGATGGTGATCAACTTCCAGCTGCACGATCCCGACGCCGACATCTGGGTCGACGGCCGCTCGCGTCCGGTCGTGACGACGTTCGCGCCGATCGACGGAGTCGACGCCACCCTCACCGCGAAGCTCAGCGCCGACTCGATGCACCAGTTGCTGCTGGGCACGCTCCCGCTCGGCCGGGCGCTGCTGTTCCGCAAACTGAAGGTCTCCGGCTCGAAGTCGAAGGCGATGGGGCTCGAACCTCTCCTGCATGCCTGCCAGGCCGTCTACCCCGACATCCAGGCGGACGCCCTCGGCTGATCCTCCGGGCCGCGCCCGGCCGGGCAACGCGAGGTCTCGACCTTCGCCTCTTGTGCCGGAGCGGGCGCAGAGAGACGGTGGAGGCGAGACCGATGCAACAGACATCGCCGAGACGCCGAACGCGACGTCGTGGTGAAGGGAGAACGCCATGGTCACCCAGACGACCGAAGCGACGAAGACGACCGAACCGCCGAAGCTGCCCCCGGTGTGGTTCAAGCATCTCTTCTGGCGGGCCCACCGGTTCCTCTACCGACTCCTCGGTGACCGCGTCCTGTGGACACCGGCGAGCAAGCGCGGCTGGGGCGCGATGCACGTGACGACGATCGGCCGCCGATCCGGCGAACGGCGCAGCGTCATCCTCGGCTACATCGAGGACGGCTCGACGCCGGTGGTGCTGGCGATGAACGGCTGGGACGAGGGCCTGCCGGCGTGGTGGCTCAACCTCGAGGCGAACCCCGACGCCGTCATCCAACTGAAGGGCCAACCGATGCGCCGAGCGCGCGCCCGCCGGGTCGACGGCGACGAGCGTGACCGACTGTGGCGCCGGTGGGCCGAGATCGACGAGGGGCTCGACGCCTACGCCGCCTCCCGCTCGGCCGAGACCCCCGTCGTCGTCTTCGAACCGCGGTGACGGCCTAGGCGTCGACGCCCTGAGCTTCTGAGCGGAATCCGTCCCGGAAACCGGGACCCATTCCGTTCAGAACCGCAGCCGGGGCACTCGCCGGTGCGGGCCATGCCGGGACTGGCCTCACGTCCGACGACCGCCTTCGCCGTCGCCGACTGGCGCTACGGTCCCGGCCGTGGACGTGGATCCGTACCGGTTCGGCGCAACGTTGTGGGAACACCAGGGATCTGCCGCCTGGTTCTTCGTGAGCCTTCCGGAGGAGATCGGCCGACGACATCGACGAGCGCTACGGGCACCTGGAGGCGGGGTTCGGTTCGCTGCGCGTCGAGGTGACGATCGGGTCGACGACGTGGCGGACGTCGATCTTCCCCGACGTCAAACGCGGGACCTACCTGCTGCCGGTGAAGAAGCAGGTGCGAACCGCAGAGGGTCTCGCCGAGGGCTCGACGTGTTCGGTCGAACTCCGCGTCGTCGCCGGGTCAGCATGGTGAGGAACTCGCCCTGCTCCGGAGCGATGTGCATGCCGGCGGCACCACCGAGACCGTAGCAATTCAAGTGCTACAATCGAAGGATGCGAGTTCCCATACGAGATCTCCGCAACGACACCCGGGCTGTGATCGACGCGGTCGAGCGCGGCGTCGATGTGATACTCACCCGGCGCGGACATCCGATCGCCCGCATCGTTCCGATCGAACCCGACGACGACGATCTTGCTGCGTGGATCGATGAGATCACCGCTGATCCGCACGACAGCGGGCTCCTGGACGAGATGGAGCGCCTGCGACGCGACGAGGACGACACCGACGATCGCCGTCTCGGTTTCGCGTGAGCCTGCTGTTCGACACCTCGGCCGTTGTGTCCCTGGTCGAGCGAGCAAGCAACCCGGCCGCCGACCTGATTCGCAGCGACGGCGACCGGCCCTACGTCTCGTTCGTCACGATTGCCGAACTGCACGTCGGCGTCGTGTTGTCACCTGATGCGTCGACGCGCACGGAGCGGGAGCGCACGCTGAGCCGGGCACGCCGGTTCCGACAGTTGCCGGTCGAGGAACCGATTCTCGATCACTATGCAACGGCGCGTCGCTTCGGCCTGCGAGGCAACGACGCATGGATCGCGGCCAACGCCGCTCAGGTCGACGCGGTCCTGGTGACTGCCGACGAGGTGTTCGCACGGCGAGCCGACGGCTTCGTCGAGGTCCGCCTCATCACGGCGTAGAGGGCGCGATCTTCGGTCGTCGACGTCGAGCGATCGAGGTCGAACGGGCTGGAGCTGCTGATCGGCCTCTCAGGGGCCCAGGAGGTTCGGGCAGACTGCGGTGATGGCCGACCTCGAGATTCGAGCGCTCACCGAGGACGACGACCTCGATGCGTTCGGCCGGATCGTGCTCGCGAGCTACCTGGCGTTGCCCGACATGCCGCGAGAGCCGGACTACGAAACGGAGCTGGCCGATGTGGCGGCCCGGGTCCGCAACGGTGTCGTGTTCGGAGCATTCGTCGATGGCACCCCGGCCGGGTGTGTCACGTTCGTGGCCGACGCGTCGAGCCCCCACGCCGAGGGGCTGCTGCCCGGCGAGAGCAGCTTCCGGATGCTCGGCGTCGACACCGCCGCGCAGGGGCGTGGGCATCGGCGAAGCACTCACTCGCCGGTGCCTTGCCGAGGCAGCGGAGATCGGCTCGGACGCGGTCTTCATCTACAGCGGGACCTGGATGCACACCGCGCATCGCCTGTACCGCCGGCTCGGCTTCGAGTTCGTCCCCGAGCGCGACTGGCACTTCGACTCCGGAATCCACCTGCTCGGCATGCGC